>JAMPBO010000010.1 GCA_023666705.1 Bacteroides sp.
TGAATTTTTAAGAAAGAACAAACGGGAGGTAATCGCCATGAGTATATTTGAATATGATGCCGAGCTTCACGAGAAAACCCTGAAGGAAATCGGATATGAGGAAGGTCATGCTGATGGATACGAACAAGGTCGCAGTGAGGGTATTGACATCGGATGCGAACAAGGCATCGATATCGGGCGTGAGCAAGGTCGTAGCGAAGGCATTATGGCAACAATTGCTACTACAATTTCTCTCCTGAAAGAAAACGGCTTCTCCAACGACAAAATCACAGAAGCCCTTATCAATAATTTTGCCCTATCACCTGAGGATGCACAAAAATATCTCACTCAAACTAACATATAAACCAACAAAAAGAAAATCATCTATTAATTCTTGCACCTTAAAATATTTATTATTTAATTGATAATAAATCCACCTATAATTAAAAGACTGCCATGCCAAGAAAATATTATTGGTATGACAGTCTTCTTTTGATTTTATCTTTGTTTCTCTACGCTTCTTTTAATATTGATATGTACTCATCTATCGTTTTATCTACTAACTCTTTAGACTCCCACAATTTTGGAAATAGTCCTGTATAAGTAAGTCCTATCAAGTGGGTTAATGCCAAAATCCTGTAACTATTTGCATATGTTTTTGACGTTTCATTTAAAATTCTATCCTGTTTTGCCGCATATTCATAGGTAAACCGATTTCTCCTATCAATTTCTTCCTGTTCTGATAACGGAGAAGATTTCCAATAGCTGTCCATAATTCTAATTCTGTCTTCTGCCTCATCTTTTCTTCCATTTTTCTTTAATATATAAACCTCCAAGCATTTGACTTTTGTATTGTCTATTTTAGCTTAATTTTTCATGCATTTCAACATTATCCCCTCAAATATGATAAGCAATAATATAATAATTTTAAGATGATATATTCCTTTTTAAGCCATTCACATTTTCTTTTCAAACACCTTGCCGCATTTAGAGCAAACAAACTTTGTTTTTCCGTTCTTTCCCTTTATTCCGTTCATCGTTCCACCGACAGCTGCACCTATCGGACCTCCGATAGCCGCCCCAAACAATCCTCCCGTCAAAGATTTTCCGACAGAAAACTTTTTCTTTATATCGGCAGGAATGCCAACTCCATCACATCCCCATCTCGGACACTTTATTGACTTTGCCATAAAAAAATCCTCCTACTTTTCAATTAACTCAACTTCTGTATTTATAATCAAACTTATACATTGCCCATCTTCGATTGTAATATCTTTTTCTTCTCCTGCCCCCACCATAATTTGTTCTATGGTTGTTGCTGTATCCCACCCTTCTTCTTTATGTAATTCTATTGTTTCTATGTAAAATCCTCCCTTTATGTTACACTTTACTGTATAACTTCCAGTTGGAACATAATATCTAAGATATTCTTCTCCGTCAAACAAATCATACTGCCCGTACTCCCCCTCTTTCCCATAAGACAGAAGGATTCCTTCTCCGTTTTCTTTGTTTTCTTCCTGTTCCATTTCTTCTTTTTGTATATCTGGCGTTTGGTCTGAACCATTTATCAATTCACTTAATATTAATTTAAAAATGAGTAAAACTTAACATTTCTAAATTCCAGTTGTACAATATAAACAATATCACAAGCAAGGCATTGTGGAGCCGTCGGTACTTAGGTGTCATATGTTCTGAGGACATATGGCACCTTATGTACCGTTACGTGCGACGCATAGCGAAAGCGTGCCTTGCTGTGATTTGTCTATATCATACAACGGACGTTAGCGAAACCTAAGTTTTACTCATATCTATATAAATTTCAACCGTACCTATTTTGACAAATCCGTATTCCTTACCTGATTTCTCACCTTAAGCACAAAGCCCGGTGATACGGAAAGCTCATCAATTCCCATTCGTAAGAATCGCTCCGTCAGCGTTGTATCTGCCGCAAGCTCTCCACAAATTCCAATCCATGCACCGTGTTTATGGGCATTATCTGCTGCCATCTGAATCAATCTAAGTATCGCCTCGTGATGTGTATCACAAAAGCTTTCAATATTCGGATTTTGTCTGTCACATGCAAGCGTATACTGTGTCAGGTCATTTGTACCTACGCTGAAGAAATCAACCATAGGTGCAAGCAAATCACTGATAACTGCCGCCGCAGGCGTCTCTATCATAATGCCAAGCTCTACATTTTCCGAGTATTCAAGACCTTCCTCCTTAAGCTCCGCCTTTACCTCGTCACATACAGCCTTTATTTTTTCGACCTCCGA
This sequence comes from Bacteroides sp., assembly GCA_023666705.1. GTDB lineage: Bacteria > Bacillota > Clostridia > Lachnospirales > Lachnospiraceae > Coprococcus_C. Next base: position 2,256 of record JAMPBO010000010.1, read on the forward strand.
AACGCTGGTAATCATAGGAAACATGATGCCAAGATTACCATAAACCGATGCACGATAAAGTGCCCGAAGCTGCGTTTTAAAAATCTCGGGTCTTGTCAGGCAGATTCTGATTGCCCGATAACCAAGTGCAGGATTTTCCTCCTTGTCAAGGTTAAAATAATCCACCTGCTTATCTGCACCAATGTCAAGGGTCCTTATGATGACCTTTTTCCCTGCCATGCTCTCAAGAACCTTTCTGTATGCAATAAGCTGCTGCTCCTCCGTAGGATAATCGCTGTTTTCAAGATATAGGAACTCGCTTCGGAACAGTCCGATGCCACCGGCATCATTTTGCAGCACTGCTCCTATATTGGAAACCCCGCCTATATTGGCAAACACATTTATTTTTGTTCCATCAAGCGTTACATTTTCCTTGCCCTTAAGCTCCTGAAGAAGTTGTTTTTTTTCGTTGTCTTCCCTTTGCTTTTTCTCCATCATGGCGAGGGTGTCATCATCGGGATTTACATACACCTCGCCCTTAAAGCCATCCACTATGGCAAGGTCACCGTCCTTGATTTCTTTAAGGAACTCCTCTCCCACACCTATAATGGCAGGAATGTTCATATTTCTGGCAAGTATTGCCGTGTGGGAATTTGACGAGCCCTTTGCCGTTACAAATGCCAAAACATTATCCTTATCCAGAGACACCGTCTCACTTGGGGCAAGGTCATCAGCACAAACTATCATTTTGCCTGTAACTGTACTCTCCTTGCCACCGTCCACCGATAAATTTTTGATAATACGGTTTGATATGTCCTTTACATCCGCAGACCTTGCCTGCATATAGGCATCATCCATGGAGGCAAACATTTCCGCAAAGTTATCTGATGTAACTGCCACGGCATATTCGGCATTTACCATCTGGGTTTCTATAATGTTTTCAATCGATTCATTATAGTCCTCGTCCTCAAGCATCATCATATGAATTTCAAATATCTGTGCATTGGTCTCTCCAACCTCCTTTAAAGCTTTCTCATATATCTCTGAGAGCTGTTTGTTGGAAAGCTCCTTCGCCTTTGCAACCCTTTCCTTTTCAGCCGAAGCATCCTGTATGCGGACACGCTTTACCGATGCCTCCTGCCTTTTGTAAACAGATATTTTACCTATCGCAATTGCACTATATACGCCTTTCCCTGTGTATTTGTTCATAAGCAAACTCCTCTTCCATTGGACATAAGCCCACTCCAATTACTCTCCGAAACCTGTCTCAAAAAGCTCAACCGCCTTATCAAGAGCAGCCTGCTCATTTTCGCCCTCAGCCGTTATTTCCACCTCAGAACCGCATTTAATGCCCGAAGCCATAATCTGCATAACAGCAGTTGCCTTTGCTGTTTTATCCCCACATTTAAGCGTTACATTACAATTTGGAAATTTCTTCATTTCCGCAACTAACATTCCTGCCGGTCTCATGTGAATCCCCTGTTCATTTACAACCTTAATCGTTTTCGTTACCATAATCTTTTCTCCTTTCATCTGCGATATACTTATTAAGTATTTATGAAACTCCTTATTTTTAAAACCTGGTTCACAAAACTAGAGCTTCGCAATTACTAATCACAATATTTATTCACTCACCTTTTTCTTTAACAGTGCCAAAAGCAGCATGCCGACCAAAGAACCAATTACAAGCGATACGATATACATAGGCCAGTTGCTTACTACAGCAAACACAAACACACCGCCATGTGGAGCCATAAGCGTACAGTCAAATGCCATGGAAAGACCGCCTGCCACGGCTGCACCTACAAGACAGGAAGGGATAACCCTGAGCGGGTCTGCTGCCGCATAAGGAATTGCACCCTCCGTAATGAAGCTTAACCCCATGACATAATTTACAGGTCCATTCTTTCTCTCCTCGTCTGTCCATCTGTTTTTAAAGAATGTTGTGGAAAGTGCGATTGCGATTGGAGGCACCATGCCGCCTATCATAACCGCCGCCATAATGTCATAGCTGCCTGCCGCTATTGCTGTTATGCCAAATGTATATGCCGCCTTGTTAAATGGTCCGCCCATATCAATTGACATCATACCACCGAGTATACAGCCAAGTACAATCTTACTGCTGTCACCCATATTGTTGAGGAAGTTTGAAAGTCCTGTATTTATCATTCCCATAAAAGGATTAACTGCACACATAATGACTGCAATAAGCCCAAGCCCCACAAGGGGATAAATAAGCACAGGCTTAATGCCGTTAAGTGCCTTAGGCATATGGTCGCACAGCTTTTCAATTCCCAGCATAAGGTAGCCGCCTACAAAGCCTGCAAAAAGTGCTCCCAAAAATCCTGAAGGGATGTCACCGCCCACGCTTGCAAAGGTGGAACCTGTCGTTGCAAGATAGCCGCCTACAAGACCTACAAGAAATCCCGGTCTGTCAGCAATACTCATACCGATATAGGCCGCAAGTATCGGCACCATAAAGTTAAATGCATATCCTCCAATGGTCTTTAAAAATTCTGCCGCCGCCGTATGGGTTCCAAAGTTCGCATCCTGCGGTGCCCCTGCTATGGTATCAATCAGAAATGCAAGTGCTATAAATATACCACCTGCTACTACAAAAGGCAGCATATTTGATACACCGTTCATCAGCTGCTTGTAAATCCTTCTTCCAAAGGTTTCATCATCACCCGATTCACCGCCGGCAACCTCACCATCATGGTGATATACAGGTGCATTTCCTGAAACAATTTTGTCAATCAGCTCCTCTGGAATTTTAATTCCATCAGAAACCTTTGTCTTATAAACCTTTTTACCATTAAATCGGGACATTTCCACTGCCTTATCTGCCGCAACTATGATACCGTCACAAGCTGCAATCTCTTCTTTGGTGAGAACATTTTTTGCTCCACCTGAGCCATTCGTCTCAACCTTTATGGAAATTCCCATCTTCTTTCCTGCTTTTTCCAGTGCCTCTGCTGCCATATACGTGTGGGCAATACCAGTTGGACAAGCCGTTACTGCAAGCACCTTGTATGAGCCATCCCTGCTGGAAGCTCCTGCAGGCTTCTCATCAGGATACTTTTCCTTTTCCATCTCGTCGATTATACTTATGAATTCCTTTTTATCCTTTGCACTAAGCAGCTTTGCCCTGAAATCCTCATCCATCAGTATGGTCATAAGTCTTGACAATACTTCAAGATGTACATCACCGTCCATAGGTGCCGCAATCATAAACAACAGATTTGACGGCTCCCCGTCAAGTGCCTCATAATCAACTCCGTCAGGAACGGTCATCGCAGCAAGCGACGGTCCCTTCACTGCATCGCTCTTTGCATGCGGAATTGCAATTCCTTCTCCTACCGCCGTTGAACCCTGCTCCTCTCTTGCAAGAATTCCCTTTTTGTATGCTTCCCTGTCGGCTATCTTTCCGCCCTTAACCTGAAGTTCAACAAGCTTATCAATTGCCTCCTGCTTGCTTTTAGGTGAAGCATTTAACGAAATACTGTCCTTGCTAAGTAAGTCAACAATTCTCATAAATACTACCTCCCTTATAATTGTTTTAATAAATCATAAACAAATTCTTTTTTTGCCAGCCCATCTGAAAATGCCGTTGCACCTCCTGTTGCGGTTCCCAGCTTCAAAGCATATTCGTAATCATCCTTATCACAGCCTGCCAGAAAACCTGCAACCATGGAATCCCCGGCTCCTACCGAGTTCTTTACCTTGCCCTTACAAACTCCACATTTGTGTACCGTTCCATTCTCGTCAAGGAGTATTGCACCGTCACCTGCCATGGAGACAAGTACATTCCTCGCACCTAATTCCTTAAGCCTGCCTGCATATTTGACGATATCCTCGTCTGTCTCAAGCTTTACATCAAACATTTCACCCAACTCAAAATTGTTCGGCTTAACAAGAAATGGTTTATACTTAAGCACATTCATAAGCAAATCCTTTGTTGCATCTACAACCGCCCTGACATTTTTATCCTGAAGCCGTTCCATTATTTTCTCGTAAATGTCAGACGGCAATGAATTCGGAATACTTCCTGCCAACACAATTGTGTCGCCATCCTGTATATCCTTTAGCTTTGCAAAGAGCTTTTGTATATCCTCCTGCGAAATTTCGGGTCCCTGACCATTGAGCTCAGTTTCCGTTCCAGCCTTGATTTTCACATTAATCCTCGAAAATCCTTTGTCAAGCTTTACAAAATCAGTTTCAATTCCACTGTCACGCATACCTTTTTCAATTGCATCTCCCGTAAAGCCTGCTATAAATCCCAAAGCCTTGGATTTGACACCAAACTCTCCAAGAACAAGAGATACATTAACCCCCTTGCCGCCGAAATAAATTTCGTCTGCCTTAGAGCGGTTGACCATGCCTAACGAAAAATCATCGGTATGCACCACATAATCAACCGCCGGATTAAACGTTACGGTATAAATCATATCTTCACCTCCTTTACATATGTAATTTCCTTATATTTTTTATCAACAGGTCCGTCTGAAATAAGACCTGCCTCCCTGATGTCGGCAAATGTAACTCCCGACACCTTATCAAGCTTGGAATGGTCGGACACAATATAGGTTTTGCAGCTGTTTTCAATCACGGTACGTTTTACGATTGCCTCGTTTTTATCAGGTGTGGTATATCCGCCTGTTAAGGAGATACCGTTTACCCCCACAAAAGCCTTTGTAAAATTGTACGCCTTAAGATTGAGTATGCACTCCGCTCCTACGATGGCTTCTGTTGACACCTTGATTTCACCGCCCGGAATAAAAACCTTGTATCCCTTTGCTGCAAGCCTCTTTGCATTTATAAATCCCGTAGTAACAAATGTGACATTGCGGGCTGTAACAAAATCAGCCATTTTCTCAGTTGTCGTCCCTGCATCAATGAATACCAAATCGTTATCTTCAATCAGGGATGCCGCATATTTTGATATTGCAGTTTTTTCCTCTGTGTATAATATGGACTTCTCTTCTACATTATGTTCAATAAATGAAAAATTATCATCAATTGCAATCGCTCCGCCATGAACCTTTACAAGCTTCCTCATATCATGCAGGGCATTTAAATCTCTGCGTACTGTTGAAACCGATGCATCTAAAATATCACAAAGCTCTGTCAGCTTTATGCTTCTCTTTTCATTTACAATTTCTAAAATCTTTGCGTATCTTTCTTCCGTGAGCATATAAAACCCCCTTTTATCTAATTTATTTGAATTATTTTGAACTGTTTTGAATTATTTTGTTTGATTTTAACATATATTCCAAAAAACGTCAAGTAATACTCCAAAAAAAATCATATTCTATTAAAAGAGGTATTAAATAGTAAAAGAAAGCCTGAAAAACTTTCTTAAGAACAAAGCGTCTTTGACGCTGCAGTTCGAATCTTAGCAGGATTTTTAATCCTGCCTATAGGAAATCCAATGGAATTTCCTATAAAATAAAAATGAAAACTGCCATGCTCTAACAGTTTATAAGCATGGCAGTATAATTTTGATTTGATTTACCTGTAATTAAAATCAGGATTATCATATGTGTCAATGTGTATGTAATAATATTCGCCCATTCCTTTTTTGAGCAAAACAATCGTCATTTCCGTTTCAGACCTTACTGAAATCTGTTCTCCCATTCTGTCAGCAGTACCATTCATAACAACGGTAAGCCTCACAGCACCCTTGATATTAGCCGTCCTTGAAGTCTGATATTTTATTGAGTCCTGAAGCTCCATAACCTCAGCATTATCAAGCTCCTCTTTCTTTGATATGTTATAAGAGTCAATGTGGGCATTCTTCATATCAGCAATGACCTGTTCAGCCTTTGCATGGGTATCTCCCAGATAGGAAGGCATAACCAAATCAAGCTTATCCGCATCCCCATTATTAATTGCCTCCATGTAAATATCAAGCACTTGTTCCGGAGTTTTGGCTCCCTTTTCCCTGTTCATTACAGTTGTGACAACAAAATATGCGGCAATTACGAGTGCAAGTATTAAAATAAGCCGAAAGACATTCTTTTTAATCCTCTTGTTTTCCTGCTTTTTCTTATAATCATAATCATCATCAATTACGGTTTTGGAAAACGATAACGGTATGGAGCCTCCTGATAAATCATCCTCAACATCCACATCATCATCCTCGCCTTTAAGTAAGTCAGTAAGACCAGAGCCTGTACTGACAGTCATTCCCATTGGATTGGCAGCCTTCTTTTTTGGCGGTTCCTGTGCTTTTAATGACAGACCTCCTGAGCCGGCTACAACTGTTGCCCCACAATCAGGACAAATCAGTTCCTTGTCATCTACCTGTGCACCACATACATGACATGTTTTCATAGACATAATCTCCTTCCAAATTTTATTTGATTAAAATAAGAAATTGTGCTTCAACTGAAATGTCTTTATAATTCATCGATGTCATCTGCTGCATCGTCCGCCGAGCCGCTGTCATCGACAATAAACTCCTTACTGGTAACTCTCTTTCGTGAACGCTCCTCCTCAACATATGAGGAAATCAGTTCTTTTACTTCACTTGGTTTTTTTATGTTCTCAATTTTAAATATGCCCATGGTCTTATCGGAAGAATGACATGTAATGGTACCCAGACCAAACAAACGCTGCCAGAATTTTCTCTCCAGCGAAACATCCATAATTCTGTAAAGCCTGACCTCATTTTCATTCAAATTAAATAAGCCGGTCTCAATAAAAATCCTGTCTTCGGATAAACCATATTTTGTGAATGTCCAAGGGAGACCAAAAATAATTCTTTTTCTGTCATTCCAAACTACATCAACCATACCATCCTCCAAAAACACATAATAACGTATAGTAACATAAAATCACATTTATTATATAATATTCAAATTGTATTTTCAACAAAAAAATACAATTTTCAGTGTTTTTTTATTTAATACCACAAAATATAGTGGTTTTTCTCCTGAATCCAACTGCCGCAAACCGTATTTCTATATGTAAAAATTATAAAAACATTACCACAAAAAAATTTTATAAAAAAAGCTTGCAATTATGATGAACCTCTGTTATACTGACAAAGGTTCAAACATGGTTCGTTGGTCAAGCGGCTAAGACGTCGCCCTCTCACGGCGAAAACAGGGGTTCGATTCCCCTACGAACTGCTCTTACGGCTCAGAAGATATTTTCTTCTGAGTTTTTATTTAGAAAACTTTCGTATTCGCTCGATGCATTCCCTAAAGAGAAATCCGATTCCCTCAAATCTCATTTTATTTTAATAGGTAACCTCCAAAATATTATTTATATTTGCTCTGCATATCCTCTCATCTGCCTCTTTTTTCACAAGAATGTAACGCTCCGTATGTCCCTTCATATAATATATTCCATTTTCTTCAACATATTCCTCAACCAGCACCTTAAGCCGATTACCCTGAAATGTACTCTCATATGCCTCCTTGTGCCTTTTTGCCATATTTATGAGAATGTTGCTCCGCTCCTCCTTATCCTGGTCCGATACCTGATTTGGCATGGAGTAAGCCACAGTACCTTTTCTTTTTGAATACTTAAATATATGCATTTCGTACAGGTTCAGTCGTTCCAGATTATTCCTTGTTGTGTTAAATTCCTCCACAGTTTCTCCCGGAAAACCAACGATAATATCCGTCGTGATCGCTGGTCTGTCATAATATTTTCTTATAAGATTGCACTTTTCCCCGTATTCCTCTATCGTATATTTTCGGTTCATTCTTTTTAAAGTTTCGTTACATGCACTTTGCAGGGATAAATGAAAATGAGGGCATATTTTATCCTGCCTGCTTATCTCCTCCAAAAATGGCTCCGTTATGACCCGTGGTTCCAGAGAACCCATCCTGATTCTGTATAAGCCCGGAATATTGCACAGTGCCTTAAGCAGCTCCAACAGTGTACTGCCGTTTTCATCAGTGTAGGAGGACAGATTGATTCCTGTAAGAACAACCTCCTTAACACCTGATGCCACAACCCTTTTGACCTCTGCGACAATCTCCTCCTTTTTTCTACTTCTGGTTCTTCCTCTCGTGTACGGGATAATGCAATAACTGCAAAAATTATTACAACCATCCTGTATCTTTACATATGCCCGGCAATGCTCATTTGGTTTCACAAGCACCATATCTTCATATTCATCCGTCTTGTTAATATCAATAACCGTGTCGCTTATGCTGTGCGTTTCGATAAATGCATCCAGTATTTCTGCAATATTCCCCTTTTTATTATTTCCAACAATAATGTCAATCGCTTCGTCCTGACGAAGCCCTGCTTCTTCCGCCTGAACATAGCAGCCTGCCGCCACGATGATTGCATCTTTATTTTTTTTCTTTGCCCTGTGGATAATCTGCCTTGACTTTCTTTCTGCCATATTCGTGACGGAGCAGGTGTTTATGATATAAATATCTGCCTTATCATCAAAGGAAACCACATGTGCACCCTCAGCTTCAAGCATATTCATCATACTGTCCGACTCATACTGGTTGACCTTACAACCTAAGGTGTATATGGCAACCCTCTTCTCTTTTATATTTACAAACATTTTACTAAAAATTCTCCCAACGATTATTGACTTTTGTGTATATAGCTTATATTATAGTAACATACATATTTATGAAATGTAAACAAGGAGGTTCTAGAAATGATAGCAGTTAGGGTATCACTTAATTCAATTGAAAAGGTAAAAAGCTTTGTAAATGATATAAGCGCATTCAATGCTGAGTTTGACTTGGTTTCCGGCAGATATGTTATAGATGCAAAGTCTATCATGGGAATATTCAGCTTAGACATATCCAAGCCAATTGATCTTAATATACACACTGAAGATAACGACGAAGACATTATGGCAGCTATCAAGCCATATTTAGCAGACTAAAAACAAAAAGAGGCTGTCACATGAACGAATATAATTTCGTGAAGGTGACAGCTTTATTTAATCATTGCTTTTGTATCTATATTTTTCCTATGCATTATTCAATCAATTTTTTTACCCCTTCAATAACAGCACTTACGATTGCCTGCTTATTAACCAGGAAACCTATTCTTCCCTTAAATACTGTATCATTCCCGGTCCCAAGGTGTCTGTCGGTCTCGGAACAAATCCATGCTTTGTGTAAAAATACTCACGTCCCTTTGCACACATCAGGCAAAGCATCATCGTAGTATCCTTCTCCCGTATGGACTCAACATACTGGATAAGCCTTTCTATTATCATGGAACCGACTCCCTGCTTTTGCACCTCTGGAATAACAATCAAATCCTGAATATATGAGATAACCGCACCGTCGCCTACAATTCTTCCCATACCAACCACATTACCGTCATCATCAACTGCCTTTACATTAAACAGGCAGTTTTTTAAGGAAAGCTCTGACTGCCTTCTTGAAATGGGCGTCCACCCAACTTTTTTTCTAAGATATAACTGTTCTTCAACTGTTATCGAATTTTCAACTAAATGTATCATCACTTATATTCCAATCAAATTTAAATTCTTACAGGAAGCCCTTTGTCAGCCAAATATCCCTTTAAATCCATAATTTCAAGCTCCTTGTAATGAAACAGCGATGCCGCAAGTGCCGCATCAGCCTTTCCTTCTGTTAGTGCATCATAAAAATGCTCCTTTGTCCCGGCTCCACCTGAGGCGATAACAGGAACCGATACATTTTCAGCTACAAGCCTTGTAAGCTCCGTATCATATCCTGCCTTCGTTCCATCGCAGTCCATGCTTGTAAGAAGTATCTCTCCTGCACCAAGCCTGTCAGCCTCCATAGCCCACCATATGGCATCAATACCCGTGTCAATTCTTCCGCCATGCTTGAAAATATTCCAACCCGAGCCATCCTGTCTTTTTCTTGCATCAATAGCCACGACAACACACTGACTACCAAATTTATCTGCTGCATCACTAATCAGATGCGGGTTATCTATTGCGGCAGAGTTTACGGATACCTTATCGGCACCCTCCCGCAATATTTCCTTAAAATCATCCGTTGTTCTGATTCCTCCGCCCACCGTAAATGGTATAAACACGGTTTCTGCCACTCTTCTCACCATGTCTACCACGATATTTCTCGCATCGGAGGATGCTGTTATATCAAGAAATACAAGCTCATCAGCCCCAGCTTTGTCATATGCGGCACCAACGCTCACAGGATCTCCCGCATCCTTCAGGTTTACAAAATTGATACCCTTGACAACCCTGCCATTATTTACATCTAAACATGGAATAATTCTTTTTGTATGCATAAAGCTCTCCTTTGATGCAGCAATTTTAAAGCTGCAAGTCTAAAAAATTCTTTAAAATTGCAAGTCCCGTTGCAGAGCTTTTTTCAGGATGAAACTGGCATGCAAATATGTTATCCCGTTCCACGGAAGCGTGTATTTCTACACCATACGTTGTACTTGCAGCAACATCCTCACTGTTTGCAGATTTCAGATAATAAGAATGTACAAAATATACATAAGAGTTATTTTCTATTCCCTGAAATAACCTTGCTCCCTCCTTAATGTCGAGGGAATTCCATCCAATCTGGGGCACCTTAATATCCGTTGCATCAGGTATTCTTCGTATTTCGCCGTCTAAAATTCCAAGACCGCAAACGCCCTTGCTCTCCTCGCTTGTCTTATACAGAAGCTGTAATCCGAGACATATGCCCAAAAATGGCTTTCCCATATCACACACATCGTATATCACTTTGTCTAAGCCATATCTGTGAAGCTTGTCCATTGCATCACCAAAGCTTCCTACCCCTGGTAAAATAACCTTGTCAGCAGAACAAATCACATCCCGGTCTCTCGTTATAACTGCAAATTCCCCAAGGTACTCCACAGCCTTTTCTACACTTTTTATATTGCCTGCATCATAATCTATAATAGCTATCATACTATCTCCATTCGTAAGTTACCGCTGCTATTGCTTCAGCTTGGCGGAAATCTCCGTAAGTTTAGAGGAATATGCCTGCCCATCAAGGGAAATAATTTCGTAAGCCTCCTCCTCGGAAAGTCCATAGGTTTCATTCAGTGCAGCCACAATCTTAGCCTTACAGGAGTCAATATCCTCCACAATGTTCAATGAAACAGCCTCCTGATAGTGTAACTCATATTTCTCCAGACCACGGATGAGTGCATCCAAGGCACGGTCAGGATATCCTATGGAGATATTGTTTTCATAGGACTCATAAAGGCGTTCCACATACATAACCGTATAAATCCTGTCCTTCAAGTTCTGGTCATCCTTCTTAATCTCCACGCCTGACACCTCATCGTATGCCAGCCTGTATCTCTGTCTGTCAAAATAATCTGCTGCTTTCTTGATTGCCTGTGAATAATTAAAGCCCTTCGAGCCAAATACCACAAGCACGCAAAGCACAGCAAACAATGAAAAAACAATCGCAACAACGGCAACAGAAACTTTCTTTTCATCCTTTTCCAGCTCCAGCTCTGCACTTATCTCTGCAAGCTTCTCCTGTTTTTCCTGTTCCTTTGCCTGCTTCTTTTCGGCATTGGCTCTTTGCTTTAATGCCTGCTTTTCCTGCTTTTTGACTTTCTTTTCTTCTTTTAATGCCTGCTTTTGTTCCTTTTGCTCTGCCTTCTTTTCCTCATAAGCCTTATTTTCTTCTTCCTCATCCGCATCAGGCTCACCAAATAATATCACGGACAAGGACTTCTTCTCGCCCTTTTCCTTTTTGCCACGCTTCTTGGAACCCTTACCGCCTGCGTCCTTTTCCTCTATCTCCTCAAGTGCTGAAATATCTCCATCCTCAAAATCAAACTCGGTGGAGGAATTGAGCAAATCATCAAGCTTATCCTGATTTGCAGTATAATTTTCTTCGTCAGGCTTGTCATCGTCGATTCCAAGAGCAGAGAATAAATCATCCAAATCCATCTGATCTATTTCCTCAGCCGTTTTTGGTGTGGTATCCTCCGCAGTCTCCGGTGCACTCTGTGAAAGAGCAGCCTCTGTACTTTCCTCCTCATTCATGACCATACCCATAAAATCCTCGTCGAACTGCTGTGCCGTTTCCGCTTCTTCAAAAACACCACCATCATCACCTGCAAGACCGTTTGGCATACCTGTATCAGCCGCTCCGTCCGAAGCAGCATCACCCGGATACTCATCGGCAGCCTGCATCATATCAGCAATATCTTCAATACTCTGTGCAGACATATCCTGCACGTCATCCTCATCCTCAAGCAAAGTGCTCATGTCAAAGTCCTCTGTCTCATGAAATGAGTTGCCTGAAGATACGGCACTCTCATCAAGCTTCGTAACATCCACATCATCAAAATCTATGTCATCCAGCTCAAGTGAAGACAAATCTATATCATCCAGCTCATCCAGCTCATCCAGAGAGATATCTCCAAGATCCGACAAGTCTAAATTTACTCCTGAGTCCTCTGATATATTGATATCTATATTTTCTTGTTCTTCATCATTTGATAAATCATTTAATAGATTGTCAAGATAATTCTCGTCCATTTTGTACCTCCGCAGTAGTACCGGCAGTTTTTGTCACAGACCATCGCAACGCTAATTATAGCATATACCATTTTAATTAACAAGATTTTTTCTGTCAAGACAGGCAATACAATATTTTTTTTCGACAAAGGCAACGGATTTCTTTATCGCCGTTTTTCGACAAAAGCTTGTTATTGCTTTTTTTACCATAATGTTATATCATTAATAACATCAGGTCCATGGGACTTATTAATTGAAAAATATACAAGGAGGTACAATACATGAAATCATCTTTCTATATTGAATATTATGGAAAACAAATTGATGAAGCATCTTTGGTGAAAACAGCAAAGAATATCTGGACAAAAAGTGGAAAAAAAGCTGCTGATTTAAAGTCTTTAAGCCTTTATGTTAAGCCTGAAGAAAACGCAGTTTACTACGTATTTAACGATGATGAGTCAGGAAGCTTTACAATTGAAGATTAAGAACATAAGCAATAAAGAACAACATTTACTATTTAAATAAAAAACCAGTCCAAGGACTGGTTTTTTATTTACGGAAACACATTACTCATAATATTCCTCGTAATCGTCATAATCTCCATTTGCATACGAACGCGTATAATTTACATTATTCGCCCTCTTAACCTTAGGTTGTGGTCGGCTGCTTTCCTTTTTGCGGCTCTGCTTCTTTTTTATTGACTTTTGTTCCTTTTCAAGCCGAAGCATGGTCTTGTTTTTGTCCGGCAGCGATACGCCGTTTTTGTTTTCTTTAGGTCGGGACGGTCTGCTTCTTTTGCCATTGTCATCATCATCCTCATCCTTACCGGAATATCTCGGCTGGTATTTTGAATTTCCCTGCTTTGGTTTTCGGTTAGAATATCCACCGTTCCCTGCCTCAAATGCATTTCTTGTCCCGGATTTTTTAGGGCCATTATACTTACCCTTTGCCCTGTTCATACCGGAACCTCCATCATTTGTTCCTTGCGTTGCCACTTTCGTATCTCCTTTCATCACGCGTGCATCTTGTATTCTATGCGTAGCTTATCAGCGATAAGTGCTATGAATTCGGAATTTGTAGGCTTTCCTTTTCCAGCACTGACTGTATAGCCAAACATTTCTTCAATAACCTCAATCTTTCCTCTGCTCCATGCCACCTCGATTGCATGTCTGATTGCTCTTTCCACACTACTTGAAGTAGTCTTGTATTTCTTAGCAATACTCGGATACAGAAGCTTCGTAATATAATTGAGCATATTCATGTCGTTTATAGCCATTATGATTCCTTCCCGTATATATTGGTAGCCCTTTATATGTGCAGGTATGCCTATTTCTCTTATGATTTCTGTAACATCGTTTTCAATTGTACTTAACTCATGTCCTCCTTTAATCTCCTTCTCTGTCTCGTGGTTCTCAGGAGTTTTCGCAAGACCGGCAATCTGCATAATCCTCTTGCACAAAATATCAGGATTACATGGTTTCATAATATAATAGTCTGCTCCAAGATTAAAAGCCATGCTAATAATTCTTGGTGAACCAACATTGGTTATAAAGATAATACTTGTCCCTGCAAGTTCTTCATTCGCCCGTATTTGCTCAACGACCTCTAAACCATCTACGTTTGTTATAAATACATCTATCAGTAACACATCTGGTTTAAAATCCGATACAATATCATAAACCTCTGCACCATCCTCAGTCGTTTTTACAACATCGATTGCCTCACCACTTTGAACTTGTAACTGCCTTGATAGGATTTCATAGCCTGCATCTGCAATTACAACCCGAACCTTTTGTTCAGTCATATAATCTCCCCTTTAGCTATTTCTCCATATCAATCAAGATAACCATATGGAGATAATATAATTTCATTTTTGCATTGTCAAGTCGAATTCAAAGGATTTTACCACAAGAGTTCGACAACCTTCGACTTAAGCACTTTTCATTTTATTGTCAAGCCTTATTTTATCCGCAATCAGTGCTATAAATTCGGAATTTGTCGGTTTCAGCTTTCCCTGACTCATTGTGTATCCAAACAGTTCGTTAATTGTATCTGTTTTTCCCCGTCCCCATGCAACCTCTATCGCATGACGTATCGCCCGTTCTACTCTGGATGAGGTTGTCCCATGCTCCTTTGCAATTGATGGGTAGAGCTGCTTCGTAATCGAGTTCAGTACATCCATATCCTTTACTGCCATAATAATGGAGCTTCTTAAATATTGGTATCCCTTAATATGGGCTGGAACTCCTATCTCGTGTATGATTTCCGTTACATTTAACTCAAGGGCACTTTCATATGCTTCATCTGACGACTCGTAAACATATATTCCCTTAAGCTTCGTTTTGCTTGTGCTTATCACCTCCTGACAGATATCCACATCATTTGCCGCCTCATCTATAATACTTATGTATACATTGTTAAGCTGTCCTTTATATGCCCGTTCCACAAATTTTATCTGGTTCGCATTTGCCTTTACTATAAATTTTAATCCCCTGTCACCATCCTGATTTAATTCATCCATAATTGCAATTCCATCCATATTTGGAAGAAGTAAATCGATGATAACAACATCAGGATTATTTTTCGTAATTGCTTTCATACCCTCCTGCCCATCTGTCATACAACCGCATACACAAAACTCACTTTTGGCTTCAAGTATTCTTTTTAACTCATTTGCACTTCTTACATCATGCTTAATGACAAGAACCTTTATCCTCATAATACCTTCCCTCTTTCTATAATCTTTTTGTTGTTCCTTGTCATTATATAATTGTAATATTGGAGGAACAAGACCAAAGAGTCCGCAAGTTGCGACACTAGCATTTGACAACATTTTCAGTCATTTTTTTATCGACATATTTTCCATTAAACCCGCAGCAGATTAACAATTTTTTCAACACATTCCTCAATTGTGGTTCCATTACATTCTACCGTAAGGTCAGCATATTGATTATATAAGGGTGTCCGTTCCGCATAAACATCTGCAAGGGATTTCCCTTTTTGCATGGCAATTCCCCTCGTTGTAATGTTATTCACTCTCCATAAAACCTCCTCACAGGAAAGCTTTAAATATACAATTGTTCCATTTTCCTTAAGCCGTTCCATGGCTTCTGTTCCAAATACTGCACTTCCACCCGTCGCAATGACCGTTTTGTCTGCTTCAACATTTTTTATGACATCATTTTCAGCTTTCAGGAAGCCTTCTATTCCTTTTTCCTCAATTATCTCAAACAAAAGCTTTCCCTCTTTATTTTGTATGATTAAATCTGTATCAATAAAACCATAATTCAGTGCCTTTGCAAGCAGAACCCCGATTGTGCTCTTTCCTGCACCAGGCATACCTACGAGCACGATATTACCCATAAAATCACCCTCCACTTGAACATCAGCCCATTCCATATTTGCTTTCAGCAAATGGGCTGACGCTGCATGTCAAGTTTTCATAGAAAACTTGACACAACCAACAATTTACATCTGTTTTCTTACCACACTATATTCATCCCCATATTTATAGTAGGGACAATTATAAAATGTATCGGACATAAACCTTGACATCTCATCTTCATCCAAATTTACATCGCAAACATAACATTCATAATCATCGTCATACATAAAATATGCACACGACTCACAGCACGACTGTCTTTCTTTTTTCTTCTTTTTATCTGACATAAATTCACCTCATAAAAAATAAAGCTGCCATGATAATTGTCTGCCATACCCCTTAGGGAGCAAACCTTCACCATAACAGCTTTATTTTAATCCATGATACTTTATTCTGCAAGCCTTCGAATCAGTCTTCCGAGTCCGGGCTCAAATTTTGCTCCATACCAATGGGTATCATCGCCAATGGTTTCCTTAATACAGTCAACTACGTAATCCGCTGCAATAACTGCAGAAGCATATGCACCCTTGCCCTTCATAAAGGAACCTGCAAATGCGGATGCAAATATATCTCCCGTGCCATGACAGCCCTTGCTTATTTTCTGATGCTTATAATACTGTGACTTTTTGTTTTCGTATACCATAACACCAGTGCTGTCCTCCTCAAAGGAAACACCCGTAAGTATCACGGTTTTGTCACTGTTTTTGGTGAGCCGCTCCAAAAGCAGTTCAATATATTCCATATCGTATTTTTCCTTATACTCCGTCTTTGTTATAAAGCACGCCTCCGTTATATTCGGCAATATGATATCAGCTTCATCACACAGGCTTCCCATTGCTGCAGCAAATACTTCGTCAAAGCCCGGATAAAGCTTTCCTCCGTCTGCCATTGCAGGATCCACGATCCTTACACTTCCGCTTTTTCCAACATGATTCATAACGTCCTTCACATAGTCTATCTGTTTTGTACTTCCAAGATAACCGGTATAAAAGCCATCAAAGCTTATCTGTTCTTTCTTCCAATGGTTTAAAATGTCAGGCATATCCTCCGTTAAATCCCGAAACGTGTACCCCGTGAAGCCGCCTGTATGTGTGGATAACACGGCGGACGGAAGTACACATGTCTCAAGACCGCAGGCTGAAAGTATTGGAAGTGCCACGGTAAGTGAGCACTGTCCCAAGCATGATATATCCTGTATCGTTAAAATTCTTTTGTATGCCATATCATTTCCCTCCTTAAATGCGTTAGGCTTCAATTGCTCTTATACCTTACCTCTTTTTGGTAATATAATAAATCGCCATTTCGGTTATTTTTTATATGGTCAGTTTTTAATCATGTCCTCAACAAAGGTTCCGTACCCCCTTGCCGAGTCCTTCAAAAATACATGAGTCACTGCTCCTAAAAGCTTCCCGTCCTGAATAATCGGCGTACCACTCATACCCTGAACGATTCCACTTGTAAGCTGCAAAAGTCCTTGATCCTTAATTGCAATTTCCAGCCCCTTGTTACCACCGCTGTCGCTGATATCCACACCCGTAATCTCAATTTCATAGTATTCCGGCTTACCTGATACCGACGACAAAAGAAGAGCATCGCCTAAATGGGCATCCTCCTTACGGGCAATTGGCATCCACTCCCCGGAAGCAAGGTAATCATATGCATTTTTTGTCATATATCCCTTAATTCCGTATAGCGTATTATTTTTTACACGCCCGATTACATTTGACGAGGAATAATTGATAATTCCCTCAAGCCGCCCTGGGCTTTCCCCATCGGATTTAACAATATTTACAAGCTCCGTCTGGTAAATGGCTCCATCTGAAATATCAAAAAGCTCACCCGTATCATTATCATTTATGCTGTGTCCAAGTGCCCCAAACCCATTTTCATCAATATAGGTCAGGGTTCCGATTCCTGATATATCATCCTTAACCCACAGCCCAAGCATATATTTTTTATTTGACGACAAAATCGGTGTGACCGCAACATTGATTTCATTTCCTTTTCTGTTTACCTTCATGGTGATTTCTTCATCCCTGCTTTCCTCTATTGCAGCAATCAGTCCCTCCTTGTCATTGACCTCCGTACCGTTTATCTCCATAATGTAGTCACCTGTCTCAATCAGATTACGGCATGGTGAGACATTATTTCCCTGAAGCGTTTGTATTTCTCCCGTTCCGATAACCATCACACCCTTTGTTTTGACATAAATTCCAATGGGCTGTCCCGAAGGCATGACCATATGAACGGCATTATCCTTTTCTTCGGTGTTTTCCTCACTGACACCCTCTGTCGATTCAGCGGCAATAATGGGATTGATCCCAGGCTCCCCCTCATTGATTGTAATGCTTCCTTTACCGCTTACGGCTGTATTATCATAAAACGAGCTTACATCATTATATACGGATACAAATATTAAACTGCATATTGAAAACAGCATTGCACATAAAATATTTCTATAATATTTAACGCTCATATATATACCTCCCAAACACATGAACAAAGTGCCTCCGGCACTCTTTATGCAGCCATAAATTTAATGGCACTTTGGACGAATCCTGGCAGGATTTTAAATCCTGCCTATAGGAAATTCAAAGGAATTTCCTAATAAAAAAAGAGTACACAATTTGCATGTACTCTTAGTATCAAAAAAAATGAGGGTATATAATCAGTTTATTTTTGTTTTATTTGCCAAATCTTTCATTTCCCGTGCATTTGTAAGTGTCGCCTCAGTAACTTCCTCGCCGCCCAATAATCTTGATATTTCATCAATCTGCGACTTTTCATCCAGCTTCCTTATATTGGTTGTTGTTTTATTATTTTCCACCTTTTTTTCAATGATAAAATGGGAATCCGCCATGGAAGCAATCTGCGGCAGGTGCGTAATACAGATTACCTGATGCTGCCTGCCTATAATGGAAAGCTTTTTTGCAACGCTCTGTGCGGTTTTGCCACTGATTCCCACATCAATTTCATCAAAAATCAAGGTTGGAGTATCATCCTCATAGGCGATACATGACTTAAGTGCCAGCATAACTCTTGACAATTCACCGCCTGAAGCCACTTCAAAAAGTGGTCTTACCTTTTCACCCACATTGGTGGATATCATAAAATATGCCTGATCATTTCCATTTTGCGTAAATTTATCCAGCTTTGTGAAGCTCATATCAAACTCCACTGACATAAAATTAAGCTCAACCAGTGCATCTTTAATCATGGAACAAAGCTTTTTTGCTGTATGTTTCCGTACCGTTGTAAGTCTGTCACACGCAGCGGCAAGTTCAGACTCCAATTTTTTAATTTCATGATTTAGCTTTTCCATTTGTTCATCATATAATACAAGCTTATCATATTCTGCTTCAAATTTCTCAAGGGAGAACGCAATCTCTTCCATTGTTCTTCCGTATTTTGCCTTTAAGGAATTAATCACGTCAAGCCGGCTCTCGATTGATGCAAACTGTGCATCGTCAAACTCCATGGACTGCATGTAATCCGAAAGCTCTCGGTTAAAATCGTTTAACATGGAATCAATATCAATCAGACTGCTGCAAAGGGAGTCCAAATCTGCATCCAGTGATGATAACTGTTTGATCTGACCTAAGGCACGTCCGATTAAGTCTGCGGCTGATGCCTTTGTGCCATAGCCTGTCGCATCATAAATTTCTGACGCAGTAGAAAGAATTTCCTTTGCATTGACAGCCTTTTTGTATGCCGCTTCAAGCTCCTCATCCTCTCCTGCAACAAGCTTTGCCGTGCTTATCTCATTTATTTCATATTTGAGAAAATCCATCTGCCTATTTTTTTCATTTTCATCCATGGACATTGCTTCCATGTCCTTTTTCAGCTTTATGTACCTGTCATACAAGTCCCTGACACAATCCTTGCCCTTTGCAATGTCATCACCGCCAAAGCGGTCAAGAATTTCCAAATGCATGGATGGCTTTAACAGGGTCTGCTGCTCATGCTGTGCATGTAAATCAATCAGCACACCTGCAACCTCCTTAAGCTTTGCGGTTGTTACGGTGTTGTCGTTGATTCTGTTGATTGCTCTTCCATTTTTGTTAAGCCGCCTTGCAATGAGAAGCTCGTCATTTTCATCCGGATAAACCTCCATTTTTTCAAGCTGCTTTTTTATTTCTGTCCGGTCAATGGAAAATGTAAGCTCCACCATTCCATCCATGGTGTCGTCACGCAAAAGCTCCTTTTGGAATTTACCGCCGAGACAAATTCCAAGTGAACCGATTATAATTGATTTACCTGCACCTGTCTCTCCCGTCAAAATGTTTAAGTTGTCATCAAAGCTGATATCAATATCATCAATCAAAACAATATTTTTTATGTGCATGTTTAGTAGCATTTTTTTATACTCCCAATTATTTCATCCGCCCTGTCAGGCTCCTTTATCGCAATAAACAGTGTGTCATCACCTGCAATACATCCCATAATATCCTGCTCCTTCAGGCTGTCAATGACTGTGGCAACTGCCATTGCATAGCCTGCTGCGGTTTTGATAACAATCAGATTTCCCGCATGGTCTATTGATAAAATATAATTTTCAATTATATGCTTATGTGATACATCAAAGTGGTTTCCATTTCCCGCACCCACAACATATTTATGCTTGTTTCCGTCATAGGAACGCTTTGTTATATTTAACTCCCTGATATCTCTTGACACGGTTGCCTGTGTGGTATCAAAGCCACTGTCATTTAAGTATTTCAGAAGCATTTCCTGTGTATCTATATTATGTTCGCTTATAATTCTGATAATTGCACTTTGCCGTTTTTCCTTCAAGCTGTCAACCCCCTATTTTATCGCGAAGTACACTGTAAAAATTCACATCGTACATCTTGATTAGTCTGAGTGTACGTGAGGATGTGCATGCCGTAACGATATCACCTGTTCCAAGACCGATACTGTTTTCACCATCAAAGGATACGATTGCTTCCGTATCCTGCGTTTTACGCTTTTTGATTATCTCGATTTTAATTTCATCCAGACAATCAAAGACAATGCTTTTTGATGTCAGGGAATGTGGAGAGATTGGCGTAACCACAATCACCCTTGACTTTGGACTTATAATCGGTCCGCCTGCGGACAAATTATATCCCGTGGATCCCGTAGGTGTCGCCACAATGATACCGTCCGCCTCATAGGTATCCAAAAGCTGCCCATTTACATACACGTTAAGACCAATAACACGTGAAAATCCCGCTCTGGTAATGACAATGTCATTTAGTGAATGAAATGTTTTTCCGTTAATTGTGCCCTCAATCATAATCCGGTTTTCGATAATGTAATTGTCGCAAAACAGCCTGTCCAATGCCCTGAAAACATTTGACTTTTCGACCTCTGTCAGAAAGCCTAAGGTTCCTAAATTAATTCCGATAAGCGGAATATCATACTCCCCTATGGCTCTTGCTGCACGCAGCATTGTTCCATCACCGCCCAGCACAATAACTGCCTGCACACCGTCTAAAAAGCTGTCCTTTTTTTCTCCGCTGTCCTCAATAAAATCACGTACAATAGAGGCAGTTCCACCCCTGCTCTTGATATATTCCGTTATTTTGTTGCTCAGCTCAAGTCCCAAGTCCTTGTCTGTATTTGTAAAAATAAGAAAATGATTCATGTATTTTGTTCCTTGTCCAGTGTAGTATGTGACGCCGCCACAACTTCCTCTATATTTATTGAATGGCTTTCTGCTTCATTCTTTGAGAGATACAGCAGATATTCTATATTTCCCTCTGGTCCTTTCACAGGTGAAAAATCAAGCATAAGCGGATACAGCTCAATGGACCTGGCATAATGAATAACCATGTCTATCACCTGACTGTGAACCGCCCGGTCCCTGACTACACCCTTTTTTCCTACCTTGTCCCTGCCTGCCTCAAACTGGGGCTTTATCAGACAGACGATTTTGCCGTCCTCCTTCAAAATGGCTTTCACAGGCAATAAGACTTTCGTCAGCGATATAAAGGAAACATCAATGGATGCAAAGTCTACCGCCTCACCAATATCCTCAGGTGTAACATACCTTATGTTTGTCTTTTCCATGCAGACAACCCTGTCATCCTTCCGAAGCTTCCAGTCAAGCTGACCGTGTCCCACGTCAACGGAAAAAACCTTTGTTGCTCCATTTTGCAGCATGCAGTCCGTAAAGCCGCCTGTCGAGGAGCCTACATCCATACAAACCGTTCCCTTTAAACGAATGCCAAATTCATTGATGGCTTTTTCCAGCTTTAATCCTCCACGACTCACGTACCTTAATGTATTTCCGCGAACCTCGATTTTGACATTATCAGGAAATGCTGTCCCTGCCTTATCCTCCTTGACGTCCTCCACGTAAACGATACCCGACATAATCACTGCCTTTGCCTTCTCCCTCGAAGCAGCAAGTCCCCTGTTCACAAGCAGTACATCCAGCCGTTCCTTTTTTACCTTCTCCTGCATACCAAACCCTTCTTTATCATTTCCAACTGTACATCTATGTATTTATTTTAAGTGTGCCTTTATCCTTGCAAACACGGATTTTGCATCAATCTTAAGCTCCTCGCGAAGTCTTTTTATGGAGCCCTGTTCCACATATCCCTTGTCAATTCCGCAATTTAAATGAACAAAATCCCCTGACGTCTTTATTTCTTCGTCCAAAATACATGCGTCCACAAGCTCTCCGTATCCACCCTTTATAATATTTTCCTCCATTGTTACCAAAACCGAGTGGCTCCTGCATATGTCCGCAAGTAATTCACGGTCCACATTTGACACAAACCTTACATTTATCAGTGTCGGTTCACAGCCTTCCGCCTTAAGCATGCCGGTAAGCCTGACTGCCTCCTCAACCATATTACCACAGGCAAGGATTGCAACCCTGCTTCCTTTAAAAATAACCTCGCTTTTTCCATGCTCAATCGGTGCGTCATACTCCTTGAGACCCTTGTATGCATCTCCTCTCGGATATTTTATGGCAATTGGTCCGTCATGGGAAATGGCAAAATCCATCATTCGCTCAAGCTCATATCTGTTTTTGGGTGCCATTACGGTCATATTCGGCATGTGTGACAAAAAAGAGATATCGTAAATCCCCTGATGGGTCTCTCCATCCTGTCCCACAATTCCCGAACGGTCTACTGCAAATATTACATGAAGTCCCTGAAGACATACATCATGTAATATCTGATCGTATGCTCTCTGTAAAAAAGAAGAATAAATTGCAACAACAGGAAGCATTCCTGCGGCAGCCAGCCCTGCGGCAAAGGTAACCGCATGCTGCTCTGCAATACCTACGTCAAACATTCTTTTTGGAAATTGCTCCTGAAACCGGTTTAGTCCTGTTCCGATGGACATTGCCGCCGTCACGGCAACAAGCTTATCATGCTTTTCTCCCATTGTTACCATGTATCCTGCAAATATGTCCGTATAGGTTTTACATTCTTTCTTCACAAGCAGCCTGCCCGTCAATTGGTCAAAGGCAGCAATACCATGAAAATAATCCGGATGCCGTTCTGCATATCTGTATCCCATGCCTTTTTTCGTCTTAACATGTATGATAATAGGCTTATTCAGCTTAAACGCTTTTCGGAAGGTGGAAACCATTTCATTTACATTATGTCCGTCCACAGGTCCGACATAAGTTACCCCCAGCTCCTCAAAAAACATTCCCGGAACAAGAAACTGCTTTATGGTGTCCTTGGAACGTTTGATTGTTTTTGCAACCTTTTCTCCTGCCTTTGTTCCAAGCAGACTGTTCTCCACTCCCGTCTTAAGCTCATTATATGCGGTTCCGACACGGATACTGTTTAAATACCTGGAAAGTCCGCCAACATTTTTATCGATTGACATTTCATTGTCATTGATTACAATGATACAACCTGTTTTGGTCTGTGCAAGACAATTGATCGCCTCATATGCCATACCGCCTGTCAGGGAACCATCTCCGATAACTGCCGCAACCTTTTCAGTTCCACCCTTTAAGTCACGTGCCACTGCAAATCCCATAGCTGCGGATATGCTGGTTGAGCTATGCCCCGTGTTAAACACATCACAGTCACTTTCCCTTGTCTTCGGAAATCCACTCATACCACCGTAAGTTCTGAGCGTATCAAATGCATCTTTACGCCCTGTCAAAAGCTTATGGGTATATGCCTGATGTCCCACATCAAAAATCAGCTTATCCTCAGGGAATGTCATGACCAGATGAAGTGCCATCGTAAGCTCAACACAGCCCAAATTAGAGGCAAGATGCCCTCCCTGCCTGCTGACCTTATCAATCAGAAACTGCCTGATTTCATAGGCAAGCCTGTCATAATCGCTCTTATCAATACTCTTTATATCATTTTCCTTTAAAATTTTATTCAGTAATGCCATTTATTTGTCCCTGTCAATCAACCTATTCACCAACTCAATTAGCTCTGCTCTTGCCTCCTCGTTCACCACCGTAAGTCCACGAAGAATAGCCTCTGCCTTATCTGACATATCCCTCACATATGCAGCCGCCTGCTCCATGCCATAAATTGACACATAGGTTGTTTTATTATTTTTTTCATCGCTAAGCAGCGGCTTCCCAAGCTTTGTCTCATCGCCCGTAAGATCCAGTATATCATCCTGGACCTGAAATGCCAGCCCTACGGCACGTCCTGCTTCCTCAAGCTGCTTTACCGTTTTTTCATCAGCACCTCCTAAGGTTGCACCAATCATCATGGAGCATTCGATAAGTGCTGCTGTTTTATTTTCGTAGATATACGTAAGCTGTTCTTCGTCAAGCGTCTTTCCTGACATAACAACGTCCAGGGTTTGTCCGCCTATCATACCGTTAATACCCGGCTTTTTTGTAAGATACAGATATGCCTGCTCAACTGCCGTATCCCCGGGTCTTTCAGAAAATGCCCCTGCCGCTGTCTCATAGGCAAAATTCAACAACCCGTCACCTGCAAGGATTGCGATATCCTCCCCAAACTTAACATGAACCGTAGGCTTTCCCCGCCTAAGTTCATCATTATCCAATGCCGGAAGATCATCATGTATCAGCGAATACGTGTGAATCATTTCAATGGCAGCCATAAACAGCCCAAGTGCCTTATCCTTCTCCGCACAAAACATATCATGGCAAAGCTTCATTATAAGAGGTCTTACCCTTTTTCCCCCAGCCATAAATGCATAATTCATCGCTTCCGTTACATCCTTCTGGTATCCCTCACTTTTCGGAAGATATTGATAAATAATATCCTCGATATCCTTCGCACTATATTTCATTTAAAACCTGTATCTCCTTTTCCACACCCTCAAGATTTTCCCTGCAGGCTGCCACAAGCTTAACACCCTCTCCATACAGGGAAAGGGCATCCTTAAGACTTGTCTCACCTGACTCCAGACCTTTATTAATCTCCTCAAGTCTTGCAAATGCATCTTCTATTACAAACTTTTCTTCACCCATATTTTTCTCCTGCTTATTCTTCAACTCTTGCATGAATCGTTCCGTCATGCAGTGTGATTGTAAGGCTTTGCCCCGCCTTTACATGCTCCGCACTTAAAACGGCATTTCCCTCACTCTCAATATATCCAAAACCACCCACAAGCTTTGCCATGGGAGAAAGTCCTGCAAGCCTTGCCGTGTAAACATCAAGCAAATGCCTTTTGCCACTTAGCTTTTTGTCCATGGAAAGCTTCATTTTATCGTATAAATCAGACAAATATTGGCTTTGCTGTTCCAGCCTCGCCGAAGGGCTTAATGCCGAAAGCCGTGTAAACAGGGCATCCAACTTATACCGTGCGATACTCACCCGGTTCATCATATGTGCCTGTATACTCTGCTCCAGCTTTTTTAGTTCATTTACTGCTGTCATAACATCAGGAATTGCCAGTTCACATGCCGCTGACGGGGTAGGTGCCCTTAAATCAGCCGCATAGTCGGCTAATGTTATGTCAACCTCATGACCAGTCCCTGATATAATAGGCGTTTTTGCCGCATAGATGGCACGTACAACCTTTTCTTCATTAAATGACCACAAATCCTCTATGGAACCGCCGCCTCTGCCGATTATGATTGTATCAAGCCCCATTTCATCCAACCTCTGTATTCCTGAAACAATCGTATCCGCAGCTCCCTCACCCTGAACCTTTGCAGGACATAATATAAGCTGTACATAAGGATTTCTTCTTCTTGCTATGTTTATGATATCCTGTATGGCGGCTCCTGTTTTTGCCGTAACAATACCGACCCGCTTCGGATATTTGGGAATTGGCTTTTTTAAATCACAGTCGAACAGCCCTTCCTCATTCAGCTTCATTTTGAGACGCTCAAACTCCTCATAAAGTCTTCCCACACCATCAAGGATAATTTTATTTGCGTAAAGCTGATATCTGCCGTCCCTCTCATAAACCCCCACTCTGCCTGATACAATGACAGCCTGTCCGTCCTCAAGCTTAAACCCAAGTCCTGCTGCCGTATCCTGCTTAAACATAACCGCAGGCAGGGAGCCTGTTTCATCCTTCAGGGAAAAATAAATGTGCCCCAGGCTATGATACTTACAATTTGAAATCTCACCCTTGATTGAGATATTCTTAAGCATATAGTCCTGGGTTATTATGTTTTTTATATAACTGTTTACCTGTCCGACACTAAATATCTTCAAGTCTATTGTTCCACCTTTGCAAGCAGTGCATTTACAAAGCTTTTTGCATCATCACCGCAATATGTTCCTGCAAGCTCCACTGCCTCGTTGATTGCTACCTTATATGGTATTTCCTCATCGTATTTTATCTCGTAAATCCCAAGCCGTAGTATTGCAAGCTCTGCCTTTCCTATTCTGTCAATATTCCATCCTGATGAGACAGATGAAATGATTTCGTCAATATCGGTTATTAATTCAATTATTTTTTTTGTTTTGTCAACAATATACGTCCTGTCATGCTCATTAATTCCAATCAGGGCGTCCATCGAATAACCTATCTGCTCATCCATCTCATCAATGGAATTAAACTCGACCTTAAATAAAATACGAAATATATTGTTCCTTTGTTCTCTCCTAGTCATATGTTACCTACTTCTATTACTTTTCCAGCTTAATACCTGATATCACTACATTCACCATGCGGACCCTAAGCCCCGTCATGTTTTCTATAGCCTGCTTCACCTTAACCTGTACTTCCTCTGACACCTTTTTGATGCTGTTTCCATACTCAAGCTCCAACGACAAATCAACGGTAACGCTTCCGTCTGCGATATCTACCTTGACGCCCTTTGACAGATTTTTCTTGCCGAGCTTTGCAACAAGCTCATTTGAAATATTTCCTGTAAGCTTTGATACGCCCTTAACCTCAATCGCTGCAATTCCTGCAATCGAGGCAACAACATCATCCGCAATACTGATTTTACCTATTTTGTTTTCCGTCTCCTCTATCATTCCCTCTGCTATTTCTCCCACAAAGCATGCCTCCATTCATAAAATATATGGTGTAATTATACCCAATATTTTATGATAATGCAACACTTAGGGATTTTTCTTAAGCTTTATTCACTTACAGTCGTAATTATGATTTCACTTACCTTACAGCCTGTTTTCCTGACTAATATGTCCTCAATTCTGGCTTTATCAGTATCCGTCAGTGCAGCGGTACACACGATAACATCAACGCTGCCCTCCGAGATGGAAACAATTGAATTTTTAAATCCGTTTACATCAAGCAGGGTTTCTGCTTCTGCCTCCTTTTCCATATCCTCCGTAAGCTTTACGTATGCGTCTGTGGCGGAGGCAACTGCTGCCTCGTCCATTCCGTCGTTATTGATAATATCCAGATAATATTCCTTTGCCTTTGACCGTACCTGCTCCCTGTTCAGCTTAGAATTGACAAGGCTGTTTGATGCCGTGTCCGCTGAGGTAAACACTGCCTCTCCTATATCCTCCTCATCTGAATTTAATTCAATATTTTCTCCTGCCTCCATATCATAGGTTGTGATTTCACCGTCTAACTGGGTTTCCGCAAATGCTGATTCCGTCTTTTCCTTATCTCCCGCATCATTTGCAAGATCCAGCGTATTTCCTGAAAAGTTAATGTACCCTGCCACTCCAAGCAACAGCGTAAGGGCGGCAATAATTATCTGATTTTTTTTAATATGCTTCTTCATACAACCTCCTTTTGTCACCAACCGGAGGTTGATGACCTACACACCATCAGGTGCCTCCTTAATTTATTTCTTAATCATCACCGCCACCTTGTGTGTCGGCAAACCAAAAAGAGCCGATACGGCATATGTGATATCAGACACAGCTGTTTCATTTTTCACATCGGCAACAATAAGTACACCGTCTACAACAACCTTCTCATTGGAAGTACCATATAACCCGCCGGAGTCCTCCTCCTTTGACAAATGTACCATGACCTCCATGGTGCCCTCACCGTAGGATTTTTCCAATATGGCATCCAGCTTATTTTCATAATACTCGGAAACCTGACTGCTTTCCTTCTCCGTTTCACCAGTGACGCCTGTTTTGTCTACCGCTTCATTTTTTGTAGGCGAAAGAACAACAAGTACCAGTATGCCCATAAGAATAATTGTTATAAACTTATCTGCCTTAAGACCCTTTAATTTTTTAAAATCAATCCCCATTTACATCACCGTTTTACTATATTTATACTATCCTTTTCCAAATAATAGACGTCAATTAAGTGATTTTTTATCTGAACTTCATCCACATTACCGCCGTTTTCGTTCAAAATAATTTTTACGCTGAGTATATTTTTATCCTTGTCCATCGTGACACTTACATCCAACACCTGATAGCCAAGCTCCTCCACAGACAGCCGTATAGAGTCGCGGACTCCCATGTCGTAATAATCATACATGTCATCACTGTCCGAAAGAATTTTGTTGCTTTCAAAATAATGTTCCATATTGTAGGTTATTTTCTCCAAATCCCCCACACTGAATTTAAAAATCATGGTAAGCGGCTTGGCAAGAATAATAATGACAAGCAGACCCGTAAAAAAGGATATGTATTTTTTGTAGTTGCCCGACGGTGTCAGGTTTAGAACCATGCCTGAAATAATAAGGTATATAATCAGGCTTTTCATCCATCCATATAACATGGAAAACCTCCTACCTGTTTTAATGTCATGTTTTCACGCAAAAAACTCACACAGCTCCATTGCTGGCAAATGCCATTATGGCTATCGTCAACATAAAAAGTGCTGCCGAGCTCCCAATCGTCTGAAGCAGGAGTGACATTCCCTGTGCCAGCGATTCTATCCCATCCACATACCTTTTTTCACCTATAGGCTGTAACATTGCCGCAGTAATCCGAATCATAAGCATGACAAGAAACGTTTTGATTACGGGAGTAAGCGTGACAATTCCAATAATCACAATTCCTGTAACACCCACGCTGTTTTTAATTACCATGCCTGCCTTTAAAAAGGTTCCCGTGATGACCGCTCCCATACCGCCTCCCGGAATTGCTGAAATAAACCTGCCGAGACTGTGCTTCCCCAGAATGTCCATCTGCGGCTCAAGAAGACTTTTAATCAGGCTGAGTCCCGCTATGAATACAATAATTGTCTTAAGCAGCCATCCTACAATGTTACGTATTAGCTTACACAGCTTGGAAAAGCTGTCTTCTTTATTGATATTATTGATAAGTGCAACAATCACATAAAATTTAATCAGCGGCAGTACAACCCCTGAAATAACAACCTGCACAAGCCATATTCCCAGCATAATAAGCTCGTACATGCCCACTGAGGTTGCATTACTGCCTATAAAATTCATGGACAGTGCATAGACTGGTACTATGATACTGACCAAATCAATAATATGGTCAATGGCATTACTGACCGTATCAAGACTGGTAAGAAATGACGATAATAAAAGGGATGTAATCATAAGATAAGTAACATAAAAGCCCTGCTCCCCCACAAAACCGTTTCCGAACGTGCCTGCCAGCCTGACAAATATAGAGCCCAGCAATGCAATTATGATTAACTGCAACAGAAATTCCTTATTCAAAAGTATATCTTCTATGGTAACGTTTCTGATTATCAGAAAAATACATTGTCTTACATATGCCATGTCACCATTTTTTATGCCCGTAAACAGATCCGCAAGACTTACATTATTTATACCTGACTGCTTTAAAAGGCTGTCCGCCTTATATAGATTAATTGAATTATAGATGTCGTTGTATGTCTCATCAGGAATGTCATAATGATATCCGCTGTAATCTTCTGTTCCGTCTCCATTATTTTCCTGCACCTCCTCATCCGATGCCGCAGAACAATTTTCCCCGCCAAAAAGGACACATGCAATTACAAGGATAAAAACAAGCAAAACCTTTCCCTTATGACCACACATACCTTTCCCCTCCTATAATATCTACAAATAGAGATGAGCAAAACACATTACTTCTAAAACCAAGTTGTGCAATATAGACAATATCATAAGCAAGGTGCTTTGGAGCCATCGGTGCTTAGTGAGGTATTTTCGAACTTAGCACCGTTATGAGCGACAAGCAGCGAAAGCGTGCCTTGCGGTGATTTGTCTATATTGTACAACGGCATTTACGAAAACAGCGTTTTACTCATCCCTATATCTACAAAACCAGTATTGTCTCAATCACCTGTATCAGAACCGGTAGTGCCACCATAAGCATTGTAAGCTTTCCAAGCAGTTCAATTTGTGCAGACACCGCACTATATCCTGCATCCTTGCTTATTCCTGATGCAAATTCACATATATAGGCAATCCCCACAAGCTTAAGCAAAATGACAAGATATGCATACTCAACCTTTATGTGGGATGCAAGCTGCTTTAAGGTATCCACAATCAGACCGATTCTCCCTATGCTCAGTGCAATAATTGCAACGCATATTGCAAGTGACACCACGCTGCTGATTTCCGGATTTCTCGTTTTAAGACTGAGCGAAAGAATAACGGCTATAATCACAAGTGCCATAATAGAACCAAGCGTCATTAAAAATACACCTCATTTAAAAATCAAACAGTCCGTTAATATCCGAAAAGAGCTGATATACATACGGTATAATCCATGAAAGCACGATAATCAGTCCTGCAAGGCTGACAAGATATGCCTGATCGTCCCTGCCTGAATGTTTCAGGACCTGATTGAGCAAAGAAACGATTATTCCTACGGCACCTATCTTAAATATGATTTGTATCGTCATATTGCCTGTCCTCCCTCTTGGAACGTAAGTCCTTTTCCATTTGCTTTTAGCAAACGGCTGACATATCCCATCCCTAAATTAATAAAATGACAATCATCACTCCTCCAAGCGTACCCATAACAACGGAAACCTTCATTTTATTTGCCAGCTCCATATCAGCCTGTTTTATAATGTTTTGTAAATTTTCCTGCTCCAGCTTTAATGACATCTGCTGCGTATTGATATCCAAATATCCAAGTGCTTGTCCAAGTGCCTCCATAATACGAATGTCACTTTCCTTAAATTTCGTATGTTCCCTGATATAGTCAAGGGACTTCCTCCATATGCCAACAAACGGCTCCTGCATCAGCTCTGATTCATTACATGTAAGCTTGTCCCCCAAATCAGCGAGCCACATCTGAAATGGCGCCCCGCATTTTGAAGCGGCATTTAAAAAGACCTCTCCCAACACCGCATGGCGGTAAGCGATTTCTCCTGCCATGTAATTCATAATTCTCTGAAGCTCCTTCAAATGTTCAATTCTTTTTTTCATCGACAGGGCATAGCTTACACCAAGTGCACCGCTGCACGATATAATAAGAATACAGGCTGTCAGTTTGCAATACACAGCGAATGTATAAATAGCTCATTACCCCTCTCGTCAAATATGTTCTCAACACTGCCAAGCCTGCTCCCCAGTACAATATAGCGGTCAAACACTCTCTCATCGATAAGCTTTCTGAGCGTCGGTCTCATCCGTATTTCATCCACCGACTCCCCATGAATGGTCGCAATGATTGCACAGCCGCAGTTAATGACATAGGAAATGGCATCCACATCCTCCCTGTTTCCTATTTCATCCACTGCAATCACTCTTGGATTCATGGAACGAATCAGCATAAGCATCCCTTCCGCTTTCGGACATCCGTCCAAAATGTCTGTCCTGATTCCCACATCATTTTGAGGCTCCCCCATGTAGCACGCCCCTATTTCAGAGCGTTCATCGACAACCCCCACATTCATCCCCTTGCAATAACTGCTGCCGTTTGAAATACAACGCACCACATCCCGGAGCAGTGTGGTCTTACCACATCCCGGAGGGGATATGATAAGCGTTTTCAACACTCTCCCATCCTTGATTATGTAAGGAAGAACTGTCTTTGCACAGCCCTTAATCTCATGTGATACCCTTATATTAATAAAAGAAATATGTTTCACGTTTTTCACTCTCCCATTATCTAAGACAACCTGACCTGCCAATCCGACACGATGCCCTCCACGCACAGTGATAAAGCCCTGCCTGACATCCCCCTCATATGCATAAAGTGAGTAATCAGACACAAAATCTATGGTAGCCCTTATATCCGTTCCTGACACACAATACGCTTTATCCGTATCTTCCGTAACCCCACCGTCCTCAGACAAAAAATATTCCCCAAAGGAGAACATAAGAATCAGAGGTTCATTTATCCTAAGTCTCAGCTCCACCAGATGCTCCATGTCAAGCCTCATGTTATCAAGCAGACATCTAATATCGGTGGAAAGTAATCTGTAAATTGTATTTTTCAAAGCTTCACCCCTTATAATATTTATATGTCCCTCAGGTGAAAATATGATACTGTATATACAAATTTATTCGTTATCTTTTTTATTTTTTTTACCTGTATTTTGCCGCCATATTTTTGTCTGCTGAAAAAATGGTTGAAAAATAGTACCATATATAATAAAATAAGGCATATGTGATTTTTAAGGAGGATAATTATGATATCAGCAGGAGATTTTAGAAATGGCGTTACAATCGAGCTTGAAGGTAACGTATATCAGATAATTGAATTTCAGCATGTAAAGCCTGGTAAAGGTGCAGCTTTCGTAAGAACAAAGCTTAAAAATATAAAGAACGGCGGCGTAGTTGAAAAAACCTTCCGTCCTACCGAGAAATGTCCTAAGGCACACATTGACAGAAAAGATATGCAGTACTTATATTCTGATGGTGAGCTTTACCACTTCATGGATGTTGAAACTTACGACCAGATCGCGTTAAATGCAGATGTAATCGGTGATTCCCTTAAGTTTGTTAAGGAAAATGAAATGTGTAAAATCAACTCACACAATGGTAATGTATTTGCAGTGGAGCCGCCTTTGTTCGTAGAGCTTCTCATCACGGAATGTGAGCCTGGCGTTAAGGGTGATACTGCTACAGGTGCAACAAAGCCGTGTACTGTAGAGACAGGTGCAACCTTAAATGTACCTCTTTTTGTCAATCAGGGTGATACAATTAAGATTGATACAAGAACAGGCGAATACCTTTCAAGAGTATAAGGTAAGTTGTTATGGTTCTGCCATATTAAAAAGTGCCGGCATAAAATATTTTTGTATAGAACAAGGATATTTTATGCCGGCACTTTTTGTAGCATTACATTTGAAACATACTGAGACCATTTGCTTCAGACATTCTATACTGCCCCATTTTCCAACTCACACAAATAATCGTAAATCTGTTTTATCAGACTATCCGCAGATGCATAACATTCTGCATCTTTATAAAACGGCATGATGAATACACCTGACCAGCAATCATAAGACACAATAATACCATGCCTTTTCAACTGATTTCCAAACTTCGTTTCTAAAATCGTTTCTATATTACTAATCTCTGCACACCCAAGCTTTAAATTTTCACATGATAAATGCCCTTCTGTAATTGTTGTCAAACTCCAGTTATTTTTCTTCATATTGGCAACCTTTCATCTATGCGTTATTGCTGTTTCCCTGCCAGTCTGAATCCCAGTCATCATAACTGTCATCCCAATCATCATAACAGTAAGTTGTCCATTTTGCCACAGAAATATTATTGAATTATTCACATTTACTATAGTCTTTTATTAATTATATGGATAATTCTTACATTTTGTGGTAAAGTAATCTGTGGTTATTTGATTACATAACCTGACGCTATCCAAACTGCGTCATGACACGCTTTGTTTGGCAACGTAATTTTGCCTGAAAGGTCTGCAACATGAAAAAGAATTTACGGTTTAGGATTGCCCTTTTTGTGGGTAAAACTGCATACAGAATGGGGAAGCTTCTCGGCATGAACGCAAGCCATTTTCCCGGAAGACTTGCCATAAATATATGTCCTGACTTTCTCGGACGGATTGACAAGCCTGAAAAAATAGTCTGCGTTACAGGAACGAACGGAAAAACAACAGCCTGCAACATGATATTAGATGTCCTGAAGGACTGTGGATATGATGTTTTAAATAACAGGGCAGGCTCAAATTTAAATGCAGGTATTGCAACTGCTCTCCTTTCCAATGCAACAATTGGTGGCAAGGTCAGGAAAAAGCTTGCACTGTTTGAGGTGGACGAGCGTAGCTCAAAGCTTATTTATCCGTTTATACATCCTGACTTTGCCGTATGCACGAACCTGTTCCGGGATTCCCTGCAAAGAAATGCACATACGGAATATATTTTTAACCTCATATCGGATCACATTCCAGGTGATACCCATATGATACTCAATGCTGACGATGCAATCAGTTCAAGGCTTGCACCGTCAAATGAAAGAACCTATTTTTCCATTGCTCCCATGGACACGGACCACGAGGAGGATTTAAATATAATAAACGATGCACGTATATGTCCAAAGTGTTACCATCTTCTTAAATATGATTATTTGAGATACCATCATATCGGACATGCAACCTGCCCAAATTGCGGCTTTACCTCTCCGGAAAGCGACTACAGCATGCTCCCTGACTTTTTGGCAAGGACCCTTACCGTAACACATAACGGTGACACAGAGGTATACCCGCTCATAACGGACAGCATTTTTAACACATATAATCAGGTTACCGCAATTACGGTACTGCGTGAGCTTGGACTTTCCCCCGATGAAATCAAAAAATCCTTTGGCAGGGTCAATGTATTGGAGTCCCGGTATTCCAGTGCCAAGGCAGGTAATGTTGAGGTGATTACCCACCTGTCCAAGGGTTTTAACCCGATTGCCTGCTCCTGCGTGTTTGAGTTTGTAAGTAAACAGGAGGGCAACAAGGAGGTAATCCTTATGTTGGGGGATATTTATGGGCACTCCCACTCTCCTGAAATTGTAACATGGATGTACGATGCCGATTTTGAATATCTGAATCAGCCTGACATAAGCCATTTAATTGTGTGTGGAGAACGCTGTGAGGACTATAAGCTCAGGCTGCTCCTTGCAGGTGTTCCGGAAGAAAAAATAAGCTGTGTTCCTGATGAAACAAAAGCACATGAGCATTTATGGCTTGACAAAACGGAAAAAGTATTTATACTTCATCAGGTATACGCTACCTCGGCAGCAAAGATTGCACGTGACAAAATCATTGAGCACTTGCAGTAAATAGGAGGTAACCATATGGAACACAATATAATAATCGAAACTCTGTATCCTGAATTTGCCAATTTATTTGGTGATTTAATGAACACCGGTTACCTAAAAAAATGTATGCCCGATGCAGTGTTTGCGGACACACACCTTTTTGATGAGCCTGCATTTGTCAGTCAGGATGTCTCCATGGTTTTCATGGGTGCAATGTCTGAAAAACAGCAGGAGCTGGTGGTATCTGCCCTGCTCCCCTACAAGGACCGCATTATGGAGCTTATTGATAAGGGCTGTATATTTCTTATGACGGGAAATGCAATGGAGATATTTGGACAATATATTGAAGACGAGGATAATAGCCAAATCCAATGTCTCGGACTGTTTGATTTATATGCCAAACGATATATGTTTAACCGACACAACTCCTATATTTTAGGGGAATTTGAGGATATGAAGGTACTTGGCTTCAAATCCCAATTCAGTCACTCCTACGGTGACAACACAGACTGCTATTTTTATAAGGTGACAAAGGGCTGTGGTATCAACCCTGAATCAAGCCTTGAGGGTATCCGAAAAAATAACTTTTATGGCACCTATACGATTGGTCCCTTTCTGGTGTCCAATCCACTGTTTGTAAAGTACCTTATGTCCATTATGGGCATTGAACATCCAAAGCTGGCATTTGAGGATACCATTATGAGTGCTTATAACAGCAGGCTGCTGCAGTTTGAAACCTTTAAGCCATCACATTGATGCTTATAATTGATACAACATAAATACATTATAAAAACCGAACTACAGCGTCATAGACGCTTTGTTCCTTTATAGGAAATTCCTTTGAATTTCCTATAGGCACGCTCCTTACGGAGCCTGCTAAGATTCGAACTACAGCGTCATAGACGCTTTGTTCTATAAATTTTACCAAGAAAAGAGGAATAAACCATGGAAATGAAAGAAGTTTTTGAAACATATGAATCAAATGTACGCTCTTATTGCAGAAGCTTTCCATCTGTATTTGCAAAGGCAAAGGGCTCCATTATAACGGACGTTGACGGAAATGAATATATAGACTTTTTCTGCGGAGCAGGAGCTGTAAACTATGGACACAACAATGATTACATCAAGGCGAAGCTGATTGACTACCTTACAAATGACGGTATCCTGCACTCCCTTGACATGATGACAAATGTAAAGGCTGATTTCATAGAATATTTTGAGGAAAAGGTATTAAAACCCCGTGGACTGAATTATAAAATCATGTTCCCTGCCCCTACAGGCACAAATGCAATTGAAGCGGCATTAAAGCTTGCAAGAAAGGTAAAAAAGAGAACCAATGTCTGGGCTCTTATGGGATGCTTCCACGGTATGACCCTCGGTGCCCTCTCACTTACAACCGACAGAACAGACCGCAACGGTGCGGGGGTTCCATTAGACCATGTAACTCATATTCCTGCACCATATATGTTTGAAGGCTTTGATACAATCAACTACATGGAAACACTTTTAACAGATGACCACTCAGGCATTGACAAGCCTGCTGCTTTTGTTATTGAAACTGTACAGGCTGAGGGCGGTGTCTATGTATTTGACAACAAATGGCTTCAGGATGTCAGGGCATTGTGCGATAGACACGACATTCTCCTTATCATTGATGATATACAGGTGGGATGTGCACGTACAGGAACCTTCTTCTCCTTCGAGCGGGCAGGTATTAAGCCTGATATGCTTATCATGTCCAAATCAATCGGCGGCTACGGTCTTCCTTTTGCCCTCACGCTGTTTTCTCCTGAGCTTGACATATGGCTTCCTGGAGAGCACAACGGAACCTTCCGTGGTAACCAGTTAGCAGTGGTTGCTGCAAAAGCTGGATTAGAATTTATGCTTGAAAATAACATTGAAGCCGAAGCAAAACGCAAGGAGAAGGTCATACGTGATTACCTTGAAAAACATGTCGTAAGAGACGGCATTGAAATCCGTGGTATCGGATGTATATTCGGAATCGATGTAGGAAGCGGTGAAAAAGCTTCTGCAATATCCAAAGCCTGCTTTAAGCGTGGTCTCATAATTGAGCTTGCAGGACGTGACAACAGCGTAGTGAAGCCTATGCCTGCACTCACCATTCCTGATGAAACACTTCTTAAGGGGCTCGAAATTATCAAGGAAGCTGTGGACGAGGTAATCGGTTAGACCGGGATTAAATAACAATTCTGACATAAAAAAGGGCTGTCACAGTAAGGATTTAAGGCACATAGTTGTTTAACCGTGACAAGCCCTCTTTTATTTTGTATTTTTACAACCTGTGCTATCTAAGCATATTAAGATATTTTGCTTTTCTATTATGGCTTGTGGGGCACTCCCTTGAACTCGTACACAGCCATGTTGCCAGTCAGTATGTGTATTTTGAATTTGACAACAAGACCGTTTAGAATACCCACATTTGATAATTTGCGATGAAACATGCTGCGTAGCGATGTTTGAGCGAAGCGAGTTTCGCTTAAGCAGCATGTAATCAAACATCGCAAATTTTAAATGTGAGGTATTCTTGCGGTCTTAAAAGTTGCAATTCAAAATACACATACTGACTGGCAACATAAGGCTGTGTACTCAGACAACAGTTCGTGCCCCACATAATAGAAAAGCAAAATATCAATATGCTAAAGATAGCCAGTAACCATAAAAATACAAAATAATAGAGGGCTTGTCAGTGTAATTTTAAGTGTCCCTTAAATCCTTACTGCGACAGCCCCTTTTTCACTTTAATTCGTTTCCGCCGTATTTCTATGCGGTGCATTACCGACAATTCCAATTGCCTTTCCTACAATTACCGTGACATCTACATCACTTTGTGTCTGCTGTGATTCAAAACGGTACATTACTTTTCCTCTTAATGATTGTACATACTGTGCAGGCAGACGATTTAATGCATAGGTTGCGATATCCATCCGGCAATCCTCGCATTTGCAATATTGCGTATCTGACCATAGCTCATCAATCTTGTTAAATACCGTTTCTTCCATTAAGTTTACTAATTGCTTCATACATTATCCCCATTCCTTTAATAACCTTTTATCCCCAAATACAAGTTGTTATTAATCGCGTTAAATAATAACATGTATTTATAAGTACATATATAAATTATAAACGCATAGGATAATTTTTACAATAAAAATATCTATTTTCTTAAATATTCCTCCGCATAACCAAGCTCATAATCCTCCCCATCGTCAAATATTGCCTTTACAGCGTTCTCATCAAACGGAATTTGCACACCCAACGGTACCGTTACCTGCCTTGATATATCTGTATCCACATATATGGTTCCATCCGCATTAAGGGTAGGAACGGAAGAAAACTGCAACGCTCCATCCTCAAATTGCACGCCCCTGATTCCCTGTCCTGAGCAGTTTGAACCGGTAAAACCCATTATCGTCACATTGTCCAGCACACTCATAAGCTTTGTAAAATGGTCTCCTGCACTGATTGTTTCCATGTTCACCAAAAGGACAATCCTGCCATCGCCCCACACATTTTCACCTGTATATGTAATTTTATTTCCAACAACATATCTTTCTGTCTCCGCATCATATGCAAAGCATTTTTGCTCCTCATCCCACACACCACTATACGCATAGGTAAATTCCTGTTCGGGAGAAAAAAGCTCTGCGGCGGCAAGAATAAAATTCGGGTCTCCGCCTGAATTAGAACGCAGGTCAATAATCAAATTTTGGATTCCCTTCTCCTTTTGCTCAAGGATACCAGCCTTAAGCTCATCTTTCATTCGTACATAATCTCCTGTCTCTGCTGCATTTGTGTCATACATCATTTGTGTAAGCCGTAGCACCGCCGTATCGTCATTCAAATCATGCCAGGTCATATTAGACGCCACTATTCCGGAATATAACAGATCAGTTGTATTTTTAAGGCGGTCTGCATATGCACCAAGCTTTGCCGCATTTACACTTCGTTCTTCCCCATTTTCATCAAGAAAGCGGATGGAAACCGTGTCTCCTCCCATTCCTGCAACAAGCAGGGCACTGTTAAAATCATCATTTTCCTTGACGGGATTGTACGCAAGCCAAACGATTGGGGTATCCGACGTCTTAAGCTCATCAACTGCCTTGCCGTCCCACGCCGTTATAATTGTCCCGTTTCGTATTCCTGCAGCATATACCGTGCTGCCCTCCTCAACATTTACTGCAACGGTATTTCCGTCGGACAAAGTAATCAGGGATAAGCCGTAATCATTTCCATACATTTTTTCCACTGCCGCATCCATAATCTCGTTATCCGCATAATATGCCACATGACCATCATGCATACTGTTGCAAAGCTTTGTCCAAAGAATGTAATTTTCCACCGCATCGTGATTTTTTTGTACCTCCTTGAACTTCGGCAGGTACTCATCATATAAGGCATCCCAGTCAATCTCTTTGTGCTCTGCCATACAGTAATGCTCCCGCATTGACTCAAAGCCGCTCTTAAATTCCGCTGCAAAATTCGGCATACGGTAGCCCGTATTCAGCAGGCACACAGGTATTGTTATCATTGCCAGTAAAGCTGTACATATTGACACAATCCGCCTTACCCTTACACTCTCTTTCATAAATCCCATAAGCAGCAGCACACAACCAATGTAAACACCCAATAAGGACAGCTCTAAGCCTGAAAATTCCATAAAAACGATACATACTACAAAAGGAAGTATATAACAAAGCTTCCATTTGGAACTTAGAACTTTTGCGGCATAGCCCGCCAGAGCATAAAGTCCCAGTGAGAATCCCATCGTTAAAACAATTAAAATAATATCTGCATTTATCATTTCTTCACCTCAATCTATTGAATATCAGCCAATTTTTAATTTGCTTTTTGCAAATCATCCTGGCTTTAATTCAAATCATCCGCATGAAAATATCTGTACCCAATCAGCAAAAATAATCCGCCAATGATTACAGAAGCTGATACTGTTGATATAATGTCTCCCACACTTAATGCTGCATCATATACCTTGATCATATCAACCGTATTGTCTATGGTATATGTACTCCACGACTCATATGTCCCAAGCTTCATAATGTTTGATATTCCCAAAAATACAGATGCTTTGTCAGAAAACAGCTCACCATATGATACCCCTAACATCATAACAAGGTATGAACTTGCCATTGTAATATACGGATTTTTAACTATGTAAGTAAAAAATATAAACTCACATATAATCCTTGCTATGGGAAAAAGCATAAGCAAATACCTTGTTACAGCTTCCCTGACCAAAATATCCGTTCCCCATCCGTTCGTCACACTTAAAAAAACAACGGGAGCAATAATAATAATGAACTCCCCAACTGCTCCACCTACAAGACTGATTACCGCCCTGCTAAAATAGACCTGTTTTCTTGTATGACCTGACATAAGCTCATAGTTTGTTGTCTTATCAGGAAAATCTCCACCGCATACACAACCTGCAAAAATAATAGGAAAAAATATACTCATAAAAATCATTTCCAGACCCATATCAACAATATAGGTACTTGCAGGAAAGCCTGCTTCGTTGTATGAAATTTCGCTTATTATATTTGTGAACTGAATGAGCAACGCTGCAAAAAAAACTATGATT
This sequence comes from Bacteroides sp., assembly GCA_023666705.1. Taxonomy (GTDB): domain Bacteria; phylum Bacillota; class Clostridia; order Lachnospirales; family Lachnospiraceae; genus Coprococcus_C. The sequence continues at coordinate 43,201 of JAMPBO010000010.1, forward strand.
ACAAGTCTGTTTTTCTTAAGCTGGTACAACTGTGCCTTTATTAAATCCTTCAAATCATCACCCTCTTTTATTCAATCCTTTTGATTATTGTTTACAGATCCTGCTTCTTAAATACCGCATATCCAAGAACCGTGCATAAAACAGCCACAAGCAGGGATACGGCAACGGACTTCGTGATTTCCGATGTCTTAAGTGCTGCGTCAAATACGGATATAAGCTCACCGTTTACCAGCTCATCCTTTGCGTTTGTAATTTGGGACAAGTGCTCCATATTTGTTGATGCAAACTGAACATTAAGCGTAATATCCGCTGCCTCATATAGAATCATCTCTGCCATGGTTCCTCCTACAAACAAAAGCCATCCAAGCACAAGTGCAATATTGCTGTTTTTGACAAGAAACACCAGCAGGATAAGCTCACAAATCCATCTTATGTAAGGACACAGTATAACCAACGTCCTTACAAGCATATCATTTGCGGCAACATTATCACCCCAGCCCTTTATCATCGTTATCAGAGCTGTCGGCAACACCATTATGGCAATCCCGGCAATCAGAGTACATACAATGCTCACAATCGCCCTGCCAAAATAAATCTGCCCCCTGCTGTGTCCTGACATAAGCTCATAATTGATTGTCTTGTCATTCATGTCCCATCCGCAAATCCTTGAGACCAAAATAACAGAAAGAAGCACAAGTGCAAACGGTATCATACCAAATGCCGAAACGGCAAACATGCCACCTGTCATATCATCCATACCCGCCCCGTCAAAAACCACAGGCAAAACAGGTAAGAGAAACGCTGCCAAAATTCCATATATTATCATGTTATCGCCTTTAATCTGATACCATTGTGCCTTCATTATGTTCCACATTCTGCTCACCTACCATATCCATATAATATTTTTCAAGATTTGCTTCATTAATCTCCAATGTGATTGGAACAACCCCGCCCTCATAGAGTGCCCTTGAAACATCAACAAGCCGATCCATCTTTTCATATAGGCGGATACTTCCATCCTCATCAACATCATAATCCGTTATGCCAAGCTTTTCCTCCAAAATGACCAATGCCTTCTCGTCATTGTCCGTGTGAATATGATAAAATTCCTTACACAGCTTTTTTAACTCATCAGAGGACACAGACTGTATAATCTCGCCATGATGGATAAAAATATAATCCGTACATAGCAGGGAAAGCTCGCTCAAAATGTGCGAGGAAATAATGATTGTAATATGCTCGTCCTGATTCAGCTTAAGAAGCAGCTCCCTGATTTCCACAATTCCCTCAGGGTCAAGTCCGTTTATCGGCTCATCCATAACCATAATTTCAGGCTTTGACAAAAGTGCAATGGCAATTCCAAGTCTCTGTCTCATGCCAAGCGAAAATTTCTGCACGCTCTTTTTTCCCGTATGTTCAAGACCGACAATCTTTAACACCTCATCCACTCTGTTTTTGTCAGGAATTCCTTTCTGCAGCCGTTGCTTTTCAAGGTTTTCCCTTGCACTCATTTTTTCCTTTGCGTATGGCACCTCAATCATAAAGCTCATACGCTGCCTTGCCCGTGCAAGCTCCTGCTCCGTACTGCCGCCATATATGGAAATGCTTCCGCTTGTGGGAAGTACAAGTCCTCCGAGCATTTTCATAATCGTGGTTTTTCCTGCACCGTTCGGACCAATCAGACCGCAAATCATGCCCTCCTTAATTTGAAAGGAGGCATTATCCACTGCCTTTTGCTTCATATACTGTTTTCCTAACTGTTTAACATCAATAATATTATCTGACATTCTTCTCCTCCTCCATTGGACATCAATCATTCTAAAAATATGCTGACGCAGGATATCAAAGCTACTCTTAAGCCTGCCACAGCCTTGAACATCACCAAATTTATGTATTATATCCATAATAGAAAAAAAACATAAAGAATTTCTTAAATGAATAAAATTCTTTATGTTTTTACTGTTTTAAAAATCATGTGTGTAATAAGTTTTCCATCTTTTACTTCTGCATACACATTGGCATTTTGCTTTTCTGCAAGCAGCTTCACGATATAAAGACCAAGCCCCGCTCCCTGACCCGTTCTTGCACGGCTTCCCCTATAGGTACGCTCAAACATATGATTCACATCAATTTTATCCGTGTCAGAAACGACATTCTCGAATATGATATCAAAGGAACCATCCGTCCTGATATCCGTATAAATACCAAAGCTGTTCCTTGCATACTTGATTGCATTTCCAAGCATATTGCCTAGCATCCGTGTAAGCATCTGCAAATCCGCCCGGATAGATACCGTTTTTTCCAAAAGCCTGATATCAGGCGTCAGTCCATGCTCCCGTATCACTGCCTCATGGTCAACAACAAACTGCATAAGCAGCTTCGTTGCATCTATCTCCTTAAGTGTCACATCCGTACTGTCACTCTCAAGCACCGACATTTCAAAAAAATCGTCCACCATGCTTTTTAGCACGTCCGCCTTCTCCCTGCAGGTGTTTAAGTACGCTTTTTCCTTTGGGATGTATGCATCGCCTGCATCAAGCATCTGTAAATTTCCCTTGATAACCGTAAGCGGTGTCCGAAGGTCATGGGCAATGTCTGAAACCGATTGCTTCAGTCTCATCTCGGACAACGCCGCATCATATTTCAACTTCTTTTGATAATCCAAATTATAATTTATCTCTGTGGAAAGCTTGGTCAAATCCCTGTCAAACAAGGAAATTGTAAGCTGTTTGTTGTATTCCCGCTCCCGCGTCGGCGTAAGCTCCTCCTTTATCCGCCTTATCTGCTTTTTTAACGCAATCAGGTACAGAATAAGAACTACAAGTATTATCAAAAGAATACTGCTTATCATCATCCAAATGTTCATATTAACTCTCCCGCATACGGTAGCCGATTCCCCAAACCGTTTCTATATAATCACTTCCTGTTGCCTTTTTCAGCTTGCTCCGCAAATTGCTCACATGCACATTGATTGTGTTATCCTCATAATAGTAGGTATCATTCCACACCGACTCATAAAGATTGGCTTTCGTAAAGGTTTTTGTCGGCTGCTCCATCATAAGCTTTAGTATCTGAAGCTCCTTGGATGTAAGCGGAATATTTTTTCCGTCATACTCCACCCTGTTTTCCTTTGGAATAAGTACAATATCCCCGATGGTAAGCACGCCACAGTCATCACCCAATGCCTGCCCTGACCTTCCGCTTCTTCTTAAAACAACCTCAAGTCTGACCAACACCTCATTTAAATCAAAAGGTTTTAAAATATAATCATCGGCACCCATACGGAGAACCTCAAGTCTTGTGTCCATGCCTGATTTTGCAGACAGGCAAATCACAGGTGTATCTGAATGTTCCCTCAGCTCACGGATGATGGCATCACCGCTTTTGTGTGGAAGCATCAAGTCCATAAGGATAATGTCGTATTCCTGATCCGAAATACATTTGGAGGCACTCCGTCCCTCATAAGCACACTCCACCTCATAGTCATGCCCGCTTAAAAAATTCTCCAGCATATTGCTGATATCCTTATTATCCTCCACAATCAGAACCTTTTTCATTACAATACTCCCTTTTCTTAAGCAGCAGTCCCTGAAACATAATTGGTCATAAAACGACCATTCATTTGTATTGCCATCCTTCTCCAAATTGTCACTGTAAAAACGCTAATTGGTATATTTCGCCGCACACAAATGTCCTCTGTAGCTTGACAGATTAAAGCCTCTCACACTTTTGTTCTGGTTATATTCCCTGTCAACCCGTGCAAAGTATGTCTCAAATTTCATTTTTGCAAACTCCGGCATATCTTCCGCTTCCATTCCGCCATGCTGCTCCAGATAATCATGGATTGCAGGTGCGGCATCACTGGAAAACTGTGACAGATACCTCGTGTCAAGCCCTGTTTCTTCTGCATACTGTTCCGCAGACGACACCGACAAATTATATCTTGCTATTATATATTCCGGATGGGAAAATGCAAGCAAAATATATAATACAGATGTAACAGCCATAAAATACCGCATGAGCTTAAATTTTTGCCTATATATGGATATTATAACACCAATCATCAAAATTCCTATCAGTAAAAGTGCAAAACATACAAGCAGTCTTAAATAGGTCAAATCATAAGTCTCAATATACATAAACATTCTGACTGCCGATGAAGCTATCATAATGTAAGTACAAATACACATCACCGTAAGCACAATTTTGAGCACCTTATGCTTGGCAAAGATGGCATTGCAGACAAGAATAATAAACAGATTCAATGCAGCCACAAACAGAAGCTGGAAAAATCCCTCTCTTGCATAATTGGAATAGGAGTATCCATCAGGAAGCATGCTTTCGCCCAAAAAAGGACTTAAAATCTGTATAAACGAAAACAGGAGATACACCGCCGTAAGCATACTTGTAAAGGTGATACCGATTACAGGCTCCAGCTTATTTTTTATATATGGTACATTCCCTGCCCCATGTGCCGACAGCTTATACAAAAGACAATAACAATATACCATCACGGTGCCCATAAGCAAAAGAAAGCCTGCCATATCCCATGATATCGTTACCTGCCCAAAAATGGAATTGACCAAATTTCCGAAAATCGCATCTGCACTTCCCAAAAGCCCTACCACAATGATGAGAAACGGAATGGCACATACAATTCCTATCATAACATATTTTAGATTTTGTTTTTTCTTTTGATTCTTATTTTGTTTCATGGCATTTTTTATCTTGCTTCCATCCTTAAAAAAACGGTCAATATAAACCAGCGGAGCGGCACAGGTCTCCACAAGTGCAACAGCGTATCTTCCCACGCCCCAGCTTTCCTCATTGCAAAAGAACCGAATAAGTGCCGCCATGGCAAGCAGAAGCATGCCGATATAGCTGCAAATAATAATAAACAAATCCGCCGTCATAAAAATGGAAATTCCAAGCAACACAATTCCAATAAAATACGGAATCAGCTTTCTAACCCTAAGCCTTCCACGTTCCTTATCCTCTGTAAGCTCCGGAAGCACAAGGTAAAAAAACACAACCGTTGCCACTGAAAAAACAGGTGTCATAATGCCTGTTAAATTTTTATAGAGACATACACTGTAAATAAATGCATAAATCAATGTTTTAAGTGCAATACGCCCTTTATTCTTCTCCATGGTCATCCTCCTTATCCGGTACATAAATTAAAATGTCACCTGGCTGGCAGTCAAGGGTTTTGCATATCGCCTCCAACGTGGAAAACCTGATTGCCTTTGCTTTGTTATTTTTTAATATTGATAAATTTGCCAGAGTGATATCAACATCCTTAGCAAGCTCTGACAGTCCCTTTTTTCTCTGTGCCATCACAACATCAAGATTAATCATTATCGCCATTTTCACGCCCCCTTCTGTTGAACCTTGAACATCCGCCATTGCTTAGATTGTAAAATCGTTTTCCTGCTTATATGAAACCGCCTTGTCAAATACAATTGCAAGCACTCTGGAAAACAATCCTGCTATCAGAAACACAATCACAATAATTGAAACGGACGGCGTAAAATATACAAACAGCCGAAACAGCGTTACAGCCACAATTGCAAAGCTGTATATGCTCATACGCTTCAAGCTTGTAACATTACCTTCCACGAAGCAGTCATTCCTTAAAACTGTTGAAAACATTTTCCGAAGCTCTCTCAATATCAGGATTGCAAAAATTCCTGAAATAAAAAATATAATGACAAGCTGAAGATAAAATTTTTCAAAATAATCATTATATTTTCCGTAGAATTTAAAGCTAAATGGAATGGTAACCGTGACAATAATGCCGACAAAGAACATAATATCCAGTAACAGCTTTGTAATTCTTGTTATTTTATTATTTTCCATGGTATCCTCCTTTTGAACCAAAATCATGAAAGCTTTGCTCCTGTAAGGATAATACTACCACTTATATTGAAAGTCAATATATTTTTATCGTTTTTCGATAAATTTTTATTGAAAAGCGAAAGTTAATTCATGTTCCCTTTACTGACGCAATAATTGAAAGAGCTAGTCATCCATAAACTCAACTGCATGCTTTCTCATCCATACCGGAAACAGGTTTCTTTGACAACGGGCATTCGCCCTCTCCCTGATGGCAATTGCATCAAAAAATGACTTCCACAAATCTGTATATTCGTCCCTGTAATCCTCGGAACGGGAAAGCGTTTCAAACTCAGCATCCGTAAGATATCTTAAATAATTTTCGCTATCCTTTGGATGCACTGCCGCGAGTTTTCTGTTATCGTCTATAATCATCCAGTGCTCCGACGGCATCCTATCGGCAAAATGACTGCCTACCATCATAACCACGTTGCTTTTTGGTTCTATATGACAAACATATACCTTGTTGTCCAACGAGGTAAAACGGGCAAACTCCCTAAAATAATGGCTCTCATTTCCTACCTTCCGCTTAAGCTCCATCATTCTCATAACATGCGGATTGGCATACATGGAACACACTTGTCCCCCGACAGCAAAGCCAACTCTTAAAAAGTTATACACCGCCTGCAATGCATCCTCCTCCGGTGACAGGGATGCATAAAAGACATACAGATATGCCTGATTGGAAATCTGCCCTTTAATGGAGCGGATAACCTTTTCAACCTTTTCACTGTCAGGCTCAACATGCACATATTCATCAAACAGCGACTGCTGGAACACAGGCTCCCGCATCAGCCTTACATTGTCGTGCCCTCCCTGAAGGGCAAAGCTCCATGCATCATATATGCATGTCAGCATATCCTCAAATTTATCCTTGCAACAAAATACTTTCATAAGCTATCCTATTCCATAATCCAAAAGCGACATCTGCTGGTATGTCACATTGCTGTTTGCAACCTTCCAATTATCCCGTCTGTTTGTGTCCGTAAGCTGCCTTTCTATAAAGTGCTCCTCAATCGGAGTATGATACATCTGCTTTCCATTACAGAGAATAAAGTAATGTGCCCGCTTTAAAACAACACCCATCTTTTTCAGGCTGTCAAAGTCCAGGCTTCCGTACCGTCTTGCATACATAATCCTGCCTGCCGACTTCGGACCTATCCCCGGCACCCGTAAAAGTAAATCATACGGTGCCTTCTGAACATCCAACGGAAAATACTCCAAATGTCTGATTGCCCAGTCACACTTAGGGTCAAGCTGTTCATTAAAATTGGGCTTCTCCTCCGACAAAAGCTCCTCTGCCGAAAAGCCGTAATACCTTAGCAGCCAGTCTGCCTGATAAAGTCTGTGCTCACGCAAAAGAGGCGGCGGAGTCCCAATGGCAGGAAGCACACTTTCCTCGTTAATGGGAATATATGCCGAATAAAACACACGCTTTAAATCATAGCTCTGATACAGCTTCTGTGTCGTTTGAATCAGGGTATAATCGCTTTCTCCCGTAGCACCTATAATCATTTGCGTGCTCTGTCCTGCAGGTGCAAAGCTTCTTGTAAGCTTGCCCATCCCTGAAGGAACAAGCACATTTTCACCTGATGCCCTTCGCCCGTTGCCGCTTTTTGTAACCAGCTTCTCCTTTGAAAATATGCTGTTTTGCAGATATTTGTTTCCATTGCTCCGCTCCATACGCGGATTTTTTCCTATGGCAGCCCTGTGACCTGCAATCGTGTCACTTACCTTTCCCATAGGGTCAAGAATCGTTTGAAAGCTTTTATTTGGTGCAAGCTTAGACAAGCTCTCCGCAGTGGGAAGCTCAAGATTTACACTAATTCGGTCTGCAAGATAACCTGCTGCTGCAAGCACCTCATCTGATGCCCCGGGAATTGTTTTGACATGTATGTAGCCATTGAAGCAATACTTGTTTCTCAGCAGCAAAAGAGTCTCACACATTTTTTCCATTGTGTAAGTGGGATTTTTAAGAACACCTGAACTTAAGAACAGCCCTTCGATATAATTTCTTTTGTAAAATTCAATTGTCAGCTCACATATCTCCTCAGGAGTAAATGTAGCCCTCGGAATATCATTACTTGCCCTGTTTGCACAATACTTGCAATCATAAACGCAGTGGTTCGTCATAAGTATTTTCAACAGGGAAATACACCTGCCATCTGCCGCAAAGCTGTGACATATGCCGCATGCACTTGCGTTGCCGAGAAATCCTTTCTTTCCTCTCCTGTCTGAACCGCTTGATGTGCATGCAACATCATACTTTGCTGCATCTGCCAGTATCTCCAATTTTTCCTGTGTTGTATAACCTGTCAATATCTCGTTCATATGTCTATTATACGAACATTTGTTCTATATTGCAAGTCTTTTTTAAAAAAATTTTCAGCCTACTCCTCCTGCATTTTGCTCAGCTTTGCTGCCTGGTCTGCTGCGATGCAGGCATCTATAATTTCCTGTATCTCACCATTCATAATCTTATCCAGCTTATACAATGTAAGACCGATTCTATGGTCGGTAACACGTCCCTGCGGAAAATTATAAGTACGTATTTTCTCTGACCTGTCACCTGTACCAACCTGACTTTTTCTAAGGTCTGCTTCCTCGTCGTGACGCTTCTGCATCTCAAGGTCCAAAAGTTTTGCACGAAGAAGTGCAAATGCCTTAGCCTTGTTTTGAAGCTGTGACTTTTCCGTCTGGCTGTACACGACAATGCCGGTAGGATAATGGGTAAGTCTTACGGCAGAATCAGTTGTATTAACACACTGTCCTCCATTTCCTGACGCCCTCATAACATCTATTCTATAGTCCTTTTCCGGTATATCTATCTCATCAATTTCCTCCGCCTCAGGAAGAACGGCAACGCTTGCGGTTGACGTATGGATACGTCCGCCCGATTCCGTCTCAGGCACACGCTGGACACGGTGTACACCGCTTTCATATTTAAGTACGGAATATGCCCCCTGTCCCGTTACCATAAATGTAACCGACTTCATACCGCCAATTCCAATTTCCTCAACGCTTGCCAGCTCACATTTCCATCGTCTTCCCTCAGCATAATGGACATACATACGGTAAAGCTCTGCCGCAAAAAGTGCCGCCTCATCTCCTCCTGCACCTGCACGTATCTCCACAATAACATTCTTATCGTCATTTGGATCCTTCGGAAGAAGCAAAATTTTTAAATCATTCTCACACTGCTCAAACTGCTGCTTTGCGTCATTTAACTCCTCCTTTGCAAGCTCCCGAAGCTCCTCGTCGCTCTCCTCATCAAGCATCGTCAGACTATCCTCTATCGTCTGCTTTGCCTGCTTATATTCATTATACTTTTCAACAATAGGTGCAAGCTCGCTCTGCTCCTTCATAAGCTTTCGGAAACGGTTCTGGTCACCAACCACAGAAGGGTCACTGAGCAGATTTTGAAGCTCCTCCAATCTTGCAACTAAATCATCCAATTTATCAAACATGTTATATCCTCCTATTTCACAATGCAACAAATCAACGTAACATCTTACTTCTGCTTTTAACCGCCAGTCACAATAGATTCCATGAAGCATATATTTTGCTCATTTATATTAAACATACAGCCACAAATAATTACATGTTAGCAATCATGCATTTCATTTGCGGCACGACACAACACGTGCCAAGCCTGCATAATCCGCAGTAAGCTCTATATCCCCAAACCCTGCATCTACAAGGATACCCTGAACTTCATCGTATTGATTATATCCGATTTCACACAGCAAATGTCCACCATCACGCAGATAATTCCCCGCTTCCAAAATAATGTTTCTGTAAAAATACAGACCGTCCTCACTTCCATCCAAAGCAAGCCTCGGCTCAAAATCCCTTACCTCCTCCATAAGGCTTTCAATATCCTTACTCCTTATGTATGGGGGATTTGTCATAATCAAATCATATAAGTCATACGCTTTTTCCGGTGACCTCCGGAACGCAAACAAATCGCTTTTTATTATATCACATTCCAGATTGTGAAAAAAGCTGTTCTTTTTTGACAGATTTATGGCTGCCTCAGAGATATCAACCATGGTAAGCTTGTCGTTTGCATGACCATTCTTTCTCCTGCTTAAGCCATAGCCAATTCCAATACAGCCGGTTCCACAGCACATGTCAAGTACCTGACAGGCTGCCATATCTTCCGTAAGCTTCAACGCCTGCTCAACCAAAAGCTCCGTCTCAGGGCGGGGTATCAGCACACCAGGCTCCACATAAAAGGGATATCCCATAAATTCTGTCGTTCCGGTAATATACTGACAGGGATAATGGGTTGCCCTCTTTTCAATCAGCCTATGATACCGTTCTGCCCTGTCAGCATCCACCTCATAATCCAGCTTCATAAACAGCCCCGTATAATCAAGCTCCAAAACATGCATGGCAAGCAGCCTTGCGTCCTGCTCTCCGTTTTCTATGTTACAGCCCTGAAGCTTATCTATTCCATTTTTCAGCATATCCCTTAACCGCATACGACAATCAATCCTCTATGTTGCACTTTATAAACTGCCTATCTTTGAATTTTCGGTCACGCCCATATCAATCCTTTATGTTGCACTTCATCCACAAATTCCATATTTGCCATTGCCCCGATGAAAAACAACCAACATACCCTTGCCAGCAATAAAAAACTACGGTTGCTCCCCTCTTTGCTCCTCCAGATATTTCCGCCAGTCCAAAACGCCCTCCACTGCAGTAATTGCCACCTCAACCATGTCTGCATCCGGTTCTTTCGTCGTAAAACGCTGAACCCAAAGTCCCGGCTTACTTAAAATATTTGCAAATGCCGACTCACTTCTCCCTGCAAATTTAATAAATTCATAGGAAATACCTGCAATAACAGGCACAAGCAACACGCGTGATAAAAGTCTTAACCAGACCGTATCGGTTTTGATACACATAAACACCAAAATACTGACCAGCATTACAATAATCAAAAAGCTTGTTCCACATCTTTTATGAAATCTGGAGTGCTTCAGCACATTTTCCACCGTCAAATCATCGCCATGCTCTAAGCAGTTTATACATTTATGCTCTGCACCATGATACATATAGGTCCGGTTTATTTCCTCCATCTTTGAAATAATAACCACATATGCCATAAAAATTGCAAGCCTGACAATGCCCTCAATCAATCCAAGTAAAAAATGATTTTTTACCACGTCGTCAATGAGTGACACCAAAAATGCCGGAAGCAGCATAAAAAGTCCAACGGCAAGAACAATGGCAAAGGCAACCGTTCCAAACATCAGTAAATCGTCCGATTTTGTGTCATTACCTGTATTTCGTACAGTTTCATCATCTGCCGTTTCCTTATCCACATTATCAGCTTCCTCTTCCTCCTCAAGGAAATCTGCGGAATAAGTCAGGGTTTTGACACCGATAACCATGGACTCTACAAAATTTACAACTCCCCTGATAATAGGTGCCCTTAAAATAGCACTTTTCTTCCCTGCAGGCTTGTAGGTTTCTATTTTTAATTCAATTTCTTTGTTTGGCTTTCTGACGGCTATTGCATACTTGTCATCATTTTTCATCATAATGCCCTCAAGCACAGCCTGACCGCCGATACTGACACGCCCCATATTACACCTGTCCTTTTCTTTCCATACTGTCAATGAATCAATATACCGTTTGTCAAATATCACATGATACAACAAATATCTGCCATTCGGTTTTGTGTTTCATAAGTAAAAAGGGCTGGCACAAACATGCGACAGCCCTTATATATCCCTTATGTCAAATAACTATGCCTGAGTAACACCGTACTTACGGTTGAACTTATCAATTCTGCCACGTGCCTGTGCAGCCTTCTGCTGACCTGTATAAAATGAATGGCACTTTGAGCAAATCTCAACGTGGATATCACTCTTTGTAGAGCCTGTTACAAACTCATTACCACAGTTACATACAACCTTTGCCTGAAAATATTCCGGATGTATTCCTTCTCTCATGTTTTTCACCTCTCTATATATCATAATACATGATTTACCTAAGTTATCACGTCCACAACGATTGATATTCTATCATAGCAAACGCATAAATTCAAGTGTTTTCTAAAAAAAACTGACTTTTATATGCAAGTATATACAAAGCAGCAAAACACACCTTGTAAATTTATCTCCGAAGCAGGGTTTTCTTGATATATTCCACAAACTCCCTGTTGTTTCTTGTCCTCACGAACAGCTTTAAAACATCCTCCGTCATTTCATCAGCCTTAGAGCCGGACAAGCCCTTGTGAATACCTGCAACTGCCTCCTGTTCCTCCTTTGTGAGAAGCAAATCATCGCGTCTTGTTCCTGATTTTACGATATCAATGGCAGGGAAAATACGCTTTTCAGACAACTTTCTGTCAAGCACAAGCTCCATGTTACCGGTTCCCTTAAATTCCTCAAATACCACATCGTCCATTCTGCTTCCCGTATCAACAAGAGCTGTTGCGAGGATGGTAAGACTTCCGCCCTCTCTCATGTTTCTGGCTGCACCAAAAAACCGCTTTGGCATATGAAGTGCTGCCGGGTCAAGACCTCCTGAAAGTGTTCTTCCACTTGGCGGAACCGTAAGGTTATACGCTCTTGCAAGTCTTGTGATACTGTCAAGCAGGATAACGACATCTTTCTTGTGCTCTACCAACCGCTTTGCCCGCTCAATTACCATCTCAGAAACCCTCTTATGATGCTCTGGAAGCTCATCAAAGGTAGAATAGATGACCTCAACATTCTGCCCTTCTATCGACTCCCTGATATCCGTAACTTCTTCCGGACGCTCATCAATGAGAAGCACAATCAAATGCATGTCCTTGTTATTTCTGCTTATGCTTTTTGCAATCGCCTTCAAAAGTGTTGTCTTACCTGCCTTAGGAGGCGAGACAATCATACCTCTTTGCCCCTTACCAATCGGACTTAACAAATCAACGATACGGATTGCAACCGGTGCACCGTTTGTATCCAGACTAATCCTTTCATTTGGAAAAATAGGGGTAAGATCCTCAAACGGAACTCTCTTTGCCGCCTCAGACGGCAAAAAACCGTTTATACTCTTGATATAAAGTAATGCACTGAACTTTTCACCCTGTGTTTTTAACCTGATTGGTCCTGAAACAATATCTCCCTTTTTCAATCCAAACCTTCTGATTTGAATCGGGGAAACATATATATCCTTGTCACCAGGCAAATAGTTTGCAGTTCTTATAAAACCATATCCATCCGACATGACTTCCAAAATACCGTTTGCCATATCTCCACTATCTAAATCCCTGTTATATTCCTGACCGTCAAATGTAAGCATGACAGGCTCCTGCCTTGGCTCTGTTGTCCCATCTTCCTTCTTTGTCTCATCCCGTGGCGGCACAGCCCTTGTATAAGTCCTTGGCTCTGACTTTCCCGTCTTTGCCTGACTTCCTTCTATTTTGCCCTCCGGTTTAGCTTCAATCTTAGCCTCGGTCTTGCTTTCAGGCTTTTTTTCTGCTTCCGCCGAAGCCGCAGCATCACTTTTCTTTGATGTCATTTTTTCTACATTTTCCAACAGCTGTGCAAGCTCACCCTTTTTCAGTGTTGAAATATTACGTATTCCTTTTTCCTTGGCATATGCTCTAAGCTCTGCCAATGACGCTTTTTTAAAATCCATATAATCTCCTTCTTTTCACTCATGCCGTACATCTAAGTACCTATCTCACAAAAATTTTCTAGGGTATTTAAATCGAATACTGAAAATTTGACAATGTTGCATGTCTAAAGACTGTAAACATATTAACACATAATTACAAAAGAGTAAACAACAAAATAATATTTTCTTGATTTTTTGCCGCAGATAGCGTATATTGAATGAAGTACACGTTAGGAGAAAAATAATGTCAGACGGACTACTTTTATACAAATTAATCATTTTGTTTATGTTGGACAGGACGGATTATACCATGACCAACAGCCTGATTTCCAGCTTTATCATTGACCGTGAATACACAACCGTTTTCAATCTTCACGAGGCATTAAGCGAGCTTATCACAAACCATTTTATTTCCACTGACACCATAAGGGATACTATCCATTACAAGATTACCGATTCAGGCGAGGAAGCACTGTCTTTGTTTGAAAACAGGCTTCCATATGCAATTAAGCAGGATATACTGGAATATCTCGAAAACGAGAAAATAAACGTAAAAAATGAGTCTGAAATCTATGCGGACTACTTCTACAACGATAAAAACTGGTATACCGTTTCCTGCGTCATAAAGGACCGCCGAGAAACGCTTGTCGATATAAAGTTTGACGTTCCGACCAAGTCACAGGCGGAGACCATATGCAACAACTGGCGTTCGAAAAGCTCCGCAGTATATGACTATCTGATTAATCAGCTATGGTCGCCTGAATAACGTCCCATATCTCCTCTTTTCCCTGCTTCGTAACAGCGGAAAAGGGGATTATTTTTGTTTCTTTTTCAACTCCCAAGGTATCCCGAATCACCTTAAGATTTTTCGCCTGCTGGCTTCTCTTGATCTTGTCAAGCTTCGTGCAAATGATGATAGGCATATAACCGTTTGCCGATATCCAGTCATACATGGTCTTATCATTTTCACCCGGTGCATGCCGTATATCGACAAGAAGAAAAACAGCCCTGAGCTGGTTTGACGTGTGCAGGTACCGCTCTATCATTTTTCCCCATTTATTTCGTATTTCCTGGGAAACCTTTGCATATCCATACCCTGGTAAATCAACAAAATAAAGGGATTTATTTATATTGTAAAAATTAATCGTCTGTGTTTTACCCGGTGACTGGGAGGTCCTTGCCAACGCCTTTCGGTTTAACAGTCCGTTAATCAGTGAGGATTTCCCCACGTTTGATTTCCCTGCAAACGCAATTTCCGGCATTCTGTTGTCTGGCAATTTGCTCGTAATTCCACACACAGTCTCAAGCTCAGCACTTTTTATAATCATAACTTACTCCATCTATTATGCTATGCTGTCCTCATTTCTTCTGATGTGTTTTCTCAGCATAGTCTTTTTTGTCCTCGGTTCCTCAGAATAAGTGATAATTGGAGCAGCCCCCTCCGTCACGACAGCCTCCGTCACGACACACTTTTGCACATACTCGTCAGACGGAATTTCATACATAAGATCCAAAACGACCTTTTCAATGATGGCACGAAGACCTCTTGCTCCCGTCTTTCTTGCATTTGCCTCCTTTGCTATGGCACGAAGTGCAGCCTCCTCAAACTCCAGCTCCACATCGTCTATCTCAAAGAGCTTTTTGTACTGCTTGCATATTGCACTCTTTGGCTCCGACAAAATTCTAATCAGTGCCTCCTCGTCAAGCAAATCAAGCGTAACCGTAACCGGAACTCTACCCACAAACTCTGGAATCAGACCGTACTTGATAAAGTCCTGAGGAAGTACCTTCTGCAAAAGCTCACCGATGTTATGCTCCTTGGTTCCCACAACATCTGCATTAAAGCCGATAGACTTTTTGCCAATTCTGTTTTCAATCAGCTTATCCATGCCCTCAAAAGCACCACCGCAGATAAATAAAATATTGGTTGTATCAATCTGAATCAGCTCCTGCTGTGGATGCTTACGGCCTCCCTGAGGCGGTACGGACGCCATGGTACCCTCGATGATTTTAAGGAGTGCCTGCTGAACACCTTCACCCGATACATCCCTCGTGATTGAAACATTTTCTGATTTCTTGGTAATCTTGTCTATCTCATCAATATAAATGATACCGCACTGTGCCCTGTCTATGTCGTAATCAGCTGCCTGAATCAGCTTTAACAGAATGTTTTCCACATCCTCACCCACATAGCCTGCCTCTGTCAGCGTGGTAGCGTCTGCAATGGCAAACGGCACATTGAGCAGCTTTGCCAAGGTCTGTGCAAGATACGTTTTTCCCGAACCGGTCGGTCCTATCATTATAATGTTACTTTTCTGCAGTTCAACATCAAAGTCTTTCTCTGCAAGAATTCTCTTATAATGGTTATACACTGCTACCGATAATACTTTTTTTGCTGACTCCTGACCGACAACATAGTCGTCAAGAAATTCTTTAATCTCCTTTGGCTTAAGCAGATTGATATCAGTGTCAACCATATCATTATCAAGCTCATCCTGAATAATCTCAGAACAAATGTCTATACACTCATCACAGATATAAACATTCGGTCCTGCAATCAGCTTTCTGACCTGTTCCTGGCTCTTATTACAAAATGAACATCTCAGTTTTTTTCTATCGTCAGTACGATTAGCCATGTAGACACCTCTTATTTATTCTCTATTTGTTGTGATATGGTCAATCAGACCATACTCTAACGCTTCCTCTGCACTGAGGAAATTATCTCTTTCTGTATCTCGTTCAATCACTTCAAGCGGCTTTCCTGTTGCCTCACTAAGTATTTTGTTAAGCTTAGACCTTGTCCTTATAATATGGTCAGCGTGGATTTTAATATCCGTTGCCTGACCCTTTGTGCCGCCAAGAGGCTGGTGAATCATAATCTCTGAATTTGGCAGTGCATATCGTTTTCCCTTTGCACCTCCTGCAAGAAGAAATGCTCCCATGCTTGCTGCCATACCAACACAAATGGTTGACACGTCACACTTAACATAATTCATGGTATCATAAATACCCATTCCTGCACTTACGGAACCACCCGGACTGTTAATATAAAGACTGATATCCTTTGTGGAATCCTCCGCCTCCAAAAATAAAAGCTGTGCAACAACAAGGCTTGCCGTTGCGTCATTTACCTCATCTGCCAAAAAAATAATTCTGTCCTTGAGCAGCCTTGAGTATATATCATAGGAACGCTCTCCCTTACTCGTCTGCTCGACTACCATAGGTACTAATGCCATTTGCCTATACCTCCTTACAATTATCTACTAAAAATGTAAGAGCCTTTCTGATTGCAATATCCCTCTTGATTGAATCCTTCTCGTCCTCTCCTACCAGTTCCTTAAGCTTGTCAATCTCCATCTGATAAGACTCCGCCATCTTAGTAAGCTCCTCGTCAAGCTCCTCATCGCTTGCCGTTATGCCTTCTGCATCAACTACAGCCTCAAGAATCAGACCACTCTTGATTCGCTTAATTGCATCAGGCTTTATCTGCTCAAGCATCTTTTCCTTTGTCATGCCCATGACTGCAAGATACTGGTCCATGTTGATACCCTGATACATAAGGTTTTGTGAAAATTCTTCAACCATCTTCTCCTGGTTATACTTTATCATCGGCTCCGGAATATCAATCTCCGTAGCCTCGGCAATCTTAGCAACAATTGCCTCCTGCTTCTGTGATTTTACTTCTCTTTCCTTCTTTACCTCAAGTATCTTCTTCACATCCTCCTTATACTCGTCAAAGGTATCAAAAGAAGAAACCTCCTCTGCAAACTCATCGTCAAGCTCAGGAAGCTCAATGGCGTTAATTCCGAGAAGCTCCACCTTAAACACTGCAGGCTTTCCTGCCAAATCAGGAGCATGATAATCCTCAGGGAATGTTACATTTACATCGAATTTATCTCCAATGCTCTTTCCGGCAATCTGATCCTCAAAGGTATCAATAAATGAATGGGAACCAAGTGTAATCTTATAATTTTCAGCCGTTCCGCCGTCAAAAGCCTCACCATCGATAAGTCCCTCAAAATTGATTGTAACCTCATCCTCCATTGCAGCTGCCCTGTCCTCGACCGGTATGGATCTTGCGTTTTCCTTCTGGGTCTTAAGAATCTCAGCCATAACCTCATCATCCGTTACCCCAGAATCAATCTTCTCAATCTCAATCCCCTTATACTCACCAATTGTTATCTCAGGCTTAACCGCTACAAGAGCTGTAAATATAAAAGACTTTCCCTTTTCAATCTGCTCTACATCGATTTCAGGATTTGAAACAATGTCCTCCTCACAGTTTGCAAGCTCCTTTGGATAATATTCATTTATAAGCTTGTTCGCTGCATCCTCATAAAAAATAGATGCTCCATACATCTTCTCAATATAATTTTGAGGAACCTTACCTTTTCTAAATCCCGGTATGGAAAACTTACTCTTATTCTTATTGTATGCCTCGGTAATGGCTTTTGTAAACTCCTCAGCCGGCACTTCT
Organism: Bacteroides sp.; assembly: GCA_023666705.1. Classification (GTDB taxonomy): domain Bacteria; phylum Bacillota; class Clostridia; order Lachnospirales; family Lachnospiraceae; genus Coprococcus_C. Next base: position 61,193 of record JAMPBO010000010.1, read on the forward strand.
ATCGTAAGCTTAGCCATACTGCCTTCTAACTTTTCAACTGATAAACTCATTTTCTGTTTCTTCCTCCTTGTAACTTACTCATTTAATCCATGAGCACTATTCGTTAGATTATATCACATGAATGTAATTTCGTCCACATTTTTTCATCCATAACTTAGCAGGATTTTGAATCCTGCCTTATAAGAAAGTTCAAAGAACATTTTTATAAAATAAAAAACAGGCTTGTTTATATATATGTGAATAATATGCTCATTATCACTATTATATAAACAAGCCCTTGTCATGTTATTTAATTTTTTGTTACATCAAATCCATAACGCAAGCTTAGCGGCTGAATTACTTTCCAGACATCTGCTGCTCCTGTCTCTGGATCATCTGTCTTACCATCTCTCCACCGATAGAACCACTCTCACGGGAAGTTAAATCACCGTTGTAACCCTGCTTAAGGTTTACACCAAGCTCGTTGGCAACCTCCATTTTGAACTTGTTCATAGCGTCCTTAGCTTCAGGTACACTTGTAGTGTTTGAATTCTTCATAATATTTACCTCCATTTAATTACTAGACATTTTCTGTCTTAAGCTTATTATCTGGAGAAATACCAATATTATAAGTGGAAATTAATGTATTTTCTTCTTTTTAATTATAACAACTGCTCCTGCCAGGGAAACTGTCATAATAAATCCAAGCACTGCAATCGGTGCCTCGTCACCTGTATTTGGTGACTGTGAGGAACCAAGGTACGGATACTGCGGATCTGTCGGTTCAACCTTCGGTGGGTTTTCCGTTGCTCCAGGCTGTTCTGTTGTTCCCGGATTTTCCGTCGTTCCCGGTTGTTCTGTTGTTCCAGGTTTTTCAGTCGTTCCCGGCTCTTCTGTTGATGTACCCTGCTTACGGTGTGCCGTAAAACGTGCTGATATGATTGTATCCTTTGTAATGTTTTTATAATCCACATCCCAGCTTGAGAATGTGTATGTATACTTTGACGTCTCCGTCTTTCTCGGCGTTAATGTCGGAGGTGTTGCGGACTTTCCTTCCTCAACGCTCTCTGTCTTCATCGTATTTCCGTCGCCATCCTTCCATGTAACCTTATACTTTCTGGCAACTGCGTTCGTCTTATACAACGCATAAATTGAAAATCTGTCAGTTGTAATTGTCACATAATTTCTGGACAGCGTTGCTCCCGAGCCATTCGTCCAATTTCTGAAATCTGACGTATTTCCATTTTGGTGGAGGGATGCAACACTAATATTTTGTCCTGCCAAATCACCTAGTGGGAATACAATCGTAATCGGCTTAACAAGTCTTGTGACATTGACAGGGGTATTATTTACACATACTCCGTTTTCATCCGTAACCGTCTTTACCACATTCAGTTCAATATATCTGACAATCTCAGAGTTCGCACCAAGTCTGTCCTCAAATACGCCCTGAATCGTTGCACTGATATCGGAAACATTCAGGTAACCTGCATACACGGTAATATCAATATTTCCGCCTGCATCATATACTGCCCAATCCTCCTCGGATATAACTGCCGTATAATTTCGGTCGAAAATGGAATCAAGCTGATCTGCCGTAAGCCTTACTGCACTATCCTCCAAAATTACATAAGTGGAAAGTCCGCTTAAGATAAAGTTAATTCCTCCATTTGAAAGATAGTCGGACGGATATGTTACACCTCCGTTTTCAATGGTTACTGCCTTTGTCTGTGTAAATGCACCATCCGTAGCAGAAACGATATAGTTTCCATCTGCTATATTTGTAAAGTTGAACTCTCCTACCTCATCCATCAGCTTTCCTGCTATATGGATATTACCCTCATAAAGAGCCACATAAATCGGTTCTGTCCTTTGTTCGTCAGAAACACCATCCGCATAGTCTACAGTTCCGTATACCGTTCCCGTTGACTTTCCGTCACCAGTCTTGAAGCTTCCCTCAACAACCTTCATTTCCTTAGAAACCTTCGTAACCGCATATACCCTGTAATCATATACCGTATTTGGTGCAAGCCCCGTAAACTTATAGTCTAAGCTCATTCCATACTCTTCTGTATGTCTGTTTGCAGGACAATTCTCATAATACTGGGTTCCTGCTCTTCTATACTGAATATAGTATTCTGACAAATCGTATGTTCCAACATATATTTTTGCACTTAAATCTGCACCCGTGGATGAAATATTTGCAATTGGAGTCACATACATGTCAAGCGGGTCAAACTCAAGGGTACCGATATTTCCTGCCATATCACCAGCCTCTAAGGTATAGTGACTTCCTGACACAGCCTTGAAGCTTCCTGTTACAACACCCAAATCATCAATGGAAACATCCATCTTCGTGCCGTTTAAGGTAATGTTGTTCGGGTCAACACCACTCACATCATCGCTAATTCTGAAATTAATGATTGCATTACCGTCTGCATCCGCAACTGCCTCATCCATAGTAATGGACGGATTACCCAAATCTACCTTTACAATCGAGGTAATTTCATTACTCTTACAATTTGAGCCGCTCATTGCATATGCCGTCAGAACTATGATTCCCTCATCCGTAAGCTGGAATTCATGCTCTCTCGTGGTAAATGTTCTCTCTGTCTCCTTATTTCCTGCCTTGATACCATAATTTGTCGTAACAGGTATCTTATCATTTGGCGTTTCAAGCGATGAGCTTATAGTTACATATGGCTCATACTCGATATACCATCCGTTTGAACCCTCATGTCCGTCTACGAGTATTGCAGGATCTGTCGGATTTTCCGTGGAAATTCCGCCGAAATCCACCTCATATTCGCCTGCATTTCCTGCATAATCCATTGCTACAACCTTGTATTTTCCATTTGATTTAATATCAACGCTGTACGACTCCTGTGCACCCCAAACCCGAAGCTCTACATTTCCATCAGGCGTAATCTGATAAATTCTTACGGAAGCGACCTGACTTTCATTTTCTCCCTCTGAAACTGTAAAGGTAAAGGTACGTCCTGCAAGGAAGTTTCCATCTGCATCGTCCGTCGTATCCGTTATGACAGGCGGTATGTTATCAAACAGGAAATCTCCAAGCCGATTCAGCTTTACGCTGTTTCCTGCATTATCATAAAGTGTTGCACTTACAGCATAAGCACCCGGCACCAGGCTGTCATCCTTCTGTGACAATGAGGTTCTGAAATTGTAGGAAAGAACCTTTCCATATGCAGTGGCATTTCCAATCTTGGCATCCACATTTTCCGTAAGGGAAATCGGATCATTTGGTGTTTCTACCACCCAATCAATTTTGTTCAGACCACTTTCATCATCTTTTGCCGCAGCCGTGAAATCCAAATTGTTGTACCAGATGGAATCAGATGGAACTGCTGTTTTTCCCGTTCCGTCCGTGGCAACGATTGTAGCTGCCTCAATTGTATTTTCCACCATCCACTCATAATAATTATTTGCATTTTGCTGAACATCATCAAATTCTTGTATATCCTGCAACTGAATCTTGGTCTTTTTGGACGGATTTCCCGTAGTGTCTGTTGCATAAACAATCAACTGACCACTGGTACCGGTTCCAATCGTAATATATGCCTGATAATTTCCAAGCGGATTTTTTACCATTGTAATACTTCTTAGCGTATCACCCTTCGGCGAACCGTCCTCGTTGGCAAAATAGTAATGAAGCTCACCACAATCACTGCCCTCTGTCGTATATTCGACAGTAAGCGTAACACTTTCCACTACAGAACCATTCACCTCCTGTGAATGATAGTAGGACCCAAAGTGAAATTCATTGAAAAATACAATGTTTGGTGATACCTGATGTCCAACATATACCGGTCCCGATGTATCAACATTTAAGCCTGTAATTGTCGCAATTGTCGTAATTGCACCTGAACTACTATTCATCATCTGGAAGGAAACCGTTCCGTTTACCATATCCGGAAGAACAACAGCATTTCCAAATAATCCTGTCACCTCAGCCTTTGTTGCAGTTTGTGGAATATCACCTTCTCCTACCGCAAGTAATCTTATCTTGTCATAAGGTTCTTTAGCAGTTATGGTAAGCCCCGGATAAAAGCCGTTGGAGCTCATTTCCGTACTGAATTTATAGTTTACATCCTTTGTTGCCGTATCTCTCGACACCGTAAATGTCGTAGACGGATGATTATTCAAAGAATAATTACAATTGGTTACGTCAAAATCCGGATAAATCTGATATTCACCAATCGGACTATAAATTGTTCTGGTAGTTACCCAGCCCTTAAATCCCAATATATTTTTTATAAATGCCTCATACTGTGCATCATTGGCACACGCAGCATACTTCGTCTGATCTGTTGTAATCAGCTTCGACGGATCTGTTATCCGCATCGCATATTCCGGTCTGTTCTCACCAAACAATACTGCATTATCCGTCTCTGTAGAGCCAAGCTGTACCGTTACATCCAGCGGTCTTCTTGTAACCTCTGCAATATTCTCATACCGGTACTTGCCCGACGGATCCTCCGGTGCTGCAAGCTCATACTTTCTGAGTGCATCCTCATTACCGACAAGGGTTACTCCTTCAAGTGTAACCGCCTTTCCCTGTCCTGCATTTACGTCATCAAGCACTGCCGTACTGTTGACGCTTACTGATATATTATCCGCACCAATGGCATTTGTAACTCCTACCGTTGGATTGATAAGCATGCTTGTCGTTCCGTCATATAGTTTGCTCGGTGCATCATTACCGCTTCCACTCTTAATTGTAGATGGGTCAATGGAGACCTTTCTCTTTCCTGACAAAATTGTGATGGTACGTGTGGAAACATTATCTGTTGTTTTGTTTCCATCCGTAACCGTAAGGGTAGCACTGACACCACCCTCTGGTGTTGTATCCTTTAAGGTTCCCGTAATTGTATAAGAACGGACAACATCATCATTATCGGTCTCTGCCCTGATGCCGAGACCATACTTTCCTATTGCTTCCATGTCAGACTGGCTGATTGCGTAAGAAAACTTCGTACCATCCATACCGTCAACCAAATATTGTGCGGTTACCGTACAGTTGATTTCATCACCATAGTTTCCTCTGATTTCAATACCGGCATCCGTTACATGTTGTTCATTGCTTCCCGTACCATGAAGTTTCCAATTCTTGTATTCCCATACTGCATAGAGCGTTTGCCCCTGTACGTTAGGATTATCTTCTATGTCACCTAAGTCTTCATAAAGTGAGCCTACAGCCACAGTAGAACCCGGCTTATATTCCTTTCCATTTTTATCAGCCCACGCTTTAACATAATATGCCTCATTCCATGCCCAGCCCGGCATCCATGTGTCATCCGGAAGCGTTACACTCGCATCAAACTTAGTCGCCTTTAATGGCTTTACCTTCTGTGTTCCATCCGCCAGTTTAACAACATCCGGCGTCTTGCCATCCGGCATTGCATCACATTGAAGGTTAATCATCATTGGCTCCCACTCGGCTGTCATGTTAACGTAGTCAAAATCAGTATCAGGAGTAAATATCACATCTTGACCCAGCTTAAACTGTTTTGTGCCTAGCCTCAGACCACTTAATCTGTATCCTCTCCTATACAACTTGTATGTATCAACATTTCCAACAGTATATTTAATTTGAAGCGGGTCACCGGATGCTGTGAGCGTAATTCCAGTGTCCACTTGTTTATCACCAGATGTTCCTGCCTCACCAGGAACAGTTATGAGCAATTTATACTTAAGTCTTTTTGCCGTGTAGTACAGATTTACCGTCCTGTTCTCACTAAGGTCTTCCTCTTTTATGATAGTTCCTGCCTCATAAGGAGTTTTACATGTTATGTCATTATAACAAAGTCCTGAAAATTGTGCGATGCTTTCATCGCTGCTTCCATATGTAAGATTTGCAAGTTCAAGGTCCGAAAGCCAAGGCAGGGTATAAAAACCTGATCCCGAACCGACCTCTTTAACAATATACGTATCCATTCGTGTAGTTGCACCTAACGACGATACCCTATGGATATTAACCTTTATCTCCCCTTGTCCAGCTGTTACTGTATCTCCGCTGTCAGCACCGTCTCCGTTTAAGGTGTCGCCAGCCGCATTGCCGTTATCTGTTTCTCCGTCACCCATTTCATTTGATGTACCATCAACATTGATATTAGTTTCTTCTGCAGCGTCATCCAAATCCGCATAAAGATTTAAATTCTCATAATATTCACCCATTTCATCTGATGAATCTGTTTCATTCGATGTTTCTGTTTTATGTTGCGTATCCGCTTCATTTACAATGCTCTCTCTCGATGCGTCTCCTGTCGCTATATTATCCACCGCATCGGCACCATTTCCCGCCGAAGATGTAAGAAAAAGCGACTGGGTAATCAGCATAACCATAACCATGGCAGAAGCAACCAGCTTCTTGCCGTTGCCCTTTCCCCAGTAAATTGCATGAGAAACTGCACTGATTATGGCAATCAGTGCCAGCGTAGGATACACCAGTATCCTGTGTTTTTTACCTGCATCCAATAATTTTCTAATTATCCTGTCCTTTAAATTCATCATTTCACCTCATTAATTATATTCCGCTTATGGGTTATTTTATATAATAATTAACCTGTGCATGTCTTTAAACAACACATAATAATTTCATTAAGACATATTTACACATACCACGTTCTATTTTAACACATATATCGGAAAAGTAAAATGTTTTTTGCGTCAAATTTCCAGTATTTTTTAATATTTTTTATTCCTTAAAAAATCACTTGCAATCACAACACGCATATGGTAGTATCCAATTAAAGCATTATTAAAGTAATTCATTCACGGGTAAAACCAGTTCAGACATTCAAAGAAAAGGGCACGTCTACTGCTTAATTCGAGTCTAATAAACAAGCTACTTCGATGCTTTATTTCACACAACACCGGCAGCGAGGGAGCTGTTTTGAAAATATGTCTGTTCTGGATATGCACGGATATATTGCCTGACATTTTGTTTGGTCTGGATATACAAAAATATCCTGTCTGAATTTTTAAGAAAGAACAAGCGGGAGGTAATCGCCATGAGTATATTTGAATATGATGCAGAGCTTCACGAGAAAACCTTGAAGGAAATCGGATATGAGGAAGGGCATGCTGATGGATACGGACAAGGTCGCAGTGAGGGTATCGATATTGGACGTGAACAAGGCATTGGCATCGGTCGCGAGCAGGGTATCGATATTGGACGCGAGCAAGGCATTGGCATTGGGCGTGAGCAAGGTCGTAGCGAAGGCATTATGGCAACAATTTCTCTCCTGAAAGAAAACGGCTTCTCCAACGGCAAAATCGCAGAAGCCCTTGTAAGTAAATTTGCCCTATCGCCAGAGGATACTCAAAAATACCTTACCCAAGCTGACAAATAAACCAACCAAAAAAGAGCTGTGCACGATTGCTTAGTGCAACAGCCTCACAGGACTACTGATAGACGGTTAACCCGTTCATTTAAACACAAAACAGCCGCTTGGCTTGCGACGCTAAACGGCTGTTTTTATGTCTTGTTGCTATCCCTGCCGATCGACAGAAAGTCCAATCAGATTCTCTTATTTGAACCATGTATTGTATACGGTCTGTTTCCAGAGCGGCATATAATTTCCTTTGTAAAAATCATCCAGATTTCTGTTTAGGTACTGCAATTCCTCTTTTGCTTCCATTTCGCTCATGCCCGCATGATAAAAAGGCTGTTCCCTAAGCCATGAATGGCTGCAATTCCCTTTGTACTCAAATTCCATATCTGCTTTTGGAAAATATTTTTCCGGTCCTGACCGTTGACAGTGTCCTGCTCCTGAAATATGTCTTTCATCCATTATAAACGCCTCCCCTTAATTTGTCTCGGTATACGCTTCATTTACGAAGGATACACCAGTCTTGTATCATCAATGTCAGTAAGCACCTCTGTTAAAAACCGATTGCTTATATATCTAGCCATAGGAAGATTCATATCCAGATAATTTCCACAATCTCTGGCACACGCTCCCGGAACCGCATCATCATAGCCTGACATAAACGTAAACAGCTCTGTCACAAGGGGAACAATATCCTTGGAGGTATAGTCTCCCGCCAATATGAGATAAAAGCCTGTACGGCAGCCCATAGGTCCAAAATAAATAACCTTTTCCCCGTAATCGGCATGATTTCTTAAAAATGTTGCCGCCAGATGCTCTATCGTATGAACTTCCGCCGTATTCATAACCGGCTCATAATTCGGTCTTGTAACCCTGATGTCAAAAGTAGTCACGACATTGCCTGCAACACTGTCTTTTCTTGAAACATACACACCCGGTAAAAGCTTGGTGTGGTCAATTAAAAAGCTGGCTATTTTTTCCATAATCCTCACGCTCCTATCTGTACTTTTCCACAAGTGCAACCATCAGGTTTACACTGTGCTCAATTGCCTTTGCCTCAAAGGCCGGATAATCCTCTGTCGCACTGTCATCCGCCTTGTCGGATATAGCCCTCACAATCAGAAACGGTATCTTGTTCAAATATGCTGCCTGTGCAATTGCCGCACCTTCCATCTCGGTGCAATAGCCTGCAAATGTATCATGAATATGCTGTTTTTTTGCTTTATCCGATACAAACTGGTCCCCGCTGACTACCCTGCCGCAAAATACCTTGATATCAGGATTCACTCTCCCGCAGCACTCTTTCGCCAGCTCGCGAAGCTCACTGTCCGCCTCAAAAATAGAGGTATCCATTCTTGGAATGACACCAGGCTCATATCCAAATCCGGTTGCGTCCATGTCATGCTGAAGTGTATCCGTTGCAAGAACAATATCACCTATATTAATATCTGCATTCAAGCTTCCTGCAATTCCTGTATTGATGACTGCATTTACATTATAAATGTCAACCAATATCTGGGTACAAATTCCCGCATTGACCTTTCCGATACCGGAGCGTACTACAACAACGTCCTTTCCCATAAGCTTACCCTTATAAAAATCCATGGATGCCTTACTGTTTACGGAAACCTCCGTCATCCTTTCTTTCAATTTGCTTACTTCCTCATCCATTGCACCGATTATTCCAAGCATTTTCAGTCCTCCTTTATAATATATTATTTGTACATGTTCTATATAACTTTCGAACTAGCTCTATAAAATAATAAACTTTGAACCCGGTTCGGACATAGAACCATGCAGAATTTGACGTGTAGCTTTTAGAATCGAACAGAACTTACTTTATTAACAAAGATATCACAGTGCATCTTAAAATGCAAGGTATAAATTGTAAAATTCGCTTTTTTTAGTCCTAATTCGACATTTTACAACAAAAAGCTTTGACTATAGAACCATATTTTTATATAATGTTTGTGTATGTTAAATCAGAAGGGGTGAAACAACATGAAGGAGCGCTTGAATATAGGTCTGCTTGTTGATGACATTGATGCTGTTTTTACAAACGAATCGTGTAAAGGCGCCGTTCTGGCAGCTCATTCCATCGATGCAAATATGTTTATATTTCCCGGCGGTTATTTAGACCCTGAGGATATTTCCGATGAACACTTAAAGTATGAGTATCAGTATAACACCTTATTCAGCTTTGCATGTAACAAACACCTCGATGTGCTTTACATTATGATGGGCATGATTGCAGGTCGTGTCCAGGACAACGTAAAGTTTTCATTTTTAGAACAGTTTCTTGGTATTCCCGTTGTGGCTCTCTATACAAAAATGGACGGCTACACCTCTGCCACCTTTGATAACCGTATCGGTTTTTCCAAGGCAATCAGACACCTGATTGTTGACCACCATGTTACCAAAATCGGATATGTAAGCGGTCCCAAGACCAATGTTGATGCCATGGAACGAATGGATACATTTAAGCAGGTGCTTACCGAAGAACAAATTCCCATTGTTGATGATTACATTATTTATGGTAATTTTGAAGAAAGCAGCGAAACAATCATACGTGAGCTTGTTGAACAACACCCCGAAATTGAAGCACTTGTATTTGCCAATGACCGCATGGCACTTGGCGGATATCGTGCATTCCGCAAAATGGGACTTCGCGTAGGTGATGACATTCTCGTTGTCGGCTTTGATAACTCCGTCTTTGCACCTACCTTAAACCCGCCTCTTTCAACCGTGGAGGCAAATGCCGCTGAACTTTCCTATCAGGCAATATACAATACGAAAAATTTCCTAAAAACAAAAAAGATGGAGAGCATGGAGGTAAACACGCATTTTATCAAGCGTGCTTCCTGTGGATGTAACAAATTTGATTCCGAGGGAATATCGGACCTTCTAGGCTTTGACCATACGACACAAAAAGAAAATATTAACATGGATGCCATACACAATTATCTTTTTGGCACTTACCTAAAGGGTGAAAATCTTCAGCAGATAAAGGATGATATTTCCGTTCTTGTAAAGATGCTGTTCGAGATAAACGATGACACAAGCTTTGCCCTTTACCAAAAGGATTTGGAGATTTTATTTGTGCAGCTTATTAACAGCTCTCTCCTCCAATATACAACTGTGGAGCTTTTTTTCAACTTTTTAATTTACATGCAGCAGGCACTCACGAACCGAATTGATCATTCTGACGGAAAGCTTTTGATTGTCAATACATTTTCCAAAATGTACCGTGACCTTGCCATGTCCAACTGTCAGGTTGTGCAGGAACAGCAACAGGGCTTAGACCGCATCTCACATATTATGAATAACATGACAGCAGGCATGTTCCGTATGGAGGCAGAGTCAGATATCCCATATGAAATTGCACTGAAAAACCTAAGCAGTGTCGGCATTCATTCCGCATACCTGTTTACTTATCCCAATGTCATAAATCATCCGAGGGGAAAGGAGTGGCACAAGCCGGGAAGGCTCGTCTTTCAGGCATACTGTGACAGCCATGAGGTATACAGTGTACCTGAGGACCAACAGCTTATATCAACGGATCAGTTGTTCCATAATCCGTATATTATAACGGAGCATGCCCGTATTATGGTTGTATCCCCGCTGTTCTCAGGTAATGATTTATATGGAATTTTGCTCAGCGAGGTTGATTTTAAAGACTTTGGAAACATCGCCTCCATCAGCTTTCAGATATCCGCTGCCCTGAAATCTCTTTCGATTTTGGAGGAGCAGCAGGCAATCCAGACAAGGATGGCAAATAACTTGAACCAGATTAAGGAAAACAACCAGCGGTTAAGCGTAATTTCACAATCGGACGAATTGACCGGTCTTTACAACAGACGCGGCTTCCTTGAGCATGCACAAGCTGTCATTAACAACAAGAAAAATCAGGGAAAGCGTGCACTGATCATCTATGCCGACATGGATAACCTGAAAATGGTAAATGATAAATACGGACATGAAGAGGGTGATTTTGCCTTGAAGGAAATTGCATCCATATTAAGGGATGTATTCCGCCGCTCCGATATTGTGGCACGGTTAGGCGGTGATGAATTTACTGCACTTGCCCTTACCAATATTGAGGATTACCAAAATATCATGCACCGCAGAATTAACGAGATTACACTCCGCCACAACAAGGCATGTGATAAGCCATATCCAATTGAAATGAGTGTGGGCATCCATGAATTTGTATGTGACCCGGCCGTGGATATATATGAGCTTTTAACCAGTGCTGACGAGCTGCTTTATGCAGAGAAGAAAAGAAAGAAAGGGCTGTCCTACTAAGAAACATTCCTAAGCAGGGCAGCCGATACCGGACTATTCCGAGCTTTGGGTCACATTGTGGATAATCTCAAGCAGCTCCTGTGGCAAAAACGGCTTTACGATATAATCTTCCACACCCAGTCTCTGTGCTTTTTCTATTGTTGCCAAATCCTTATTAACCGACATGAATATTACAGGTATGTTCGACGTTTCACGCAGTCTCAAATAAACCTGAAATCCATCCATATCCGGCATCTGAATATCAAGAAGCATAATGTCTATTCCGTATTTGGCAACACTCTTTAATGCTTCCGCTCCCGTGCTTTCACAATAAATTTCATACTGTGGCTCATCCTTAAGTATATATTTTATAAAGTCAATATCCATTGGCTCATCGTCCACAATGAGAACCTTTTTCTTAAATTCCGTTTTTTGGCAGAGGGCGTATTCCGTATCCTCGTCAATCATTTCAACCATAATATTTACAATATCAGGGTCAAACTGGGTCCCTGACCCCTTGATAAGCTCCGCCCTCACTGCCTCCTGCGGCAGTACGTCACGATAGCTTCTGTATGATGTCATGGCATCGTATGCATCCGCAACGCCGATTATTCTTGCTATTTCAGGAATATTTTCTCCCACAAGCCCATTTGGATATCCGCCACCGCCATATTTCTCATGGTGCCACTTTGCTCCCTGCGAAATAAGCGGGTTGTCCTTCATGTCCTTTAATATATGGAAGCCTGCAATCGGATGAAGCTTTATGTAACCGAATTCCTCCTTTGTAAGGCGGGACGGTTTGCTTATAATCTCGTCAGGCACATGTATCTTTCCCACATCATGCAAAAGCCCTGCATAATAGATATCCCTGACCTCGCTCTCCGATTTGCCCATTCTTCTTGCAATTTCCCTTGCGTATTTTGCCACTCTCTGGGAATGACCGTTTGTGTATCTGTCCTTTGCATCTATGGTTCTCGCAAGTGCCTGCATAACCAGCTCATTCAGCTTGTCCTTTTCCGCACGGCTCTCCTCCAGCTTTTGCATATGCCACCTAAGCCTGTAAAATGTAATGGAGCAAAATACCAGAATAATAAGAAAAACTACCACACTGATAACCACATCACGAATAATCATTTCCCTTACATCGTGGAACAGCTTCGTATTGCTTACAATCATTGCAACGTACCAGTCATCCATAATGACATCCGTAAATACCGTACACCGTTCTCCATTGATTGTAATATCGAAAGCATCGCTTTGCCCTCTGTATATGATTTCAGTCAGCTCGTTCATGCCCGACTGCTGCTGATAATTTTGACCCTTTTGTTCCTCGTCAGAGTGGGCGACAACCAACCCCTCCTTGTCAATCACAAATCCATATCCCATACCGTCAAAATTAATGTTTTCAGTCAAAATTTGGATTTCATCCATGACAATATCAAGAGAAATAACACTCTCTCCATCATATAAAAGCTGGCTGACCGATACCATGATTGTGTTGGTCTGAGCATCCAAATATGGCGATACAATTACCGGTTTTCCATTTCCCTTCACAGCCGCAATATACCATTCTCTTTCCTGTGGAACGTAATCCGCATCCGGTACCCAGCCGATTCCATCGATATAATCACCGTTGAAATAGCCATATATACCTGTAAAATTCGCATCAATATCTTCCTTATAACGCTCCGACTGCTCAACGAGAAACTCCTCAATGTCCTTGGAGGAATTGCCGTTTTTCATCATATATTCCACGGATATCGTTGTCACCTGAAGTACATCCATCCCCTTTAACAGATAATTGTTCAGCTTCTCTGATTCCTGACTTAAGTTGCTTTTTCCCAGTGCAATCATATCATCGCTTGCCTTGTTGTAAAAGGACACAAAATTAATGGCTACCATGGACACAAGGGCAACCAGTGTTATGATAATTGTAAATATAAATTGTTTTCCTATCCTGTTTTTCATGTTATGTAACTTCCCAATTCCAATAATAGAGTGACCTTTTGCGGATACCCTGTTTCCATTATATAGTATAAAGGTCTTACAGGCAATTAAAAATTACCTATTTCTATTATTTATTCCCGCATGTATAATAAACCAGCCATGGTATTTTTTGCTTTTATATTGATTTATTTACTTTCCACCTTTAATATTATATAATAAAATATGTTTGAGGTGAAACTACTAATGTTAAAAAAAGAATATGTATATCAGGAATACATACGTCGCGAAGAAAACATATTAAGGGCTCCATATAACCCTGAGCTTGAGTTTTATTCCGTAATTAAATCAGGAAATGTAGAAAAAACAAAGATGCTTTGCCAAAAGCCCTTTAGCAGCAAAAAAGGGCTGGGAGAATTGTCCCGAAGCCCTCTTCAAAATCTAAAATATCATTTTGCAATTACTCTTGCAATGCTTGCAAGATATTGTATTGAAGGCGGACTTGACATATCCACCTCCTTTGGTGTAAGCGATTTTTATATCCGTAAAGCAGACTTGGCAGCTTCTTCTGCTGAAATCGACGAGCTTCACTATACAGCATGTATGGACTATGCTGTAAGAATGAAAAATCTGAGAAAGAAGAAAATCACTTCCAATCCCGTAGCTAAATGTATCGACTATATTGCAGACCATCTTCACACGAAAATAACCCTTTCTGCCTTAGCACATCATGTTAATCTTAACCCCTCATATCTTTCACGTCTTTTTAAAAATGAAACAGGCATGACGGTAAGCGAATATATTCAGACAACAAAACTTGATACCGCAAAAAATATGCTCGTTTACTCTGACTATGCACCTGCTGAAATTGCCTCCATTCTGGCATTTTCAGATCAGAGTTATTTTACGGAAGTATTCCATAAATATACAGGGCTTACCCCAAAGAAATACCAGTCCCTGCACCTTCGTGAAAGCGAAATAGGTAAACAACTTCACTTATGACATGTATAAGGTCACCTCTGTGTTTTGTGTCATGGCATCACAAGGAATATAATTATCCTGCATTTCCTGTCCGTTTACCACCAATTTGACACAGCCTGACTCAGCATGTCCCTGATTCTTCACCATAATATGAAGATGTTTTCCCCTGAAATCCTTATCAATTTCAAAATCCTCCCACTCCTTCGGAATGGATGGGGACACCCGTAAACCGTAAAAGTCAGGACGCATACCGAGAATTCCCTCAACACATCCAACCATTACGGTAGATGCCGTTCCCGTCAGCCAATGTACATGGGAACGTCCAAAGTGCGGACTTGCCTTTCCCTCCGTAAACTGCCCATAGCAGTATGGCTCAAGCTTTCTGATGTCCGCCTTTTCATTTTGTGCTGCAGGGGCATTTTCCATAAAATAACCAAATGCCCGGTCTCCATGTCCCATAAGTGCCTCCGCCAGTATAATCCAGCCCTGCGATTGGGAGAAAATTCCCGAATTTTCCTTTACCCCCTGATTATAAATAACCGCAAGTGCACCGTCAAAGGCATGTGCATGATACGGCGGATCCATAAGCACGGCTCCAAATTCCGTATTTAATCTGTCATATACACTGTCAAGTGCCTTCTCTGCCTGTTCCTTTGTTGCAAGTCCGCTTATGACAGACCAGCTTTGCGGATTTAACCACATGTTCGCCTCAGGGTCCGTTCTCTTTCCGATTACCTCGCCCCGCTCCGTAAATCCCCGTATAAATCTGTCCTCATTCCAGCAAAGTTTCTGAATGATATCTCCCATCTTATCCTGCTGCTCATCCAGATATTTGATATAATCAGCATCCTTCTTGTACGCTGCAAACTCCTTCAAAATTCTGATACCCATGTAAAACTGCAGTGCAACAAAGGTTGACTCCCCTGCTTTTCCAAGCCGTAAACAGTCGTTCCAGTCAGCGTAAAGTCCTGCCGGCATACCGTGCGGTCCAAGGTGATTGACCGAGAAGTCAATTGCCCGCTTCAGGTGGTCATACACGGTTCCCTCATCCTTGTTTGCATAAGGGATAACCTCATCCAGAAATGCCATATTTCCCGATTCTGTTATATATTTATATATGGTAGGGAACAGCCAGAGTGCATCATCTGCACGATACTCTGGATGCCCTGTCTCCTTTACGTAGGAAGCATCGTCCGGTGTGTCCTCATGTCCTGCGTTGTGGGTAAATTTTACGAGCGGAAGTCCTGCACCATTATCAACCTGTGCCGAAAGCATAAACCTTATTTTTTCAACTGCCATTTCAGGTGCAAGATGAATAACGCCCTGTATATCCTGAACCGTATCCCGATAACCATATCCGTTTCTTAATCCGCAATACACAAATGACGCTGCCCTTGACCATATAAATGTCATAAAGCAGTTATATGCATTCCATGTGTTAATCATGGTATTAAAAGCTTCACTTGGTGTCTTAACCTGAAAATGTACCAGTCTGTCATGCCAATGCTTTTTAAGCGTGCAAAGCTCCTCGCTGCATACCTTGGCAGGATTTTTATATGCATCCATAATTTGTTCTGCCTCATCATTTTCCTTAAGCCCAAGTATAAAAGCAACTTCTTTCGTCTCATTTGGCTCAAGCCAGATGACGGTTGACAATGCACCACAGCTGTTTTCGTTATAGCTTAACTGGTTGCCTAAATCTCCATTTGCCACTCCATCAGGATTGCCATAACCGTTGCAGCGTCCCAAAAACTTTTCCTTGTCACCGCAGTACGAGGCAACCTCTGCCCCTGCCAGTCCAAATATTCTGTCCGTCGCCCGCTTATCATCAATCTTTTCATCCTCAGGAAGTGCATCCAAATTTCCGTGTATCGTCTGCCGTATCCTGTTTTTTTCAAATGCCGTCCGTGATATAAACAGGGAATACTGCAAATTAACCTGATCCTGCTCATAATTGCTGTTATTTGTAAATTCTGCGTAACCTGTAACCGTAAGACTTCTTTTTACCTTACCGTTATTCGTAACCTTAAGGTGCCACACCTCATGGGTCTTGTCTAACGGAACATAATAAATCACTTCTGAGTTTATTTCACTGTAATCTGCCACAAGTCTGGTGTAAGCAGTTCCGTGATGACATCTGCCCTTATATTCCTCAAGATTTTTTCCTACCGGCTGCCACGACGCAGACCAGAAATCCTTGCTCTCGTTATCCCTGATATATATATAACGCCCCGGCTGGTCAAAATTGTTAAAGACATACCGCAAAATTCTTCCGTTGGCTCCTGACTTTGCAAAGCTATAGCCTCCCGCATTGTTTGAAATAATTGCCCCATATTCCGGTGAACCCAAATAGTTCGCCCACGGTGCCGGTGTCCTTGGATTTGTAATCACATACTCCCTTTGTTCATCGTCAAAATATCCATATTGCATTTTTCTGCCTCCTTCCACTACCTTCCAAGTGTGATTATAATTTTATTTTCCTCAAAATTCAACTTCATTATTTCTTCTGCTGCCATAACTGCTTTATTATGCTCTATCAAAAGCTCCTTATCGTTACAGGTTGCCTTTACAAGTCTATACATTCCATACTCAAGTTCCTGCTTATTTTCAACAACAACCTGAAACCGTTTTCCTGCAAAACAAAGCTGTAAAACAGCAATCCCCTCCTTATCAAACTGCTCCTTCACAAGTCTCGGTGATATTGTCAAATTGCCATATATTCCTTTTACATTAAATACCTCCGTTATAAATACAAGCATATACCAGCTTGCGGCACCTGTAAGATAATGATACATTCCCCTACCGCTTCCGTCGAAATATTCAGGTATTCCCGGATAAATTTTGCTGACCTCAAAATTCATTGCATTATCTGCTAACGTCTGCAACGCCTTATAGCCCTCTTTTACAAAGCCTCTGCGGTATAACGCAGCTGCATACATAACCGTCATGTGCGAAAATACCGCTCCATTCTCCTTTTCACCGTATGCAAAACCAAACATCCTCCCCAAATCTATTTTATCTTCATGGAAATTTGTATTCAGCCTGTAGCCTCCAATATTTTTCTGATAAAGATAATGATCCGCAGTCCTGCATATTTTTTCCACCTGCACAGAGGATGCCGTACCACTCATAACAGCAAATACCTGACCTGTAAGCATCATGCGGACCTCATTTGGAAAATATCCCTCAACCTGTCTTTTATGATTATCGTAATAGCTGTTAAACCAGCCCTCCTCTTCATTTTCATCCGTACCCTGTATCCACTCCGTATTTCTTATGTGCTCCATCATCCACTCAGCTTTGTTTTTAAGATTGTGTACAAGTCGTGTAATAGGAATTGTAATTTTTCTTCCACTCACATTATGTCTGCAGCTGTCTGTATACCTTTTCAGCAGTTTTCTCTTAGCCGAAGCATCGTTATACAAGGCTTCATCATCCTTAAGGAGCAGCTCCATTTCCTCCAAAACTTCCACGTCGACCCATTTATATTTTTCTGCAATATTAGCAAGTAAATCTGCCATATCCTTTAAATTTCCTGCATATGCACATGTAAATGCAACACTTTCTCCATGTTCAGAAGCCATATCAAGTGCATCGTTCCAATCCGCGCCCCTAAGTTTGATATGATTGTGTTCACCAACCTCATAAAATGCACATAGCTGTTCCAAAAGAATATGTTCAAGCACTGTTCCATAATATATCTCACCGTCTGATGTTTTCTGACATACCCCGTACTCATCATTCCACTCCCTGTCAAGGTCAGTTCCCCGTTCCGTCTGCTCATCCTTAAAGTAAGGTGTCTTTTCTCTTAAAATGTCAACATCACCTGTTTGGTGTATATAAAGCTCCGTGGTCATATAGGGCCATACACCATGGTCCATCCAGACACGTGCAATTCCGTTTCTGTCTGCAATAAAATTGCCCTGACCCTCTCCGATAATCGTAGCATTTGTCCCGTCAATCCGTACTCCGCCATAATTATCCAAAATCATTTGCCTGACTCCGCCCGGATCCATAATAAGGAGGGAAAGGCAATCCTGCCACAAATCTCTCCAGCCACGCCCACCGCGTCCATAGTCATGGTGCGGAAGAAACGAACAACCATATATTCTCCTTAAAAACGGCTGAAAGCTCACCCATTTCATAAAGCCGTCAAATTCCTTATTTCCCGTATGATAACCCACATTCACCTGCTTGTTCCAGTATTCCTTTACTTCCTGTAAGGCACCCGTCACCTTATCCTTTGATGAAAACGCATTCAGTGCTTTGTCAATGTCCGCCTCATCACCTGTGACACCCATAAGAATGGTATAGACAGCTTCTTCTCCGGAAGTCAGTGTAATTTCCTTAAAGCGTAAGCCTCCTAAAGCTTCTTTTCCCTCTATTACATTTCCTGCAGAAATACCACTCTTATCTTCTCTTAACATTCCCGGATTGGTTAGCGTACCGCCCTCACCGATAAAGCCCTCCGTTGTAGGATAAAACTCCTCAGGCTTTTCTCCGCATCCCGTAACACCGCATACAAAATATGTAAGCTCATTTTTTCTATGACCGTGCTCATCAAAGGATAATGTCGGCTTTACATATACGCCGCTTTCCATCGTCCGTATCCTGTGGAGCAGTGATGTCACATGCCTGTGGTCCCTGATATTATCTGCACTTCTTGCAAATAGTGGAATAGCGGCAGTTGGTCTGATTGTTACGCTGTCCTTCCCTGTGTTTTTTACCGTTACATACATGATTTCTACATTGTGTCCAAGTGGCACAAATGTGACTACCTCAGCAGAAAGTCCGTATTTATCCGACTTACGCCATGCACTGTGCCACATAAAGCCTGCCGTAACGGTACTGTCATCCTGATTATCCGTAAATTTATCAAGTTCCTGCCTGGCTGACGCACCGACAACCGACCATATGCCTTTCCCCTTTATATTAATCCAAAAATTTCTACAACCACGATTATTATGAAGATTTTCCACGCTGACCGGCTCAAGCAAAAACGTATTCTGGTTTAATTTGCTGTCACCACCTAAATTCGGTGTCACGGCACTTTTTATTCCTGTGACACCTGCAACCGGAAAATAAAGATAACTGTAATTTTCAGGTCTGCGAATCTGAAATTCACCTGTTTCATTTTTAAATTGAATTGTTCCCATAAAATACCTCCTACCTCAGCATATGACATGCCTAATATGTTCCACTTTACTATACGTAATTTATAGCAAAGTACGAGGTTATTTTATATGGTCAATATTACTTTTTTATGGTTTTATTGACGTGTCTTGACATCCATATTCATCCAAAGCTTCAGCTATGCCTGATTTTCCTTTGCAACAAGCCTGTCCGCCCCATAAATTTTACGGAGCTTCGTCTTTTCTATCTTGCCTGTTGCGTTTCTTGGAATTTCACTGAAAATAATTTCCTTCGGACGCTTATACCTTGGCAGTCCCATGCAAAATTCCCCCACCTCTTCCGTGGTGCAGGTCATACCATCCTTTATCTCTATAATTGCAGCCGTCTTCTCGCCCAAACGTCTGTCAGGCATACCGATGACCGCCACATCCTTAATCTTGTCATATTTCCTTAAGAAATCCTCTATCTGGACAGGATATATATTTTCACCGCCGCTGACGATGACATCCTTTTTCCTGTCCACAAGGAAATAAAAGCCATCTTCATCCTGCATTGCCATGTCACCTGTATAAAGCCAACCGTCCTTTATGGTCTCGGCGGTTGCCTCCTCGTTGCGGTAATAGCAGGTCATAACCCCCGGTCCCTTTACACAAAGTTCTCCCACGTCCCCCTGTTTAACAACGGCACCGTTTTCATCCACAATCTTACACTCCCAACGGTAGCCCGGGATTCCGATTGCACCGACCTTGTGTATATTTTCAACGCCAAGATGGACACATCCCGGACCAGTTGACTCCGACAAACCATAATTGGTATCGTACTGGTGATTTGGGAAATATTCTTTCCAACGCTTAATCAGGGATGGCGGTACAGGCTGTGCACCGATATGCATCAGTCTCCACTGGTCCAGCTGATAGTCCGAAAGCTTAATATCGCCACGGTCAAGGGCATCCAAAATATCCTGTGCCCATGGTACAAGAAGCCACACGATGGTACAATGCTCCGACGAGATTGCCTTTAAAATCGTTTCCGGCTTTGTACCCTTCAGCAGGATTGCCTTACTTCCTGCTACAAGGCTGCCCATCCAGTGGAATTTTGCACCTGTATGATAAAGCGGCGGAATACATAAGAAATTATCCTCCCTGTTTGTTCCGTGATGCTTTTGTTCCAATTCAGCAGCCTGTATCAGGCTTTGATGCTTATGTAATATTGCCTTTGGAAATCCTGTCGTACCAGATGAGAAATAGATTGCACCAAAATCCTCCTCTGTAATCTCTACCTCAGGCGTCTGGCTGGAGCAGTCAGCAACAAGCTCATGGTAGCTCTCCGCAAAGCTTGGACAATTATCCCCGACATAGATGAGCAGTCTTCCCTTGCAAAGACGCTCCGCATTTGCCTCAATCCGTCCGATAAATGCAGGTCCGAACACAATCATATCCACCTCGGCAAGCTCGGCACAATAAAGAATTTCATCCGCATCATACCTGAAATTAAACGGTACCGCAATGGCACCTGTCTTTAACACGCCAAAATAAATCGGAAGCCACTCCAGACAATTGTAAAGAAGAATTGCAACCTTGTCCCCCTTTTTGATTCCCCTGCCCATCAACATGTTTGCAAAACGGTTTGCCTTTTCGTTAAACACACTCCATGTAATTTCCCTGCGGTAAGGCTGGAACCTGTCTGATTCCACAAGCTCAAATTCCTTCCACGTAATTCTTCTTGTATCCTGCTCATCAGGATTCAGCTCCACAAGGGCAACCTCCTCCGGATACATCTTTGCATTGCGTTCTAACAACTTTGTAACTACCATAATTATAACTTCTCCTACGCATTTTCTTTTACACTTTACACTTTTAAAACAGTGCAGTTATATTTTAATTTATTATACGGCTGTTTACAAGTACATTTTGAAAATTGACAATCTTTGTCTCTACATTCCAAGCAGTGATGAAAACTCACTCATTGCCTCAGATATTTTAATCTGCTGCGGACATACCTGCTCACAGCTTCGGCAGCCCACACAGTTCGCAGGACGCCTGCTTTCCTCCATACTGCCCACTGCCATTGGTGCTAAAAATCCCCCGCCTGTAATTTTATGCTCATTGAATAGTGCAAGCAGCTCAGGTATCGGCAATCCCTTCGGACAATGACTGGTACAATAATGACATGCAGTACATGGAAGTCCACCCTTTTTCACCTCTTCGTCAATTAGTGCAACCAGCTTATGAAGCTCATCATTATTCAAAGGCTTTTCTTCCTGAAATGTTTCTATATTTGCCTTTAGCTGCTCCATACTTGACATACCGGAAAGCACCATGGTAACCTCTGGTATCGCCTGTAAAAACCGGAATGCCCATGCAGGAATGGTCTCATTCGGTCTCATTTTTTTAAGCTCTGCTGTCATCTCATCAGAAGCAGTTGCAAGCTTACCGCCACGCAGCGGCTCCATAACCCACACAGGAAGTCCTGCATCCCTGATTAACTTAACCTTTTGCTCACAGCCCTGGAAATGCCAATCCATATAGTTTAACTGAAGCTGACAAAATTCCATGTGCGGTCCATACACTGCAAGGAACTTTTTCATTACCTCCACCGAACCGTGTGCCGAAAATCCAAAATGCTTAATTCTTCCGTTTTCCTTCTGCTTTAGCAAATATTCCAATATTTTGTGCTCAGGATTTAAATACTCGTCTACATTTCCCTCATAAACATTGTGGATTAAATAAAAATCAAAATATTCGGTCTGACATTTTTCAAGCTGCTTCTCAAAGATTTCCTCTACCTTGCCCATATTCGAAAGGTCATATCCCGGAAATTTCGATGCCAGATAATAGCTGTCTCTCGGATATTTCGAGAGATATTTCCCTGCCACAAGCTCAGAATTACCGCCATGATATCCCCATGCGGTATCAAAATAATTGACCCCATTATGATATGCATAGTCAATCATCTCAGCCGCCGTCTTCTCGTCCACAATAGCATCGTTTCCGTCAACTACGGGAAGTCTCATCATTCCAAGTCCCAGTGCTGACAGCTTCTTGTCCTTAAACTCCTTAAAAATCATGTATGTAACCTCCTTAATTATTGATTCCTACATTCATGCTTCCCTGCCTGTATCCTCTCAAATCAAGGGAAACATATTCATAGCCATAGTGTTTAAACTCTTTTACTACCCTGTCCCTTACATGCTCCTGCATGATTTCCCCAAACTGTTCAGGTAATATTTCTATTCTCGCCATTTTACCATAGAGCCTTACCCTTGCCTGCCGGAAGCCCATGGAAATGAGCAGATTTTCACCACGCTCCACCAGGGAAAGCTTTTCCTCCGATATTTGGTCACCATATGGAATTCTTGTAGCAAGACATGCATAAGCAGGCTTTTCCCATGTTTCAAGCCCATATATTTTTGATAATTCCCGTATGTCCTGCTTTGTAAGTCCTGCAAGAAGAAGCGGGCTCTCTATGGAAAGCTCCTTTATGGCAGCCATTCCCGGACGGTAATCACCCACATCATCCACATTTGAACCTTCGATAACATGGCGTAAGCCCTTTTGGGATGCCACGGCACTTATCCTGGTAAACATCTGTTTTTTGCATATATAACACCTGTCATTTGGATTACATGCAAACTCCTTGTTTTCCAGCATGTTAAGCTCACATATCATCTGCTCTATCCCCTCCTGCTTACAAAATTCTATCGTCTCCTCATATTCCCGCTTGGGAAACAGATTCGACGTTACGGTAATGGCAACCGCCTTTTGCCCTAAGGTCTCATGTGCCAGCTTTAACAGAAGTGTGGAATCCACCCCTCCTGAAAATGCAACACCGACACTTTTCATTTCGCAAAGCATATGGGACAGCTTATCAAAACATTCCCTTAAAT
Organism: Bacteroides sp.; assembly: GCA_023666705.1. Classification (GTDB taxonomy): domain Bacteria; phylum Bacillota; class Clostridia; order Lachnospirales; family Lachnospiraceae; genus Coprococcus_C. The sequence goes on from JAMPBO010000010.1 coordinate 84,755, forward strand.
GCTTATCCTCTATATTCACAATGCATCACCTCTTTATGAAACTGAGCGGAAGCTCCAGTCCGTTTTCTTCCATTAAATTTTTATCAGACAGGATATCCCTGCTGCTGCCATCCGCCGCAATTTCCCCGTTATGAAGCAGCACTGTCCTGTCACAGGTATCCATAATAAAATCCAAATCATGGGACGCAATCAGCTTCGTCTTTTGCAGCCCGTTTAATATGTGAATGAGATTTCTTCTGTTCTTTGGGTCAAGAGTCACGCTTGGCTCATCAAGAAGCACGATATCCGGCCGCATTGCCAGTATTGTCGCAATGGAGGCAAGCTTCTTTTCCCCACCTGACAACTCATACATGGAGCGTTCTTTCAAATGCTCTATCCTGACTGCCTCCAATGCCTCCTGTGCCATTCTTGCAGCCTCTTCCTTCCCATACCCATAATTCATGGGACCAAAGGATACATTGTCATATACATTTGACAGGAACATCTGACTATCGGCATCCTGAAATACATAGCCGATTTTTTTCCGTATCTCAACAAGGTTTTCCTTTGTAAGCTCCATGTCAGTTACACGGATGCTGCCCTCATATCCGTTTTCCAGTCCCACAAGCAGCCGTAACAGGGTTGATTTACCCACGCCGTTTGCCCCTACGATGCCAACCCGTTCTCCCTGTGCAACAGCAAGATTTAAGTTTTTTAAAACAAGCTTTCCTTTTCCATACCGAAAGGAAACATCCGTTACGCTTATCTGATTGTTCATGTTTTTATTGTTCCTTTCGTAGCTTTCATACAAAAATATCTATATGGAATCAATTTCCCTGCATCTGTTAATAAACAAAATCCGGAACAAACCTTAAAACGGCAATCGCAATACACCAGCCAAAAATCCATAGGACGTCTCCTGCCTGAACCGTATAGTTGCTTTTATAGCCTTTGTTTTTTACATTCCACCCATAACCCCTTACATTCATGCTGTCATATACAATATGTGCCTTGTCCATACTGCGGAGCAGAAGCTGCCCTGCAAACTGTCCCCACACCCTGAACTGGATTCCCTTTTGATTTGGTGCAAGCATATCATATGCCTCAGTCATCCGTTTGGTTTCCTTAAGCAAAATATTTGTATAGCGGTAAATAAGCAGAATAACCGTCACAAGAATTTCAGGCACCCTTATGATTCTTAAGGCATTGCAAATATCTTCTATCCTTGTAGTCACTGCAAGAATATACACTGCAAATACACTTAAAACTCCCTTCATGAAAAGGCAAAGCATCAGAATCAGTCCTGCCATAAGGGGTTTGGCAAAAAATAAATTGCCGGTTCCCAAAAGAATAATTGCCGCCAGTATCACTTTAATACGCTTGATACAGCTTATAAAGGATATGTCCCATATGATAAACACCGCAAGGGGATAAATCATCATAAATATAAGTCCCCTTACATCGTTGCTTTGTACGGATATGGTAAATGCGACATACCAGACCGTAACAAACAGCTTACATAGCGGATGTAAGGAATTTAAGCCTCCGTCCCTTCCCGCTTCCTTTTCCATGCTGCACATTTCATGTATTGCCTTATCGATATTACTCATAGAATACCTCTTATGTTCTTATTTCCATTCATGATGCTGCCTGTTAAAGATATGCAAATTCCCTGCTTCAACGCCTGCGATGCTTTGCTCCATTCCGCACCAGGACACAAAACAGGGCACATACACCTGCAACTGCAAGTGCACCAAGAATTCCTGAAAATGAAGTTCCCACCGCAGACTCCGAATTCTTAAATGCATAATCCGGCAAAAGTGCGAGCGTTTCCTGAATATCTGCAAATGCATCATAAACCTCACCGGAACGGCTAAGCTCCGTACTTCCCGTAACCTTTTCCACCGACCATTCCAAGCCGTCAGGATGTGACGACGCCATAAGCGATAACAGACCTGCCGTAGCAAGAGCAGCCACTGCCAGAACTGACATTACCCCCGCGTAGGATTTTCTGTCTGTCTTTGCATTCTGCCCTATGCCCCATAAAAGCTCCGCCCGTGTCTCATAAACAAAACACAAAACGGCCGCCGTTATAACACCCTCCACCAAGCCGATTGCCAGGTGAATCGGCTGCATAAATGCAAGAAATGTCCCAAATGGAAGCTCCGTAACGCCTGATGCCATTGTCTCAAGTGTGACAAAAAAAGCACCAAGCTGTAACGTAACCACACAGCCTATCACAGATGCCGCTATTATCTTCTTTTTTGATGTACCCTTTTTCATGATTCCACGCCATATTACCGCTGCTCCCACAAAACAGCCGAAAAATGCCATGTTCCATATATTGGCTCCCAGTGCCATGATACCACCGTCCGCAAACATAAGACATTGGATTACCAAAATTCCAATCATGGTAAGAAAGCCTGCATGGGGTCCGAGCATGGCAGAAAGCAACATTCCGCCACACAAATGTCCACTTGAGCCTGTCCCCGGAATAGAAAAATTAATCATTTGGGCGGCAAAAACAAAGGCTCCCATAATTCCCATTTCCGCAACCTTAATCGGTTCCTCCACCTTTTTTACCTTATGTACGCTGTAGGCGGCAGCTCCCGCTGAAAGCACATACATACCTCCCGCCACAACATGATTTAACAGTGCGTCAGCCATATGCATAATATCATTCCCCCCTATTACTGTTTATTGCATCAAGCACCTCCTGGACAGACAGATCGTTCCTGCGTGCAATATCCGCAATATCCTCATACTCTGCTTTTATCTTTTTTACCCCATAGCCGCTTGAATGCTTCACCCTTACATCCCCAAAATCCGTTTTTATCAGCTCCTGCTTTCTGTCCAACAGCATCCGCCTTTGGCTGTTCTCCCTGATTCCTATGGTTGTCGTGTGCTTAAAAATAAGCTCTGCCATCTTTTTTTTGTCTGCCTCAGTGCAAAGCACGGTCAGCATAATTCCCGGTCGGTTTTTCTTCATGGTCACCGCCGTTGTAAATACATCCCTTGCCCCTTTTTCTAAAAGAAGCTCCGTTACATACCCGACCTGCTCGCCCGTAATGTCATCCATATTACAGGAAAGCTCCACAATGCTGTCCTGTCCGTCCCCACTATTTCCGACTATGGCACGCACAACATTTGCCACCTCAAACTCCTTTTTTCCTGTTCCATATCCCACCGCCTCAATTGTCATAAGCGGCATATTGGAAAATTCAGTTCCATAGTAGCCTAACAATGCAGCTCCCGTAGGCGTACAAAGCTCTCCCTTCACGTCCCCTGCATAAGACGGAATATTCTTTAACAAATTTGCCGTCGCAGGTGCAGGAACAGGCAAAATTCCATGGGCACATTTCACGGTTCCATACCCTACATTTACAGGGGATACAATTACCCTGTCAGCCCGAAGCAGTTCCATCAACATGGCACAGCCCGTGATATCTGCTATGGCATCCATCATTCCCACCTCATGAAAATGTATCTCGGAAACCGATATTCCATGTACCTCACTCTCCGCAAGGGCAATCCTTTTGTATATTTCCTTTACATCCTCCCGAACTTTGCCCGAGACATCCATCTGATTTATAATTGCTTCAATGTCATGCATAGATGCATGTACATGTTGGTGTTTATGTTCCCCATCATGTCCATGTTCGTGGTGATGGTGCTCATGATCCCCGTCATGCCCATGCTCGTGGTGATGATGCTCATGTTCTTCCCCCTCCACAACACCGCCAGCCAGCACTTCAACGTGGGTTCCCGTCACACCGCACTTTACATCCTTCTGTATTGTAACGGTCACATTGGGAATTCCAATACGGTTTATTTTATCTGCAAAAAGTGCCTGCTCCTCCTCGGTAAGAAGCGACACAAGTGCTCCCATGAGCATGTCACCTGCCGCTCCCATGCCGCAATCCAAATATAATACTTTCATCATATACCTCCTTTGGCTACATGATTAATCAGGCTTGCCTGATACCCTGCCCCAAATCCGTTATCAATATTGACAACACTGACTCCGCTTGCACAGGAATTTAACATGGAAAGCAGTGCGGAAAGCCCCTGAAAGCTTGCACCATATCCCACACTGGTTGGCACGGCAATCACAGGACATGACACCAGCCCGCCCACAACACTTGCCAAAGCTCCCTCCATGCCTGCCACGGCTATGATAACGCTGGCAGTCATCAGCTCGTCCAGATAATGAAACAACCTGTGTATTCCTGCAACCCCCACATCGTAAATTCGTTTTACGTCATTTCCCAGTGCCATTGCCGTAACAGCCGCCTCCTCTGCAACAGGAATGTCGCTGGTGCCTCCTGTCACCACCACAATCGTGCCGTGACCTGTCGCCTGTGGCAGTTTTCCCAGGACACACACCCTTGCCTGTGGCTCATAAAGCACATCCTCTATTCCAAGACCATGAACAACATAGTCCTTTGCATCCTCATTTATTCTGGTAATGAGAATTGTCTCATCCCCATTTTTCAAAAGAGCCCCTGCAATCTCCAAAATCTGTTCCTTTGTTTTACCTGCCCCGTATATCACCTCGGAAACGCCCTGCCTCACTTTACGGTGAACGTCCACCTTGGCAAAATCCAAATCTACATACGGCTCCTTTTTCAGCTTTAAAATGTCCTCATCCGAATATTTCATTTATGTATGCTCCGTCCCTTTTAAATAAATTTTAATAAATATATGTTATAACTTGATTTTTTCCAAAAAAGAACTTATTATGTCCATTATATCACAATGAAGCACCTGATGGTGCGTAGGTCATTCACTTAGCGTTAATGACATTATATCACAATACATTTATATGAGGAAATTATAATGCAAACTTTTTTTATTACTCTTTTGGTTACGTTCTTTGCAGGTATGGGTGCAGGTCTTGGAACAGGCTTTGCAGGCATGAGTGCCGCTGCGGTTATCAGTCCCATGTTGATTACATTCCTGAATGTTGACCCTTATATGGCAGTAGGCATAGCACTGTCCTCAGACGTGCTTGCAAGTGCAATATCCTCTTATACTTACGGTAAAAATAAAAACTTAGATATCAAAAACGGACTTGTAATGATGGCAAACGTGATACTGTTTACCATTGTGGGAAGCTATGTGTCCAGCCGTGTTCCATCCACAACAATGGGAAGCTTTTCCGTATTTATGACATTCCTGCTCGGAGTAAAATTTGTGGTTCGTCCCGTTATGACGACAAAGGAAGAAATGGCAAAGGTTTCCGCAAAAAAACGGATTGTCCAGTCCATCATTTGCGGCATGATTATCGGCTTTATATGCGGCTTTATCGGTGCCGGAGGTGGAATGATGATGCTGCTCATCCTTACCTCAGTGCTTGGTTATGAGCTTAAAACTGCCGTTGGCACAAGTGTATTTATCATGACCTTTACCGCCTTTACAGGTGCCCTGTCCCACTTTACGATAGGCGGACTTCCCGACTTTAAAATCCTTATTTTGTGTGTGATATTCACCCTACTTTGGGCAAGAATTGCCGCAAAATTTGCAAATAAGGCGGAGCCAAAAACCTTAAACCGTGCAACAGGTGTTGTCCTTATCATTCTTGGTCTCGCCATATTTATATTTTCAAAAATAAAATAAGGACTTTACTCTTTTCTGCTTTTCATTTTAAGCTCAGGTATATGTACGGAAACCTTTGTATTTGGCGGAATGGATTCCGTTACAAAGGAGTTTCCTGCAACTACCGAATTTTTCCCTACAACGGTTTCTCCTCCAAGCACTGTCGTGTTTGCATATATCACTACGTTATCTTCTATGGTCGGATGTCTCTTTACTCCCGACAGAAGCTGTCCGTCTCTCGTTGAAAGTGCTCCAAGTGTCACGCCCTGATAAAGCTTTACATTGTTTCCAATGATTGTTGTTTCCCCGATAACAATTCCCGTTCCATGGTCAATAAAGAAATACTCGCCTATGACTGCTCCCGGATTGATATCTATTCCTGTTCTGCCATGTACATACTCCGTCATGATTCTTGGAATAAACGGTACATGAAGCTCATAAAGCTCATGTGCAATTCTGTATACAAAGATTGCAAATATGCCCGGATAGGAAAAAATAATCTCTTCCTTACTGCCTGCTGCAGGGTCGCCGTCAAGCTCCGCCTCAACATCCTTGTACAAAAGCGTTTGTATCACAGGCAGCCGTTCCAAAAAAAGCTCCGTAATCCGCTCCGCATCCGCCTTAGTATTATCATCCTTTCTCTTGTAGGAAAGTGCAATGAAAATCTGCCGGAACAGCTTCTCATAAATAACTGCAATCGTATTTCCCGCAAAGCTTGAAAGGGAAACATATGTGGTATTTTCCGTTCCAAAATACCCCGGAAATATCACTCTCCTGATTTCATTTAAGACTTCTATGATTTCCGTGCGGTTGGGAATTTGCCCGGATGCCTCCATGCCAAAAATACCCTGCTCCATATAGTTTGCATTTAATTGGTCTGCCACGCCTGCAATTTTACTTTTTATGTCCTGACCCATACTATCCTCCAAAATTTTAATCACCATATCCGTCAGGGTTTGAAGACTGCCATCTCCATGAATCCTGACACATTTCTTCTATCCCGTACTGTGCCTCCCAGTTGAGTTCTTTCTTTGCAAGGGCTGCGTCGGAATAACAGGTTGCAATGTCTCCCGGACGTCTTGCCTTTATCTCATATGGTATCTCTTTCCCACACGCTTTTCCAAATGCCTTGATTACATCAAGAACACTGTATCCGTTTCCTGTTCCCAGATTGTAAACCTTAACGCCCGGATTTTCCTTAATTTTGTTGATTGCCTTAACGTGTCCCTTTGCAAGGTCAACCACATGGATATAATCCCTGACTCCCGTTCCGTCCGGTGTGTCATAATCGTCCCCAAACACCCCCACCTTCGGAAGCTTTCCTATGGCAACCTGCGCCACATATGGAAGCAGGTTATTTGGAATTCCCTTTGGGTCCTCCCCTATCATGCCACTCTTATGTGCACCTATCGGATTAAAATACCGGAGAAGAATGACATTCCATGCAGGGTCCGCCGTATTTAAATCGGTTAAAATCTGCTCCAGCATGTGCTTCGTCCATCCATAAGGATTGGTACACACACCCTTCGGACATTCCTCGGTTATCGGTATAAACGCAGGATCCCCATACACCGTTGCTGAAGATGAGAAAATAATGTTTTTGCAGCCGTTTTCCCGCATCGCCTTACACAAATTAAGGGTGCCGCCGATGTTATTTTCATAATATTCCAGTGGCTTTGCAACAGATTCTCCCACTGCCTTAAGTCCTGCAAAATGGATTACAGTATCAGGCTGTTCCTTTGCAAAGATACGGTTCATGGCATCGTAGTCCCTGATATCCTCCTTGTAAAATACAAGGTCCTTGCCCGTTATCTTCTTTACCCGCTCAAGTGCCTTCTCACTTGCATTATAAAGGTTATCAATGACAACTACCCCGTATCCGCTGTCAAGCAGCTCCACACAGGTATGACTTCCTATATAGCCTGCTCCGCCCGTTACTAAAATTTTCATTTTCATCCTCCTATTCTTTGAACATCCGTCCATTACTTAGCAGTTTCCTATAAAACTCAAATTTGCTTTCAGAAAATGGACTAACATATTTCTTATAACAATTTAAGCATTATATTGATTCACATAGTCAATAAACCTTAGAAATCCGTCCTTGCCTTCCTTGTTCCTCTTGTATACGCCTGCACATTCCAAAACCTTTTGGAATACAGTTCCAATTTCACTTTCCAATATATCCATCACATTCTGTTTCTCTATATTATCATATTTATCCCGAAATGTATCTACCCAATTGGCATGTTTTGCGATATCCTCGTCTGCCCTGATATCCGTCTTGTTTACGATTGCCTCCGCAAGCGTTTCCATTTCCATCTTGAGACGGGAAGGCAACACGGCAAGACCCATAACCTCAATCAGTCCGATATTTTCCTTTTTAATATTGTGGTATTCCTCCCACGGATGGAATAGCCCAAGGGGATGTTCCTTTGTTGTTATGTTATTTCTTAAAACAAGGTCAAGCTGATACTTTCCCTCCCACATACGTGCAATCGGTGTAATGGTATTATGGGGTTCCCCATCTGTTTTGGCAAACACATCAAGTGCCTTATCGCTGTAGGCTCTCCACGCATTTAATATCTTATCCGCCAAGGTAATTACCTGTTCCCTATCTGCACCCGTCAGCCTGATTACGGACATTGGCCATTTTACAATTCCCGCATCGATATCCCCAAAGCCTGAAAATTTCACCTGCTGTTCAATGGGTGCCTTTGCCATCGCAAAGGTATAATTTCCACCCTGAAAATGGTCATGGCTTAATATGGAACCTCCCACAATCGGCAAGTCTGCATTGGAGCCAACAAAATAATGTGGGAACAAATCTATAAAATCAAACAGCTTCACAAAGGTGTCCCGTTCTATTTTCATTGGAACATGCTTTCCGTTAAATACAATGCAATGCTCATTGTAATACACATAAGGCGAATATTGGAAGCCCCATTTATTCTTGTTAATCTCTATCGGTATAATCCTGTGGTTCTGCCTTGCAGGATGGTTAATTCTGCCTGCATAACCTTCATTTTCCACACAGAGCTGACATTTCGGATAGGCGGATACCTTTGCATTTTTCGCCAGTGCAATCATTTTGGGGTCCTTTTCAGGCTTAGACAGATTTATGGTAATATCCATGTCACCGTATGGGGTATGTGCCACCCATCTTTTGTCCTTTTTTACCCGATATGTCCTGATATAATCCGATGCCTTGGAAAGATTGTAGTAATAATCTGTTGCCGCCTTAGGTGAACTCTCATATTTTTCCCAAAAGCTTTTTATGATTTCACTTGGTCTTGCCATCAGGGTATTCATGATTTCCGTATCGAACAAATCCCTAAGGACAATGGAATCTTCTTTTATTATCCCCTTTGATACGGCATAATCCAGTATTCCTTTTAATGTACATTCCAAATCCTCCGGTGATTTGATTGCTGTTACCTCTTTCTGCTCCTCATAATCATCAAGCTTAAGCTTTGCAAGAAGCATATTTGTAGTGTAAATTTCATCCTCCTGTTTTAGCAGCCCGTTTTCCAGTCCGTACCTAACAAGCTGCTTTATATAGGTATTTATCATATAACGTCTACCTCCTAATTTAAGTTTAAAGTACCTTGATTCCTCCATAAGGTCTTATCTTAAGTACATGACAGCTATCCTTCCCAAACACTGCCTCAATTGCAGACTGATAAGCAGCAACCGCCTCATTTTTTACAAATGCCTGTATCGTTCCTGCAAATCCGCCTCCGTGAACCCTGCAAATGCCATCACTGCCCAAAACGCTTTCTGATACTGCAAGTGCTACCGTTACATTTTGTGTATTCACATCATTGGGGCTATATATGTTCTGTAAAAACTTTGCAGAAGAGTCACCGCTTTTTCTTATCACCTCCAAAAAGCCTGCATAATCAGACGCCTGCAGCATGCAAACTGCCTCCTCCACTCTTTTTTCCTCCATAAAAAAATGAATGGCACGAAGCACCGCCCTGTCGGAAAGCTCCTTTCTCAAGGCTGGTAAATTCTTATAAAACTTCTCCTCGGAAACATCCCTTAAACGCTCCTTTCCAAGTGCCTTTGCCACAAGGTTCATTTCATTTGGAACGGCAGCATAGTCAGGAGTAAGGTCAGCGTGGGAGCCTTTGGTATCCACAATACAAAGGCTTAAGCCCGCCTCCTCAAAATTACTTTCCACCGTTTTTACAACAGGTGTTTCCCTGCCAAAATCAATGTATATCATACCACCTACACAGCATGCCATCTGGTCCATCAGTCCGCACGGCTTGCCAAAATATTCATTTTCCGCATATTGACCGGCTTGGGCAATCACCTCAGTACTTATTCCCATGTCATTGTAAAGCCCGGAGAAAATCGTTCCAACAAGTCCCTCAAATGCGGCTGAGCTTGACATTCCCGCTCCCATAAGAACATCGCTGGTCACATATGCCTTAAAGCCTCCTGTTTTGTATCCATGCTTTTTCAGCCCTGCCACAACACCCCTGATAAGGGCTGTTGTGGTTTCAAGCTCGCTGTCTCTTTTTTCCACGTCATCAACATCAATGACCTCCATGGGAAATTCCCCTGATACAAGGCGGATGGCATTGTCACATGTCCTTGCAACAATGGCGATTGCATCCAGATTAATGGAGGTTGCAAGTACAACTCCATTTTGATGGTCCGTGTGGTTTCCACACACCTCACTTCTCCCCGGAGCACTGTATATCTCAATTTCCGTCTCCTCAGGAAACAAAGCCTCAAACTGCAAAATGGCTTTCATATATCGTTCCCTGTTGTACTTTACTCTGTCAATGTCAACATAGATTGCCTTAATTCTTTCATCAAGCATCCCACTTGAGAATTTATCCTTTACTTCATTTATGTGATTCATAGTAACTCTCCTGTCGTATTATTTATTCCACGATTTTACATTCAAACTGCAGCAGCTCGATACCATCTGCGATTACAGTTCTATCATTGTGGTTGATATACATTTTGATTTGCTGCTTTTCATTTCCTCTTGTGACAATCTCCACGCCGTCCCCGGAATATAGCTGGGCGATTCCATTTTCCTTCATGACCGTGTCCATCAGCTTTGCTAAAATCCGCTCCTCAAGACCACATCCGACATAGTAAACACTTCCCCTGCCGTTTCGTTTTCTCGTGACCGCAGCATATCCTTTATAGAAATTATCATCATAATTAAATAATGTTTCTGCATCCTCCGCCTCTATCATATCCCTGAAAATACCACCATGACCTGTCACATCACAAAACTCGCCGCGTCCGGTAACAGGAAATGCATCAAGCTCCTGAAGACTCTCCGTCTCAACAATATTAATTCCCGTAATATCATTATAATTTACAGGCATTGTCTTTCCAAACGGTACATTGTTATCGGCATCCTTAACGGCACACCGGTAGGTTAAAATTACCGTGCCCCCATTTTCCACAAATGCCTTCACCCTGTCCTCCATCTCTTTCTTGGTAATAATTAGCTGTGGCAGAATAATCACCTTGTAGCCGTCAAAGGACCTGTCCTCCGGAATAATGTCCACACCCACATTCACATCATAAAATGCCTTGTAAAACTTCTGCATCTCCGCCTGATTGTCAAGCAGAATACTCTGCCTCTGTATGCGGAAGGACGCAAGCGAGTCATAGTCATAGACAATCGCCACCTCATTTTTTATCGGTGCATGGAGTGCTTCCCCATATTTCGAAATATCTTCAAAGAAAGTCTGTACCTCATAAAATCTTCTTCTCTTAACATTATCCGCATCCAAAATTCCGTAACAGAACTGCTCGGCACCTTTCGTTGCACCGCGATACCTGAAATACATCAGCGAATCACAGCCATGTGCCATTCCCTGATAAGACCACATTTTCGCCTGATTCGGACGAGGGAGAAAGCCTGTGATGTCATGCCCCTGTGCACCCATAATTGCTTCTGTTATCCAGAAATTTTTACCCTTCAGACCTCTGATATAATCCAGTCCAAAGGCTATCTCATGCGGCGGTAAAGGCTCCTTTTGTCCACCCCACACAGGATAATTATTGTAGGCTACCTGAACGATGGTCTTAGCAACCTTTGAATAATCCACATGCTTTGTGAGACCGCCTCCCGGAAAATCGTGCATAACCACGGCACCTTTATCAATTCCCTTAATCAATCTTGCCTGAAAGTCTATAAAATCGACAATCAGCTTACTCCTGAATCGTTCCCAGTCCAGCCTAAGTGCAGGATTGTGCGTTGTTATCGTCTCTGATGGCACTGGTATCTCATCAAAGGAATTATACTCCTGCGACCAGAAGGTGGTTCCATAGGTGTCATTTAATTTGTCGATGTCACCATTAAATTTAACATTCAGGAAATTCTGAAATTTCCTCTGGCAATTTTCACAAAAACAGACGTCACTTCCCTCATGTCCGATTTCATTATCTATCTGCCATGCAACAATTGCCTCCTCGCCCTTGTAATGCTCCACAAGTGCCCTTACAATTTTCTCCGAATATTCATACATATGCGGACTGCTAAAGCAAAATACATGTCTTCCGCCAAAGCTTCTCTTTTTTCCGCCCTCGAACTCGGAAAGAATGGTTGGGTGTTTTTTTGCAAGCCATGCCGGGATGGTTGCCGTAGGCGTTCCCATAATTACCTTTAAGCCTTTTTTCTTTGCCTTGGCAATTACATTATCAAAATAGGAAAAATCAAATTCTCCCTCTTTCTTTTCCATTAAGTGCCATGAAAATTCAGCAATTCTGATTACATTGCACCCAAGCTCCACTATTGTGTCAAGATCCTCTTCAAGCATACTGATATCCCATTGTTCAGGATAATAGTCTACTCCAAGCCACATATTATCACTCCCCTTTTTATTAACTATCAGCCCACTTCAAATCCGATTTCAAAAAATGGGCTGACACAACTTTCACATCTTTTATTATGACTCTTTTTGCCTGTTAATATCTATCGTTTCCCTTACTTCCCTGTAAAAATCAGGCGTAAGCTTATAACCCTTAATATAAATCAGGAAACAAAGGGCTGAAAGCAAAGCAGGAATCAGGAACATGATAACTCTCATACCATTTTCTGCCATAGCTGTCTGTGCCTGATTTGCCTTATAACCTATCAGGTCAAGACCAATACCACTTAAAAATCCACTAAATGCACCTGCAAACTTAACCACAAAGGTCTGCATGGAAAATAATATACTTTCGTTTCTTGTTCCCAGCTTATACTCGCCATAATCAACAACCTCAGAAAGGAATACGGTTATAAATACAAGCATGAAACCAATGCCGACATTAATGATACCACTGCAGATACCTACTGCTGCTACATTCTTTGGTATGAAATACCCGAATATCCACAGAAGGGCAAAGCCCACAACAGGACAAAAGCTTGCCAGGAAAAATGAAACCTTTTTCCCGATTTTCTGTGAAAGGAATGGCAGAACTGCCATGGAACCCATCTGTGCAAAACCGGCAACAGCGGCATAAACAGGATACAGTATGCCGTTTCCCGGATCATCATAGGTCCGCTCTGCCACATACTTAAAATAAAACAGGGCAAAGCTGTTGGAAAGCTGATATGCAATATTAAAGAACAGGGCAATTCCAAGAACAATCTTAACCTGATCATTCTTAAACAAAACATTCATCATACCCTTAATGGACGTTTTTTCCGCACTTGGCGTAACAATCTGCTCCTTACAGGTAAGACACGTAACAAGTGAAGCAAAAATAAACACGACAGCAATAATTGTCGCAAGTATGGAAAATCCTCTTACATCATTTCCATTTCCAAGCTTTGCTACCATGATAAGTCCAAATGAGTTGATTACAAGCCATGCACAGCTTGCAAATATACGTGGAATTGCTGAAATCTGACTTCTTTCATTTTCATCGTCAGTGAGTGCCGGTACAAGGGACCAATATGGGATATCCATAATTGTATAGGTCATACCCCACAGTATATAGAACACCGAACACCATATAAGATAATTTTTTCCTTCCAGACCGTTATCCAAAAATAACAGTACAAGAACAATTGCGTTTAATATTGTACCAATAAGAATCCAAGGACGAAACTTTCCCCACCTTGTCCTTGTATTATCAACTACCATACCCATAAATGGATCATTAAATGCGTCCCATATTCGTGCCACCATAAAAAGGGTTCCCACAAAGGCTGGTGCCACACTACGGTAATCTGTCAGATACATCATAAGATAAGTACCTACAATCGCATAGACCGCATCTTTTCCAAATGCACCGATACCAAAGCATATCTTTGATACCCAGCTTAATTTTTTGTTCATAATTTTAACCTCCTCATATTTTAACCTATTTGAATTTAAAATAGAAATACTTAGATTTAAAAAATATAAAATCCAGTCGCCTTTTTTATTATTGTATAAAAAAGGCGACTTTTTATTTATGATTTTTTAATTTTTTTAAAATCAGAACAATTTTTTATTTACTTTTTAACCTTTACTACCTTTTTCTTGCTCCAGTCTGAGTAATAATTTTTACCCTTCACTCTCCTGTATGCCCTTATCTGTACGTAATATTTCTTTCCTTTTTTCAGGGAAGAAATCGTCTTCGTTTTTTTAGAGCCACCCTTTACCGTGACAGTTTTTGCCTTTGAAAGATTTTTGTTCAGGCTGTATCTAATCTGATATCCGCTCGCCTTATTAATCTTCTTCCATGTCACAGTCATTTTTTTGCTCGATTTGCTCTTTGCAGAAGAAATCGTCGGTCTGCTCACGTAAACGGTCTTTGCATACTTTGATGCCGCATACTTAGAGCCGTTTACTGCACGGACGGAATAATAATATACCTTTCCATTACTCTTAGCCTTTTTGTCAACATACGAGGTACCGCTCTTGACTGATGCTATCTTTTTGGCTTTTCCGCTGCCAATCTTTCTGTATATATCATACCGTTTTGCATTTGCAACCTTGCCCCATGTAATCTTCGTTCCTGTAGCAGTATTTGCCACCTTCTTGATTACAGGCTTACTTAACTTTACGGCAGGCTTTGCCGGAGTCTCTGTTGTGGCTGACTCTGTTGTCTTACCTGCTTCGGTTGGCTGGTCTGTCTCCGTTGCTTCCGTTGTTGCTGTTGGCTGGTCACCTTCCGTTGCTTCCGTTGCTTCTGTTGTTGCTGTTGGCTGGTCACCCTCCGTTGCTTCTGTTGTTGCCGTTGGCTGGTCTGTCTCCGTTGCTTCTGTTGTTGCTGTTGACTGGTCACCCTCCGTTGCTTCTGTTGTTGCTGTTGACTGGTCACCCTCCGTTGCTTCCGTTGTTGCTGTTGACTGGTCACCTTCCGTTGCTTCTGTTGTTGCTGTTGACTGGTCACCTTCCGTTGCTTCTGTTGACTTATCATCTTCACTTGTCGCTGTTGTCTTATCATCGTCTGGATTGTCAGGTGTTGTCTCTGGACCCACAGGTGCCGTCTCACCTACATGGTAATAACCTCCGTCCAAATACTGTGTCGCTTTATCCGTGCAGTTCCTGCGGTATAAAGCTGCCGCTGCTGCAACCAATGTTACGTTGTAATCAATTGCAACCTCATTACATGTATAATTACTTGCCGAATCCTCATATGTACCATTTGTCATCGGTCCACCAACAAGGGCACCCAGAAGCACATGTGCCTGTGCAGTTTGTCCCTTATCACCACCTGTATACCCTGAAGCCGCCCTATGATGTGGATATTTTGCACTCAAGGAGTTATATCCCACAACAAAGCAGGTATGTAAGCTGTTGTTTCCAAGAATATGGCTCATTTGCTGCTTTGCCCAAGCCTCATATTGATTGGAATGGTTTAAGTCATCATAAAGAAGACCGATATACTGCATGGATGTATTATATCTTGCAGAACCCCAGTCACTTAAGCATCTGTATCCGTCAGCCAAGGTTGTACCGTCCCCTAAATTCATAACTGCATTTAACGGTGCTGAATTGTTATTGTAGTATGCTACCGCAGGACCTACATTGTCCCATCCAAGGGGCCAATATCCTTTTTGTGCATTTTCATTGGAAGAAAGGGCATTAAACTTAGTACGGTATGTCTCATCTTTCGTCAGTTGATAAAGCATAAGTGCCGCCAGGCAATAATCATCTTCCCAAGCCTTGGAATTATAAAAGCCAGTTGCCGACTTATTTACTGCCTTATTGTTTTTGTCTGCATAGTCAAACAGCTTCTTTGCCGTATCCAGATATTGGTCTCCACCAAAATTCTTATAATGCATTGCAAGAGCTGCCGCCGAAAGACACACAATATCCGTAGACGGGTCATCTGCACCTGTAAAAAATATCGGTCTGTTGCCATTTCCCTGATTTTCAGGAGCACCCCAATATCCGTGGTCGTATCCGCTGCCGCCCTGTCCAACCTGACAGCAAAATGCTTCCACCGTCGTTTTGTCTGCAGAAAGGACCGTACATTTCACAAGATAATCCGCAAAATACTGTGAGATACTTTTTAAATGTCCCTCCTGTCCTGCCATGGTATAGGCAGCCTTGTCCGTGTCATAGCTCATGCCAAGGACAAACGCCGCATATGCCTGTGGAAGACCAAATTTCACATGATCGCCTGCATCGTGGAAGCCGCCTGTAAGGTCTACCTCCACTGTTGAACCATCGCTTCTTGTATAGGTCGCCTTGTCACCTGTATGGCAGTCGCCACGCCAATCTACAAGGCTTGTCTCATTCACCCCGGTACCACACATGTTGGCATCGTAAAAATAAAGGGAATACTGGAGAAGCTTTGCGTAATTATTTTCGATGTCTCCGTAATCAACCTCTCCGCTACTGCTGTTTCCACCGGAGTAATCTCCCGTCGCATCAAAATAAATGGAATTTATCGTGTAGCTTACGGTGCTTCCCGCTGCCAAATTCGTAAACTGAATTCCAAGCTTTCCAACCTTGCTTGCGGAACCCCAGTTTACTGACGTCATATCCAGCGTAAGGTCAATGCTGCCGTTCTTGCTTAGTGCCGTCCAGCTTTTGCCATCATTCCATCCATAATCCACATTATCCTGGAAAAACAAAAGTGCTCCCACATCGTCTCCACATGAAGTGAATGCAGATGCAGACAAATTCACATGCAGCTTGCCTACGCCAAGCGACTGAAGCTCTGAGCGTTCATCCATATTTGCAGGAAGACTAATCAGAACCGACGCCGAAGGATTGCCGCTTCCGTATGCCGTTGCCGTCTCGGATGTACCTGACATGCTCACATAAGCTGACAAATCGATGTCACTGCTTGCAAGTGCAGTCGTTGCAGGCATCGTTATCATGCTGATGGAAAGTGCTGCCGCAACAGCACCGGCAAAAAAGCGTTTTCTTAATTTCTTTGTAAAAAACCGTTTACCCAAACCCTATTACCCCCTTGTAAAAATTGAAAACTCGTGTTACTTATGCCCGTTATTATAATTGGTTTTATACTACCATAAATCACCAATTTTATCAATTACGAAGTAACGGTTCCGTCAGTTTTTTATGCTAATTTTGCATTCTGATCTGCTGCCCCGCAACAAGCCCATAGTTTATCAGCCCACTGCCGTCAAGGTTTTCATTTCCCATGGACACGCCCGTAAGCTGACTGTTGTCATACGTGGTATAATAATAAATGCCATTGTCTACATCACAGCACGAGCTGTAAACCGTCACCTCATATTTATTATTTCCCATACAGACACATCCCCGTGGATGGGCAACTGCGTTTAATATGTGGAAGAACTGGCTCAGTCCCTGGGTTCCCACCTTGCTGCATACAGAATTTAATTTGATGAAAGTTGCCCTGATAAAGCGTGACATGGACGAAAAATCGCCTGGCAGTCCAATTCCGCCCATACCCCTGCTATATGCTTTCAGGTCAATTTTATCAGAAAACAAATTGACAGGTTTTTCCGGGGTAACACTCATATAATTATTTAAGTTAAACATCTGCACATCAAAGGGCGGACTGTTCGTCAGGATACCAATAGCATTATCGTATATTTTTAATCCGCCTTCCATTGTCTCAACCGTTATTGCACCGTTTCTGTCCGCAATCATCCAGTGCAGGGTGGCAAGCGGTAGTGTATCATCAAACAAATCATCCGTAATATTCGTGTTATCGAGCAGCTTTCGTGCCTCTGCTACATCCTTACATTGTCCCACAATCCATGGTATCAACTCGAAGGTTGCAATATTATCCTTGCCCTCCTTGGGCTTGTTATATTTTGCATATTCGGAAAAATTCAGTGCTGCCATACTAAGTCCCATTTCATTGGTCACATCATAATAAAGCGGATAGCCGTCCGTGACATATGCCATTCCAATCATGGCATAATGCGGCTTCATCGTTTGGGTTCTTTTGAATTGAAACGGGTAGTTTCTTGGTGTAATGGTTACTGTCTCATTATAAGAATATTCCAAATCAAGATTACGTCCAAAATAATGCACGTCCGTGCTGTAGGTTAACGCTGTACACATATAAACAATCTCCTTTTTATTTTAAATTTAAAAATGACATATGGTACCTAATACCATATGTCATTTATTGTTTCATTATGTACAGTTTTTTATTTTACATAGCAGCGATTGCATCAAAATTACTCTTTAAATTGTTTGCTATGTCGCCAACCATGGCAGCACTTGCAGCAATTTCTTCCGAGCTTGCAGCCAATGTGCTGATTCGTCTGTTTACGTCATCCACAATCTCCATCAGTCTGCTTGACTCTTCATTCAGCTTATCCATCGCAGCAACAATTTCGTCCTTATTGCGGTCGCTGTCCGAAGCAGTATTTCTACTGGACTCACTCAGTCCCTTAATTTCAGATGCAACGACTGCAAAGCCCTTTCCTGCCTCGCCTGCACGGGCAGCCTCAATGGATGCATTCAGTGAAAGCAGATTGGTCTGTGCCGCAACCGATGTAATGTTTTCGTTATTTTCGCCAAGCTGTATGAGAAGCTCATTAATCCTGCTAAAGGATGCACTCATGTTTTCGCAGAAAGAAACAACATCCGCCATCGCATTGCTTATGTTTCCCGTTTCCTTAGCATTGTTTGTATTGCCCGCCGTCATTTCGTTAATGGATGCATTCAGCGTCTTAAACTTCTCATTTACGTCAAGAATCATATTGGATATCTGCTCGTTCTTATCAAGTATTTTCTGGTTCTGTTCCTCAATCTCAACGGACATTTTCTCAAGCTCTTCTTTTTCATTTTCAGCCAAATCCTTCACATAATGGATACAGCTGTTTTTTATGTTGTAGCCATTGAAAATTGCTGTCGCCATATCACGGCAGGTATCATAACCACATGCACTACAATTAATTTTTGTCTTTACCTCAGTTGTCTTATTCATATCGTTGAAAATATCCGCAAGCTGATTGCGGTCAGGCGTTTTTATTTTGCAGCCTGCTGATTTGTCCGTATAATTTCGTATAAAATCATTGAGGTCAAGATTTGCAAACTGACGGTTCAGGTTTTTCAGCCTTTTCTCAGGCGTTGCACCTCTCGCCCATGCACTCTTCGGGTTTTTGCTCTTGCTTTCCTCTTTTATTTTTTGGAGCTCGTACAGGGTGTCGTCAGTTTTGGTCTTTTCCTCCTCAACACCTGTACCATATATACAACCCTTCGCACAGTTCAATGCATCAACCATAAACGGAAGCGGTTTATTTTTTAATACCCGGTCCCTATAATCCTCAAGGAAATGATACGCATGCTTCTCGCCCTCTATCTGACGGATAAACATATCCTCACCGCAGAACCAGTACACATTTTCCTTAAGACCGCCCGGCATCGGATAAATGGAACCTAGACCATACTCAATTTCATTTGCGGCAGGCTCCGCCATAATATTTTTCTTCCTTGCATACTTTACAAGGTGGTCAAAGGTAACATTGTAGCTTATGTAACCATATGTATTTGGGTCACTTATCTCTGATTTCTTCGCAATACAAGGACTGATAAAGGCAAGCTTCTCCGTAAGATGCATATATTTTTTTGCATAGATTGCCGCACACATCATAGGACTGTGCACAGGCACAAGCTTCGGAATCAGCTCCGGTATGTAATGCTCTATGTAATTGACTATGGCAGGACATGGCTGTGATATTCCACCCATAAAATTATGTTCGGTAATGTACTTGATATATCCCCATGTCGTAATATCCGCACCGAAGCTTACGCTTATAATCCGGTTAACACCAAGCTTTTTTAATCCGCCCAAAATCCGCTTGTACTCATTTGGATAATTTGCCGCAAATGCAGGTGCCCACAATACGGAAATCCTCTCACCTTTTGCAAGGTCATCAAAAAACTGCTCCGTGTCATCGCGAAACTCTCTTGCCTCATGCTCACAAGAATCAAAGCATGCACCACAGCCGACGCAATTGTTACCGTCAACAAATATTTTTTGTCCATTGTCAATTTCCACAGCTCTGTTGGCTGTAATAACCGGACAACTGGAAATACATTTATTACACCCTATACAGTTGTCATTTGTAAAAACCAATCCATTTTGTACAATTTCTGACATCCTACACCCCATTCTGCATTCCTGCAGCTAAATTTCATTAGCCTCATGCGATATTTTGTTATCTTATTAAATTGGTTGAATAAAATAAATAATGTCCTTTTAATTTTAAACAATTTAAACAGAAATTGCAACAAAAAATGCACAAATTAGACATTTTTTTATGTATTTTTACCCTGAATTAAGAATATTTTGTATAATTCCTCCACATTGCGTGCTATACCTGTGGCATTTACAAGCTCCTCCGCATTTCCGTACCCATACAAAACGCCAATGGAATCTATTCCACATTCACAAGCTCCCAAAATATCAAATTTGGTATCCCCTATCATTACCACCCTTGAACGCTCCTTTATATCACAGGTGGAAAGGGCGTACTCTATCACCTTACTTTTTTTATTCCGGAGCCCTTCCATATCTGCCCCTGCAACATATTTGAAATACTGAGCCAGTCCCAAATCATCAATAATCTTTCTTGCAAACTTTTCAGGCTTTGACGTTGCGACAAGCAGGGTTTTGCCTGACTGAAACAGGGATGAAAGCAGTGCCTTCATCCCTGGATATATTTCATTCTCATAAATCCCCTTTTTTGAATAAACGCTCCGGTAATCTGCTACAGCCTTAGCTGCCTGTTCATCACTCATTCCATAAAAGCTCTGAAAGGAATCAAACAGGGGCGGACCTATAAATCTATTTAATTCTGACATATCGCCAACGTCAATGCCCTGCTGCTTCAATGCAAACGCAACCGAATTTCTGATACCCGGTCCCGTATCTGTAAGAGTTCCATCAAGGTCAAACAAAAAAATGTCATATTTATCTGTAATATTCATACGCTGACTCCTTATTCTTAATCGGGCTGTCGCAGTAAGGATTTAAAGCACATAGTTGGTTACCCATGACAATTCCAATTCAAGCACCGGCAGCTTACCCTTGTACTGCAAATGTCAGCTCTGCAATAACCGCAACTTTTCCGTCTACCTTTGCCGTTGCCTTTCCGTAGCCCACCGGTCCTTTCCGCTCCGTAAGCTCACATTCCATTTCGATTACATCCCCCGGCACAATCTGCTTCTTAAACCTTGCATTTTTAATTCCACCGAAAAACACAATCTTTCCCTTGTTTTCTTCCTCCGTCAAAATAGCGATTGCACCAACCTGTGCAAGTGCCTCCACAACCAGAACCCCCGGCATGACATGCTGCTGTGGAAAATGTCCCAAAAACTGCATTTCATTTACCGAAACACATTTGACACCCTTTGCCCATTTACCCGGCTCATAATCCGTAACCTTGTCAACAAGCTGAAACGGATATCTGTGTGGGAGTATCTCCTGAATTTGATTTGAATTAAGCTCCATATCTATTCCTCCCACTTCTTAATGATGATACATGCATTATGTCCGCCAAAGCCAAGTGAATTTGATGCGGCATACTCCACCTGAACCTTTCTTCCCTCATTTGGCACAATGTCAAGATCACATTCCTCGTCAGGAACCTGATAATTTATGGTTGCAGGTATAAAGCCATCGTGAAGTGCCATTGTGGTAAACACAGCTTCCACTGCCCCGCTTCCGCCAAGAAGGTGTCCCGTCATTGATTTTGTTGAGCTAACCATAAGCTTTTTCGCATGGTCACCAAATGCTGTCTTGATTGCTGCCGTCTCGCATGCATCATTCAAGTGGGTTGATGTTCCATGTGCATTTATATATCCGACATCCTCCGGACTAATACCAGCATCCTTAATTGCCATTGTCATACAGGCTGCACCACCCTCGCCGTTTGGAGCAGGAGCCGTTATATGGTAGGCATCACAGGTTGCTCCGTATCCTACAAGCTCGCCGTAAATCTTGGCTCCACGTGCCTTTGCATGCTCATACTCCTCTATCATGATTGCAGCGGCACCCTCACCCATGACAAAGCCGCCTCTTTCCTTATCAAACGGAATAGATGCCCTGTTTGGATTATCCGTTACATTCAATGCCTGCATTGCCGTAAATCCGCCAATGCCCAAATCCGAGATACAGCTTTCAGAACCACCACACAGCATAACATCTGCATATCCGTCCCTGACATAATGGAAGCTGTCCCCTATGGCATTATTTCCACTTGCACAGGCTGTTACGACGCAGGTACACATTCCCTTGAAGCCAAAACGGATGGCAATGTTTCCTGCTGCCATATTCGCAATTGTCATAGGAATATAAAATGGTGATATTTTATCAAAGCCACGCCTTTGTCCCGTGGTCATATTTGCCTCAGTTGATTCCAAGCCGCCGATTCCGCTGGAAAAAATTACGCCACAGCGTGAGCTGTCCTCCTGCTCCATGTCGAGTCCACTATCACGAAATGCTTCATCAGCCGCCACAAGTGCAAGCTGTGAATAGCGGTCCATTCTTCGGGCTTCCTTTTTATCTATCACAGCCGATGGGTCAAAATCCTTAACCTCACCTGCCACCTTAACTGCATGGTTTGTAACGTCAATTCTTGTTATTGTGCCAATTCCGCAAACACCCTTTTTTACATTTTCCCACGTGTCATTTAAATTGTTTCCAAGTGGATTTACCGTACCCATGCCTGTTATAACTACTCTTCTCTTCATTTACGTAATTTCCTTTCTTTTTCAAATTACATTGCCATGCCGCCGTCAACGCATATAACCTGACCCGTTATGTACCTTGCCTCATCGGATGCAAGAAATGCCACAAGATTTGCCACATCCTCACCCTTGCCAATTGTGCACATAGGTATGGATTTCATGGTTTCCTCAATTACCGATTCAGGAAGCTTTGCGGTCATGTCCGTCTCAATAAAACCCGGTGCCACTGCATTTACGGTTATCCCTCTTGAAGCAAGCTCCTTTGCAACTGATTTTGTCATTCCGATCAGTCCTGCCTTGCTGGCTGAATAATTGACCTGTCCTGCATTTCCTCTTACACCCACAACACTGCTGATATTAATTATCTTTCCTGCCCTCTGTTTCAGCATAAGCTTTGATACACCCTTGATGCACAAAAATGCACCTTTTAAGTTGGTATCAATTACCTGGTCAAAATCTGCCTCATTCATTTTTAAAATAAGGTTGTCCCTTGTAATACCTGCATTATTTACAAGTATGTCAATGCTTCCGAATTTTTCTTTTACGGTATCAACCAGCTTTGTGACATCCTCCGAAACGGAAACATCTGCCGCAACGGCAAGTGCCTGAACACCAAGCTCCTCACAAAGCTTTACAGTCTCATCCGCAGACGTCGCACTGCTTGCATAGCATGTAACAATATTTGCCCCTGCCTTTGCAAGTGCCAGACAGATTGCCCTTCCAATGCCACGGCTTCCACCTGTAACGATGGCAGTTTTATTTTCTAAACTCATTCTTTTTATTCCTTTCTACATATAATTTAAAATGGCATATAGTTAAGATATAACAATAATAAAAAAATAATAATCAGCATATTACTCCCCCCCTATTACCCATTTAGCTTCATCTTTTCAAATGGGCAGTCTCCTTGTCATATGACACACTACATGTCAAAGTTAAACGCCGAGGGCAGCAAACACCGCATTCAGACTGTCTATATCCTCTACAGAGTATGTGGTAAGTGCCCTGTCAATTTTCTTGACAAATCCACTCAATGTTTTACCTGGTCCAATCTCAACAAATGTATCTACACCCTGCTCAATCATATATTTTATGGAGTCCTCAAAGTATACGCTGCTCTGCACCTGAAGTTCCAGCATTTCAGGTATCGTCCTTCCCTGCTCCAGCTCCTTTCCCGTTGCATTGAAAAGTACAGGGAAAGACATTTCGCCAAAGCTTTCACGCTTAAACCTCTCAGCAAGTTTGTCACCTGCAGGCTTCATAAGGGAAGTATGGAATGGTCCGCTTACGGCGATTGGAACAATC
Organism: Bacteroides sp.; assembly: GCA_023666705.1. GTDB lineage: Bacteria > Bacillota > Clostridia > Lachnospirales > Lachnospiraceae > Coprococcus_C. The sequence goes on from JAMPBO010000010.1 coordinate 108,751, forward strand.
CTTCTTGCGCCCTTTTCCATCATAAGCTCACCTGCCCTTGTAATTACAGGCGTGTCACCTGCAACAGTAACCTGAACCGGCGTATTGTAATTTGCAACCTCTGCAACATGGCATGGACTGTCTGCAAACTCCTCCTCAGCCTGCTTACAGCACTCCTTGATTATCTCCCTGTCTAAGCTCATAACTGCTATCATTCCCGTATCGCGTCCCGTAACAGCTTCCTCCATGGACTTACCTCTGTATGCCACAAGGTCTATCACCTGCTTTTCATCAAACACACCCGCTGCATAAAGTGCGGAATATTCTCCAAGGGAAAGTCCCGCTGCTATAGACGGCTTAATTCCTTTTGCAAAAAGAAGCTTTGTAACCCCAACTGCAAATGCAACCATACATGGCTGTGTGTACCTTGTCTGTCCAAGCTGCTCAATTGGTCCCTCGAAGCAACACTTCTTAACATCAAAATCTAAATTCAGGCTGTCAAACACCTCTGCAAATTCAGTATAATTTTCGTATAAGTCCTTACCCATTCCGACATGCTGACTGCCCTGTCCTGCATATAAAAATCCTACCTTCATAGTAACCTCCGTTTATTTTATATCTTCAGATATCATATTACTGCGTCTTTACTTCAACTCTCCGTAAATCCGTTCCAGCTCTCTTGCCGCACCCTCATACATATCTGACAAAATTTCGGCAACAGGCTTTATTTCCTTGACAAGTCCACAAATCTGACCTGCCATCAGGGAACCATTTTTTGTGTCTCCGTCAAGAACTGCTTTCCTGAGGGAGCCAAGGGTAAGCTGCTCTAACTCGTCTCTTGTAACACCCTGTGCCTCCATCTTGAGATATTCCCTTGTCATTGTATTTTTGATAACCCTGACAGGTGCTCCCGCAGAACGTCCGGTAACTGCCGTTCCGTTATCCTTTGCCTTCACAACCGCCTGCTTGTAATTGTCATGTATCGGACACTCATTACTTGCAAGGAGACAGGTTCCAATCTGCACGCCAATGGCTCCAAGTGCAAATGCTGCAACAATTCCCCTGCCGTCGGCAATACCGCCTGCAGCGATAACAGGAATATCCACGGCATCCACTACCATAGGCACCAGTGTCATTGTGGTCATTTCACCTACATGACCTCCGCTCTCGCCACCCTCGGCAATCACGGCATCCGCACCCATTCGTTCCATACGCTTTGCTAACGCAACACTGGCAACCACTGGAATTACCTTGCTTCCTTGTGCTTTCCAGTCTGCCACGTATTTTTCAGGACTTCCTGCACCTGTCGTAATCACGTCAACCTTTTCCTCTACAAGCATTTTTGCTATGTTGTCCACATCAGGATTCATAAGCATCAGATTTACACCGAATGGCTTGTCCGTACATGCACGGCATTTTTTTATTTCCTCGCGTATTCTTTCAGCGTCAAAGCCGCCTGACGCAATAAGCCCAAGCCCTCCTGCATTTGACACGGCAGCGGCAAACTCTCCCGTTGCTATATTTGCCATACCGCCCTGAATAATCGGATACTTAATTCCCAAAAACTCATTTAATTTCATATATGTACTCCTTGTTTATGTATTTTTAGTTTGATACATGTTACCACTCAAGGTATGCACCGCCCCATGTAAGCCCTGCTCCAAAGCCAACGCATATTATCTTCATTCCCGGTTTCAGTAATCCCTTTTCGTTCATTTCATCCATTGCAATCGGAATGCTTGCTGACGATGTATTACCATATTCATCCAGATTAACATAGAATTTTTCAATCGGCTGTTTACATTTTTTTGCCACGGATTCTATAATTCTGAAATTCGCCTGATGACAGATAAAATAGTCTATGTCATCCGCTGTAAGCCCCACCTGATCCAAAAGTGCATGAATTGCCTTTGGCACCGTGCTAACCGCAAACCGGAAAACATCACTGCCTATCATGCTTAAATATCTGTTTTCGTTATTTTGATTGGAACACACAAGAACCTCATCATTTCCTCTGGAACCAAGAACACTGAAAAACCGGTTTTTGTCCGTAAGCTCAATGATTGCCGCACCTGCTCCGTCTCCAAAAAGCACACAAGTTCCACGGTCTGTCATATCAAGCATCCTTGATAAGGTCTCGCTCCCCACAACAAGACCATATTTTCTGTCGCTGTTCATCAAAAGACCTCTGGCAATCTGCATGGCGTACATAAAGCCTGAGCATGCTGCATTGATATCGAAGCATGGTATCTCCTCAGGCAAACCAAGCTTTGCCTGAACAAGACATGCCATTGACGGTGTAAGATTGTCAGGCTTAACCGTTGCAACAATACATACTCCAAGCTCCTCCTTGTCTATGCCTGACCGTTCTAATGCAAGCCTTGCAGCATTCAGTGCCAAATCGAGGTTTGACTCATTCTCCACAAAATGTCTTCTTCTGATTCCCGTTCTTGAGGATATCCATTCATCATTTGTATCCACAAGCTTACTTAAGTCGTCGTTTGTGACAACCTTATCCGGCACATAATGTCCCGTTGCCACGATTCGTAATCCATCTTTTACTAACATAACCTTCCTCTCTGTTCTCCCAAACCCCTTATCTAAATGATATTGAGATATTGTTGATCAATTGTTCTAAACTTCTTATATCTGTGTCTGCTCAAATCGTCAGGACTCATTTTACTGTACTTTTCAAGCTCCCTGACTAAATATTTATCTACCATTTTGAACACTGCCTTCGGATTTAAATGTGCACCGCCTATTGGCTCTGGAATAATCTCATCAATCACATTAAACTCCTTTAAATCCTGTGCCGTAAGTCTCATCATACTGCATGCCTCATTACTTCTTGTCGAATCCTTCCAAAGTATGCTGGCATAGCCCTCCGGTGACAGTATCGAATAAACGGCATTTTCAAGCATAAGCACACTGTTCGCAACTCCGATTGCAAGTGCACCTCCACTGCTTCCCTCTCCCGTTACAATTGCTATTACGGGAACACGAAGTGCACTCATTTTTGCAAGGTTCACTGCGATTGCACTGCCCTGACCGTTATTTTCAGCCTCAAGACCCGGATATGCACCAGGCGTGTCAATAAAAGTAATAATCGGTCTGCCAAACTTTTCTGCCTGTCTCATCAGCCTTAGTGCCTTACGGTAGCCCTCAGGTCCCGGCATACCAAAATTGCACTTTAAATTTTCATTTAGGTCATTTCCCTTTCTGTGGCCAAGCACCGTTACGGGAAGTCCCTTATATAATGCAATTCCGCCAAATATACTGCCATCCTCTTTTCCAAGTGCATCCCCTTTCTGCTCAAAAAAGTCCTCAAATATGGCATCAACATACTCCGTAATCTTTGGCCTTTTTTTGTGTCTTGCAAGATACACCTTATCATGCGGCTCAAGGTTTTTACACATTTTGATGAGGTCATGTCTCTCCCTTTTCAGGACATACATTTTCGCCTCATCCTTACATTCCTGTGACATTATATCTTCTATCTCTTTGTCAATCTGGATGATTCTCTCGTCAATTTCTTTTACCATATCTATTTACCTCTCTTACAGTGAAGTCTAAGAATGTGTGCCAATGTTTCCCTCATCTTGTCTCTTGGAACAATCTGGTCAACAAAGCCATGCTCCTGCTGGAACTCTGACCGCTGAAAGCCTTCGGGAAGCTTTTGACCAATCGTCTGTTCAATCACCCTTGGTCCTGCAAAACCAATCAGTGCTCCCGGCTCAGCAAGGGTTATGTCGCCTAACGTAGCAAAGCTGGCTGTGACACCGCCTGTAGTCGGATGGGTAAGTACCGATATGTACAATCCCCCATTTGTGTTAAACTTTTCAACAGCAGCACTCGTTTTTGCCATCTGCATCAGGGATATAATTCCCTCCTGCATTCTCGCACCGCCGCTTGCGGCAAAAACAATAATCGGAAGCTTCTTCCGGTCTGCATACTCGAAAGCATTTGTAACCTTTTCACCGACTGCCATGCCCATGCTTCCCATGAGAAACTTACTGCTCATTACAGCAATTACAGTCTCGTATCCGTCGATTTTGCCCACGCCTGTATATACTGCTTCCTCAAGTCCTGTCTTTTCCTGAAGTGATTTTATTTTTTCTTCGTAATCCGGGTAACTTAATGGATTTGCAAATGCCACCTTACATTTCAGCGGCCGGAAGCTGCCTTGGTCAACCAAAAGTTTTACTCTTCTGTCAGCCGAGACAACATAATGATATCCGCATGCCATACAGATATTCATGTTTTCTTTTACATCTTTCTTGTTAAATATCTGCTTGCACTTTGGACACTCCAATGTTTCATCGGAGGAACTTTCTTTTTTTTCCTTTGATGCAGTCTTTTCATCCTGCTTTTGCTCAGTTACATTACTGTCGTATCCTTCACCATCCTGTCTGAGATTTTTTTTGAACAGCTTACTGACACTTAACTTCATGTTCCATTCACCTATTCTTTCCTGTCTTGTAAAAATAAGGCATTATTTGACTAATTCTATCATGTGGTCAAGAAAATGTCAAGGTGCCCAAAGCCCCGAAACCCTTTATTTTACGTGGTTTTTAAGACTATGTGACGTCGTATCACCATCTCGTCCGAGTGCACAGCCTTATGCTGCCAATCGGTTAAAGACATCGGCACTTGAATTGTAGGCAGACCGTACAATAACACAAAAACCCACTCTCGTTCGGTTAAAGACGTAGCGGTACTAAAAGTTGTCTGTATGGCAGGACATATGCAGGAATAAAAAAACCGTTATGAGAACGTCGGCACTTAAATTGCCGGTCTAAGATATCCTTACTCGGAAATGTCTTAAACCGGCAATTTTTAGTACCGTTACGTTCTCATCGAGTGAAAGCGTGTTTTTGGTTCCTGCATATGCCCTGCCACGCAGACAACTTAAGTACCGACGTCTTCAAACGGTTTTTGTTTTTATTGTATGGTCTGCCCACAATTCTTAGTACCGATACGTCTTTCATTAAACAAACGCGTGTTACCGGTATTATGACATAACGATTCTTAGTGTGACAGCCTTCTTATTTTATGTTCGGATAAGCTCTCATATCCTTACCGACCTCATCAATATGGAGACCCTTGTACGAGTCAACCATGTTGTATGCCGCCTGCATATCGTCCACACATTCCAGCATATCAAGGGTTACACCCACAATAATTTCGTCTATGGATATCTCAAACTCACCTGCATTTGTGGTGATTGACTCCTCAGGCTCATTGTACGGCTCGGCAGTCAGAATATTTTTTACCGCCTTACTGAAATTTGGTGCCGCTTTTGGAAGCGAGATATATTTGGTTTCCACTGCCCGCTCCCTGTACATGTCATCAAGGACACACAGCTTATCCCCCTCCTTGATTGCCTGGGCAAAGTCAAGTGCAACATCGTTCATTACCTCGTCACGCTTCTCATTGCTAGAGGATACAAACATAACATTAAGCTCCTGAAGCGTAGGCTTTTTTTCGGAATATCCCACCGTCAAAAGCTTCTCAGGTGCAAATGTGCCAATGCCGATAAGCAGATTGTAATAAAGCTTCTCCATCTCAGGCTTTACCATGACAATTCTGCCGTTATCTATATTGGCTTCGTTGTCAACCATGAGCTTAACCATACCGTCCTTAAGCTCGTCTATCCTGCTTTCCGTAACATAATCAGACGGTAAAAATCTATGGTGACGTGAGTTCCTGAGTATCTGCTTCACGCGTCCTGCACCTGCCACATTTAAATCCTCCACTGCATTTTTCAGGTCCTCGCCAAACTGTGCATAGATATCCTCTAAAGACTCTGCCTTCTGTCTTAAAATTCTTATCATATCACCGAAAACATCCTGCTTATCCATCTCGTCAATGAGAACACTTCTCTCCTTGGCAAGTGTTTCCTTTACGCAGGCATCATAGTAACCGTTTTCGGTTTCCTTCTTTGCCGCAGGAAATGTAAAGAACCGCTTGGAAACCATATCCTTTATGGAGTCTATGATTCTTGTATATTCGCACTCGTGCTTATAGCTTGCATGCAGTGCGGAAAGTTTTTGAATTTCCGCAATCAGGTTCCTGTCCTTATCACCCTGTCCTGTTCCTGCCGAGCCGATAATTTCAATCACGGCAAACGGACCATACTTTTTCATGCATCGTTCAATAAATTCATCCAGATAAGAGCGTAGCCTGTTCTTTAATGATTTTACCGTAATTGGAACATCATCCTGAAATTTTGCCAACCGGTTCCTCATCAATAATCTGAGATTGTCCTGTCCTTTTTTAATCATTTTGTATACAGGTCTCTCAAACTGTCCCATCTTGATAATTCCCGCTATGTTTAAATTGATTTCATCGCCTGCTTTTCCCTCAAGAAATACCTTGAGATCCCCAAACAGCATTTCAATGTCCTCATTTATCTGTCTGTCCTGCATCGGAGATTCATACAGCCGTTTAATGCTTTCCTTGAACACCTGATGCTCACACACATTTTCCATTTCCCTGACCGGTATTGCATAGTCAGTGGAGCTGATTACCTTATACTTTCCTCTTCCGTCATTTTCAAGGAATACATCACGAAGCAGCTTCCGCTCCCCCTCATCATCATTTGAACCTATATACTTGTTGCTTGCAAGCTTATATAAAAATCCTGCAACATCGCTGTATATACTCTCCTCAGGAAGATATCCCTGCTCGTCCTGTTTTCCCGATACAAGCATGCAGGAGTCAAATATATTGTCCCTCATGCTGAGCCTGTGGGTTGTACTCTCGAAGGTATATGCCTCTCCCTTTTCGGCAAGATGCATAAAGTAATCTATCTCTTTTAAGGTTGCACATCCGTTTGCATTTAAAAGTGCCACCTTTTCACTGTCCTGTCTGATTTTAAGATTGCCAAACAAAACATCCGGCATAAGCAGACAGGAGCCAACCCTGAAATTGGTCCATTTTCTTACTCTTGCCAATGCTTTGATGTTGTATGTTACGTCAGCGAGAATTCCGCTGCCCGTTCCGCCTGCCACACTTGATACAAGCAGCACATCAAGCTTGCCGGTTGCAGATTTCTCATATAACTCCTCGATACGCTCAAAAAGCAGTATTCTCATATCCTCATATGCATTGGAAAACATAAGACGTCCAATCTGTCTGTTGCCCTCCGCACCGTTCTCCCCAATTCTAAGCTCAGGAAAATCCGAAGGCATCCAGTCTGCAAGCTTTGGGTGAACAGGATTATTTCTTATACCGTTTTCGAGTATCGTTTCAAGGTTTGGTCTGTATATACTCATTACCTCAAGGGCATTTAATCCGACGCCCTCCTTGCTGTCCTCAATCGTCGCCTCCATGGCTGGTATGTCAGAATCAATCAGCAGAAAGCTTATGTTATCCTCAGGCGTTATCTCGTTCATCAGTCGTCCCTTAAGACTTGCCACGACCTTTCCACCGACTCCTCCCAAGCCGATTACAAGTAAATCCTTATAAAATTTGTCCCCGTCCTCTTCCTTGCCGAATATCCGTATGTCTTTTAACTTACTAAACTCTTCTTTTTGTGTATCAATAAGTATCATAAACAATCCCTCACATTATTCGCCCATTTTTTGAAATGAATTAAACAATTGCCCAATCAATATATTACCATTTTAACAGCGTATTTGCAATAATATTACGGATTAATTCCTACCAAATTCCTCAAGAACCAAATCCTCGTTGTGCTCTAATAAAAGCCTTATGGACCATTCGTTTGCAAAGAGCAGTAACGGATTGTCCCTCATATCCTTCACCCGTTTACAGTCGCTTATCCTGCTGATTTTATTAAGATCCGTTGTTTTGTCCTTCACCCACCTGATATAATTATACGGCAGCGGCTCCAGACGTATTTCACAGCCATATTCATTTTCAAGCCTGTACTTGAGCACGTCAAACTGCAGGGTTCCCACAACACCAACGATAATTTCTGACATTCCAAGCGTATAATCCTGAAACATCTGGATTGCACCCTCCTGTGCAAGCTGGGTTACCCCCTTCATAAACTGCTTCCGTTTCATGGAATCCATATGGACCAGTCTGCAAAAATGCTCTGGTGCAAATGTAGGAATTCCCTCATATGCAAATTTTTTGCCCGGGGAACAAAGCGTGTCCCCGATAGAGAAAATTCCAGGGTCAAACACACCGATTACATCTCCTGCGTATGCCTCATCTATCACCTTTCTGTCCTGTGCCATAATCTGCTGTGGCTGTGACAGCCTCATTTTTCTCCCACTTTGAACGTGATACACCTCCTTGGACGCATCAAACTTTCCTGAGCAGATTCTCATAAATGCAATCCTGTCATGGTGTGCCTTATTCATATTTGCCTGTATCTTAAAAATAAAACCTGAAAATGTATCCGATACAGGGGAAATCAGTCCCTCATCCGTCATTCTCGGCAAAGGCGGCTGTGTCATGCCAAGGAAATGTTCCAGAAAGGTTTCTACACCAAAGGTGGTAAGTGCAGAGCCAAAAAATACAGGTGACAGCTCACCCTTATCAACAAGTGTGCGGTCCAATGCATCACTTGCCCCATCCAAAAGCTCTATCTCCTCCATCAGCTTGTCGTAAAGCTCATCACCAACCGCCGCTTTCAGGGCAGGGTCATTGACATCATACTCCGTCTCGGCGGCACTTTTTGCCCCGCCGACCGATACCGCCTTAAACATGGATACCTTTTTTGTATTCCTGTCATACACGCCCTTAAATCTTTTTCCCGCACCGATAGGCCAGTTAATCGGACAGGTTCTTATGCCCAGCACATTTTCTATTTCATCCAAAAGCTCAAAGGAATCTCTCGCTTCCAAGTCCATCTTGTTAATGAAGGTGAATATTGGAATGTGTCTCATAACACATACCTTAAATAACTTAATTGTCTGTGCCTCAACACCCTTTGACCCATCTATGACCATGACTGCAGAATCGGCAGCCATAAGCGTCCGGTAGGTATCCTCCGAAAAATCCTGATGTCCCGGTGTATCCAATATGTTGATACAGTATCCATTATAATTGAACTGAAGCACCGATGAGGTTACGGATATACCCCTTTCCTTTTCTATCTGCATCCAGTCCGAGACTGCATACTTTGCATTTGCCTTTCCCTTGACTGAGCCTGCAGTATTGATTGCCCCGCCATAGAGCAAAAGCTTTTCCGTCAACGTGGTTTTTCCTGCATCGGGATGGGAAATAATGGCAAAGGTTCTTCTTGCTTCTATCTCTTTTTTAAATTGTTCTTCCATTGGTTTTTACGCTTTCCTTTTGTTAAAAATAGTTATTTTATTAAATATACCCTATTCCTCGGATAAAAGAAATAATTTTCTGCACATTTTTTTAAAGCAAAATTTATAGGAGCTTTTTGGAACATCGCAGGCGGCATAAATCAGCACCTCTCCCACCACCTGTTCTCCTGACTTGTACTGTATCATTCCGATTGTGTCGCCCTCCTTTACGGGAGCACAGATATCCTCCCTCACAATCACGTTTTTTTCAATGGAGTCTGTTGCACCGTCAACAATAACAAGCTGCACATCCTCTATGTCCTGCGGTGTTACATTTTTACTGCTGCCAAGCTTTACAGGAAATTCCACATCAGAAGGAAGCCCTTCCGTGTCACAGTACACACTGCACTTCGCAAAGCCGTAATCTAATAGTTTTCCTGCCTCACTATTTCTTTTTTCCTTTGTCTCCGCACCCATAATTACAGAAATCAGATTAATTCCGTTTCTGCTCGCCGTTGCCGACATACAATATTTTGCCTGCGACGTGTACCCTGTCTTAAGTCCCGTTGCACCTGTGTAGGTTCTTAAAAATTTATTTGTATTTGCAAGGTCAAATTTACTTTCTCCACGCCTTGTTTTATGTATGATGGAATCCATCCATATGGTAGAATAATTAAATATATCAGGATATTTCACCGTAAGCTCCCTTGACATAATGGCAATATCCCTCGCAGTGGTTAAGTGCCCCTCAGCTTCCAGTCCGCAGCAGTTTACAAAATGTGTATTTTTCATTCCCAGCTCTGCCGCCTTGTCGTTCATCATATTGACAAAAGCATCCTCCGTACCTGCTATGTGCTCCGCCATGGCAGTTGCCGCATCATTTCCCGATGCAACCTCAATGCATTTTATCATATCACCCACCGTCTGCTGCTCCCCCTCCTCAAAAAAGCACTGGGAGCCGCCCATGGACGCCGCATGCTCCGACACCGTAACGATATCCTCACACGTCATGTTACCCTCAGAAATTTCCTGAAAGATGAGCAACAGCGTCATAATCTTTGTGACCGAGGCAGGCCGCAACGGTTCGTCCGCATTTTTCTCATACAATATCTGTCCCGTGGATGCCTCCATTAAAATGGCGGATTTGGACTCTATCGTCACATCCTCCTTCTTTTTTTCCTCAGCATAAACAGATGCCGTTGGTATCTCAACCAGTATCATTATCATAAGCAGCAAGAAGCAGATTATTTTTTTCATAAACCAAAATCACCACACAAAATTGTGTCTGCCTGATATCAATATTACTATATTATACTATCCTGCCGTTTCATTTATGTATCCGTACTTCACGCAGTTTACGCAAATAATACGGGAAATTGCATATAATATCACAAGCGAAATTTAAGGACACGGTATTATTATGTGTGGAATTGCAGGTTATTTTAATCCAAAAACAAATTATTCAGATAATCCCAAGAATAATTTTAATATACTGAACAACATGATAAAAACCATGAAACGGCGTGGTCCTGACGATCAGGGCTACTCCATTGTAAACTCCTGCTGCCTTGCCCATACAAGGCTTTCAATCATAGACCTTGATACGGGACGCCAGCCTATGAAGGTAGTAAGGGAAAACAGAAGTTATCACGTTATATTTAACGGTGAAATATATAATTATCCTGAAATTAAAAAGGAGCTTAAATCCTTCGGATATCACTTTGAAACACGGTCAGACACAGAGGTAATCGGAAACGCATTTATCCACTGGGGTCCCATGTTTGTCACACGGTTGCTGGGCATTTTTGCAATTGCAATCTATGATGAGGCGGAAAACTCGCTCTATCTGTTCCGTGACCAGTTTGGCATAAAACCACTTTATTACACGCACGTGGAAAATACAGTTGTATTTGCATCCAGAATCGATACGCTCTTTGAGTATCCGAGAGTAAAGCCACGTATTGATATCAGCGGCTTTAACGAAATCTTTACCGTGGGACCTGCAAAGAGCTACGGACATGGTGTGTTTATGGGCATACACGAGGTTCTGCCCGGTGAATTTTTATGTTATTCCAAAAACGGTACACACAAGCGTATGTATTTCCGCTTAGAATCGGTGCCGCATACGGACTCCTACGAGGATACAATTGAAAAGACAACCTACCTAATTGAGGACAGCATCCGTATGCAGATGATATCAGACGTTCCAATCTGTACCTTTTTATCAGGGGGAATTGACTCGTCACTCGTAACGTCCATATGTGCCGGACATATGAAAGACAACATTCCCCTTGACACCTACTCCTTTGACTATGCGGAAAATGATATTCATTTTCAGTCAAACAGCTTCCAGCCGACACAGGATGCACCATATGTGGACATCATGAAGGATTACCTCGGAACAAATCACGTTTATCTCACCTGCAAATATGAGGAGCTTGCCGATTTGCTCTACCCATCCGTGGACTCAAGGTGTCTCCCGACTATGGCTGATGTAGACTCCTCCCTTTTGTATTTTTGCAGTAAGGTCGCCGAGCATCATAAGGTGGCACTGACGGGAGAATGTGCCGACGAAATATTTGGCGGCTACCCATGGTTCCACAGACCAGAGATGCTTTATTCAAACAATTTTCCGTGGATGAGTGATTTAAGCTTCCGGAAGTCACTGCTAAATCCTGAGTTTGCCGCTGCACTTCAAATGGAAAAATATGTCCAGACCGCATACAGCAAAACGGTATCCGAGATAGATATGCTTCCTTCCGATTCTGAAATTAACAAGCACATCCGAAAAATCACTTACCTGAATATCCGCTGGTTTATGCAGACCCTGCTTGACAGAATGGACAGAACCTCGATGCACAGTGGTCTGGAAGCAAGAGTACCGTTTGCAGACCCAAGGCTCATTTCCTATGTTTATAACATTCCTTGGGAAATCAAGTGTGAAAACGGTGTGCCAAAGAGTCTGCTCCGTCATGCGGCAATTAAATATCTGCCTGATGCGGTTATGAACAGACCAAAAAATCCTTATCCGAAAACGTACCATCCAAAATACGAGGAGCTGCTCTGCAAGCGTCTGAAGGAGGTTATCAACGACACTGCATCCCCGATACGGAGCTACCTGAACCTGCCTGCTGTAAACAGGTTTATAGACAGTCCGAAGGAATATGGAAAGCCTTGGTACGGACAGTTAATGGCAGGACCTCAGATGCTTGCATATCTTCTTCAGATTGATTACTGGATGCGGAAATACACACTTTCTGTATAGCCGTGAGGTTGCTTCGTTCATTGGCATCCATGATACTAACTTGACAGCATTGCCCCTAAATTCCTTGTTCGTTTTTTGTTGTCAATAGACAAGTAATTAAGTTTCTTTAATTAACCAAAAATGCAGGTATATTCTATATAGTATACCTGCATTTCAACGGAAGAAAATATACGAAAAAATAACGAATTAATAGGTGGATACATCTACATTTCCAGATATCTTACATTTAAACTGAACTGTTTCAGTTATAGAGTCACCATTACTGAGTTTTTGGGCTCTAACAGTTAATCTTGCATATGCAGGGTTTCCGTTAATTTTGTTCGGCGTTCCTGTCACTGTATATCCTGACTTAACTTTTCCCTGTGTACATTTGAATCTTGATATTATTGCCGTACTATCCGTATATGAATATGTCAAAATAATATCATAAGTACATACCGAAACTCCATCATAAGAAATTACATATGTATATGAAAAATTTCTTGCATAGTCCCTTGTCTCCTGCACATCGACTTTTATTAGTTCACACTGAAAACCACTTTTTTCTGAGGAAACTACAGTTTCTTTTTGTTCCTCATTCTTACCAGAAGCCAATACATTACTATAATCTCCGAATACCAATATAGCTATAAGACATAGACAAATTATTTTTTTCATAGCTACTCTCCTTCCATTTCCTGTACCAAATATTAAATTAGTGCATTATGATTTCGCAGGTCGAATCACCATTTACTTCGTATATTTTAGTGTGAAAGCCCTCGTTCGATTTTTCCTTCGACGGTATGATTTCATGAGAAACGCCTCCATAATTTTCATACAGCTTAGTTTGAAAGCCTCCATCACTTTCCGCTACCTTCATATCAGAAAAATTATTATCTTTCACATTTTCATCTCTAGTTAAATTACAGACAATTAAAGTAAACACGCATACTATAACAGCAATTGTACTAAACATGATATAGCATACCTGCAGTTTAACAAACTCCCTCCTGCTTATTGTTTCTGACATATATTCATTGACAATATCCTCAGGTTTACCAAATACCGCAACCAATTCCTCGTAGGTACAATACTTTTTGTCTTTTGCATACTCCATAATTTCGCTCCTAATATCACGAATCACACGTTTTCTGTTATTATAAACAAATGGCAATGCTTTTTTTATTCTCCAAATATATTTTTTCACAGCCTTGTTGTTCATTCCATGATTCCTCCTTCATTCTAAGAATCTATAATATTGTTCATTATCATAGTCAGTTCATGGTAATCACTGATTAACCTCTCTAAACGCTCTTTCCCTAAAGTTTCTATATGATAAAATATCCTAACCTTTCGTTCTCCTGTCTGCACCTTATAATCTGTAATACATTTTTTATCAATCAGCTTGTACAACGTAGGATACAAAGTTCCAACAGATAAATCAATGACCCCATCAGATTTTTCTTTAATTGCCTTTACCATCTGTAATCCGTAATAATCATCATCGCTAAGAAGTCTTAATACCAACAACTCAACATATCCCTTATAAAATGTGTTTTTTTCCAATCCCACTTCCTCCTGAAATCAAATTATCATGTATATTTTCGTATGTCAAGTGTTTCGTTATCCGATATATTTATTTATCAAAAAAAGGAACACCCCAGACAACCGCACCTTAAAAGTATCAAATGTCCAAGGATATTCCTTTCGTAGGAGCCACAGTGACCGAAACTGCCTGCCCCTTTTCTATATCAGATTATAACCGGCTGAAGCTGCTTTCCCTCAAGTGCCGCTTCCAGTGTATCCACTATTTTCGTAACATCTGCCACCATGGAATTTGGCTTCTTTACATAGTCATCCTGACCAAACGGAACAAAGAAGATATTTTTCATAACCATCAGATTGCCTATGCTTCTGAAATTAATCCCTAATGCATCGTTTGTAGAAATACTTATCACAAGCGGTCTTCCATTTCTCATATGTGCCTTTGCCGCCATCAGTACAGGTGTATCTACAATTCCGTTACAAAGCTTAGCCGCTGTGTTTCCCGTGCACGGAGCAATAATCATAATATCAAAAAGACCCTTTGGTCCTACAGGCTCCGCCTGCTGAATAGAATGAATGTCCTCCGTATTTGTAATATCATGTATTTCCTGCACAAATTTTGCAGCCTCGGTAAATCTGTTATCTAAATTATATGCATTGTACGAGTATACAGGAATTACATTTGCACCCTCATCCTTAAGAACTTTTATTTGTGTTTTAATTTTATCAAAAGTACAAAAGGAACCTGTTATTCCAAATCCGACATTGCACCCTGATAATTTCATTTTTTATACCTCGCAACCATTGTAATTAACCGATGAGGATAAATCAGCCTTGGGATAAATCATTTAATACCGTCTGTGCTATAATCTGTCCTGCTTCCTTCGGATACTCCCGGCCCGGAATACCAAGAGAAAGCATTGCAAATATTCCACGCTCATTACAATATTCAAAATCTGTTCCACCCGGAGCCGACGCTATATCAAATATCATAACATTATGGGATAATCTGCTTATAAGCTCACTGTCTACGACCATTGCAGGTACGGTGTTAAACAGGTAACTATATTTATCCATGGATGCCTTGTCATAATCATTTAAGTCAACAAAACCATAGCCTGCATCCGTTATTTCATCATATAAGCTCCTGCGCCGCACCATAACATCAACCGAGGCATTGATATCCGTAAGCTCCTTTGCGATAGCCTTTCCGCAGTATCCGTATCCGATTACAAGACAATCACTTCCCTCAGGCACTGCTGATTTTGCGATTGCCTGCCTGATAATGCCCTTTGCCGTAAGCACTGCATTTTGGGCAGTCAGCCAGTCAATCTTAAGATAATCAACTGCCTTTATTTCACGCAATTCACATTCATGAATGATTCTGTTGGAAAGCATTCCGCCATAAAGCTTTTGTCCATGCATCAAATACGGTATCATCTGTTTCGTAACCGCCTCATCAACAGGCGGAGGAAGCACTATGATTGAGTCTGCATTACTCGCCTCAATATGTCTCGTTACCTCGTATCCCACATCATACAGACTTTGTGCAACAAAATCCATCCTTTTGTCGTCGCCGATAACACAAGCATTATTTTCTATCAAAGCATAACCCCCTCACGATACTCTATTATATGCTGACATATGATAAATGTTTAAAAAATGTACCCGTCCGCCACAGCTTTCCGGGCATGCAGGCAGACTTTTTCATTTGCCTAAAACATGTATCCCTATAAAAAGTACATATAATATATAATATATTTTCTTAACCGACAATTTAGACATGAAACATATCAGCTTCATATTTTACTTTTTGAATTAAAAAATATATGATAAAATGTTATCAAGGCATCTTCATAAAGGTTCCTGGTGACATTTTCTTATGGAGGGATAATACTATGACATATCCAAAAACGATTGATGAGCTTAAAATGTGGGCGGAGGATCACAACCTGCCTCTTGATGATATGCGTACTTATATCGGAACGGATTACAGGGGTGCAAAAGCATATGGAATTTACGAGGAGGAAGAAACCGGTAAATTTATTGTCTATAAAAATAAAGCAGACGGTACACGGGCGGTACGGTATGAAGGTTATGATCAGGCGTATGCAGTAAATGAGCTTTACATGAAAATGCAGGAACGCATAGAACAGCAAAACCAGATAAACCATGCACCAGCACAGGACAACCGCAGATACCGGCACAGAAGAAGCGGACTATGGAAACCTTTTCTTCTTTTTTTCATTGTATATGCAGCTTCTTTTTCTTTTTATTTTATAGCAGCAAAATATGATCAGAGACCCGATTCAGGATATTACTTTTATGATGATACATATTATTGTCAGGATGATGACTTTTATTATTATGATGATGACGATGCTTCATGGTACTATGCAAACTATGTCGATAACGAATTGATGGACAATTATTCGGATTATTACGAATCAAGTGGATACTATGATTCCTATGATATAACGAATTTTCAGGACTCCGGTTATTATGAGCAGGATGCTCATAAGAATAATGATTATGATAATGACGACGACTGGGACAACGACTGGAATAATAATTGGAACGACAGCTATGATGACTGGGATTCAGACTGGTAAGGAATTGAAAAAACCCTTGCAATCACAACACGCATATGGTAGTATCCAGTTAAAGCATTAACATAGTAATTCATTCACGGGTAAAACCAGTTCAGACATTCAAAGAAAAGGGCACATCTACTGCTTGATTCGAGTCTAATAAACAAGCTACTTCGATGCTTAATATCACACAACACTGGCAGCGAAGGAGCTGTTTTGAAAAATTGTCTGTTCTGGATATGCAAAGATATATTGCATGATACCGTCATGCAGGATATATCTTATTTGGTAATTCGAACAGAATAAATTTTCCACTCTTTTCCTGCCGAGACAGGTTGTGTCAAGTTTTCATAGAAAACTTGACATGTAGCGTCAGCCCATTTGCTGAAAGCAAATTTGGAATGGGCTGATGTTCAAACAAAAGGGGGGAAAAGAAAATGAAAACACACGAAAACCATGCTGACACATTAACCGCCAACACACACCACAAGGATACCGTATTCAGGCGGGTATTCTCGGACAAAAAAGAACTGCTGA
>JAMPBO010000011.1 GCA_023666705.1 Bacteroides sp.
TATGGCAATGAAAAATGACAGCATTCCTTTTATCCTGTGTTTTTTCATATCGTATTACCCTCCCAGTCAATAATTCTGATTTTTTATATAAGACCGTATCCTCTCAATATCTCCGTGTTTTCCCGCCTGCGGCTTTCAAGTTCTTCCATAAGTATCCTGTTATTCTCGGGGTTATTGGCATATTTTTCAAACAGGGCAATGTCTGCCTTGAGCCTCCTGTCCCTGTCTGCCTTCTCAATCTCAAACTCCTCCATGGTCATCCTGCCCTCTTTTACATCCTGCAAATCCCTTTCATCTGCCCCTTTAAATCTGTTTTTTTCCCTGTCAGCATATTCCTCAGCCGTAAATACCTTAAACTGCAAAGGACCGTCATCATAATCTGCATGTTTCCGTCTGTTCCAAAAATCCTCATGTATAAATATCTGACTATGTGCATAATGATTATAATGCTCTATACATGCTTTATAATCCCTGACTTCATCAAGATGGGGCAGCATAATTTCCTCCACATGTTGAAAGGACTTTTTCATTGCTTCAATCAGGGAATTTTCATCTGTGGAATCATATACATATTCATACATCTCATTAAATCTTTCCTGCGGTGGTGCATCCGGATGTGTCCTTCGGTATATGGTAAGATTATCTTTCATCCAATTACCGTTATGCCGCGGTGGTATGTCCAAATCTATTTTCGGTACATAAACCGTCTCCACCCCACACTCAATATCAAACGCCTTATATTTCCCCGAAACAATCATAGGGGTGTTTATATATGTAATCACATGTACAATCTCTTCCCCTATCACCCTTGCAAAGTATGGGTATTTGCCCTTTATTTTCTTGAACCCGTATGGCTCAAGTGCCTCTCCGTATACCTTTTTAAACGCTGTGTTTAATGACATCATGGTTCCTATCCTGTAACTCTTATGGTTACTTTTCCTTCCCCTGCATGTGCAGAAATTTTTATGCATTCCTTAACCATTTACGGGATTTGTTACAAATATATCGGTCGCAAGCTCAAGCTCACCAATATGAAGTGCCGCTGACCATGCCTGTTCCGGGTCCTCAAAAATACCAAATACAGTCGGTCCGCTGCCGCTCATTATTGCATTTAATGCTCCGCATTTTTTCATGGCATCCTTTATTTGATTTATTTCAGGATATAGCTCTGTAGTAACGGTCTCCATAACATTTTCCATTGTTGAAGCAACCTTACCTACATTATGTTCCTGAAGTGCCTGAAGCATACTGTCTATATCGGGGCGTGAAGTAAGTGCTTCACATTGAATGTTGTTATATATGAGTGCAGTACTAACACCAATAGGCGGCTTAACCACAAGCACCGGGCAATCCGAAAGCCCTGTCACGGGTGTAAGTATTTCCCCGATACCCTCAGACAATGCGGTTTTGCCAAGCACACAAAAAGGAACATCCGCCCCAAGCTTAACTCCCAGCTTCATCAGCTCATCTGTTGTAGCATTGAGTGAAAATATATCATTCATAGCCTTAAGTGCTGCTGCACAATCTGAGCTTCCTCCTGCCATACCTGCTTCAATGGGAATATTTTTCGTCAGCTTTACATGAACATTTCCACTTATGTTATATTTCTGAAACATAAGACGAATCGCCTTATAAATAAGATTGTCGCCATCCGTAGGAAGCTCCGGTTTGTTCGTCTCTATCTCAATGTTGTAGTTTTCATCATCGGAACCGGTTGAAGCAGCTCCCACAGATTTAAAATTTGAAACCGTAAATGTAAGCTCATCATATATATTTAAATTTTGCATGACCATGCGTACCTCATGGTATCCGTCAGGTCGCTTTCCAAGTACGTCAAGTGCAAGGTTTACCTTAGCATATGCCTTGTAGGTTTTTGTAATCGTGTCCATATTGCCTCCATAAATTAAGATGTTTTCATAGTAGCAGTTTTAAATTATTTTGTCTAGAAGAAGCCAGGTAAAAATACTGTTACAATTGCTTCCCTCAGAAGACCTTCATAAAACTTGTAAATTGGTACAAATAAGTGATACAAAAACATGCAAAAAGGTACAAATAACTTTCATAAGAACTTGTAAATTGGTGCAAATAACTTTCCCCGTTATAAAATAAAAAAGAAGCTGTCACACTAAGACAGCCCCTTGTATTTCCATTATGCTCCTTATGACTTTACTACGATAAGTCGGTCTCCCTCCTTAATGATATCCGACTCAAGATTATTTACCTTTCTGATTGACTCCGTTGTAGCATAATACTTTCTTGCGATTGACCATATGGTGTCGCCTTTTTTTACTATGTATCCCACAATTCCCGGCATGGATGCCTTTTTCTCATAATCGATATCGCACAGCTTCATGTCAGTTATGACCTTGGAGGATGTCTTCGCAAATACTGATATTCCAAGACTTACCTGTGCCTTAATTTCCAGCTCTTCGCTGTTAAGAAGATTTGCACCAAGCTGATCTAAGCCCGGAACAATTCGTATCGACTCATCACCGCAGAGCGGAACTGTTTCCACCACATATTCAAATGGGACATGAATACTCATACAGCTCATTGGATCGTCACTGTTTGATATGTATAATACATTGCACTTAACGACTCCTGAAATAAATATACTTCCGCCTACTTCCGCACCGCCTTCTCCGCCGTCTGCATCCACCGCTTCTGCAGGCTTTTCCGTCCTTACATCGTCTATGTCCACACTTCCATATACATGACATATCTGCAACAGCTTCGTGGTTTCCCCATTAATCCGCTTCCTGTGGCTTACCTTTGCCTTTGCCACATTTCGCATCAAAAGATTTTCATACTCAAATACTTCCGTTTCAGGCTCACATTCCACCTGCGGGGAATAGAGGTCACTCAAAATCGTTACCTCTTTATCTTCATACATTTTTATGCTCATGTCAACGCAGTATTCAACCCCTATAATTCTAGGCTCTCCGTCTGAATCCTGCCTTACGACAACATCACCCTTGCCAAGGGTACAGTTTGACTCCAGTATCATACCTTCCTTCGCACCCTGGCACTCTATTTCCTTTGTGATTGACCTTACGGAAAACAGATATTGGATAGGCAAATGCTCATCCTGCCCCTTATAAACAACAAATATTTCTACCTCGCCTCTTATCAGAAGTGAATTGTCTCCCGCTTTTGTTTCCATATTGCGAAGCTCTACCGACGACCAAAGCACATTACATATATTTGGCTTGCTTTTCGGTATATCGATATCCTCTTTGATTCGGAACACATCATGCTTGCATATGGCAGTTTCAGTAAATGCTGTTTTCTTATACTGACATTCTATTCCCTGTGCATTTTCCAAATTGACAGCCGCATTTACCTTATCCTCCTTGAATACGCACACCTCATTTCCAATCAGACCGCGAACCTCAAGCTTACGTGAATTAATAACGCTTACCGTCAAATCCTCTATCTGGCACCTGCTCTCTACCCGGTTTGCTTTTGTCACACCGTCAACATTTACAATATCTTCAAATGGTATTTCTCCTGCATATACCTCCAAATTTTGTTTATCCTTGTCTGTCTTGTACAATGCCTTAAAGAAAACCGTTCCCACGACCCGAACCTTTCCTTCATCGGCAATTACATCATCGACTACAACACAGCCATCCGTCGCAATTATTTTTTCTATGTCATCCTTATAATCCGGAATATTGAAATCATCATCTATCGTAAGCTGAGAGTATTTTGAAGCCTTCAAAATACTGGTATGTATATCTTTCCTTATAAAATCCATACGACCTCCATACTGCCCAATTTTCATTCTCTATGATTTATATATATTCCCAAATATTTTCTTTTATTCTTAAAATAAATTGCTTAGTCAACATTAAACACAACCGGCTTATTTATTTTTTCACACTTAATGACGATATACGGATACATGGATGGTGTTCCGATATTATTTGAAGCGTCTGTTTTCGTTCCTTCCTCCGTCCTTAAGTCTGCATCAAAATAAAGTGCATTTTCCGTTAAAAATAAGTCATTCACAATAACACTGTAGGTTGCCCTGCTATGTTCTCCATATCCTACGGCAATGTAAAGATATTCCCCGCTTATATATGTCAGCTTAAACATTTTCCCCTTTTTTTCTTCTATTATCTGTCTAAGCTCATCCGGCAGTCTGGTATCATCACACACCGTAAATTCTATGTCCTTTCTCACCTCCTCATTTCCCATGCCCTTGCATCCTGCCAATAGCACTGACAGGATACACAACAAAACAACGAAAGCTTTTTGAATCCTTTTTTTAATGTTAATCGCCACCCTTATGGTTCACTATCCTTTAAACCATAATATGACTGATGAACGAAAATCATTCCATTTTATATGCGTAGCTGCATCTGCGGGTAATTCATTTATTCGTGATAGCATCAGCCCTCAATAATCTCCAACAAATTACCTGTAATATCTGCCATGTCAGAGGATACTGCCTTTGTGTTGTGGGAAATCTGTACATTTTCCTCCACAACATCAGATATCTGACCCAACTGGCTTACAGCACGTTCCACGATATCCACATTTTTCTGTACCATACTTGATATTTGTTCCACATCCTGTCTGGAATGCTCAATATTTTCTACAACAATACCAAATGTACTTACGGTTTCTTCAGTAATCTTCTGACCTTCCCGTACTGCATGCATAGAGTTGGTAATCAGCTCGTTTGTTTCTCTTGCCGCCTGTGAGCTTCGTGCTGCAAGTTCACCTACCTCTGTCGCTACCACGGCAAAGCCCTTACCTGATTCACCTGCTCTCGCAGCCTCAATCGATGCATTGAGGGAAAGCATATTTGTTTGCTGTGCAATCGAGTTAATTTCATCGATTATCTTCTCAATTGCCATGGACATATCACTGATTTTTTCCATTGACTCCTGAAGTCTTGCCAGCTGTGACTGTGTCTCCCTGATTTTCTCTGTCGTCTTTCCGGTTGCGGCAGAAATATCAGTAGAGCTGTCTGCACTTTTGTTCAACTCCCGCGTAAGCTGCTCCATGATTTGTTTTAAATCAGAAACAACCTGCTCCTGCTTACCCGTGCCATTATATATATTGTCTGCATTTTCCAATGTTTTTCCTGATACCTGCCCAAGTTCCTTGCAGATATCCTTTACATTTTGTATTAAAACATGGTTGCTCTCCACATCTGCTTCCTGCTGCCTAATCAAATCTTCATTTTCCTGAATGCTGTGGCGGATGCTGACTACCATTTTATTAATACTGTCCGAAAGCTGCTCAAACTCAGGATTACCGCTCTCATTTACGGTAATGTTAAAGTCCCCATCTGCAATTCTCTTCATGGAATCCGTAATACGGTTTATTCCACTTACAATCTTGTCGTCTACCATTCGGTTAATTGTGATAAGCAGCACACCGAAAATCAGCAGCATACTAAGGGATACGATTAATGTTTGGTTGCGGCGTGTAGCATAATATTCAGAGGATGGCAAAAAGGTTCCAAGAATCGTATCTCCATTTGCTTCTGCATAATAATATCCTCTTTTTCCATCTATCTTTGCCTTTCCATTGCCCTCAAAATCCTTCGGAAAGCCTGCATCTGTCGCTGACTTTCCTATCAGCTCACTGTTTGGATGTGCAAGAATTTCTCCACTGTTTTTATCAATCGCATAGATATAACCATTGTTACCAAAATCAATTTCATTTAACACGACTGATATTTCAGTGCCTGCAAGCACCTCCTCAAGAACCTCCGGACGCACACCTACCTGAACCAATCCCTTTGCATCGGTTCTCGGAACTCCGATATACTGCATCATAATGCCCTCGGCGGCATTTAGCTGAGGCTCCTGAACAATTTCTATGGAAGGATCATCAACAATGACCATAAATGCATTTGACTGTTCTCCACTTTTCATGTCAAAACCAATATAAGCATCAACTGAACTGCTTGTGATAATTCCGTCTTCATCAATAATATGTACTTCATTTACCATGAGCCTGTCCTTAATTTCATATAACCGCTCCTGGTCATTTGCAATCGATGGCTCAGCTGCGAGCATATCTGCAAATGCCCTTGCCTTCGCAAGGTTATTTTGACCTAGATTTTCCGTAAGCTGTGCAATGGTTTCCTCATTGCTTGCAAGCTTATCTCTTACATCTGCAAGCTTACTTTCACTGGATTCCATGTTATTGTGTCTGGTAGTAACTGTCTGTAACGTGAATATGGCAACGATTGTAACTACCAATGCTGCAACCATATACACAAAGAGCCTTTCCGTAAAAATCTTTTTCATGCTGATTCTCCTCCCAACCAATTCGCTTTGTGTCAAATATTTTTATTTAGACAAAAACCATGTCGATTTTCATTATAGCATGAAACCCAGTGTTTGGTAAATTAAAAACTACATTATTATCACATTATAAGCCTAAAAGGATTTATCAACGAAAGGGATTGCCTTATGAATTAATGTTATGTCCTCTGTTTTATCATATGTTACCGCAATATTTACATTTACTTTTTCGCCATCCTGATAAACATATTCATTGATATCACTGCTGTATGCATAAACACATATGCCATCCTCAAGGTCAATCCGCTTGATTTCCGTGGCATCCATGCTCTTGATAAATTCGCTTATCTCTGTTTCAAGCTCTGCGTCCACAAGTTTCCCCTTTTTCTGTGTGCATACATAAATATTTGTGTTTGCCTTCATCCCTAAATCATCGCACAGCTTCGCAAGCTTTTCCTTGTAGTCATATACAGCCTGTCCTGCAGATCCCTTAAGCTCAATGTCAATCAACACATAATTTTCCCAGCTCTGCTGCCCGTAATCATCTGCCACCGCAATGGAAATAAGTCTTATGGTTGTATTTCCCTGCTTTCCCTGCTTAGACAGCTCTGTTGTCTCATTATCCTTATCACTTCTATGATTGATTTCATAGCCTGACGTGATCCCCAAATTTCTGGCAAGCTTTTTTACCATTGTCTCCTTTGCGGAAACTCCAATTTCTTCCTCGCCATAAAAGGCATATGCCCTTACACTTCCCTCCGTCAGGTTTTCAACACCTTGGCTCATAACCTCCGTAACCATCCGCTTTTCCCTGTTCACCGATGCATTAATAAATAACTGAATTAAAACTGCTGCCCAGATAAGGGCAAGTAAGTATATTTTTGATCTCCTATTCAAAACAAAAACCTCCTCATTTCTACTTTTGATATAAAGATTATTGACACTTGTTTTCAAAAAAATACATATATGATATACTGTTGGCAGATAGGAGTTATTTATGGAACGATTAAGAGCTTATGTAGAAAATATAACAAACGGCAGGCATACACTTACTGATATGCAGCTTGCACAATTTAACACATTTTATGAAATGCTCATCGAGCAAAATAAGGTTATGAACCTGACTGCAATAACAGACCGTGATGACGTTATTTTAAAGCATTTCATAGACAGCATTGCTCTTGCAGGATATTTTGACCTTTCAAAGGGCATGCATGTTATAGATGTAGGAACGGGAGCAGGTTTTCCCGGACTTCCCCTTAAAATAGCCTTTCCATGGCTAAATGTTACCTTGTATGACTCTCTCAATAAACGGGTTAAATTTCTTTTAAATATTATCGATGCACTGTCCCTGACAGACTGCGTGGCTTTACATGGCAGGGCAGAGGACGGTGGAAAGGACAAGCAGCTTCGGGAGCATTTTGACTTGGCTGTTTCGCGGGCAGTGGCAAACTTGTCCATATTGTCTGAATATTGTCTTCCTTTTGTAAAGATGAACGGATATTTTATACCATACAAGACGGATTCCGTTACAGAGGAGCTTGAACATGCAAAAAAAGCTATAGCAATTCTCGGCGGAGCACATGAAAAAACAATTACCCTTACACTTCCTTCCTCCGATATTGGAAGAAGTCTTCCATTTATAAAGAAAATTAAAAAAACCCCTGCTGCCTATCCACGGAAAGCAGGGACAGCAAGCAAACAGCCCCTTTGATTAAAGGGGCTGTCTGCTTACTGTTCGGATAATTGTCTTTTCTTTTTTATATGTCTTTTTTCCTGACGCTTTTCTCTTAGTTCATTTTGTCTTTCCTTGATATTTTCCATTCCCACTTTATCGGTTGGAAGCATTGTCTTTATTGCAAATACTTTACCATCCTTCGTCTGTTTAAACCGAATTCTGCCTGCCACCAATCCATGATACCAGCAACGTCCTACACATGCATAGGTATTTTGCGAATTCACAAACCATTTTACCTTTTTCGAAGCCTTCTTGCCACATTTATAACACCTGATTGTAAGTAACTCCTTGTCAGACAATGCCTCTGCCTTGTCCTCAAACACCCTTGTAATATGCTCCATATAATGCTTATGATAGGATATAATTTCATCATCCTTTTCTGTAGGAACATTGTAAACATCATAGGTATACCGGTCTTCCAAATCCTTCGGTTTTATTTCTGCCAAAATTCTTCCTGTATAGTATGCATCATTTACCGCCGAATGGAATGGTCTGTCTATTTCCAGATTCATATGGGCAACCGCCTTCTCCAACTTGGATATCTGACCATCCTCACTTGCAACATCTGCATATATCTGCTGGACATTGTAATATTTGAGCGGCTTCTCCAACTGCTTCATGTAGTAATAATCCATATTATTCTGCAGGTAACTTAAATCCATGGTTCCCCATGTACAGAATATATAATCCTCATCGCACCATTTTATAAATTCCCTGCAAACCATATCAAAAGGACGACCTTTTTTCAATGTGGCTTCATCGTAATTTAATATCGCCTTAATATGCGGCTGTAGCTTTTTGTACAATCTCGGCTTTATTATACTGGAGTAGGAATCTGTAATATTAAATTTTTCGTCGAGCTTCACAGCTCCGATTTCGATTATCTCGAATGGCATTCTAGGGTTTTCATGTTCATGTCCCCCATAGCATTGATTCCATTCAAGGTCTAAAACTATATAGTTCATACATCATTCCTGCCATGTGGACTATAATTCCATCATCCGCAAATGTGGATATTGTGCCACTCCTTGTTCTTTATTGTCTGTCTTAGATTGTTGGTAAATATCATTAATCTCTGTCTGTGCCTCATTCAGCCTTCGGTAAATATCGTCCAGCTCTGTATTTTCATCACCAAGCCGCTGATACCTTCCATCAAGTTCTGCATCATCATCCAGCCTTCGGTAAATACCATCAAATTCTATATCTTCATCCAGCCGTTGATAAATTCCATCGAATTCCGTATCATTATCATCTGCTTTAAAATATCTTCTTTCACTTCCTGTATCATACAGTTCCCGATAATCCCTGATGCCGTCTAAGTTTGGATAAATCTTCTCAAACATTGTATCATCAAACCTTCGGTACTCCTTCTCAGGGTTAACGGCTTCGTTTGATGGCTTGTAAGCCTCCTTTGTTGCTGCCTCTTCCGATTTTCCGTAGATGTCTCCAAGGTCATCACCCGACTGGCGGTAATCCCCACGAACACCTGCCCCGTCAGATTTTGGATACTCCTCCTCAAACCATATGTCATCATCGTCCAGCTCACGGTAGCTTTCTTCCGCACCCCGATAATGGCTGTCAAATTTTATATCCTCGTCACTGAGCTCCCGATAATTTCCATCCGCTGCAAAGTCATCCCATTCCTGGGTGCTTTCTCCAAAATCCATACCGCCATCAGGGTTCCATGTATCCTCGTCAACCCTCATATCATTATCTGATTTTGGGCTTTCCCCACTGACGTTACCATCATAATCCGAAGCTTGTTCTGCTTCCTCAAAATTCCTTTCATTATCTGCGTTTGGATTTGGGGGTGTTTCTTCAAAACCCATTTCATCATTTGGCTTTGGGTCTACTTCCCCGAAATTCATGTCATTATTTACGTTTGGGGGCGTTTCTTCAAAATCCATTTCATCATTTGGCTTTGGGTCTGCTTCCCCGAAATTCATGTCACCATTTGGTTCTTGATGTTCTCCCTCGAAACCATCATCATCCCTTAAAGCGTCCCGCTCAAGCTTTCTATGATTTTTCTGGGATTTAATTTCATCTTCAAGCTTCTGGTACTCATTTCCGAACTCTGCATATTCTGCATCAACAGCCGCCCGACTCTCCTCAAGGCGTTTCTGCATTTCATTTAATATTTCAATTGATTCATCCTGTGATTTTGCATTTGCCGATGCCATCTGTGCAAGAAGGACAGCAATTCTTTCATTGCTGTTAACCATCTTGGTGGTATTGTCCATGTCCTTTTTAATAAACAGCTTTGCCAACAGCTTATCCTGCTCCATAAGCTGCTCTGCCATTCTTTCATTTTCGTCCTTCATGTCAAGCACGACATCAATAATGGCTGACATACTCTGTCCTCTTGATATTTCCTCACGCTTTGCAACAGAGTATATTCCTTTTTCAACCTTTGTCAGCTCATTTTGCTTATCAATATTAATAGAAACAACTTCATCAACCTTTGCAAGAATTCCGTCAACAAGAAAATAGGTGTCCACAATAACAATGAGTGAAACAGCTATAATAAGCTCTATGTTAGAAGCCGCTGCAAATATTAAATACATATCAACCAAAAAAGCTGCAACAAATGCAACTGCACTAATTGTAAGTATTGATTGCGATCTGCCCGATTTCATCTGTACCCTCCGAATTCAGAGTTGTAGCAACTCTTCCTATTTAAATAAAACTAATACTACAAATAATATCACAACCAGCTTAATTTTGCAATAAGTGCGTGAATGGTGGAATTTTCCCTTTTCGATAAACTGCACGATGTTTATAGAATAAGTTCATATTTATGGATTACAATCCCAAAACTTTTTAATTTTCATAAGTTTTGGGATTGCATATCAGTAATATATACCGTAGATTTCGGCAAAGATTCATTTTCTATTTCAAATCTACAACCAGCTCCGAAAATATTCCCGAAGCACTAAGCTCGTTTTCACCATCCGCAGTATTTTCATACTCTATGGCTGTATTTTCTTTCACATAATAAACATTACATTTCCGCCCTCTGTTTGTAACATTTACCATATTTTCTTCCGGAATATGAACAATTGCTTTTGCTTTCCACTGGTTGATGTCCAATCTTCCCGTAATTTTATCAATGGTAATATCGTAATTTGTTTTTGCAGTAAATTCCAGACTGCCACTGCTATCCGAAATCAGAACCTGCTCCGCATCACCATCATATTCCAGCCGACGCAGGTGAAGGTTCTTTATCACAAGAAGCTTAACAGAAGCTGCAATCTCACAATGATCCGAATATTTTTCAGGAAGAATAATCTCAACCGTCAGGGAATCCTCCACCTCGTAGCGGCTTAGCTTATTCTTGTTCAGGCAATTGACATCCAGCTTGTTTTTCTTCTCGTCCAATTTTATTTTAAACATTGTACCTAAATCTTCAAACGTTTCCGAGGACAGCTTGATATGGAGCTTTTCGTCTTTCCCCGATGACAGTATGATTGTAGCGGCGTCTCCGATATTAACGTCAAAATGCTTCTCACAATCAATATCATAAATGGTTTCGCTGATATAAACCTGTGTATCCTGTTTTTGCCGTGCCGCAGTGTCACGAAGCAACTCATCTAAAGAAGTTTTAAAAATTTCTGCTATGATTACCATATTTTCAACATCTGGTAAGCCCTTTCCCGTCTCCCATTTTGTGATAGCCTGCCTTGATACTCCGATTTTCTCGGCAAGCTGCTCCTGTGACAAGCCTTTATTTTTTCTTATTTCTTTTAATTTTTCAGAAAAATCCATCATAAACCTCCCTATTCCTTCAAAAGAGAATACGCTGTAATTTTTTTAATCGGAGCTGCCAAAAGTACGCTGATTAAAAATGATACGGCAGTAAACATAACTGCAAATGCAAGCAATATCCAAATCGATACTTCAAAATAATTTTTTATGGCTCCAATCTGGCTCAAAATAAACTGATTCATTACAGGAAGATACCACACTCCTGCTACCGCTGCCAAAGCGGAGGACACAGCCACAACAGGTATAAAACGGGCTGCCGTCATTAAGGTAAGCTGCCTGCTTGTATAGCCGATTGCTTTATATATACCAAATTCCTGTTTGCGTCTGGTAATCATGGAATTGATAATTACATACAGCACAAGCAGTACCATCAGAACAGAAATTATAAATAAAGCAACTACCACAACAGAAACAATACCCGCATACATTGTTCTGCCATTTTCATTTAACTGTTCATAATTTATGGAAGATGCAATCAAGGAATCATGAGCTTCCTCATACTCCTCTATAAACGCTTCCGCTTCTTTCTCATGCAGATAAACATTGACCGTGTTTATCGTTCCATCAATTCTTTCATATCCCTCACTTGTAAGCTCACATACCTTTCCTGCATTATTGACACTTTGGGTGTAACCGCTTACTACATAGACGGCTGATTTATCAGAGGAAGTAATCTCTATCTCACTGCCAATTGGGTAATCATCTGCAAGCATATTTCCCACTGCAATCTCGCTTTCATCAGCAGGATTTCGTCCCTCATAACATATATCATTTGTTACCTTTTCAAAATCTTCACACACAAAGGCAGTCAAACTTCCATCTGCATAGCTCAAAGGTACCGAAGCGTATTCCAAAATAAGCTCTACCCGGCTGTCCTTTTGAAGAAGCTCCGTAATTTCCGGCATTTTGTCATCCTGCACCGTGAAAATAACGGAAGGTGCTTCTTCTGAAAGCGTCTTCATAAAATTATCAGGCTTGATACTCACATTGTAAAGAAGCCCGCCTGCAAAGGATAGCAGTACCATTATACCAATTGACAAAACGGACAACAATATATTTTGTCCTGCTCCCCCATTTCCTTTGCTTCCTCTTATGGCACCCATCGGGTTTAATTTATATATTTTCACTGCAGAAAGATAAGCAAACAAAACGATTGCAGCTACAAGTATTGCTACCACGATTAACAACGCAACTCCGTCAAAGACAGGCGTATAAGTAAATCCTGACTGAATTGCCAGAACTGCCGCCACAAAAGGCAGGACTGCATAAGATAATGCTGTACCGATTGCCGAGGAAATGATACCTACCAATGTATACGGCAGGGTAACGGAACAAATAATCATATTACTTGTATAACCAATCGCTTTTAAAACCCCCATTTGTGCCAGCTCATCCTCAATTGTACTGCGTATCCGGAAGCTGCTAAGGAAAATGCTGACTGCCAAAATAATTACCGCAAGTGCCAGAAAAATAACAATAAGCAGGGTACATACCATCGTTCTGGTCTGCTTACTGGCATCCCTGTCATTGATATTTAATGCCGCAATTCCCTTATCACTTAAAATGTCCGTTATGGCATTTTTAATTTGGAGCAAATCAGCAGTATCCGTAACTTTTAATGAATACTCTGCAATGACACGTTCCTTGTGTGCATCCGCAAATTTTTCATAAGCGGCAGACGGAAAATATCCGCCAATTAGTCCGGTACCATAATTTCCATATTGCATTTCTGATACAATTCCGCCGACTGTATAAGTATAATCCTTGCCATCAACAGAATAGGTAATATCGCCATCTTTGGCAAACCCACCCAGTTCCTTCATATACAATGGGATATAAACCGTGTTTTCATTTTTGCTTTGATATTCTGAAACATCAAGCTGATTTATGGTTCTTGTGTCGTCAAGATTATAAAAAACCGTATTCATGTCAAAATCGGAATCCGCAAATTCACGAACTGTCGCAGAAACAAATACGCCATCATGCCGTTCAACTTCCAATACTCCATTTATTTTCCCAACCTCATCAATGATTTCACTATCATCCTGAAGTGAAGGGATAATAAAATTAATATCAGCTGTATCAAGCTCATCAAACCGGCTGTCATAAGCACTGAATGTCTGAAACGCAAGCACAAGTGCAATATTCATAATAAACGCTGTCAGACAAATGATAAAACCAAAGGAAAAATACTGCCCTTTTGTTTTTTTCAGATTATGTATGATAAGTGCTACTATTTTGTTCAATCCTACCACCCCATTTCAGAAATGAATTTTTCAAATCTTTCTGTTCTTTCGGTGTTATCCGGGGAAAATTTTCCCAAATCGCACTCACCATAAATTTCACCATCTTTAATATAAAGAATACGGTTGCCCCTTAAAGCTGATTTTTTGTCATGCGTAACCATGACTATACTCTGTCCCTTCTCATGAAGCGAACTGAAAACATCAAGAACCGCCGTTCCATTTGCTGAATTTAATGCTCCTGTCGGCTCATCGGCAAACAGTACGTTCGGATTATTGATGACTGCTCTCACAATACCCGCCCTTTGTGCTTCACCGCCAGAAATCTGGGATGGTGTTTTCTTCCATGTGGCTTCCGGAATATTTACCAGAGAAAAAAGCTCCTTTGCACGCTCCCTGATGTCTTCCTTGTTTTTGCTTGTAAGCACACCAGCTACAACAACGTTATCCATAAGGCTCATTTTATCAATCAAATAGATCTGCTGAAACACGAATCCACACTGACCCCGCCGAAAAACTGCCAGCTTGTCGCTATCCAGCTTTGTAATGTCTGTACCGTCAAAATCAATTTGTCCACCATTCGGCTTATCCATTCCCGATAAGGAATACATTAAAGTAGATTTTCCTGCTCCCGATGAACCCATAATCACCGTGAAATCCCCTTTGTAAATATCAATGTTCAAATCCGTGTAAATCGTCTGGATATTTTCTTTTTCGCCAAAAGCTTTTTTTAAGTGCTTTGCCGATATAACCGTCTCTTTACTCATAACGTAACCGCCTTTCCTTTTTCATAATGCCAGCATACTGTAAAAGACGGAGTTGTACTACCAACAGTTGTATACAACGGATTGTTTTTATGCTACTTTCCGTTGCATACCCATTTCTTTACGATTAATCCTAAATTGTTTAAGCTTTCCTCTTCTGTTTTCAAACTTAAGGTCGCAAATTGTGACTTCGGATTTTAAGAATAACAATCTTTTACTAACGAAAAAATTCGGCTGGTAATCTTGAAAATTATAGCGCACAGCTCTATAATTAAAACAATTAAGGAGTAGGCTACATGATAAATATTAAACAAAAATCTTTAACAGGTTATACTTTTATAGATTTATTTGCTGGACTTGGTGGTTTTAGAATTGCATTGGAATCCTTAGGTGCAAAATGTGTATATTCAAACGACTGGGATACTCCGGTTCAAAAAGTATATGCTGATAATTTTGGTGATACTCCCGAAGGAGATATCACTCAGGTAAATGAAAACACAATACCCGACCATGATATTTTATGTGCCGGTTTTCCTTGTCAGGCTTTTTCTATAAGTGGTAAACAAAGAGGGTTTCAAGATAGCCGTGGAACATTATTTTTTGATGTTGCAAGAATTGTCAAAGAAAAAAACCCAAAAGTTGTATTCATGGAAAATGTAAAAAATTTTGCAACCCATGACAATGGGCATACATTGGAAGTTGTAAAAGGAACTATGGAGGAGCTGGGGTATGTATTTTATCAGAAAGTTCTCAATGCTGTTGATTATGGTGTTCCACAAAACCGTGAAAGAATTTATATGGTATGTTTTAGAAATGATCTTGCTATCGACTCGTTTGAGTATCCTAAATCATTCCCTCTTACCCGCCATGTAGAAGACCTTCTTCTTGAAGACGAAAATATTGTGAAAGATTTATATATCGAACGCCCAGACACTTATTTTAATGGAGTTGTGGATAATAAATATAGCAACAAATCTATAAGATTGGGAATCGTTAACAAAGGAGGGCAAGGAGAAAGAATTTATAGCACAAAAGGTATTGCAATTACCCTTTCAGCGTACGGTGGAGGTGTTTTTGCGAAAACAGGCGGCTATTTGATTAATGGAAAAACAAGAAAATTGCATCCACGAGAATGTGCTAGAATTATGGGTTATCCTGACTCCTATAAAATTTGTAAGAATGCCAATCAGGCATATAAGCAATTTGGTAATTCTGTGGTTATTGACGTCTTACAACTTATTGCTATAAATATTGGAAAAGTTATGGAGAAAAAGTGCAATGAATGAGGTAGAATTTAGAAATTGGCTTGTCAATAAGGGATTGAATGAAAATATGAAAAGCTTCCCTGATGTTACATTTCCGATTGGAAAGTATTATATGAGTACATATCGTCATTCATTAAAGCTGTATGTTATTTTCTGTGAAGAAACACTACAATAATTCAGTTTTAAATTGTACAAGGTCTGCTGCAACTTGTTCCTGTTTTACGTTAATAGTAAAAATAACATTTTTATTTCTAGTATTTGAAAGCTGTTTGACTTCAAAGTTTCCTACTGTCTCCTGCGGTGATAAATAATAGGTATAATTACCGAGTTCGAAACGAACTTTAGAGAGGCTCGAAGGTGCATTAACAAACAACTTTTTCTTTCTGTTAATAGTCTGCTTATAAATATCGGTAATGCCGTAGCGTTGACTCAATGCATCAATTACAGCATCAACGTATTTTCCAGATGGTTCACTGGAACCACTTTTTTTAATCCTGAAACTAGCAGTCACCTCAAAATACTGACCAAATTTATCAATAGGACAAATAAGCATATTTCTTCTTTTGCTAATAACATATTTTACATTTTTCTCTTTGTAATGACCAATAATCCATTGTGTAAAAACATCAGAATCTATATCAAGCGTTTCACCTGCAGTTCCAGCTGAATTAAAACGATCATAATCTGCATTCATGTATGCGATCATAATTTCTGTCATTTTATTAGGTACACTTTTGTTTCGTGGTGAGAATATAAAAGTTCTAGTACTATCATTAGGTAATAAAACGAATTGTCCTGATTGGGCAGCAGTATCCTTTGCTTCAATGAAAAATTTAGAACATCCATTAAGGATTACTTCAATATCTGATCCTGTTGAATCCGCCGTATCGTGATGAATAAATTTTACATTATTGTTTTCATAGTTCCTTTTTAAGTATGCTAAGCTTTCTAATTCAAATTTTTCTCCTGGTTTCATTTTGAGTTCCCCGCTTTCATTTTTATCGGAGCATTAACAGAACTGCCATTTTGATTTGCAACCCCAGATAAAAAATGCCGAAAACCCTGACACTCCAGTATTTTCGGCATTTCTTACAGCGTCGCTAAGAGGATTTGAACCTCCGGCCTACCGCTTAGGAGGCGGTCGCTCTATCCAGCTGAGCTATAGCGACATATCATCAACCTTTATGTATTTTAAATTAATATATCCAAAAAGTAAATAGTAAATTAAAAAAACTGCTATAATATGTTATAATTATTTTTAATTAAATTTCGAATCACTGATGTTCAAAAATCAGGAAGGAGTATACATGAGTCAGAACGAAAATCAAATTTTTGATAAACAAACAACATTAATAATAGACAGAGCTGCCATCGCCCATAACGTTAAGGTCATCCGAAAAATTACAGACAAACAGATTATTGCCGTAATCAAGGAAAACGGTTATGGAATGGGACTAAAGGCGGAATACGACCTGCTCAAGCAAAATGGTCTTAATTATTTTGCTGTTACCAACACAGCGGAGGCACTTGCACTCCGCAGCTTTGGATGCACTGAAACAATTCTTCTCCTGACCCCATGCATGTCATACGAGGAGGCAGTGCAGCTAAACAAGGCGGAGATTACATTTGTGGCAGGAAGCATGACACAACTCAACCTATTAAAGAAGCTCGCCAATACCGAAAATCATAAACCACACATTCACATTGCAATAGACACGGGAATGGGCAGATATGGCTTTTTGTGGAGCCAGATTCCTGATTTGTCAGATATCAATACCTATGTTCAGGTTGACGGCTGCTATACGCATTTGCACGGACGTCCTAAAAAATACGCTGAAAATGTTACTGTACAGCTTGAGCGTTTCAAAGCAGCCTTAAAGAGCTTAAAGTCACAAGGTATCAATACAGGAATGAGACATGTAAGCAATTCCCAGGCAACCGTTTTATTAGGTGACCTTGGCATGGATGCGGTTCGTGTAGGCTCCGCAATTATCGGCAAAACCTCCTACCACCAAAAGAGACGCCTGAAATGTGCCATGTGGACAGAGGCACCGATATACCAGACAATGGAGCTGCCAAAGGGAAGTACGGTAGGTTACCTTGCAACCGCTAAGCTAAAGCGGGACTCCCGCCTTGGAATCGTGCGTGCAGGACATGCAGACGGGATATTTTTATCCTACTCCGACATTCCTGACCAATTTTTAAGCGGTATCTTACATTTAATTTCACTTAAGCTCCGCCCGAAGCATCACGTGAGAACATTTATAATAGATGGCAAACATGTACCTATTGTGGGATGTGCAGGTGTTTCACATTTTACGATTGACCTTACAGACACAAATTTTAAGGTTGGCGACATGGTCCGCATAGAGTCAAATCCACTTATGGCTCATCCTGCCGTACCAAGAAAATTTATAAATTAGTCACTAAGCTAGATATACAATAAGAATTTGAGATGCAGCATCAACCCATTTACCAAAAACAAAGTTTGCTCATATCTAAAAGCTAATGTTCGTTTTAGGAGGTAAAAACATGATACAAACGATAATCAGAAACTATAGCAATGAAGATATTCTTTCCATGATTTCCATTTGGAATGAAGTAGTTCTTGAGGGCATTGCTTTTCCGCAGGAAGATTGTCTGACAGAGCAATCAGGCAGGGCTTTTTTTGCGGAGCAAAGCTACTGTGGCGTTGCTGTTGAAAAAGAGACAGGCGAAATAAAAGGTATGTACATCCTGCACCCTAACAACATTGGAAGGTGCGGACATATATGCAATGCCAGCTATGCGGTAGCATCCCACGCAAGGGGCTTACATATCGGAGAACAGCTTGTACTTGACTGTATAAAGCAGGCAAAACAGCTTGGCTTTCAAATACTACAGTTTAATGCTGTTGTTGCAACAAATGTACATGCCAGACATTTATATGAACGGCTTGGTTTTCAGCAGCTTGGCACAATTCCAAATGGCTTCCGCCTAAAGGACGGCAGCTACGAAGACATTTGCCCATATTATATTAGATTCTAACATACCCCTGAAGCCATACTTCGCCCCGAAAGCGTCTGCCCTCTTTCGGCTCACCCTGAAGGTCAATCTCATTAATACCAATACTGATTACAATATCATTTGCCTCAACCAACAGCTTGTAAACCTTTTCATCGGTAAATTCATTTGTAATCTTTTCAACCTTAAGTATATTTCCCAGTATCATGTAATGATCACACTCAACACCACATGGCATAAAGCTTGTATCCACAATGGAAAGGATATCTTCCCTGTGAATTCGTCCACTTACAGACGTGTAAATATCCATTTCCTCAAGTGTAAGATTTTCAATGGCATCCGTGTCCCCATTTTTTGCCGCCGCAAGAAGCCGGTTCCTCAAGTCCCGCTGTTGTGCATCCACCCATTTCTGGTTTTTATCTCTCTGAACCCCCAACAGTATGGTTCCCCCAATGGAAAGACCCGACAGCTTAACATCCTTCAGGTGCCTGTTAGAATAATTAAGCCACTTGGACTTTGCATAATCCGCAATATTGAGCAGATAAAATATAAGCGTCATCCCAAGCCTGTAATCATCACATACTCCTGCATAAGACTCCTTATCAGTCTGCTTTTCTATGGAAATGCCCTCGTACTCGGAAAATACCTCTCCCTTGAGATACGGATAATAATGTTCAATCGACAGGGCACCATTGATATCATATTCACCCACAAGTGCCAACCCAATCCCGGCGCCAAAATCCTTTTCAATCTGAATCAGAGACGTATCAATACTTATAGTAGTGACAATCTTACGGTTCGGACTTCTCAGGGTACTATAATATATCTTTTCAAGTTGCTTTCTGGATTTGTACTGGCTAAAACCAATCGCTCTAAGATAAGAATGCATAGTTACGTCTCCTTTCCTATCAAAAATTCTTTATTCGCTGTCTCTATGCCTTAGGACTTATAACAGCCTTTCCTCCCATGTAAGGTCTTAACACCTCAGGTACATTAATGCTTCCATCCTCATTCAGGTTATTTTCAAAAAATGCAATAAGCATACGCGGAGGTGCAACAACCGTATTATTTAATGTATGGGCAAAATATTTTCCATCCTTGCCCTTAACCCTTATCTTAAGTCTTCTCGCCTGTGCGTCTCCAAGATTGGAGCAGCTTCCCACCTCAAAATACTTCTTCTGGCGGGGTGACCACGCCTCAACATCATATGACTTCACCTTAAGGTCAGCCAAATCACCAGAGCAACACTCTATCGTTCTTACAGGAATATCCATGGAACGGAACAAGTCAACCGTATTTCTCCAAAGCTTATGGAAATATTCCATGCTGTCCTCAGGCTTACATACAACTATCATTTCCTGTTTTTCAAATTGATGAATTCTGTAAAGCCCTCTTTCCTCTATTCCGTGTGCGCCCTTCTCTTTTCTAAAGCAAGGAGAATAGCTCGTCAGTGTGTGAGGTAGCGTTTCCTCATCAATCATTGTGTCAATATATTTTCCAATCATGGAATGCTCACTTGTACCGATAAGATAAAGATCCTCACCTTCAATCTTGTACATCATTGCATCCATTTCCGCAAAGCTCATAACACCTGTAACAACATCACTTCTAATCATAAACGGAGGTACACAGTAAGTAAAGCCTCTGTCTATCATAAAATCTCTTGCATATGAAATAATTGCAGAATGAAGTCTTGCCACATCACCCATAAGGTAATAAAATCCATTTCCTGCAACCTTCCGTGCACTGTCCAAATCCACACCATTCAACCGCTCCATAATTTCCGTATGGTATGGAATTTCAAAATCAGGAACAACAGGCTCCCCGAATTTTTCAAGCTCCACATTTTCCGTATCATCCTTTCCTATCGGAACGGACTCATCAATAATGTTAGGAATCACCATCATAATCTTTTTCAGCTTTTCCTTAACCTCAGGCTCCTGCTTTTCAAGCTCAGCAAGACGGCTTGCATTCTTGGCAACTTCCTTTTTTGCCTCCTCTGCTTCCTCCTTCTTTCCCTGTGCCATAAAGGCACCAATCTGTTTTGCAATCACATTTTTCTTCGCACGAAGGTCATCCGCCTCCTGCTGAATTTCTCTTGCCTGCTTATCCAGCTCTATCGCCTCATCAACAAGAGGAAGCTTCTCATCTTGAAACTTCTTCTTAATATTTTCCTTAACAATATCAGGATTTTCCCTGACAAATTTCATGTCCAGCATTTAACTTAATCCTCCTCTACGTCTATATCAAAACTGAATTCGTCATCGCCGTCCGCTTCGCTGGTTAAATCTTCAATTTCCTCATCCACGGTTTTTGCTTTTTCCAAAGCTTCTTTTTCCTCTTCGGATAACGGAATATAAGACTCTCCCTTGATGATTTCCTTAGCATATGTAAAACAGCCTTCGCGGGAATGCATGGCATTAAATATTATACCCGTATTTTCATCATCTAACAAAGCCATTACAAAGCTAAGCTTTCCTGCCATCTCGTTAAAGGCATCATACTTAACAAGACTAACCTTGCTGATACATGACCCGATAAGCTTTTTTATTTCCTTATGCTCCTTTGTTATACGCTTTGCATTTGCTTTAACCTGATCCATTTCCTTGAAACGAACCCGTATTATTTTTTCCAAATCAGCACCCTTTTTCCCACTCATAAGAACACTGTATTTTCTTGTCATAATGTTCATTTTATAAATTACAAATATGACAAGGAATATAAGCATAAATACTAACAACGTTAAGACAGTAATTACTGTCCTTGCCTCAATACCAAAAACAGTATAACCTGTCATTTTGGCTCCCTCCTAATATCCTATTCACCGGTACTGTACAGCATTTGGACGATTCTATCCAAATCCTCCTGTGAATAGTATTCTATTTCAATTTTACCTTTATTTTTATTTTTCGATTTTATGGTTGCCTTTGTTCCAAGAATACCCTTTAACTTTTCCTCAATATCCTTGTATAAAAAGTCAAGATTTTCTTCCGTTACCGCAACGTCCTCTTTTTTCTTCAGTTTACCTGACAAAAGCTTCTTCACATAAGCCTCCGTATCTCTTACACTAAGCTTCTTGTCAAAAATCATCATGGCAGTATCATATTGAAGCTCCTCATCCTCTATGGAAATGAGTGCACGCACGTGTCCCGTCGTAAGCATATCATCCACAAGCATCTGCTGAACCTTATCCGTAAGCTTCAGCAAACGGAGTGCATTCGTAATTGTTGTTCTGCTCTTGGAAACCCGCTCTGCAACTTCATCCTGCTTTAAGTTAAATTCCTTAATCAACCTTTCGTATGCCATTGCCTCCTCGATAGGGTTAAGGTCTTCCCTTTGGATATTCTCTATAAGGGCAATTTCCACAATTTGCTGATCCGTGTAATCTTTTATAACAACAGGAACCTCTTTCAGTCCTGCCATTCTGGCAGCTCTCCATCTACGCTCACCTGCAATCAACTCATAATAACCTTTGCGTTTTGCAACAACAAGCGGTTCAATAACCCCAAACTGTTTAATGGAATCCGCCAGCTCCTCCAAAGCGTCCTCGTCAAACTTTTTACGTGGCTGCGACTTATTTGGTTCTATTCTATTAATATTTAAAGTTTGCTCAACCTTTTTTACTACCTCTTTCACCCCTGTTTTTTGCTTTTCAACCGCCTGAGCAGGCTTAACCTCCTCTGTTGGTATCAGATTATCAAGTCCTCTGCCTAACCCTCTCTTTGTAGCCATACATTTCCTCCTTTGAACTGAACATCAGCCCATTACAAATTTGCATAGAGCTTATTTTTAATAACCTCGTCTGCCAAATCCCGATATCCCTGTGCCCCCGCCGAACGACTGTCGTATAAATTTATTGGCAACCCAAAGCTTGGTGCCTCCGCCAGCCGAACATTTCTTGGTATAATTGTCTTGTATATGAATTGGTCAAGGTTACTTTTTACATTTTCCACAACCTCAAGGGAAAGATTTGTTCTGGCATCATACATTGTAAATACAACGCCTTCTATCTCCAACGCCTTGTTCAGCTTTTTCTTAATCAAATCAATTGTATAAATGAGCTGCGACAATCCATCTAAAGCAAAAAACTCACACTGTATAGGAACAAGAACCGTATCGGCGGCTGTCATTGAATTTACCGTTAATATTCCAAGTGCAGGCGGACAATCTACGATTATAAAATCATATTTTTCCTTTACACTGCTAAGAATATTCTTTAATATGTATTGCCTGTTATCAGTCTCAATAAAATCAACTTCCGCTCCGGCAAGATTCCTTCCTGCTGGAATAAGACTAAGATTCAACTTATGGGAACCTAACGGATGAACAATCATGCATTCCCCAATATTGCACTCTCCACACATTGCTTCGTATATAGTAAGGGAAAGTTCATTTTTATCAACCCCCAATCCACTAGTCAAATTTCCCTGTGGATCCATGTCAACCGCCAAAACCTTCTTTCCCTTCTCAGCAAGACATGCCGCCAAATTAATTGAAGTTGTTGTCTTTCCTACGCCGCCTTTTTGATTGGCAACAGCTATAATTCTTCCCATCAATGTGCCTCCAGATAGTTAAACATCAGTCTATTATTGGGCAAGCTTCTTTAGAATGTTTTGTCCTCAGAGCATATGTCTATAGAAAAAGCCGTTTCCTATAAAACCAATTTGCTTTCAATAAATGGACTGACGAGTCTCGGCGGCTTTGCCACCGGA
The DNA here is from genome assembly GCA_023666705.1 of Bacteroides sp. Classification (GTDB taxonomy): domain Bacteria; phylum Bacillota; class Clostridia; order Lachnospirales; family Lachnospiraceae; genus Coprococcus_C. Next base: position 23,763 of record JAMPBO010000011.1, read on the forward strand.
CATACTGCATATTAAGTTTTCACAAAACCTAATGCATTTTATTTCCCATATTTCAACATTATAACACTTACTTAGATCTTTCGCCATATCTAAATATAGCCATAAATCATTGATAACCACAATATATAGATTTTAATGCGGGGACATGGATAACAATTTCATTTTATATTACAAATGTTTTATTAATATATAATATATTGTCTAATAAATTCAAGATAAAAGTAAAATATGTTGCGTTTTAATGAGTTTTTATATCTTAATTGGGGGTTTTAAAATATACAGTAACAGAATTTTCCAAATGAATTCTTGTGCCCGAATTATTACTTTAAACGTTTTTAATGGTCAATATTGCCTATGTTTAATAAATTGTTTCACGTGAAACATTGTCACTCATGCACTTGTTTTATCTTGGATTCTTATAGTTATCGACTGTCTTTAATATATTGATATTTTGTCTTTTCAATTATGCGGGAACGGTCTGCTTCTTAAGTGCACGGCCATGCTACAATCGGTATGTGTATTTTGAATTACAGCTTTTAAAACTGCCAAAATACCTCGCATTTGGAATTTGCGATATTCGATTACATATTGCTCACACAAATCTCGTTTCGTTCAGACATCGCTATGCAGTACGTTTCATCACAAATTATCAAATAGAACATTCTAAACAATCTTGTCGTCAAATTCAAAATACATATATCGATATGCAACATGGCTGTGTATAAGTTCAAGAGACTGCCCCACAAGCCATAACAGAACAAAGTTCGAATATTAACATGGCTCACAGAACCGTGCCAGCAGAAAACGTAGTTTTTGTCAGAAAATTAAAATATCTTAATATACCTAGAACACAGATTACAAAAATAAAAAGGGGGCTTGTTACCGGTAAATAACCATATGCCTTAATTTCTTATTGCGACAGCTCCATTGAAACAACGTTTTTATTAAGCAATCTGATTCGATTTTTATATAAATATATCTTAAAATAACCGTTTTATATTATTATGAATTAAATTTTTATTTTAAACTATATTAACTTATTTATTGAATATGTTTCACGTGAAACATTGTATTCATTTTCGTAATTATGTTATTAAGAATATACCTTAAGTGCACTCTAAGTCTTTAATGAATTATCTTGTTTGCCATAAGAGACATAATCTTGTATGATTTTATTTTCAAAATTCATTTTTAATCAAATCAATTGAACTTCTATATCAATAAACCACTTTACATTTACCATATAAGTTTATCTTTATAAGATATACATCATAATAGGCAACAACATTTCAATTTAATCTATTCTATTGTCATTTAATGTATATTCTCTGGTGTATATTAAGCACCGTGGTTTATTGATTTTATCCCATGAATTTTAATTTATATTAATAGTGTGCCAAATCCGTAATTTTATCTTTACATCAAAGCAAAGCCTCAATTGTTAAAACCCTTCCAACATCTAAATCATTTCAAGATTATTTTTCTTTAACAATAGTTCAAGATACACATTATAAAAAACTATTAATATGTTTCACGTGAAACATACTTTCATATATTTTTACATCATATATAATTTAAGTAGTCTATAAATCATATCGTAATCCGTTTATCAATTGTTTTTAATTTAAAACTAATCGAGGATTATTGGACGATTGGACAATCTTAGCTATTTAATGGAACGTTTAAACTTTTTAATTTTTTCCGAAGTATAATTGTTAATATAAAAAATTCAGCTATTAATTTCTCAGAATAAATTTCTACATCCGTATAAAAATGCATTAGATATCACAGTTCAAATAAAAAACTTCATATTAAAAACACTTTTTTACACTGTAAATATTTATTATACTTTTTACTCTAAAGGTAATCAAATTTCGTTTTTATTAATATAAGCAGTTTACTGTTATCTAAGAAGTCCTATATAAAAAAGTTATAGCGTGTTCAAAACATTATATTATAAAATATCTTTTATTTTAGTCAGGATTTTCCTATAATATTAAGATATTCATCTTGTATCCATATATTTATATAGCTATAAGTAAAACATTACTTTTATAAACTTTCGTTGTAGAATATTGACAAATCACCACAAGGCACACTTTCATTATACGCCGCACATGACAGTGCAAAAGATACCCCTGTCCTCGAACGTCTGCTTCACATCCATCTTATGACATACAAAGCACTTGCTTGTAATATTGCATATGTTACACAACTGGATTTTAAAATACTGTGCTTTTTCCATCTATACATATTTGTATATTATAATAATTAAACCGAATTTTTACCAAAGTCAATTTTTGTTATTACGAAAGAGTGGAAGCGTAAATGCTCAAGATGTTTCACGTGAAACAATTTAAAAATCTTACTTTATATTTTACTCATAGTTCTAGTTAAAACAATATTTTTTACAAAAGATAAACACATTATTTTGATATATATGTATTCCTATAATGATATACTTAGATAAATCAACAAAAGCAATATTATCATTTTATTATTTTACAAACGAATTTTTTTCATTCTTATATTTAATGTTTAGAAAATACATCCATTATAATAAAACAACGCCAAAAACAAAAGTATGTTTTTTAGTATTATACATCATTTGAAATACTTAGATAAACAATGTTTTAACAGAACAAAGTGCCTCCCAACATTCTTTATGCCACCACAACTTTAACGGCACATCGGGCACATCTTAACAGGGTTTTTAAGCCTACCTTATACGATAGTCCGGAGAAAATTCTTATAAAAGGAACAAAGTACCTTCAGCATTCCTCATACCCTCACAGCTTTAATAGTATTTTAGCCGAATCCTAGTATAATTTTAAGCCTGCACATAGGAAATTTTTAAAAAATAGATTTAAAATTTTTGTTTATATTCTAATTCAACAAAATGTCAGAGTATATAAATTTTATTTTAAATCACCAATATTACATGTTTCACGTGAAACACAATACAATGGCACACAGATATATGTTCATCGACCGAAAAATCCACATAGTTATTCACAGAATTGTTGATAACTTGGTGGCTTTTATACATGAGAATGTTGATAACTTCACTTTCTACTCTGCATTTCTTTGACAAAATCATATTTTGTTTAGCAATAAAATACTACATATTGTATATAGAGAAATAATCATACAAATTATTGATGTACATTTATATTTTAAAACAATTTGTTTTAATCATTCTTTAATAAAGTATACTATATTTGAACACAAGGATCCAAGCGGCTGCGAATCAGACATTTGACGGTAGCATTATAAGTATGATATATAAAAATCAAATTGGCTCGTGCGTTAATGAAAACTTTGTTTTAAAATATGTACGAACCACGATGAAACAATGCAAAATCATGTTATACCATTTATAGCATTAAATATTTCTAATAGCTCCGATATTATTAACTATAATAATCCCTTACTGTGGGCTACCACATCAAAAATATTGAACCATAGCATATAAAAACATATTGATGTCATAACATAAGAAACACATTTAAAATATCGGTGCCATAACACAAGAAACACATTTAAAAATTGAAATTCTGACACAGAAAGCTTCCTTATAACTCCGAGGCACTAACCTCCATATCTTTCTTAAATTGGTTCTTCAAGGGCAGATAGTAGAGCAACGTCATGAACACCGGCTGCTGCCACGATAAACCCATGATATATTTAATCAAATTTATATTCGTAAATAAAATGCTGACAATAAAGACAAGAACGGAAGAAACAATAATTAACCATTTGGTAAATACAACCTCAGATTTAGTAACTACATCTTTCTTGCGGATTGTTGTTGCCCTGAGCAATATTGCAAAAACCAAAATAAATATCGTTGCAAACAACACAGTTAACCCAATCGTAAGAAACTTTGCCAATCCATTTGCTCCTGCAATTGTAAGATTAGCAAGTGGTGTGAAATCGGAGCCATCAATATTTATATCATCTACATACTTGATTGAATCCCCACCCAACATTACCGTATATATGTATCTCATAAATCCAACGGAAACTATCCAATTAAATATTGACACTGCAACCAACAGGACTCGCCTGACTATATTTTTGTTCATTATGATTCCTTTCCGTCCTTGCACTTGTTTTTTATATTATTTCAGTATAACAGACAACTGATTTGATTTCTACAACTATCCCTTTTTTTCTGTTATAAGCAAAAATATCTTTACCTGTTCAAATTATTGCAGTTACAAAATTTATATAGAAACCACACTGATGTTATGTTATCATTTTATCATAAGCATTTTTTAGTCCCAATTACACTACAAAGAAGTGCTTTCAGTAAGGAGGCGAACGAAAAATGGAGTTTTCTAATGTTGAAAAGAATTTGAAAGCCAGAGGATATATAGTAACAATTTTTCAAACAGCTTCTGAAGCTGTAAAATACTTGAATGTTCAAATTGATAATCAGACTGTCGGCTTTGGAGGTTCCATGACCCTTAAACAAATGGGGTTATATGAAATATTACAAACTCACAATACAGTTTTTTGGCATCAAAGAATACCAAAAGGAAAAACAAGCAAAGAAATAAGACGTGCTGCCAATACTGCAACAATTTATATTTCTTCAGTAAATGGATTAGCGGAAACAGGCGAAATAGTAAACATTGACGGAAACTGTAATAGGGTAGCATCTATTTTTTACGGACATGAAAAAGTATATTTGATAATCGGTAAAAATAAGTTGGCAAAAGACTACAACAGTGCTCTATATCGTGCCAGAAATGTAGCTTCACCTTTGAACGCAAAAAGGCTTGGTGTAAAAACTCCCTGTGCAGCGAAAGGCGATAAATGTTATGATTGTAAAAGCCCGGAAAGAATTTGCAGAGGACTTTCCGTTTTATGGAGTAAGCCAATGGCATGTGAATATGAAATACTTTTAATTAATGAAGATTGGGGGTATAATGATTTTCGAAATCGCAATGCTGAAATATATGACAGGAAATAACGTATGGAAGTAGATAATCAGGGAGGAAAAATGTCTCACAGCAAATATACAAAACGTGGGTTTTCATTATATCTGGATAAATGGAACCCGTCTGCAAAAAAGTACATAAACGTATGCTCCATATGCGGGTGCAAAGGATACAGTCCCGTCATCGAGCAGGAAGGGTTTTGTTATAAAATGGAAAACCAGACGATTTACAACGAATTAACAAAAACACTGCACAAGATGGAGTTGGATGACTTTGGAAGATGTGCAGATTGTGCAAAAGTACAAGATGGAAAATAAAGCCGCTTGAAAACAATGGTATTTACATCCACAGCTTCAACCGGCTTTCATTATCACGATACAAATTATTTTAATCCGGCAGTCTATCTTGTGCTGCCACGGTTTTGCTTACATTCGTTCCGGACATTCTATACCAAGAAGCAGCATCGCATCCTTAATTGTACGCTTTGTTATATATACAACCGTTGCTCTTGCTTTTTTTACAGCCTCGTCATCAACATTGATTCTGTTGGAATTATAAAATTTGTTAAATGCCTGTGCAACGTCCACTGCAAATCTTGCAACAACCGATGGTTCATATTTTTCTGCCGCATCTGCAACAACCTTTGGGAAACGGGATAGTTCCTTCAGCAGTGCCAATGCATCCCCATCATCAAGTACGCTATAATCAATATCCGCATCCGCATCCGCATGAAAGCCCTCCAGCTTCCTTAATATGCTCGCACATCGTGCATACGTATATTGAACATATGGACCTGTCTCTCCATCAAAATTCAACAGCTTTTCCCATTTAAAGGATACATCCTTTATTCTCTGGTTATACAAGTCGTTGAAAATAACTGCTCCAACACCTATTTTCTTTGCTGTTTCTTCCTTATCCTCAATATCAGGATTTTTTTCTTCAATAATTTCTTTTATTTTGGCAACTGCCTCAAGCAAAATATCTTCCGCATATATAATATTTCCGCTACGTGTAGAAAGTTTCGCACCCTCCAGACTTACCAGACCATATGGTATGTGAATCAGCTCATCCTTTGCCCAATCATTCCCGAGAAGCTCCACAACCTTGAATACCTGTGCAAAATGAAGCTTCTGCTCCTGACCCGTAACGTACAAACACTTAGAAAATTTATATGTCTCCTTTCGATAGAAGATAGCAGCAAGATCTCTTGTTGCATAAATGGAGCTTCCGTCATTTTTTAATATCAGACACGGTGCCATATCATATTCATCCAAATTGACAATTTGGGCACCGTCACTTTCCGTTAAAAGCTTTGCCTCCCTCAACTTATCAACAACCGCATCTGTCTTGTCACGGTAAAAGCTTTCTCCCAAATAGTAGTCAAAATCCATACCAAGTAGGTCGTAGGTTCTCTTATATTCCACAATGCTGATATCCTTAAACCACTGCCAGATAGCAAGTGCATCCTCGTCTCCATGTTCCATTCTGCTAAACCATGCACGGGCTTCATCATTCAGTTCCGGATTTTTTTCTGCCTCCTCGTGAAACTTAACATACAGCTTCATAAGCTCCGCAACGCCATCCTTCTTAACAGCGTCCTCATTTCCCCATGCCTTATATGCGACAATCAGCTTACCAAACTGCGTTCCCCAGTCACCAAGATGATTAATTCTCACAACCTCATATCCAAGCTTACTATATATCTTATACAATGAATTTCCGATAATGGTTGTCCTCAAATGTCCTACATGAAAGTTCTTGGCAACGTTCGGAGATGAGTAGTCGATACAAATGGTTTTTCCATTTCCAACAGTTGACCCGCCAAAATTTTCCTCCAATGCAGCATGAACCATATTTTTAATGTAAAAGGTTTTGTTGACAAAAAAGTTAAGATATGCCCCCTGTACATCAATTCTATCAATAAAATCTACGTCACCTATTTTTTCCTTTATGTCACCCGCAATCATTTGCGGAGCCTTTCTCATTGTCTTTGCAAGCCGAAAGCATGGAAAAGCAAAGTCGCCAAGCTCAGGCTTCGGCGGTATTTCTATCAAAGTAAAAATATCTTCCCTTGACATCCCCTCAACATTATTTGCAATTAAATCTGTTATCTTATTTTTCATGTGTCTCCTATATGACCATCACCCTCAGGTGGTCAACGTCCCCTTTCTTACTGAACTATTAATATTATATTTTTACTGTTCGCGGACAGAAAAAGAAAATGCAACATGAGTACCTGCCTCAGCACCCTCGGATATATCCATTTTTCCACCAAGCAAATGAATAATTTCACGTGCCTTATGGAGACCACTGTACCATGGGCTGTCCTTTAAATAATTTTCCTTTATGCCAACTCCGTTGTCATCAATTTTAACATCAATTACATTTGGGCTTACCGCTGCCGTAACCTCAATACGCGTACAATCTGCATGTGAAAATATATTACTGAAAACTATATCCAGCAGTCTGAATAAATTGATTGTAAACACAGGATGCAGTATCATTTCAAAATCCGTACATTCCATATGTGCATCTATAATTGCTTCCGGGTGCTCATCCCGCTGTCCCATGACATAATCATCCAACAGAGAACTAATCGGCTTGGTGCTGTCTATGTTGGAATTCATTTTTTCACAGACATTGTCCACATAATCCTTGATTTCATCAGAGCAGCCTGCAATTTCCTTAACCGTAAGCTTCGCCCGTTCTACATCCGTTCCAATCAGATAGGAGAGTACATCAAGCTTATGGTTAAGATTTGACAATCCATCCTTTACATCTTTATCCAATAACGTCGCATAAAAGGTTCTCTCAAATGCATCAAGCATCAAAATATTATACCCATGATTCTCGTAACTCTCATCATTTGAAGCAGGCTCCTCACTGACAAACTGGAAACCGTTTTCCTCTATATTCCCAGCGTCATCTGCATTACTGCCAAGCTCCAGTGCCAAGTCGGTGATTGCGTCTCCCGCATCATTTAATACTTCCAGTCTCTTTTTCAATGATTTAAGAGAATTGTCAAGACCCATTATTTTAATTTCAAGAGAAGACCTTACCTCATTCAAATCCTTAATCTGCCTGTCAATTAACTTTCCACGCTCATCATTATCATCAACCGTGACAACCGGGGTAAATACACTTTTCTTTGAATTGGATTTGAATGCATAAATTTCCTTCGTCTTCTCAAGCTCATCTATCTTAATATCCAGCTCAAACATGCGGGTCTTTAATTCCTGTATATCCTCAAGTTGGTTAATAAAATTACTATTAAAATAATCCAGCATTTCTTTATTCGCTTTTTGAATTAATTTAATCTTATCCTTTTGCTGATTACCCATAGTTCCTCCCTATTACCATTCACACATAAATTTATCCATAAACATACTAACAGACAATACTCTTTTAATTATCCTATAAATTGCGAAAAAAAACAAGAAATAATTATAGGCACCTGTAATTTTTAAGATTGCCCTAATGTATTTCTGATGTTAAAATAACTATTATGTCAGCCCCTTGCTGAAATTTATTTGATATAAATATTCTTAGTACAGCAGCTTCCTGTTAAGTGATAGGCTGACATTCAATAGGATGGATGGTGATAACTATGCGATTACGAAATGTGAAAGGCTCCCGTGAAACAATTGCGGCAAACGAATTTGTTGTTCACGATGAGGAAGCTGCCAAGGGACATTGGCATGAAATCTTTGGAAACGACAGACCGATACATATTGAGATTGGAATGGGAAAAGGACAGTTTATCATGGAGCTTGCAGCCCAAAACCCTGACATAAATTATATTGGAATAGAGAAATTTTCCAGCGTTCTCGTCCGTGCCATAGAAAAGCAGGAGCTTAAACAGCTTCCTAACCTCAAATTCATAAGAATGGACGCTGAATACATAGAAAATGTTTTTCAAAAAGGAGAGGTTGACTACATTTACCTTAATTTTTCTGACCCATGGCCGAAGGACCGGCATGCAAAGAGAAGATTAACCTCACACCAGTTTTTAAACCGGTATGGAAATATTCTCTCAGATGCAGGCGGCGTCACTTTTAAAACGGACAATACGGAACTGTTTGATTTTTCACTTGCAGAGCTTGAGGTGGCAAAATGGGAGCTTGTAAATTCAACCCGTGATCTCCACAATTCCAAGTACAACGAGGGAAATATCATGACAGAATACGAAAAACGTTTTTCCGGGATGGGAAATCCAATTTGCCGAATGGTGTGCAAGCCCATGAAATAACGTTAAACTTCGTCCTATTTTTTGAATATACTATATAAAAGATTACATCGGCAAATTTGATTTATAGGCACATTCCAAAAGAATGGGCTAAGCAATGGGCTGATAAAGGATTATAGTATATGGGAAAAAATAATTTAAAGTATAAGCTGAAATCAGCAGTATATAGTTGTCCTAAAATTAATAAAGATTTGCTGTGTCTTTCGTGTAATATTCAACAACTGAAATGCATGTTAAACAGCAATATTCCTAAAAATAAGAAAAAATGTAAAAAATTTTAAAAATATACTTGCATTTATTAAATTGTTGATATATAATAGCCTTTGTTCTGAAAAAGAAAACACAGAATGTTCACACAATTTGATACGGGCCGCTAGCTCATTTGGTAGAGCACCTGACTCTTAATCAGGGTGTGCGGGGTTCGAGCCCCCGGCGGCCCACTCGTAAAGGCATCGGTTTTGCAGGTATCTGCGGAGTCGGTGTTTTTTCGTGTATATGTCCGAGCCGCAGGCGAAGCGACCCATATGTTCGAGCCGCAGGCGAAGTGACCCATATGTCCGAGCCGCAGGCAATTTATTCCAAAGGAGTTCATATGTTTTTTAACGATATTATTAAATCTGAAAACAGCAGTACATACTATGATAACTGGGCAGACTATCGGACAGGGCTTACCACACTGATATCCGATAGCATAGAAGATTATTACAGGCTTTCGCATCTCCGAAACGAAAAAGCGATACGGTCCAGCAAAGATTTTTTTCCAACTGACAAAAAAACGTCTCTTGCCATATGGGGAGCAGGAAGCTGCTCAGATATCGATATTTACACTCTTGCCAGGCATTTTAAACTTGTGCTGATTGACTGCGAACTAGACACCATTCTGGCTGCCCGTTCCAAGGCTTTCGAGTACCAATCTGACATTATCTGTGTCAATATTCCGTTTTGGGATATTCCTCACGATACCTATGAACTGTACGAGGCAATGCTGAATGACAAGACTCCCATGGAACAAATTGTTCTATATTTAGATGAACATATTAAAAAAATGACCATGCCTGACTACGACACACTTCCACATTTTGATTTTAGCGTGGCGGTTGGACTGTCAAGCCAGTTATGCTCCAGATTTGTTGCACTTTTTTCCTATTACAAACATTTGTATTCTGATGCTGACTGCAACGCACTATACCATTATTTTTCAAGACAAAATATATTGGCTGCCAATCGGTTGCTTCACGCCCTTAAAGTCATGACAACCAGGCTTCTAATTATCGGTTACGAGCTAACGACCTATACCCCTGAAACCTTTTTCCTTGAATCGGAAGCCAAGGCATACGTTGATGACTTTTTTCATACAACAGAACCTTCCCCATTTCCTACAAATACTGCTTTTGTCGAACGTGAAGCTATTGAAACAACAGCCATACCCGCATCTTTTGAAAATATCAGTTTTACAAATAGCCTGCCCATCTCCGACATTGATGGAAATGCCGTGCTTCAGAATAAAATAAAGCTGTGGTTAGATGAAAATACCGCAAGACTTTTGACCCAAAATTCCCTGATATGGGATTTTAATGACAAAAAACATTACCTTATGCATTTTATCTCCTTAATGTTGGATATTTGACCTTTTTCATACATCATTCACCTTGAAAAGAAATGCCAAATATGTTACTATGTTGATTATAGCGTAAGCGAATTATAATTGTTTTTAGGAGGATTTATTATGCATTGTACAATGTGTGGAGCAGTAGTTCCTGACGGGCAATCTGTCTGTCCAACTTGTGGAAATGCTGTTACATCAGGTGCTCCGGCACAGCCTGCGAATCAGCAGGGTGGTCCACAACCTATGAATCAGCAGATGGGCGGTCCTATGGGTCAGCCAATGGGCAGTCCACAGCCTATGAGTCAGCCAATGGGCAATCCACAACCAATGGGTGGTCAACAGCCTATGATGAATCAACAAATGGGCTATCAGCAACAGCCTATGATGAATCAGCAGATGGGCTATCAGCAACAGCCTATGATGAATCAGCAGATGGGTTATCAACAACAGCCTATGAGACAACAGGGTCCGGCAATCTCCGTTAATGTAGGTGGCATCAAATCCATGATGAATGGCGACTTTGTTAAACTGTTAGGCTTTATCGGTGCATTTCTTATCACCTTGGCACCTTTCCTTAGCTGGTTTAATTCAACAGAGTATTTCAAGATGTCATTCAACCTTTTTGGATACGGTAAGTCAAACGAGGAGGGCGGCATAACCGTTTGTGCAATATTTATCCTCATTTTCGGTTTGTTCCTCATCACCTTGGAAATGGCTGACTACATAAAGTCCTTAAGCGGCATTAAATCCGTTACATCAACTATTCCTTATGTTGAAGTTATAGTTGCTGCAATCGCATTAATCCTCTTAATTGTATGTTTCTTCAACGGCGACTTAAAGGATGCTGCAAAGGAAGATGGTGTAAACCGCGGTATCGGCTTTTTGTTCGGACTGATTGGTTGTCTTTCATCGGCAGCAGCCAACATGTTAAGACGTGTAGGATAATATTATTAAATTTAATGTAAACATTTTGTTTAATATATGATAGAATGAGACTGTCACCTTGTGATAGTCTCATTTTAAATTTAACAAAGGTTTCTATTATAATGAAAGAACATTTTGTATCAGCCACTTGCTGATGTTCAAAAAGGAGGGTTTATATGCAGTGCAGTAACTGTGGAAAAGAAATAAAGGATGGCATGGACTACTGTATGGAATGTGGTGCACCGATAGAGGAGCCTGCCGTACTCAGCAAAGAAACAATTAAAGCATCGCAAAAAAAGGCACCACAAATGATTGAGGAGCAAGGTTCATTTTTTGACCTGTCGGGATATGTAGATAAGCTAAAATCCTCCATTACCATTTTGCTTGCCTTCATTGGTGCGTTATTGCTTTATTTTTCTTCCTTCTCATCATGGATATGGAGCAGACTGTTTGATGATAAAACTTCCGCAAACCTGTTTGACCTTGGCAGTAAATCGCAGGAACTGTATCTTGGTTCATCAAAATTTCTTATATTGGGCATCCTGACATTTGCAGCAGGTCTCCTAATGCTTATTATGTCAGCCTCCACCTTTATAAGACCACTGAAAAAAATAAGCACAAATAAGCTTTTGGCATTAATCCTGAAGCTTTTACCTGTTATTATCTCAATTATTGTACTCATTTTGATACTGAAGGATAATGCCTACAGTACAGCATACAACAATATCAAAAGTCAGATTGAGCTTGCAAAATCATTGGGTGCCTCCTCAAACTTTGATGGCGGCAGAGGGCTTGGTCCTATCCTTTACATTGCGGGCACATGCATATATGCCGTTTCCGTTTTAATCGATATACTCGAAAACAGGGAGTAAAATAAATAACCGTTTGCCAAACGAAAGGAACAACATTATATGAACAGAAATAAACCTTGGATTTTTAACCCCAGCACAATTTTAGGACTTTTATCGGCAGTATTACTTACACTGGGGATGACCTTACCTGCAATTGACTTTTCCCATTTTCATAAAAGTGTTGATATTCAATATAATCTTATGAAAATATGTGAAAATGTCGGACTTATTTCAAGTCTGTGGACGGGAATACCATATGGTATCATAATCGGTATTGTAGCACTTGTCATATTGTCATTTACAAAAATACCTGTTTTGAAAATACTTCCCTCCCTGCTTGTAACAGCAATGGTTGTGCTTATGCTTGTGGACATGGAAAATGTAATAAGCTGGGTAAGCAATGTACTACAAAAATTCAGTGCCACCCAAAGCATTAAGGTAGATATTCAGGAGGTATTCAAAAGCTTTATGCCAGGCATATATCTTCTTGCCTGCGGAATATTAACAAGCTATATCAGTTGTTTCTTCAAAATAAAGGAATAATATTATACATATAATCTTTCTAAATAAAAAGTATATGATTCAGAAATAAAAAATACCCAGAACATAATGTTCCGGGTATTTTTTGTTTGTACCTTAAAGAATTATTTCTTCTTAAATACCATGTCTACACCTTCCGCAGTAAGTGTAATTGTCTTTTCCGAGCTGTTATACTTTCCTTCAAGGGTACTGCTTCCGTCATTTTCTGTGATAATAACCTTGTCACCATCAAACTTAATCTTAGCAACACCGTTACCCTCAACGCCCATATCTGCCATATCAGCAGAAAGCTCAACCTTGCCAAAGGAAACCTTAAGTGACATATCAATCTTCTGACCTGCCTGCTCCTCAAACTCCTCAGCAGTAAATTTCAAACCAAAAGCTGATATTTCTGAAAGCTCATAGGTACCATTGTACTTAAGCTTCGGAACTAAAAGTACTGCCGCTACAGCTATCACTGCTAAAATAACAACGACCGCTATAATAGGACCTGCTGCACTTTTCTTAGCTGGTGCTGATGCAGTAGGAGTAGGAGTTGATGAAAATAATGCATCACTTGCTCCGCCCTGACTTGGTGCATCAATTGCATTACCACAAGCAGCACACCAAGTTGAACCCTCTGGCAACTCTGCTCCACAATTTGGACAATTCATAAATGTAACCTCTCTTTCGTCGTACTTTTATAATAACCAACAAAAACTATAACATAAATACGGCAACTTGTATAGTACAAAAAATTAGAAATATGTTTTTTCTGTGAACAATATCTAACGCTATATCATTCTATTGTATGATTTTATCATCAATTTCCTTAACAAGGTCTGCAATAAACTTCTCTGTATCCATGCTTCCCATGTCACCGTCTTCTCCACGTTTTCTGACTGATATCGTTTTGCTCTCCTCCTCATTTGCTCCGATGATAAGCATATACGGTATTTTTTGGAGTCTTGCCTCCCTGATTTTGTAGCCTATCTTTTCTGCACGGGAGTCCATGGTTACACGTACACCTGCTGCCTTAAGCTTATCCACAACAATGCCTGCATAATCAATGTGCTTATCAGAAATCGGAAGGACACGAACCTGCTCCGGTGCAAGCCACGTAGGAAATGCACCTGCATATTTTTCAATCAGCCATGCAAGGGTTCTCTCATAGCAGCCCATTGATGTTCTGTGGATGATATATGGTCTCTTCTTTTCGCCGTCTTTATCAATATAATACATGTCAAACTGTTCCGCGATAAATGCATCCCACTGAATGGTAATCATGGTATCTTCCTTGCCGTAAACATTCTTTGCATTGATATCTACCTTTGGTCCATAGAATGCAGCTTCGCCCACATCCTCGGTAAACGGTATATTTAATTCATTTAAAATATTTCGGATATCCTGTTCTGTCTGCTCCCAGACCTCAGGCTCTCCGATATATTTTTCCCTATTGTCAGGATCCCATTTAGACAGGTGGTATGTTACATCCTCCTCAACACCAAGTGTCTGAAGACAATATTGTGCAAGTGCAATACAATCCTTAAACTCGGAAACCATCTGATCTGGTCTTACAATCAAATGACCCTCTGATATGGTAAACTGGCGGACTCTTGTAAGTCCGTGCATCTCTCCGGAATCTTCGTTTCGAAAGAGGGTAGACGTCTCGCCATATCTGCATGGCAGGTCACGATAGGATTTTTGGCTTGCCTTATATACATAATACTGGAATGGACAGGTCATAGGACGAAGTGCGTATACTTCCTTATCAACCTCCTCATCGCCCAAAACAAACATTCCTTCCTTATAATGATCCCAGTGTCCTGATATTTTGTACAAATCACTCTTTGCCATAAGCGGAGTTTTTGTTCTCATGTATCCACGTTTTTCTTCCTCATCCTCAATCCATCTTTGAAGCGTCTGCATAATCTGCACACCCTTTGGCATGATAAGAGGAAGTCCCTGACCAATAACATCAACGGTAGTAAAAAGTTCAAGCTCGCGACCGAGCTTATTGTGGTCCCTCAGCTTAATGTTTTCAAGAAACTCCAGTCTTTCATCTAAATCTGCCTTTTTTGTGTAGGCAGTTCCATAAATACGTGTAAGCATCTTATTGTCTGAGTTTCCCCTCCAATAAGCTCCCGATGAGGATGTAAGCTTAAAGTATTTTACAACCTTGGTATTCATTACATGAGGTCCCGCACAGAGATCCGTAAAATCTCCCTGCGTATAAAAGCTGATTACGGCATCCTCAGGAAGGTCATTGATAAGCTCAACCTTATATGGCTCATCCTTTTCCTCCATGAGCTTGATTGCCTCCTCCCTTGAAAGCGTAAAGGAAGTAATATCATCACCCTTTTTTACTATCTTTTTCATTTCTGCTTCAATATTATCAAGGTCTTCCCTTGTAAGAGACGGCATATCAAAATCATAATAAAAACCATTGTCAATTGCTGGTCCTATCGTGCATTTTGCATCAGGATACAGATGCTTTACTGCCTGTGCAAGAACATGACTTGCCGTATGCCAAAAGGTTTTCTTTCCTGCCTCATCATTGAATGTAAGTATGTTAAGATTTACATCCTTATCTATAATTGTTCTAAGGTCAACAACCTCACCGTCAACTTCACCTGCACATGCCATGCGGGCTAATCCTTCACTGATATCAGAAGCGATATCTATCACTAACATTGGCTGCTGATATTCCTTTGATGAACCATCCTTTAAAGTAATAATCATTTCGTTTTCTCCTCCTATTTCTGAGCTTTTGAACGTCAGCCCATTCCAAATTTGCTTCCAGCAAATGGGCTGACGCTACATGTTAAGTTTTCAGGGAAAACTTAACACATTAATAAAAAATCCCCAGCATACTTTCGTATGCTAGGGACGATATATCGCGGTTCCACCCTAGTTCTGCGGCAGCTTTTATCTGCAACAGCACTTCATTCCAGATTATAACGTAATCAACGGCTTATATTTTGTATAAGCAGCTCCGAGGTAGTTTTCAGATAAGCGTAAAATAAATTTTCTTTCAGCACATTCGAAAATTCTCTCTGTAAATTCGTTTTTATCCTACTCGTCTCATCATAGCTATTAGACTATAAATTTGTTTTATAAAACTGTACTAATTTTAAAATCACCAATTTGAAATGTCAAGAGCATATTTTTTATTGCCATAATTTCACTTGCTGCATTATAGTTTGGCTGAAATATGCTAATTGATTCCATCAATTTCTTCCTTACATTTCTTTCCATCTGCCAAAAGTTCACGCAGCCTTTTTGCATCATTGTTTTCCATTGCTTCCTTATACTCGGTCATTGATTTCAGGAATACATCAATTTCATAAAGCAGATGCTCTTTATTTTCAAGAAAAAGCTCTGTCCACATGTCTTCATTCAGCCATGCAACTCTTGTCAAATCCTTGTAGCTTCCTGCGGAAAATCCTACATGCTCCCTTGCGGTCGGACTTTTTACATATGCATTTGAGACAACATGTGCCATCTGTGATGTAAATGCAATCATGGCGTCATGCTTGTCAGCAGAGCACACTGTTATTTTTCCAAACCGAATCGGAGCCAACAGCTGCTTTGCCTTGTTGATAACCGCTTCGTCATTCATATTTTCAGGAACAAGCACCATAGATGCACCGTCATACATAGTTTTTGTGCTGTATTTGATACCTGAAAAATGTCTTCCCGCCATGGGATGCCCACCTATAAATGTAAATCCATATTGCTTTGCTATAGGAAAACATTCCCTGCAAACATCCTTTTTTATACCGCAGCAGTCAATCACCACGGTTTTTTTGTCAATATATGGAGCCATTTTTTTTATATAATCAATGGAAGCTTTCGGATAAAGTGCTACAAGTATCAGATTACACTCTGCAATATTATTTTCGGAAAGCTCCCCATCAATTATTTTTTGTTCATAAGCGGATGCCATAACCTCTTTGCTTATATCATAGCCAAGACATTTATGCTCATCATTATCGCTAAATGCTTTTGCAAATGACCCACCGATAAGTCCAAGTCCTACTATACCAATTGTCATTTTACATACCTTCTTACTTTTTAAGATATATTACAACCTTGCGGTATGGCTCTTCTCCCTCACTTCTTGTTCCTACATATTTGTCATTTTGCAGGGCAGAGTGAATAATTCTTCTCTCATAAGGGTTCATAGGCTCAAGCGTAAATGACCTTCTTGTCCTCTTAACCTTAAATGCAATATTTTTAGCAAGATTTTCAAGGGTATCCTTTCTTCTGGAACGGTAATTCTCGGTATCAAGCTTAACCCTGATATAAGACTCACTCTTTTTGTTTACATATAAGCTAATCAGGTACTGAAGTGAATCAAGCGTCTGTCCACGCTTTCCAATCAGAATACCCATATTGGGTCCTGATACCTCAATATCCATGTTTGAGCTTTCCTCGTCAAAGTTTACCTCAACACTTGCCTCAATATCCATAACCTTAAATAACTGGTTTAAGTATTCATAAATATCATCAATAAATGAATCCTTTTTCTTTGCTTTTATAACGGCAGGCTTTGAGCCTATTCCCAAAAATCCTGAGGAACCTTTCTCAACAACCTCATAATCAAGCTCTGTACTTGCAACACCCAATTCCATGGAAGCTGCAGTGATAGCTTCCTCAACCGTTTTTGCTTTGAATTCTCTATACTCCATTGTACTTACCTCTTATTTACTTTTTATTGTTATTGTTGTCATTGTATCTTTGTAAAAGGTTTGCCTTTGCTGCAAGGCTGCCCTCCCTATACTTCTTAACCTCACCACCTGTATTCATGGTATTGGAAGTATAGCTTTTTAAGCTTGTGGAAGAAACCTTATTGTTAAGCTGGGTACTCTGTCCCTCAGCCTGTCCCATGGCTGCTTCCTGCATTCTTTCCATAAATGATTTCTTTCCTGAAGCTTTTCTCTTTGCATTTTTCTTTGCTGCTTTTGCTTTACATTTTTCCACAACCTTTTCCATGTCACACTTACTGAAATAAGTATTGATGCAGATTGTAGTCAAAAAGCTTAAAAATGATCCTGTTGCCCAGTAAAGACCAAGACCTGCAGGAACATTTACACAGACGATAAATGACATAACTGGAAAAATCTTCATCATCATGTTCATTGTTTTCATGGTTGCCTGCTGCGTAGGATCATCGCTTGCCTGTTGTGGTGTTACTTTCATACTTAAATACTGGAACACCATGGAAAGAACAGGTATTGCAAAGGCAGCAGTCAGTGCAAAGCCCGGAGCAGTTGATAAATCTATGCCTCCGATAAAGCTGTACACATGCTTAATATTTTCAGCATTACTGTTTATTGCATTTATAATGTCAGGATTTCCTGCAAATAATGTTTTGAGTGAATCAAGTGCATCTGCAGGCAGCTTTGCTAGTACATCGATAAAGGTATCAACATTTGATGTGTCAAGGGTAATTGCCTTTATTGAGGCTGCATACTCTCCATTCTGATGAAACTCCTGAAACGCTTTAACAGCACTGTCGTCTGCTTTAATAGCCTGAGCAATCGGGCTATAATAATCATAAATCTTACTGACATACGCAGGGAAATTTTGTATAACCCTGTATAATGCAAGGAAAATAGGCATCTGGATAAGGGAAGTAAGACATCCTCCTGTCATGCTTACACCGTATTTGTCCTGCAACTCACGAAGCTCATTTTGTTGCTTAAGAACAGATTCCTGATCTTTTTTTCCTTTATACTTCTTATTAATCTTGTTGACCTCAGGCTGAATATAATTCATTACCTTTGTAGATTTATTCTGCTTAATTAAAGGTACAAGCAGACATAACCTTGCCAACACCGTAAAAAGAATAATTGCAACACCTATATTTACTATTCCTATATTAGTAAGTGCATTATAAAGCACATTCAGAATAGCACCTAAAAGCTTTGCAATCGGTTTGATAATAAATCCACCTTGCTGCGTTAATAACATTTTTTCCTCCATTATGGAACAGGATCATATCCTCCCTTTGAAAATGGATTACACCGCAATACTCTCCAGACTGTTAAAGCGGTTCCCTTAAAAAAACCATGCTTTTCATATGCCTCAATGGCATACTGCGAACAGGTCGGAGTATATTTACAATGACCATATCCAATAAAACGGGACAAATATTTTCTATAAAACTTAATTAAAGCAATACAAATTTTCTTCATTCAATCACTTTCTTTTCTTAACATGTCAAGCCTTACTCACCTGACATAATTTCTTATTCATCAACAATAATGTGATGAAGCCTGGACAAATGCAAAAAGGAGCTTTCTATCTCACGATATGATTTATCCTTTGCTGCAGCTCTTGCTATAACTACAATGTCATATCCCTGCTTCAGCCTGTCCTTATTAAGTCTATAGCTTTCTCTTATCAATCTTGTTATACGATGCCTGACCACACTATTTCCAACTTTTTTACTAACAGAGATTCCAATTCTACTGTAATCTAAGCTGTTGGCACTTAGATACATCACTAAATATTTATTGGCAAACGATTCTCTATGGTTATACACCTTGCCGAACTCTCTGCTGTTTTTTAGAGTAACGATATTTTTCATTTAATCACCTTGTGATTTTAATTTGCAAAGGACCATGCCAATAGGAAACTTATTTTCCTATTAAAAACAAAAGGTCACAACGAATTGTGACCTACGCTGACAATCTTTTTCTTCCCTTTGCTCTTCTTGCGGCCAATACTTTTCTTCCATTGGAAGTGCTCATTCTCTTTCTGAATCCATGAACCTTTGATCTCTGTCTCCTCTTTGGCTGAAATGTCATTTTCATAATAGCTTATCTCCTTTCTATAAATTTATTGTCCTCCATGAGAGAACATCAGCCCTTATTATATTGAAAAAGCATTCTTACGTCAAGAAGTTTTTGCTATTTATTAGATATTTATTAGATAGAAAATTTAAAAACAATCGCAAAAAATTATGATATTTTATACACATTTGTTCAATTATTAATATTTCCGTCCAACTGGTGAAATCTGCCCAGTACTAGGACAATGTACTTATTTACATGGGTGTTTTGGTATTTTATAATTTATGTACGGCATATATTCATAAGCTACAGATTATATAATAATTGGAAGACACTTTTTACTTTAGGAGGTATTTTCATGAAAAGAAAGGTAATTGCTATTTTATTAAGCCTTATGCTATTTGGAGGTGCTGCATTGCAGACCTATGACAGTAAAGCTGCCACTTTAACAGTACAGTTAGCAAATGGACATAGTGGAGAAATGACATCTTCATCTAATAGTTCAGCAGTCTTGCAGGTAACTTGGTCTAATAAACAGGGAGAAAGCAAACTTACAGCCTTAAAAACAATAAATGCCATTACTGTAAATGTCAGCTTTGGCGGTTTTACCGCTTCAAAAAATCATCCATCGGATTTAACGAAAGGATTATCTGTAAGAGCAACAAAAGATGTAGGCTATGTTCACACCTATTTAAATGGAAGTGCTGTATATCAAATAAAATAGGTTCTAAATAATGATTTATATAGTCTGTAGCTTTATTAACTTTTAAGTATACTTGTTTATATTAGGAGATTGTAAATGAAAATAAAACGAATAATTCCCATATTAATAGTTCTTGTTTTAATACTTGGTGCTTCCTTGTTTTTTATTATGAAAAAAAATAATAGTACTAACACCGGCAATAATACTTTGGTTTATCCGGATGAACATGGTGGGATGTATGGTGCTGCCACCCCTGACGGTGTTTTCTATGTATATATTAAAAACAATGGATATTTAGACTATTTTATCAGATTCATTGATTATGAAACAGGGCAGGATATTGCCGTATGCAACAAACCGGAATGTTCACATGATACAAAAGACTGTAATGCATTTGTATGCAGAGCTGCTGCTGCACCTGATAATAAAATGGCATTTGACCTTTTTATGTTTAATAATAAATTATATATAACTGTTAGAGAGGGTGATGACGATGCCAGCGGTGTAAGCAGTATGTCATTATATGAGCAGGATTTTGACGGTGAAAACAGAAAACATCTTTTTACGCTGGACCATGAGCTGTTCCAGCAAATTGTAACCTTTGAAAATACAATTATTTTTTCAACTGCCTACACGGATAAAACATTTATGAAACAATTTGAAGGTAAGGACATGTCACAGGTAACAGATGAAGATTATGAAGAAATGCAAAAACATAATTGTAATAGTCTATGGTCGTATAATACAGAAACCGAAGAACTTGTCAGGCTTCAGGAATCCTTTGGCGAACGTGAAAAAGAATATGCCATAGAATACATTATTGCATCCGATGATAGTCAGGGATTTTATTATGTTACTACCTTTGGTATTGATCGTTTCCAGTCATGGTATTATTATGACATTGCTTCCAATACATATGAAGAAATCATGACTGATTTTTCAAGTTGCGGTATATATTCCAAAATAAGAATTTATAATAAAAAGCTTTATTATTGTGACAAAGATACAGGTGATTTTTGTTGCTATGACATAAACACAGGAGCAATAACCAAACTGGCAGCTTTGGACAATTATACAGATTCTTTCATATCTGACGATAAGCTTTTTTGGAATTTGGGCTACGGTGAAGATACAGATTACGCAAAAACCTATCAGAGATGGGTTTACTTTGACTATAAAAAGGAAAAATTTTATATAGCGAAGGAAGGCGGACATTATCCGATTTACTCATCAGGGGAGAAAGGCATCGTCGATTATACGGATTATTACAGTATAGATACTTTACAATTAGAAAATGATGCATACGATTATCAGGTAACTGATATGAACCACTATTATAAATCCTGTTATAAGGAATATGAAAATGAATATGCAGATGCATTATTAATCGCAAATTAGTTTTTGACTATTACAGGAACCTTTCCCCTTCCAACTGGTGAAATCTGCCCAGAACTAGGACAATGTACTTATTTACATGGGTGTTTTGGTATTTTATAATTTATGTACGGCATATATTCATAAGCTACAGATTATATAATAATTGGAAGACACTTTTTACTTTAGGAGGTATTTTCATGAAAAGAAAGGTAATTGCTATTTTATTAAGCCTTATGCTATTTGGAGGTACTGCATTGCAGACCTATGACAGTAAAGCCATTAGCTTATCAGTATCAACAAACGGACCGCTTAATGGTAATGCTAATTCCTCCGGTACATTACAGGTATATTGGTCCAATACGCAAGGAGAAAGTAAACTTACTGCTGGAAAAGATTTAAAAATAATTACTGTAAGTGTTAGCTTTGGTTCTTCCTATTCTTCAAAAAGTAAAGAGTATTTATCAAGTGGAGATTCTTTAATAGCAACAAAAGATGTGGGATATAAACACTCATCATTATACGGGAGTTCTGTATATGAGATAAATAATTAATAAAAATCCTTTATTTTATATAGTCTGTAGCTTTATTATATTCAAAGTGAGGAAATTTATATGAAAACAAAACGAATCCTGTACATATTATTAACAATTTTTTTGTTGCTTGGCATTTTTCTGGTTTATGTTGTAAAAAAACAACATAAAACAAATACCGCCAATGAATCAATACTTTATACGAATGAACATGGTGGGATGCATGGTGCTGTTACACTTGACGGAGTTTTTTATATAAAGCTTGAAATTAATGGCTATATAGACTATTTTATCAGATTTATAGATTATAAGACAGGACAGGATATTGCCGTATGCAATAAGCCGGAATGTTCACATGATACAAGAGATTGCAATGCCTTTTTATGTAGGTCTGCACCTCCTGGTGAAGATAAAATGGCATTTCATATTTTTGTATTTAACAATAAGCTATACGTTTCGATTAGAGAAGGTGACGATAATGCTGCTGGCAGAAGCAGTATGTCATTATATGAGCAGGATTTTGACGGTGAAAACAGAAAACATCTTTTTACACTGGACCATGAGCTATTCCAGCAAATTGTAACCGTTGAAAATACAATTATTTTTTCTACTTCCTATACTGATAAAACATTTATGAAACAATTTGAAGGTAAGGATATGTCACAGATAAGAGATGAAGAATATGAAGAAATCCGAAAACATGATTGCCATAGTTTATGGTCGTACAATACAGAAACAGGTGAACTTGTTAAACTTCAGGAATCCTTTGGTGACCGTGAAAAAGAATATGCCATAGAAAACATTGTTGCATCCGATAATAAACAGGGGTTTTATTACGTAACTTATACAATAAATGACATTGAAGTATGGTACTACTATGACATCGCCTCCAACACATATAAAGAAATTATGACTGGCTTTTCAGCCTGTAATGTTTTTGGTGATATGAGAATTTATAATAAAAAGCTTTATTATTGTGACAAAGATACAGGTGATTTTTGTTGCTATGACATAAACACAGGAGCAATAACCAAACTGGCAGCTTTGGACAATTATACAGATTCTTTCATATCTGACGATAAGCTTTTTTGGAATTTGGGCTACGGTGAAGATACAGATTACGCAAAAACCTATCAGAGATGGGTTTACTTTGACTATAAAAAGGAAAAATTTTATATAGCGAAGGAAGGCGGACATTATCCGATTTACTCATCAGGGGAGAAAGGCATCGTCGATTATACGGATTATTACAGTATAGATACTTTACAATTAGAAAATGATGCATACGATTATCAGGTAACTGATATGAACCACTATTATAAATCCTGTTATAAGGAATATGAAAATGAATATGCAGATGCATTATTAATTACAAATTAGGGTGGTATATAATATGTTGGAAATTAAAAATTTAACGAAATATTACGGTGAACAATGTGCTGTAAATAATATTTCCATGCAGTTGTCGCCGGGAATCTATGGCTTTTTAGGACCGAACGGTGCAGGAAAAACAACCCTTGCCAATATGCTTGTAGGTAATTTAATTCCTACGGATGGTGAAATTTTATATGATGGATGTCCTATTTCAAAGCTTGGCAGTGAATATAGGGAAAAAATCGGTTTTATGCCTCAGCACCAAAGCATTTATGATTTTTTTTCAGGACGGCAATTTCTTTCATATATTGCAGAATTAAAAGATATACCTGAAAAAGAAATTAAAAATGAAGTATTTCGTGTAATGACCTGGGTTAATCTCACAGAACAACTGGATATTAAAATTAAACATTATTCTGGCGGTATGAAACGCAGATTATTACTTGCACAGGCATTACTTGGAAATCCCAAATTTATTATTTTGGATGAACCGACAACAGGGTTAGACCCAAAAGAACGGATACGAATGAAAAATGTTATTTCCAAATATGCAATGGATACCATTGTAATTATTGTAACCCATATTGTACCTGATATAGAATACATTGCAAAAGAAATTGTTCTTTTTAAAGAAGGAAAAATTGTAGAATGTGGCACACCTGAACAATTGACGACCTCTATTGATGATAAAGTATATGAAATTTGTATTACCAATTCAGAATTAGATAATGTACAAAATAATTATCAAATCAGCAATATAAGAAGAGAACATGAACATATTTATGTACGCATCATCACAGATGAGGAACCTGAAAATTTTCCATATGTAAAAGTAAAAGCTAATTTAGAAGAAAAATATCTTTATGTTTTTGGAGAGGAGTAATATCCAATATGTTTAAAAAATCTATTTATCTAAGCATATATGATATGAAAAAGATTTTATCAAATAAAATATTCTGGCTCACATGTTGTATTAGTTTACTTTTTTTTATTATTGTGTGTTTTAATTATGGAAAAAACAAAGGATTTACCGACAAAAATTACAAATTATTAAAAAATTATATACAAACATATGATACAAACCAAATTCCAAATACAGATTCTGGAACAGGTGTAGATTATATAGTAAATACCTATAATAAAATAATTAAGGCAAAAGAAACCAACACATATATTCAAAATTATTCTTTTGTCAATACAGATTTTTCAGAAGAATATAACTTATTTTCATATATGAGAGCTGACATAGATGCCGCATATTCCTATGCAGACTTTTTAAAAAATACAAGAGAAAATGCAGATTTAATTTCCAATATCTCAATTTTTTCGAAAAGTAAAAATGAATTTTCAAGACGAAATATTCAAAAAACAAAATCAGACTATGCTTCATTTTCTGAAGAAATTATATCATATACAGGAAGCCGTGGTATGTCAGAACTTTTACATATACCTGTTTATCCTGTGATTATATTTGTTTTTTTATTTATATTAACAATTCTATTGGTAATCGATGATAGAAACAATCAATATAATAAACTTTATAACACTATGAAAAATGGAAAAACTGTTTTATCTTTATCAAAAATTTGGATATTGCTATTCTTTTCTTTTGTATCCACATTTTTACTTACTTGTATATCATTGCTTATTTCAATATTTCGTTATGGTTTTGTTGATATGACTTGTTCCATACAATCCTTTTTTGGCTGTTATAAAAGTATTTTTCACATAAAAATTATTACTTTTTTAGTTTTATTATTTTTACTAAGATGGATTGGTGCTTTTATAATTGGCATTTGTCTTCTCGCCCTTACAAATATAATCTCAACCATCCAGATATATACCTTAATTTCAATTTTAGTTTATGTAATTGGGCTTCTTTTACAAAATATAAAAGGCAATACACTATTTTCTTTAATGAAATATATTTCTCCTTTTTATTTGCTACAATCAATTGGATTTTTATCTGAATATAAAAATATAAATTTATTTGGTTACCCTATATTATTTACATATCCATCCTTTTTAGTATCTTTCATCATACTTGTGGTAATGGTTGTTCTTTTCATTATCGGTTATAACAAAGCTAATATCAAAGAGCCACTATTTCTTTCTTTTTCTTTGAGAAAAAAAACAGATAAAAATATTAAATTTAAAAGACATAGTATTTATTCATATGAAATGTATAAAATCCTTTTTGGAAGAAAATTATTACTTTTATTTCTATTAGTAGGACCATTATTCTATATTTATTTAACACATACAACAAAACCTGAAAACTTTGACAGACAATATTATATGAGATATATGCATTCATATGAGGGAATACTTTCCGAAGAAAATATGAATCTGATTGAGACGGAATCTAAACGTTTAGAATCTGCATTTAAAAAACAGGAACAAATTCAGTCCCAATATGAAGCTGGAAATTTATCAATGTCAGAATATTTTCCTATTATATCAAAATATCAGTCAATGACTATAAGCAGTGGGGGATTTTCGCTTGTAGAATCAAGACTGGATTATCTTTCAGAAAAAGATTTTACGAAATGGTTGGTATACGAGAAAGGTTGGTATATATTTTTAGGAATTGGAGGTTATGACCGTCAAAATTTTCTTATACTTGCATTTTCCTGTCTTTGTGTGATTATATCCGTATCAGGCATATTTCCTATGGAAGAAGAATGTCAGACTTCTTTCATTTTAAATACATGTAAACATGGTCAGAAAGATCTTGATAAAAATAAAATAAAAGCCAGTATCAGCTGCACTTTCATTTCATTTATAATAACATATTTGCCTTTATTTATATATTGTTGTCAATTATATGGCTTACACAGCTTTTTTGCTCCTACCCCATCACTTCCCCCACTGGAAAAAGTACCTTCATTTATTCCTATTTTCTTATTTACAATAATAGTTTTGACATTAAAATTTTTATTTTTATTATTTTTTACAATATTTGTTTTATATTTATCAAAAAAGATGAAAAGTACACTAAAAACTTATATTACCGGAATATCTTTCCTTATAATACTAGTTGTTTGTTGTATTTTCATTACTTAATTCATGGTATTTTCATTTAACTGGTACAATGTACTTATTTACATGGGTTTTTGCTTATATTATAATAAAAATGATTTAATTTACATTTTATTACAATTCTAAAATATAATAGTTTAATTAAAATTTTAAAGGATATTTTTAATATGAAGAAATTATTACTTTTATTATGTACTTTAACACTTTTGCTGTGCGGCTGCGGAAAAGATGATAAAAACACCACAACATCTGCAGCATCTTCCGATGATTCATGGACTTTCTCAAGCTCCCCTGATGAGGACAAGTCTGAATGGGATACTGTTTGTTCTACCTTAAAAAACGACTTACAAAATATGGAACATATTGAAAAAGTGGAAATTGAACCTGAAAACTATGATACTTACAAAGAACAAAAGAAGGCAACCATAACGTGTTATGTTGAAAACAATACTTCTCCAGACGAAGAAATAAAAAAAGGAATAAATGATTATGTCAAATCCATGAATTATTTTGATGATTATTCTATTGTTTACGAATAGAATAATTCTAATTCAGTTTAAATACTTTATAACAATAGTTTAGGAAGGGATTATATGTATACGATAATTTTATTACTAACATCATTAGCAGGAGCTATTTTAGAAACACCTTTAACAGGCACTGAAACAACATCAAATTATTACTTTTATGAATCCGAAATACATGATTCAGAAGACTTAACATTGATAAAAGAAGAATGTTTTTCTGGCGGTTTCTATTATTATGTTCCAGAAACGGATAATTCAAATATCTTTACAATAATAAAAGAACAATTAAAATAACTAAACATAAAATACATGTAAAAAATTATAACAACCTACATAAAATATAAATTAAAGAGCAAAATTCAATCTTTACATTGTATATTTATATTAATTTATTAAATACTATCATATTAAATTTTATTATTAAGTATGATAGTATTTTTATCCACATTTTTTTTAATTTCCATAATGTATTTACATAATGTTATCCACAAAATGTGTTTAACCTGTTGATAACTTGTAGAATTGTTGTTGATTTACATGCTTTACCCCTATTTTTCTACATTTTATAATTGTTGATTACTTATTTGAAATAATCATTTAATTTACATAAAACCATTTCACATAATATGACCAGTTAATAATTTCTTAAAATTCTTGTAAAAAACCAAATTTTATAGTATATTATAGATAGTTATGCTCTCATTTTAAAATGAGTTTTTGGAGATAATTGGAGGAATGTAAATGAAAGCTTTAATAGAAAGTAAATGGGAAGATATTTTATCTCTTTTAGAAACACAGTACGACATTTCTTCTATTATGATTAATACATGGATTCGTTCCTTAAAAATATACGAAGTAAAAGATAATACCATCTATTTTTTTGTTGACGAAAAGCTTGGTGAAAATGCTGTCAAATTCCTACGAAGGAAAGAATTTGACTTATTTTTATTGTCTTCCATCAGGGAAACATTAAACGACAGCAATATCGAAATTATCATTGACGAAAAAAAGAATTTCTGTTCTAAAGAAGATACAGAGGCAGAAAAAAATACCCAGTCTGAATCTTATAAGGAAGCAATCAGCAGAAGTAATTTAAATCCAAGGTATACATTTGATACATTTATTGTAGGTGATGGTAACAAACATGCCCATGCCACATGTCTTGCTGTTGCGGATATGCCGGCTCAGGATAATTTTAATCCTTTATTTTTATATGGAAATTCAGGACTTGGCAAAACACATCTTATGCAGGCAATTGCCCATTACATTCTGCAAAAGGATGACAATATCAATGTTTTATATGTTCCATCAGAGGTATTTACAAATGAAATTATAGATGCCATAAGAAACCATACTACAACAGAATTCAGGGAGAAATACCGAAAGGTGGACGTTCTTCTCCTTGATGATGTTCAATTTTTGATTGGTAAGGAAAGCACACAAAATGAATTTTTCCACACCTTTAATTCATTGTATAATGATAAAAAACAGATTATTTTATCATCGGACAAGCCACCAAAGGAAATAAAAACACTTGACCAAAGAATTATTTCAAGGTTTGAGTGTGGAGTTCCCATTGATATACATGAACCTGATTATGAAACACGTATGGCGATACTAAAGAATAAAGCGGAAATGGATCACCTTAAGGGTATTCCGGATGAAGTTTTTTCTTACATAGCAGAAAATATTACCAACAATGTCCGTGAGCTGGAAGGTGCCTTAAACAAAATCGGTATTTTCTCCAAGCTTATGAATGAGAATGTTACACTTGAAACTGCAAAGGAATCACTGAAAGATATTATAAATAAAGATAATATCGTAGCCATAACCCCTGACATTATTATTAAGACAGTTTCCGAGCATATGAACATTTCTGTGGATGATATATGTTCCAAAAAGAGAAGTCAGGACATTGCTACTGCAAGACAAATTGTTATGTACCTTTGCAGGGAATACACGGTTCTTGCACTAAAATCAATCGGTAACGCTGTAGGAGGAAAAGACCATGCTACAGTTATCAACGGTATAAAGAGAGTAGAGGAAAAGCTGCTGGTTGACCCTTCCTTCAAAGCTACCGTTGATACAATTATAAAAAAACTGAATCCTAACAAATAATTATCAACTATATGTTAATTAATGTTATAAACAAGTATGTTATTTTGTTAATTACTTTATTATATTTTCTAAATCATATTTTTATAATTTTAATTATCCATAATTGATTCACATGAATATCAGGCTTTAACAACACTTATTTAAAGCTGATTTTTGGGACGGATAGGCTTGTATGGAGCTTTTTAACATATTAACACCTATTAATATGATTACGATTAATTTATTAATTATATATATTACATTTTCCAATCGAAAGGGGATAATTACGAATGAAGATAACATGTTCAAAATCAGATCTTCTTGCATCACTTAATATAGTATCAAAGGCTGTTTCTACCAAAACAACCATGCCTATCCTTGAATGTATTCTTATAGATGTTTATTCAGATAGGATTAAGCTTACAGCTAATGACTTGGAGCTTGGAATTGAGACAAGTCTTAAGGGTAACATTGTTGAAATGGGAAGAATTGCCATAGAAGCTAAAATATTTAATGATATTGTAAGAAAGCTTCCTGACAGTGAAATTACAATAGAAACTACACCTGACTACAAAACCATCATAAGATGTGAAAAAGCAAGATTTGTACTTTCTTCAAAATCAGGAGAGGAGTTTACGGAGCTTCCTGAAATAGAAAAGGAAAAGAAAATTACGATTTCACAGTTTACATTAAAGGAAGTAATCAGACAGACTATTTTTTCAATTTCAGATAATGAAAATAACAAGCTTATGACAGGTGAGTTATTTGAGGTAAAGGATGGAAAGCTTACGGTAGTTTCTCTTGATGGTCACAGAATATCACTTCGTAATATTAAGCTTAAGGATGGAGGAGACAACATAAGTGTTGTTGTTCCCGGAAAAACCTTAAGTGATTTATCTAAGATTATAAACGGCGGAGTGGATGATATGGTAAATATTTATTTTGCCGAAAATCATATTCTCTTTGAGTTTGATGATACGATAGTGGTTTCCAGACTGTTTGAAGGAGAATATTATAAGATAGTAAGTATGCTTTCGATGGATCATAAGATTAAGGTTGAGGTAAATAATAGGGAATTTCTTGATTGTATAGACAGAGCTTCCCTTCTTATTAAGGAGTCTGATAAGAAGCCTATCATTGTAAGTATAAAGGACGATAATAACATGTATCTTAAGGTTGATACATTTATGGGTTCCATGAATGAGGAAATTGAAATCGATAAAGAGGGAGAAGAAATTATTATCGGTTTTAATCCTAAATTTATCATGGATGTGTTAAGGGTTATTGATGATGAGAAAATCACTATTTATATGAGGGATGCCAAATCTCCATGTATTATAAGGGATGTTGAGGAAAATTATATTTACGTTGTTCTTCCTGTAAATATAAATGCAGGAGCATATTAAAAAGGAGTAATTGTCATGCATATTTTGAAGCTGAGAGAAGGAGAAGAATTTATAAAGCTTGGACAGGCTCTTAAGGCTACAGGAATTGTTGATTCAGGGATAGATGCAAAAGAAATTATACAGCAGGGACTTGTGTTAGTTGACGGAGAAGTTGAGGTAAGACGTGGAAGAAAACTGTATGATGGAGCAGAGGTTTGTTATGATGAAGAAAAGATAAGCATTCAAAAGTGATTGTTGAAAAGGAGACAAAGAATGTTTATCGATAAGCTTGCACTTAACAATTTCAGAAATTATGATGAGGTGGATATTCAGTTTTCAAATGGCATTAATATACTTTATGGGGATAATGCACAAGGAAAAACGAATATACTGGAAGCTATTTATATGATAGCAACAACAAAATCCCATAGGGGAAATAAGGACAGGGAAATTATACAATTTGGATATGAGGAAGCCCATATAAGGGCAGATGTTATGAAAAGTGATAGTTCCCATAGAATAGATATGCACCTTAGAACAAATAAAAGTAAGGGAGTTGCAGTAGATTTAATTACTTTAAAAAGAAGTGCCCAGCTTTTTGGAATTGTAAATATCGTTTTATTTTCTCCTGAGGACTTGTCCATTATAAAAAACAGTCCTGCAGAAAGAAGACGATTTATAGATATGGAGCTTTGTCAGCTCAACAAAATATATTATAGTGATTTATCCAATTTCAATAAGGCATTGAATCAAAGAAATAATCTTTTAAAAAAGATAGCCTTTGATGGAACGAATAAGGATACACTTGATGTCTGGGATGAACAATTGGTAAAATATGGTATAAAGGTTATTTCTGAACGGAATAATTTTATAGAACTGATAAATGAAATAATAGGAAAAATACATAGCAGTATTACTTCCAAAAAAGAAAATATCAAAATTATATATGAAAAAAATGTAGATGAAAATGATTTTCTTGAAGAATTAAAAAATAAAAGATTCGTGGATTTAAAATATCAATCCACGAGTGTAGGTCCTCACAGGGATGATATTTCATTTATTGTAAATGACATTGATGTTAAAAAATATGGTTCACAGGGACAGCAGCGGACAGCAGCATTATCCCTGAAGCTTGCAGAGATAGAGCTTGTAAGAAATATGATAAAGGATAATCCCATATTACTGTTGGATGATGTTATGTCAGAGTTAGATTCAACGAGACGAGATGCACTGTTGTCTTATATCAGTGAAATCCAAACTATCATTACATGTACAGGATATGATGATTTTATAAAGGAAAGACTTAGTATCGATAAGATATATAAGGTTGCCGGAGGTAAAATTTATGAGCAGTAGTAACGAAAATTATGGAGCTGACCAAATCCAGATATTGGAAGGTCTGGAAGCGGTAAGAAAAAGACCGGGAATGTACATAGGAAGTACATCAACAAGAGGTCTTCATCATTTGGTTTATGAGATTGTTGATAATGCTGTTGATGAAGCACTTGCAGGTTTTTGTACGGAAATTCAGGTATTTATAAATGAAGATAATTCCGTGACAGTTATAGATAATGGTAGAGGTATCCCTACAGGTATACATGAAAAGGCAGGTATTCCTGCTGTTGAGGTTGTATTTACAATACTCCATGCCGGCGGAAAGTTTGGTGGTGGAGGATACAAGGTTTCAGGAGGACTTCATGGTGTTGGTGCTTCTGTTGTTAATGCACTCTCTAATTGGCTTGAGGTAGAGATATCAAGAGACGGAAAGATATACAAGCAGCGTTATGAGAGAGGACATGTTATATACAAGCTTAAGGAAATAGGAAAGACAGATAAGGTCGGAACCAAAGTAACCTTTATGCCCGATGATACTATTTTTGATGATGTTATTTTTGAATTTGACACATTAAAGAGAAGACTTAGAGAAATGGCATTTCTTACAAAGGGATTAAAGATTAGTCTTTTTGATAAGCGGGAAGGCATGGAAAATGAGGAGCATTATCACTATGAGGGTGGTATCAAGGAATTTGTTCAATATTTGAACAGGCACAAAACAGCTCTTTATGACAAGATTATTTACGTTGAGGGAAATAAGGATGACATGTATGTTGAGGTTGCACTTCAGCATAACGACTCCTACAATGAGGCAACCTTAAGCTTTGTAAATAATATAACGACGCCTGAGGGAGGTACGCATCTTACAGGTTTTAAGAGTGCCATTACGAAGGTATTTAATGATTATGCAAGGACAAATAAACTTATAAAGGAAAAGGATGAAAATCTTTCAGGTGATGATTTGAGAGAGGGACTGACTGCAATTGTAAGTGTAAAAATTCCGGAACCGCAGTTTGAGGGACAGACAAAGCAGAAGCTTGGAAATGCGGAGGCAAGAACTGCAGTGGAAAGCCTTGTAAATGAAAAACTTACTTATTTTCTTGAGCAAAATCCTCAGATTGCCAAGATAATTATAGGAAAGGCTGCACTTGCACAGAGGGCCAGAATTGCTGCAAGAAAGGCAAGGGATGTTGCTAGAAAGAGTACGCTTGAAAATAGTATGGCACTTCCGGGAAAGCTTGCAGATTGTTCAGACAAGGATCCTAAAAATTGTGAGATTTACATTGTTGAGGGAGATTCCGCAGGAGGCTCTGCAAAAACTGCACGTTCCAGGGCAACACAGGCGATACTTCCACTAAGAGGAAAAATTTTAAATGTTGAAAAGGCAAGAATAGACAGAATTCTCGGCAATGAGGAAATAAAAGCAATGATAACTGCTTTTGGAACAGGAATACGGGAAAATTTCAATATAGAGAAGCTTCGCTATGATAAGATTATTATTATGACAGATGCCGATGTTGACGGTGCCCATATTGCAACGCTTATGCTTACCTTTTTCTTCCGGTTTATGCCGGATTTGATAAGACAGGGTCATGTTTATCTTGCACAGCCGCCGCTTTATAAGCTGGAAAAGAACAAGAAAACATGGTATGCATACAGTGATGATGAGCTTGCAAAGATACTGGATGAAGTGGGCAGGGATAATAATAACAAAATTCAGCGTTATAAGGGACTTGGTGAGATGGATGCAGAACAGCTTTGGGATACGACAATGGATCCTGAAAAGAGAATTCTTCTTCGTGTAGCAATTGACGAGGAAAGCGAGTCTGAGCTTGATATTGTATTTGATACCCTTATGGGTGAAAAAGTGGAACCAAGACGAGAGTTTATAGAGACAAATGCAAAGTTTGTTAAAAATCTCGATATCTGATAGAAGGAGAGGAAAAAATGGACGATAGTACAATATTTGATAAAATCCATGAAGTGGATTTAAAGAAAACCATGGAAAATTCTTATATAGATTATGCCATGAGTGTTATCGCTGCAAGAGCCCTTCCTGATGTCAGAGATGGTCTTAAGCCAGTACAGAGAAGAATCCTTCATTCCATGATGGAGCTTCATAATGGACCTGACAAACCACACAGAAAGTGTGCACGTATTGTCGGTGATACAATGGGTAAATATCATCCGCATGGAGATTCTTCCATTTATGAGGCATTGGTAAAGCTTGCCCAGGAATGGTCAACAAGATATCCGCTTGTGGATGGTCATGGAAACTTTGGTTCCGTTGATGGTGACGGAGCTGCGGCAATGAGGTACACAGAGGCAAGACTTTCTAAGATTTCCATGGAAATGCTTGCTGATATAGAAATGGATACGGTTGATTTCGTGCCAAACTTTGATGAGACGGAGCGGGAGCCTGTAGTTTTACCAAGCCGTTATCCAAATCTTTTGGTAAACGGTACATCCGGAATTGCTGTTGGTATGGCTACGAATATACCGCCTCATAACTTAAACGAGATAATAAGTGCAGTTGTTAAAATCATTGACAATAAAGTATTAGAGGACAGGGAAACTGAGCTTGACGAGATAATGGAAATCGTAAAGGGTCCTGATTTTCCTACGGGTGCACAGATACTCGGAACCTCAGGCATTGATGAAGCTTACAGAACAGGCAGGGGAAAAATAAAGGTAAGGGCTGTTACCGATATAGAACCTATGGCAAATGGAAAACAGAGAATCATTGTTACTGAGCTTCCATACATGGTCAATAAGGCAAAGCTGATACAGAAAATTGCGGAGCTTGTCAAGGAAAAGAAAATAGATGGTATTTCTGATTTAAGAGACGAGTCTTCAAGAGAGGGTATGAGAGTTGTAATTGAGCTTAAAAAGGATTGCAATGCAAATATCCTTCTTAATCAATTGTTTAAGCATACCCAGATGCAGGATACATTTGGTGTAATTATGCTTGCACTTGTTAATAATGAGCCAAAGGTGTTAAACCTTCTTGAAATGCTTACATATTATTTGAAGCATCAGGAGGATGTTGTTACAAGAAGAACAAAATATGAACTCAACAAGGCAGAGGCGAGAGCACATATCGTAGAAGGACTTTTGATTGCACTTGATAATATTGATGAGGTTATCAAGCTGATAAGGGCTGCAAAAACAGTTGCAGATGCAAAGCTTTCCCTTATGGAGAGATTTGGCCTCACAGATGCACAGGCATCCGCCATAGTTGATATGAGACTTCGTGTACTTACAGGCTTGGAAAGAGAAAAGCTTGAAAACGAGTATAGGGAGCTTATGGAAAGAATTGCAGAGCTTCGTGCAATTCTTGCAGATAAAAATAAGCTTTTGGGAGTCATTAAAGAAGAAATTCTTATCATTGCAACAAAATATGGTGATAAGAGAAGAACATCAATCGGAATAGATGTTGAAGACGGTATGACGGTTGAGGACCTCATAAAGAAAGAAAATATCGTTGTTGCCATGACAAAGCTTGGCTATATCAAGCGTATGACGGTAAATAACTTTAAGAGCCAGAACAGAGGTGGAAAAGGCATAAAGGGTATGCAGACGATAGAGGAAGACTTTATTGAAGACCTGTTTATGACGACAACGCACCATTATATTATGTTCTTTACGAATATGGGAAAAGTATACAGGTTAAAGGCGTATGAAATTCCTGAAGCGGGAAGGACAGCAAGAGGAACAGCAATCATTAATTTGCTCCAGCTCCAGCCAGATGAAAAAATAACTGCGGTTATACCAATCAGGCAGTACGTTGAGGGTAGATATCTGTTTATGTGTACAAAGAATGGTATTGTTAAAAAGACGCGGATTACAGAATATTCAAATGTAAGAAAATCGGGTCTTGCTGCCATAACCTTAAAGGAAAATGATGAGCTGATTGAGGTAAAGGCAACCAACGGCAAAAAGGATATTATCCTTGTAACAAAGCATGGTATGTGTATAAGATTTAATGAAAAGGATGTCAGAAGCACGGGAAGAACATCTATGGGTGTTATCGGCATGAATGTTGCAGAGGGCGATGAAATTATCGGTATGCAGCTTGATACGCAGGGAGAGGCTTTGCTTCTCGTATCTGAAAACGGACTTGGTAAGCGTACACATATTGATGAATTTACCCCACAGAGACGTGGAGGAAAAGGAGTTAAATGTTACAAGATTAATGAGCGTTCAGGAAATGTGGTAGGCTTTAAGGCTGTCAATGATGATAATGAAATTATGATTATAACCAATCAGGGAATTGTCATAAGAATACTTTGTAAAGACATTTCCATGCTTGGACGTATCACAACGGGAGTTAAGCTTATCAATATGGATGTTGAGCATGATATCATCGTTGCCAGCATTACAAAGGTAAGACAAAAGTCTGCGGACGAATCAGAATCTCTAATTGCATTGGAAAAGGAGATGGAGGAAGCCGATAACGAGGAAGGCATCGTGGAGGAACCGGAAGAAGAAACAGACGAAAAGGAAGAATAATTTGTTCAAAGGATAGGGGGAACATATTATGACAGGTGAGAAATTAAAAGAGGGATTAGATGGATTAAGCAAAATAGATGGATTTGCTGATATATTATTCAGCACAATATATTGGCTGGTTGTTATATTTATCATACTTTTTGTTGCTTACATTTTCTCCTCCTTTGTGTGTTATTTGAACAGAAAACGCAGAGGTAACACAAATGATAATGATGATTTCCTTGATGATTAAATGATGCTTAGGGCTGTTGCAAAAATTTAGCAGCAGCCCTTTATTGGTTGTGTCAGAGTAGGAGGTTTGTAATGAGAACGATAAATACAGATGTTATCATAGATACAGTTCGTGACATGTGCATAAATGCAAATTTATATCTTGCAGAGGATATGGAAAAAAAGCTGAAGGCTGCCGCTGCGGATGAGGACGGAGTACTGGGAAAACAAATTCTTGACCAGTTAATTGAAAATTTAAAAATAGCAGGGGAAGAAAAAATACCGATATGTCAGGATACGGGAATGGCAGTTTTTTTTGTAAATGTGGGACAGGATTTACATATTGAGGGTATGAATTTGACCGATGCAATAAATGAGGGAGTAAGACGGGGATATAAGGAAGGATATCTTAGAAAATCGGTTGTGAATGACCCGCTTTTGAGGGTCAATACAGGAGATAACACACCTGCAATCATTCATTATGATATCGTATCTGGTGATAAGCTTGAAATTACGATAGCACCAAAGGGATTTGGCAGTGAAAATATGAGTAAGGTTTATATGTTAAAGCCTGCTGACGGTGAAGATGGTGTTAAGGAGGCTGTACTTGATGCAGTGAAAAATGCAGGTCCGAATGCCTGTCCTCCCCTTGTTGTCGGTGTGGGACTTGGAGGAGATTTTGAGCTTGCAGCTAAGCTGGCAAAAAAAGCTCTTACAAGAGATGTAAACTCACATTCAACATATGAACACATTGCAAGGATCGAGAGGGAGCTTTTAGAAACAATTAACGGTACG
Organism: Bacteroides sp.; assembly: GCA_023666705.1. GTDB lineage: Bacteria > Bacillota > Clostridia > Lachnospirales > Lachnospiraceae > Coprococcus_C. Next base: position 61,548 of record JAMPBO010000011.1, read on the forward strand.
GGAATTGGACCGGGTGGTTTGGGAGGCAAAACGACGGCACTTGCAGTAAACATTGAAAGCTATGCCACCCATATAGCGGGCATGCCGCTTGCAGTCAATATGTGCTGCCATGTCAACAGACATGTGACAAAGATACTGTAACTGTCGGAACATATATATCAAACCATGAAATGTGCAGGAAGCTTTTGTTTTGAAATTTGGAATATAAAGGAGAATCTATGGATAAGCATATTAAAGCACCGTTTAATAAAAATGAGCTGGCAGATTTAACAGCAGGAGATTATGTATACATTTCAGGAACCCTATATAGTGCAAGGGATGCAGCACACAAGAGAATGTATGACGCAATTCTTGCGTCTAAGTACAGGGATGAGGATGGAAAAGTTTTGTATGAAAAGGGTGTTTTACCGATTGATGTGACGAATCATGTATTATATTATCTCGGACCTACTCCCGCAAGGGAAGGACAGGTGATAGGCTCTGCAGGACCTACAACAAGCAGCCGTATGGATAAGTACACGCCGCTTCTTTTAAGCAAGGGACTGAACGGAATGATTGGAAAAGGAAAGAGAAGCGAACAGGTAATAAAATCAATCGTTGATAACAAAGCAGTATATTTCGCCGCAGTCGGTGGAGCAGGTGCTCTTTTGTCAAAATGTATCAAGCAATCTGAGGTAATTGCTTATGATGATCTGGGAACGGAAGCAATAAGAAAAATGGTGGTTGAAGATTTTCCTGCAATCGTTGTAATTGATTCTAACGGCAATAATTTGTACGAAACGGCAATAAATAACTATTTTTCTTCACGTAATAATCTTGAATAATGTTTAGTGAGGATGTATACTTAAGCAGGTTATTATAATTTATGGGTCAGTTTATTTAAATAAAAACAATTATGAGGAGGTTAATATGAGTAAGGTTTGTTGTGGGATAACTTACTCCGAAAAAGACAGATTTTGCCGTGTTTGCGGAAAACGTCTTGAGGATAACGAGGACAAAACAGTTTTAATCAATGAACAACAGATACAAAATGCAGTTGGGGATGATGAGCCGGGAACATCTGTGCTTACAGCAGATATGAGGGGTCCTATTAAGCATCCTGAAAATGAGGAACAGGCAGAAGATGAAGCAGATGCTTCAGAAAATGAGAAAAAGGATAGCATAACAGATAATAAGGACAGTAAGAGTGCAGAAAATTCTACGGATGGCAAGAAAGATAGTAAAGACAAAGATGCGGTAACTGATGATAAAGAAGATAGCAAGCGTGAAGAGGACACTGCTGATAATGACAAGGAAGAGAATAAAAATAAAGAAACGGCAGCAGATGATGAAGACAGTGTAACTGACAATAAAGGTGAAGACACTGAAGCCGATGACAGCGATGAGGATGATGAGGACTCAACTACATCCATACTTACGTCAGACATGAAGAAACCAACGCCGCAGACACCGCAAAATGGCGGATCAATGCAGCCGATGCCAAGTCAAATGCCACAAAATGGCAGACCAATGCAAGCAATGCCACAAAACGGCAGACCAATGCAAGCAATGCAGCAAAATGGCAGACCAATGCAAGCGATGCAGCAAAACGGTAGACCAATGCAACCTAAGCCAAAGAAATCTGAGGAGCAAAAGGCAAAATCAGCAAAGACCTGTGGTTTGATTTCATTAATTGTATCTTCCATAGGATTTGTAGCAGTTGGTGTTATGTTATTCTTCTTTGTATTAAATGCGGATTACAAAAAGTACGATAAAGAAGCAGAAAAGGGGCTGTACAATTCAACCCCAGCCACAGAAGCAGCATCCTTTGGTGATGCTTTAAGTAGTGAGGAGGAATAATGATGAATAGAAAAAAATGGACAACAATAACAATTATTTCTCTCATAGTGCTGGCACTTGAAATTGTGGCAGTATTTGTAGTTATTCTTCCAAGTAAAAATTTGAATGATGTTTTTAAGGCACTTGAAGAGGGAAATCCGAAAAAAGCAGAGGCAGCATTAGATAAGCTTTCAGATAAAAATGAGGATAAGGCTGAAGAACTGATGGATGATTTTGCAACCTATCAGTGTAATCAATATGCACAGGGAGCAATGAGTTATGACAAGCTTCATTTGATACTCCAGTCAATTGACGCTCTAGATGACTATTATGGATTTTCAAATGAGTTTCATACATATGCGGCATCTAAGGAAATAATAAGATTATGTGATGCGGCTTATGAGGAAAATAATACGAATGGAAAGTCAGCATCATTTTATGAATATCAGAGCCAGGTGTCGGATATTTATTATAGCCTGAACGAAAAAACAGGTGTTGATCAGGCACTGAAAGACTTTATTGATGAAAAATATAAAAGCTTTTCTGATGGAAGCATGAGCTTTGATGAAATATCAGCGTATATGGATGTTGCGTCATACATTTTAGCAGGTGATGCCAGCTATTATGCGATAGATATGCAAATGCAGCTTTCCCTTATTGAAGGTTACCAGGAAAAATATGATACCGCAAAAAAATATTATGATGATAAGAAATATTTTGAGGCAATCGAAGAATGTGATAATGCTCAAGTACCTGAATCAGATGTAACAGGCTTTTATGATAAGTTTAAAACCTTAAGGCAGGATGCATATGATGCAGGAAAAACCTATTATGTAGAGGAAGCGGAAAATTTAGCAAATGCGAATGATTATGAGGGTGCAAGAGATATTATTAACAACATTAAAAATGTATATGGTGATGAGGTAGATACATCTGAATTAGAGGCACTTATTGTTGCACCGTGGATGGAAGTATATGCAAAATACATGAAAAACATGGAAAAAAATCTTAAGAGGCAGGCGGAAAAGGGAGTTAAAATTGGCGATTGCGATGATTCAACGACTATAAATGTAGACGATTATATGCCAAATAAGATATACCTCCATGATTTTGATAATGATGGAATACCGGAAATGCTGCTCACAAATGACTCATATGCATTTATTGTTGGTTATAATGGTGAGAGGGCTGTTTTGACAGGCTTTGTCCAGGCAGCAACATTCTGTGACGCACCATACCTTATTACAATACCGACGTTAATGCCTGATGAACATACAGGTTATGCACTGATAAAGCTTGAAAATTGTAAGTGGAGTGTTGAGGAGTATTATTACGCAGCCAATGACGGAAGCAAATATATTGTCAATGGTTCCGAGGTTGATTATGATACATGCAATGCCGAGCACGATAAGATAGCGGGATATGAAAATAAGGATGTAGAAATAAATTATGGTGATTATATAGAAAATTATGAAGATTTAATTTACGGATATAAGTAATTCTACCGTTTATTTAATGGGATGCTGTACTGAATTTTTAAGTGCCGCATCCCATTGGTATATGTTCCAGGGATAAATGATTTTTATCCTGAATAAAAAAAGATCTTGTGTGCATTATAATATAGATTTTATTTATATGGAAACTCAAGGATAAAAGTTATTGACAAAATTAACAAATTTTGCTATTATGTTCAAGCGTGTTGACACAACATCAAGTGTCACTGAATAAACTAAATAAGTAAATCGAATGATTCGATTGGATTTAGGCATTGGAGATGTACTCAAGTGGCTGAAGAGGCGCCCCTGCTAAGGGTGTAGGTCGTTCGTGCGGCGCGAGGGTTCAAATCCCTCCATCTCCGCTTATTATGATTATTGAAAAGAAGTTAAGTTTATCGAAACATGCGTATGTTTTTAGTTGACTTATCACGTATAGTTTCATATAATCATAAGGTCATTAATAATTATTCCTCGATAGCTCAATGGTAGAGCACTCGGCTGTTAACCGAGTTGTTGTAGGTTCGAGCCCTACTCGGGGAGCTTGTGGCGCCATAGCCAAGTGGTAAGGCATCGGTCTGCAACACCGCTATCACCAGTTCAAATCTGGTTGGCGCCTCTTTCAAAAGCTCTGACTATTACAAAAGGTCAGAGCTTTTGTTTTCAGTTCATTCAGGACAAATCCGTTAAAAATTCCACATAAAACAAACGATAAAATATGCTTTTTTTGGTTAAAAATACAATAAAAATGTGTTTAGGACAAAAAAACATGTATTTAGGACAAAAATGATATTTTTAAAAATTATGTGTTAAAATTGGAACGTAATCTTGGGACGTGAAACAACCGAATAAGGTGTTTCCTGTTTTATTATTTTTATGGGGAGGTAAAAATAATAATGGAAAATGTAATTGAAAATATGGCACATACCGTTGCAAAATGGAGCGTGGGAGAAGAGGATGAGGAACAGGTTGAAATTGTAACATACGGAATAACATTATTTATCGAAAGTATTTATAAAATGATTATTCTAATGATAATTGCAATTTTAACCCATAAGGTTTACGAAACTGTTGTTGTGATAGGAAGCTTTTGCGGCTTACGGCTTTTGGCAGGCGGAATACACTGCAAGACCAGCATAGGATGTACCTCGACTATGATACTGATATGGCTGTCAGGAATTATGTCGGTTTATGTAAACATTCCAATACTGCTTATGTCTGCCATGTTATGTGTCAGTCTTATTGTTGTGGCTGCCTATGCACCGGCAGCTACAAAAAATAATCCTATAACAGATACCAAAATAATAAGAAGAAAAAAAATTGGTGCAACAGCAATCGTTTGTATTCAAATCATTGTATGTGCAACGGCTGTCAATACAAAAAATATGGCACTTGCCAATATGGTTAGTGTTCCCGTATTTATAGAGGCGGTAAGCATATTGATGCTTAAGCTGGAGCAGGCACGCGAAAAAGAAAACTTATTTTAATTTCTTTTCTATGCGGTCAATCACGGTTTTCAGTGCTTTAATTCTTGCGTACTTTTTATTATTGGATTCAAGTATAACCCACGGAGCGTAGGTGGTATTGGTTTTTTCAAGCATTTCGTCAATGGCAGCTTCATACAAATCCCATTTTTCACGGTTACGCCAATCCTCATCGGTTATTTTCCATTGCTTGGAAGGCGTGTTCTGGCGGTCAGTAAAGCGTTGTAGCTGAACATCCTTGTCAATCTGTACCCAGAATTTAATAATAATGGCACCCCAGCTTGCAAGCTCATATTCGAACTCATTTATTTCATTATAAGCACGCTGCCAGTCATTTTCCGTACAAAAGCCTTCAAGACGCTCAACCATTACCCGTCCGTACCACGTTCTGTCAAATATTGCAATATGTCCGTCCTTAGGGATACGGTTCCAAAAACGCCAAAGGTAGTGGCGTGATTTTTCATGGGGTTCAGGACTTGCAATCGGGTGAACCTCATATCCGCGAGGGTCGAGTGCACTGGTAATTCGCTTTATATTTCCACCTTTTCCTGCAGCATCCCAGCCCTCGTAGGCGATAATTACAGGAATTCGTTTTCTGTAAAGCTCATAGTGTAAGCTGCTTAATTTATTTTGCAAGGTATATAATTCCTTCTTGTAATCCTCATCTGATATGGTTTTATCAAGCCGGACATCTGCAAGTTTAGGAATTTCTTTCAGCGGAAAAACATTTTGTAAAATAGGAACAGCACGGGCACCATTCATCAGAGCTGTATCTATACCTGATATTAAAAGCTCCAACACCTGAAGCTCCGCCCATTTTTTCGTTGTGGCATCAATAATATACCATGGTGAAGCAGGCTGGTTGGTTTCCGTCAGGTAGCTGTCATATACATCAAGACATTTATTGTAATGCTTGTTTTGCCATAAATCGGCATCAGAAACACGCCACTTTGTATTTTTGTCAGATAATAGCTGGTCAATTCTCTTTTTTTGCTCCGTCTCGTCAATGTGAAGGAAAAATTTCATGACAAGATAACCATTATCCGTAAGCTGACGTTCAAAATGTTTAATACTGGTCAGTCGTTTTTTGTAGTCAGCATCATTAAGTTCCCCATGGAGATATTCATAAGTTGTTTCATCCATCCAACTTCCATCAAAAAATGTGTATTTTCCTGCTTCGGGAATACGGATAAAATGACGGTACAGGAAAGGCTTTCTTTCTTCCTCCTCCGTTTTTACACTCATGGTTGTAACCTTAAAAAATCGTGGGTCAATATTTTTTATAATTTTTCCGATAAGGCTACCCTTACCGGATGCACCCCAGCCTTCTACAATGACCATGATAGGCTTTTTACTTTCCTTGAGGGCATTTTGTTTTGTGGCAAGTAAGTTGCGAAGCTCTTTAAGCTTTGCGTCTATAAGCTCCGGGTCAAGCTTTTTCGGTTGTTTCCAATTTGATAACATGATTATGCACCTCCATAGTTTAAAAGCACGCTTTCGTTATGTGTCGCACGTAATGATACAAAAATGTCTTTGTCCCCAGGACTCCGTCTGCTTCGCAGCCACCTTAGGACATAAAGTGCCTTGCTTGTGATATTGTTTATATTATACAACTAAGTTTTGAAATAATACATTTTGCCATCTCTATAACTGTCTCCCAGACTAGTAGAAGAATGGTCAAGCCACAATGGAAATAGAGTACAATGCTTTAAAAATATTGTATTATAGGCGTGTTGGAAATACAAGCGGTTTTTTAGTAATTTACCACGCATTATTTTAATTTTAAATGCGTGAACGTCTGTCTTTTATGGTGATTTATCTAATTATAAAAAACATATTGACAAATCAAAAAATTGGAATATAATAATATCAAACATATGAATAAATGTTCATATGTTTGATAAAAAGAAACAATATAATTATTCACCAATATGAAATGAAAGGAAGGTTTTATTTATGAAGAAGACTTATAAGATTGATGTTGATTGTGCAAACTGTGCCAATAAGATGGAGGATGCTGCAAAGAAGACGGAAGGCGTAAAGGATGCAGTGGTAAATTTTATGGCACTTAAAATGACGGTTGAATTTGAGGAGGGTCAGGACCCGAATACGGTTATGCAGGCAGTATTGAAAAACTGTAAAAAGGTTGAGGACGATTGTGAAATCTATTTAAAGTAGTAAAAAGGTGATAGGCATGTCCCGAAAGGAACCTGTTAAATAATGGTCAGGATTGTTGGAATGACTGATGTTCAAAAGAGGGTAGAGTATATGAATAAGAAACAAAAAAAAGTACTTATCAGAATTATAATATCAGCGTTGCTGATGCTTATATTTTCCCTGCTTCCGCTCAAAGGTTTTGTGGAACCCCTGCTGTTTATGATACCGTATTTTGTTATAGGATATGACATATTAAAAAAGGCATTTAAGGGAATCATAAACCGGCAGGTATTTGATGAAAACTTTTTGATGGCAGTTGCTACAATTGGTGCCATGGTGCTGGGAGAATATAAAGAGGGCGTTGCCGTAATGCTTTTTTACCAGATTGGAGAGCTTTTTCAAAGCTATGCCGTGGGAAAGAGCAGAAGAAGCATAAGCGATTTGATGGACATTCGCCCCGATTATGCAAATATAGAGCAGGATGGAGAAATTGTACAGGTTGACCCGGATGAGGTTGAAATTGGAAGTATCATTATCGTAAAACCGGGAGAAAAGGTTCCGATTGACGGAATCATACAAGAGGGAAATACATCGCTTAACACCAGTGCACTTACAGGAGAAAGTGTTCCGAGGGATGCAATGTCAGGTGATGAGGTTATAAGCGGATGTATCAATATGACAGGTGTGATTAAGGTAAAAACGACAAAGGAATTTGGCGAATCTACCGTGTCAAAAATATTGGATTTGGTGGAAAACTCAAGCTCCAAAAAATCAAGATCAGAAAATTTTATTTCGAGATTTGCAAAATATTATACTCCTGCCGTATGTTATAGTGCCCTTGCACTTGCAATATTGCCGCCGCTTGTAAGGATGATGTTTATGAGTGTGCCGTCGCAGTGGGGTGTCTGGATATACAGGGCACTTACATTTCTTGTTATAAGCTGTCCGTGTGCACTTGTTATCAGTATTCCGTTAAGCTTTTTTGCGGGAATAGGCGGAGCAGGAAGACAGGGCGTACTGGTAAAAGGCTCAAATTATCTTGAAACCTTATCAAAGGTTAAGTATGTTATATTTGACAAGACAGGAACAATGACGCAGGGAATCTTTGAGGTTGCAGGAATACATCACAGCGATATGGAGGAAGAAAAGCTTGTAGAATATGCGGCACTTGCAGAAAGCTTTTCCTCACATCCTATAAGCAAAAGCCTTATGCGGGCATATGGGAAAACAATTGACAAATCAAGGGTTACAGATATAGAGGAAATCAGTGGTCATGGCGTAACCGCAAAAATTGATGGGAAGGCAGTTGCTGTAGGAAATCACAAGCTTATGAAAAAGCTTGGAATTGAATACAAAGAGTGCCATCATGTAGGAACCGTCGTTCACGTGGCGATAGACGGAGAATATTCCGGACATATTTTAATTGCTGATATGGTGAAGCCTCACGCAAAGGAAGCAATCGCAAGACTTTATGATGCGGGAATAAAGAAGACGGTCATGCTGACGGGTGATGCGGGCGCGGTGGCAAGAAGTGTTGCAAAGGATTTAAATATATCAGAGGTTTACAGCGAACTGCTTCCGTCCGATAAAGTTTCAAAGGTTGAGGAGCTGCTGGAGAAAAAGGACAAAAAAGAACAGCTTGCATTTGTGGGGGACGGAATAAACGATGCACCTGTTTTATCGAGGGCAGATATCGGAATTGCCATGGGTGCACTTGGTTCCGATGCCGCAATCGAGGCAGCAGATATTGTTTTAATGGATGATGACCCGCTGAAAATATCAGTTGCCATAGGAATCGCAAGAAAATGCCTTCGTATCGTATACGAAAATATTTATTTTGCCATAGGCATCAAGTTAATCTGCCTTGTGTTAGGTGCACTTGGTATAGCAAATATGTGGCTTGCCATATTTGCGGATGTGGGAGTTATGGTAATAGCAGTCGTCAATGCAATACGGGCACTTTATTATAAACAGAAAGGGTAACAGGTGGTGGTATGACAGAAAATGAAAGACCGGAAGGATGCTGCGAAACAGTTTGTGTGCACGATAATTTACTAAAGATTGTCAGGGAAACCCTGCCGCCGGAAACGGAGTTGTATGATCTTGCAGAGCTGTTTAAAATATTTGGGGACTCAACAAGAATCAGAATACTGTTTGTTCTTTTTGAGGTGGAGGTTTGTGTGTGCGATCTTGCAGAAGCACTGAACATGACGCAGTCGGCGATATCCCATCAGCTTAAAATATTGAAGCAGAGCAAGCTGGTCAAGAGCCGCAGGGAGGGAAAGTCAATTTTTTATTCCCTTGCTGATGACCATGTAAGGACGATTATTGCACAAGGCTGTGAGCATATTGAAGAAAATTAGAACTATTAAAATCAAATAAGAAATGATATAATGATGGATAGGGACTGTCTTAGTCTCTATCCATATTTGATGTAGCTATGTCATCAAAAAGCAGGTGATAATATGAAATATATTATTTTAGCGTCCCAGTCGCCCAGAAGACGGGAGCTTTTGGAGCAGGCGGGTTATACATTTAAAGTAATTCCGTCTACGGTGGAAGAAACGGTTACATGTAATGAACCAAAAGCGGTAGTGAAGGAGCTTGCACTGCAGAAGGCAAGGGATGTATTTGATAAATGCAGCTTAGACAGTACATTATGTGATGGATATCCTTTGGACAAGCTGCTTGTCATAGGAGCAGATACTGTAGTTGCTGCCGGCGGTCAGATTCTTGGAAAGCCTAAATCCATTGTACATGCAAGAGATATGATTTATTGCCTGCAGGGAAAAACACATGATGTCTATACAGGAGTTGCTTTTGTGTGGATGGATGAGAATACAGGTCAGATTAAGACGCACGGTTTTTGTGAGGGGACTGCCGTGAGCTGTTATCCCATGACAGAGGAAGAAATTACCGCCTATATAAATACGGGGGAATGTATGGATAAGGCGGGAGCTTATGGGATACAGGGCAGATTTGGGCTATACATCAAAAAAATAATGGGAGATTACAATAATGTTGTGGGTCTGCCGATTTCTGCTGTTTATCATCAGCTGTTAAAGGTTGGACTGCAATAATTTATATGTCAATTATATTTGGTTGGAGGAACAAAATGGCATTTGATTGGGGATTTATGTCAAAATCAAAAAAAATAAAGGTTAAGGATGAAAGTATTTCCATGTATGAGCTGTGCCTTAAAAGGGCAAGCAGCATAGGCAGGGCAGAGTATATCCGCACAGAGGGCAGAGTTGACCTTGCGGAGTCATATAGGACGGATATGATGAATTTTCTCGTGTATCTTGCATATTCAGATGGGGATTTGTCCTTAAATGAGCTAAAGTACATAGACATGTTTTTTGATATGCCATATCAGTTTGAGGATATATCCAAATATGCGGATATGTGGGATTTAAAAACGGAGCACATCAAGGAAAAACCGCCTATCACCTTAGAGGCGTTTGTAAGGTCAAATGTAGGTCCTGAAACGGGGGAAATAAGCAGTCAGTATTATGACCTTGTCATGCTTTATGTTACGACCTTCAATTATGTCGGAAATGATTTTATATCCTGTGACGATGAGGTTACTGCCAATGAAGTTGCCGCACTCTCAGGCTACATCATGATGATTCGGGAATATATTGAAATAATCAGGGAAAAGATGGCTGGCTATAAGCCGACGATAGAGTACAAATCAGGAAGCAGTATCAAGCAGGAGACGTTAGAATACAACAAGCCAACGATAGCATTTCGTCCAAAGAAGCAGGATGAGCAGAGTGTGCAGGAGGACTTGGATTTTGACAGTATGGTACCACTTGCCGACAGAAAGAAAGTTACAATAGAAAAAGAGAAAAAAGAGGAGAAAAGGGAAAATCTCAATGCGGACATAACACCAAAGGCGACAGAGGAACGTGAGGATGAAACCCAGTTTGTAGGAAAGATTTCGGAGGCTGAGGATGCTGTAAATCTGGAGGAGCTTTTACTGGAGCTGAATGGACTTACGGGAATGGGCAGCGTGAAAAAGGAGGTTAATAATCTGGTTAATCTTCTTAAAATATGCAAAATAAGAGAGGAAAAGGGCTTTAAAATTCCGCCTACCACAAACCATCTTGTTTTTTTGGGGAATCCGGGTACAGGAAAAACAACCGTTGCAAGAATCCTTGCCAAAATATATCACAGTCTCGGCGTGCTATCAAAGGGACAGCTCGTGGAGGTTGACCGTTCCGGACTTGTTGCAGGCTATATGGGACAGACAGGAATAAAGGTAATGGAAGTTGTTGAAAAGGCAAAGGGAGGCGTTCTTTTCATTGACGAGGCATATGCCCTTTCCACAGGTCAGGAGGGTGACTTCGGAAAGGAAGCAATTGATGTGCTGAATAAGGCAATGGAGGATTATAAGGATGACCTTATCGTCATCGTGGCGGGCTATCAAAAGGAAATGCAGAGCTTTTTAGACGCCAATCCGGGTCTCCGGTCAAGGTTTAACCGGACAATTAATTTCCCGAATTACAGTGCCGAGGAGCTTCTGACCATTATGAAAAACAGGGCAACAAAGCTTGATTACACGATTACACAGGATGCAATTAGTCATATAGAGCAATATTTTAAAAAGGTGCTTGAAATTCCGCCTGACAATTTCGGAAATGCCCGTTCTGTCAGAAATTATTTGGACAACGCAATCAATAATCAGGCAAACAGGCTTGTAAAATCCCCGGATTTTTCAGACGAGGACCTTACGACGATTGTCATTGCAGATGTGGAAAGCCTGAAGCTTACATAAGGCAGTACAAAATGAAGAATTATATTGTTGAAAATTTACAATCATATATCGATGGAACTAATTATCCATGGCATATGCCGGGGCACAAAAGAAAGGGCTTCAATCACATAGAAAATATTGCGGATATTGAAACAATTTTATCTGCGGTTTATCATATGGATGTTACGGAGGTCTATGGTCTTGACGATTTACACATGCCTGAGGGGATGATTGCAAAATCGCAGGAGGAGCTTGCAGGGGTGTATCATACCTTTGCAAGCTATTATCTTATAAACGGGTCAACCAGCGGAATTATGACCGCCATTGCTGCCTGCTGTCTGGACGGCGGTGCGGCACGTGACATCATCGTGGCAAGGAATTGTCACAGGTCTGTTATAAATGCAGCAAAGCTGTTTGGTCTGAATCCAATTTATGTGGAACCGCAAAAAATATCACTTGCCGCAAGAAACGGACAAAGCTTGCGTGATACATTTTACGGCGGGATAAATATTCAGGAGCTTGATGTGCTATGTCGTGAAAGGAAAGGCATAGCGGCAATGGTTGTCACAAGTCCCACCTATGAGGGGGTAATTTGCGATATACGGGCAATCAGTAATGTGGTTCATAAATATGGTATCAGTCTGATTGTTGACGAGGCACACGGTGCACATTTGCCATTTATGGAGCCGTCGGCAAGTGCCATAGGGCTTGGGGCAGATTTGGTTGTCCACAGCCTCCACAAAACAATGCCTGCCATGACGCAGACGGCACTTATCCATGTTATCAATCCTGCCTTGGATAATGCGGTGAGAAAATACAAGTCCATGCTTATGTCGTCGTCGCCATCCTATGTCATGCTTTGTAGCATGGAGCTGGCAGTAAAGTGGGGCACAGAATATGATTACAGACCATATTTGGAGCGGCTGCAGGCATTCCGGAAAAAGGCAGGTCAGCTTGAAGCCATTACTTTGCTTAAAACAGATGCTTATGATTTATCGAGAATTGTTATTGGGGCAGATGCATATGGTATTGCTATGGAGGAGGAGCTTCGGAAGGATGGAATCATATGTGAAATGTCAGGGGCACATTATGTCCTGCTTATCTCAACTCCGTTTGACAGTGAGGCGGATTTTGAATATCTTTACGAAGCGTTAAGCAGGCTGGACAGGATGCTTTTGTCGGGGCAGCTTAATGTGAGTGCTTCATCGGAGGATAAAACCGGGGAGACAAAAAACCATATCAGAAAATTGCTTGGAACAAAGGCAGTACATAATATATATGTATATCCGCCCGGAAGCTATATCGTGGCGGAGGGTGAGGAGATAACGGAGGAGCATATCAATATGCTGCTGTCATATGCGGACAGCGGGAAGCAGATTCGGGGCTTGGAGTAATGTCAGGGAGTCGATGCAATATCGACATAATAGTTCAAAAATATGTTAAAAGTTCTGGTTTATTTTTGAAAAATGTCGATGAATGTTGTTGATTATGGAAAGAAATTAGCAATATATAAAGTTTTTATGCAGGTTTTCCATCTAATTGTTGAAAAATATGTGGTTACTGTTTATAATCTTTTCTTAACCGTTTTTTATAATTCGACATATTATTTATTGTCAGCCCACTTGCCGAAAATAATTCCTGCTTTATCAGGAACGGCAGTTCCCGTAGGAATTGGTTAAGACATGGGTGAATCAGTAAGAGAGGTTGAGGATTTTAACATGAAGGAGCTTACAAGCGGAAAGCCGTGGAAAATTATTTTGTTGTTTGCCGTACCAATCATGTGCGGAAATATTTTTCAGCAGCTTTATAATCTTGCAGACAGCAAGATAGTAAGTACATACATTAGTACAAATGCATTTGCTGCAGTTGGTGCAACCAGTGTCATATCCAACACGATAATCGGCTTTATCAATGGATTGACGCAAGGCTTTGCCATACCTGTGGCAAACAGCTACGGGGCACGTGATTACCACAAAATGAGACGGTTTATAGCAGGCTCCATATTGCTGACAGGGGCAATTGCAATTTTGCTTACCGCCTTGGGACAGATTTTCATAGCAAATTTATTGGCTGCACTTGATACACCTGCAGATATTATGGAGGATTCCCTTTCTTATGTTACAATTATTTTGTGGGGAATTATTTTAACTGCCGTATACAATTTAAGTGCAAATCTGCTAAGGGCAGTCGGTGACAGCAAGACCCCGCTTTATTGCCTTATTGTGGCGGTGCTGGTAAATATCGTGCTGGATTTTGCATTCGTTAAGTTTATGCAAATGGGAATTGAGGGTGCCGCCTATGCGACGGTGATATCACAGGCATTGGCAGGCGGGCTTTGCGTTACATATATTATCAGGAAATTTAAAGTAATTATTCCTGAAAAAAAGGACTGGCATTTGGAACAGGGACAGTATCCTGAGCTTGTCACGACAGGAATGTCGATGGGCTTTATGTCGTGTATCGTAAATATTGGAACAATTGTACTTCAAAATGCCATAAACAGGCTTGGTACCGTCTATGTGGCAGCACATACGGCAGCCAGAAAGCTGTTTGATATATTGACGGTAGTTCTTTACTCAGTGGGTCTTGCAATGACTACCTATGTAAGCCAGAATGTAGGGGCAGGAGAATATACACGTGTCAGACAAGGCATCCGGCATGCAGTTTATATTGTAACAATCGCAACGACAATTCTTATTTTTGTATGCTTTGCATTTGGCGAGGGAATATTAACATGGATTACAAGCACGGATGACATGTTAATTATTTCTGCGTCCGTGATGTATTCAAGGATAAGCATATTATTTTTCTATGTGCTTGGACCGCTTTTCATCCTGCGTTGCTCCCTTCAGGGAATGGGACACAAAATTGTACCTGTAGCCTCCAGTGTTTTGGAGATGGTTATTAAGGTTTTGTCGGCAAATATCATTGTTCCGGTTTTTGCATATAGGGGAGTCGCATTTACGGAGCCGATAAGCTGGGTGCTGATGACTATACTGCTCGGTGTTGCATACCTTAGGGTGAAGCCTGAGCCGAACGCTGACAACCAAAATTAGAAGGGCAGGAAATGAAGTGGAAATGTGTGGTTCGTCTTGAAAAAATATTGATAAATGTGTTATAATAAAAGATGGACTATGTATATAATTTCTTTGAGAATGGAGGGTTATTTTGGCTGGTGTAAAAAAGGCAAAAAAGCCTAAAAAAGCAAAGGAGCCGAAAAAGGCAAAAAAATATAAGCTTACCAAAGAACAAAAGAAGCTGCTTAAGGATGCAGTAAAGCATAGGAAAGAGATTGAAAAGGCTGTCAAAAAATATGTCAGCGTTTTTGCAGTTCTGTTGTGCATAATTTCATCAGGACTGGATGTA
The DNA here is from genome assembly GCA_023666705.1 of Bacteroides sp. Classification (GTDB taxonomy): domain Bacteria; phylum Bacillota; class Clostridia; order Lachnospirales; family Lachnospiraceae; genus Coprococcus_C. The sequence continues at coordinate 76,625 of JAMPBO010000011.1, forward strand.
ATTATAAATAATAAAAAGAAAGGACAAAAAACAAATGAATAATTTTGATGGATTACTTGATAAGGTAAAATCATGCAGCATTAAAAAGCTGGCAGTAGCAGTTGCACAGGACGATGCAGTCCTTGAGGCAGTATCCGTGGCAAAGGAACGAAATATTGCAGATGCCATTCTTGTTGGAGACGAGGACAAGATAAAGGAAATAGCAGCGGGCATCAACATGGATCTTAGCAGCTTTGAAATTATTGATGTTAAGGACACGACTGAGGCAGCACGTACCGCTGTTAAGCTTGTACATGATGGAAAGGCAGACATGTACATGAAGGGTCTCATTGATACCAAAGGATTTCTTAAGAGTGTACTGGACAAGGAGGTTGGACTTAGGACAGGTAAGCCGCTTTCACACGTTGCACTGTTTGAGATAGAGGGATATGAGAAAATGTTCTTCCTGACGGATGTTGCATTTATTCCGTATCCGACCCTTGAGGATAAGGTTGGAATCATAAACAACACGGTTGAGGTTGTTCATGCATGTGGCATTGAAAATCCTAAGGTTGCACCGCTTGCGGCAGTTGAGGTTGTAAATCCTAAAATGCCTGCAACCGTTGAGGCGGAGCAGCTCACGAAAATGAACGAGGAAGGCAAGATAACAGGATGCATCATAGACGGACCACTTTCCATGGATCTTGCCATTGACCCTGAGGCAGCAAGACATAAGGGTGCTACGGGACGTAAGATTGTAGGGGATGCAGATATCCTTCTGTTCCCTGACATACATGCAGGAAACCTTACATATAAGACGCTTGTTCATACAGCAAAAACGAAAAACGGATGTATTCTGACAGGAACAAAAGCACCTGTAATACTTACATCACGTTCTGATACATGTGAAACAAAAGTAAACTCAATCGCACTTGCAGCAGTAGTAGCAGAAGCGTTGTCCTAAGGAGGGACCCAACGAAGTTGGGAGGATGCCTTAGGACGGACCCGCGAAGCAGGAGGGAATATAGCAGGGTTCGAAGAACCGTGCCCTGCGAAGCAGGAAAGCCCCAACGAAGTTGGGAGGATGCCTTAGGACGGACCCACGAAGCAGGAGGGAATATAGCTGCCCTGCGAAGCAGGAGAAAGGAATTAAAAATGGGATATAAATCACTTATTATTAATCCGGGATCAACATCAACAAAGATTGGTGTATTCGAGGATGAAACATTACTGTTTGAGGAAACACTCAGACATGCAACAGAGGTTATTGCACAATACGACAGTATTGTAGCACAAAAGGACTTCCGTAAGGAGGTTATTACAAAGGTACTTGCAGAGAAAAACTTTGACATCAAAACCTTAGACGTAGTAGTAGGACGTGGCGGTCTTTTAAAGCCGATTCCAGGTGGAACCTACGCAATCAGCGATGCACTTATCAAGGATCTGGTAGAGGCAAAGAGAGGCGAGCACGCTTCTAATCTTGGCGGCATCATTGCAAAGGAGATAGCAGACGGGCTTGGAGTGCCATCCTATATCGTTGACCCTGTCGTTGTGGATGAGCTTCAGGATGTTGCAAGACTTTCTGGTCACCCGGAGTTGCCAAGAACAAGTATATTCCACGCACTGAACCAGAAGGCAGTTGCAAAGAGATATGCAAAGGAGGCAGGTAAGAAATACGAGGATTTAAACCTTATCGTAGTTCATATGGGTGGCGGTGTATCCGTAGGAGCACATAAGAACGGAAAGGTTATTGATGTGTTTAATGCACTTGACGGAGACGGAGCATTTTCACCTGAGAGAGTTGGAGGCGTTCCAAATGGAGAGCTTATCAGACTCTGCTACTCAGGAAAGTATACAGAAAAGGAAATGGTTAAGCAGCTTGTAGGTAAGGGAGGATACAATGCTTACCTTGGAACCAACGATGCCAGGGACGTTGAGGATCTTGCATTTAACAAGAAGGATGAGAAAGCAAAGCTTGTCCTTGATGCATTTTCCTATCAGGTATGTAAGGATATTGGTGCACAGGCAGCAGTTCTTTCAGGAAAGGTTGACCAGATTATACTTACAGGCGGTATTGCATATTCGGCATATACCACAGACAGAATTAAGGAAATGGTTTCCTTTATCGCACCTGTTACCGTGTACGCAGGTGAGGACGAACTTCTTGCCCTTGCACAGGGAGCATTAAGAGTGTTGAATAAGGAAGAGGAAGCAAAAACATATTAATAATATGGAAGCGTCCGATTGGTTACGTCAGGCTTTTATGTAAGCCCGATTGCGAAAGGAGAATAAAATGGATAACGGTAGTAACGGCTCATTTAATTTTGGGCAGGATCAACCGGCTGGAGGTCAGCAGGCATACAGCCAGCCACAGGACATGAACCAGCAGGTGTATAGCCAGCCGCAGGGTATGAACCAGCAGGCATACGGTCAGCCACAGGACATGAACCAGCAGGTGTATAGCCAGCCACAGGATATGAACCAGCAGGCATATAGCCAGCCGCAGGGTATGAACCAGCAGATATATAATCAGCCACAGGCTCCGATGGGAGGAGGCAATGGCGGTCCGGGAAATCCACCGAAGACAAAGAAGCCTATGTCAGGCGGTAAGCTTGCAGGAATTATTCTTGGTGGTGTAGCCGCAGTTGCAGCAATTGTATGTGGTGTTATATTTATACCGAGGCTGTTAAAAACGGACAAGGAAGTTGTGATTGATGCATTTAACGCATCATTTCAACAGGAGGTAGTCGAGGCAGATACGGATGATATACTTGGCTCCAAGGAGATTGAAAAGAAGCTTGAGGAAAATGGTGGTGAGATTTCCTTAGCCTTAAATCTAAGTGAGATTGATGGTGCAACAGGAACCGCAACTGTAAGCGTGAATGAGATTTATAATCCGATTGATAAGCTTGTCAATTATACAGTGAACTCCGTCGTTGAGAGCAAGGATATATTTACATTTAATTTAATCGGTGAACAGGACAACACATACCTTGAGTTTGTAAATTTGATAGACGGATATTTTATGCTTCCGAATGACAATATGGGTGGAGCAATCAACAGCTCTTATTTCGGTGAGCTTTTAAGGAAAGAGGGTATTACGGTACCTGATGTAAGCGTAGATTATTTCCAGACAACGGAGACAAGTACCGCCGCAGATTCCGTAAGTGTTAATCCGAGCTATGTAAATGCCATCGAAAAGCTTTGGGATTCCACCGAATATGAAAAGCAGGGAAATGCTAAGATTGACGTAAATGGTTCAACCGTCAAGGCGAAGGAATATACGGTTACCATGAAGGAGGAAAATATCGAGGAGGCGATTACCACTGTATTTGACGGCGTAATACAGGAGGCAATGGCAGACCCATCCTTACTTGAGGATTCAGGGCTTACTGCAGAGCAGTATGAGGCTACCTTAAATCAGGTGAAAGCCATGGTACCATCCCTTGTAGCGGGTGACTTTGTATTATATGTTTATGTAAAAGATGACAAGGTTGTAAAGTGTACATCAAAGGATGATATCTCACTTTACGGCGTGAAATTTGGCTATGATTTTTACATGGACCTTGACGAGAAAAATGCGTCAGGTAAGTTTACCTTTAATGTTATGGACGAAAGCGTGGGAGTTTCCTTTGAAGTTAAGGACATGAAGGGGAATCCAAACGGTAAGATTTCAGTGACTGTACCGGATAATAATATTGATTTAACCTTCACATCTACGGTTGAAAGTACAAACGCAGCAGAAAAGCTAAATGTTGATGTAAACCTGACCAACAACAATGAAACACTTATGACCATAAATTATAACGGTGAGGCAAATAAAACGGACCATTCCATTAAAGTAACCGGAACCATGACTGTTCCTGAGGATAATTCTTCAATGGAATTTAATATGTCAGGGAAATTTGCAGACATTGTCAAGGGAACTTCTTATAGCATGATTTTTGACGATATCAGCATGTCAATTGACGGCTCCGCAGTATTAGGCATGGATGCCAAGGTGACTGTTGACACGACAAACAATGCAGCTGTTGCACATGATAAAGGCAAAGAGGTCTATGAGGTGGCAACGCTTACGGAGGATTATTTCCTAAACGTGATACTGACAGACAATGTAGATTTAATTAATGACTATTTTTCATCGCTTGATATTTCAACGTCTGATACTACGGGACAGGGAAGTATCGATGAGGAGCCTTCCGAGGAGGACGATAATTTGGACGCCCCGAAGATACTCCGGTCAGGTGACACAGAGGTAGAAATCCTTAACAGCTATGCAGGAACAAAATGCACCTATAACAGCGAATCCTATATATATTATTCAGATGATGATTATGTAGTTACCATAGATTATGTTTTGTATAATAACTGGGATGCCGGTGAATTGGTTGAAGAGGGATTTTATCAGGCTGAGCCATCAGGGGATGGAGATATTGATGAGATTAATGTAGAAAAAACCTTGAAGGACTCATCAAAGGTCATTTATTCCTATACAAAAAGAGAAGAGTCCCAGCCATATGTATCTGCGTTCATCGTAAAGCAGATAGGAGAGGTTTGTCTTGCTGCTACGGTTAATGTAAACGGTAAGGTGATATCCTCCGACGAGCTGGTGGAGATTTTGGCAGATGCAAATCTTAAGGTAACGCAATAAAACAGAAAGGGTAACCTATGAATTTCGTAAATATAAAGGGAAGATGCATTGGAGCAGGATGCCCCAAAATATGTGTTCCGTTCATGGGTACAACGATAGAGGATTATGAAAGCGATGCGGATGGGCTACTTAGCTCATCCGCAAATGCTTTTGTCGACATCGTTGAGATTAGGGCGGATTATTTTAAAGGGCTAAGAGATATGGATGCGTTAGCTGATTTAATGAAACGTATCAACGGTAAATTGCAGGACAAAATTATTTTATTTACCATACGGAGCGAAAGTGAGGGAGGACAAGCACTTGATTTTGCTACCCCTGTAAGCAAAGATATTGTCCGCTATGTAGTTGAACATAAGCTGGCGGATACGGTAGATGTTGAGTTAAATCAAGGGGAGGAAACCTTTGGATATTTGACAAAGCTGGCAAAGAAAAACGATGTTAAGATAGTGGCATCATACCATAATTTTAAGGAGACACCGTCAAAGGGTGAAATAAAGGCAACGCTTATAAAAATGCAGGACTTAGGGGCAGATATCGCCAAGATAGCAGTTATGCCAAATAATATCCATGATGTGTTTACGCTGATGGATGCTGCAGCGACGGTAAAAGAAAGGGATAAAACACCGGTTATTGCTATTTCCATGGGCAGTCAGGGTATGTTAAGCCGGGTTGCAGGCAGGCTGTATGGAAGCGATGTAACATTTGCCGCCATGGGAAAAAGCTCTGCACCCGGTCAAATTCCCGTCAATCAGTTGAAAAAGATGATGGATGATATGACAGCCATTATTCCATAGGAAATTTTATTTTCCATGCGGAACGGGCAGCATCCAAAAATTTCATCGTGTCAATAATCTGCTCGTGCGTGTATTCAAGCATTTCGTTTTTTCCCGTGATAATACTTTGGCGGGCAGAAAGGAATTCATATTCATAGCCTGAAATATGATTTTCAGGAAGCCTGACTTCCGTAACAAGTGTGTGATTGCCCTGATAAATGCGGTATGCTTCAGGGCAATTGATATTATCAACCTCTATATATCCCCTGTCGCCATATATTTTTGCACCGTTGTCGGCATCATACATAACAGATATAAAAGCGGATGCCGTAACGCCGCCCTTGTAGCCAAGCTGCAGGGATGCCTGTGCATCTACGCCTGTCTCAAGCTTCACACACGAGGAGGCAACGGTTGCAGGAAGCATACCGTAGACCATGTGAATCAGATTGAGGGGGTAAACACCCAAGTCAAGGAGAGCACCTCCGCCCAGGGAAAGGTCCTTAATCCGTTCCTTGTTAAAAACCTTGTAGCCAAGGCTGCAGGTTATATTGTAAACCTTGCCAATCATACCTTCATTAATATTGTAAATCATTCTCTCGTACATCGGAAGACAGCGAATCCACATGGCTTCAGCGGCAAACAGATTTTTTTCTTTTGCCAGGGACAAAACCCTTGCCGTGGTTTTTGCATCGTAGGAAAACGGCTTTTCCACAAGAACAGGCTTTCCCGCATTCAGTGCAAGCTCCGCATGTTCTGCGTGGAGTGAGTTCGGAGTAGCAATGTACACGAGCTCCACATCAGGATCATTTACAAGCTCCTCATAAGAGCCGTATCTCTTAGTAATATTATATTTATCACCAAATGCATTTGCCCTGTCTATGTCTCTGGCAGCAATTGCATAAGGCTCAAAACTGTCCAAGCTGTTCAGCGTGGCAGCAATCTTTTCAGAAATGTTTCCGGCACCCAAAATACCGACCTTGAAATTTATCATAAAAATACCTCACTTTAAAAGTAATATAGGAAACAAGCTTCCCTACATTATACTTGAAAGACGGATAATATTCAATTGCAAGTTTATAATGTCACCTGATATATATTATTAATACAATCGTTCCGTATTTGAATTTATTAATACACCTATTATCCATAATAAAATACCCACTAATGCCAAAGGTAGATACGAGTGAAGAAGTATGCCCTTTGATATCGGATTGCTGTCACAATAGCACAAAAAATTTTTTCCGCCATTATTAGAATAAGTTGCGAACAGGGTGTAAGCAATCACCAACATAAATGTAAGCGGAATAGAGCGTAACAGATATACGATTGTGTAACAGGCACCACAATAAAAGAAACATTCAATTACAAGCCTGAGATATTCCAATGGCATATTGCTGTTTAAAAAAGAAAATACAATAAAAGGAACTGCCAATACAACACAATATAACAAGAAATGCAGCATAAAAATTCCCGCTTTGATTTTTTTATTTATGTATAGTAATTCATGACCGTCGCCCTCTATGGATTCCCCTGAATATATCAAAGGACACCAAATTGAAAGGAAGGGCGAAAACATCTGGTATAATCGTATAATATAGCTATATGTAATCAAACCGGGAAGCGTTTGTGACAAACCATATTTATTATATAAGAGTATTATCAATAAAGGTAAAACAAACCATGTTATGACAATAGGAAAAATGTATGCATGCTGAATACATTTTAATTGTATTGATAACTTATGGAATTGATTTTTTATATGTTTTTTATGCGGCATAAATAACCATCCTCCACTATAGGTTCCAGGGCAGGAAAAGTCTGCGGTTCGGAAGACAGCACCCTGCAATATATCCCATCGTTTTTTTCATATTGTTTTTCTATGAAATGGTTTCCGTTTATATTTTTAATTTCATCATATGGCACCTCATATACTTTTCCCGATGCTGTCTTTTTTATGCCTCCTGTTGTAAGTGCTTCTATGATTGTGCCATCATTCATAATCAGTATTTTGTCACAGACCGCTTCAACATCCTCAACAATATGCGTAGAAATAATTATAATTGTGTCGCAGCTCAGATTTTTTAAAAGTAATTTAAAGCGGAGGCGTTCCTCCGGGTCTAATCCGGTGGTAGGTTCGTCAAATATAATAATTTGAGGTGCTCCGAGAATTGCCTGTGCAATTCCCAGCCGTCTTATCATACCACCTGAAAGCTTTTTGCATTTTACGTTTTTTTGTTCTTCTAAATTTACAAGCTGCAGGCACCGGTTAATTTCATCATTTTCAGCTTCACGGGGAATATCCTTAATGCTGCAAAAATATTTTAATATTTCATTTACAGTAAGCTCTTTAAACAATCCAAACTTTTGCGGAAGATACCCCACAAGATTTCCGTAACCTTTAATAGCCTCGATTTCCTTGTCGTTGTATGTCAGAGTTCCACTTTCATGTTTATAAAGTGAAACGATACAGCGTATTAAGGTTGTCTTTCCTGCTCCGTTTGGTCCAAGCAATCCGTATATGCCGCCATTAAATGCACAAGAAATATTTTTTAACACTTGTTTCTTTCTAAAGGATTTATTGATATTGTCTAATTTTAAAATATTGTTCATATCTATTCCATCCCTTCGTCTGTATACTCGTCAGAATCAAATATATAAGGTGCTATTATATAGTCGTCTCCTTTATGTATCACTTTCGGTTGATTTACACTTGGCTGAAAAAAAATTTTGTCCGGGCAGCTTACGCCTAAACCGTCCTTTAGAGTATCAATCCACTTTTTTATTGTTTCTTCTGAAAATTCTTTATTTAAATATGGATATGTGACCGTCACATCCCTGTAATCATATTTTTTCAGAAATCCCTTTAGGAAGATAGGTCCCCGACAGTAACCCTTATATGAGCCTTTTTTGGTACTGTCCAAATTTGAGTATATATTACTGTGACCACTGATATTTACTTCAAAATATGCATCTTTTTCCAAAAAATCAGATTGATAGCCATATCGCTCCCTGTCATATACATCATGTATGCCCGGCTGTGGGTAGTAGGGAAAATCACCTGGCAGATAGATTGCCAACGCATTGGAATAATAGGTGGAGCTTCCTCCTTTATAGTAAATGTTTAGTAAGCTTATGTCTTCGGAATCATCATTGTATATATACAATGCATCCTCCACCTGTGAAAATCTGAGCTTTTTCCCATTTTGATCACTGACTCGTTTTACTTGAAAGCCATGATACAGGGTAAACGCATAACAGTCCAGATTACAAGGCGTTACTTCAATTTCAACGGAATTCTTCAACCGGGTATTGATCATCATTTCCATTTTATAGCTGACCGCTTCAAATTTTTCAAAATCGGCTTCACGGCTGCCTGTGTCATTTCCGTAATACATTTGACTTTCCATCACAGTTCCTTCAGGGTTTTCATTCATAAGGATATTTGAGGAGGGTGCACAGAAAATACAGGCAGCTATCATACATACGAACCCCGAAATCCAATATACACGGCTTCTTTTTTGCTCAAAATTTCTATGCATTTTAGCAAGCGTATAAAGCCCCAAAATCCATGTAGCGATTAAAGCCATCTGTTTTGGCTGCACAACAAACGGATTTTGGAAGTTCGGCATCCATCTCAACCCTGTGGGCATAATTGTAAAGAGTTCCTGAAAGGGATATATATTAACACCCATCCCAAGCAGCATAGCTGAAATTTCCTCAAAATAAAACGATGAAAACAACACCATTCCCACAAGAATAAAATAGGACATAATTCTTCCAAAATATTTAGATGTCACCCATGCAAGAAGGGAAGCAAGTAACAGATTTCCAAAAACAAAGACAAACAGTGTAAATGACGATTGGAGCATATATGCCATATCCTTATTTCCAAGGAATATACTGCCTGCCATATTGAGCAGGGCAATCATACCCCAATAAACAAAAGCCCCAATCACACAGACGGACAGGCTTCCATTTTCGTACCGCCTGATTCCATTGCTTATGCCGCCGACAGTTTCCTCAAGAGATGCCGATTTCAGCATATAGAAATATTCAAAGGTCAGAAACAGAAAAAATACAAATAAATATTTTACCATTTCAAGACAGGTTACCAACGGCATTACATATACATCAAACCCATCGCTACTAGAAATCCGTTTCATCGACGTTAAAAATTTAGCGATAATGGCAAGTATGCTTAGGGCATACATATACGTAAGGGTTTCATTTTTAAAAAACCGAATAAACGCATGTTTCATGTCTGTCTTCAAAGTATTCATTTATTTTACCTCTCCAAACGCATCCAAAAAGCGGACGAAGCCGTCAATATCATTCTTCCCATTCACAACATATATTGTATTTTTGTCTGCAAAATAAGCAGTATAATCTCCATAATTTTCAGGCACGTATGGATTTGTCATCGCATCTAAATATACTTTGTATGTGTGGTCATATATGCGGTCAATTCCCCGAACCGTAATATTGATTCCTGCCGCATTTGATATTTCTTCGTTATAAAAGATATTGCCGTATTCACTATTTATCAGTGGTATTCCGTCATATGAGTCAGTATTTTTATAGACATACATTGTAATATGGTAATATTCCAATGAATCCCAATAATCTCTGGAAGCATCCTCATATTCTTTCCTACTCTCATCACTCACAGTATCGCCCTCCGGAAAAACGGGTTCCTTAACAGAAGTAAGGGTGATAAAGCCATTGACACGAGTCAGGTATTCATATGTGCCTTCAGTATTTTCTCTTTTTCTGCCAATAGTATATTCTATCGAATAACAATTTCCGCCGTCTGATACAGTTACATGTCTTTCACCGATATCGTACTCACTGACCTTTGGTTTAAGAAAAGCAATGGGGAACTCTGATTCAACAGCTTCAATGGTATCGTAGTGATAACCATATTCATCTTTTGATATATAGGAGGACAGTTGTACTTCGCCTACAGCACTTACATCGTATTGTATCGTTATCGGCTGCACCGGGTCCTTCAACAGGAGAGAATCTCCTCCTTTATCTTTGCCGCTGCCGGTAAGATACAAAATCAAATAGATTACGGTGCAGACAACAATTAAAATAAAAATTGTTTTTTTCATGCTTAATCCTTTGCATTCTTTTTTTTAATTCTAACATTTTTCGTAAACTATGTAAATATTTGTGGTCGATGTTTCGGATAATTGACACTCCTATCATTTAAGAATCGGTAGAATCAGTGGTTTCAGGTGTTTTTCATTGACAGACCAAGGGCAATTGGGGTATACTAAAAAATTGGTGAGGACTCTGATTTTAGAAGAAAGGAAATATAAATATGTACGAAAAAGTTTCTACAAAGTTGAATTTTGTTGAACGTGAAGACAAGGTACTTCAATTCTGGAAGGAAAATAAAGTATTTGAAAAAAGTATTCAGGAAAAGCAGGATTTGCCGACATATACATTTTATGACGGACCTCCTACGGCAAACGGAAAGCCACACATCGGTCATGTACTTACCCGTGTTATCAAGGACATGATTCCGAGATACCAGACAATGAAGGGCCATAAGATTATAAGAAAAGCAGGCTGGGACACACATGGTCTTCCTGTGGAGCTTGAGGTTGAAAAGCTTCTTGGCATAGACGGTAAGGAGCAGATAGAGGAATACGGTCTTGACCCATTTATTACAAAATGTAAAGAGTCCGTGTGGAAATATAAAGGAATGTGGGAAGAATTTTCAGGTAAGGTCGGCTTTTGGGCTGACATGGATGACCCATATGTAACATACGAGAATACATTTATTGAGTCAGAGTGGTGGGCTTTGAAAAAGATTTGGGAGCAGGGACTTCTTTACAAGGGCTTCAAAATCGTTCCTTATTGCCCAAGATGCGGTACGCCGCTTTCCAGTCACGAGGTTGCACAGGGCTATAAGGCAGTCAAGGAGCGTTCGGCTGTCGTAAGATTTAAGTGTGTCGGTGAGGATGCATATTTCCTTGCATGGACAACCACCCCTTGGACACTTCCGAGCAATGTTGCCCTCTGTGTACATCCTGATGAGGCATACTGCAAGGTTAAGGCGGCAGATGGAATTGTTTATTATATGGCAGAGGCACTGCTTGACAAGGTACTTGGCGGTCTTGCCAAGGAGGGTGAAAAGGCTTACGAAATACTTGAGACTTATAGGGGTGCAGACCTTGAGCGTAAAGAGTATGAGCCGCTTTTTGCGTGTACGGCAAAGGCAGTGGAAGCTCAAAAACAAAAGGGACATTATGTGACCTGTGACACCTATGTAACGATGTCAGACGGTACAGGCATTGTTCATATTGCACCTGCATTTGGTGAGGATGACGCCAACGTGGGTAGAAACTATGACCTTCCGTTTGTACAGCTTGTAAACGGAAAGGGTGAAATGACAGAAGATACGCCTTACGCAGGCATGTTTGTAAAGGACGCAGACCCTAAAATTCTTGTTGACCTTGATGCAAAGGGGCTGTTATTTGATGCACCTAAGTTTGAGCATGATTATCCATTCTGCTGGAGATGTGATACGCCGCTTATTTATTATGCAAGAGATACATGGTTTATCAAGATGACGGCAGTGCGGGACAAGCTCGTAAAGAACAATAATACCGTAAACTGGATTCCTGAGAGCATTGGAAAGGGACGTTTTGGCGACTGGCTGGAAAATGTGCAGGATTGGGGACTTTCCCGTAACCGTTATTGGGGAACACCGCTTAACATCTGGGAGTGCTCCTGTGGGGAGCGGCATGCAATAGGTTCCATCGAGGAGCTTAAGAGCATGAGCAAAAACTGCCCTGACGACATAGAGCTTCATCGTCCGTATATTGATGACGTGACGATTGCATGTCCGAAGTGCGGCGGCGAGATGAAGCGTGTACCTGAGGTGATTGACTGTTGGTTTGATTCGGGAGCAATGCCGTTTGCACAGTGGCATTATCCGTTTGAGAATGAGGATATATTTAATGACAATTTTCCAGCAGACTTTATCAGTGAGGCAGTTGACCAGACAAGAGGCTGGTTCTACTCCCTTATGGCAATTTCAACACTGATATTTGACAAGGCACCTTATAAGAATGTTATCGTGCTTGGTCACGTTCAGGATAAGGACGGACAGAAGATGTCCAAGTCAAAGGGAAATGCAGTTGACCCGATGGAGGCACTGGGCAAATATGGTGCAGATGCAATCAGATGGTATTTTTACAGCAATTCCGCACCATGGCTTCCGAACCGTTTCCATGAGGATGCGGTTATAGAGGGTCAGAGAAAATTTATGGGAACGCTTTGGAACACATATGCCTTCTATATTTTATATGCGGACATAGATGAGTTTAATCCGACAAAATACGAGCTTTGCTATGACAAGCTTTCTGTCATGGATAAGTGGCTTCTGTCCAAGCTGAACTCTGTTGTCAAGGCGGTGGATGACAACCTTGGGTCCTATAAGATACCTGAGGCAACAAGGGCATTGTCGGATTTTGTCGATGACCTTAGCAATTGGTATGTAAGAAGATGCCGTGAGCGTTATTGGGCAAAGGAAATGCCGCAGGACAAGATAAATGCATATATGACCTTGTATGAGGCACTTGTTACGCTCTGTAAGATTGCTGCACCTATGATTCCGTTTATGACGGAGGATATTTACCAGAATTTAGTGAGAAGCGTAGATAAGAGTGCACCGTTAAGTGTTCACCTCTGTGATTTCCCTGCCGTAAATGAGGCATATATCGACAAGGAGCTTGAGGCGAGCATGGATGAGGTATTGAAGTGCGTCGTATTTGGACGTGCCGCAAGAAATACCGCAAACATCAAGAGCAGACAGCCAATCGGCAAAATGTTCATAAAGGCTGAGAAGGCTTTGGATGATTACTTTGTGGAGATAATTGAAGAAGAGCTTAACATCAAGAGCGTTGAATTTAAGGAGGACGTTTCATCCTTTACGACCTACAGCTTCAAGCCGCAGCTTAAAACAGTGGGACCTAAGTATGGTAAGCAGCTGAACGGTATCAGGGAGTACCTTTCATCTGTGAATGGAAATGATGCGATGAATACCCTTAAAACAGAGGGCACACTTAAATTTACTGTTGGCGATGTGGAGATTGCACTTGCTGAGGAGGACCTCCTGATAGAGGTTGCAAAGATGGATGGCTTTGTTTCAGAGGGAGACAATTATGTAACGGTAGTGATTGATACAACCCTTACGCCTGAGTTGATTGAGGAGGGATTCGTGAGGGAAATCATTTCCAAGGTTCAGACTATGCGTAAGGAAGCAGACTTCAATGTTATGGACAAGATTAAGGTATATGTATCAGGAAATGATAACATAACGGACATTATCACAAGGAACAGCGACGAGATAAAAACCGTCTGTCTTGCAAATGAATTTGTAACAGGTTCCACCACGGGCAATTCAAAGGAATGGAACATTAACGGGGAAAAGGTTACGTTGGGAGTCGCCGTAGACGCGTAAAAAGGCTGATATTCTCCATACAATTTGTATAAAATTAGTCAATTTGTATACATTTATAGGATAATATAACGAAAAAAAATTATGCGGTTGTATAATAAGGTGTTTTTTGCTAAACTGATAAAGGTTTATTTTGTATTTGACCAAACATGAGTTGGTTGACATAAGTTATAATGGGTTTGATGAAACCCAACATGCACCATCAGCAACGGGCTGGTGTTGAAGGATTAAGGAGGACAAATATGAAGAAAGTAACAAATTTTGATAAGGAGGGCTTCAAGAAAGAGGTCATTAATAATGTGAAAACATTGTTTAGAAAAACAATTTCTGAAGCTACCCCGAAGCAGGTATTTCAGGCTGTGGCATATGCAGTGAAGGACGATATTATAGACCGTTGGATTGCAACACAAAAGGAATATGAAAAGCAGAACGTGAAAACGGTATATTACCTTTCCATGGAATTCCTTATGGGTAGGGCACTTGGAAACAACCTCATTAACCTTACATGTTATGACCAGATTAAGGAGGCACTCGACGAATTAGGTTTTGACCTTAACGTGATTGAGGATCAGGAGCCTGATGCAGCACTTGGAAATGGTGGTCTTGGAAGACTCGCAGCATGCTTCCTTGATTCCCTTGCAACACTTGGTTATCCTGCATATGGCTGTGGTATCAGATACCGCTATGGTATGTTCAAGCAGGCAATTAAGGATGGTTATCAGGTTGAGAAGCCTGACAACTGGTTGAAGGATGGAAACCCATTTGAGGTAAGACGGTCCGAGTATGTTGCCGAGGTTAAGTTTGGCGGATATGTACGTGTTGAAAACAGAAACGGCAAGAACATTTATATCCATGATGGATACCAGTCAGTACGTGCAGTACCATATGACCTTCCTATTATCGGATATGGAAACAACATTGTTAATACATTAAGAATTTGGGATGCAGAGGCTATGCAGGAGTTCAATCTTGACAGCTTTGACAAGGGTGAGTACCAGAGAGCCGTTGAAGAGCAGAACCTTGCAAGAAATATTGTCGAGGTACTTTACCCGAATGATAACCATTACTCAGGTAAGGAGCTGAGATTGAAGCAGCAGTATTTCTTTGTATCAGCATCCGTACAAAGAGCAATACTTAAATTTAAGGAAAATAACAGCGATATCCACATGCTTCCTGAGAAGGTTACCTTCCAGCTTAACGATACCCACCCTACGGTAACGGTTGCAGAGCTTATGAGAATACTCGTAGACGAGGAAGAGCTTGAGTGGGATGATGCATGGGATATTGTCTGCAGAACATGTGCGTATACAAACCATACAATCATGGCAGAGGCACTTGAAAAGTGGCCAATTGATTTGTTCCAGAGACTACTTCCTAGAGTTTATCAGATTGTGGATGAGATAAACAGAAGATTTGTTGCCAAGATTGAGGATATGTATCCGGGCAATCAGGATAAGGTTAAGAGCATGGCAATTCTCTATGATGGACAGGTTAAGATGGCACACCTTGCAATTGCAGGAAGCTATTCCGTAAATGGTGTTGCACAGCTTCATACAGAAATTCTTAAGAAGAGAGAGCTTAAAGATTTCTATGAAATGAGACCGGAGCAGTTTAACAATAAGACAAATGGTATTACACAGAGACGTTTCCTTCTGCATGGCAATCCGCTTCTTGCAGATTGGGTTACAAAGAAAATCGGTAATGAGTGGATTACAAATCTTCCTGTCATTGAGAAGCTGAAGCCGCTTGCAACGGACAAGAAAGCACAGAAAGAATTTATGGACATAAAGTATAAGAATAAGGTTCGTCTGGCTGAGTATATTAAGGCGAAAAACGATATAGACGTTTCACCTGATTCCATATTTGACGTTCAGGTTAAGAGATTACATGAGTATAAGAGACAGCAGCTTAACATTCTCCACATCATGTATCTCTACAATGAGTTAAAGGCAAATCCTGATATGGACTTTACACCGACAACCTTTATCTTTGGTGCAAAGGCGGCAGCAGGATACAAGACAGCAAAACTCACCATTAAGCTTATCAATGCGGTTGCAGACGTTGTAAACAATGATAAGACAATTAAGGATAAGATTAAGGTTGTATTTATAGAAAACTATAGGGTATCAAATGCTGAAATTATATTTGCGGCAGCAGATGTAAGTGAGCAGATTTCAACTGCTTCCAGGGAGGCGTCAGGTACAGGTAACATGAAGTTCATGCTCAACGGAGCACCTACCCTTGGAACCATGGATGGAGCAAATGTTGAGATTGTCGAGGAGGTTGGCGAGGACAACGCATTTATCTTCGGTATGTCGGCAGATGAGGTTATGAAGTACGAGCGTGAGGGCGGATATAATCCTATGGACGTATACAACTCAAATGCAGACTTAAGAAAGGTACTTGACCAGCTTGTAGACGGAACCTACTCCGCTGACAGAGAGCTGTTCAGACCATTGTTTGATTCACTTACAAAGCAGGATGTATACTTTACCCTCAAGGACTTTGACTCTTACAAGGCAGCACAAAAGAAAGTAAACGAAGCATATAAGGATAAGGCAAATTGGGCAAAAATGGCTATGCTCAACACAGCCTGCTCAGGTAAGTTTACATCAGACAGAACGATTGAGCAGTACGCACAGGAGATATGGAAGCTTGAGAAGGTTAAGGTAACGCTCTAAGATATAAGCTATTGATAGGAATTGCGGGCATGGATACAGCCTGTACAATAACACAAAAACACGCTTTCGCTCGGTTAAAGACGTAGCGGTACTAGAAAATTGCCGGTTTAAGGTAATCCAAATAAGGATATCTTAGACCGGCAATTTAAGTACCGACGTCTTCAAACGGTTTTTGTTATTATTGTACAGGCTGTATCCGTGCCCACAATTTTACATCACTATATTTTAATTGTATAAAATGAGTTTATGCTATCTGTACGGATAAAACTGTTACTTCATAATGGGATATTACACGAAAGGGATGCATACAATTATAAAAGGAAATTGTTTGGGGAGGTGTTTATGAAAGAAAGATTAGTCAGCTTTTTCATCATCATGTGCTTTTTTTTATTTGCACCATATCTGCTGACGCTGATGATGAACGGCAAACCCCAAACCACAGGCTCCCGTATTGCAAATTTAAACACAGGGCGGGATGTGATTGTACACGTCGAAAATGGCAATATGCTCATAGATGTAGAGCAGTACATAGCGGGAGTGCTTCCCTCCGTAGTGCCTGCTGACAGCAGCGAGGAGATTATGGAGGCACAGGCGGTAGCAGTCAGAACAAAGGTATATTTTTCAATGGGGGACAATACAATCATAGATGCAAATGATTTGGAATTTAATTTTTTGTCGGAAAACCAAATAAAAGAAAAACTGGGGGAAAAAGCTTATACAAAAAACATGAGAAAATATGAAAATGCAGTGTTAAATACAGTAGGAACCACAATGTAATAAAATAGTATGAATAAATATTTCCACCTTTGCCAATAATAACAGCATTGACGTTCAAATTAAGGAGGCAGTTATTATGAACAAAGTATGGGAAATATTCAGATCGAAAATATTTTACGTTGCCCTTGGTGTGGGAATTGTTGCATTTGCAGGCTTGGTAGTGGCATATAATTATCAGGATGCCAAAAAGGAGCTTTCAACGGGACAGGCAATCGACTTAAACCAGCCGGTAGACGAGCAGATTGCAGATAGTAGTGATGCTGAGGATGACAATGAGCCTGTTGCACAAATTGGAAAATTAAATGAGGACAGCAAGAAGGATACGACAAACAAGACAACAGAAAAACCTGCAACGGTTAAGGAGACAGAGGAAAGAAATAAGAAGGAGACAACGGACGAGGACAGCACGGAGGAGTCAGCGGTAGCTGCATCAAGTGACAGTGCTGTGGCAGATACGAAAAAAGAGTTTACCTATAACGGTGGACAGGAGCTTTCATGGCCGCTTATAGGAGATGTAATACTTCCATATAGCATGGATACAACCGTGTACTTTCAAACCCTCAATGCATATAAATGTAATCCCGGAATGTTAATAAAGGGAGCAGAAGGAGCAAATGTAATGTCCGTATTTGAGGGTGTCGTTGAGAATATATACGAGACAAAAGAACACGGAACGGTTGTTGAGGTTAATCTCGGAAACGGATACATGGCAACATACGGACAGCTTATGAATGTATGTGTAAATGTTGGTGATGTGGTTAGTGCAGACCAGAATATAGCTGAAGTAGGACCGGTAAGCAGCTATTATACAGAGGAGGGTACACACCTCTATTTCCAGATTTCAAAGGACAACGACCCAATCAATCCATTAACGCTTATAAAATAATAAAGGTATATAAAGGTCTGTTGCAGCACAAATTATTGTCTGTGACGGACCTTTCCTGTTTTATGGGGCTGCCGCAGTGAGGATTTAAGGGACATAGTTGTTTACCCGTGACAAGCCTTCTTTTATGTTGTATTTTTATAGTTACCGGCTATCTTTAGCATATTGATATTTTGCTTTTCTATTATGCCTGGCATGCTTCACATTTTCCTGAAAATAGGACAGAAGCCTCCGTTATTGTGTGAGGGGAATGCTTGGATGCCTCGGTAATAAGGCTTTCCAGTGGCTGCATATCTATGTCCTTTACGGCTCCGCACGATGTACAAAGAAAATGATAGTGTGGCTTTGTGGTAGCATCAAAATGGTCGGTTTTGCCATTACAGCAAAGACGGTTAATAATTCCTGCATCCGCCAATTGATTCAAATTTCTGTAAACGGTAGCAAGGCTGATGTTTGGAATGTCCATGCGGATATCCTGAAAAACCATTTCGGCTGTCGGATGGTCATAACGTGATTTTAAATTATTTAATATAGCCTCTCTCTGATGACTGTATTTTATAGGTGCAGACATGCTGTTTTCCTCCCTTTTTCATTTCACAAGCCAAGGGCTGGTGACTGCAGCAGTGTTTCATGCCGTCATTTTGAAAAATAATAACTATTATCATTTTCAGTATATAAGACATGTATTATTTATGTCAAGAATAAAGCAAATTTTTTTAATAATTTTTTTGTCACATTTATATAGTATTTAATTGACATAAGTATATTTAGTTGGTATATTTTAATAGTAAGAACAAAAAATGGCATGTTTATATTTTTAGGGAGTCAGGATACATGAATTTTAGCGAAATAAGGGAGCCTGTAGACGTTGATAGGGCAAAAAGTATTGTAAATTCAATTTTGAATTTATCGTACAGTGCAACGGTTATCGTGGATAGGCAGACCTTTGAAATTGTATATATGAATAAGCTTGCGAAGGAAATATTCGGAAGTAAGGTTGACTGCTTGTGTTATGAGGCATTTTGTACAAGGGAGGTTCCATGTCAGGGATGCAATCTTGTAAGCTTAGAGAGCGGTTCTGTTGTTGCGTCAAGATATTCAGAAATCTTAGCAAAAAATGTAACTTGGAAGTATTCCAAAATTAATTGGTTTGATGACAGGGATGTTGTTATGGCAACCTTGATGGAGATAGAGGATGAGCAGGACCCTGTTACAAAGAAATTATCCGAGAAGATAGCAAGAAGCGTAACGATAGACCGAAGTGAGATGGATGAGCTTACCCATATACCGGGATATGCAAAATTTTATGTAAATGCAGAGAAAGCCATTCAGGCAAATAAAGATAAGGAATATGCAATCATTGTATTTGATATAGACCGATTTAAAAATATAAATGACCTATATGGCATGACAAAGGGTGACGATATTCTTAAATACATCGGAGAGGTGTTAATGGATATCTTCGGATACAATGAAAATTATGCGAGAATGCATTCGGATATGTTTGCTTTTTACATAGAATATGAACGAAAGATAGATATTATCCGGATAATCGAAAAGATAAGAAAGAAGATAGGCACCAAGGAGAAAGATGCAGAGGTAAATACGTCCTATGGCATTTATCTTGTTCAGGACAGAAGTGTCCCTATCAATCTTATGTGTGACAGAGCCATGGTGGCAAGCAGAACGACTAAGGGCGATGTCATGCGGTTTTGTGCTTTTTATGATGAGCAGTATCGCGAGGATATGATAAGGGTAAGTGAAATAGAGCGTGATATGGTTACTGCTCTTGAAGAGGGACAGTTCCAGATGTATTTACAGCCAAAGTTCAGGCTGGATACGGAGGAGCTTTGTGGAGCAGAAGCATTAGCAAGATGGCTCCACCCAAGCAAGGGTATTATTCCGCCGTCAGATTTCATTCCACTGTTTGAGAAAAACGGCTTCATCCTAAAATTGGATGAATACATGTGGGAGGAAGCGTGCAAAACTATCAGAAATTGGATTGATGAGGGCAAAGAACCAATCCCTATATCCGTAAATGTATCAAGATACCATATAAAGCACAACAATTTGGAAAATGTGCTGGTTAATATGGTTGAAAAATACGGTATTGATCCAAAGCTGTTACATCTGGAAATAACGGAGTCGTTATTTTTGGATGAGCCTGCCAAGCTGAACCGTGTTATGGAGAAGCTCAGGGGACGCGGATTTAAGCTTGAGGTGGATGATTTTGGTTCGGGCTTTTCATCCCTTAACCTAATCAGAAACATATCTGTAGATACGATTAAGATTGATAAGGATTTCCTTGACAATGAAATCGCATCTGATAAGGGTAAGATAGTGGTAAACCATACCATAGATATGGCAAAGGAGCTTCGGCTTCAGGTTATTGCGGAAGGTGTTGAGACGAGGGCACATGTTGATTTCTTAAGAAAGTCAAAGTGTGATATTGCACAGGGGTATTATTTTGCAAAGCCAATGCCGCTTTCAGAGTTCGATAAATTGGGTTTTGAAAATTAAAAGAAAAAATAGTGCTTGTGTCCTTGACATATATATATAGCTGTTGTATATTGAAAACCATAAAGAACAAACCGATGGTATGGCTGTCGGAGTTATATAAAGAAAAAAGGAGAATATTAAATTATGTTAGAGAAAATGAAAGAAATTATTGCTGAACAGTTGGGAGTAGATGCTTCAGATGTAGAGCTTTCAACATCCTTTAAGGACGACCTTGGCGCTGATTCACTTGACTTGTTTGAGCTTGTTATGGCACTTGAGGAGGAGTTCAATTGCGAGATTCCTTCAGATGATTTAACATCAATAGCAACAGTAGAGGATATCATCAAGTACCTTAAGGAAATGGGTATTGAGGAGTAGTCGGTAAATGACTACTACATATAAAAAAGGGAACCATCTTTTAAAGAGTACTCTTTAATAAGATGGTTCCTTTTGATTTAATTTGTTTTTGTTTGTGGATATTAACCCATTACAACCTCAACTGTATGAGTTTTGCCATCTCCCGCAACAGGGATAACATTTCCGTCTACAGCCTTTCCGTCTACAACGAGGCTCTTAACACCCTTGTTGACATGGTCTGGGTTTGTAACCTTAATATCGTAAGTGTCGCCACGGAACTGACGTGTTGCAGTAAGTCCGTCCCAAGCGGCAGGAATGGATGGGTCAATCTTAAGTCCGTCCCAATCAGGCTGAACACCTAAAATGTACTGTGAAATGGCTACCATATTCCATGCAGCAGTACCTGTAAGCCATGAATTCTTACCCTGTCCAAAGTGGTTGCCTGGTTTTCCGATATCGGAGCCTGCGTCCTTACCACCAATCATCTGTCCATATACATATGGCTCTGTCTTGTGGATATCAGAAGTCTCCTCCGTGAAGGCAGGAGCAATCTTTGAATAGTATTCAAACGCCTTATCTCCACGTCCTGCATAAGCCTCGGCACAGATAATCCATGCATTGTTATGGGTAAATATTCCGGCATTTTCTTTGTAACCGCCAGGATATGTTGAAATTTCACCATACTGGATGTAATACTTCGTAAATGCAGGATTGTTAAGTACAAGACCGAAGTCTGTGTTCAGGTATTTATCGATAGCGTTAAGCGTCTTAATGTCAGCACCTTCCTCCTTGCCAATCTCTGACATAACTGCAAAGCCCTGTGGCTCAATAAATATCTTACCTTCTTCACATTCCTTGGAGCCCATCTTAGCACCTGTTGAGTCGTAAGCCCTGAGGAACCAGTCGCCGTCAAATGCATGCTCCATAACATTCTTCTTCATCTTGTCAATCTCTGCCTGAGCAGCCGCAGCCTCGTCATCCTTGCCTAAATGCTTTAAGATAGCCACATAATTTGGTCCTGTATAAGTAAAGAGTGTGGCAACCATAACTGATTCAGCAACCTTTGAATATCCGCCCTCTGCAGCAAACTTAGGGTTTGTATATGTCTGGAAGCTTTCGCCCGGTGTATCTGAGAAGCAGGAAAGGTTGATACAGTCATTCCAGTCAGCTCTCATGGCAAGCGGAAGTCCGTGTGGTCCGAGATTATTTACTATTTTGTAGAATGAAACCTTAAGGTGGTCAAGCATTGGCTTCGCCTTTGACTCGTCATTGTCGTAAGGAACCATCTCATCAAGAATAGCCCAGTCGCCGGTTTCCTTGATATATGCTGACACGGAAAGGATCATCCATAATGGGTCATCGGAGAAATCTCCGCCTATATCTGAATTACCCTTCTTTGTGAGAGGCTGGTACTGGTGGTAGCAGCCGCCGTCAGGAAGCTGTGTGGAGGCAATGTCGATAATTCTCTCTCTTGCACGGTCCGGAATCTGATGCACGAAACCGAGAACGTCCTGATTGGAATCGCGGAAGCCCATACCACGACCGATACCTGACTCGAAGTAAGAAGCAGAACGTGAAAGGTTAAATGTAACCATACACTGATACTGATTCCAGATATTAACCATACGGTTTACTTTGTCATCAGGAGTATCTACTGTTAAAATGCCAAGAAGCTTGTCCCAGGTCTCCTTAAGCTCTGCAAGACCTGCAGCAACCTTTTCAGGCGTATTGTACTTGTCCATCATGGCAAGTGCCTTTGTCTTGTTGATTGTCTTGCCGTCAGCTTCAAATTTTTCTTCAAGAGGCATTTCAACATAGCCAAGAATAAATACTAAGGTTTTTGTCTCGCCCGGAGCAAGTGTAATCTTCTTGTAGTGTGAAGCGATTGGCGACCAGCCATCTGCAAATGAGTTGTTGGCTGCAGCTGCCTCAACTGCCTGTGGATTGTTAAATCCGTTGTAAAGACCGATGAAAGCATCCCTGTCTGTGTCGTAGCCGTCAATCTCGTCATTTACCGTGTAAAATGCGAAATGGTCACGTCTGTCCCTGTACTCTGTTTTGTGGTAGATGGTTGAACCAGCAACCTCAACACGGCCTGTGGAGAAGTTTCTCTGGAAGTTTGTGCAGTCATCCTGAGCGTCCCATAAACACCACTCAGCAAATGAGAAAAGTGAAAATGTCTTTTCTGCTGCACCCTCGTTTGTGAGAACGAGCTGCTGAACCTCACCGTCATAGTTTTGTGGAACAAAGAATGTAACCTCTGCCTTCAAATCATTTTTCTTACCGGTAATAATTGTGTAACCCATACCGTGACGACACTCATAAGCGTCAAGCTCTGTCTTGACAGGCGACCAGCCCGGATTCCAAATGGTACCGTTTTCATTGATATAAAAATAACGACCGCCCATATCAATAGGAACGTTGTTGTAACGGTAACGGGTGATTCTTCTAAGACGAGCATCCTTGTAGAACGAGTATCCTCCGGCTGTATTGGAAATCAGTGAAAAGAAACCCTGTGTGCCTAAGTAGTTAATCCATGGATATGGAGTCCTAGGCGAAGTGATTACATACTCTCTGTTGGAGTCATCAAAGTAACCAAATTTCATGTAATATACCTTCCTTTCATAAAACACTGCACTCATTATATAATAAAAATGACCAAAAGACAACAATATTTCTCGTCTTAAGCTTACAAAATATACAAAAAAAGGGCTGATGCATGAAGTGTAACTGTTTTCTTCATGCGACAGCCCAATTATGGTTAAATATATTAGGTTATTCGGTGTAAATTCGCTCAGTTATTGTTTTTGATTCTCCCGGTGCAAGCTCAAGATAACCTGACTCGTCGGCAGGAATCGGTTGGTTCGGAGCATCGATTATCCATGTACATGGCTCAGGACAGAAGAATCCTTTGTCACCATGGTCATTCCAGATAATCCAGAACTTAAAGTCCTCGCAAACCTCGTAAACAATCTTTTTGCCTGTGATGTTGTCAGATATGAGTGCACCGTAGAACGGTTTGTCATTGTAGGAGCCCATCTCCGCAAAAAATACATCATTGTCTATGTCGTGGAGTACAGGAACCTGTGAACCGGTCATGTACTGCCTATCATGGTTGGTCATAGGCAAAAATTCCCCAGTAGGGATGCAGCACTTGTCAAGCTTCCACTTATCGCCGACAGGGATGTAAAGTCTTGTATCAAGTCCATTTCCATCCTTTAAGAAAGGTCCGTTTATGGTTGTGTGGTTGCATACACCGAACGGAAGCTGCCTGGACGATGTATTTGTCATGGTGAATGCATAGTCCAGTCCCGAAGCAGAAAGAGTAAAGGTAAACTCTGCCTTAAAGCTTACAGGATAGTATTGGAAGAACTCGTCCTTTTCATCATAGATATATTCGGTTTTGGCAATTGCACTTTCGCCCTTTGTCTCTACGCTAACAACGGAATGTTCCCGCTTGTGTAAAAATCCGTGGATATGATTTCCAAGCGGATCATTAACCGGTAAATGATAGGTTGCGTCGGAAACTTTAAGAACGCCCTTTGCCAAACGGTTTGGAAGATATAAGGTAGGAAGACCGTAAACCTCAGCAGACTCCTTAAGCTCGTCCGTGGTAAGTGTCTCGTCATATCTGAAAATCTCTATATTGTTCATGGTATCCTGCATACGGATAACATTGCTTCCCAAAAACGGAGCTATCATTGCTTTATATTTTCCTGCAACCAGCTCGATAACCTCTTTATCCTTATAACTTGTAATGTTGGCTGAAAAACTCATACCGCTACCTCCTATCCTTATAGAATACATTTCATTCCAAAAGCATCATTTTATTAGAACAAATAATAGCATAGAAGCCGTGTTATGTCCAGCAATAAAGTTGCGTAAAAATGGTATTTTATTTCTATATAGAACAAAACAAAGTTGATTTTTACGGCGGGTAGTGATATAAATATATTTGTTTGATGGGAGCAACGCTCCGAAACAATATAGATTGTGAGGAAAGTACGATGAAGAAAAGAATAATTTATACATTGGCACTTGCCGTTATGCTGGTCATGGTGCTTACTGCATGCGGCGGAAAAGATGCAAAGGATGAAAATGCTTCAGGCGGAAAGGAAGTAGACGTGCAGACGGCCGCAGATAAAATTTTATCGGATGGAGATTTTAAGGACCAGCTTGCCACGGTTGACAAGAGTATGGCATTGGGAAGACTCTACAGCTTAGATGAGGCATCTGTGGAGGCGGCAGCATTTTATACAAATTCCAATTCGACGGCAGAGGAAATAGCTGTCATAAAGGTAAATTCGGCTGATTATGTTGAAACTGTGAAGGCAGCCTATGAAAAAAGAATTTCTGACCAGAAAGAGGCATGTAAGGATTACCTTCCTGATGAAATGCCAAAGCTTGACTCGGCAGTTGTGTACACAAACGGAAATTATGTTGTGCTGTGTATTTCAAATGACAGCGGAAAGGCAAACGACGTAATCAAAGGATTGTTTGAGTAATAAGCATTTGTTTCAAATCACAAAAGACAAGCAGTGTGAGTATAGTATATTATAAGTCCATGCGGCCTATATAATTATACCATTTGCTTGTCTTTTCTTTGATTATTCGGGAAAACTTCGTGCCTTGTTAAAATACCATATCCGCGGTTGCATGTTAATATATTATAGCTTGAATTTGATTTTTACTGGCTCCTCCAAGGTCTGTCCGCCTCTTGATTTTACGTTTGTCGTTATAATGAGCGTATAATACTCGTTTGTAGCGTAAGGCTCAAGAGGCTCAACCTCTATAAGCTCATTTTCCGTGTCGTATTTAATCAGAGTATTAATCCGTTGGTTTTGCGAGTTGGCGACATACATTGTTTCCTTGTTTACTGTTTTGGGATCCAAAGGAGTGCTGAACCGGACACGCCAAACAAAATTTCCTGTCTTAAATTTTAAATCCTGCTTAACCTTGTTGGAAAGGTTAGGTGGGATATCTTCAATATCAATCATTGTTCTTGCCATACCATACCACCTCAAAAAATATGATTTGTGAATAAGTTTCATCCAAAACGGACATTATTATAAAGTGTACCATATAAATTACGTTTATACAAACGCTTTTTTTATCAAAAAATGTATGAATAAGGCGACCGATAGGGGCTTTACATCAGTCGCAGGGTACCATACAATTTAATTGTTACAAAAGTGTTACGAAACATTACACATTTATTTAATGTGTGAACAAATTGTATAAAATATATGGTGGGCGCTGAAAAAACCATGTGTTTTAAATGTATTGGGTTTTTTATAAAAACTTGACATGCAGCATCAGTCTGTTTGGTGAAAGTAAATTATAGTTTAATCGAAAACTGCCAAATAGTGGACTGATGTTCAGGATAGGGGGATATTAAAAATGAAGAATTATTTAAAATACTCCTACGGAAGAAAAAGCAGGGAACGCTATGCAAGAACATTTTTTTTAATGACGGTAACAGTGGCAATTGTGACAGCTTTATTGTATGAAAAACATTTGTCGGCGGGAGAAATCATTCCTCAT
This sequence comes from Bacteroides sp., assembly GCA_023666705.1. GTDB lineage: Bacteria > Bacillota > Clostridia > Lachnospirales > Lachnospiraceae > Coprococcus_C. The sequence continues at coordinate 103,245 of JAMPBO010000011.1, forward strand.
AAGGACGTATATACCACCGCAAAGGTTACATCATATGCTGAGCCGATTTATATGCCATGTATGTACGTATATGATGATACCATGGATGCAGGTGAGGTGGCTATTGAACAGTCACAGGTAGTGGGCAGCCGTGAAATCACGGTAATGGAGGTCTACTACAAGGGCATGGAGGTCGAAAATAAGGTGATTGACGCCGAGCTTGTAAGGGAAGCGGAACCACAGGTAGTACACATCGGAACTTATGTTCCGCCAGAATATATTGAGCCTGTAACGGATTATTTTATTACCTCGGAGTTTGGACCAAGATGGGGAAGAAACCACAATGGCGTGGATATGGCGGTCTGTACGGGAACCGAGGTAAAGGCAACTGCAGGCGGAGTCGTTACGCGGTCATCGTGGTACAATGGCTACGGTCTTTGCGTGGACATTGACCATGGAAACGGTGTTACAAGCAGATATGCACACCTCAGCGAACCATTGGTGGAGGTTGGCGAGGAGGTGCTTCAGGGAGAGTGCATTGCACTTTCAGGAAATACAGGAAACAGTACGGGACCGCACCTTCATTTTGAACTGATATTTGATGGACAGGCAAGAAACCCTGTTGAATACATGGAAAAAGAGTAGATGGGCTGCGATGCCAAGACTGCAGGGATGGGACTGCAATCTTGGCGTTGCAGCTCTTATCCGTGGTTCCCAAGTAAAGTTTTCACCCGCAAAAACCGATAAAATGTAAAGAAGCAAAAACGTAAAACTACAGTACAGAATAGGGTGTTAATATGGGAAATGTAATCGACAACAACGTAATTAAGGCAAATGCGGCGTATGCAAAGAATAATGAGATACCATCCGCAAATTATGACAGGAATATTGAGGCGGAACCGGTAAAGCCTGAGGAGAGCCTGTCTTACATATTTGATGGGGAAAAATCTGAGGACCGGAGAACTATTTCAACGGAAAATCATTTTGAGGATTACCTGAATGCACAGAGGGAAAAGGCAAAGCAGGATGGCATTGACAGCAAGTCCAAGGAGAAGGAGGACAAGGAGGCTGCAAAGGAGCTGAGAAACAGCCTTTCGTCTGAGGAAATAAAAAAGCTGGAAATGATGGGGATTGATTTGCAGGGGGCGACGCTTTCTGATTTGATGGGCATTGTAAATACGATGCGGTCAAATGAGCATAAAGAAGAGCTGTCAAAGCTGTTTGCTGAAATTAAGGCATCAGACGGCGATGTGGAGCATTTAAATGTTGTTGGAGGAAGCGTCAGGGTAGCTGGAACGAATGCGGAGCTTGACAGTGTATCTGTGTCTGATGTCGTAGCGGCGTCCGAAGCAGAAAAAAAGCAGGCAGGGGTAAATGAGAAGAATAATATAAACAATCAAAACATAGATGCAGATAAAAAGACTGCTGATGATAAGATATCTGCATCCAAGACAGAAGGCAGTACATCCGCAGGAGAGCAGTTTGATATAAGCAACAATGAGCTTGTGTACATATTAAAAAATAATATTGCGGTTACAAAGGAAAATATTTATAAAGCACATTACAGTGGCAGCAGGCAGGAAAAAAGCAATACGGCAACGCAGCTTGTGGATTCCATGAAAGGGCAGATTGACCGGATATTAGAGCAGGCGGGCTACGGAAATGACCCTGCAAAATATGAGTGTGCCAAGTTTATGATGGACAATCATCTTCTTTTCAATACAGATACCGTAAAGACTTATATGGAGTATCAGAAGCTGGTGGGCACTGACATAAGGGAGGCAGAGCTTCCGGTGACGGATGTGGAGGCAGCTTCACAGGCAGGAGAGCAGCTATATGAAAAGGTGGAAGCAATCCGGTTTGATGTTGTTTATGCCATGGCGAAGAATGGCAAAGAGGTAACAATAGCAACGGCATATAACGAAAGCACTGCGGCAAAAGCAAACAATACATTCCTTGATGAGGATGACAGGGAAATCATTAAAAAATATATAGCAGATGACATTGACAGCACTGCTGACAATGGGCTTACGGAGGAGCAGCTAAAGGCTGTGGTTGCAATGAGGCAGATGGAGGAGATACGGTTATCCATGACCGTGAGTGCGGCAGGCAGACTTGCAAAAATGGATATCAACATTGACACGAGAGAGCTTACAAGGGTTATCGATGCACTTAAGGCAGTGGAAAACCACATGGTGGAGCAAAAGCTTTATGATGCAGGAGCCGAGGTTACGGAAGCAAATATAGAGATTTACAAATCTCTTGAGCAGAATGTAACATCGCTTGGAAATGCACATGCAAAGGTACTTGGTGCTCCGCTTATGGACGGGGAGTATACCGTGCATGGTCTCCTTATGGCGGATGATACGGAAGCGGAAAAAGGAGCAGGCTTTGAAAAGGTAAGAAGAAGTTACGAGGCATTGCAGACAGCCCCGAGAAGCGATATGGGAGACAGCATTACGAAAGCATTTTCAAATGTGGACGATATTCTTGCGGATCTTGGATATGAGATTACGGCGGAGACACAGAGGGCGGTGCGGATACTTGGATACAATTCCATTGAGATAACGCCTGACAACATAAATCAGATTATCAATTATGACAGACAGGTAAATGAGCTGGTGGAAACCTTTTATCCTGAGGCAGTGCTTGGCATGATAAAGGAGGGCATAAATCCACTGGATGTTTCCATTGATGAGCTTGTGGATACCGTCAGGGCACACAACTACAATGAGGGTGTCACGGAGGCGGAGAACTTTGCCACATATCTTATGGATGTTGAAAAGCAGGGCAATATCAGTAAGGAGGAACGGGAGAGCTACATCGGAATTTATAGGGTTATGAACCAGCTTGCCAAATCAAAGGACAGGGAGGCTGGCTGGATTTTTGCAAACGGCAGCAGACTTACAATCCGGAACCTTGTTTCTGCCATGAGAAGCAGACGGGCGGCAGGAATTGACGTAGGCATTGATGACAATGTGGGATTTCTGGAGTCGGGTAGTATTTCAAATGGTATCACGGAGCAGATTGAACGTGCGTTTACGGATGACGCTGAGGCAGTAAAGGAATTTGCCGCACTGCCGCAGCAGGTTGAGGATTTCATGATTGAAAATAATATTTCTTACACGATGACCAATGCATTTGCAGTAAACGCCATGCTTGGCACGGATAACGGAATATACGACATGGTTTCCCAAGTGATTGCAAAGCTTAAATTTGATACGAATACTACGGAGTATGCAGTGGACGAGGAGACGGAAAACATTTACAAATCCCTTATGGGTGATGACGTGGAAATCGATTTTTCCATGAATGGTATTCTGGACGCTTTGGAAAATGGCGGAGATATTTCATATAAATACTCTGACATGCGGGATGAAATTACAAGAATGATGTACAGTGCGGGAGCATCGGGAATCATAAGTGCCAAGGACATTTCAGCCATAAAAACGGTAAATGCGGGACTCAATATCGTAAGTGCCATGGCAAAGGAGAGCAATTACCAGATACCAGTAGATACAACGCAGGGAACAAAGCTCATGAATTTGAAAATAAAATCCGATGGAGAAAGCAGAGGTACCATAGAATTGTCCATCAAAGGTGAGGAGATGGGAAGCATAAGTGCAAAAATCATTTTGTCTGATGCGGGAAGCCTTACGGGATATGTGGAGAGTACCACCAGTGCAGGAAATTATGCACTTATGGCGGCGTCGGAGGAATTTCAGTCCTATATGTCAAAGGAAGGCTTTGATGGAGACGGCATACAGATGGGAGCAAGAACAAGGTCTGTTTCATCAAAGGGCTATACAGGAGACGGAGCACATATGTATAAGGCATCCGTTGCCCTCGTAAAGGCAGTTGGGAATATTCTAAGGTAGGTCTTCATTAAGAGGGTGAAATTGCCGATAAATACAGAGTAAACATAACATGATTCATAATACTGTTAATTAAAATTTGAACACATATTTGGGAGGTACATAAATATGAGAATAAACCACAATTCACTTGCACTGAATGCCAGCGACCATTTTGCAAAGATAAATGCCAACCTGTCAAAGTCTATGGAGAGGCTTTCATCGGGTTACAAGATAACAAGTCCTGCAGATGATGCGGCAGGTCTTGCGATATCCACAAGAATGGATGCCCAGATTAGAGGTTTGAAAAGGGCTTCGTTAAATTCAAATGACGGTATATCCGTTATTCAGTCTGCAGAGGGCGGACTGAATGAAATCCACAGCATATTAGCACGAATGAGAGAGCTTGCTGTCAAGGCAGCAAATGACGTAAACTATGAGGAAGATAGGGATTCTATTCAGGAGGAAATAGATTCTCTTGTTGAAGAGCTTGACCAGATAACAGACACGACTGCATTTAACGGACAAAAGCTTTTAAATGGAGATATGACAAGACGTACACTTTCGAGCGAATACAGTATTCAGGCAACCTATATTTCCGAGGAGGTCAGCGTTGGAAATTATCAGTTGGAGGTATCGGCATTAGCTACGCAGGCAGTTTATACAACAGGTCTTACTAATTCCGCTGCTACCGTGACGAAGGAACAGGAAGGCACAATCAATATAAACGGATTTTCGGTGACGGTGTCCGAAGGAATGACCATGACAGAGGTGTACAGCCAGCTGCAGTCACATTTATACAAAATTGGAATAGACGTAATCGCATCCAATGACGGAGGTGCAACGGAGTCGGATTTTGCATCAGGTGCACAAGTAGTGTTCAGGTCCCAGGAGTATGGCACAAGCCAGAAAATTAACATATCAATCGCAAATGATGAGTTGGCTGGGTTGCTTGGAGTGACAGACGGAGACATGGTGCTTGGAACGGATTGTGAGGCGTCCCTTACAATTTCAGATGACGGATTTTCTACAACGGCAACATTTACAACAGATGGAAATGAAATAACGGTAGTTGACAGAAACGGCTTTGAAATGAAGATAGAGGTTGACCCTGAAACCGCTGGAACCGGCAGCTTAACTACCAATATAGAAGTATTTTCCGCAGGAACCATGATTATCCAGACAGGTTCAAATTCAGGTGAGCAGATTTCACTTGATATCCCTGAGCTTACCGCAAAGGGTCTTGGCGTTGATAAATTGATTATGTATACACATGAATATGCGGCTCAGGCAGTCACAATCATTGATGAGGCGGTTAAGCTGGTATCCAGCGTCCGTTCAAAGCTCGGTGCATATGAAAACAGGCTGGATAATATTTATGACAGTCTTGAAGTACAGAGCGAGAGTCTTACGGAAGCATATTCCAGAATTATGGATACTGATATGGCGGAGGAAATGACAAACTACACGCAGCTTGATGTGCTTTCACAGGCAGCTATATCAATGATGCAGAAGTCGAATGAGCGACCGGAAAGTGTATTGCAGCTTTTACAGTAGGACGGACATTCAATTTATGGAGGTAGCAGCGTGACAAAGGAACAGATTAGGGATTTCACATTGAGGGTAAGCCAGGCAAATCACAGCGGGCTTGTTGTGTTGCTTTTTGAGATAGAGGAGTCGTATCTGAAGGATGCTGGGGCGGCATATGATGACGGTGATATTGAGCAGTACATGAAAAATATGGAGCTTGCAAAAAAGGCACATAATGAGATTATGTCTGCGGTAAATCCAAGGGATAAGTCCGGTGCGAAAATGCTTTCGGTGTTAAGATATATATATAGCAGACTGGTGGATTCTACCGTAAAAAGAAAGCCGCAGGAGCTTGACCGCTGCATGGGCATGATGGAACGATTCAAGGTATGTTTTGAGAAGCTTCAGGAACTTGATGACCCGGAGCCGGTCATGCAAAATACACATCAGGTATATGCAGGTTTGACATATGGCAAAGGAACATTAAATGAAAGCGTTGATATGTCAGGCTACAGCAGCAGAGGCTTTAAGGTTTAGAATACATAAACAAAAGAGCCAATGTAAAATTAAGAGTTAAAAATAAGGAGAAGATATGAAAAAAGACGATTGCATATTTTGTAAGATAGCAGCAGGAGAAATTCCGTCAACAACGGTTTTTGAGACTGGGGAATTTAAGGTGTTTTTTGACGTGGCACCTGCAGGGAAAGGGCATACGCTCATTATACCAAAGGAGCATTATGATAATGTGTTTTCCATCGACTCGGAAACGGCGGCAAAGCTTTTCTCGCTGGCTACAAGCGTCGCAAGGGCATTGAAAGCGGAGACGGATTGCGATGGAATGAATTTGCTTCAAAATAATGGAGAGGTAGCAGGACAGACGGTACACCATTTCCATTTACATCTGATACCAAGATATAAGGATGACGGCATAAAGCTCACATGGGAGCAGAGCGAGGCAGACAAGGAGTATCTGGCTGAGCTTGCACAGAAGGTAAAGAAGAGAATATAGCTTGCCTGTAATTATGACTAATGAAGGAAATCCGCAAAATTGAGCAGCATATTGATTTTTACTATAAATGTGATATAATCCAAAGTATAATATAATATAAAATTGTATAATATGATAAATAAGAAACTGAATGTTGCGAATACGTGGCAGGGTGTAAAATCTTCGGAACACCTGGGAGGAAAGGTTCAGTTTCTTTTTTTATGTCGCAAATCCCCCAAATAGCAATTGATGTACTCGTATTTTCTAAACATGAAATATGGTAGCGTGGTTATGGCTACAGGTAAAATCAAATTATGCATATTTGCGTTCTTATGAAGGGATAATGTGATTTTATCTTTTTCATGGAAATTTAATTGTTTCCATGCCTTGTATGCAGGACCTTGTATGCACATTGCTTTCTTTCTTCTACAGGCTATACAATAGTTTTGCAAAGATTGTTTGTATAAGGTGCCTTCAAAATAATTACGGATAGTACCGGCAATTACGTCAGCCAATTGTATTAATGGAAAGTTTTCACTTTTGGAGTCACGATATATAATTTGATTGTTATATTTTTCATATGAAATTTGGAGGGTTTTATAACAGTCTGCAACAGCCGCTGTTTCTGCTTTTTTCATATTATCAATAACAATTAATGCTTTATCGTTACTTTTCACTATCTTTGTTTTTCGAAGTGCAAAAAGAGGAAAGGCATGTGTAAAGCCACTCAAGTGCTTTGTGTTGCAGAGTGCATTGGCATATTCCATATCATTTTCGTATAGTTTTTTCTTAAATACCACAAAAGAAAAAACTTCTCCATGGATTTTGCTCAGTTCAAAATATGCATTATTTGCAAAACGATGTCTTTTTAAGGTTGTGCTTTTTAATTCTGTTGTTATTGGAAGATTAAGTGCAGTTTTCATGTTGCAAAGTACTTGCTGATTGTAATCAAAATCTGATGGGTCAATGACTAGACAAGAAACGACGTAACAAAAGGAAGAACCGTCACAACTATTCTCCTTAAAAGTCAGCCCGTCATCGCCGGATGCGTCTACAAATATAATTTTGTCATAGGTAGTAATGTCAATATCTTTATCTTTCACAATATGTCCTTTCTTGGTGGGTATTTACATTAAGTTTAGAAATAAAAAGAATGTCTTCCTGATAATTAAGAGTATATCATAAAGGGAAACTGTTTTCAATCAGGTTTTTACTAAGAGAAAAACTACTGGCTTGTGTCATCACGACATTCCCATATAAATAAAGTAAAGAAGGGTCAAGTGCAGTGGGTAGTATATGTAAAATACATACTTCATGGACGGACCCTTTTTTCCGTTGTAGAAAAAAATTGGAATTAAGGCAAACAGGGAGTATAGCTGGGTTGTGGATTCAAGCAAAATACAGTCAAGGGTCATAGCGGCAAATATTTTCAGTGGTTGTCCCCGAAACAGATAAAAAATAAGGATTAATAATGTACCATACAGGCTGTAATCGGTATTTAACAAAATGGCAAGGGAGGACAGTGCTGTTATAATGGTGCAGGAAAGCGGATAAGGCAGGGTATGTTTTGTCATTGCTGCATCTAAAATGGCGACACAGGCAAGACCGGTTGCAAGGGTAAAAAGGGTATTTAAGTGACCAATATAAAAAGGCTCCTTCATAATAGCGAGTGAAAAAGGAATCTGTGAAATGACGGCAAAAATAGTCAGGCGAAGAATGTATTTTTTTACGCTTCGCGTAAAGAAATATCCCTCAACAATCAGATAGCAATAGATAGGAAATGCAAGTCTTCCAATATTACGCATAATGTTATAGGCATCATGGGAAAGAAGCTTACTGTAATATAATTGCCCTGCGTCAGGCTGTGTTCCGATAACTACGGCAAAGTGGTCAATGGTCATAAATAAGATTGCCATAGATTTAAGCATAAAGGTATTTATAAATTTGTAATTCCTTTGGGTTATGACTTCATTGTCCATGGTGGTATCCTTTCCTGCGATTCAATGTTATTATTGTAACACATATTTATGCGGCATTGTTATTTTGTTTTATAAAAAGTAATCAGGAAGCAATGGAAAACTTTAAATAGGTAATTGTAAAATGCTGTCTTTATAAACATACGTTGTACAATGTAGACAATATCACCACAAGGCACGCTTTCGCTGCTTGTCGCTCGCAACGGTATATAAAATGCCATTGTCCTCAGGACTCCGTCTGCTTCGCAGCCACCTCAGGACATACCTCACTAAGCACCGGCGGCTCCAAAGCACCTTGCTTGCGATATTGTCTATATTGTACAACTGCTTTTCGGTAATATGACATTTTGCAATTACCTAGAAAGCATTATAGAGGAGCAGGAAAACTTTATATAGAAAATAAAACGTTTCTGTAATAATTCTGTAAGAACTCATTGTTATACTACGAGATAAGCAAAACGTACTAGTTCCAAAACGTAGTTGCACGATATAGACAATATCATAAGCAAGGTGATTTGCCTATATTGCACAACTACGTTTGTGAAATCAGCATTTTGCTCATGGCGAATGTTTAACGAATAAGGAGTGATAAAATGAGTATATTATCTGCAACAAATCTTTGTAAAACCTACGGTTCGGGAGAAAACGAGGTAAAGGCACTTGACATGGTTTCCCTTGACGTAAACGAGGGAGAATTTGTGTCTATTGTCGGAAGCTCAGGCAGCGGTAAGTCAACGCTACTGAACATGTTAGGCGGCTTGGACAGACCGAACGCAGGGGAGGTTGTCATTTCGGGCAACCATTTGTTTAATATGAATGATGAGGAGCTTACCATTTTCAGAAGAAGAAACATGGGCTTTGTTTTTCAAAATTATAATCTTGTTCCCGTATTAAATGTGTATGAAAATATCGTGCTTCCTGTGGAGCTTGACGGAAGCCCTGTTGACAGGGAGTTTATTTCCCATGTGGTAAAAACCTTAGGACTTGAAAAAAAGCTTACCGCAATGCCGAATCAGCTTTCGGGCGGACAGCAGCAGAGGGTTGCAATCGCAAGGGCACTTTCTGCCAAGCCTGCAATCATACTTGCAGATGAGCCTACAGGAAATTTGGACAGCAGAACGGGAATGGACGTTATATCGCTGCTCAAGGTGACAAGCCGTGACTTTAACCAGACCATGATTATGATTACCCACAATGAGGAAATTGCCATCATGGCAGACCGCATGGTAAGGATTGAGGACGGAAAGGTAGCTTACGGGGGTGGTGATGGAAATGCTTAAAAATAACAATAAAACCGCAGTAAAAAGAATAAGCAGGCAATCACTGAAAAATAACAGGGCGCGGAATGTATTTTCCATGCTTGCCATCATGCTTACAACCATCATGTTTACGACAATCTTTACCCTCTGCTTCAGCCTGTATGAAAACATAGAAACGATGTTTGTACGGGAGGAGGGGACGGCAGCAAACATCTTTTACCAGCACCCGACATACGAACAGCTTGAAGCCGTAAAAGGGCTGAAACACATAAATGCTGTAGGAGTACAAATATATGCAGGGGCAGTATATATTCCCAAAATGGAGGGGGAATATATCTATTTCAATTACTATGACGAAACGGAATTTGAGGAGCATTTCATGCCTGCCATAAGTGATGTGGAGGGGCATTATCCTGTGCAGGAAAATGAGCTTATGCTTTCTGCCTCCTCCCTTGATGCACTTGGAATTGATAAGCCTGCCGAGGGAATGAAGCTTGCCTTTGATTTTTTTGGCGGCGGCAGTAAGGAATTTGTGCTGTCCGGCTGGTATCAGGATTACATGAATTATTCGGGCAGCAAGGGTGGTCTTGTTTCGAAAAAATACATTGAGGAAAACGGCATTGACATGAATGTTGACGGAAGAATTTGCATATCCCCAAAGAAAGGGCAGACAGACAGCCTGTTCGAGGAGCTTGAGGAGGTTGAGGAAAGACTGAATGTAGATTTGCAGAATTTCTATTATATCGACAATAGAGTGCAAAGCCAGGGGAGTGCCATATCAATTTTTGGGGTAGCGGTTCTTTTGGGATTGATTATCGTTTCCAGCGGATATCTGCTTATTTACAATGTCATGTATATATCAGTGTCCAAGGATACACGCTTTTATGGCTTGCTGAAAACAATCGGCACGACGCCGAAGCAGATAAAAAGCATTGTCAGGGCACAGGTTATGAGGCTTGCCATAATCGGACTTCCTGTTGGAATTATAATTGGAAGCGGCATATCGTTTGTGGTTATGCCGATAGCCATGCATATGTTTGATGCGGGCAACTTTTCGGCGATGCCTGAAAAAATATATTTTAACCCAATCATTTATGTGGTAACAGTGCTGTTTGTAATGGTTACAATACTCATAAGCTGTAGAAAGCCTGCAAAGCTTGCAGGAAGTGTGTCGCCTGTGGAGGCAGCGAAATATACAGGTGTATATGCAGGAAAAAGCAAAAAGAAAAATACCACATCGGGCGGAAAGCTTTACCGTATGGCATTTAGAAATGTGTTTCGTGAAAAGAAATCAGCTGTGCTTGTATTTGCGTCATTGTTTATGGGTACGATTGCATTTCTTGCAATGAATGCATTTCTTAGGGGACTTGACCTTGAAAACTATGCCAACCTGTATCTGCCTTACGATTATACAATAAACTGTCATATAAGCAATGAGAGCGGCTATGACAACATGAGGAAGCAGAGCGAGGCACTGGCAGAGGAGCTGAAGGAAATAGATGGCATGAGTGCCGTAAGCATAAATAAAAAAATGTACGTGCTGCTTGAGTTTAACCGGGACACGTATATGCCGTTTCTGGAGCCTGAGGCGAATTATACAGGGTCGTCACCTGAGGAGCTTGCAGAGTTTTATGAGACAAACAAAAATCCTGATGCTTCCTATGGAACCTTTGCAGTCACGGCGGATGATTGGATAATCGAAAAGTATGCTGCGTTTCGGGGAGAAAAAATAGATATTGACGCATTTGTAAACGGCGATATCTGTATCGTCGGCTGTCTGGAAACGGATGAGGAAGCAAATCGGATGGTGGGAAAAACCATTACCATGACAAGCGGGGACGGGAGTCATTCCATTGACCTACAGGTTGCCTCCTGCTCTACCTACGAGTCGTCATCCTTTCTTCAGTTTGCAGGCGGTAGATATATGGCAGGCTGTCCGGAGTACATCGTTTTAAGCCACAAGGCGATGGAAAGGCTTGGGGCAGATTATACGGTCGATTCCATTACCATGACCTGCGAGGCAGATAAGGAAGCCTATGTGACAAATGACGTAAAACGGCTTACGGAGAACAGGGATAATGTTGCAACTGTGGAGATAAAGACAGAATCAATGAATAGCTTGGCGACAGCCATAAAAACAATGAACCTGTTGACAAACGGTATTTCCATACTGCTTATCCTGATTGGCGTCATTAACTTTATAAACGTAATGATGACGGGCGTATATGCAAGACGCAAGGAATTTGCCCTTTTGGAAAGCGTGGGAATGACGCAGGGGCAGGTAAAGAAAATGCTGATGCTTGAGGGCGGTTACTATGGTATAATATCCATAGGTCTGATAGCCACCTTGGGAAATGGAATTATATATATCGTTTCGACGCTGACGGAAAAAGCAATCGATTATGCAGCTGCTGTATATCCGTTTGCAGAGCTTCTTATTATATGTGTGCTGATTATTGCCGTGTGTATCATCGTGCCATCTGTTTTATATAAGAGCATGGCAGGGGAAACCTTAACGGACAGGCTGCGGGAGGAGTAATGGAAAAAATACTGATTGTTGAGGACGATAGGTTTATAAATGACGGAGTAAAATCATTTCTGCGGGGCAAAGGGTATGAGTGTGTTTCGGCATATGACCTTTGCAGTGCCAGAATTGCACTTACAGGCAGCTTTCATCTTGTTATACTTGACATAAAGCTGCCTGACGGAAGCGGGCTTGAGCTTTGCCGTGAAATAAGAAAGGCAAGCCGTGTTCCCATTATTTTCCTCACTGCAAATGATACGGATGAGGATATGGTAAAGGGCTTTTTGATGGGCTGTGACGACTATATTGCAAAGCCTTTTTCCTTAGATGTACTGCTGCAGAGAATAATTGCCGTATTAAGACGGAGCAGCAGCGAGGAAAAATCGGAGGTGTATACCTACAAGGATTTGTCCGTTGATTTTGAAAAGCGAAAGGTTTATGTTGGAGACGAGCCTGTAAAGCTTTCCGCAACTGAGTTTAAGCTTTTGGAGCTGCTGATAAAAAATAAGGGACAGGTGCTTACAAGGGATGTTATTTTAAGCAGGATTTGGGATATAAATGAAAATTTTGTGGATGACAGCACACTCACGGTTTATGTGAGAAGGCTGAGACAGAAGCTTGAGCGTGATGCCAAAAATCCGGAATATATCATTACAGTGTTTGGGATAGGGTATACCTTTGGGAGGTAAGAATTGTTATATGGAAGAAAATGGATATACGGGTCAGGAAGCTGTCGTTGCATGGAAAAAATACGGTAATTTGTTTGTAAAAAAAGTGGCGTGGCTGTTTGCTGCGTCCTTTGTGCTGTCATTTTTGGCGGCGGGCATAGTTTACATTATGACAAAGACCTTGGCTGCCACAATGGTAACGCTTGCGTCGGGGCTTGCTTTGTCAGGTATCAGTGTTTTCATATACAAGCTTTGCGACGATTATATATCCCGGATTATAGCAGATTTATCTGATCTTTTGGATGTACTCATGTATTTGCAGGAGAAAAATGTTTTTGCTGAAAATGAGGACACGCTCTTGTCAAAGCTTCAGACGAAGGTAATCAAGCTTGTACGGATTTTAAAAAGACAAAACGAGAGATCCATAAGGGAAAAGGAAAATATAAAGTCGCTTGTGTCCGACATTTCCCATCAGCTAAAAACACCTCTCGCAAACCTTAAAATATATACGGGGCTTTTGGAGGAGGATGCCCTTGACGATGCAGGGAGAAAAGCCTGCATGGACACCCTGAATAAGACGGTGGATAAGCTTGTATTTTTATCCGAAAGCATTATAAAAATATCGAGGCTGGAGGGAGGCATTATCAACCTTAATATGTCATATGCGAGCCTGAATGAAACTGTGCTGATGGCTGTAAAGGACATATACGAAAAGGCGGCAAGGAAAAATGTGGAACTCATATACAATGACGAGGCAAGGATAAGCATTTTGCATGACAGGAACTGGACGAGGGAAGCGGTGTTTAATCTTCTTGACAACGGAGTAAAGTATGCAAACAAAGGTGGCTGCATAAAGCTTACGGTAAGGGAGTACGGCATGTTTGCCGCTGTGCTTGTTGAGGACGAAAACGGTGCCATAAACGAGGAGGAGCAGGCAAAAATATTTACAAGATTTTACCGTGGTAAAAACAGCATAAATGAGGAGGGTCTGGGACTTGGACTTTACCTTGCAAGGGAAATCACCATAAAGCAGGGCGGCTATATGAATTTAAAAACATCGGATAAAGGGAATATATTTCAGCTTTATATCAGTAAAACTGTGGGGAAAAATAATATGGAAATTGTGCAAAATTTGTAAATTTTGCATTAGTATTTGCCGATTATATCCAAAATATAACAAAATGCAAATAAAGCTTGAAACTGCTACATTCCTTTGATATAATATCAGTTGCTAAAATGACTTGTAGGATGGATGTGCGGTTATGGATGTTATAGATTTTCATTCTCATGTGCTGCCGGGAATTGATGATGGCAGCAGAAATTTGGACACCACGGCAACGATGCTTGGGATGTGCCATGATAACGGAGTGAAGACAATGATTGCCACGCCGCATTTTTATGCAGAGCATGACAGAATAGAAGCTTTTTTGGAGCGAAGACAAAAAGCATATGAACAGGTTTTGGGTTTGGGACTTGAAAAAAGCCCGGTGCTCAGGCTCGGTGCAGAGGTTGCATATTTTAAAGGCATCAGTAAAGCAGAGAAGATACCGCTTCTTACGATAGAGGATACGGATATTATGTTGTTGGAGATGCCTTTTTATACTTGGGACAAGGGTGTGCTTCATGAGGTGAGGGAGCTGATTGAAAAAAGGCATTTACGGCTCATTATTGCACATCTGGAACGGTACATAAAGCTTGCGGGTAACAAGCCGATGATAGCGGATTTATTGGAGCTGCCGGTTATTGTTCAGGTAAATGCAGGGAGTCTTTTGGATTGGAAGCAGCGAGGGGCATTACTCAAGCTGTTTAAAACTGGGAAAGCACAGCTTCTTGGAAGTGATTGCCATGGGGTAAATCACAGACCGCCAAATTTGTGGCTGGGCAGGGAAGTTATCAGGCAAAAGCTTGGCAGTGACACATTAAATAAGATAGATGAGGTTGGAAACGGACTGTTATAAGTGCCGTTATCAGGAGGAAAATATGTCAAAAAAGGTATCGATAGCAATCAGTGTTGTTTTGTTTATCATATTGGTAGTTTTGATAGTTTGTGAGAGAAGCTGGCCTGAGGCAGGCTCTGATTTCATAAACGGTTTATTTGGATAAGAGTGATGTGAAATGAATCGCAGAGAAGAAAAGATGAATATAATAAAAAAGCTTTCAGTTGCCTTTGCGGTTTTGCTGGTGGTCTGTATCGCATGCAGGATTGTTATTTATGCGATTGACAAGAAAAATGCTGAAAACAGGCAGCAACTTGAGGTTGACGAGGGCGTAATAGAGGTTGACGGCAAAAAATATGTCCCTAAGAAAAATATTGAAACCTATCTTTTTATGGGTATTGACAATTATGACGAGGTTAAAAAGGCAGAGGATTATGGGGAAAGCGGTCAATGTGATGTGATTATACTTATGGTGAGGGATATCACGACAGGAACATTTAAGACGCTCAGCATAAACCGGAATACCCTTATGGAAGTGAATACCATAGATTTGGATGGAGAATACATCGGAACTTCGGTTGTACAGCTTGCACTTGCCCATGCACATGGGGATGGCATGGAGCTTAGCTGTGAAAATGTGGCGGATGCAGTGTCAGGCTTTTTGGGTGGACAGAAGATAGACGGATATGCAGCCGTAAATATGGGTGGAGTTGCCATCATTAACCACATGGTTGGCGGTGTTACGGTAACGATAGAGGATGACTTTTCAAATGCGGATGCTACACTTGAAATGGGCAAAACAATTACCTTGGATGATCAGCAGGCACTTACGTTCATACGTGGCAGAATGGGTGTGGGAGACGGAAGCAATGTGTCCCGAATGAAAAGACAGTCAGCATATATGGCAGACCTTAAAGTAAAGCTTAGGGAAAAATGTAATCAGGACAGTACATTTCCACTGGATGTGTATGATGGAATGGAAGCTTATATGGTTACAAACATTTCCAAGCAGAAGTTTAGCAAGATTGCACTCCTTGTTGCAAAGGAAAAGGATGAGGGCGAGCTTTCAATAGAAGGAACAACAGGTGAGGATGAATCTGGATTTACGGCTTTCGAGGCGGACGAGGACAGTCTGCAGGACGTAATACTTGAATTGTTTTATAAGGAATACAAATAGATAGGTTTTGGAGGATAAATAATGAGTGTTGAAAAGATGGAACATCAGGACAAGCTTGGCACTGACAGCAGGCTGGAGCAGGTAAAGTCCCGTGCGGATTCCGAAGAGGAAAAAGAGATTGATTTGCTTGAAATAGGTTCCATATTACTTGACAAGCTTCATTTTATTATAATGTATATGCTGCTTGGGGCGGTGCTTTTAAATGCATGCTCTTACTTTTTGATAGAGCCGACGTACCAGTCTACGGCAAAGCTGTATGTTGTTTCGGCATCGGATGACTCCGTAGTCAATCTTTCCGATTTGAATATTGGTACATCGCTGACGGCAGATTATGAACAGCTGATACTCAGCTATCCGGTGCTTGATAAGGTTATCGCAAGGCTGAATCTTGACATGACCTCCACAGAGCTTGCCGAAAAGATATCACTTGTAAACCCGGATAGCACGCGTATACTGAATATCACCGCTACGACTACCGACCCGGAGCTGTCAATGAATATAGCAAATACAGTTGCAGAGGTATCCGTGGAATATTTACCTGAGGCAATGAGTACACAGGCACCAAATATAGCACAGGTTGCAAAGCTTGCCACACATAAAGCGGGACCGAGCTGCATGAGATATACGGTTATAGGAGCAATTCTTGCAGCAGTTATATATTGTGGAATTGTTATTGTTCAGCTTTTCCTTGATGATACAATTCATACTGCTGAGGACATGGAGAAGCATTTCGGAATTGTGCCACTTACTTCTATACCTGAAAGTGAGGAGTTCCGCCAAAGTGACGGACAGGAAGAGGAGAAAACAGGACGTCACAGGAGGAAGGGTGCATGAAAAAAATAAATGTTGAGTTTAAGGACATGCCATACGCTGTCGAGGAGGCGATGAACCGTCTTCGTATCAATATAAAGTTTTGTGGCAAGAACACAAGAAAAATCCTTATTACGAGCAGTGTTCCCAATGAGGGCAAAAGCTCTGTTTCCATTAATTTGTGGAAAATGATGGCTGACGCAGGCTTTCCTGCAGTGTTCGTGGATGTGGACCTTAGAAAGTCCGTCATAAAGGATAGGCATCAGATAAACAGTGAGGGAGAAATACAGGATTTGGGATATTATCTCTCAGGGATGGCTGAATATGAGGACGTCGTTTGTGAGACAAATGTTAAAAACGGTTATATCGTGCCGTGCTGTAACTTGCTTGAAAATCCTTCGGCACTTTTGGAGGATGCAAGATTTAAAGAGCTGTTAGACAGACTGGCACAGGATTATAGATATGTTATTATTGATTCCCCACCGCTTGGAAGTGTAGCGGATGGAGCGATTGTGGCGTCGGTTTGTGATGGCGCCGTGCTGGTTGTCCGAAGCGGAATGACATCAAGAGGGTTAATCAGACAGTCATTCCAGCAGCTTGAGCAGGTAAACTGTAAGCTTTTGGGTGTTATCCTGAACCGGGTAGAGAGCACGGGACGGGCTTACAAGAAGTACTATGGCAAGTACGGAAAAAGCTATGAATATGGTTATGGTTACGGCTATGGCTATGGAAAGAAAAAGGATGCTGATAAGGAAGAAAAGAAATAAGGCATCTGCTTGCTACGCAGTCGCCTTATGAGATTGGTCACAAGGCATCCGGTTGCTACGCAACCACCTTATGAGATTGGTCACAAGGCATCCGGTTGCTACGCAACCACCTTATGAGATTGGTCACAAGGCATCCGCCTGCTACGCAGTCACCTTATGACATTGGATAATTCAGTCTGCAACGTGGCTTACGGACTGTTTATCATATAAAATATATTTTATATCCAGAATGAAATAAGCTGGAAAGGAGGATATAATTCAGACATGAAGAAGTTAAAGAAATTGCTTGCAGTTGTTATGATGATTGCACTTATGATTCCTGTAACTGCTTTTGCAGCAGAGGGAGGATCAGTACAGACTACAACTTTGACAACTGCAAATGTAACTGTAGCTGCAGCTACTTATACAGGAAAAGCTCAGACCTCTAAGGTTACAGTTAAGGATGGCAGTAAGGTGCTTACTGTTAATAAGGATTATACAGTAACAAATGTAACTAAAACAAATGCCGGAAATTATACAGTAACAGTTAAGGGTATGGGTAGTTATACTGGTACCGTTACTGCAACTTACAAGATTAATAAGGCTTCAATAGCAAAGGCAACAGTTGCTGTATCTAAGGTTGCTTACACTGGTAAGCAGGCTTCCCCAAAGACAATCCAGGTTAAGGTTGGCAAGACAACTCTTAAGCAGGGAACAGATTACACTGTAGCTGCTATTTCAAAGTCGAAGAAGCCAGGTACTGTTAAGCAGGGTGTTAAGATTGTTGGTAAGGGTAACTATACTGGTACAGTATATGGAGCACTTACAATCAACAAGGCTGCTAACACGATGAAGGTTTCATCAGGAAAGAACTTTAAGGCATCTGCTTTGAAGAAGAAGGCTGGAACTTGCACAATTACTGTTAAGAATGCAAAGGGTAAGGTAACTTACAAGAGCAGCAGTAAGAAGGTTAAGGTAAATTCTAAGGGCAAGGTAACAGTTGCTAAGGGAACTAAGAAGGGAACTTACAAGATTACCGTTAAGGCAGCAGGAAATACTACTTACAAGGCTAAGAGTGCAACTTTCAAAGTAGTTGTTAAATAGTTTTGAATTTAATTTTACATAGCGGTCATCCTTGCCACGAAGGATGACTGTTGTTTTAGAATTAACAAAGAGGGGCTATCTGTCGGAGACAGCAGGCCCTTTCTAAATAATAAGAGGTATGATAAAAACTGGATAACTACAATTTAAGTATTTACGAAGCTGATTTTATATATTTGAGTGAATGATGGAAGGACAAACGTGTTTTAGGTATGCAATGATTTTTTCTTCAGTTACAGGATTTGCTTGCCGCTGATGGAAAAGTAAATGTGTTTAGGTGTATATAGGTTGCTTCGCAAATATTTAATAGTACAATACAGGTGAGGATATGAAAAGAGAATTTATTCCTTTTGAAAACAGAATATGGCTAAGCTCGCCTACTATGCATGGACAGGAGCTTTCTTTTGTTAAGGAAGCGTATGATACAAACTGGATGTCCACCATGGGCACAAATATAAACGAGATAGAAAAACAAATCTGTGAATACGTAGGCTGCAAATACGCT
>JAMPBO010000012.1 GCA_023666705.1 Bacteroides sp.
ATGGTATCAACATTGGTCGCGAGCAAGGTCGCAGTGAGGGTATTGATATCGGTCGTGAGCAGGGTATTGACATCGGACGCGAACAAGGCATCGGCATCGGACGTGAACAAGGCATTATAGCAACAATCACCACTACAATTTCTCTCCTGAAAGAAAACGGCTTCTCCAACGACAAAATAACAGAAGTCCTTATAAGTAAATTTGCCCTATCACCTGATGATGCACAAAAATACCTTTAAAATAGTAAAGTACCCCTTCCAAAATTTTTCGGAAGGGGTACTTTTTTACATCATTTACTTTTTAATTTTTACTTGCTTCACACCTGAAAAGCCCGATGTTACCGTAATCCCTACTTCATTTTTTCCCACTGACTTAATCTTATAATAGTATGTTTTCCCTTTTAAAAGCTTACTGTCAGTAAAGGTCGTCTTTGCTGTCGTTGCTACCTTCTTATATTTACCGTTCTTTGTTGTGGAACGGTAAACGACATACTTTCCGGCATTTGCAACCCCATTCCATTTGATGGTTGCTTTCTTCGCCGCCGAATTTTTGATTGAAGTAATCTTTGGTGCCTTGAGCTTGTGGGTATAGGATACCGTAAGCTTATTGGTAAAATCATCATATGTCCCCGTATCGCTGTTGTATACCCTTACATAATATGTATAATTGACACCAGATGTTATATCCGTATCTACATAGCTTGTTCCACTAACATTTATGCTGGTTACCTTTGAGCTTTCAAGGGGATTGCATCTGTATAATATATAATCCGTTGCCCCCGATACCGCGTTCCATGATATGCTTACACTTTTACTATTCTTTTGTTTTATAGTAATCTTCTTCACACCGTCGAGCACTTTATACTCATGTGCATACATTCTATAGGAAAGTGTTTCCTTTCCCCTGACAGCAATTATGTCAATATAATCATAGCCTCCGCTTTTGGATACAATGGTTGTTGTAAGCGTATAGCTTGTTGCCGTTCCCTTTAAGGTTTTTAATGTCTTTTCCTTTCCGTCCTTACCACCGACAATACGAATTTTGCTTGCACCATATACCCTGTCCCATTTAATCTTTGTTTTTAATGTAACCTTATCCTTTGACTTCGATGTTGTTACCTTTGTTTTTACTACTTCAGGCTTCGGTTCCTTAAAGCCAATAAAGCAATATACATTACTGCTGGCTGTATATGTGTTTTTTCCGCTTCCCCTGATTGCCTTAACCATAAAGTAATATCCTACGTCATTGGTAAGTCCCGATAATTTACAGCTTAACCCCGTTGTCGTTTTATAAAGCCGCCATGCATCGCCCGACAGGGAGGTTCTGTACCACACCTCATACTTCTGTGCGCCGACTACCTGATTCCACTCAACCTTTGCTGCTTTTTTTCCTGTCTGCCTTGCACTGACAGAAATACTTCCAAGTGTCAGCTTTACAGACTTTACATCACTAAATTTTCCATATCCCTTCTTGCCTGTGGCTGTATCATAATAATATCCTCTGACCTTGTAATAATATGTACCCTTCTTAGCATCCTTGTCTGTATATGTATTATCTCCAACCGTTGCTATCTTTTTGTAGCCCTTTGTCTTTTTTGTGGAACGCCAAATCTCATAGCCTGAAATCGCGCCATCATAATTTGGCGACATGTTGATTGTCACATTATCCACAAAGTTGAGGCTGACATAAACACTTGCCACGGAAACCGTCTGCGACTTTGCCGTAAGCCATGCGCCTGCCGGCACACTTACATAATCATTTTTTCTTGCTTCGATGCGGACACGGTACTGATATTTTTTTCCTGCAACGACAGTCTTGTCACGATAGCTTCCGCTTCCTGTGCTCCCTATCTTTTTCCATGCAGCACCGCTTTCCCGTCTCCAGATTTCACAATAATCATAGTATTGACGATCCCAAGTAATATAGACATATGGTTTTCTGTATCCTGTGGCATCATATTCATATCCTTTGTTATTATAGTTATCCCCATTTGTAGACACCTGCAAATTGGAAATTGTATGCTGTGCCATCACTAAAACCTTTGACGCAGGCGTTCCCTCCACGTCTCCCTCCACAGAGTAACTGCACGGAACAACCTTGATGGTATAGCTTCCGCCTGGTAATGCCTCATTAAAAACAACATACCAGATACTCATGGATGGTGCAGGATTTTCATTGCTTGCCTGATTTTCTGTATTTTCAACCGTCTCATACAATTTATCATTGACGTAAACCTTAAATTTTGAGCCATTTCCTGCAAATGAAATGTTTATGCGGCCGTTGTAGTCAGCGACATCAAGCTGACTCAGGGATGCAGGACCTGCCTTGTCAAGCTGCGGATTGGTAACTTCATAATCTGTTTCTATTTCAGTTTTCGCTTCAGCGGCAAATGCAGTGCCTGCCTCGCCCCAAACCATTGCAGCAGCAAGAGATAACACAAAAATTGTTTTTTTAATTCGTCTCATATGCATCCTCCTTATTATTTCTTAATCTTTACGGATTTATAATTCGATAAAGCCGATGATACCGTAAATCCTGCTGCATTTTTTCCTGTTGCCATAATCTTGTAATAATAGGTCGTACCCTTTTTCAGTTTTTTGTCCACATACGTTGTCTTACCCTTTTTTACGGTAGCAACCTTCTTGTATTTCCCATTCTTGCCTGTGGCACGGTACACAACATAGCTGCTTGCATAACTCACCTTGTTCCACGTTATGGTTGCCTTCTTTGCGGAAGCATTCACCGCACTTTTTATCTTTGGCGTTCCAAGCTTATGGGTATAATTTACGGTTACCTCAACCGCCTGAAAAGGTGACCTGATGCCCAGCTTTTCATTGACTGCCTTGATATAATATGTATATTGAACGCCCGGTGTAACATATAAGTCCTTATAGGTACATTTCTTCGTCTCGCCAATCAGGACATGGTTTCCATAGGGTGATTGTCTGTATATTTCATACTTCGTCGCTCCTGACACGGACTTCCACGAAATGACACTTCCTGCATTATTTGTCCGCTTTACCTTAAGCTTTGTTGTGTCATTTAAGCCATTATAGCCCTCAACCGTACTTGCCAGCTCATCTTTTCCCTTAACGGCAACAACCTTAATTCTGTCGTATCCCTTATTTGCCGCCGTAAGCTTTGATGTGAGCGTATAGCTTGTAGCCGTTCCCTTCAAGGTTTTAATTACCGTTTCCTTTGGCTGCACATAGTTGCCATTTTCATCATAATAGCCGTTTGTCACTCCGACAACCCGAATCTGCTTTGCTCCGTATATCCGGCTCCACCTGATGGTTGACTTAATGGTAACGGCAGTTTTTGCCTTATTGGCAGTTACCTTCTTTTTGGCAATCACCGGTGCAGGCAGTTGAAAACCAACCGAACAGCTACAGTTATTACTGATATAATAATTTGTGCCATTTTTTCTTGCCCTAATCTTAAATACATATCTTGTATCGTTGGTAAGCCCTGATACCTTCAGCCTTGTTCCCGCAGTCGTTTTATAAAGCTTGTAAGCGTCTCCCAGCGTATCCGTTTTATACCATACCTCATAGCCGGAAACCCCTTTCAGCTTATTCCATTCAAGCGTAACCTGTTTGTTTCCCGTCTGCTTCGCCGTGGCATATATGTCCCCCAATACAAGCTTTACGCCACGTGGCTCGGAAAAATCACCATAGTATATCTTGCCTGCTGCCTCATCATAGTAATAGGCTCTTGCCTTATAATAATAGGTGCCGCTCTTAACCTTTGTATCCTTGTATGAATTATATGCCGTCCTTGCAATTTTTTTGTAGCCCTTTGTCCTATTGGTTGAACGGTAAATTTCATATCCGGAGCAAATAAAATATGCACCACCGTTTACCGTTATGCTTATACCGCCGTCCGCTCCATCATAAGCAGCTGAAATATACACATCAGCAACCTCTAATTGTGCGTTTTTTACACTCTTCCATTTTCCCGGTCCTGCTTTGCCATACTCATTTTGACCGCCTGCAAATCTAACCCTGTACTGATAGCTTTTTCCGATGGTAACATTATAGTCGCGGAAGTTTTCCTCCATTGTCTTTCCGACAGTCTTCCATGCTCCCTTTCCTTCTTTTCTCTGTACCTCGTACATAAGCCCTTCGGTCTTAGGGTACGTCCGTCCCCAATGTAACTCTATACAATCCTCTTTTCCATATCCGTTAGGTTTATTCTTTGCAGGGGCAACATTCAATCCAAGATTTTCTATCGCCAGCTCAGACACGGAAATGCTTTTTGATACAGCCTCCCCTGGAATCAGACCACCTTCTGTATATAGATACGGAACAACCTCTATCTTATATGTCCCACCTGGAAATGCATCGTAGAATTTTTCCGAATCATATAAATACGGTGCAGGACTACTTCCCGGAAATTTACTCGCATTGTCTACCGTTTGAAACAGCCTGCCATTTATGTTTATGTCAAATTTATGACCGGTTCCGTTAAATACAATAGAAAGATAACTGTCGTATTCATAAATATTCAGACCTTGTATTTCAGCAACAGCAGCTGCACTGTCCAAGCTGACATCACCTGAATCATACCCATAATCTGCATCCGCACTTATTCCGGCACCGCCCGCCGCCTGCTGTGGCAAAGCTGCAAGTGCAGGTCCTGCCTCACCCATTACCATGGCGGCAGCGAGAGATAAAGCCAAAAAAGCTTTCTTGATTTTTCTCATATTTACACCCTTTCCATTTGAACATCATCCCATTACTGAACAGCTAAATGAACCGACACAACCTGTATCAATTCCAGTATATCTCTTTCATGTATCCTTTATATGTCCTCTATATAAAGGAAAAAGCACCCCTTCCGGGATTTTTTGAAAGGGGTACTTTTATTTTACGTCATATTATTTTGTAATCTTAACTGACTTTACACCTGAATATGCCGATGTAAGCGTAAAACCTGCAGCATTCTTTCCTGTAGTCTTAATCTTGTAATAGTATGTCTTACCCTTTAAAAGCTTGCTGTCAGTAAATGTTGTCTTTGTCGTTGTGCCAACCTTCGTGTACTTGCCGTTCTTGCTTGTGGAACGGTAAACAATATATTTTGGTGCACCTGCTGCACTCTGCCATGTAATGGTTGCTTTCTTTGCAGCAGAGTTCTTGATGGATGTAATCTTTGTTGTGCCAAGCTTTTTGTTGTACTTAACACGTGCAGACTCATCTGCATTATAGATACCTAAGCCACTATTAGAAGCATAAACATAATAAACATAATTTACACCCGGCTCAAGATTTTCATCCACATAAGAGGTTTCCGTTGTTGATGTAAGGTAATCTCCACCACTTTGTTTGTTTTCATAAGGATTCACCCTGTATACCGTGTAGCTTGTTGCTCCCGGCACGGCAGTCCAGCTTATTTTTGCACCTGTGCCGCTCTTCTTAACAGTTACCTTTGTTGCAGCATTCAGCCGTACAAGGTTGCTATTAGATACTTCATTGATTCTCTGGTCCTTTCCCTTAATGGCAACGACACGTATATAATCATATCCTTTGTTTTTATCCGTAACTGTCGTGGAAACCGTATAGCTTGTAGCCGTTCCCTTTAAGGTTTTTAAGGTTTTTTCCTTACCGTCCTTGGCACCGATAATGCGGATTTTACTTGCACCATATACCCGGTTCCATTTGAGCGTGGATTTAATGGTAACCTTCTTGGCAGCATCCTTTGCCGTTACCTTTCTCTTTGCTACAGTAACAGATGGCGAAGAAAAACCGATACGGCAGCTTGCCATGTTATTTGTGATATAGGTATTGGAGCCTGAACCCTTGATTGCCTTAACCCTAAAGTAATAGTATGTATCATTTGAAAGCTTTTTCACGGTACAGTTTGTGCCTGTTGTTGTTTTGTAAAGCTTCCATGCATCACCCTCTACATCGGACTTGTACCATACCTCATACTTCTCGGCTCCTTTTACCTTGTTCCACTCAACCTTTGCCGCACTCTTACCTGACTGCGTTGCCGTTACATCAAGATTGCCCATAATAAGCTTGATTGGCTGGGCATCGCTGAGTTTCCCATAGTATTTCTTTCCTGAATTGGTATCATAATAATATGCCTTTACCTTATAATAATAGGTACCGCTCTTAACGTTATCTGTATATTCTGCACCTGCAATGGTTGCAATCTTCTTGTAGCCCTTTGTCTTATTCGTGGAACGGTAAATCTCATAGCCGGAAACAATATCGCCATAATTGGAAATCGATATGTCGACGCCATTGGTATAATCAAGACTTACACGAACATCTGTAACCTTGGCAGCCTCCTCTGACTTGGATGTAAGCCACTTGCCTGCAGCCACGGATGCATATGTGTTTTTGGCTCCCATAGTGCGGATTCGGTACTGGTACTTCTTACCCGGAATAACCGTATAATCCTGATAGCTCCAGCCGGTAGATTCTCCCAGCTTCTTCCATGCACCTTTTCCTTCCTTACGCCATATCTCAACCTTATTTGTATCATATGACTTAAAATCCCATGATACGCTTGCATACGGAACCATATAACCGTTCGCCTGTCTGCTGTTATATGTATATACATCTAATTTTGTCAGTGCAGGTGCAGTTGTTGTAACAGTCTTTGAAACAGGAGTTCCGTCCACATCCCCGCCTGCCGACCAGCTACATGGAACAACCTTGATTGTGTAGGTGCCTCCCTTGATTAACTCCTCAAAGGATGCAGACGCATAGTACATGGCAGGTGCAGGATTGTCAGCACCTGCAGTGCCATATGTATTATCAATCACCTTATATAATTTATTATTGACATAAAGCTTGAATTTGGAGCCATTACCCGTAAAGTTTATATTTATACTGTCGCTCCACTCATATACGTTTACATTAAGATTTTCCACTGATGCAGTCGTTGCCCCGTTAAGGTCAGGATCAATAATCTCATAACCTGCTTCCTTGCCTGCTGTCTTTGAAGGCTCCGCCGCAAGTGCAATGCCTGCCTCGCCCATAACCATGGCAGCAACGAGAGATAAGCTTAATATTGTTTTCTTAATTCGTCTCATATATATCCTCCCTTAACTACTTTTTAATCTTTACAGACTTACTTGCCGACAAGACGGATGAAACCTTATAACCTGCCGCATTTTTTCCTGTTGCAACAACCTTATAATAATAGGTTTTGCCTTTCTTAAGCTTCTTGTCCGTGTAAGTAGTCTTTCCCTTCTTGACCGTGGCAATCTTCTTGTATTTGCCGTTTTTGCTTGTCGCACGGTACACAATGTAGCTGCTTGCATAGCTTACCTTGCCCCACTTGATGGTTGCCGTCTTTGCAGAAGAATTTACCGCACTCTTGATCTTTGTCTTTCCAAGCTTGTGTGTATAATCCTTAACAGCCTCGTAGCTGAATGACGTTACATTTACCTTCGTATTTTTTGCCACAATGTCATAGGTATACTTTACTCCCGGTGTTACATTTAAGTCCTTATATTTTGTCTTAGTCGTACTGCCAATCAGCATACGGTTTCCGTAAGGGGATGTTCTATATACATCATATTCCGTAGCTCCTGCAACAGCCTTCCATGAAATGACGCTTCCTGCATTGCTCGTCCTCTTTACGGTAACCTTCTTTGCTGCAAGTAACTGTTTATAACCGTATAAATAGCTGCCTGCTTCATCCTTACCATTAACGGCAACAATCCTAATTTCATTATATCCTTTGTTTTTCGTTGTAAGCTTCGTTGTAAGTGTATAGCTTGTAGCCGTTCCCTTTAAGGTTTTTAATACCTTTTCCTTTTCAACATAGCGTCCTTCATTGTCGTAGCCATATGTAACACCAATCACACGGATTTTCTTTGCACCATATATTCTGTCCCATCTGATTGTGGATTTGATGGTAACCGCTGTCTTTGCCTTATTGGAAGAAACCTTTGTCTTTGCAACATATGGCGACGGTGCCTGAAAGCCTACGTAACAATAAGTCTCATTACTTGTATAATAAGAAGAGCCGTTCTTTTTCGCCCTTACTTTAAAATTATAGCTTGTATCATTGGAGAGTCCTGATATCTTCAGCTTTGTTGCATTTGTCGTAGTATACCGCCTGTAAGCGTCTCCCTTTATGTCTGATTTATACCAGACCTCATAACCGGATACCCCTGCAACCGGATTCCATTCCAGAGTAACCTGATTCTTGCCTGTCTGCTTTGACGTTGCATAGATGGAACCCAAGATCAGCTTCACCTGCCGTGGTTCCGTAAAATCACCGTAATAGGTTTTGCCTGTTTCCTCATCATAATAGTAGGCTCTTGCCTTATAATAATAAGTTCCGCTCTTCACCTTTGTGTCTTCATAGGAAGTACCTGTAATCCTTGCCAGCTTTTTGTAGCCCTTTGTCTTCTTTGTTGAACGGTAAATCTCATAGCCGGAGCACATACCAGCTTCATATGACACGCCTACTGCAACTCCGCTGCCAACACCTTCATAAGTTACATTCATATACACGGAAGAAACATTTACAGCTGCATCCTTTACGGATTTCCATTTACCTGCAGGTGCCTGACCATATTCATTTTTACCGCCTGCATATCTTACCCTGTACTGATACTTCTTTCCAAGCACGGCAGTTGCGTCAGTATAAAACGTTCCCGTCGTTTTTGCGATGGACTTCCACGCACCCTTTCCTTCTTTCCGCTGTACTTCATATTGGGTACCTGCAATATCATCATCCCCATACCAGCTTACATAAATTCCTGACGCTTTTTGATATCCGTTTTTCTTTGTTTCAGACACTGCATTGTAGTATACGCTTGAAATTGTAGCTGATGGCACTGAAACCGTGGTGGATTTTGTGGTTCCTGCAACCGGTCCGGTTTCCGTATTTAAATATGGAACCACCTCAACCTTGTAAGTTCCGCCATACAGGATACCATAAAAGTCGAAACTTTTATAAGTCGAAGGTGCAGGGTCGTAGTCACTCACATAATCCGAATTATCGAATGTCTGAACAAGTTTGCCATTTACCTTGACATCAAATTTACATCCATACCCGGAAAAAGAGATATACAGGTAATCCGAATTCCAACCATCGTAATAATTTACATCCAAGTCTTTGACTTCGGCAACATTTGCCTTGTCCAAATCAACATCTTCAATGATAATTGACTCACCTTTTTCCGCATTCTGCACAGTTGCCTGTCCGGCATCTGCACTTATCCCTGCGTCCCCCCCTGCCGCTTGGTTTGGCTCGGCTGCAAGAGCAACCCCTGCCTCTCCCATAACCATGGCAGCAACAAGAGATAAGCTTAAAATTGCCTTTTTAATCCTTCTCATACATTTCCTCCTTATCTTGAATCGAAACCCAGTTCCAGCAAATCACCGACAGACATTTTCAAACATTTTAATCTTATAAAGGAACAAAGCATCTCCGACGCTGCAGTTCGTATCCTAGCAGGATTTTTAATCCTGCCTTATAAGAAATTTCGGAGAACTTTCTTATAAAGTAAAAAAATGTTCCACAAACCGGAATTTGTTTTTTGGAAATGGGTAACCTCATACAATAATGAATACATTATAACCCTAAAATATGTCACGTGCAAGAAAAATAGTATTGTATAAATTAAAAACCGTTTGAGGATATCTGTATCACCCCAAACGGTTTCCTTTTGCTTTATTTCTTTATCTTGACTGCCTTCACCTTGGAGAAAGAGGACGTTACAGTAATGCCTGCTAAATTGGTTCCTGCCGCCTTAATCTTGTAGTAATAGGTCTTTCCCTTCTTGAGCTTCTTGTCGGTAAAGCTTGTCTTTGTCGTTGTTGCTATTTTCTTATATTTTCCATTCTTGCTTGTCGCACGGTAAACCACGTACTTTTTGGCATTTGTCACCTTGCTCCACTGAATGACTGCTTTCCGTGCTGCCAGGTTTTTTGCACTCTTAATTTTAGTCACGCCAAGCTTGTGCTTATACGCTGTCACCTTTGGCTCTACCCACCCACTGTCGATGCCAACAGTAGCATTGCGTGCTCTTACATAATACATGTAATACGCACCTAAGGTTACGGGGCTGGTAACGGAAGTACTTCCGGTTGTTGCGATTTGCTTCCATTCAGATTTATATGGGTCCTTTGCATACACATAATATGTGGTTTCACCCGGCAGTGCCTTCCATGATAACACTGCGTTTTCTGCATCCTTTCTTTTCACCGTAACCGTTATAGGATCATATGCCGGAAGAGATAGGTACCCTACATATCTCCGTTCCTCATTTTGGGCATTCACAGCTATCATCACTATATAATCATAGCCACTATTTTTGTCTGTATATTGGGTTGACAGTGTATAGCTTGTCGCCGTTCCTTTTAAGGTTTTCAGCAGGGTTTCCCTGCCTTCTATATAGATTCCATTTACCGTATGACCCCATGTTCCTCCTATGATGCGTATTTGCTTTGCACCATATACCCTGTTCCACTTAATGGTCGTTTTTATCGTGTATACAGATTTGTTTACTGTCACCGTCCGTTTTGTCACCTCAGGCTCCGGTGCCTGAAAGCCCATGGTAAACTTTTTTGTATCCCTGGTATAATAAATCTTCCCTTTTGTTTTTTTAACTGCCTTCACCCTGAAATCATAGGACTTATTATTTTTCAGTCCAGTTACCTTTACACTCGTTGCTTTTGTTGTTTTTACACGTTTCCATGCATCGCCCACTGCATAGCTTTTATACCATACCTCATATTCGGAAGCTCCTGCCACCTTGTTCCACTGAAGCTTTACCGCATTGTTTCCTGCACGTTTTACCGTCATCTGCAGGTCACCTAAAATGATACTAATTGGATGAGCCCCGCTGAATGTACCATAACTCTTTTTGCCTGTATTGGTATCATAATAATAGCATCTCACCTTATAATAATAAGTTCCACTCTTTGCCTTTTTGTCGGTATATGTATTTTCTGCAACTGTTGCAATTTTTTTGTAGCCCTTTGACCGCTTAGTGGAACGCCAGATTTCATATCCTGAAATAAGACCGTTGTAATCTGGTTCTATTGTCAAGGAAAGGGTATCATCATATACAAAAGAAATCTTCTCCACACCTGAAACCTTCATCTGTTCCAATTTCGATGTCAGCCATTTCCCTGCCGGTACCGTTACATAATCATCCTTCCGCTCTGCAACCCGTACCCGATATTGATACTTTTTCCCCGGAACGACGTCCTCGTCATATAAAAAGTAAGTTCTTGTACCAAGCATCTGCCATGCACCTGTTCCCTCCCTGCGCCATACTTCACAGTCCGCCGAGACATCCGCCCACGTCCACGAAACAAAATTATACGGGTTTTTTGCATATCCTTTTTCATAATCAACAGATTCTGGTTGTACACTTAAATTTAAAATCCGTGGTGCCGGAATTGCAATCTTCTTTTCGACAGCCGTACCTGCAATATAGGACCCATCGGAATAACGATATGGTATAACCTTGACTGTATAGCTTCCGCCTGTGATTCCCCAAAGCCGTTTCTCCCAGTGAATCGGCGGCACTCCATCCGTCGTTTCAGTGGAACTATATGTAGTGACAATATTCTTGCCGTTTATGAAAACATCACATTTTCTGGCATATCCGTCAAATGACATTTTGAGACACTTCGTTTCCTTGTCATATGTCACGTCTAAATATATAGATGTTCCATCAGCCGTATCAAGCTCCGGATTTTGAATTTCGTAATTTGGGATTTCATGCGTTGCCGCAAATACAACACCGGCTTCACCAATCACCATGACAACAGCGAGTATGATGCCCGCCATTATTTTTTTTATCTGTCCCATACGGTTCCTCCTTTCCTACTTTTTAATCCTGACAGCCTTATACGCAGACAATGCCGAAGAAAAGGTCAGACCTGCAGGATTTTTCACCGTTGCCTTTACCTTGTAGTAATAGGTCTTTCCCTTTTTCAGTTTTTTGTCCGTATAGCTTGTCCTGCCCTTACTTATGGTTGCAAGCTTTTTATATTTCCCTTTTTTTGCCGTCGCACGGTACACAACATAGCTGTCAGCATTTGCCACCTTGCTCCATGTTATGGTTGCTGTTTTCTTTGCTGTGTTTTTTGCACTTTTTATTTTAGGTCTGCCAAGCTTATGTATGTAAGTTTTCACAATCGACGGATACGAGTAGTAGTAAAGCTGCACGCCATTATTTTCCGCACTCACACTGTAGGTATATTTTACCCCCGGTACCACACTTACATCTTTATATGAGCATAGACTGGTCCATCCCAACTCTTCTTTATATCCGTAAGGCGATTGTCTATATACACGATAATTGGTTGCTCCCGGCACTTCTTTCCATGAAATGACACAGGCATTACTGCCCGCCCTTTTTACGGTAAGTCTGCTTGTATCATCCAGTCTGTAAGCATCATACAGACTAATATCCTTCGTAATATGCTCTTTTCCATTGGTAGCAGAAATCCGGATTTCCCGGTATTGCCTGGCGTCCTTGGTGCCCTTGGTCCATTTACTTGTCAAGGTATAGCTTGTTGCAGTTCCTTTTAATGTCTTTAGCACCGTCATGTCACCAGATGAGTAAATACCAATAATCCTTATCTCTTTTGCCCCATATATCCGGTTCCACTTAATGGTTGATTTTATCGTAACCTCTGTTTTTGCCTTATTTGAGGTAACCTTATTTTTTGCAATATATGGATAAATCTCGTTGAAGCCCACGTAACAATCACAGTCATTGCTGGAATAATAGGAGGACCCATTCTTTTTTGCCCGTACCACAAAGGTATAATTTGTGTTGTTTAACAGTCCTGACACATTTAGCTTTGTTTTCTTCGTGGATTTATAAAGCCGGAAAGCATCTCCCTGTATTGCAGATTTGTACCACACCTCATAGCGTGATACACCTTTAATCTTATTCCACTCAAGTGTAACCTGACGGTTTCCCGTCTGCTTTGCACTCACAGTTATCTCATCTAATATCAGCTTAATGCATTCAGGCTCGGAAAATGTACTGTAATAAATCTTTCCTGTTGCCGTGTCATAGTAGTACGACCGCACCTTGTAATAGTAGGTTCCCTTCTTCGCTGTTCTGTCTACATAGGAATTTTCCGCAATTCTTGCAATTTTCTTATATCCCTTTTTTTCCTTCGTAGAACGGTAAAGCTCATATCCGGACATAATACCATCTACAGACGTTGACTTAATATCAATTCCCACACCCTGCCCTGTCTCAGGAAAAGAGAGGGTAAGATATGCAGGCGGTGCTGTAGTTTGTACATTCTTTAAATAAAACCACTTTCCCGCAGCTACCTTTCCATACGCATTTTGTCCTGCAGCAGAACGGATCCGGTACTGGTATTTTTTTCCGATAGAAACTGTTCTGTCTGTATATCCGTACTTCTTCCCTATTTTATCGAGTGTCTTCCATGCACCGTTTCCTTCTTTTCGCTGTATCTCATATTTTGCATCATTCAGCATTGCGTCACAATCAAACCAAAGTGTTATTACTCCGTCAAATTTGGCATACCCGTTTCCGGTTCGTGCACCATATTGTGTATACGACATTCCCGCCACATTAAGATCAGGTATCGTAACTGTTTTTGACACGGCAGGACCTGCAACATGCCCTGATTCGGTATATGTATATGGGATGACATCTATTTTATACGTTCCGCCGTATAACACATCTTTAAAGCTCGTATAATCAACTAAGAGGGGAGCCGGATTATCTATGCTTGCATCGCCCT
Source organism: Bacteroides sp. (assembly GCA_023666705.1). GTDB lineage: Bacteria > Bacillota > Clostridia > Lachnospirales > Lachnospiraceae > Coprococcus_C. Next base: position 13,722 of record JAMPBO010000012.1, read on the forward strand.
CCGTTACCTGCTCAAACAGCTTACCGTTTATATATATGTCAGCCTTACTTCCATACCCTAACACTTCTATGCTTAAATAGCTGTATAAGCTAGCATCGCCCCGCATGATATAATCCACCTCAAACGTATTAATGACTGCAGTATTGACTGCCGTGTTAAGGGCAATATCGTGCGTAACAGTCTCATCCTGCCTGTCACCATACTGCGGCCCTGCCTCCGTATCCGCTTCTGCCTGCCGCTGCTCCGCCGCAAGGACAGTTCCTGCCTCCCCCATGACCATGGCAGCAACGAAAAATACACTTAGGACTATTTTTTTTAGACACTTTGTAAATTCCATACGCATCCTCCCTTTTTGAACATCATCCCATTCAAAATTTTTACTTTCTGTACTGACACTCCTTACAATTCTTCTTCCTCACCCTTATTGCCTAATACCTCGATGAAACCACGCACAATTTCAACCGGGATGAGTACCCAGCCGATTATCCCTGCCAGCATGGCACGCATGAGAAGCAAAAAAATCATTAACGGAAAATTGTTCGTTACAAGCTGCCCAAAATATTTCCCCAAAAAGGACCATCCTATCGGCACACCCATACAAAACAATATCCAAAACCGCTTGTCCGCTCCAAAAATAGACAAGCTGCCTAAGATAATTCCAAGTATTGCTCCAACAAGTGCCATAACGACTGTTTTGATTACTCTTTTCATTTGTATCCTCCATAAAATTTAGTTGAAATTAATAAGCCGTGGATAAAATCCATCTACTTTCATAAATAAGTCGTCCAAAAAGTACCTTTGGTTTCAAAAATTTATTCGTATTGCCATCCATTGGAAAATAATATCCATGGAATCTCTAATCGTCCGGCTGCACCAATCTGCTGCTGATACCATGCATCATATTCATCCTGCTCAAGATAAGACACATTGCTATCAGGTGAAACAAAGCAATAGACAATTCCGTCTCCGTCACCATCCACATCCTCCAGTAAATCATCTCCATATTGTTCACCCCACTCGTCACGCGTCCACTTAAATACATATGCCTGTCTTTCATAAATCCCACTGGCTGCATTATATTTAAATAAATCCTTACCATACCTGTGTGAATTATCGGAAGGTCCCCATGCCGTCTGGTTATCATAGTACGCTGCCCCGGGATATATTGTTAACATGCAGGTGATTTCTCCCGTATCAGGATTGCACTTGTACAACTTTTCCTGACGTGATGCCATATTATCTGCCGTGACTACCGAGACAGCAAGCTCTTCATATCCATCTTTATCAAAATCATACACCGTATACTGCAACGCCTCCATTATATCCGTACTGATATACAAATCCGTACCGTCCGGCCATTGATACGTCGTGCACATCCTATGATATATGTCATGATAGCACCTGCGTAATTTTGTCTGGCGTTCCAAATCTACCGTTACGGCCTCCGTTGTTGTTATTTCTTCCGTCGTGACTGTTCCTGCCATCTGCTCTATCTGCATAGGCTCCGCCGGCTCTGTTGACAGCGGACCGTCTGCTTCGGTTGTCGTTATTTCTGTCGTTTTCTCTGTCTTAGGCGGTTCTTCCGTCTCCGTTGACAGCGGACTGTCTGTTTCCGTCTCCGTCACCTGTTCCGTCGTTGTAGTATTTACTGTTTCATCGTTGTTTTTCACCATATAGACGATGACTCCTCCTGCAAGCAGCGAAGCCACGATTCCAATCGCTAATTTTTTCACTGCAATTCCCGCCACTTTAGCTCCTGCCATCCCGACAGCCCCAGTAGTTCCTGCGGCTCCAACAGTCCCCACTCCCTGTGACACCACTTCACTACCTATAACACCAGCCGAAAGCTGCGGAAGCCGCCCCAAAAATTGTCCCATAAAAGCCCCCACTGCCTCCGATACCCCAAATGGTACGGCTGTCGCCTCCGCTTCCAAATGGAACAGCAACAGCAAAACCGGTGCCGCCGACACAGAATGCAGTCGTATTCCCTGCTCTTTCTCCATCCGTTCAATTGAGGTCTGCAGCCTTTTCCTTGCCCGTGAAAGTCTTGTCTTGACCGTATTTGGAGAAATTCCAAGTGTCTCTGCAATCTCATCAATCTTACACTCATCAAAGTAATATGCAATAATCACCTGTTTATAATCCTCCGGAAGACTGTCTACCATATTCCGAATCATTCCCTGCATGGTCTTGCTCTCTAAAATATCCTCCGGAAGCCTTATCGTATCCTCCAGCCTGAAGCTGTCTATCATCTCCATCTGCCCGGTAATTATTTTTTCTTTTTTCTCACTCCTGAAATAATCCATAGATTTATGATATGCGATGCTTTTAATCCAGCTAATTGCAGCATCAACATCCTGCAATGTTCCCAGATTTTCATAGATTGCCATATACACTTTTTGCATGATATCCGTGGCAGCTTCCTCTGGCACCCCATGCTTCATAATACAATAGTAGACATACTGCTCTGTGTGGAAATACAACCGATTAAAAGCCTGCTTATTTCCATTCCGTATATCTGTAATATCATTGCCAATTTCCTGTTGCCATTGTTTATAGTGCTCTGTCTCCTTATGTTCCAAATGCCCATTACTCATTGTTGTCATCCTCCATCTGCTTCATTTGAACTTAAAGCCCCATAATAATAAGTCGCAAAAAAACCGAATTGGTTTCATGAATTTTACATTCTTTCCCTTCGGTTTTCTTTTTAACGTATTATTTTTCAGATATACCAATATAATACAGGTATTTTTTAATTAACGGATATACACAGAATTCGGGCATGTATCAAACTGATATACAGTCACACCCTGTTCTTTAAAATATGTTTTTATACTATATGAATTTTCTCCCTTTTTCGTCTCCATGAAGCTTTCTGACGCATCTATAAAAACAGCCTCAGGCTTTAATGCATGATATGTCTCTCCGGTTAATACCCTGCCACTGTTTGCAAGCTGAATATACTTGATATTGTAGTCATCGGAAATCCCTGCCAAAAGCGTCTTGGTCCGTGTTCCTGCAACAGAGCAGTAAAGCATCGTTTCTTCCCTGCCTGTCAGTGCCAGCGTCATTGCACCCCTGCCTGTCTTTTCACCGTTTTTTACAACCAAATCACTTAATACATCAACCTTAAGTCCATAAATATCAACGGTATCTCCCTGTTTCAGCTGCTGCACCATATCCGCCCTGCCAAAAAATGGTTTGCATGTCTCGTATAAGCTCCACTGCTTTTGTGTGGCAACTGCCTTGTATTCTTCTTCGGAAACCGCAGGTACATATAAGCATTTTATATCAATATCATACTTCCCCATTAAATATGCAAATGCACCTGCACTTTCAGGGGCATAGCTCGTTATTATCCATGCATCAACGCTACCGCCATGGTCCTGTATATACTGCATAAGGGTAGTGCATCCCCTTGCTGTACCTCCATCAATGACAATCAAATGCTCCTCACTGTCCTCTATCACATACCTGTGCAGCAACCTGTTTCCTACCTCGTATGACGCAAGCTGTGTAACCATCCAGCCCATATCGTCATCTGTTTCAGATGCACAGTAATATATCGTATACTTTCCATAAGAACCAATCTGGCTGTAGCCATATTTTTCCAGCAGTTCCCTGCTGATTGGCTTGTTGTCCCCGGCAACAACAAAGCCTCGTTCCTCTGCTCTTGCATAAAATAAGATTTTCTCATAGTCAGGAGCCGCACTGTCGATACTCTTTGCCAATGCCCGCTTTCTTGCATCTGCACTCATAATAAATCCATAGCAGTCCCTGCCAAACATCGGCTCAATATTTCCATTATAAACTCTTGCCTCCACGGCAATTTCAACAGGCAGGATACATCTTGGGGAATCGTCATATGCAAGCATGATATCACACACACCCTTAGTCGTATCTGAGAGCTTTTCCAAATTTTGAATCCGCACATAATTTTCATGACTGTAAACAATATTTCCTGCAAATATCACAGCCAAAGCCGACACAATACCGACAATCGCTTTCTGCCACTTTTTCCTGCAGTCCTGAATCAGCCGGACTGCTGCCGTTGGTATGACAACTACATCTGCAATCACCCAGAACATTCTCTTATACACAACCTTGCTGAATATATATTTGTACAAAACAGGATTGACAATGACGACCGCCATCAATATGGTTGGATAAACCAGCTTTCTCCTAAGCTCCTTTGACGCAAGAAGAAGATAGAAAAAACAAACTGCCATAAGCAGCAATATCCGTTTATCACCGTAATAGCTGCTCATTGTTTCTCTTATGGGATTTTTCAGTAACTCTATGAATTCACTCATTTTTTCACCTTTTTATATCCATCAGCCCAGCAGGGAATTCACCGCATAGAAAACTGCACACGGCAATACCGTAAGCCACATTCCAAGACATACCCTGATATTTTTTTTAACAATGCCATATATCAGTCCAAGACACCCTGCCATAACAGCACCAATGATAATTCCCATGCCTGACAGAAGACACAACGATATTTCACATACAAACAGCAGAATATAATATGATTTTTTGTCGCACTTCCTGTATATCCACATACACAGCAAAAATACAAGGGGCACGCCTACACCTGCCACAACTGCTTTTCCCTGCCAAATCCTGAGCATCGTGTAAGCCTCTGCACTTGCATTGCTGTAAAACCCAAATACCGTCACCAGCATGGCAAAGCATACAAACAAGGAACGGTACACCAGCCTGTCACCCACAAGCTCCTTTGACAGCATAAAATAAATACAACCGATCATTATATAAATGAAAACCGGAAGTATCACGTGTGCCGTCACAGCGGCATTTGCACCCGTAAGCGTGGCAACCCATGCAATAAACACCGCCCACGGTGACGTAACATCCTTCACCAGCTCGCCCCGCCACGCTCCAAGCAGCTCCCCCGATGCAGGGTTTGTGAGAAACATGCGGTTTGTCCTGCATATATCCACGGCATTTGCTACAAATCTTGAATCATCGTTATCTGTATGCTGTAACACAATTCCAAGCACGACAATGACAAGTATCAAACTAACCATTACGGCAAAACCGAGCCTGTCCCATATATTTTGCATATTATATGGAAATATGGGATATTTTTTTCTGATAAGTGCATAGCTTGATATGATAACAAAAATTCCGGAAAGCATCCCGGCAACAATTAAAAATGAGCCCTTTGCAAGTATGACGGGCACCGAAATCAGCTGACAAACTGCCCACATTCCCATCATTCCAAGCACATAACTTTTCCCCCACAAAAGCTCCTCGTGACACAGGGTACAAATCGTATTTCCCATAAGCACGGGTACAATACCCAGCACTACTACTGCCAATATTATATTTGTAACTGTAAGCATTACTTAGTGCCTCCATATATCCTGTTATTTATTTTAAATTTCAAAGCAGACAGCCTTTTTGATTGCGTTGCCGCATAATCAGCGGTAACTGCATTTACCTCGAATACCATTTCAATCCTGACTATCGTTTCATTCATATCTTTAATAAACATCTGCGGGTCATCCGTCTCATATGTATCATAACCATCCTTTGACGCCACTGTGTTTGCATAATATTGAAGCGGTATGCTTGTTCCGTCACCGTTTTCTCCGGCAAGTGATTTTATTTTCACAATGCAAGGAAAAGCGGCAGGGTCAATCCTTAAATGGCGGCAGCCCTTTATGTTCGTGATAACCGCATGTCTGTCCCCATCTGCATCAAAAAATGTCTTGACCAGCATGGAAGTTTCCTCTGAAAAGCCGTCACCTCTATCTGTGTAAACCTGAATGACATCAGGATTTTTTGAAGTGGCAAAGGCAACTGCATCAAAGCTTCTGTTTCCGATTGCCTCATTGAGAATTCCAAGTGACATCTGATTTCCATTTACATATTTGTGAAACCGTGCATCCATTTTTTTGTACTGCTCACACTCATTGTCATCAAGCCCCAGATAACCGTACAAATTTTCATCCCACAGATAGCTTCTCCGGTCATTCTTATAGGCGTAATCAAAGACAGCCCTGTATAAGATATAATTTAACGGCACCAAAAAATCAAAGGTCCACTCATAATCTATGATTGTCCATCTGTCATTTATCATAATGTTGCCAAAAATAAGGTCAACGTCAACCGGTGCTGCCGCCTCAAGTGTTTTCCCGAACGCAGTCTCTCCAAACACTCTGTTAAAATCCTCTGTTGCCGCAAAGTCTTTCGTTGGAAATGCAGCATAAACACGATTTTTATATTCATCCAAAAGTGCATAAAAGCTCTTTTTATCCTTGTTCCATGCCTCATCTAAAGCTACCTCAAGAGTATGTCCCAAAATGTATTCAAATACCACATCGTTCCCACTCTGACTGCATTTATTTATATCAAATGCCGCCTTACCGGTTCTTTCCTTAAGCTTATTGTAGCTGTCATATATTCCTTTGACATACTCACGGGATGACTCCGTATAAGGATGCTTGGCAACACATTTCCTGCCATCTTCATTTATAATACTGGTCCGTATCTGCTTATCCCTGCTTCTTTCCACGGAATATCTTGTGTATATGGCAGACAAGCATTGAAAAGGCTTCCGCCATGCAACAGCCAAAAAGGAATTTGCCAGATCTGCATACATATCATCCTCAATCAGGCTGTCATATACCTTTGACTCATGGAAGGTTTTGATTCTGTCCCCATCAAAGAAAAATCCGTTTTTGTCAAGACTGCCCTTTACAGGCATATACTCCGTTGAAAAAATATCAAGGGGCATCCGGTAATCAGGATACGGATAATAAAAATCCGTATTGGAAAAACCACATTCATACAATCTGTTCTCCAGCCCTTTTCTCGTGTAAGTTCTTATATTTTTGCTGTTGCAAAAGCCCTCTATTCCCTCGTAATATTTTCCTGTATAATACTCCCTGCATCCTGAAAAATATTTTAATCCATACTTGTTGTCAGCCGCTATAACAAGTGCCGCATCCTGTTTCATATAGCTTGCAAGGAGCTTAATAAGCACAGCATGCTCATCAAAGGAATAGCCTGTAATCAGGGCATTGTCCAACGCACCAATCATAAGTATAAAATCATATTTCCCGGTAAGCTTTGGGCACACCGTCCTGAAATCGCCAACAAAAATTGAAATATGTTCCTGCCTGCTGTTTCTGGCAGCGTTTGCAAGGGACCGCTTTTTGGATGGTTCAATACATGTAATATGGCATCCCCTTTTTGCAAGAAGCTCCGTGATAGCACCCGTGTCCGAGCCAATCTCCAGGACATGCATTCCCTGCTTTAGCGGAAGCCATTCTATAACATTTTGACGCACACATGACAGGGAGGAAAGGATATCCCACGATTTTCTTTCCTCCATCTCCCGTTCCCTCCAACCACTGTCAGGATCTTCCTCCATATGTCTGTTGAAAAGTGTAAGGAGTACCTCGTCCGCATCCCGTCCATGTTCCTCATCATATCCCATATAGCAGTCGTCATTCACTTTCACTTTGCCGATTGTATTTGTCATACATTCCCACCATTTTCCCGGGCACCAAGCCCACCAGATTTTACAAGCCGCTTTACATCAATCTCACTGTTTAAGTCAAAAAAACCAACACTATCCTTGTGGGAAACAACCGTTACGTTAAAGGCATCATACAGTCTGTGGTAAACTACAAAATCGACGCCCTCATAGTTTGTACATCCGAGAGATACAAGGTACTCCCCTGAGCATAGTGTCATTCTCTGCGTAAATGTAACCTCAACAACCTCACCTGCCTCCACATGTCCCACATCAGATTTTTCAAACAGGGTATTGGTTCCCGTAAGCTCATTTCCCATACGGTCCTTAAAGGAATATGCAAATATAGGATCATCCGCCGCCTCATGGAACCGGACTCTTACCTTAATGTTGAAGATGCCATTTTTCTCTACGCTGTTTGTGATAATTCCCTTTGCGTCGGTGACACAAAAATCAAATATTTCCGCTCTCCTGTCCCCATAATCAAGAACCGTTGGATTCACGCCAAAATTATCACGCCAAAGAACAATGCCGTCCTCCTTTGCCATCGCCGCAAGCTGCTCTAAGCTTGTTCCCTCGGCATTGCCATAATCGTCATCATCCTCATCATATTGGTTTACAAGTATTTTCTTGTATATATCAATAATTTCTTTCGGGTCACCCATCTTAACCATATGTCCCTTATTCAGTAATACAACCTTATCACAATACCGCATAATACTTCCAAGGTCATGGCTTACAAACAAAATGGTTTTGCCGTTATTTTTAAATTCCTCAAACTTCCGGAAACATTTGGACTGAAAAAATATATCTCCAACGGAAAGTGCCTCATCAATGATCAGAACCTCAGGGTCAATATTAATGGCAACTGCAAATGCAAGCCTGACAAACATACCTGATGAATATGTTTTGACAGGTTGGTTTACATAATCTCCTATATCGGCAAATTCTACGATATCGTCTATTTTTGTCTTCATTTCCTCCTTGGAATAACCAAGCAAGGTTCCATTCAGGTATATATTTTCAATTCCCGTATACTCAGGGTTAAAGCCGGCACCCAGCTCCAACAATGCGGAAATTCTTCCATCCACACGAATCTCACCCTCCGTCGGTGTGAGCAGCCCTGTTATCAGCTTTAAAATTGTGGATTTTCCCGAACCGTTTGTTCCGATAATTCCCACGGTTTCTCCCTGCCCAATGGTAAAGTTTATATTTCTTAAGGCATAATGCTCCTTGTACCTTTTCTTACCTCCCGGCGAAAGTGCATCCTTAATCCTGTCTTTTCCATTGGCATACAGCTTGTACATCTTTGATAAATTTTTAACCGTTACTACGTCCTTACCCATCTTTTACCACCAATTCCCATGTTCTACAATATATCTGCAAAATGTGGCTTAAATGTCCGCATAAGCCTGATTCCGATTATATCAATCACGATAGTCACGAGCCAAAACCACGCCATCATATAAAAATGGTTAAAAAACCATGCTCCGTCTATGAGTGCCTCCCTATAACCATTTACAACATAAAACAGAGGATTGAGCAAATATACCCATCTGAGCTTTGTTGAAACCGAATCAAGCATATGATAGTCCCACATAATAGGTGTAAGCCACATCACAAACTGCATTACAATTGTAAGCAGTTGGCTGACATCCTTGACAAAAACCGTCACGGTTGCCGTTATCATGGAAAGCCCCCATGCAAACATCGTAAGGCATACGGAAAAATATAGCATATCCAAAATGTGCACACCCGGAAACCAGCCGTACAGCATGAATACTACAAGTATAATCAGATTATAAATAATATTCATGATGCACGATGCCAATATCTTGACCATCGGGAGAATATCTACGTTAAAAACTATTTTTTTTACAATATAATCATATCCGACAAATGCACGGTTGCTGGACGTCCACGCATCCTGAAAAAAATTCCACGGCATCATTCCTGCCACAAGCCACAAAAGAAACGGTGCATCCGAAACCGGCTGGCTCCTGAAGCCTACCTGAAATACAAACCAGAATAACAAAATAGTCATTGTCGGCTGTGCAATGCCCCAAAATGCTCCGAAATACGAACCGGAATATCTTCCCCTGAAATCACTTTTTGCAAGAGCAATCACCTGCTTCCTGCTTTTTATGGTTCCGTTTATCATGCCCATAATAGGCTCCTTATTCAGTTGAAGCAATGCAAACAGTATGACAAATGATGCTATGGCAGCAATGAATGCCTCATGCATTCCCTTGTCCTTAGGTGCCCATAATAACGCCAGTCCGAAAACGCCCAGACTTGCCAGTGCCGAGACACCTGTATATTTTTTATCCATGTTATAACGATTATTCCTTTCCGCCTAGAAGTTTATCTTGAACATTAGTCCGAATTTGCTTTCAGCATATAGACTGACAAATCCCGATGGTTTTGCCAACGGATATACTATATGTTAAGTTTTCATAAAACACTTCAAAACATTTTTCTATATTCTGTGATTCCTGACCACTTTTTATCCTTATCCGAAATAATAAGTGCATCCTTTGTGAACCCACTTGGCAGCGGCCACTGCACTCCAATATCAGGGTCATCAAAGAAAAGACCGCCCTCATCATTCGGGTGGTAAAAATCCGAGCACTTATAAGTAAATTCTGCACTATCCGAAAGCACAATAAACCCATGTGCAAAGTTTTTTGGAATAAAAAACTGCTTTTTATTCTCGGCAGATAGCAAAACCCCATACCACTTTCCAAAGGTTTTGGAATCCTTTCTAAGGTCAACTGCCACATCAAACACTTCACCGCTCACAACCCTTACAAGCTTGTCCTGGGGATAATTAATCTGAAAATGCAACCCACGAAGCACACCCTTTTTGGAGCTTGACTGATTATCCTGTACAAATTCCACATCGATACCTGCCGCCTGAAAATCCTGCTTTTGGTATGTCTCCATAAAATATCCCCTGTCATCCCCAAAAACAGAAGGACTAATTACCTTTAATCCGTCTATATCGCAAGTCTCCACCGTTATTTTGCCGAAAACCTCTTTCATAATAAAACCCTCCACTCTTGAACATCAGCCCATTCCTTAGCACATTATAGCCTACCCATTGTTATTATTCAAGAACCAAAGTGGCAGCGGGTGCCTGCTGTTCATCAATCAGCTTTGATATCATCGCAGGCAAGAAATGAGAGCCATGCGTCTAATTTGCTTTCTATTCCTTTAAGATACAGTTTTCCCTTAAATATGTCAAGCGGTATGAATATATATTTCTGCAAAAGGTCAATCTTAATCCCCGTGTCCGTCTGCTGCATGGACTACTCTATCCCGAAAACTTGTAGCCATGCTTTTGTACTTCAACATTTACAATCTATCCGTCCTCAAGCTCAACAACAATGTACAAATTGTATAGTTTGGTATACAATTTGTACATTCAATTGAAAAACTTATGACGGTATGTTAATATTTTTGCAGGATTACCAAGATGGTAGGCGGTTAGCCCTCTTCGGAGGGACTGTGACCCTCCGTTTACATAGAAACCCGAAAGGGAATCTGGGAAAGGAGGGCTAAGCCAATGGATATTTTAGGACTTATTGCGGTGCTGAGCTTCGGCTTGACCTGCTTTGGCATAGGATACTCAATCGGTAAAGATAATAATAAAACGCAAAAATAGCCGCCAACCCTACAAAATGTGCGGCTATTTTTAGCTAAACAAAAGTTGGGCTAACCGTCTATCGGTAGTCCTGTAAGGACATCTGTTGTTGCAGGTGTCCTTACTTGCATTTAATATATCATAAATTACAAACAGGTTCAAGTATTATCTGGCAGGAAAAGTAAAAGTAAAAACGAACCATCCAAAAGCACCTGCTTTCAAATGGTTCGTCTTTATATCGCATATGCTAAATTTAATTGCCTGATGTGTAATTAACAATCACACACTTTACCTTAGCATGCTTTCATATTTTAGTAATAATAAGAGTAGTATCTCCAGCTATAGTAAGTTGACTTTACGCCCTTGTATGTTTTGCTTCCAACCTTAACTGCCGGAATAACATAAGCACAAAGATATGTACTTGACTGAAGACCAGTTACATTGTACGAGGTCGTCTTGCTGCTTACTGTAGCAACCTTCTTAAACTTTGAAGATGATAAGTTATAGCTTGAAGACAAGTTCTTGGCAACATATACATAATACTTTGTTGCACCTGATACCTTCGCCCACTTTATCTTAGCTGTGTTGGTGTTATCAATCAAATCTGCTGACAGCTTACACTGTGGAACAACAACCTTTCTGGCAGACCATGCACCCCAGCACTTCTTGCCGTTGATATTTGCATAGCCTCTTACCTTTACCGAGAAGCCCTTGTTCTTAACTGCCTTCAATGTAAATCTTGCATAAGTATATGCGGAGTCAGTCGTAATCGTCTTCAGCTTCTTCTTTCCGTTTGCCGAATAAATTACAAACTGGAAGCCGTCACATGTCTTATCCTTTGTGTTCTTATCTGCGTAAAGGGTAACCTGATTCGTATCCGGATTCCACTTTACATTTCCCTGTGCCTCATTGGCAACATATACTGGCTTTGCCGGAACTGCATCCGCATATGTTGATGCATAATTGCTTGATGTTGCAGTATAGCTGCCAACCTTTCTTACGGCATAAACCTTGTAATACTGGCTTGTGCCAACTGTCTGCTTGATTGTTACATTTGTGTTCTTGGTACTTGCAACCTTCTTGTTATCCCTGTATACAACATATCCGGTTGCACCTGATACCTTAGACCACTTTAACGTAACACCGCTGGTTGTTGCCTTTAACTCCTTTACTGTTTTAGGCTTTTCCGGTGCCGTTGTAACTGCAAGGGCATCCGACATCGGACCATAAGAATATACCCCATTTGAGTAATATACGGCTCTAACCTTTACATAATACGTAGTTGCCGGTGAAAGACCAGTTATTATTGTATTCGGAGCGGAGACATCCGCACTATTACCTGTATAAGAGCTCTTTCTGACATAGGTACCGTTCAAGGTATTGGATTTAAATACCTGATATCCCTGGCAAGTAATATCTCCAGTCCATGAAAATGAAACACTGCTGTCAGTAGCAGCTGTCTGCTTCAAACCAGTCACCTTCGTGGCAGCAAGTGCTGTGATGGACATTGCAAATGTCATAATAACGGCAAGTGCAAGTGTGAGCATCACGCGTTTTTTTGTTTTTGATTTCATAACTCACTCTCCTTTTTTCATAATTAAATAATTAGTTTTTTCATTTTGTTATGCCAAATGATGCTACTTTTAAATTTATCACAAAGCTGTAATTTTTGCAATAATATTTGTTGATTTTATCATTCAAAAAAAGATGATTTTTTAAAAAAATACCATCAAAAAACATTCGTTCTTTGATGGTACATTTTATTTGTGTTTTATGATACAATTAATTTGAGTAACGGTATCCCCACCAAAAATCACTTTTTTGTCCGGTATACGTTTTGCCTCCAACCTTAACTACCGGAACAACATAAACTGCATACCACTTTCCTGCCGGAAGCCCGGTTATTTTATAGGAGGTTTTCTTTTTACTTACTGTTGCAGCTTTCTTAAATGTAGGTCTGCCAAGACAGGTAGGACATTTTTTTGCAACATACACATAATATCTTGTTGCTCCCTGTATCTTAGCCCACTTTACCGTAGCCGTTGATGTACGGATACCATCCGGAGCTTTCACAACTGGCTGCGGAATCACTACTTTCTTGGAAGACCATGAACCCCAGCACTTCTTGCCATTTACAGTTGTATATCCTCTTGCCATTACCTGAAAGCCCTTATTTTTAACAGCCTTTAATGTAAACTTCGCAGAGCTGTATGTTGCTGTAGCCGTAACAGCCTTAAGCTTCTTCTTTCCATCTACAGAATAAATTACAAACTGGAAGCCGTCACACGTAGCATCCTTACTGTGTTTATCTGCCTTCAGTGTCACCTGATTTGTGTTTGCATCCCAGCTTACGTTCTTTTTGCTTATATTTGCCACATTTACAGGCGGACGCGGAATCGCCTTCGCCTCTATGGTCTCTACGTCCTTACTGTCTACTGCTGCTGAAAATGTGCCTGATGCCCTTACCGGACATACTGCATATTTTTTACGTGTTCCCACTGTCTGCTTTATTGTAACCGTAGTTTTTGTCGTAGTCGCTACAACCTTGTTATCCCTGCATATGTTGTATGAGGTTGCTCCTGCTGCCTTAGACCACTGCAGCGTAACACCTTTGGAAGATGCTTTTGTCTGTTTAACATTGCTGACTTTGTTCGGCGTGGTTACAACAGCAAGTGTTGCCGATGTTGTTCCCGGGCTGAACTGCCAGTTCCCCAAATCATATGCCGGCACGACCCTGACATAATATGTCTTTCCCGGCTCAAGACCAAACAGGGTATAGCTTGTTTTATCTGTCTCCGGTCTGTCAGAAGTACCAACTCTGCTCCAATTTACATTATCCGTTGATTTGTATACGTAATACCACGATATACCCGAAACAGCATTCCATTCAAAGCTGACGCTGTTTGCCGTCCCTTTTGTCTGTTTCAGTCCCGTAGGGGCATCCGCTGCCAATGCCGTAACAGACATTGCACATGCCATAATAATTGCAAGTACCAGTGTCAGCATCACACGTTTTTGTTTCATTTTCTGCTTCATTTTTGTACCAACTCTCCCTTCCTTTCCTGCCGGCATACGACAGGATATAAAAAGAATATTACCCGTCAACTAACACTTCCATTGTAACATATTTTTGCCCCTTTTCTCAAGCTGGCTAATGTAGCTTATTTCCGCTTATATAGCTTTAGAATCACAAAATGCCGGTTATTGGACACTCCAATTCTCCTTGTCGCTAAAATCTAATGTATTCGCATAATAAATATCACAATCATTTTGAACATTTTCCAGCGTATTGTATACAACATCTTCCTCTTTGACACTATTATACACTGGTTTGTAACTGCTTAGACCCGGATGAGAAGCTATCGTACTTTGGGAATAGGTGGCAACTTTGATAATCATAAACCGGTCGCTGTTTTTTACACTATTGCCAGACACCTCGACATTCGACACTCCACGCATTTCGATTACCAGGGAGTCCTCATCGCCCGAAATTTTATCTATTTTATTGTTTGTGATATAGCTATCCTGCCAGTTCATGGCACGAATACCGTAATACTTACAGTTGCGAATCGTATTTCCTGTCACTTCAATTCCCTTATGCGGATGTCCGTCAGAATACGCATGTGTGCCAACTGCAGTCGGAACATTGTCAAAAACATTGTTCCGAATCACAACACCATCATTTGCAGTTTTGTCCATACTGCTGTAGGTACCACTGAATCCGCCTGTAATGCTGTCCGGTGTATCAATATTAATCGCTTCCTTAATTGCTCCTGTATCCTTATATCCTGTGAACTTGCAATTCTGTACGACTACATTTTGCGAAGCATCAAGTTCTATGAAATGTGTGCCGCCATCCATATTCTTAAATGTGATACCATCAATCAATATGTTCTTGGTGTGTCCAATCAGAAGAGCCGAATTTTTCTTGTATTCCTTGTCAAAAACAACGGTCCCCGTTCCAATCAGCTTTACATCATGCACACCATTATATCCGTAATATTTCTTTGAAGTTTCCATTATGGATGGTGCCGCAAGCACAAACATTCCGTAATTACCACTTGAAGTAGCAGTACTCTTAATTGTGACACCGTCGGAAAAGCGAATCGTCGTATTGGATGGGATGTAGATTGGCTTCCACAAACCGTAAGTACCCGCATTAAGCTTCAATTCGCCTCCGCCCAAACGCTCAAACAACTGCATATAAGATAAAATGGTAAAATAATTTTTGGTATTGCTGTTATAATTTGAATTTTTGGTATAATTTCCTGCATAAGGAGCTGAGCTTGGCGAAATGGTATAGGAATTCACTACGCGAAGCTTTTTTGCTTTCGACTTTTCTCCCTCAACTTTTTTGCCATCCGCCTCACGGTATGCAGATACTTTATAATAATATGTAGACCCCTTAACAATTGTGTTATCGGTAAACTCTTTTATACTATTATTTGTGATTGTGCCAATTTTAGTGTAACCGCTTGACTCCGAATTGCTTCGGTAAATATAGTATCCGCTTGACCCTGAAACAAACTTCCATGTCAATGTAGCAGATTTCAAAGAATTCAACTCAATCGTAGCAATTTCTGCAGCTACCGGAACCGAATAACCACTCTTAGCAGCAGAACTGGCTCCTAACACCTGTTTCCCGCCCACAGTTTTATACGCTCTGATTTTAAAGTAATATGTTCTCCCCCCTGCAAGATTTGTTATGTTTGCGGACACCTTATTCTTACCTGAAACCGTCTTTGCCAATGTGTATTTACCATTTTTAGAAGTGCATTTATAAATACAATAACCGCTTGCACCAGTCACAGCTTTCCATTTTAATTTTAATGTCTTATAATCAACTGAGGTTATTGAAGAAATTGTCGTTTTCGCAGGTACAGGCTTAACACTCACCACTTTTGAATACGAACCATACTTTACACTTCGTCCACTTTTATAATAGGCACGGATTTTATAATAATACGTCTTACCCGTCGTTAGTTTCTTATCTGTAAAAATCAGTTCACTGTTTTTTTTGATTGTTGCGATTTTTTTATATCCTTTGTTTTTGCTTGCACTTCGGTATATCTCATATCCTGTAACCCCTTTTGCTGCTTTCCATTTCACTTCAACGGAATTATAAGTCTTAGATTTCGCACTCACACCGCCTACTCCCGGAACCTTTGCTGCCGCCTGACAGGTAACATCCGCACAAAGCATAATCACCAACAATATACATGCCATAAGAGAAAACAACACATGTTTTTTATCATTTGACTTTCTTCCCATAATAAATCCCTCCCTAAAATCACCTGAACATTCTCGGAAACGCACATATTTCTTCAATACACACGGTACCATTAGCTTTATCTATGCCATATATTTCAATTCACCGTCAACTATAGATTTATTATAATAGTTATGACTACTATATGCAATAATTAAAAAAGCATTTCATCATACAATTTTATCATTCAAAAAAGATGATTTTAAAAAAAGAAACAGGACATGGCACCCTGTTTCTTTTTATTGATGGTCTGCACAGTATTGATATGCACATCCTGCACGAAAAGACAAAATAATCAACTCTATGGTCTTTGCAGTATAATCTCTATATTGGAAATAATAAAATAATGTATCAATAAAATTGTCCACTTCATCTCTTTGAGGCTCTGATAAAACAGTCCCCTCAAGTTCCGAAAACAGATAACTTCTAAGAAATGTACATACAAAATCTTCGTTAATGAATGCCATATCGCCTAAGCCATCTTCTCTTAACAATTGAATCGGTTTATGCCTAAGAATCCAAAAGCTTAAATATGCATAAATTTTGGAAGAATGTACTATTTCTATTTCCTGAAATTCCTTAAGCCTATCAATGTCAACGAAATAATCAACAATAATATGCTTTAATACATCTTGGGAAACAATGGCTTTCCCCTGATAATTCCGTTTCTTTATATATAATTCTAACAACTCATCCAGCCAATCATACCTGGACTGAATTTTTTCTTTTGTGAATTTCTTTACTAAATACTCATACTCCGCCATAATATTCCTCTTTCTTCAATCTCGTATCCATCATATGGCACCCACATGAACATATATATCTATCAAAATAATCAAAATACATTCCTTCTAAACCACCCGTGAAATTCAGCCCTCTGTTCGTTCTATGATTTTTCTTAAATTCTCCACTTAATAGCTCTGCTACAAATTTTTCTCCCTTAGTCATTTTTTCACTTGGATAACTCATTTTAATCACCCCTCTTTTAACAATACTGTTATTCTCTTTTTTTCACGGCAATTTTACTTTTAAATGTATTGATATCATCACTTATATTTATCATTCTCTTTGACATTTCATCCAACTCATGAATGAGCTCTTCGGAACATCTCCATCCTTCAGAATGCTTCTCTATCAACTGTTCATCGTATATATCCTTCATCTTTTCGCCTATATCATTTGATAAATTTGTAAGCTTTGATAATATGGACGAAAGATTTTTCAATGCTTCGTGACTTTTGTTATCATCTTTTTTATATACATAATTGTGGTCACAATCACTCCACGCTTCATCATATATTGTCCGCATTTGAATTTCAACGTAAAATCCATTGTATGTAACAGTATAATGTATGCTTCGATAGTTCATTGTATGTTGTTTTGTAATCAAGCCCTCTTTGATATAAGCATCAACATTATCACCAACTGCATAATATACTTTCGGAATTTCTGCCTGTATATTTAATCCTTTTTCCACAGGTATTAAAACACCTTTTTGATATTTTTGCGTTTTATCATATGGAAATTTTTCCAAAATCTGTTTATGCATTTCTAACCAATGACCACGATAATTAATGATTATTCTCAAGCCAACCAAATCCGTCACGACATTTTTATATGTTTCTGCACTGATATCAGCATAACCACTTTCTTTATCAAACATTCGCTGATAACGTTTTGTTATTATTTTTTCAATAAGGCTTTCAACAGATTTCACCCGACTGGTATGTAAATGAACACCGGGCAGATTTTCCATCATATCTAAAATTTCCTTTTTTGTTGCCTTCAACTCTGGTTTTATTTGATTATAATCGGCAAAAATATTATGACATATATCTTCCATAGATACAGCATTTCCATTTGCTTTATCCATGACATCCATCTCATTTATTTTTTTCCCAATCCCCTTGTTTAACAGCTTTTTCCAAAGTTCTTCCCATTCCATAGTCTTCCCCAACGCATCGTAATATTATAATAAAACAACATAGTAGCTTCAATATAACAAAAATCAAGCCAACGTGCAAGAAAAATCGCAATTAATTCGATTTACTTTAACTACACATAAACATAAATATTGCAAATGCAAACGAATTAAATAACACGTCCCCGTTATTCCTCCTGTGGTAATAAATAACACAATTATTTCTTTTTTCTTCTTAAAAATCTTTTTAGCCTATTTTTAAAGCTTCGTGGCTTCATAACCTCCTGTACTACTTTTTCACAAGATTTTTCATTTTCATAGGTAAGGAATTTTGAATGGAAGCTTTCGATTCTGTCCCTATTTTTTTTCTGCTCCTCCTCAACATTTACGATTGCATTTATAACCTCGTCTGAAGTAAATGCCAAGGTTCCCGGTGCCTCCTTTTCAAAATCTATATATAAGCCCCTCAGCTTATCACAGTACTCCTCCATGTCATAAGTGAAGAATATCATCGGCTTGTTCAAAAGTGCATAATCAAACATTACAGAAGAATAATCTGTTATCAAAATATCAGATATATTGTACAAATCTTCCACGTATTGATAATCACCCAAATCAAAAATAAATTCATCATCTGCAGGCACTGTATATCCGCCTGTTGAAAAATGGTGCAGACGTACCAAAAGTGCATACTCATCCTTCAGGGTTTCCTTCATTTTTTCCAGGTCAAGCATCATGTCGAACCTGTTTTTTACTCTCCATGTAGGTGCATATAAAATCAGTTTTTTATCAAGCGGCAGTCCAAGCTCCTGTTTCAATACACTGAGCTTGGCATTATCCGTGTGAAACAGCCTGTCTGTCCTCGGATATCCTGTCGTTAAAATTTTCTTGTTAAAACGGTAGCAGTCGTATCCCTTTTCCTCCATAAATTTTCCCTGTACAATAAGGTAATCCCATCTGGAATTCTTTTTTATATACTTTTCCCGCACTGCTTCTGTAGAAAAGTCTTCCGTCACATCCAAGCCTATTGTCTTTAGCGGTGTGCCATGCATGGTCTGAATTTCTATCTGCCCCTTCCGCTTCACATAGGCGTCCTCAAAATTGACATTATTTACAAAATATTTTGCAGTTGCAAGATACTCAAAATATTTTTGGGAACCTCTGCGTACACGAATTCCCTTACCCTTAATTGGTGTTCTTGGATCCTCCAATGACCAGATACACTCATATTCCGGATAATGCTTATCAATATATTCGTATAAAGCCTGTGGATTACAGCTATACTTGGTACCCCACATTGACTCAAATATGATCCGGTTTTCGCATATTTTTTTCTTTCTGTACTTAGGATAGTTTTCGTTTGTAAGCAGCCTGCGTTTTTCAGGGGAATTTTCCTCCTCGGACCATTCATTCGTAAGCTTAATATAAAACAGCCCATTGGCTCCCCGGTAGCATCCTATTTTTAAATCTTTAATTTTTATATTATGCTTGCCTTTTGTTTCACTGAATAATGCTGTTTTATATGTGGTGTTATCCTCCATTTTATATTCTACACATACAGTCCTTGTACTGTTATAGAAATTTTTTGTTATTTTTCTGCCTGCAAAATTGATATCAATGCGAAGAGAATTGGCACCATTCGAAAAATCACATGCCGCTTCCGCAAGGACGACATCCTTTTTTGCCTTATCATCCCTGACAAACACGCATAAGCTCTTGGCTTTTGCCAACAGCTTTTTATTACCTGCAATGGAAACCGTCATTTGCAGGATCTTATTTATTTTTTTTGTATTTGTTATTTTTGTTATAACATCATCTATAACAAAACGCACCTGCCTCGTACTGATTGTATTTACAACCAATACGTTTGTGTCATATTCCTGAATTTCAATTCCTTTTTCTGCTGTGTACAGCTCCTGCTTATCTCCCGCTTCACTTGCAGTAAACAGCCTGCCTCCCGCTTTCAGTTTACTGATATCTGCACTGTATATGTTTTCTTCTTCCTGATCCAGCTTGTATTCTCTTGCATCATCACACAAAGCAGCCATTTCTTTACAGCTTCCGGTTGTTTTGCATATAAGCTTATCGTTTTTCAAATATAAGCTTTCACAGATGATATCAAGCTTTAATATATCAAAAAATATCTCATCCAGGTATCCGAATCTGATTGTTGTCACATTGTTGTCCACAAACACAGTTGTATTATTTTTACTGTTTTTTATCCCGCCTCTCAGCTTCTTTAACAGAAAACTCTTTTTGCAGAAGCGGTCTGTATACTCAATCAATATATTATTTCTTCCATATAACGCATCCGTATAGGCGATTTGGGCTGCGTCAAGCGTTATCTGAAAACCTGCACCATCATAATTATAATTTGAAATTTCTCCGTTATAGCTGCACAGCTTTTGTCCCCATTTAGCCGTTAATTCAGTCGTCACCAAATCCTCTATAGGAAGCTCCACCCTGTTGTGGGTCACCTGATTATACAGATAAGCCTTGAGCACCCGCTCTGAATTTTCTGGTATGTTTATTCTTGGTTTAAACACATGCCCTGAAATTATGATTTTTGAGTCGTCTATTTTTAGATCCCTGATTGTACATTTCACAGGTGCATCATTCAACTCATTCGTCACATCATATGTTCCCTGCTCATATAAATCCTCAGGCGTCTTCATCAATAACCGGTTCTGGTCCTCCCGGACCGGAAATTCATGATATTGGGACTGATTATCCAAAAATGAAACCAGCCTGTCCAAATCATTGTTCATTACGTACTTGTACTTTTCCCTATATAAAACAGGCAGACCATCTATGATTTCTTTATCCATGTTTTCATCAATATATTCCCTGATAATCCGCATTGACTCCTCTGCCTGCTCATGCGGTATCTTATTACATTCATTCACGAATATAAGCAAATCGATAATAAAATTTTTCTCCTGCTGCCTGTGCCACATATCCTCATTTTTCAGTTCATTTTTGTAAAAGCTGTTCAGCCTTTTCATGGCATCAAGCCTGTCTGTCAGGTTCTTCTGGCTTGAAGTACCTTGTGTGATAGATTTGGATGCTCCATCACGCACACGCCATAAATAGCCCACACTGTTTAGTATGGATACACTGTTTGCCTTATAGTGCATTGGCATTGAAACAGGAATGTCTTCATACAGGGCATTTTCCGTAAAGAAAAATTTATTTTTTTTGTAAAAGCTTGTACGTATTAATTTGTCACATACAATCGTATCATACAAAAGACGCGGACTCTTCGTGATATGGGTATTGTCCTCAATATCTTCAAATACCTTCTCAAACAGACCTGCCGCCCATGTTTTTTGTGAATTAAACCGTGCCACATCACAGATGGTTAAATCGCTCTTGTATTTTTCCGCCAATTGAAACATCTTTGCATAGGTGCCGTCAACGATAATATCATCCGAATCAAAAAAGGTGAGATACTTTCCTTTCACAAACTGTATGGCGTAATTTCTTGCATGTCCCAGACCGCCGTTTTCTATCAGATGGTACTCAAAATTAGTATGTTCCTTTACATACTGCTGTGCCAGCTTGCCACTACCATCCGTAGAGCCGTCGTCTATCATAATAATCTGCAAAGATACGTTCCCCTGAACAAGCATGGAGTCAAGACATTCCTTTAAATACTCCTCCACATTGTAAACAGGTATAATAACACTTACGTCAAACTCATATTTCTTACTCATTTTATCCTTCTCCCTTATATAAATAAATCAAACCCGAACGTCAGCTTACCCATAAATACACTATAGGTGGAGCACCTCATCTATAACCTTATCAAATTCATCCATGCATTTCAAGTTATATGTCGTCGGGTCAAACTCCGCTTTTTTTGTCCCAATAAATTCCTTTAGTCCCCCGTACATTGCATTTTTTCCTGTTTTGATTAAAAAATGGGCTTCTTCATCAATCAGTGAATCCTTCACGTTATCAAATTTCGGCATAACAACAGCAAGACCCAGTCCCCCCGCCGCAAGCAGTGTCGTGGACGTCCACTCATAAAACGACGGCACAACCAGACATCCGCACCTGTTCAATATGGCATGTATATTTTTTACACCTCCTGTAAGAAGCACAATGCCATCAAGCCTAAGCTCTTTAATGAGTGTCCGCAGCTTTTGCTTCCATGGACCATCACCAATGATATATAACCTGACCTTGTCATTTTCGGCATAAAGCCTTGCAAATTCCCGAATCAGGGTATCATAATTTCTTTCCTCACAAAGCTGTCCCACTGCAGCAAAATTAATCGTATCCTGAGTAGGGTATGGAACCAGCTTCGTATTGATTTCGGAGTTGCCAGGCATATCCTCATATATGTCAAGATACCACTCCCTATCATCGAGCGTAACAACCTGTCCCCGCTTTGCCTTAGCCAAAAGCACATCCGTATCCATCATGGTATGGACAAATGTAAATTTACCATACGTATCCTCTGTAGAAATTTTCTCTCTGACAACCTCCATCGCGGCTTCCGAGCATCCCACAACCCTGTCAACAGCATGGAATTGTTTTACAAGTTGCTGCAAATTTTTGTCTTCCTCCGTCAAATTACTAGCATCCATATTTTCAATTTTAATTTTTAAATCATCGTGGAACCACAACAATTGTCTTGCGTTTTTTTGTGTGGCAAACACATTCATCCAAAAGCTGTCTGTCCCCGAAAAGTTAATGATGCAGTCATATCGACTGGCTCCAAACCGCCTCTTGAATTCCGTTTCATATATGTGGGACGGAAAGATGTCATTACCGTCGCTGGAAGTAATCCCATTATCAGAACAGTACTTTCTTCGTGCCGTATCCCTTACCGTGCCGTAAACCCTGCCTATGTTGCACAGAACACGCACATTTTTATTTATGGATAACAGTATCGCTTCCCTATCCTTCGGTACAATTGCATTAAAGGTGACATCGTATTTATCATAATCCATACTGTTTAACAGCTTAAAGCAGGCAGGGGTTATCTCCTCATCCCTTAAATTGTCCACATGAACCAGCAGCCTCGGTTTCTCTGTCCGAAACTGCTTTACGCATGAAGCATCATGGTCAAAAATTGCATTTATAATGCGTTCACACACATGTCCGTCCTCATTGGGAACAAACCGTGAAGCTGCTTTTTTATATTTTTCATAATCAAATAATTCACTGTATTTCACTTCGCCACAGGTAAGCTTTTTCAGCCAATCTGCCACTGTCTTTCCGTCATCCGACACGGGACCCGGCAGCTCATCAACAGAGAAATAAAGTCCCCTTGTAGTCCTATATTCCTCAAGATCTGAAACATAAAACAAAATTGGTCGTCCTGTTGCAAGAAAATCAAAAAATATACTGGAATAATCCGAAATCAAAATGTCCGTCACACCCAAAAGCTCATTTGCATCTATGGCTGCAGGCACCATTGTGTCATCTGCAAGTCCCTGCTCCTGAAGCGTCTTATAAACAACCTGATGCGGCTTAAACAAAACCTGATATTCCTCAGGATTGATTACGCTTTTTATCTGCTCCATAAAAGCATTGTACTCTGTCATGGAAATATCAGGGGTGGCATATTTTTCCCCTCTCCATGTAGGTGCATACAAAATAACCTTTTTACCTGAAGCTATTTTGATACCATAAGCTTCTGCCTTTTTTATGAATGCTTCCCTGTCAATGTTTATCAGCGTATCACACCTCGGATACCCTGCTTCAATTATTTTCCCGTCATATAAGTCATGAAGCTTATATGCATTTGAATAAATATCAGTCATGTACGCATTGGGAGAAATGATATAATCTGCGAACAAGAAATTCCGGTATGAATTCGGAGACTCAAACGCACCATTTGGAATATCGTACCCTAAATACTTGAGTGGTATCCCATGCCATGTATTAATGACAATCTGTCCCTCTTTTTTTACAAAATACCTCTGTTCATTTACATTATTGATGATATATTTTGCTGATGAAAGATATTTAAAATACCCGTTACTATGAAACTCTACAAAAATAACCCGTTCGTCATCCTTGTATGCATCAAGCTCCACGCAATGATTTTGGATATTATCCAATACCCACACAAACCTGTAATCACAAAATCTGTCTTGTGCCATACAATACTGAAATAATGCGAACGGGTTACAAATCATTCCCCGTCCGAAAAAGGACGTAAAAATCATAAGCTTGTCATCAAGCTCACATTGTTCACGAATTTCAGCATAATCAGATGCACGTGCATATACCTCATTTTCTTCATATTGCACCTGCTGTTCCTCAAGATACGGTTGAAGTAATTGTTCCAATTCTTCCATATAGTTTTCTCCTTAACTTGAACATCAGCCCATTCCAAATTTACTTTCAGCAAATGGGCTGACACAACCCACATACCCGCTTTACAGATAATTGCAAACCTGGCTTGTCATACATCCTTTTTAATGTGATGACAAAATAACATCAAGGGCACTCTCCCTGTCGTCTTGCCCATCCGCTTCCACAAATATACCGTTATCAGGCAAATTTCCCAATGCTGTAGCTGAACTGTATCTTTTATAATAATCAAGCCCCGCCGTAACTTCATTTTTTGTCAGTACCCTGCCAAAATCAAATATGATTGGACACATACCGCTCTCTAAAATTTCCTTCAGCCTTTCTTCTGCATACAATTCCGTACACCTTGGGCTGATTGTTACGTATTCCGTCTTATCCTTTGGATATTTTACCATAAGTACATCAAGGGAATCCTCATCCGAAACAATATTCGTATCAGCCAGGCAAAAACGGGTTTCCCCCTCCACAATATCTATTGTATCTGTATTTTCATACATCCCAACTGCAGGCGGCGGCAGCACACAGGATTTCCCGCAAAACACTTCAGGTGCAAACGCCTCCGCCTGACTGAGCCTGTCCTCATTGGGAAACAGAATCTCGTCATACATCCCAAAATGTTTTAACTTTGATACAGTCCACTCTGATGGATTATTATAATGATCTAAATTATAAAATATCTTTTTCCCGGTAAGTGCATGAATGAACAATCTCCATTTAATTCCGTCATATTTCATGTTAAACACATAGTCAAAGCACTTACTTCCAAACAATTTGGCGGCTTCCTTAGCAAAAACATCCTTGCCCAAAAATTTCTCTACCACAGCTACATCAGGCAGGTCAAAATTTTTTTCTTCAAGAAATGCAAGTTTTCTTTCCGTCCCTGCATCACATTCCATGGATGGCTTCCGGAATACTACATTTATCTCAGGATTTAGCCTGCCCATCTGTTTCCGGAACCGTTCCTTTACGCTCATTGCAAAAAGCACGGTAACATCATACCTTGTATAGTCAATCTGATTTTGAATACTTAAAATATATGCAAGGGTTCTGTCATAATAATTTGTATTTATAATAAAGAGAACCTTTTGTTTATCATCCAAAATCATATTGGTTTTCAACTTTTTTTCAAGGAGACATTCAAAAATTTCTTTTCTTGTTTTTTTTCCTTTTACAATGTGGTCTGCATGACATACTATGGAATCAACCCTGATGCGGTTATCAAAATCCTCTCTGTCGTAGGAGGGCAAATCCACAATCAAAACCTGCTTGTCAGTCTTGGAAAAATTATAATTTAAGTTTGAGGTGGCATAAATATATTTTGCCTCCGTGAGAAGCTTAAAATATTCCACAGAATTTTTTTCCGTGTATATTATGTTCCCACTTTCTCCAAGCCTGTCCTTCCACTTATCTGTGGTTGCAACCTCAAAGCCCTTTTCAAGTGCCTGTTTTACAAGCTCCTCCGTTATTGTGCCCCGTTTTCCTGACGGATTTCCATGCACAAAAAGCAGCCTGCTTTTAAACCCTGCAGCCTGCCATCCGAGCATGTAATCACTTTGCTCATATTCCAAAGTGCCATCCCACTTATCATAATCTTCATTTAGTGCCTTTAAAAGCTGTTTATTTTCAAGTAACGTGTGTAAACCCATGATATCCCCCTGAATTAAACACTTAAATCATTTTTAATTTGCGTCGTTGAAATTTCCGGTGTCCTTGGCAGGTACACAACCTCACAGTAATCCTTCAGGAAATCAAACTTTCCATTCCAGTCGTCTCCCATAACAAAGGTATCCACCTTAAATTCCTTTACATTATCTATTTTTTGCTCCCAGCTTTCCTCAGGTATTACAAGGTCAACATATCTGATTGCCTCCAAAAGCTGCTTTCTCTGTTCATACGTAAAATAACATTTTTTCTGTTTCATATTCCAGTTAAATTCATCCGTTGACAAGGCTACAATCAGATAATCCCCTTGTTCCTTTGCCCTTCTCAGCAAATTGATATGTCCGTAATGGAGCAAATCATAGGTTCCGTAGGTTATTACTTTTTTCATTGTTCCTCTCCTTTTACTGTGTTTTCAACCATTTAAAATAATCCATAAATTCCACCTTTGTATCACTTGGTATTCCATAATATAATTTATAATTTCCAATCCAATATTCATTCTCGTTGCTGACTTGTGCCCCGAATGAATACATGGAAGACCACGGAACCTCCGGCAAAATAATTTCCTTGGCATGGTTTGCCTTTCCATCATCAATAATTTTTTGCCGGATTCCATATATCTCAAAGGTTTTGATTTGAACACCCAAATTGCATACTAATGTCATCACAATAAAGCAAGATGCGCCCTTCATAATATAATCTTCAACATTTTTAGCAGCTCCGCCTTTAATCTTGTCATAAATGCAAAGTGCAATTTGCCCCAAAATCAGTGCCCAAAAAATATAATTATGGAAGAAGCATCTTGGTCCCAACGGAGTTGCGACTATTAATGGTGCAACTAAAATAAACTGGGACACCCCCCCTACCAGCATCTTAACCCTTCGTTTTCCATCCGTGAGCATGACAACCGATACAATAAGATAAATATACATAAGAAACGTAAGAACAAATCTTATAATCAGTCCAAGCTGCCCTGCCCTATACAGGCTCTCCCAACGAGTATCCATCATATCATAAACAAAGAACGCAGCAAGTATAGCCCCGATACAGCACATTACCTTTGACAGCGTTCCGCCTTTCATGAGCCAAAGTACAAGCAAGCCAACCAAAATCAGCAAAATCAACAGGGGATAATTGCTGACAAAGTCCGGCATCATTTCATCGATAAATTTATCAAAATACTCTCCAATCTGTGACAAAAATCCTAAAATATTAATTCTTTTATAGGTTGCATCATCATCTGTCACAGCGGCACTGTATGCACTGTTGCTGTACATAATTACAAGACCCACAGCCGATATAAGGGTACATATACCAAGGAAAATTATATTCTTTTTGTCTTTATTTTTACATGTAATGATTGTCATGGTAATCAGGAAAACGAATATATATATTGTTGTTGTTTCCAATATAAACTGCGAACAAAATACAACAACAGGGAACAGTACATACATATACTTTTTTGTTGTCTCATCTGAAAATACAATATCAAAAACTGTCTTGATAATAAACGCAAGGGCGACCGCCGCCATAAAATAATTGGCATAGCCTGATGTCCACGTGATACACTGTGTACTGAGCTTTAACGGTATGCATGCAAATGAAACTGCAAAGAAAGCAAATGCCACACTATTTTTTTCTAATATTTCATAAATCATTTTCAGGAAGAACAGTACAAATGCAGTCTCAACGACTGCACGTATCACATTTGGCAGCCTTAATAATACAAGAACAATCATGTTGCCGACATACCTGCCGTTATATCCTGCAAATTTACTGTTTAACCTGTCAATGCCAATTTGGCTTCCCCATGCCCAATCATCCAGCCTCATTGGTGCCATAAGAAACATAACAAATAACAATATTGCCGATATTCCAATTAAAAAAGCCCACTTTTTGTTTATTTTCATTGTCATTTCACTGTTCCATAATGCGGGATCTGCATTATTTTCCTCTCCTTAAAAATAATTGATATGAATTTTATTTTTTATTCTCCATATCATTTTTGTTGTCATCAACATATAATTGTGATGAAATAATGTATCTTGGACGTTGTTTGACTTCATCATAAATCTTGGATGTATAATACCCCAAAACACCAATTCCAATCATTATTATACCTGAAAGCAGCGTATGAATTAAAATTAATGCCGTATATGCAAGTATTTTTCCTCCTGTCAGCCATGCGACAAGCGTGTAAATTGCAAATACTAAATCAAATAGTAAGCAGATACAGCCAAGCACCGTAATGATTTGCATAGGTGCCGCAGAAAATGACGTAATATTCGATATGGCGTATTGAACCAATGCTTTTGTACTCCATTTTGAAGTACCTTCCTCGCGTTCTCTCACAGAAAATGCGACCTTGGTTGATTTAAAACCGACCCATGTGGATAATGCCCTGAAGAATACACTTCTTTCCGGCATAGTATTCAGCACATTTATAACCTTTCTGTCCATAAGCTTAAAATCGGAAGCGTTTTTCATATCCAGCCCTGTTGCCTTACCAATGATTTTATAAAATGTATTGGCAAAAAAACCGTGCACATGGCTTTCCCTGCCTCTGTCATCCTTCACTGCCTCCACGACCTCATATCCCTGTTCCCAAAGCCGGTACATCTCAACAATCTTTTCCGGCGGATGCTGCAGGTCACAATCTATAATTACCGCACAGTCTCCCTGTGCCTTTTCCAGTCCTGCAAACATGGCTGCTTCTTTACCAAAATTACGTGAAAAGCTTATTCCAATCACATTTTTGTTTTGTTCATGGGCATTGACAATTTCCATCCATGTCAAATCCCTTGAGCCGTCATTTACAAATATAAGTTCATATTCTATGGAATTTTGTTCCAAAATTCCTGAAATCACTTTTGCGGTTTTGGGTATCATTGCGGCTTCATTATATGCCGGTATAATAACAGAAATCATTTGCTACTTTCCTCTTTTTGCATAAACTAAAATCATTTTGTAACAGCACAAATACTATACAATAACGCCTTAAAAAAAGCAACCTCCGTACAGTATCCTACGTCATGCCTCTTTCGTTTTTGGTGTTTCATTCATTATTTTCCTGCACAGTTTATCAACTGCCTTGTCCAAACCTATCACATGCTTCACTGCATCTAACACAATGGCAAGTAAAAGTGATGATACAAACAGTGCAAGATATATTTTAAGGAAATGACCTTGCGAGTATATCCAGTCATGTAAATAGATTGTTCTCAAAAAACTATGGGTCATGAAAATGGTCATGGACCGTTTCCCCATAAATACAAAAAAACCATTTACCCACTTAATCGGAACCAGACAATATTTTACAAACAAAATAAATATAAGTGACAAAAAAATCAATTTTATCCGCCACATTTCATTTTTTTCAAAATTATATTGCACCAAATACCCCATGATAATACCAAGCACGGAAATCAACCAGCAAAATATTGTCTTCCAAAGCTTTCCCATTTTATCAAGCCATGTACTGATATGTTCAAATATTCCATAACTTGCAAACATCATGCCAAGAATTACTGCAGGTACAAATGTCATTGCATTTGTGCCACCTAAATAAGTTTTACCAATCAGCCGCGGGTATAAAAGTGCCAAAACTAATATTGGAAGCCAGCCTGTACGCTTTGCTATATGCCACAAAATCGGAATCAACATAATAAAAATTGTTGCTGCTGCCATATACCACCATGTACCGCACATATCGGGTGTTTTAAGCAACGGTGCTAATCCTAAAAAATCAATCAGACAATACAAAGTTCCTTTTACAGTTCCATTTCCTTTGAAATACATAGTCCATGGGTATCTGTCAATCAACATTGTTACCAAAAAGCAGACAATGTATATAAACCAAAAGCCTGACATTGTTTTGATATATCTTGATAGACACCACTTATCCGTCGTATGTCCGTCATGCTTATTTTTCATTTGATTATTGTACGACAAAAAAAGTCCATATCCTGTAAGGAATGCAAACAGGCTCACACATATTTTGCACATAACGGCTAGATTTACCATCTGATTTTGTGTAAATGGTGCAAAATTCACATCAAAGCCAGCAAATCTGTCCTCTTCCAAAAACAAATGATGAAACATCATTATACAAATTGCAAATCCCTTCACTGCCCATGTATCATTTTTTGAAAACTTCACTTTTTGTCTCCCTTTATCTCCTAACAATCCATCGTCCATTTCTTTTAGAGCCTTCTCTTTAGCTCCTTTTCAATTGTTCTTACTCTTTATTTCTCAAAGCTGCTTTTCTTTGGCAAACGCTTTTCAAGCTCGTTGTTTACCATTGTTTTTGTTTCGTCAAAATCCACAACCGTGTCGTCGTCATTGATACATACCAAGTGGCACTTCTTCTGATGGTGTAAAAAGCTTTTGACTCCCTCCGTATCCGAGGCGGAAACCAGCTGTCCAAATTTTCGGTTTCTCGGCAGAAAGCTGCCTGATACAAGCTGCCACGACCGCATCAGCCACACATTGTTATCCGCCATATCCCTGTACTTTCTTTTACATGTATCGTCTAATATTTTATATTCCTTCTCCCATAAGGTTTCATAGGTGCTCTTTAAAAGTGCATACGGCACATGGGGCTGGAAAATCCCGATAATAGACTTGAATTGTAAAAATAAAAGGGTGCGGAGTGCATACTGTCCATACAGTCCCGGCTTTATCCATTTACTTTTATTTTTTTTGATATCGTTCCGTGTAAAATAGTCATTAATGATTTTCATGTTATTCAGCTCAATGTTCATAATGGAGTTTCTGTATATGGGCTGCGGGCTGATACACGCCATATCCCTCGGCAGTCCGTCCTTAAAAAAATCCTCCGCCTCCGTTTTCCGCACCACAAACATGTCATCATTAAAATAAATAAACTGCTCCGCCAAATTAGGGATTCGGTGAAAATTAAGCTCAATTGCATTTGCATTAAATGTCGGAAGATATTCCTGCGGAATAAAATCCTGATGTTTTACCACATGAAGCTTCGGACAATCTGTATTTAACCACCCTGGAACATGTCCCCATGTTACAAAATGAACCGTTCTCACCCATGGCATAAAACACTCAATCCCCCGAAATATATACTGGAGATTATCCCACTCCCTGTATCTGATATTGCTGGAAGCCTCACGTTCACTTGGAGGTGCATATTTTGCTTTTTCATTTTGCCATTCCTTGTCATTGCCATCTACCCATGCAATCACAACATCGATATCATTCATACCTTTTCCTCACCCTTGGGACAGTTGTAAATTTCCTCTATTTCCTCCGCCAGCTTTGGCATCGTCTTAATTCCGTCTATGGCAAGCACAGCCGCATTCCATGTCTGAAGCTGCTTTGCATCAAGGGTCTCCAGTAAATATTTCAGTTCCAGATAAGAGCCTGCCGAAATGACTGCTCCTCCCTCTCCCATGATATCCCTTGCACCGACATGGTCCGTTACAATAACGGGAACTCCGTAACTGATTGCCTCAAGCACCGTAAATCCAAATGTCTCATACCATACACTTGGCACAAGCAAAACATCCGTTTCGTCAAATATTTTTTCCAAATCCCCATAGGAATACCCATGTCTGTGTATGTTCATATACGGCTCTACCCTGTCAGGCTCCGTATAGAGTGTCAGGCTAAAATTTCTTTTCCCCTCCTGCCACAGCTCATTCATTGCCTTTCTCACAACGTCAAAGCCCTTGTGTACCTTTGCAGGTGCAAGCATGGTATACCGGATACATGCATCCGAATATGTTCTTTCCTTGCGTCTGTCCGCAATATCAGCATGGGTGATGGTAATGACCTTGCCCTTCAAACCGGGAATAATATCCGTATATATTTTTTTTGCCGTACTTGAATTAAAGTGAAAGAAATCTATATACGAAAACAAACGCCTGTAATAGCGGATAAGTATGCTGTATTGTTCTGCCCGTCTGCGGATTTCTTCCGTCTCGTCCGCATCTAAGGCATTGTCCTTCATCTTTATATTTGATTTTTTGCCCAAATACTTTTTTCTTGCCATGCGGACCAACGGAGCATCCTTCAGTGTCCGGTACAGCGGTGACTGGAGCAGTACTATTTTTTTGTATGAAAGTCCGTCCATATTACACTGCATACAATTCATGCCCTTTCCGCATGTGCCGCATGTACTTCTATTTGTATATAAATATGCCTTTAAACAGATGCCAAAATAATCATGGGTTGTATATACCATCCGTATCCCATATCTTTTTGCCGCTGTAAAAAAAGCCTCATGCAACCCCATAAGGGTATGCACATGGATTACGTCAGGTGCAAGCTCCCTGAAAAATTTATCATACACGGGATGCCGCTTCGTTGCAATAAAACGCTCAGGCTCCAAAATCCCCTTGTCCAAGGACACGGGAACGGGATTCACAAGCTCGTAGCTGTCAATATCTCCCGTCTTTCCACGGTGAACAATCCTCACGTCCCTGCCAATCAGGCTTATTTTGCCCGGCCAGAGTGCACATACGGTATGACCTGCCTTTGCCTGTTCATGCATTAAATCAACTGCAAGTTTGGTAAGACCTCCTGTCCTGTATGGTGGAAAACCCAAAAAATAATGAACAATCTTCATATGGCAGGCTCCTATTTTACAAGTCGGTTAAACAGGTTGTTCCAATCCTCAACCGCATATTTGATATCAAAATCATCTGACTTTTTAATTGCATTCTCGGACATTTTTCTTCTAAGCTCATCATCATGTGCAATTTTGCTCATTGCCTGTGCAAACTTTGTCGTGTCAAATGCTGTTGGCAAAAGTCCCGTCTTTTCATCATCAATCATCAAATCCATGGAGCCTGTGTGGTATGCAATCACAGGAAGCCCATATTCAAATGCCTCCATAATAACCATAGGCCAGCCCTCCCATCTGGATGGGAGCAAAAACACCGATGCATTTTGATAATATTTTTCTGCATTGGTTGTATAGCCGTAAAACATGACACGTTCCTTTACCTTTTTCTTCTTTGCAAGTGCAATTGTTTTATTCCAAAGCATACCATCGCCTATAATATCTATCGTCCATTCATCATCCGTCTGGCAGAATTTGGCAAAGGAATCCATCAGCAAATCAAGCCCCTTGGCATATACAAATCTTGCACAGACCAAAAACCGCTTTGACTCAGGATTACATTTTACGTCTGTTGTAAAGCTTCTCGGATTTATCTTGACCTCCGTATCAATTCCAAGCTTCTTCTTATAATCCCTCTTGTCATACTCACTAAGTACAATATAACGGTCAAGCTTCGGCAGATATTCCTTCAGAAGCTCCTCCTGCTTCCAGAATACAACACCCGGCGTATTGATATAACCATCATAGCAGTTGTGCTGCCATCCGACCGTCTTTGCCTTCAATCTGTCGGAAATCATTCCAAGCCTTAAGCTTAAGCCTGCCGTTGTAATAATAATATCATAGTCCTTTTCATTTAAGTACTCGACCCACTTATCCTGTGTTTTCTTTGGAAAAATAGCATCCGCCAGCTTTGCATTGTGCTTTTTCTTGTTGAAGGTGCCCCACTTATTATTCATTTTTTGTATGATACTTCTTCTGATATTGGCAGGAGTACGCCGCTTATCCACAAAATTAAAATTATCTATGAAGTCAAGCTTTATATCCTCACTCATGTGATACAGCTCCAGGTCTTCGGCAAACCTGTCCTGATAACACATAATGGTAAGGTCATGCTCCTTAACAAGCTCATTGGCAAGAAGCGTCACCACTCTTTTTGTTCCACCCTGGTCAAATATTTTTGTTACCCAAATACATATCTTCATATTAATTCTCCATCCTCGTATAACAAAGCATCAGTCAACCGTAATATTAAAATAATCAAGAACTCTCTGACAGTAATTCTCTGATACATTATGTGTCTTTTCACGAACCGCATCACGTTTCGCCTTATGCTTATCTTCGCCCTCTTTGACATCCTTAACAAACTGCTTCATTTCGTCCATGTTGTAAATATGGCTTCCCGGCATATACTCAAGCGGCTCCTCAAATACCCAGCCTCTTGAAACAGAGTATTCCTCAAAATCCTCCAGCGTAAAGCCAATTGGTTTGTCCATAAGGATGTAGTCAATTGCAACAGAGGAATAATCCGAAACAAGAGCATCCGAAAAATGGATAAACTCATAAAGCTGTACATCCTCTTTTGCCAAATCCGCATCCTCGATATAAACAATGTTGGTAAGCTTGTTGTCCCCAAAGTCATACTGAACCTGAAGATAATGTCTTTTGATTACAAGAAGCACACCCATGGCACGGCAATAAGCATCCAGCTCAAGGAGCTTTTCCTTGTCATCAATAATTGGAATGTTAAATTCATTGTTTAGCGTCTCCTCATTCAGACGCTCGCTTTCCGAATGCCGGAATGTCGGCATCCACAATATAAACCTGCTTGCCGACGTTTCCTTCAAAAGTCTTTCCACATACTGCTTTGCACGGTCTGAGCCTCTGAGCATCTGATCATATCTCGGATATCCAAGCGGCAAAAGCTTTCTCGTGGCACAGTGGAAGAATTCTTTTTTTGTCTCCACAAATATATCTCCCGGAACAAGGCAGTAATCGAAAAATACCTTGCGTTCCAGCTTATTTGCCTTATAGCCACAGCCATGCCACAAATCAATAAATACCTGATTGGCACGTGACATCTTAATCCAGTTCACCGCCGTCGTATAAAAAATATAATGTGCACTTTGGGCATATTTATGTGACTTTGCGGTTCTAAGCTGTGTATGGGTTTTGAAGCTCTTGATAAATTTAACATTTTTCGCCTTATATTTTTTGTATTTTTCAGGCTCATGCACAAGCCATACAAGCTCATATTTTTCATTGTAACCCTTTTCAACCATGTAATCAAAAAGTGCCCTGCCGTTGTCCGTAAAATCATTTCCCGTCTCAAATACAATACGGTCCATGACAAGCTTTGGCGGACGTTTTTTCAGACAGTTAATTTTGCCGTTATCATAAAGCTGAAAAGACAGATTGCCCCAAAATGCTTTCCAGTCTCCATCTTTTTTGAGATTTCCTAAAAGTTCTTTCAGTTTTTTTAATTTCTTTTTTATGTTGCCCATAGCTTCTCCGTTCCGCTTAATAATCGTTTAACTTTTGTCTAAGTAACGTTGATGATGTATCCTTTGTGTATGGTAAAAATACCAATCTGGCTCCGACTGTCTCCAAAACCTTTCCGGTCTCCTCCCATCTTGCATTTCCCTTCCAGTCATCGCCAATGTATATTTCATCAAATCTGAGAGTATCCCACATTTCCATCTTGTCAAGGGTCGTCGTCACAACAACCTCGTCCACATACTTGATTGCACGGACGATTGCAACCCGCTCCTCAAGAGGTATGATTGGGCGTTTTTCCTTGTAGCTCGCTACTAACTCATCGCTGTTTATGCCCACTATCAGATAATCGCAATGCCTCTTTGCATTTTTCAGCAGGTTCAAATGTCCTATGTGAAACATGTCATATGTCCCTTGCGTATATCCCACTATTTTTTTCATTGTGTTTTTATCTCTCCTTTTTTATTCCCAGATTTTTTATCATCCGCTCACGGTAATTTTCACATTGATTGTGCATAACCGGCAACAGCCTATGCCTTTCCTCCCTATGCCTGTCCACACCCTGACATACATCCAATATAAATTTTTTCAAGTCATTAAAGGTATAAATCATTTCTCCCGGCATATAATCCGTCGGATTTTCAAATATAAATCCACGCTTCTGCTTATACTGTTCCATATCCCCAACCGCAAACCCAATTGGTCTGTCAAGCAGAATATAATCTACCGCAACAGAAGAATAATCAGAAATAAGAGCATCACTTACTGCAATAAAATGATACAATAATACATTTCGTTTATCAAGCAGTTTGTTATCCATGAATTTTATATTTTTGTATTTCTGTCCACTATGCCCCGACGCCTGAAGCGGATGCCGTTTTATAACAAGAAGGCTTTCCGTCTCACCGCACATTTTGTCAAGTGCCTGTAAGCTCTCATCGTCATCTGCAACAGGGATTCCATATTTGAGTCCGATATCTCCCTCATCAAAGCCTGCCTCGGCAGCGGTGTTCCGAAAGGTGGGCATCCACAAAATCAGCCTGCGGTTTTTCATGGACGTGCCAAACAACCTTGCCATAATCGCCTGTTTGTCAAGCCCCTTTTGCAACAGCCAGTCATACCGCGGGTATCCGATTCCCAGTATTTTATTCCTGTCACATTCCCAGTATCTCGCCTTTGCTTCCACAAAAAGCTCCCCCGGAACAAGTGCCAAATCAAACATTTCCATTGATTTACTGTACTTGATTTTGTTGTTCTTATGGGTGGAATCCTTATAACCGCAGCCATGCCATAGGTTGACTACAAGCTGTCCCTTTGCGGCACTCCGGTTCAAATTTGCAGTGTTGTTCGTGTAAAAAAAATATTTTGCAACGCATCCGTAATAAAATGCCCTTGGACTTGTCCATCCAAATTTATTTTCCGCAACTGCAACGGTAACATTTTTGTATTTATTTCTGTCTATGCTTTTCCTGGAAGAAACAAGCCAGATTAATTTGTATTTTTCTGAATACCCGTTTTCATACAGATATTCAAAAAGTGCCCTTGCATTATCTGTAAAATCCTGCTGCTGTCTGTTTTTGAATACAATATAATTTTCATGCAAGCCGCCAAAATGCCTGACGAAAAGATGCACAAGCTTCTCCCCAGTCAGTGTGGCAATGCGGCATAAATAGTAAAATAAAGTATATATCAATCCATTATTTTTTATTCTTTGTTTAATAATTTCTTTTTTCATCTTATTCCGTCATTTTTTCATACTGCGGTGCAATCTCGTCTATATCACCATATGCAATCAGCTTTCCCTTGTCCAGTATCATTGCCTTATTACATATGTTTGTCACCTGCTTTAGGGAATGGGAAACAAGGAGCACCGTAACCCCATCTGTCATCATGCTCTTTATTTTATTTTCACTCTTTTTCTTAAACTTTGCATCACCTACCGACAGCACTTCATCCAAAATGAGGATTTCCGGTGATACGACCGTAGCAATCGAAAAGCCAAGTCTCGCCTTCATACCTGATGAATAGCTGGAAAGCGGAACATCCAAAAATTCACCCAGCTCGGAAAATTCAGCTATCTCATCGAACTTTTCTTTTATAAATGCCTTACTGTAGCCCAAAATCGCCCCATACAAAAATATATTTTCCCGTCCCGTATACTCCGATGCAAAGCCTGCACCAAGCTCCAGGAGCGGTGCAATATTTCCGTATCGTTTCACAGTTCCCGTGGTAGGCTTAAACACACCTGAAATTATTTTCAGCAGTGTACTTTTTCCTGCACCGTTTAAACCCAAAATACCCACACGGTCACCCTTTTCAATGGTAAAGGAAACATCCGTCAGTGCCCAGAATTCCCTATACTGAATCTGGTGCTTTATCAGTTTAATGATATATTCCTTGAAGCTTTCGATTTTTTCCCTGCTCAAATTAAATTTTATACTTACATTGTCAACGACAATTGCCGGTTTACCCATATACAATACCTCTATATGTTCAATATAAATTTATCCTGTTCCTTCTTAAAATAAACGCATCCGATTAGGATGGTAATCATGCTAAACGCTGAAGCGTAAATTAAGTAATCCATATTTATAACCCTGCCAAAAACGGAGCTTCTGAAAATATCAATGATACAGTACAACGGATTGTACTTTAACAAAAATGCCCACTTACTCTCCAAAAGTTTTTCCGGATAATAGAAAATTGCACAGGTGTACATGATAAGCATCAACGCAACAGACCACAAGTATTCCATATCCCTGAAAAATACCCCTATCGTTGCCATAATCATACTGACGCCGTAGCTTAGCATAAATATAAGCAGCAGGGCTATCGGTGCCTGAAGCAGATATATGGTTGGATAAACACCTAACAGTATACTTGTGAAAAACAGTACGACCAATGAAATCAAAAAGATTACATAATCATAAAGCACCACGGAAAGCGGGTACAAATATTTCGGTACATACACCTTTTTTATCAGTCCTGAATTGGAACGGATTGACTTTACTGCTGACCTTGTAGATGTAGAAAAGAAACCGTACAAAAGTCTTGCAGTCAATATATAAACAGGAAATGTCTTATCCTCCCTGCCATATAATGTACCGAACACGATGGTCAGAACAAGTGTCTGCAATAGCGGCTCCAGCAGCGACCACACGATACCAAGATAAGAACGCCTGTATTTCAGCTTAATCCCCTTTTTTACAAGTTCCTTTAAAAGATTTCTATATTTCCAAAAGTTTTCCAGACTCTTTTTCATTTATAATACCTGTGTTTCCTATTTTATATAACCATTTTTGCACTCAGGACTCCTCCCAACTTCGTTGGGTCCCTCCTCAGTGCATTATACCACAATACCATATAATGTCAAAATGATTTATCCCCTCCCATTATTTTAGGTTGTCCCAAAAACAGTTTTTCATACAGTCCTGCGATGTGTTCCCATGTGTATGCTTCCTTTATTCTCGCCTTTGCACGGACCCCGTACTCTTTTCTTTTGCTCTCATCAAATTGCTCTGCCTTGTTAATCAGTGCTGCCAAATTTCCACGAGACTTGTTCCAGTAAAGGGCAGCCCGTTCTCCCACCTCCCTGTTAAAGCTGACACCTAACAGCAAATTTACATCCGTTGCGGAAAGTGCCTCAAGCAGGCTTGGATTCGTGCCTCCTACCTCATGTCCGTGCAGGTACGCATATGCATGTCTCCTGATATCGAAAAGAAGCTGTTTTTCATAAACTGTACCAACAAATTTTATTCTGTCGTCTGATTCAAAATCAAGCTTCTCCTGAAGCCTTTTATAAAAGCCCTCATCGGCAGTAGTCAATATTGCAAGGTCACGCTTACTGTCCGATTTCATAAATTCACGAAGCATGGTTTCAAAGTTATTTTCAGGAACAAATCTGCCCACAATCAAATAATATCCATATGGTGTAAGCTGTTTTTCCTTAAGCCATGCCTGATATTGTCCAAAAGAAGCAGCTTCCGTCTCAGGCAGCATATCCGCACCATATGCAATAAATGTAGTTTGGGGATTATATTTTTCATATTCCTGCTTTATATATTTTTCTATCTGTTTGCTGTCACACACAAGTAAATCCGAATTTTTCACCATCATCCGTTCCGACAGCTTCCAGTAACACCGAATCGGCTTATTCCACTTGGAACGCTCCCATTCATGTCCATCGGGATTTACAAACAGTCTGCCGCCCAGACGGTGAAGCTTTCTTAGGTAGTGCCCGCAAAACGGTCCTATTCTGCATGCCAGCACATAAACAATGGGATTTTTTATGTTGTGCCTTTTGATGTAGCGGCAGCACATATGGAGTGCTTTTAAGTCGTAGTACACTGCCTGTGCTGCCCCTATATCGGGAACCTTAACCGAAAAGCATCTGGCATTGTGGTATTTAATTTCCCTTTTCTCCATATTTTTGCAGGCAACGTGATATCTGATATGCCTGTTTTCCTGATGATACTCCGTAAGTCGGTCTACAAAGGTCTCATATCCGCCGTAATTTCCCGGTATTCCCTTTGAGCCGACAATAAATACATGTTGCATGTTTTCCTCCAAATTAAACTGAGCCTTTTTTTGTTACAACCGCCACAATGGTTTTCACGATGATTTTCATATCCAGGGTGATACTGAAATTTTTGATATACTCGTTGTCCAGCCGTACGACCTCCTCAAAATCCGTAATATCATTCCTGCCTGAAACCTGCCACATCCCCGTAACGCCCGGCTTCATGGCAAGTCTGCTCTTATGATGTCCCGCATAACGCTCATATTCATCAACCGTCGGCGGTCTCGTGCCCACCAGACTCATATTACCCTTGAACACATTTATAAATTGCGGAAACTCGTCCAAGCTCCACTTCCGCATAAATTTTCCGATTGGCGTGATTCTCGGATCATCGTCCATCTTAAACATAAGCCCTGACATTTTATTTTGATCCATCAAATCCTTTTTGCGTTCCTCGGCGTCCGCATACATGGAGCGGAACTTGTACATTTTGAATTTTCGTCCATTTTTACCTACCCGTATCTGCTTAAAAAATATGGAGCCCTTGGATTGTATTTTTATTGCAGGTCCAAAAATAATAAATAAAAGTAATGTTATGATAATGCCCACCAATGAGCCAAAAATATCAATCAGCCGCTTGGCAATTTTCTGTTTTGTGGACATAAGATTGTTGCTTGTCGTGATAACCGTGTAGGAATTCATACGCTCCACAGCGGCATTTGGCACATTTGTGACGATTCCGTTTAAATTTACATGCACCACCACGCCCATGGAAAGGAATTTGTTGACCACATGATTCAGATTTTTTCCGCCGTAATTTAAAAATATTTCATCTATAACATTTCTTCTCACATAATCGTACATATCAATGCCTGTCGCCACAACATTTACATCATGAATCTGCTGCCCAACCATATTTTTATCAATAATAACAACGCCCTGAACTGCAAAGGAAACATAGTTGACACCCGTAAGCCCCTTTATAAGCTCATCAGCATCCGCCCGCTCCGTAACCACAAGCACACGGCT
The DNA here is from genome assembly GCA_023666705.1 of Bacteroides sp. Lineage (GTDB taxonomy): Bacteria > Bacillota > Clostridia > Lachnospirales > Lachnospiraceae > Coprococcus_C. The sequence continues at coordinate 54,702 of JAMPBO010000012.1, forward strand.
CAGCTTCTCTTCTGTTTTAATGTGATGCCTCAAATATGATTTTAAAAGACAACGTGCACCATACATAAGCACCGAATCAATACCTACAAACAGTGCAATCAAAATTCTGGAATAATCAGAGGATTGTTTCTGAAAGAACCAAATCGCAAGCAATACTGCAAGCAATTCGAAATTGTGCACAAGAACGTGCCTGATTTCCTTTCCGTAGCCCCGCCTTATGATACCGGAATAACATTCCGTAAAAAAAGCAATGGCAATGTGGGCAAGTATTACTATAATGTTCATCATAGTATAATCACCCGGCACTGTCTGTTCCTGTCCTAAACGCACATAATAGGCGATGATAAAAGATACCTCGACACATATCAAATCTATGAATATGAAATCAAAATGCTTACTTCTGCTTGTATATCTGCCTGACACCTTTTATCACCGCCCATTATCGGAGTATTATTTTGTCAATTCTAGCATACCCAACTATTTTTTTCAATATTCTATATTTTATAACGGTTTTACACGATATCAGACGGGCTTTCCTAATTTTATAATGCTTTTATCCTGTCTATCGCCTTCACCGTATTTTCGTTGGTGCCAAATGCTGTCAGACGGAAATATCCCTCTCCGCTCGGTCCAAAGCCTGAACCCGGTGTTCCCACAACATTTGCCTTTTCAAGCAAATAGTCAAAGAAATCCCACGAATTCATTCCATCAGGCGTTTTCAGCCAGATATATGGGGCATTTACGCCGCCTGAAACGCTATAGCCTGCACTTTTCAGTCCGTCATATATATATCTTGCATTGTTCATATAATAAGCAATCTGTTCCCTGGTCTGTGCTCTGCCCTCCTTGGAATATACCGCATCGCCTGCCTGCTGGACAATATAAGGTGCACCGTTATATTTTGTTCCATGCCTTCTTGCCCAAAGCGGATTTAAGCTGGTTCCATCACTGCTGCAAAGTGCCTTGGGAACAACCGTAAAGCCAAGCCTCGTTCCCGTAAAGCCTGCATTTTTTGAGAAGCTTCTAAGCTCTATGGCACATTTTTTTGCTCCGTCGCACTCATAAATCGTGTGCGGGACATCCGCCTCACTGATATACGCCTCGTATGCGGCATCATAAATAATAACTGCCTTGATACGGTTTGCGTAATCCACCCACTTCTGAAGCTGTTCCTTGTTTACGGTTGCCCCTGTCGGATTATTCGGGAAGCACAGATATATGATATCAGGCTCCTCCTTTGGAAGCTCAGGTGCAAAACCATTTTCCTCCTTACACGGCATGTAGATTACATTGCTCCAAAGCCCTGTGCTGCTGTCATAGGTACCGGTTCTCCCCGCCATAACATTCGAGTCAACATACACGGGATAAACAGGGTCGCAAACGGCGATTTTATTATCAAGAGAAAATATTTCCTGTATATTTCCAGAGTCGCATTTTGCACCGTCACTAATAAATATCTCGTCAATTTCAATATCCACGCCCCGCTCCTTATAGTCAAATTTTGCTATGGAGCTTCTCAAAAATTCGTATCCAAGATCAGGTGCATACCCCTTAAAGGTTTCCTTTACCGCCATCTCATCCACCGCCTTATGCAGCCTGTCAATAATTGCAGGTGCAAGCGGCTGGGTGACATCACCGATTCCAAGCCTTATAATTTCCTTGTCAGGATTTTTCTCCTGATATTCCCTCACCTTTTTGCCGATTGTGGAAAACAAATAGCTTCCCGGCAGCTTTAAATAGTTATCATTTACCTTAAACATGTTCTTCCTCCTAAATCATCTATATATCAGTTTCAATCACACCGTCAAACACAACCTTCGCAGGTCCCGTCATGTACACGACATTTTGTTCCCTGTCCCATTTGATGATAAGCTCACCACCAAGCAGCCGGACCGTGACCTCCTCCTCTGTAAGTCCATTTAACATACACGCAACTGCAGTGGCACAGGCTCCCGTTCCACAGGCAAGGGTTTCTCCCGTCCCACGTTCATACACACGCATCTTAACATATTTTTTATTTACAACCTGTACAAACTCCGCATTGACCCGCCTTGGAAATATAGGGTCACGCTCAAAGCAGGCACCTATCTTCTCCAGTGGAAATGTATCAACATCCTCCACAAAGGTGATACAATGTGGATTTCCCATGGATACACAGGTGATATCCCATTCCTCGTCTGCAATCCTTACGGTGCGGCTGACGACCGTATCCTCACCGGAAACACCACTTATATGGACTGGAACAAGGGACGCCTGCAGAATAGGAGCACCCATGTTTACGGTAACCCCTGCAACCTTGCCCCGACCATCCTTTTCTTCATTTTCAATTTGAAGCTCCAGATATTTGATGCCTGCCAATGTCTCAACCGTCACAGATTTTTTATCGGTAAGTCCATAGTCATACACATATTTGCCAACGCACCGTATTCCGTTTCCGCACATCTCCGACTGGGAACCGTCCGCATTGTACATTTCCATGGTAAAATCTGCAATTTCGGACGGTTTTATCAATATCAGTCCGTCCGAGCCAATTCCAAAATGCCTGTCACTCACCTTGATTGCAAGCTCTCTTGGATGATTCACCGTCTCACGAAAGCAGTTTACATATACGTAATCGTTTCCAAGACCTTCCATTTTAGTAAACTTCATAGTGTCATGCTCCTTACACTTCATATAGCCAAATAGGTAATTGCAAAATACTGTTTTTTTGAACATTCGTTGTACAATATAGATAATATGACATTTCGCAATTGCCTACATATAGCCAAATAAATTTTCGCTTCAAGTGTACCACACGTTTTTATAAAACGCAATTGGCAGTGTGAAAATCGGGCAGTCACCAAAGGCATACCCTGCTACTTCTCCAATTCATAAATTGCTTTGCTGGATTCCTTCCAGTCCTCGTAATCTTGCTCCTCCCTTAAATCAGGAAGCCCGCATGTTTTGCTTAAATATTCTCCAATATATCTTGTCACCTTTTTGGCACCTGCATAATTTACGTGGTCTCCGCCATCCTTTGTATCCGTATTCCAGTCCATGTTCAGGCTGTTTTGCAGATTCAAATCCAAATATGCGACCTGCGATTTATCCGCCCAGTTTTTTACGCTGTTATGCTTTGCGTATGTCCAGTTCTTAGGAGACGGTGTGCTTACAAGCAGCAGCTTCGCATTATTTTCACTGCAAAGCTTTTGTATTTTATCCATGTAGGTATATGTATCACTTGGAAATTGCTCCTCATCCTGACATTCAACCATATAGCAGCCTCCCGTATAAGGATTTACGCTGTTCCTTACTATGAAGCCCTTTAGCTTGTCATTTTCCTTTTTTCCCGTTCCGTTTCCTGTCACATTGCTAACAAAATTTTTCCAGTCGGAATGATACGCAAATACAGACAGGCGGTTTGTCAAAAAGTTGAGCACTCCATCCTTACTGTCTTCGGAGGTGTCAGCTCCTCTGTAAAGGCAATTTGTTTCTATGACAACCACCTTAGGGGACTGTGTTTTAAATGCTTCCTCCAATATGGTGTAAGTATCACAAAGCCTTTGGGCGGATGTTCCACATACATAGGAGGTATGTCCGAACTCCGAAAATAAAAGCATCGGACAAAAGCTGGAATAGCACTCACTGTCACCACAAAATAAGACCTCAAGGGAATTATCCTTTTCCGCATCCACCTCATTTATTTTACGCTCCACCGACTCCCTGTCATATACATTGGCAAAGCTTTTTCTGTTAAATACAACTGACATGGCAAGCAGTAATATTAAAAGTCCAAGCAGAAAGCCTGCTGCCCGCAAAATACTTTTATTTATTTTCATAAAAACACCTCTTTCGTACTTTTGCATCACCTGCTAGTATGCGGCGTAAATCATATCTACAACGGTATAACCTGCACCGTATGCTCCAAGAATAACTACACTCAGTATAACGGCATACCATACACCCCAGCGGAGCGGCAGCCTTAAGGAAGCAATCCGTTCCCTGACTGAAATCCCCCTTTCATGCAAAACGTCAACCAGCAGCACAACCACAAGTCCCACCAGTGACAAAATAATATCATAGGCATCCATTCCCAAATTGCTCTCCAACAAAGCAGAAATATGGAAGTTGCCGAAAATGCGTCCCAGCATGGAAAAGCCCTGTCTGACACTTGCTGCCCTGAAAAACAGTTCTCCGGTATTGACGATTAAAAACAGCTTGATACCCCGAAGTAGCTTACAAATCGTCCCCTCCATGTTGATATTCTTTCGTGCTGCAAGCTTTTTAATGGGTGCCTCCGTTATATTTTCAATAAATATCAGTACAAAATAATACATTCCGTAAAATATGTATGTCCACCCTGCACCATGCCATATGCCGTTTGAAAGCCACACACAAAACAGTGCTGCCGTAGGTGCAACAAATTTGCTGACACCAATTCCGAATTTACCCTTCACGCTTTTTGCCACCTTCTTGACAGGCTTTGCAAGAGACACGGGATAAAATACATAATCCTTCAGCCATGTGCCAAGGGTAATGTGCCATCTACGCCAAAAATCAGATGCATTTTTTGCAAAGAACGGCTGCCTGAAATTTTCAGGAAGTACAACACCAAATATTTCCCCTGTTCCAATTATAATATCCATGCAGCCTGAAAATTCCATGTAAAGCTGTATGGTATAAAAAACAACTCCAACCGCAACTGCCGTGCCATCATAATTTTCATAGCCGGAAAACACCTTGAACACTGCTGGTGCAAGTCTGTCCGCAATCAGCATTTTCTTAAATAAGCCCCACAAAATTCTCTGGTAGCCAAATGCAACATTCTGAAATGCAAGCTGTTTCCCTGAAAAAAGTGCAGGTGCCGTCTCGTTGTATCTGCTGATTGGTCCCTCCATAATTTGAGGGAAAAAGCTTAAATACAGTGCAAGTTTTCCAAGATGCGTTTCTGCCTTTACCGTTCCCCTGTACACATCCGTCATATAAGAAATCGTTTGGAGCGTATAATAGGATATTCCAATTGGTGCAATAAATGTAATTCCAAACATCTTTAAATATTTAAACACAATCAGCATACCAAGCGTAAGCATTACGCCGATTCCCAGTATGAGCCGCTTTTTTCGCACCAACTCTTTACCCTTTGCAGTGGAATACTCTGCCACATAGGCAATCACACGTCCACAAACGTAGGTTACAAGCGTTGCAGCAAGCATCCAAATGATAAGCTTACCGCTTATCAGCCAGAAAAATATGTAATCCGCCGCAAGTAGCGTCACCCATCTTGCCTTTTGGGGTGTAAGCTGATACACAAGCATCACCGCAGGTAAAAACAGCAGGCTGTAAGTAAGTAAATGATAAGACAATCTAATTATCTCCCTTCAATCTGCAAACCATTTCCCAAAGCTTTTGGGCCGAGTTAAAGTTATCCGGTATCAGCTCTGCAGGCGATATCTCAATGTCAAATTCCTCCTCAAGCTCTGATACAAGCGATAGGATTGCAAATGAATCTAATATGTGGTCATCAATCAGCGTCGTGCAGGTTCCGACATCTGCTCCCTGTGCAATTTCCTCCAAAATCTCCAATAATTTTTCCATTTTAAATTCCTCCTATTCTTTGAACGTCACCAAATTTGAATTCAGTATATTTATTTCAGTTTTATGCCGAAGCCTGTCCACTGTGCCATCCGCCCTTACGAAAAGCACCTGCGGCAAATCCCTGCTCAAAAACAATGCCATTCCCTCTGTTACTGCGTATGCACCACAGCGTTCAAAGGAAAGAACCTCCCCTATTTTCGGGCAGTCAGGCTTAATATCCCTCACCAGCACGTCATTTACAGTACACAGCGAACCGCAGACTGCGTATCCGCATGGTCCGCCATTATTTTGTTCCACTGCTTTTACTGCATTTTCTCCAATCAGCTTCATATATGGCTTTTTCATTCCCATCAGCTGACCATAATAATTTATCTGATGAATGCCTCCATCTACTATCATGTAGCCTGAATTTCCCGTCTGCTTGATATCCATGATACGCGTAAGAAAATATCCACAGTCCGCCGTCAGGAATCGTCCTAACTCTATTGTAACTTTTTTATAGCCGTCAAGCTTTTCCAGCATACGTGCAAGTCCCATAAGCTGCAGTTCGGCATCCGCCGACGCCTTTTCCGCTTCACTGTCATTTTCAAAATAAGACACCTTAAGTCCCGGTCCGTACTCAAGTTCCAAGCCGTCAAGCTGATATGTTTTTGAAATCCGTTTTGCAACATCCTCCAAAAGCTTCAACTCTTTTTCTACCTTTTCAAGCTTTTTCTGTGTTCCGCCATAATAATGAAGTCCTGCTACATCCATAAGGTCATCCTCATAAATCTGCGACAGAAGCTGCATAATGCTTTCCTCATCCATGCCAAACTGATTCCCTGAGGATAGTCTCGGCAATACCTTAAGCCTCACGTCAAACTTTTTTGCACATGCCTTCAAAACCTCATATTGCTGCCTCGACTCTATAGTATAAGTACCTTTCCCCTGGCTGAAGTACATAATTTCTTCCATCTGCTCCAACGTCTTGCTGACCCCTGACACGACAAGCTGATCCGTAGCAATTCCCTCCCGGATACAGATTTCATACTCGCCAAAGGAACACACCTCCAGCTTGTCGGTAAGTCTGGCAAGTGCTCCCGCCAAAAACGGATTTGCCTTCATTGCAAAACAAAGTTCCGTATTCCTTAGCAGTGTTCTGATTAAATCAACACGTCTGATTAATGTTTCCTCAAAAAATACATAGGATGGTGTGCCATATCTTTCAGCAATTTCCATCAATTTACTTTCGTACACTTTATTTCCTCCCCTTTTTGTATGTTTCCTTTAACAATGCCCTGTCTGTCTTTCCATTTTTTGTAACCGGAAGCTCGTCCATAACAATGAACACGTTCGGCACCATATAATCCGGTACCTTTTTTCTCATTTCCTCCACAATCTGCCGCTTGTCGCCGTCTCCTACATAGCAGGCAACAACCTTGCTTTTTTCCTCGTCAAAGAAACAGCAGCCCTGTGAAACACAGCTTACACCTCCAAGCACACTTTCTATTTCCTCAAGCTCTATTCTATGACCCATATGCTTAATCTGGAAATCCTTTCTTCCTGCAAAAAACAGCAAGCTCTCCTCATTTCGGTATCCAAGGTCGCCCGTCCTGTATATGACTTCAGGAAAGCGGGGTTCCAGCGGGTTTATTGTAAATGCTTTTTCTGTCATTTCTTTGTTGTTGTAATATCCCAGTGCAAGACATGTTCCTGCCACACATAATTCTCCTGTGACATTCGGCATATCCTTTGTTATTTCCTTATCGTTTTCATCGAGCAAAAATACTCTTTCATTTGGAAATGCATGTCCCATCGGCAGCATCTCATCCTCTGCAAATTCCCTGTCCAAAATGTAATATGTACAATTGCATGTAATCTCCGTCGGTCCGTACAGATTGACAAACATTGCATCAGGATAATGGCTTCTCCAGCCGTTCAGCTGCTTAATCGGCATCATTTCACCACTGAACAAAATCTTGTTTATATTTGCAGGCACCTTATATTTCAGTCCATGCAGCCGGTTTAACAGACAGAGTGCCGACACTGCCCATATCAGCGTTGTCACATTATTTTTATCCAGCATATCAACAACCTGATTTGGAAACATAAAATATGCCTTTGGTATCATTACAATTGTAGCCCCTGCCTTAAGGGTGCTGTAAATATCCTTTACTGACACATCAAAATCAAAGGGTGCCTGATTGCCAATGACATCGGTTTCTGTTATATGGAACAGCTCCGTGAAATGGTCAATAAAATCTATAATGGAACGGTGGCAGACCAAAACTCCCTTGGGTACACCCGTGGAGCCTGACGTAAAATTACAGTAAACACCGTCCATATCCGTCGCTTCATTGCGGATCTGGGACAAAACAGCCTCGTCACATGGCAGATGATTGAAATCCTCAACAAATAGGATTTGCCCCATATAGCCTGTTCCACGCAGCTTTTGTTCCTGCTCTTTTTTCGTTATGACAATGTCATTTTGAAGCGTATCAAGCATACTCCTGATTCGGTCATCAGGGAAAGACGGATCCACCAGACTGTAAAAACAGCCGCTATATAAAGTTCCCATAAACACTTTAAGGCATGCAACGCTTTTGTCCATAAAAACCACCACAGGCATCCTTGCACAGGTTTTTGCCGCAAGCAATGTTCCGATTCCCTTAGCCGTCTCCATAAGCTCCTTGTATGTACATGCTTCTTTATCATCACGTGCCACCTGCTTATCCGGATGCTTCAAAGTGCTTTCTTCAAGATATTCCAAAACATTTTTCATAGCTGTCTCCATTTAACCTAACAGTAAACTGTTGCTTTTCCAGATTATTTACCAATCATCTGTTCCATGGCTTTGTATTATTTGTATAGTACAATAGTACAGTAACACAATTTATAACTGCTGTCAAGCACCATACTTAAAACATATTTTTATTGCCTCGTATATAATAGCACCTGCAGGATTAAAATAAAACTAACAAAACAATTAAGATTTCATTAAAAAACAAGAATACGACGGATTTTTCCTATAAAAGAATAAACAAAGCCCCGACCACCTGGTCAGGGCTCCACCTTTGGACTAATATAACATTAATCAACTACATATGGCATTAAGCTCACATGTCTTGCTCTCTTTATGGCAACTGTCAAAGCTCTCTGATGCTTTGCACAATTTCCGGTAATTCTTCTAGGAAGAATCTTACCTCTCTCAGAAATATATCTCTTAAGCTTGTTTACATCTTTATAATCAATAACAGAATTCTTTTCTGCACAGAATACACAAACTTTCTTTCTTCTGCGAATCGGTCTTCTCTTCATAGGAGCGTCCGCACGTTCGCCCTTTTCTGTCTTATTATAAGCCATTTTATTTACCTCCATCTCTTTACTTAAAAGGTAAGTCGTTCTCGATTCCCTCAGGAATACTCATAAATCCATCCGCACTTGCACTGCTCGGTGCCGGTCTGTCAGCCTGATATCCGCTGCTCTGCTCACTGGCACTCTTGCTCTCGGCAAATTCCTGATCCTCCACTATAACCTCGGTGGTATAAACCTTTACACCATCCTTGTTTGTATAGCTTCCTGTCTGAATTCTGCCTGTTACAACTATCTTAAGTCCCTGTCTGAAATACTTCTCAGCGAACTCGCCTGATCTGCCAAATGCCACACACGGAATAAAATCCGCTGTCTGATCATTGCCTGTCGAATCACGTCTTCCGCGTCTGTCAACAGCAAGCGTATACCTGGCTATCGCCAAAGGCTCGGCTGCCTGTGAGTATCTAACCTCAGGATCACGAGTCAAACGACCCATCAAAATCACTTTGTTCATTGGAATTCCTCCTTATCCACTACTCTGCGTCCTGTCTGACACAAAGATATCTGATAACAGATTCCATAATACGAACATTGGCCTCAACCTGAGCAGGGGCATCTGCATTTGCCTCAAAAGCGATAAAGTAGTAATAGCCTTCCTTCATTTTCTGAATTTCGTAAGCTAATCTCTTCTTACCCCACTCATCAACGTTAGTAATAGTTCCGCCAGCCTTCTCGATAATAGCCTTAGCCTTATCAACAACTGCTGTTCTGGCATCATCTTCAATCTTTGCACTAACAACCAACGCTAATTCATACTTGTTCATGTTATTGCACCTCCTTATGGTCTAATGGCCCCTTATACGGGAGCAAGGAATATATAATAATATATCACAAGGTTAGATATTACCACATGGATTTTAAAATGGCAAGCTAAAATTTGACAATTCATTATTAAATTTGTTGTTTAATTCCTGCTGTTTTTTATAATTTCCTTACTGCAAAGGTAGGTAACTGCAAAGTACAGCAGATATATTAATAAAATGATTGCCGCAGAAAAAATAATTGCACCTGTTAGACCGTCCCGTGAAAACGCTGCCAGCATAAATGTTCCCACCTGTATTCCAAATATGGAGTGTATCACCGCAAGTCCAAGCGGCAATCCGAAAAACAATGCACTTTGCCCAAGCAGGGAGCGGTTTATCATTTTTTCATCAACGCCGATTTTCCTCAATACCAAATATTTTCCCTGGTTGTCCGATGCATTTGACAGCTCCTTTAAAGCAAGAATTGCCGCAGCGGATATCAGAAAAACCAGTCCCAGATAACTTCCCGTAAATACGAACAGCACGGTAAGTCCAATACTCGCATCATATATTCTCATCCTTGTGTCTGAAGATATATACCCAAAATCCGCCAGCTCCTTAAACTTACCATTGAGCATATATTCATCCCATTCATCGCGTTCGCTGTCACTCATATTTGCGTAATTTGCGGTAAAAAGGATGTGCATGCCGGGGGGTTCCTGCGGGTGCTCCTTCACATACGCCTCCGGGTTACAGGAATCGGGTACAATCAAAACGCCCGCATTTGCCTCCTCTGCCTCAATGACAAGCGATATTCTTTCACACTTATCATACTTGGGTCTATAGGTTCTTCCGCATATATCCAAGACTGCACCATTTTCCAGTGCCACATCATATTTATCTGACACAAAGCTATAGTTTGCAAGCAGAATATATTCATCGTCACCCACGCTAACCTCAGCCCTGCCATACGTGTGTGCCAGCTTGTTATAATCAGACTGGGTTACGATGTCAAACAGGTCCAAATAGTCAGCCTTATATTTTGTATCCTTGAGCAACTCCTCTGCACTGGCACCGTCAATGTAATAAATAGATATCTCTGACCAGTCAGAAAATTTTGACATATCCACATTATTTTTTTCAAGACATTCCACAATTGAACCGGTTCTTCCATTCAAGTCCGCCTGATAAGCCGTCATTTGGACATCCGCCTGCACATTTTTCCTAAGGGTACTGTTCAAGCTGCTTTTTACAGCCATGGAACAGGAAAGGATGCAGATTGTGAAAAAGAGCAGCAGACATATGATTCCGCCTGAAAATACATTGGAGTTAATTCTGTTTCCCAATTCCTTCACGCTAAACGCATTTAATCCTTTAAAGTAAAAGCGTTTGCTCTTTTCTGCACAAATCATCATCATGCCTGACACGGACCAGAACGCCATAAATGTACCGATGATTCCCTTTACAACCTGAATGCCCAAGTATCCCATGCTGCTTATGTTTTCCACACCTGCCGTAACATTGTAATATGCCGTTCCAAGCAGCACACATGCCACCGCAAACACCAGCACACAGAGTACCGGATTTTTTGCGTAATTTTTCTCCGCACGTTTTCCTGAATGAAGCAGGTTAATCAGACGCTCCTTTCCCACTACAAACACATCACACACAATTACGATTCCATACATGACAAGAAAATATAACAATGTTTTCACAATCGCCTGACTTGACACGGTAAACCGAAACGCTGTCATGTCAGCCTCAAACAGACTTGCAATAATTACACTCATGCCCTGTGAGGCGGCAATCCCAAGCCCAAGTCCCACAAGCAATGATATCAAACCAATCAATACCGTCTCCACAACGATAACTGCTGAAATGCTTCTTTTGCTCATCCCTAACAGCATGTAGACTGCAAATTCCTTTTTTCTGTGCTTCATCAAAAAGTTACTGGCATACACAATCAGAAATCCCAGCACAAATGCAACAAACACGCTTACAACTGACAAAACATCCGTCATAAGCGTTATTACATCATGCTGTGTCTCCTTTAAAATGAGCATGGAGCTTTGACTGTCTATCGCATTAAATACATAGAAAATGGCAATTCCCAATATGAGCGTTGCAAAATAGATAATATAATCCTTGATTGACTTTTTTATGTTTCGAAGTGCCAGCTTACAGTGCATCATTCAGATTACCCCCTAACATGGTCACGACCTCAATAATTTTGTCAAAAAACTGTTTTCTTGTATCAGCTCCCTTTCGTATCTCCGAAAAGATTTTTCCATCCTTAATAAATATAACCCTGGAAGCATAGCTGGCAGAAAAAGCATCATGTGTAACCATAAGAATGGTTGCCTCAAGCTCCCTGTTCAGCTTCTCCATGCTCTCAAGAAGATATCTGGATGCCTTGGAATCAAGTGCACCTGTAGGCTCATCAGCAAGAACAAGTGACGGTGCGGTTATCAGTGCCCGTGCTGCTGCAACCCGCTGCTTTTGTCCGCCGCTCATTTGATACGGATATTTCTTCATCACATCCCCAATATCAAGCCTTGCTGCCATCGCATTTACCCTGTCTTCTATTTCCGTAGCCTTCACCCCTTGAATGGAAAGTGCAATGGAAATATTTTCAAATGCAGTGAGGGTGTCCAAAAGGTTGAAATCCTGAAATATAAATCCCAGCTTTTCCCGCCTGAATTTGTTAAGATTATTTCCCCTGATACCCGTTATGTCCTCACCCTCCATAAAAATATGTCCTGCCGTCACCCTGTCTATTGTAGATATGCAGTTTAACAGTGTTGTTTTTCCCGAACCACTGGAACCCATGATACCGACAAATTCTCCCTTGTCCACGCAAAAAGAAACCTTGTCGAGTGCCTTTGTGAGGTTGACTTTTCCGCCATAATATTTTTCAACTTCCTCCAGCCTTAATATTTCGTTCATCGTTTTTACCTCCTGTTTTCGAACATCTGCCCTAAATCTACAATATTTTTTTGCCGTGTTCCATCGCTTTACATGACAACAACCTTACAAAACTGTAAGGTTGTAAATTTTCTTTCCGTATTCATAATCTCTTCTATTTCCCTTTTACAAAAGAAAATAGCACTCCTATCAACCATGTTCGGGGTGCTATAATCTTTTCGTATTCAACACTTATGGCAAATCGGTATCATTCCGTTTACCACGTGTGGATTATACACGAAAGCTTCTAAAAAATCAACCTTTCTTTTCAAATTTATACATATAATCTACTGATTTCACAATATCCCCTGAAATCCCTCAGCCTTCCGCTTCATCCGCTGTACTCACCATGTATCCCACATAATATACACACCCTACCGGAACTCATAATACCTGTCCTTACCAAAACTGATTTTCACTTCCGTAAATTCTCCTTGGAAAGACACTATTTCTATTCCGTGCCCAAGCTTGTTACAAAGCTTTTTACAGATATAAAGCCCCATGCCCGTTGAGGCAGCCGTCCTTCTGCCATTTTCGCCCGTAAAGCTTTTGTCAAATACACGCTTCAAATCGCCCTCGCTGATTCCAATTCCGTTGTCCCTTATGGAAAGCGTGACCGTATCCTCCATTTTTTTTGCCGAAAATATAATCGTTCCCTTGGTGTCCGTGTCTTCCTCCTGCCTGACAATCAGATATTTGATTGCATTATTTACAATCTGCCCAAGCATAAATTCCAGCCATTTACTGTCGGATATAATGTCAATGTCAAGATCTTCTTTCACGATACTGATTTTATTTCCCAGTATCAGCTCCTTTTGCTCCTTCACAGTACGGTTGACCAACTGATTCAGATTACACCGCTTCATAAGATAATCCTTTTCAGGTGCATCCGCCCTTGCGTAAAATAATATCTGCTCCACATATGTCTTAAGCTTGTCTATTTGCTTTTTCTGCCCCTTTAAATCCGTGCTTCCGTTATAATTCATTAAATCCAGACTGGAAATCGGCACCTTTACCTCATGAATCCACATCTCAAGATACTCCTTGAATTCTGTCACCGAAAGTTCCAATTTATTGATACGTTCCTTCATGGCTTTATTAATCTCGTAAAGCATATCAAGCATAATGTCGCCGTCAGGAAAGTGGGGCTTGTCAAGCATTTCCGTAATCAGGTATTTTTCATCGAGCTGTGAAAGAATAGCAAGCATTTCATCATAAAAAATCCTGCGTCTGAAAAAGTCATAGAAAAGGGAAACCGCACCGCAAAGAACGAGCAAAAATACCAGTGCATTCTGATACTGCATGTCAGCCTTAAACACAAAGCCCATCATATAGATGCAGATAACAAGGAAAACCGTACCTGCTACCGGTATTTTTTTGTTCCACAAATATGTGCCAAACTTCATTCCAGTATATACCCCTGTCCTCTTTTTGTCTTTATAATATCATGATATCCACATTCCTCAAGCTTCCTGCGGACGCGGTTTATATTGACGGTAAGTGTATTGTCATCCACAAATTCATCTGAGTCCCACAGCCAGCTTATCAGTTCATCCCTTGAGACAATTTTCCCCTGTGCCTTAAACATATAAGAAAGAATTCCCATCTCATTTTTTGTAAGCTCCACCGACTGTCCGTTTACGGTAATCACACCCCTTGACGGTTCCAAAACGATATCCTGATAACGCAGGATGTCGTCACTGTCACTTTTCCCAATACGCTTAAACACAGCCTCAATATGAAGAAGCAATATGGACGGATTGTATGGCTTTGGGATAAAATCATCAGCACCAAAGCTCATGGATAAAAGCTCATCCATGTCCGTATTTTTGCTTGTGACCACAATGACAGGCGTATCCGAAAAAGTTCTATACTGCTTAAGAATACTTTCGCCGTCAACCCCCGGCAGGTTAATATCAAGCAACACCATATCAGGAGACCGCTCCTCAAGCTGTGTCATAATATTACCAAAGCTTGTCAGGTAATCCGCATTGTAATTATTCCGTTCCAGCAAAACCTTAAGCTCTCTCGCAAGCTCCATATTATCCTCGACAATTAATATATGCTTCATAAATACTCCCATCAAAACAAATTTACTGCTGTTCTTCCTCCTCTGAGACCTCCACGGTTATGTACACATCCGCCTTTTTTAAGCCACTTTCCGTACAAAGCCAGCTTTTAATGGAAGAAAGCTCATAGTCCTCTATCTCCTCACTCGCCTTAGCCGACAGAAAAATCACATCGCTTGTACCATTGAACATGACTCCCACATAGCAATCCGACAAATGTGGATATATCCTTTGTGCCTTGGCAGCAAGCGTTTTAATATCCTCATAATCGCTGATTGTTTCCTCATAGCCATCCATCACCGCCTGCATGGAGGTAATCGTCTCATTACATTGTGCCAGCTCGTCACTTAACTCTTTAATCGTATTTTCCTGAACGACAATCGTAACCTTATCGCTGTTGTCACTTTCATCGTCTTCACTGAAAACATTTTGCGTTACCCTTAATGTATAATCGCCCAAATCATAGTGTTCAAGCTGTCCCTTTAACATTTCTATCACATCATCAGGCACGGTGCTTCCCACGAGAGATACCGATATAACTTTCTCGTCAATATCATACTCGGACTTTACAATCTGTGTTTCTGAAAATGAAAACTCCTTTTCCAGATAGCTTGTTATATTTGTCTGCATATATGACTTGTACACGGTTCTTGCCCCGATAAATACACTTGGTATGATAACAACCACGGCAATGGTAATAATAATGGCATTTACCTGTCTCTGCTTTTTTGCACTGATGCTCCTGTGATATGGCACACGCAAAACCAAGGTTATAATCGCCGTCGAAATTGCAATAAACAGGGTATTAATGATAAACAAATAAAATGCACCCAAAAAGAAATCAAGCTGTCCTGTTGCAATCCCATAGCCTGCTGTACAAAGCGGCGGCATAAGTGCCGTTGCAATCGCTACACCCGGAATAACATTGGAATGCTTCGTCCTTGTGTGTCCAATCATACCTGCCAGTCCACCAAAAAGAGCAATCAAAACATCCCAGAGTGTAGGGCTGGTTCTCGCTATCATTTCTGCGGTAGGTGTTGTCATAGGTGAGAGTGAAAAATATATGGTTGCTGTAATCAGGCTGATTGCAACCTGCGTACCAAACCGCACAAGTGCATGCTCCAAAAGTTGCAAATCCCTCACCGCTATGGAATAGCCCATTGCTAGAATGCCACTCATCAGCGGTGATATGAGCATGGCACCGATGATAACTGCCGTAGAATTCACATTAAGACCGATGGATGCAATCAAAATGGCAAGCATCAGTATCCACATATTGGCACCGTGAATAACGGTCTGCTCCCGCATCATCGCATCAATTTCCTCATAGCTCATCATATTGTCCGTAATGCTGAACACACGCTTAAAATACGACCTTACCTTGCCCTCCTTATTCTTGATGTCCTTTTTTATTTCTTTTCTTATCTCCTCTTTTATTTCTTCCTTTAATTCCTCAGGCATCTCCTCAAACTCCTGAATTTCCTCCCGCAGGGTCTTTTCATGCTGTATATGCGGTTCCCTTTTATCGTCATCTTTTATAACATCATTTTTTTCCGCTTTCCCATCCATTTTCGTATTCCCTATACTTACGCCAGTTTCTTTATTCTTTATCTCATGTTTTGTTTCCTGATTATTCTCTGTAACGTTATCATTTTTTTCTTTTTTTATATCTTCACTTGCCAATGTCTTATCTTGGGGTTCTTTTTTCCTGCTCATGATGCCTCCTAAGTCTTCGCTAAGTAAAAAGGCTGCTGTCTCCGAATACAGCTCCACTATGTGGAGTAGCCGGGCAGCAGCCTTATTTATTTTTATCTGTCAGTTTTTCTTTTTTTTATTACGAGGGTAACCACGCCTGCCGCTGAGCAGAGCATAACCCCAAATAATATTATGATGTTGAAGGTATCTCCTGTATTGACAGCCTTATCCTTCGTATTTGTATTCGTATTCGTTCCTGTCGTGTTTTCCGTGCTTCCGTCCGTTGTGTCAGTAGAACTATCCGTTCCCTCCGTGGAGGTATCCGTCGTATCTGCAGCCTTGGTAACAATATAAACCTCACATGTGGTTTTTTTGCCATTCACAACCTTTGCTTTATGTTCTTTTCCAACCGAAACATCATATCCGTCAGGCACCTCTGTCGTTTTAACCGTGTAGGTTCCTGCTGGAAGCTTTGCCACCGTAATCTCACCGTCATCATTTGTCTTATATGACTTAGAGTTGCCGTCAGGGCTGGTAATTTCAACGGTTGCACCCGGTACAACATCGCCTGTCTTCTCATCATACACAATAACAAGAAGCTGTCCGTTATCCTCTGTGTCACCTTGTTCTGTTGTAGGTGTCTTCTCCGTTGTCGGCGTATCCTTTTCTGTGGTAGGCGTGTCTTTCTCCGTCGTCGGCGTATCCTTTTCTGTCGTTGCCGTCTTCTTTGCCTCATCAACCATAATAAGCTTTTCACCATCAGCCATTGGCGTAGTGGAATAGCCGCTGCCTGTATGCTTATAAATCTTGCCCTTTGTGTCTATCTTAAATTTCACATCCGTCGCATATTCGTATCCGTCAGGTGCCGCTGTTTCCTTCCATGTATATTCACCTGCCGGTAATTTTTCCAGCACAGTTGCCTCCGTTCCACTTGTCCATGAAAGCGTTTTCTTATTGCTTGAAAGTGTTATGGCTGAACCTGCAACACTTTTTACATTACTTAAATCTCCACTGCCAATGGTAAGGGAAAGCTTCGCTCCTGCAAGCTCCTTGCCCGCCTTCGTCTGCTTTGAAAATTCTGCCGCAATTGCCTCATCCACCATAATGAGCTTTTCATTTGCACCCATAGGCGTATTTGAGTAAGCTCCGTCACCGATATATCTATATATCTTTCCAGCCGCATCTACCTTAAATTTAACATCCGATGCATACGCATATCCATTTGGTGCTGCTGTTTCTTTCCATGTATACTCACCTGCAATCAAGTCAGCGAGCTTAGTCGGTGCCGTTCCACTTGTCCACGAAACCGTCTTCTTGTCACTTGAAAGTGTTATCGGCGAACCTGAAACAGTTTTCACATTAGATAAATCACCGCTTGCAATCGTAAGGGAAAGCTTTGCTCCTGCAAGCTCCTTGCCTGCCGACTCCTCCTTGGAAAATTCTAAGGTTGCATTTGCAGTATCTCCCTCGACCTCACTTTTCGGTGCTCCAATCGGATTTACGATTCTGTGGAATTCTGCACTTATGGTCACTTTTCCTGCAACCACAATGCCATCCCAGTTTTGACCAAGCGAAACATCAGCACTTGGAGCAATGATTGTTCCAAATCCCCTTCCGTTAAAATTAATCTTTCCTGTATATTGTTTATCTGTCTTACTGCTGTCATAGAAATTATAATAAATTCTATTGTGGTTGCTTGTGGCATTTGATTCTTTATTTCCGATTTGATTGTTTCTTGAACCATACGCAATAACAAGCTCATCAAAATTCACTTCTGTTTTTCCTGTCAAATCTATATTGAATACCGCACTTGTTGTTGCGTCTGTCTGGTCAACCGAAAACACAATTGATGTCTTTCCTGCTCCAAGGGTATCTGCATTAAGTTTTGCCACACTATTACCACTTGGGCAGGTAACTGTTCTTGCATTTAGGTCTGAAAAATTTACCGAAACATTATTTGTATCTGTCATGTCAGCAATTGTCTGATTATAGCCCTTCATCAGACTTGCAATGCTGTCCATATCTGCATAAGGCATATCCGCATCCGCATCAAAAATAATATGGTCAGGTCCCGGCTTTGATACTTCTCCTGCCTTGCCTGCACTGTTTTTAAGCTCCACAGCGTTGGAACGTCTTCCCGTTTCCGTTACGGCACTTCCAATATAAAGCCATCCCAGCTTCTCATTGTTGGAAAGCTGTGAGTTATTTAAATCACCATAATCAGAAAAATAAAATTCCTCACTCTCATTGTACGGCTGATACTGCCCCGCATTGTTCAGTCCGCTGTTTGCATTGTTATTCAGTGTCTTAACCAAAAAATTGCTATGACAATGTGCATTTATGTAAATACTGTCCAACGCAGTCAAGCCATAGCTTCCCATTATCTGTTCCGGTGTCCTGCCCGCAATTTTGTAACTGCCTGCAGCCTTGCTTGTTACACCTGTTAAACAGGAGGTAACTGCCATTGCAGCCGCAACAGCAAAGGATGCAATTCTTCCCATTAATGCCTTTCCCTTTTTCATCAAAATCCTCCTTCTGATAAACAGCAGTCCATTACTAAGCAGCAACATGAAACCACATTTGCTTTCATAAATAGACTGACGCCACATTATGATTCACCCTACAATACTTCCGTATAGCTTTTCTTAAGTTTTTCATTCTATCATACATAAATATTATTATATCAGTTACTCCATGTTTTTACAACCACCAGTGCCCTTTTTATTTACCCTTTTTATTTTGGGCAGCCACGTTAATTCTTTCCAAGGGCGGCAATAAGCAGGAACACAATAATCTGTACCGTAACAATGGTTGCTCCCACAGGTGTCGCATACAGGATTGAAACCAACATACCAAGCAGGGAACACGCCACAGCCAAGGCTGCCGAGCATATGACGACACCCTTAAAGCTGTCCATAACTCTCATTGCGGTAAGGGCAGGAAAAATAACAAGTGCAGATATCAGCAGGGAGCCGACAAGGTTCATGGCAAGCACCACAATAACCGCAGACAAAACTGCAATAAAAAAGTTATAGGCATTTGTATTTGCACCTGTTGCCTTTGCAAAGCTTTCATCGAAGGTCACGGAAAAAATTTTGTTATAAAACAGCACATAAAGTGCAATCACAAGCAAAGACATGATGACACACAGCCAAACCTCCGATTTGGACAAGGTCAGAATCGAGGTTGAGCCAAACAATGTGCTGCACACATCACCTGATACGTTAGCAGACGTGGAACATACATTCATCAGCAGATATCCGATTGCAAGTGCACCGACAGACAGCATGGCAACGGCTGCATCACCCTTTATTTTCGTATTCTGTCCTGTCCGGAGCAGCAAAATTGCCGCTACAATGGTAACGGGCATAATAATTGCATTTTGATTTGCCACCTTTAACACGGAGGCGACAGCCATTGCTCCAAAGGCAACGTGGGAAAGCCCGTCCCCTATGAAGGAGAACCGTTTCAGTACCAGCGTAACCCCTAACAATGAGGAGCATAAGGATATGAGAACACCGACGATTAATGCATAAACAACAAAGGGATATCCCATGTAAAATTGCAGTTTTTCAATTATTCCCATCAGCTCTCACCTCCCTCAAGGCACTGCTTTGTATGCTTATGCCTGCAAGATGGCACATTGAAGTTTTTATACAGACTGCTATCCAGATAACTCAGTTTTTTTCCATAAAAGGATTCCGTTTTATTGATATGAAGAATGTGGGTTGCATATTTAAGGGCAGCCTCAATATCATGGGAAATCATAATAATGCTGATTCCCTCCTGATTGAGTGACGCTATCAACCTGTAAAATTCCTCCGTTGCCTTTGGATCTAAGCCCGTCACAGGTTCATCGAGAAGCAGCAGCTTAGATGTCGCACAAAGTGCCCTTGCAAGCAGAACTCTCTGCTGTTGCCCACCTGAAAGCTTTCTGTAGCTCCTGTTTTTCAGCTCCAAAATATCCATTTTTTCCATATTTGTCTTTGCAAGCTTTTTCTGTTCCTTACTGTAGTAAAGCCTGCCGCCGTGTCCCGTCAGGGTTCCCGACAAAACGATTTCCTGCACTGTTGCAGGAAAGTCTTTTTGAACTACCGTCTGCTGTGGCAGATAACCTATTTCGTAAGGCATAAGTCCGTCTCCTGTTTCTACCTCGCCCGAAACAGGTGTGTTTAAGTTAAGCAGTGTTTTCATCAGCGTACTTTTTCCCGTTCCGTTTTCACCTACAATACAAAGGTAGTCTCCCTTATTTACTTCAAAGTTTATATTTTCAGCCACCGCCTCACCCTCATAGCCAAGGGCAAGCTTCCTGCAGGTAATATATGACATATCAAATGCCTCCTCTCAACATGATGCAATTCATTTCAGTGCCGTTTCAAACAACGACAAATTATTTTCCATCGCTCCAATGTATGTGTATCCCCCGTCAATTTTCTTCCTGGAAACCGACTGGATGGAATCAACCACAAGCACAGCCTTTTCTCCTGTTTTTGTGTTATCCTTAATTGTGTCCGCAAGCTTTTTGTCCGAGCCTTCTATCACAAGGATATAGTCCACATTCCATTCATCCATTTTGTCCGCTAGTGTCGTGATAATTTCAAAGCTCGCCTCCGTGTCCGCACTGCATCCGTCAAAGGCGGCATAATAGCGAATTCCATAATCATTCACAAGATACCGGAACGGAAACCTGTCTCCAAATATCAGTGTGTTGCCTGCTGCCTGTGCCGTCATTTCCTGATAACGGTTATCCAGGCTTACCAGTTGTTTTATATAGCCCTCACAGCGTTCCCTGTAATGCTCCTTATGTCCGCTGTCAAGCATTTCCAGAGCCGCCTCTATTTCAGCCACAATCAGACATGCATTTTTTAATGACAGCCATACATGCTCATCATATTCTTCCTCATGGTCATCGTGACCGTCATGGTCCTCATGCCCGATTGCATGTTTTCCGATTACATCCACCATATTAATAACCAGCATATCAGGATTTACAGAATTTGCCAGAGCGTCATTCACCCATGTCTCCGACTCGCCGCCCGAATATATAAACAAGTCACAGTTTCCGATGCGTGCAATATCCTCCACCGACGGCTGATAGCTGTGCATGTCGGCACCATTATCCCCCAGCATTTTTAAATCAATGTCCGAAAGCCTGTCCCCGCACAATTCCCGCACCCAGTCGTATGCCGAAAAGCCTGTGCACACAATTGAGATTTTTCCATCCTCCGTAAATGCAAAGCTGCCGCATGCCAAAAGCGGAATACATATGCAAATTGTCATCATCACAGCGATAAGCTTTTTCATTTCGCCAGTCCTCCATTATGCTTTCCATATACCCATTTCTACTATATTTTAGTAACCACAGCACATTTGCAAACGATTTGCAAATTGCATTATACCCTGCTTATAACTACATGTCAACCCACATATGAACAAAGTGCCTTCGGCACTCTTTATGCTGCCACAGCTTTCATGGCACTGTGACAACCCCTTATTAAGGCAATTAAATGGGCTGTGAGATTTTTTCTCTTGTTAAAATCCTATGTGAAATGTATAATAAAATAGTATTAATATGAATTTTTATCTTTAAGATGTTGTAAGGAGGATTAACATAAAATGAAAGACGAAACAAAATGCCTGCATGCAGGCTATACACCAAAAAATGGAGAGCCGAGAGTGCTTCCTATCGTACAGAGCACAACCTATGTATACGATTCCGCCGCTGAGGTGGCAGCTATTTTCGATGACCCGACAAAGGGACTTTGCTATTCCCGCTTTGGAAACCCTACCGTTATGGCAGTAGAAGAAAAAATCAATTCCCTTGAGGGCGGTGTTGGTGCCATGTGCACCACATCCGGTCAGGCAGCAACCTTGTTATCCATATTAAACATATGCAAGGCAGGCGACAGTATTATAAGTACGCCTCAAATATATGGCGGTACCATCAATCTTTTTTCGTTCACCTTAAAAAAACTGGGCATAGAATGTATCTATGTTGACCGAAGTTCCTCAGACGAGGAAATCAAAGCCGCATTTAAGGAAAACACAAAGCTTGTTTTTGGTGAGACAATTGCAAATCCTGCACTTAAGGTATTTGATATTGAGCGTTTTGCAAATATCGCCCACGACATGGGTGTACCGCTTATTGTAGACAACACATTTGCAACGCCTATCCTCTGCAAGCCTTTCGATTTTGGTGCGGACATCGTCATCCATTCCACAAGTAAATATATGGATGGTCACGCACTTCAGGTCGGCGGCGTTATCGTTGACAGTGGCAAATTTGACTGGACAAACGGAAAATTCCCTGAGCTTACCGAGCCTGACGAATCCTATCACGGCATATCCTATACGGAAAGCTACGGCAAAATGGCATACATTATAAAAGCACGGATGCAGCTTATGCGGGATTTCGGTGTTTATCCTGCTGCACATTCTGCGTTTTTATTAAATCTTGGTCTTGAGACCCTGCCTGTGCGTATGAAGCAATACTGTGAAAATGCACTTGCCGTTGCCAAATACCTCGAGGCATCCCCAGCCGTTGAAAGTGTTTCTTACCCTGGACTTCCGGGCGATGAGGATTATGAGCTGGCACAGAAATACCTGAAGGGCTGCAGTGGTGTCATTTCCTTTAACATAAAGGGCGGACGTGAGGCAGCCGCCAAATTTATGGATTCCCTTACACTTGCATCCAACGAGGTACATGTGGCAGACATCAGAACCTGCGTACTTCACCCTGCAAGTGAGACGCACCGGCAGCTCACGGACGAGCAGCTCGTTGCGGCAGGAATTGACGGAGGAATGGTTCGTTTTTCAGTGGGACTCGAAAGCATCGATGACATAATAAGCGACCTTGATCATGCACTAAATGCATAATATTTGTTGTTAGAAATGGAGCAAAAGCGTGCCTTGCGGTGAGTTGTCTATATTGTACAATATGCGTTCGCAAAAGCAGCGTTTTGCCCATGTTATTTATTGTTAAAAAGGAGGCTCACACTATGAAAAAGAAAATACTTTCTTTTCTTACGGCAATCATACTGGCACTTTCCGTTTGTGTTGCAGGTGATTTTGGGACCGTAGACTCCCATGCCGTGTCAAACACCATAAAGGTTATCGTGAAGGGTACACGTTACGCAACAGAGTCAAGAAAACTGCTCACCCGTATTAACGAAATACGGAAGGAAGCCTACGATCTTGGCTACGTTGACAAATATGTTCCTGCAAAATGGTCCTACGACATGGAACAGATTGCAGAGCTACGTGCCGTTGAGGCAACCGTTTATATGGGACACACACGTCCAAACGGTGAGAGCACATTTACGACCAAATCCTCAGATGGTAACCAGTCATGGGGGGAAAATCTCGCATGGAACCAGAGTGCTTCGGCAGGACTGGAAGCATGGTATGAAGAAAAGAGTATTTACGCGAAGCATAAGGGGGATACAAACTACTATTCCCAGTATGGACACTACGAAAATCTTATTGCAGAAGGTCATACCTATGTGGGACTTTCCGCATTTAAAACGGACGGTTTAGTCTGTCTTGCAGCAGAATTTACAAGCAGTGACAATAAAACATCCTACACAAGCACCAAATCAGGAAGCCAGTCCGTGACAATTGAAACGCAAAAAAGCGGAAACATGGTTCTGTCAGATGTTAAACTTAGTAACACTTCCCTATCCCTGACAAAAGGGCAGACAAAGACAATCAGTGCAAAGGGTACCCTGACGGGATATGGTTTATGGACAATCAAGACCGCAGTAAATCCTGTGGCAACGTGGTCCTCCTCAGACAAGACAGTGGCAACGGTAAGCTCCAGCGGCAAAATAACCGCAAAATCCATAGGCACAGCCGTCATTACTGCAAAAACTTCGACAGGCAGCTACAAGTGTACGGTTACGGTCAAAGCCCCTGTCAGCCTTTCCAAGTGCAAATTTTCCCTTAGCATCAAAAAAACTGCTTACACGGGAAAAGCAAAAAAGCCGACGGTAAAGGTAACATACGGCAGCAAGGTACTGACAAGCGGCACAGACTGCACCGTGACATACTCCAATAACACCAATGTGGGAAAAGCAACCGTGACCATCAAGGGTAAGGGAAAATATACAGGAACCAAAAAGCTTACCTTTAACATTATCCCAAGAAAACAAACTGTAACCCTGAAAGCAAAGAAGGGCGGCTTCACAGTAAACTACCAAAAACGCAGCTCCAAGGAAGCAACCCATTACCAGATAAAATATTCTACAAAGAAAACGATGGCGAACGCAAAGGTTGCGAAGGTAACCGACAGAGCCATAAACACAAAAACAATAAACACGAAGGTGTCCAACAAAACCTACTATGTACGTGTAAGAACAGCAAAAAAGATTGGCAGCACCATCTACTACGGGGCATGGTCAACCATACAATCTGTCAAAACAAAGTAACAAACAAAGGGGCTGCAGCATTAAGAGCCTTTATGCCAGAATATTAAACAACTTTCGTCCAATGAAGACGTAACGGTACTAAGAATTGTGGGCATCCCATACAATATTAACAAAAACCGTTTGAAGACGTCGGTACTTAAGTTGTCCGTATGGCAGGACATATGCAGGAACCAAAAACACGCTTTCGCTCGATGAGAACGTAACGGTACTAAAAATTGCCGGTTTAAGACATTTCCAAGTAAGGATATCTTAGACCGGCAATTTAAGTGCCGACGTTCTCATAACGGTTTTTTTATTCCTGCATATGTCCTGCCATACAGACAACTTTTAGTACCGCTACGTCTTTAACCGAACGAGAGTGGGTTTTTGTGTTATTGTATGGGATGTCCACAATTCAAGTACCGACGTCTTCAAACGGTGTTTTAAATATTCTGGCATATCGGTTCTAGTACGGCAGACCCTTTTGTTTGTTATTTTGTCTCTATCAGATTTATGGTATCAATGATGTCAATAATTACCTTGACGTCCCTTCTCATTTTCTCTTTTTCCTCGGCATAGTTGATTGGTCTTCTCATGTCTGCATCGAACGCACCCATACCGCACTCGATGCCTAAGTACAATCTGCCGCTTGAAAAGTTAAACAGCACCGATGAATATTTTCTCTTGAGGTCCATAATGTTTTCCATCATGTGCGGCGTAAGGATATAAAATGCATCGTGCTCCCTTGCCGCCTTTACATCAAAGCATCTGTTAAATTCCACACTTTCCATGTTTACCTTGTTCATTTTAAAGCCTTCTGCTGTCGCTGCCCGATACATAAATGATTCATCAAATACCTGTATGGGAAGCAAGTCGAATTTTGGAAAATCGAAAACAAACATCCTACCCGAAAAGTAAGTCGTTGTATGGGAATTTTTTCCCGATGTATGATACTGCACCCTCACATCAGCCTGCTCAAAATGCACGCCCTGATAAGTCGCCTGAAGATAATCCTCCGATGAAAAACGGTTTCCCATTCTTGTCAGTCCAAAATCAGCAACACTTCTTGACGTAAAACCGCTATCCCAATTATATTGTGGATTTTCAAAGAATTCTCCCAGAACGGTATTTACAAAGGTTCCTTTATACAATTCATTAAATTCTTTTCTCTTTTTACCAACCAGAAAGAAACATACAAGCAAAACAGGTATGAATAAGATTATTATGCCGCTCATCATACCATACATAGAACCCGAACGTAATACAAAAGGACAAAGTACGACAACCATAAAGGCAGCAACCATAACTCCTTCAGATAAATTGATTTGTTTTCTAAGCTTTTCCAGCTTTTGTACAAGCTCATATGCTCCCATATAAAATCCTCCTATATCTGTGTTTTACAAATACCTGTGACTGATTTAAATTTATGCAAATCACAAGGCTAACTTTACACTACGTCGTAACTATTTTAAATCGTTTTTTTGCGACAATATTATTTTAGTGTTTTCAAAAAAAATGGCAGTCCGCCGCAATGTCCAGAAACTATGAATAACCTACATGCTTCAAACTGTTTCTTTCCAAATCGTTTTGTCGGAAAATGTCTTTTGAAAAGTTTTTTAGAAAAGGCGAAGGTCTGCTGGAGGGGAGTCCAACAGACCTTCTATCATTCTTATTACAATCCTCTTGGGGAGATTGTACGGTATTTAAGTGCTCTTTACAGAGCAAGGGGTTTAAATTGTTATACCCCTGAATGAATGTATTCGATATTTTAAACACATTCATCATCTTCCTTTACTTTATCATAAAGGTCGATATTTGTCAAGCATTAAAGAAAATTTTATTATTTTTTCTGTTGCTGACTGCATTATAACTCATCTAATACAGAAATTTCAACCCTTTTTTTCATTTTTTGTTAATTTTTTTCGAATCGTATAATTTGGTGTCGTTTCCGCCCGTTTTTTTGTATGTTTTATACAAAAAGGGGGCGGCTGCAGTGTCATTTTGACTTTAAGTATACGGTCAGGTCCTGATAGCTGCCGTTCTCCTCCTTAAGTTCCACGTCCCGGCCAATATTGTTAAACAGGAGCGTACATGCCTCATCCTCATATATACAAGGTCCCGACGTCTGAAAATCAACAGGATAAAGAGACGAAACCGAATAACTGTACTCTGTTCCATAATCGACATTTTTCACCGTAATAATTCTCTCGTTTGTTCTGTCCTTCAGCTCCGATACAACAGACGGCATTTCAAAGGAAATGTTGTAGGATACCGTCTCCGTCATGACAACTGTATCACCAACGCGGCATTCACAGCTTATTATTTTGTAGTCATCATCTAATACATATGTGTATTCGCATTGTTCAGAATCCTGTGTGACAGAAGTTTCCAGAATCAACTGCCCTGACTGCCTGTAAATATCCTTGATTTCCTCCGTCTCACCGTCCTCCTTTGGTTCATACACTGTATCATTGTGGTAATAGTCCACCAGACGCTCAGACAAATCTTTTTCAGGGTAAATTCTCGTATGGATTCCATTGTCATCCGATATATACCAGCAACCACGGCTGTGGTCATGCACGTGCACCACTCCTGAAGAATTCTCATAAGACTGTACATAGTTTCCATCGCCATCAAAGCCTATGAAATAGGTTTCCTCCATGGAATAGGGTTCAGGTTCATCATAGGTCTGATCTTCGTAATAATAATCAAACTGTATTTTTACGCCGGCAGAATTTTGAAGCAGCACGTCTCCCTTATTCGCCTCATGGAGCATGCTTAAGGTCAACGCCTGATCCGCCTCTGAAGCTTCCTCTGTGGTACGTGCCTCTGTGGTATCCTCCCTGCTTTCCTGCTGTTCCGTGGTAGTTCTCGTATTTTCCGTGGTAGTCATAATCAGCTTGTCGTCCCCGCAGCCTGTCAGGGTTATCATGCTTACAAGCATCACCAGGAGCAATCCGTATATCCTTTTCATTTTATCCACACCTTCTTCATATAGCCATAGACTATCTTTTTCCTTATTCATTATAGCCTAAAAAGAAAGGTTTGTCTCGTGTTTTTTCATTTTATGATTTCTTGTCCTCTCCTATGATAACAACCTTGCCATCCTCAACCGATATTTTCACCTTGTTGCTGTCGATTCCTGCCGCCTCCAGCATCTCCTCGGAAAGCTGCACTCTGTGTGCCTTGTCGAGCACGGAATATTCCTCGTGGGATTCCTCCTCAAAGGCAACGTCCTCCATTTTGTCTATTCCCTCCCGGTACTTCGCCTTCATTATCTTTTCCGTGCTTATCTTGCCGTCCGAAATCATGACCACACGGTCTACTTTCCTTGCAAGCTTCAAATCATGGGTAACAATAATAACGGTAATTCCAAGCTCCTTATTCAGTCTCCGGAACAAATCCTGAATCATATTTGACGTTTTTGTATCCACGGCTCCTGTCGGCTCGTCCGCAAGCAATATATCAGGTGCATTTGCCAGTGCCACGGCTATGGCAATTCTCTGCTGTTCACCGCCTGACATCTGGGCCGGATAGGAATTCGCCCTGTGGGACATTCCAACCATTTCCAGCAGTTCAAGTGCCCGTGCCCTTTTTTGTTTTGGTTTAAGCCCTGAAAATTGCAGGGACATCTCAATGTTTTGTTCTGAGGTAAGGTACTGAAACAGATTTCGTTCGCTTTTCTGCCATACAAACCCAATCGTTTTTTTGCGGTACCGTATCATTTCCTTGTCCGTCATGTCCGACAGACAGACACCGCCCACTGTGACCTTTCCTGCAGACGGCTTTTCCAGTCCGCCGATTATATTCATAAGGGTACTTTTTCCGCTTCCGCTTTTTCCGATGATTGCCATAATCTCACCCTTATTTATAACAAGGTCCAAGCCTTGGAGTGCCATAACCTCTATCTCATCCGTTTTGTATATCTTGACGAGACCGTCACAGTTGATAAACCCCTCCACCGCTTCCGGCTCAGGCACATCCTGATTTAAATCCATTTCATCATCATATATTCTCTCGTCTGTCAATAAGCTCACCATCCTCCATCTCATAAATGACATCACCAAGCTCCATCAGGTTTGGGTCATGGGTCGTCATAACGATTGTAATACCTTCCTTTGCTATGAGGCTTTTGAAAAGCCCCATAACGCGAAGTCCCATATCCGTATCCAGTGCTCCCGTCGGCTCATCTGCAAAGATAACCTTCGGCTCGTGTGCAACCGCCCGTGCAATTGCAATTCTCTGCTGCTCACCACCTGACATCTGCCCCGGCATATGCAGGATACGCTCATGCATACCCACAAGGGAAAGCACTTTTTTAATACGGCTGTCCTTATCACCGTCCCACGCTGCCAGTCTGAGGGCAAAATCCACATTTTCATATGCATTCATAATTGGTATCAATGCCACCGACTGGAATACAAAGCCGATTTCCGTTCTCCTGAGTGCTTCCTTATCAGCCTCTGACATGCTTTGGTAGCTTTCCTGCTCAAACAATACTTCTCCCTCGGTTGGCATGTCAAGTGTACTAAGCGAATTAAGCAAGGTTGTTTTGCCTGAGCCTGACCTGCCCTTTAGTATGGTCAATGCCCCTCTCCTTACATCAATATCCACCCCTTTAAGTGCATAAAAGTCCTGCCCGTCTCCAAGCTTGAAGCACCTTTTTACATTTCTTGCAGTTATAATGTTATCCATACGTGCCTCCTATTCTTCACCAAGCTTAAGTGCCTGCGTAATGTTCATTGACTTAATCAGTCTTCTAAGTACCAGCATACATACCACAATCATAACAACAATCACCACGGCAAGCTTTACAATGTCTCCCATGTTGAAATATATATAAATGTCCAGATTGTGTTTTTCCGGCAAATACACGATTCCAAACAGCTTTACGAACAGGAGTGTAGACACCATTCCTACAACACCACCCGCAATTACCGACAAGAACGTGGAGAAAATATGCTCGTTTGTCAGCATTGCATTCAGCTCCTTTACAGGAAGTCCCATGGCACGGTATACACCAAACAAAAGCTCTCTCTGCCGTATGGATGATATCCAATATATGAGGAAGCCGAGTGCACAAAGCACAAGTGCAATGATAAAGCTTAAGGTGAACATACCATTTGTAATCTGTATCAGCGGCTGCTGTTTCATATCCGTAATTTCATCATCAAGGAAATACAATTCCTTTGGAATAATTTCATATTCATCTATCAGCCCTGAAAAGGTTTCGCTGTCCACACCGTCAGCAAGCTTCACCCACACCTCATACGGTGCCACCTGAAATGCATTTACGACACGTGAGTAATTTGCAACCATAAGATGATTTTCTTTCTCCTCGCCATCCTCATAGTAGTAACGGTCATAACCCGGCCAGTCGTCAACAATGCCGCATACCGTACCTGTCATTACACCTCTCTGCAAATCCTTAAACTTTACCGTATCTCCCATCCGGGTTATTGTTATGCTATCACCCACAGCAAGCTCATATTCTTCTGCAAGGTTGGAGGATATGATAACACCATTGGGATTTTTTGCAAGCTCATTTAAGTACGTGAACCAGTGCACATCCTTGTTAAGCTCTTCCTTAAAATATGCCGTTTCTCCAAACTCCTTACTGCTTATGCCCATCAGGGTAAGGGTTCCGCTTTTGCTTCCCTTGGCTATATTTGTGTCTTCCATTATCAAAACCTTTGTCAGGCTTTCCACCCTTGGATCCGCCTTTAATTTTTCAAACCGCACATAATCCGGCTCTTCATACTTATAATCCATTTGGTTATCCGCCCGTTTAAAGGTATTCATAATCCATTGCTCCGTCACAACCGCATCTGCACCACGCTCGTACATAAGACGTTCTTCATGGTTCTGGTTTATCGTTCTCGCCGTATTTGCATTAAACAGTCCCATCGCAACCGTAAGTATCATAAATACCGATATAAAGCCCTGCTTTCCATAATTCCTTGTTATCTGCAAAAAGGATGCATACATTGCAGGACGCCACTTATTTTTACCAATCCGGTAAACCAGCTGTACAAGGTAATGCGACAGTCTGAGTGCCAGCAGACCAAAGCCAATGATAAATAATGTGGAGTCAAGGAATATAACAGGGTCCATTTTATTTCCCACAATTACATTCAGTCTTATATTTTCCTTTTGCTGATTGAAGTTTCTAAGGAGATACAGTGCAACTCCAAGTAAAATAATATCCAGGAAAAATCGTTCCCACGCCGGCTTCCTTCTCATAATATTCATATTCTTATGTTGCACGATTGTCACCTTAGAATACGATATGACAGGAATAATAATAAATATTGTTCCAATTATTGTAGCAACCGCACCGTAAGCAAGCATGGCGGGCGTGATGTGATACAGATACATCGTTGTTCCATCAAAGGTTAAAAAGTCTGTGGTCATGGCACACAGCTTACAAAGTGCATATCCAAGGGGCAATCCAAACACAAGTCCATATATGGCAAGAATTCCACATTCTGCTCCATAGGTGCTGATAATTTGAAGTCTGCTCAAGCCACGGCTACGCTGCATTGCAATTTCATTTTTTTCGCTCTCCGCTATCTGCGAGGAAACCATATAGATAAACGCAAGCACCATACCCAGTATCGGAAGCTGCAGTACCCAGAGCAGCACATCTATGGTCTTCTTGTCTCCCATATAATCATCCAATAGCGGTAAAAATGTTACCACAAAATTTGCATCAAGCTCCGAAAACTGTTCCACATAATATTTTATGTCCTCAATATTGCCACTGTTTATGTCCTCGTAATCCAGCATGACATAATGATTGTAAAGCATGCCGTCACACTGATACTCTGCAAGAATTTTCTCCATGCTTTCCCTGGATATCATAACCTCCGCTTCAAGCTCGGACGGCTGTATGTACCAATAGGTATCATTTGCATCACTTTCCTTAAATATTCCTGTAACAATCAGCCTCAAAGGCTCTCCTTTACTGTTTTCCCAGAGATTGAAGCTTACGGTTTCCCCTACCACAAAGCCGCACTCATCAACAGCCCTCTGCGACATGACACACGGATAACAGCCATCTGCCACCGCCTGGTCCACAAGCTCCATTGCAGGCTCATAATTTCCTTCTGCCTCCTTAGCACTGTCATACTCACTGTCATAAAACTTACCGTCTAAAAGCGTGACATGGGAACCAAGGTCAGGCATATAGCTTAATGATATATAATTCCCCTTGCTTCCATACATGCCTGAAGCTGAATTTCTGCTCAGCTTCACTCTTGTCTGGATATTTTCCTTTCCTATGTCACCCAAATACTTAGACCATGTTTTTTCATAACCGTCAATCTCGGCGAGTATGTCTGCAAGACCTGACGGTCCTGCCGGGCTGTCAGCAACCCGTCCGATAACGGCAGGGTACACGTTCTCACCGGATGCGTATTTATCAAAGTTTGAACGAAGCATCATATTCAGTGCACCCTTCTTAAACATAGGCTGACAGGCAAACACCGCTACAAGCAACGCCATACCGAGAGTAAGACAGGTAGTGAGCCACATTTTGTTTTTTATTTTTTGCATTATCTGTGTCAACATAACTACTCCTCACCCTCCTTCGTTGTTTCCTTAGACGCTTCCCCCGAAGCATCCATTGGCACTTCCTCTGTTGTTTCCGCCGTTGCTCCCTCCGAAGCCTTTGCGTTGTCCTTATTTTCAGCCTCCTTGCTTGTGATTTCCTTGATGAGAATATCTCCTTCTGATATTCCTTCTATAATGCAAAGCCCAGAACCGCCCATCTCCGTATTTGCCACCGCAATATATGTCTTTACGGGAATTCCATCCACAAGCTTCCATACATAAAGCTTTGTATCATTTGTCTGTGCATTCGTTTCCGTATAGACCAATCTGTCCCTGTCTATTACAATGGAATTTGGTATATATCTTGCTGTGTACTCAATTTGTACTGTTGCATTTTCCAGCTTATAAAAGGATGCATCCTCCATTTTAATGTATGCCTTGCCCTCGTTGCCCCCAGGCATGCTTTGCGTGATATACACTTTATTATTCACAGTCGTAAAATAAAATCTGCTTGACAGACTGGCAATATTCATTGCCTCACCATAGTACACGGCACCGTCATCTGCCTTGATGGTTACTTTCTGCCCAATTCTCATGGAATCTGCTGCAATGCTTGTACATGGACTTGCAGGCGTCTGTATGCTGAACATTTCCTGACCCACTGCAACATTTTTGCCCTCAGAAATATAAACATCTGATATCTTTCCTGCTGTTTCAGCATAAATTGATATATTTCCTGTTCCATCATTTCCCTTTGTCGCATTGTTGTACTCCTCCTGCATCTGGGCAAGCTGGTACTCATAATTTACAATTTCCGATTTACGCTGATATTCAATAATCTGACGGT
The DNA here is from genome assembly GCA_023666705.1 of Bacteroides sp. GTDB lineage: Bacteria > Bacillota > Clostridia > Lachnospirales > Lachnospiraceae > Coprococcus_C. Next base: position 87,904 of record JAMPBO010000012.1, read on the forward strand.
TATTTTTCAGAATATCAATCTCATACGGATTTTTCTTTTGTTCCTTGTCCGCATCACCATCTGTTGCCTGCTCTGCATCGCCGTCTGTTGCCGTCTGCGGCTCATCCACCGCTGGTTCTTCAGTAACAGGCGGGTTTTCCAATAGGGATATCTGATTGTCCAAATCCTTAAGCTGTGCTTCAAAGCCCTCCATCGTTGCAGTGTGCTGCTTTTTAAAGCTTTCTAAGGAACGGGAGAGTTCGGTCAGCATTGCACCGCCCCTGTCTGTTTTTATTACGCAAATCAAGTCTCCCTCTTTTACCTGCGTTCCTGTCGCAAAATTCAGGCTCACAAGCTGTCCCTCATATTCAGAGTAGTATGAGTGGGTACTAAAATCCTTGATATTATAATTTTTCAGGGTTTGCACAGACTCATAATCACTTACCCCAACCGCATACTCCTCGTATTGTATAGGCAGGAGATCCTCTGTCGTGTAATAAACCATCTCGCCTTCTTCAAGACCGTCGAGCACCTCATAATAGCATTTGTCCTGCGTTCCAAGCTGAACATACCGCTTTTCCCGTTCTTCCCCCTGTTTTACATATACGTAATCTCCATCACTGTCCTCAAACAGCGAATCTTTCCCGACACGGATGACGTCCTCCTTACCGTTCCTTATGGCAACAATCGGTATTGACTGTCCCACATCCGTAGCCTTTGTTCCATCCGCATACCGAAGTCTTGACGGAGGATAATTACGCTTGCTTTCTGCTACAAGCTTTTCATCCTTGCTGAATGGGTATTCCTCTAAGTATTTTTTCTTTCCATTCTCCAATGTATAGAAGGTCTGCCATTTTGATACATCAAAGTCAGCTGCTCCGCCGTTAAGTGCGAGGGAATCAACATTGATAACCTCTATATAACAGTCATTGTAATCTGCAATCACGACAACATTTTCACTCGGTGTGACATGTCTGCTGGAGGAAAGCTCCTTGCTGTAAACGACCTTGCCGCTCACTCTTGCCTTAAGCGTTCCGTCACTGATTAGCTCCTGCTGTGCCTTTATTTCACTGTTAATATCATCAACTCTGTGCTGATAAAGCATATTGTCGTAACGGTTGTTCTCGTCCAAAACACTAATTTCCGCAAGCTTTGCAGCAGACGAAATTGCGTCACCTGCCTCATCAAATGCCCGTTTCTCCAGCTCCAGGTTTTGTCTTGTCAGCCTGTAAACTGCCTCGCTTGTTTCATGCCCGCTTGACATATTGGCAAGCTGTGCCGTAAGGTCATCTATTGTTTTTTGTGCATGTTCAATATCTGCAACGGCAAGCACATCACCTTCCTTGACATCGTCCCCTACACTGACACGCACATCCCTGATTTCAACAGAGGTCGTCCAAAAGTGGCAATGCTCCGTCGGTGTTATCACGCCTGTCACAACACCTGAATATGCTGCATACAGCCCTATGTCCCCCCTGTCTGCCGGTCTGTACGTATCATTGTTCGTAACAGGTGCAATCAGCTCTGGTGCCTCAGGAATTTTTTTCCCGCAGCCGGAAACAAGTAATATAATTGCAAAAGCTGCAGGCAAAAGCCTCTTTATCCCTTTTTTCATCAATCAATCACCACCTTATCACCTTCCGACAGACCATTTTTTATAACCGTAAATCCATCTGCCGTATCACCTACCGTAACCTCAATTCCATGTCTCATGTTTCTGTCATCCATGACATAGACATAAAATCTTTCATCAATTTCCATCACGGCATCCTTGGGAACATAAATGACATCCCGCAATGCCGTTTTTTCAATATTCATATACAGCGTGTCATACGAGGAGGCAGAGCCGTCATCGTCAATTGCCTGAAAGGTCAGACTTCTGATTGTATTGCCATCCGCATCCGTTCCGCTCTCCTGTATGTCAATCAGCTCCATGTCAAGCGATGCCATACCAAAGGTTGCAGGAAATACATCGCCCAGCTTAAAGTCATAATCATCGCTTGTCGTCGTTGAGAATTCCCCCGTACCGTATTTTACCGTTATGATTCCGTCCTGTGCGTCCACAATTCCGTAATCGAGTATTTCCGATACAACGGAAACAACTCCGTTGCCCTCCGCAACGATGTTATAGCTTTCAATCCGTGCCTCAAGCTCATTCATATACAGCTGTGCAATTTCCATGTCATCCTTGATATTTTGTATACTATCGGAGTAATCCGTCGCTGTATCTATCTTGGAAAGCCGGTTGTAATGGTCAAGCAGAAGCTCGTCCTCCGCAACCCTCGTTCTGTATTGCTCAATTTGGTCTCCCAGCTCGCCCGACTTAAATTCCACCATGACAGTCCCCTTTGATACGATATCACCAACCGATACATTTACCGATTGTACCTCCATTTCATTGAGGGCAGGATAATAGATTTTTTTCTCATAATCATTTGCCTTTAATTTGAGTTCAAGTGCAGGCTCTATGTTGCCACGTACAACAAGCTCTGTATTATATGTAACCGGCTGGTACTCCTCAACCGAAACCTGTACCTTCTTATCCTGTTCTTTTTTCCCGCAACCATTCAGTGCCAGCATCGCCGCCAACATCGCTGTCATGCATATTATTTTCGGATACTTTCTCATAAAATACTCCCTTTCAATTATTATTTAACGGTATATATATTGAACCTGCATGAAAAATGTGCTTGCCACAGGATGATAACCCAGGACAATCTTTTGTGAGCCATCTATGATTTGTTCTCCATCCAGTGCATTGATATATAAAAACACCTCGCCGTTATCCAGATAATATGCCCACGCAGGAATCAGTGAATAATTTATGCCATCGTAAGAAACATAAAGGTAGCCCAACTTTACATTTGTGATTTCCATATCTTCAGTGGCGGAATAACTGCCCATATATTCCTGTGCAAAACCATCTATTTGTTCAAAGGGCATCAGCTCCGCTTTTTTTTGTTCCCCTATGCTATACATATCTCCTATGGTTATCTCCAAAACACCCATATCCGTAACCAATACCCGAAGCAGCGGCTGTCCTGTTTCATATACCCATGTTTCATCATGGTCACTTCCAAATGCAATCATATGCATTCCGCGGCAGTCAAAGGCATATTTTCCGTTCATTGCAGGAGAAAACCAAAATTCATATCCGTTAAGCCCAAGTGCTGTCCTTTCATTTGTAAACGTAAGCTTATCAATATCAAGCTGCCGTGTACCTGAGAGCTCCAGCTTCTGGAATCCCAGGGATTTCACAGTCTCCTCCGCCTGTTTTAACGCTGTATCATAATCACAGGTATTCAGCTGTGGATTTTCTTCCATATCCTTACACAAATTCACATAATATGGGGAATCGACACACTTTATAATCACCCGCTCCTCATCATGCTGCCCGCCTATATATTCAATATATCCGTTGAAATATGGTGTGATTTTATTTTGTAAATAATACTTTTCATAATACAGCTCATATATATGTCCATCCGCTTCTCCCCGAAGTCTGGAATAATCGGCTGCCGTTACCCGGAACGTATCAAAGCCATCCCCGCTTCCGTTATCATAAAAGCCATCATTTTCAGTCCATTGTTCACTATGATAAATCAGTCCGTCATGCTCCGTGTATGCTGTGTTATTTTCATCATACCCATCCAGCAAATCGTCTATTTTGTTCCTATATACATTTACAAAAGTGTAAACCTCGTCTCCATACTTATCTATAAGCTCCTGGTAAAATCTTTTCTCCTGCTCAAGTTCCTCGCGGGAACAGTGAACATAAGGCTTTATATAGGTATAGTCCCCATCAAAAAAGCTGTCCGCAAGCTGCTTTAAGCTTTCCTCATTGAATTCCTTGCGGTCTGCCTCATACACGTAAGCATTTCCCAAGTCATTTGTCTCCACATCAGCTGATACCTTTATCATTGTATCACCAAAAACACTTGGCACAACATATTCCAAATGCTTTGGCACACCTGCTTTTTGGGCATCTGTGCCTGTTTCAATATGAACCGCATCCAATTCATCTGCAATATCATCCTTTTTTTCTTTTCCACAGGACGAAAGAAATGCAGCTACAAGCATCATAGCCAATACAAATTTAATCTTTGCAGTCTTTATTTTCATAAGTTTCCACCTCACTTCTTGAAAATAGTGTGCCAATTAATATTGTGTCTCCCTTATGAATTGATCTGCAGCAGGATGATATCCCAGAAAGATTTTTTCACTTCCCTGAACGACCAATTCTCCATCCAATGCATTGATATATACAAGTGCTTCCTCCTCACTGCCAGTCTCATAGCAGTATGCCCACACCGGCACAAGTGAAAATTGCACTCCATCGTAAGAAATATAAAGATATCCAAGTTTAACAGCAGTTATCTCAAGGTCTCTGTCAAGATAATAATTACCCATAAACTCCCTTGCTATCCCATCTATTTTTTCAAAAGGCATAAGCTCTCCCCTTTGCCCATCAGCATCTGATTTATCATACACATCTCCTATATCGATTGCCTCAATGCCATTATCCGTAACATATACCCTTATGAGTGGCTGACCTGTTGCGTATATCCACTCCGTATCGTGATCGCTTCCAAATGCCATCATATGTTTTCCCCTGCAAGGGAACGCGTACTTACCATTCATATCAGGATAAAACCAGAATTCGTATCCATTCAGCCCTAGATAGTTATGTCCTGCAGTTGTTGCAACATCCATCTGGCGTGTATCAGTATGCTCCCACTCTTTAAATCCTAATTTTTCTACAGCCTGCTCAGCCTGGCTGAGTGCCGTATTATAATCACATGCATTTGCCTGTGACGATGCACCCATGTCTGTACATCCTTTCAAATAATACGGGGTATCAACACACATTATCACAATTCTCTCAGGGTCGTATTCTGAAGTTGCCGGTATGTTTTTCCCTTCTGTATAATATTTTCCATAATATAATTCATAGACGTGACCATCCACCTCTCCACGAAGTCTGGAATAATCAGCTTCCTTCACACGAAAATCTTCAAACTCCACCATATCCTCAAAAAAAGCATCCACACCCCAATCCCACTCGTCATTATGATAAATCAGTCCATTATGCGTCTCATATGATGAGGCAGTTTCATTATAATCATTTAACAGGGTGTATAATTTTTCCGTATAATTAATCGCATATGTGTAAATATCCTGACCATGTTCATCCGTAAGCTGCTGATAAAATGCTTCCTCCTGCTCCAGCTCCTCCAAGGAACAATGTACATAAGGCTTTATATAAGTGTAGTCGCCCTCAAAAAAGCTGTCTGCAAGCTGTTTTAAGCTTTCCTCATTCATTTCCTTGCGTTTTGCTTCATATACATAAGCATTTTCCAGCCCATTTGTCTCCACATCCGCTGATACCGTGAAACTCGTGTTTCCCCCAGCACTTTGCACCACATATTCAAGGTGGTTCTGTATGGCTGTATTTTCCACACCCGCATTTGTCCCAGTGCCAATAACATCAAACTCCTTCGCTATGTCATCCCTGGTCGCCTTTCCACAAGATGAAAGCGATGTAAGGAAAACTGCCATTACAATCCCTGCATACATGTGTTTTTTTATCCTCATGCAAATCCCTCCTAACGAACATCATCTTCCTAATACGGTATTGCACCACTACCACTAAGCATGCTGCTACCGCCGGAATAAATTACGGCTCCATCCAGAGCACAAATTGTAATAACAGCACTTCTGAATTTTTCATTCCTTCCTCCATTACAATAACACCATGCCGGAACTGCCGCATATTCTAACCCATCATAGGTAATATACACATATCCAAACTCTATACAGTCGATATTAAAATAACTGCTCGGATATTCTGTCATAATCTCCGTCATTCGTTCCTTTGCAATCTCATCAATCTGCTCAAAGGATAACATGGTTGACTCCCCTGACATAATCTCCGCATCATTATAGTTGCCCATAATCATAAGGCTGTATACACCATTGCTGTTTACCACCACTTCAACATAAGGCTGTACGGCAATGTCGCTATTTACACCCGTATCCATGGAAGTAGTGATAGAGCCTGCTGAATATAAGAGATGCGCACCTCCCTGTTTAACCCCAAATACCATGGTATAACCATCCGTCGAAATCTTATCCTCATCCATACCCTGGTTATTTTGCACGATATGCAAAAGCTCCATCTCTCCAAAGCCCAGCCTGTGTAAAAATTCCTGTGCTTCTTTCTCCGCATCCTCACGCTTACATGCGTTATTTAAATAGGTTTCCGTTACTTCTGACGTATTGGCAATATAATATTCCTCGTCAATACATTTTGCATATATCGTCGGTATCCATTCCGTTTTAATTTTTTGACCTTCAACCATTACGTTATTATAACTATATCCCTCATCATAGGAAAGCGTCCAGGTTCTTCCATCAACCATGCCCCTCAGATAGGCATCATAAAACACATCCTCATTGCTCTCACCCTCGTCTGATTCACTTGACAAGTGTGTTTCATATACAAGCGTACCTTCAGGATATTCCACATAATTGTCATCGTCATAAAAATCAAGTCTGTTTTCAATCCGCCATGTATTATCATTTTCACTGTACTCCGTATTTCCTGCATACTTTTCCTGATAGTACTGAAGCTCTGCCTCAAGCTCCTCCCTGCTTTGCACTTGATACGGCTTAACATTTTTAAAGTCCCCATCGTCAAACAGCCGTTTTGCATACCTTTCAACATATTCATCCTTGTCCGTGCATTTCTCTGCGGCAAGCGTTGGAACCTTTCCATAACCGTCAGCAATCACCTCTGCCTCTACCTTTGTGGTGTTTCCTCCTACCTCAACCGTATAAGAAACATGCTCCGGTATTGCATCCGGACCTGTATTTTGTGCTGCATTTCCTGCACTTGCATCCTGACCTACATTTTCCTTTAAGTCCTCCGCAATCATGTCTTTTTTTTCATTGCCGCACGCAGTAAGAAATATCATTGCCCCAAGAATCACGAAATAACGTGCCTTTCCCATAATTTTCATAAAATGTTCCTCCTTCAAATTTTGTATGTCTTTTGCATCATGTGTTTGTTTATATGAATTTCCCTCGTTTTTCCCTAGTACTAATATAAAACATAAATGTATCCTTTTTGCATCAATACGGTATAAGACTCGTGTGTAACCCATAGATATTTACTATATCACGTGAAATAATGGCACCATCTAAGGCATTAATTGTTACAATTTCCTCTCTTCTGTTTTCATTTCTGTCTCCGGTATAATAACACCATACAGGTACAATTGCATATGAAAATCCGTCATATGTGATGTAAGCATATCCGAACTCAATGGTATCTATAGTATAGGACATATTCCCATTTAACAGCTCCGTAAAACGTTCCTTTGCAACTTCATTTACCTGCTCAAAGGTCAGCATGACAGCTTCTCCGGTCATCATTTCCTGCTTCTCATAATTTCCCATAATCCTTATACCATTTACACCGTTTTCATTTACACAAACTTCCACATACGGCTGCATTGCCCAGTTATGTGTGGCAAAATCCATAATGGTTTTTCCCGCACTATGTGCAAATAACAGATGTGTTCCATCCTGCTCCATTCCGTAAATCATCAAATAACCATCTGTATATGCGTCATCCTGCTCCGTCCGACGGTCAATTTGTGCAATATGCAGCAGTTCCATATTTTCAAAGCCAAGCTGTTCCAGAAATTCTTCTGCCTGTTTTTCCGCATCCGTCTGGCTGCACTTATTTTGAAGAAATGTCTGGGAGATATCTGACAAGCCATATACATAATCCGTTTCTTCCATGCAATGTGCCTCCAGACAAGGTGCATACTCATAAGCCACAACAGCCCCATCCCAAAGGTCTTCATATGTTCCATCCGCATAGTTCATCTCCCATATTCTTCCATCCACATAACCTCTTAGGCTTGCCTCATTCACGGTACTCTTTAATGTTATGTTATCCTCCTCACGGTCAACATACTCTCTTGTATATACCAGCTTATCACTTGGGTACTCCACATAATCTGAAGCATTGTAGTTGTCAAGCAGGTACTCCATCCTGTCCACCTGCCATGCTGCTTCATTATAACCGTTTGCCGCACATTCCCTGTAAAATTCAAGCTCGCTTTGAATCTCCTCCATACTTTGTAACCCGTATGGTTTAATATTATCATACTCCCCACCATCAAATATTTTTTGTGCATATCCGGCGACCCATTCATCTTTATCTTCGCTTCTTTTTACTGCAAAAACAGGAACACTCCCATATCCATCCGCATATACCTTTGCATCTATTTTCACCGTATTTCCATTTCCCTCAACAACGTAAGAAATTGTATCAGGCACTTCATCCGGGTCTGTATTTCTTTCTGTGCCTTCTGTATTTTCTGCACTTGCTTCTATCCCTGCATTCCCCTTTAGCTCCTCTGCTATATCATCCTGCTTTGCCTTGCCGCATCCGGTAAGCAAAACAGCCATTCCAAGTATCATCATTGGCTTACATACTTTTTTTACAACCTTCATGTTACTTTCCTCCATTTTACATGCCTGCTGGAATTATCTTAAAACTGCATTTTCTATACAAAGAAAATGTCCTGCCTTTTATCCTGAGATTACTATAAAATATAAATGTATCTTTTTTGCATCAAACTCCCGGCATTTTAAAATTTTTTAGTCTGATTTTGACAGATTTGTTTTTATCCTTTATAATCACATTAATTTTCACAGACTACACAGCGAACAAATATACAAAACAGGAGCAGAAGCTATGATTAAAATTCTGATTGTGGAGGACGAACTCTCTATCTCCGACTTAATAAAACTGAATCTGACGGATGCAGGCTATGAGTGCTTTACGGCATATGACGGAAAAACGGCTGCCGACCTGCTGGAATCCAAGAGCTATGACCTTATCCTGCTCGATATCATGCTTCCTGAAATCGATGGCTATGAGCTTTTTGACTATATTAAGCCTACGGGAACACCCGTTATTTTTATCACCGCCAAGGCAGCACTTGACGACAGGGTCAAGGGACTTACCCTCGGTGCAGAGGACTACATCGTCAAGCCGTTTGAGATTGTAGAGCTTCTTGCACGGGTCAATGTTGTACTCCGCCGTTATAACAAAGCATCCTCTGTTTTACAGTACGGTGACCTTACGCTGAATCTTGACACAAAATCCGTGTTAAAAAATGGAGAAGAGCTTATACTTACCCCAAAAGAATTTGAGCTTCTTGTGCTTTTCGTGAGAAATGTTGACATTACCCTGTTCCGTGAAAAAATATATGAGACGATATGGGAAACCGAATATTACGGTGACACGCGGACCCTGGATTTGCACATCCAGCGTCTCCGGAAAAAAGCGGGACTTGAAAATAAGCTTATCACGATATACCGCACAGGCTATAGATTGAAAAAACTTGATTATGAGGAAAACTAATATATGAAATTCAGATACAAGGTTCTTGTCGTCAATATTATATTGTTATCTGTCGCCATAGGAACTGTCGGCTATCTTATGATTAACAAAAGCTTTCAGCTTTCTCTTGACAATCAGATTAAAAATGCCATAGAAGAAAATAATATTCTTCAGGCAATGATTGAATACAGGCTTCTTGGCGAGGTGAACGAAAGAAACTCAGACTACACCAATAGCTTTCAGGAAATTGGCAGGGAAGTCACTACAAATATGTCCGCCAATGAATCACAGGTTTTTATCGTATTTAACGGCAACACCATGTATTCCAGTCATACAGACGCCATCCTTCCATCCGCCGAACTGTGGGAAAACACAATCATGGGAAAAAAAGGCTATGAAATAACAACAGAAGGCGATGAAATGTATATTACTGTCACCTCCGCCAGCACGTTTTTGAATAAAACCTTAAACATTATCAATAAACGGAACATAACCGACACCTATCAACTGATTGCACGGCAGTCAAATTATTTCCGCATTCTTCTTATAATTGTGCTTACCCTGTGCTGTGTAACCATGTACTTTATCAGTAAAATGCTCACAAAACCACTGGAACGCTTAAATGCGGTTTCAGCCAGCTTTGGTCAAGGCAATTATGATGTGCGTGCCGACATTTCTTCCAATGACGAGGTTGGCACGCTCGCCCAAACCTACAACAGCATGGCGGAGGCAGTATCTGACCATGTGGATGAGCTTACGGATATGGTGGCACGTCGCGACCAGTTTGTTGCAGATTTTACCCATGAAATCAAAACGCCTATGACATCCATTATCGGATATGCTGATACGATACGTTCCAAGGAAATGTCACGGGAAAACCAGGTTATGGCGGCATCCTATATTTTTAACGAGGGGAAACGGTTAGAGACCATGTCCCACAAGCTGTTTGATTTTATCCACACAAAGGAAAACATCATTGCATTTTCCACCGTATCTGCTTCCGTGCTTGCCCAAAAATCTGCTGCCAGCGTGGCACCGGAATATGACAGACGGAATTTGACACTCACAATAAATGTGGAGCCTGCCACGATACAGGGTGATATTGACCTTCTTTGCTCCGCCTTCATCAACCTTTTGGATAACGCAAGAAAGGCGTCACCTGAGGGTGGAACTGTCATCTTATCAGGAAAGAAAACCGATAACGGCTATTTATTTGAAATTCAGGATTATGGCGTTGGAATATCCGAGGAGCATATTGCAAAAATATGCGATGAATTTTACATGATTGACAAATCCCGTTCACGCCGTGAGGGCGGAGCGGGCTTGGGACTTTCTCTTGCCTCCGCCATATTTAACAGCCACAATGCAAAATTTACGATATCCAGCACTGTGGGCGAAGGCACCTGTATGTCTATCGAATTCGGAGGTTTGGATCATGAAGCATAAAAACAAATTTTTAAAAATAACAATTGCCCTTGTCACGATACTGTCTATTGTTGCAGCCATTGTCCTGCCGAAGCTTATTCTGGAACGCAAGGTGAAGCATTCCCTATCGCAGGTGGTACAGGCACCTGATGACTACTACCTGACTGCAAGAACTGCCACTGCAAGAAATGCCTCCAGCAAGCTTTCCAGCCTTGACCGGATCAGTCTCATATGCTCTACCTGGGACAGCTCCATGTCTCCATGTGATACTACCGAAGGTTTTTTAACTGAATCGCAGGCAATTTCTATTGCCAAGTCCCAGCTGAACCAGTATTACCTCTGTGGTCTGTATCCTGTCAGCCTGTTTTCAAATTACAATAACTGGTACTCGTTCAACTGCAATCTTTACCGGTATATTGACACCAGCTTTGAAAGCTACTCGGCTTATTTGTGGGAAATCCACTTTTCAAAATATGATTCAACGGAATATCACACAATACTGATGTCAGAGAGTGGAACCATTCTTGCCGCTGAAACAAATGCAGGGACATACACGAAAGGAATGAGCCTGCCTGAGATGCAGAACAACCTGATTGAAAATGCCTTTGTCACCTCGGACCATGTGACTGAGATAAGGATTGGGGATATCACCAAAGCAGCCTCTGCCGCAATGCCGCACGGTTATCCACAAATTGATTTAACCAATGCTGGGCTGTTATCCATATACAACATTCAGCTTAAAAACTTCGGAGAAGATTTTAACGATTACACCTTATTCCAATACCAGAAGGAAAACGGTATCTATGGTATCAGCCTCGTTCCCGCTGAGTAAATCAAGCATTGTCCTACCTTGCCACTGCCTGAAAGAAGTGTACAGCCTGATTGTAGTCTGCCTCTGATATTTCATTTGCTCCGAAGCCTGCCCGCTCTAAAATATCAATTACCTGTTCGCTCTCCGTCTCAAGTGCCGCCTGTATCTCCGATGTTTTTTCCATCGTTTTTACAATGTATGTTATCTGTTCACGGTAATTGATCAGATTTCCAAGCTGCTGGTTTTTCCTTGCAAGCCTTCGTCTGAATTTCACATACTTATATATCAGCTTATCATTAATTCCTGCCTTGGCATATTTGATATACAGGGAAATCTCTTTTATACCTTTTTTTCCTGCCACAACCAGTATAAATGCACCCATAATTCCTGCAAAACCAAAAAAGATTGCACGCAACACCTTTGTCGGTATCCGCATATTGTTTAAGTTCAGATTATTTCCGTCATCATCAGCAGCATCCGAGTCATCCATGTATTCCTCAAAGAGCGTCCAGAAATCTTCCACTTCCTCCGTCTCGCCTGACGGCGTCACATCCACGACATGCCATCCCTTTGTCGAGGTGTATACCTCAACCCATGCATGTGCATCCGCATCTGTCACATTGACACGGATTAATGCGGTTTCTCCAATTTCCGAGTATCCATCATAGTAGTCCGCATACTCAGCATTTTCCACTAAATCACCGTTTGCCATCTGTGAATAGTCAATGGCATAGCCCTCCACATACCTTGCAGGGATTCCCATATAACGGAACATCAGCACAGCCGCTGAGGCATAATGTGCACAGTAGCCCTTTTTGTTGTCCTGTAAAAAATAATTGATGAAATCTGCATTTCTCGGCGTGCGTCCCGGTCTTATGGTGTATGGAATATTTTCCTGATAATATTCTATGATTGCCTCTATTATCTGCTCATCGGAGCCTGCAGCACCTGCGGCGGCGATTGTTTCCTCGATTGCAGGAATATTTTCCTCAGGCACATACAAATCCAAATCCGTATATTCCGGATTCGTATAAACAGCACTCGTACCAAAGCTTGGATAGTATTTGTAACTCCTGCCTCTATGATAGCCGCCTCCTGCACCGATATAGCCGCTGCTCTCGGTGTAATACGGCTTGCAGCCCTGTCTGACAGCATAGTCCATAATCCAGATATTCATGGCAGATTTTGCACTGTATTCCTGTTTATTTTCGTATGCTTCCTTATATGCCAGCATCTCATTATAATTTCTTACCGCATATTCTGCTGGTAAATTATCTGAGACGCTTTCATCCTCGCTCTCCGGAACGTAAGTGCTCCAATCCTTGCCAGGCAGGTCATAGTTGGTTCCCATTATGTTTGTCCACTCATTGGCATACGGATTGTACAGCTCACCCACAAAGCCCTTTAGATATACCGTTCCATAGCTGTACGGCGTAAGTTCAACGATTAAGTCTGTCTGGTAGTCCAGTCTCACCGACGAGACATTGCCCAGACGTCCGCTGTCCATACCACCCACATCAAAGGACTGTCCGAAAAAGCCCTGCCAGCCGTCCAGCAAAATGGTAGTCATAGCCGCAACCGTGATATCCTTATATTTGTTTCCCGCATAACCAACATTGAAGGATTCTCTCGGCTTCAACGCATTGACCCCAAGAGCAACCATGAGAACAAACAAAATTCCCGTGATACCTGCCTGCAGCATCGCCTTAATGTCCGAGACATAGAACAGCTCGCTTTTCCGCTTCTTCTTGTCCTTTCCCTTTTCTATGAAGCCGTTATCGTTTCTTTTTATGGATACCTGCGGACTGTAATGCTGTCCTGACTTAAAAATGTATGCCATCACCATACCCGACATGAGCATGACCACATACAGCGGTTCAGGCTCCTCAACAAGATAAAGGGGTATCAGATTCAATGACATCACCACAAATGCAACCGTGACATACTGCATACGTCTTGATATATATACATTTAAAAATACATCCAGAACAAATCCGACAAACAGTACAAGACATGTAACGGTAAGATACCTGTCCTCTATCTGCTCCTGATACAGTCTTTGTATCTCCACCTGAAAATATTCTGCCGCATCGTTGACCGTTATATTTACAATTGCATAAAATCCACTGTTGATATACCTCCGGAACACTGCCACAAGACCGATAAACCCAATCAGCAGAACCAGATATCCCAGATTTTCCACAAGGAGCTTATAGTACAGCATGGCACACAGCAGCGACATAATTAAGATTGCCACATGGCAAAGCTGCTTATTGTAATCAATTCCAAAGGCAGACAAATAAAAGCCTATACTTCCCATTGAAATAAGATAGACGATAACTCCCTTTAAAAGCAATGTGCGAAGGCGGCTTTCCCTTTGTTCAAAGAAGCCATAGCCAAGCTCAATGCCTTCTGCAAGAACCTTATTCACTTTTTCAGGTTTTTTCTTCGCCACTAGATATTCTCCCTGACTTGAATCTTTAAGCTTCTATTTTCTGCACTGATATGCAGGTATGCCTTTATTTCAGGATGGACACTTGCCATGTTTGCTGCCGCCTCATCCGAAGACATATATGTTTTCTCATAAAACATTTTTGCAAATGTATTTTGTAAGTCTTCCTTGTAATCAATTCTTGTTTCCTCGTAATCGTCCCTGTTCCGGCTCCAGTAAATAAGCCTGATTGAGGTTTTATCCTCTATCATTTCCGATATGACGCTGTATGCAGCAGTCACAATCATATTGAGGGAAGCAGGGTCTGCACCGCACAGTTCAGGCACGACCACAAGCTGTCTGTCCGACATGCTTACCCTGTCCTTTACCATCAGGATATCTCGCTTAGCGGACAGCTTCCAATGAATACTCATAAGCTTATCCCCCGGAATGTACTCCCTGATTTCCTGCACATCCGAGAAGTCATTTCCACGCTTATTGCTCTCCTCACTCTCCAGCATACCTGCCTCAGCGTCGTTTTTATCATATTTGACATCCTTAAGCGTACGGGGCAGCACGGTTGCCTCTCCGTCTGCATCTATATTTTTTTTGAAAAAACAAAGACCTGAAAGGTCTTTTATCTCAATTTTTTTTACTGTAACTTTTATGGTTCCCGGAAATCGCGGTACAATGGGTAACATAAATTCATAGCCTGTTTTTGCCCGCAGGGGGACTGATATTTTCCGCTCCGCAGTCACGCCAAAAAACAGATTTGCCACCTCCACAGTCAGCTTCACGTCCAATGAAACAAATAGTGTGGGGTTGTCCAGCTTGATACAGAAGAACAGTTCCTCATCCTGCCTGCCGTACAGATCCTCCATACGTGCAAGACCAACAGGATTTCCTGTCGATACTGTTCCTGCCATAACTCTTACCCCGGTTTTATCCCGCAGATGACTTGCCATCAAAATGGAAAGCAGCGGTCCTACCACCATAATAATCAGAACAATCAAATAAAACTGGCTGTGCAAAAACAGGTACAATGCCAGACATATCGCATATAAAATTATAAGTCCTATCGTCCGAAATAAAACCTCTAATCTCATGTATTCACCCAATCACTACATTCTCGGTGCCCCCACATTTGCCAGCACCATGTCTATTGCCTGTGCGGTACTGATGCCCTGTGCCTTTCCTCTTGCACTGAGCTTAACACGATGTCCAAGTGTGTCCTTTGCACATTTTTGTACATCCTCCGCCGTGACAAAATCACGTCCCATGATTACTGCCCTTGCCTTTGCAAGACGCAGAAGTGCGATGGTTCCTCTCGGACTTGCACCCATGGAAAAAACCTCCATTGCTCTTGTCTTTTCAACAATATTTACAATGTATTCGTAAATCTCGTCATGGACGTGAAGATCATTTGCCTTTGCCCGCAGGGTTACAAGATCCTCAATGGATATCACCTGTTCCACCCG
Source organism: Bacteroides sp. (assembly GCA_023666705.1). Taxonomy (GTDB): domain Bacteria; phylum Bacillota; class Clostridia; order Lachnospirales; family Lachnospiraceae; genus Coprococcus_C. The sequence goes on from JAMPBO010000012.1 coordinate 103,452, forward strand.
TTCCACGGGTCTTGATGCATTTCCCTTTAATATTTCCACTGCGTCCTCATGGCTTGGATAGCCCATGGAAAGGCATACCATGAACCGGTCAAGCTGGGACTCAGGAAGCATCTGGGTTCCCGATGAACCATAGGGATTTTCCGTCGCAATTACGACAAACGGGTCAGGCAGTTTTCTTGTGACGCCATCAACCGTAGCAGTCCCCTCCTCCATAACCTCAAGGAGTGCCGACTGTGTTTTCGGCGATGTCCTGTTTATCTCATCCGCAAGAAACAAATTACAGAATACGGCTCCCTGCTTGTACTCAAACTCCTTTGTGGCAGAGTTGTACATGGAAAATCCAAGTATGTCACTTGGCAGTACATCAGGTGTAAACTGAACCCTCTTATAGTCCATGGAAAGACTTCTTGCAAAGGTTGTGGCAAGCGTTGTTTTTCCGACTCCGGGTATATCCTCCATCAAAATGTGTCCGCCTGCAATAATCGTTGCAAGCACCTTCTCAACAACATCACGCTTTCCCTTTATTACCTTGTTTACCTCATCCTGAATCCGATCAAGCTTATCCTTCATAAAAAAGTAACCTCCCGTATATCAATTTTTTGATATGCCAAGCTTTACTGCCTCGTCAGCAACTGCCTTTGCCACTGCCTTCGCCACACGCTCATCAAATGCTCCCGGAATGATGTATTCCTCACTTAGCTCTTCGTCACTGACGATAGATGCAATTGCATAAGCGGCAGCCACCTTCATTTCCTCCGTGATTGCAGTTGCCCTTGCGTCAAGTGCTCCCCTGAAAATACCAGGGAATACAAGTACATTGTTTATCTGGTTCGGATAGTCAGAGCGTCCCGTTGCCATAATCCTTACGCCACCCTTTTTTGCCTCCTCAGGCATAATTTCAGGGGTCGGATTTGCCATTGCAAATACGATTGGGTCAGCCGCCATGGATGCTACCATGTCAGCGGTAACTACGCCCGGTGCCGAGACACCGATAAATACATCCTTATCCTTCATGATTTCGGCAAGGCTTCCCGTCTGTCTGTCCTTGTTTGTAACATCTGCCATAGCCGCCTGTGCAGGATTCATCCATGCCTGTCCGGGGCAGAGTGCCCCCTGCCTGTCCACGAGAACAACATTTCCAATGCCAAGCAAAAGCAGAAGCTTACATATGGATATGCCGGCAGAGCCTGCACCGTTTATGACAACATTTGCCTTGTCAAATTTCTTGCCCACAAGCTTCAATGCATTAATCAGTCCTGCCGATACGACAATGGCAGTTCCGTGCTGGTCATCGTGAAATACAGGTATGTCAAGCTCCTCCTTGAGACGACGCTCTATCTCAAAGCATCTCGGGGCGGATATATCCTCAAGGTTGATTCCACCAAATACAGGTGCAATCCGTTTTACGGTTTCAATTATCTCGTCCACATTCTTTGTGTCAAGACAGATCGGAAACGCATCCACATCGCCGAAGCGTTTAAACAATATTGCCTTTCCCTCCATAACGGGTATGGCTGCCTCAGGTCCGATATCACCCAAGCCCAAAACTGCCGTTCCGTCAGATACAACCGCAACCATATTTGACTTGCATGTATATTTGTAAACCTCCTGTTTATTATCCCTGATTTTTCTGCACGGCTCCGCAACTCCGGGCGTATATGCGGTGCTTAGGTCATCCCGGTTCTCTATCTTTACCTTTGGTACTACCGTAAGCTTTCCGCAATTTTCCTCGTGCATTTTTAAACTGCGTTCATTGTAATCCATATTGTCCTCCAAGTGCCCACTAAACACTCTTAACCCTTTCTATTTCCGCATTACAGTCGTCTATAACCTTTTTCGATGCGGTAATTGCATTGATATACTGCATAACCGCCGCATCTGCCTGATTAGTTTTTACATATTGCTCATAAACATATTTTCCTATTTCTTCATAATTATTTTTAATGTTTGTCTTTTCTTTGCTTATTTTTGCCTTTTGCTTTGTAACCTCAACTGCATCTCCTGCCTCATTTTTGACTGACTGCATAAAATCCTTAAATGCCATACCACATCATCCTTTCTTTTTTATTTATTTCAGGCTTCCATTTCAAAATCAAATATGCTCATCTGGTCGCCCATAGTTTTATTTTTGTACTCACGCATGTACCGCAGCAGTTCTTCCCTGTCACGTACAATATTGTTTGCATCACATATCTCATTAAAAACAGCCGTCAGACTGTCATCGTTCGGGCTGTTTACCTCATACCCGTTGCCAAAGGTTTCGATATATCGTTCCTTCATGCCCGGAAAATACCTGTCAAGCTGCTCATAGAAGTATTCCCTGTTTCCTTCCCGCAGGGTCATTCCTGCACCAAAATACATTATACCATACACGCCCGCCTGAACACAATAATCCATGATACCACGCATGTTTTCCTCAGTATCGTTGATAAACGGCAAAATGGGGTCAAGCCACACGATCGTCGGTATGTTTCTTTTTTTCATCTCCATAAGCACCTCAAACCGCTCTTTTGTGGTGCATACATTCGGTTCAAGAATTTTACATAATTCCTCGTCATACGTCGTCAACGTCATGGCAACGATACATTTTGTCTTTCGGTTTATCTTTTCCAGAATATCGATGTCCCGCAAAATCAGCTTTGACTTTGTCTGTATAACCAGCCCGAAATCAAACCGCTCAATCTGGTTTAAGCATCTTCTTGTTACGAGAAGCTCCTCCTCGATGGGCACATATGGGTCCGTCATGGAGCCTGTTGATATCATGCCTTTTCTACGCTTCTTCCGAAGGGTATTTTCAAGCAGCTCCGCAGCCTTTGCCTTAACCTCAATGTCCTCAAACTCGTGGTCCATCCGGTAGCATTTGCTCCTGGAGTCACAGTAAATACACCCATGGGTACATCCACGGTATAAATTCATTCCGTTTTGAGGTGATAAAATTGCCTTTACTTCCTTATAGTGCATAATCCACTTGTCCCCTTATCTAAATAAAGTCGAAGCTAACCTGCTCAAACTCTAAATCCTTGTATTCCAATTCTTCCTGGTCTGCCTTACTCGTGTAATCGCATACAACCGTAAGCTGTCTGCCGCCCGTCATTTGCTGACCAAGAATATAATTCACGTCAAACCGTCCCGTAATTGCAGGTGTGGCTCCTCTTGCAGGAACAATCAACTGTACATTATTTGCCGCAAGCAGTGCAAAAATAGGCTCCCATATGTACACATCCTTTGCCGCACCAAACGGATTATCAATAAATATGGTCTTTGTCCTTGTGTCCTCGTTGCCAAGCTGGTACATGCCTGAAATGTAGTTGATAATGGAGACAAGGAACTGTATGTAAATACCCTGGGACTGTCCCGTGCTTCCTACTGCTTCCTCATACCGCAGGTACCTGCTCTGCTCCTTTATGCGTTCCCGCTTGTATAGACTCAGCTTGATGCCGTTCATGTCAGCTACAATAACACCAAACAGCTTCTTTAGTGCAAGGCTTCCCCTGATAAACTTTATTCTGTCCTTGTCATTGTCATAGTCGTCTGCCTGTGCCACAATCCGGTCAATGTAATCCGACATTTTCTGCTTTAAAAATTCATCCCGCACATATGGGATTGCAAGTCCTACCATCTGGATAGCTTCCCCATCCACAACGATTCTTGACAGCTTTGGAAGCTTGTCAAGCTCGGTCTTCACGTCAAGACATCTTTGGAGACACTGCTCCTCAAAGTTTGCCTTAATCGTTTCCATGTCCACAAGACTTTTTTCCACACGGTCCTTCTCAAGCTTAATGTAATCCGCTATCGCTTTAAGATTGTTCATAAGCTCGCCTGCCGCACCGAAGCTCTCAGGTATGGCAACGTCATTTCTGATGGTTGCCGCAAGCTCATAAACCTCCATCTCATCAAGGCTTACCGCTGTATTTCCCTTAAATCTCATCAGCTCATTTTTTGCCTTTTCAATTGCCTTATTGCTCTTGTCATAGAGTAAAAGGTTATCCTCAAAGATTGTCCGCAGCTTATCCTTATCTTCTGCAAGCGGCTTTGCCTGCTCCATGCCTATGTCATGTGTCACGATAATACGCTTTACATCCTTGTACAGGTCTACCATGTAGCCCTGTTGCTTCATATAACCCTTGTAACGGGCGTCACATTCCTTTGCCTCAGCCTCCAGCCGCTCCAGCATTTCCTTGCCCTTTTTCAGATTCATGACAATCTCGGACTGCTCTGCCTGTTGCTCCGTATATCCGCCAAAGGCAGCTTCGATATTGCTAATGGCATACTCTATGCTTCCCTCAAGACGGCTTATCGCCCGCTCAAGCTCCTTCCGCTCAAGCTCAAGAAGATTCAGCCGTTCCTGCTGCTCGTTAATATTTTTCTTGCAGGTGTCAAGCATTGCATCATCCGACAGGTATATAAGGTTTTTCTTCTCATACTCCTCCATCATCTCCGTGCTTATCCCCCGCTTTTTAATATTTCTCAGGGTCTTATCCATAGAGTTTTTTAAGGTTTCCATTACCAGCTTTTTGTCCTCTATGGTTTTCATTTCGCCTTTATTTTCATTTAACATTGCCGTAAATCGTGCCTTGATCTCATCATCAGTTAAGGCACTCACCTCATACTCCACGTCAATGTTATAATATGGTTTGTAGTAAACATCCCACTCCGTCATCATTTCCTGAAGCTTTTTTTCGAGGGTGGCAAGGTTTGCGTTGTCCTCATCATCCGTCTTGTCCGTATCGGAAATCAGCGACCGTCTTGAACGGATTTCCTCCTCAAGCCTGTCAATTTTTTCCTTACATTCCCCTGATATGGCTTCCTTCTCGCTTACCATGTCCGCCAGCCTCGTGGCAGTGTCAAGACGTCCCACATCCGCAAGCTTTTCGTCATACTGCTTTCTAAGCTCCTCATTTTGGGTCTCAAGCTCAGAAATGGCTCGCTTGATTTCCCGGATACTCTCCTTGCAGGTAGATATTTCTGCGTCCATATCATACATACGCTTTCTTGCATCACGAAGCTTTCTGCCTGCCTCCATCAGCTCACTGTCCTGCATACGGATTACGAATTGCTGATCCTGCCTGTACGCTGCCAGCATTTCTTCCTTAAATTCCGTTTTCATTTCAAGCTCATGCACATTTTCCGTTTCCTCGCCTAAAAGCTTCTCCCTTGTATCCTCCCCGGTTAGGAATTCCTTCGTCGCATGCACGCTTATTATATTTTCTCCCTGAATCAGTGCCTTGTCCGAAATGGCATCCATGTCATAAATATTGACAATCTCACTGCCTGTATCTACCTTTAAAATATTTGGGTCATCCTTGACCGTTTCGTATTCTTTGATAAGCAGTCCATACGGCAGCTCAGGGTTAATTTCCAGAAGCTCCGCCTGCTTATTTACAGGAAGTGCCGACAGATAATCCATGCCGAACATAGCAGAAATTCCATGTCTTGTCTCAAGGTAATCCATCAGCTTTTTCGCTGCAGCAGATGCAGATATGATTCTTCCCTCCTCCAGCAGCTTCACTCTCTTTTTCCTAATCTTAATCTCATCCTTGATTGCCGCATTTTCAAGCACGGTGGACGTGATTCGGTCCGTAATGATTGATGTGAGATTGTTCCTGTCATCGCTTCCATATACAGTCCGTATATTTTCAAGCTTCTGGCAAGCCTCGTCATACTCCTTTTCTTTTACCTCAAAGGCTTCAATCAGCTTATCGTTTTCTTCCTTTTCCAGCAGAAGCTGCGACAGCTTAATTTTGGCATCACTCAGCTTTTCGTTGTTATCCTTAAGCCTTGTCTGATTATCCTCAAGCTTCCATGCCAGGTCATCTATCTCCTCCTGCACCTGTCCAAGGTGCTCGCCCGGCGTTGCAAAATTAAGGGTACTCATGGAGAATTTTATCTCTGCAAGCTGCTCCGAAAGCTGGACAATTTCCTCATCATAGGTCTTCTTGATGTTGACTGCAACCTCCTGCTCAACCATTGCCTCCTGAAGAAGCATTTGTGCCGATTCCCTATCCGCCTTTTTCTTTGCAAGGTCCTTTTTAATGGCATCTATCTTGCTGTTAAGCTCCGCCATTACCGCATCCATTCTCATTTTTAAATTGTATGTATAGGAAAATAAAAGCTCCCTGTCAAACGGTGTCTGCGACATCATCGTTTTGATGACTGCATCGTTCTGGTGATATTTCTTGCGGTCAGCAAGGTAGTCAACATACTCATTGATTGCTTCTTTGAGATTCAAATCATCCTTAAGCTCATCAAGCTTATTTAGGGTCTCCTCATATGCCGTCTGTGACTGCTCCAGCTTGCCTTTCAGCTCATTCAGCTTATTTCGGTCTCTTGCAACCTTAAGGCATTCCATGTATTTTCTCTGCTCGTCCTTTTGTTGCCGCTTTTCGTCCCTCTCTTTGGCAAGCTGCTCCATCATTTCCTCATCATTTTTGGCAAACTCCTCGCCTGTCACATATATGTTTGCCATAAGTGCTTCCAGCCTGCTTTTTTCCTCATATAAATCCATAAATGACGCAACCTTGTCAGACAGCGTTCCCACAAGCTCAATCTGACGGTCATAGCCTGCAATATCCTTTTTCTTTTTGGCAAGTATGGTAAGCTGCTCCTTGATATCCATAAGCATCTGTGCCATAGCCGCATCTCCCGTCTCCTCACGCTGGGTCTTGACCATAAATGCCTTTTCAATAATTTCCTCAATCAGCAGGTCCTCGACTACCCGTCTTGTCGTCTTATAGTTATTTTCAAAGTAGGTCCGCACATGTCCCTCGGTTTTATTGATTCCCCTTATGATTTCCCACTGGCTTTCGTGAAGCCCAAACTCGCTGATAAATCTCTGGTATTCGCCCTTTCTGTCAAAAATCTGCACCTTAAGGGACATATCCTTGTGCTCCAGCTCCTTCAGATAGCTTCTAAGTCCCTGAAAGGTCACCCGTTCCCCATCCTTAACAAGTGGGAGATTGATAATATCATTTTTGTTGTACTCCCTGTAAAAAATACAGTAGTTATAATACTCAATGCAAGCGACATCCTTAGAGGTCTCACTTTCATCCCCCGACTCCTTTGCCTTTCTTGCACAAAAGCCCGTTGTCATATAGCGGTAGCCCTCGCTGCTGTCGTTTTTGTCCAGCTTCCACTCAACAAGGGAGTGGATGGTTGTATTTCCATTTCCCGTGCGGAACAGCTTTTCTATGGGCTGTTTTTCGTCCAGCGTGCAATTCGGTATCATATTTTGGAGTAACAAAAGCATAAGCACACTTTTTCCTCCGCCGTTTGCAAGATCATAGAGTGTGTTTTTTCCGTACATTCTCATTGTAAAATCGTCGTAAAACTGGGTGCCAAAATTATACTTGACATTATTTACCCTTATCCTGTTTATGCTAGGCATCCGTTTCACCTCCAAGCACCTTGTATATCCTGCCCTTATACTCCTCGAAATAATTTTCCGCAATTGCCTTAAATCTCTTTGTCGGATAGTACCGCTCCTCAACCTCCACAAAAAGCTTCTGTGCTACAAGGAAGTTGAAGGTAAGCTTAATAAATCCTACCCGCGAGGCTCTCGATGCCCTGTTTTTATCCTTATCGTCAGAGGTCACAACCGGAAGCTCATCCCACAACAGTGCAATGGTTTTAAAGCTGTCCTCCGCAAGCTCGTCCATGGAATAAACCGATATATCCGCCGTTATCGTTGCCAGATAGGAGGTTACCTGTTCCAGTAAATCCTCCTGCTTCACGTACTCCTTAACCTGATAGGAGGATGAGTCCTGATAAAAGGACAGCAGGGCATTGTATATAATGAAATATGCCATATAAAGCTCCTTGTTCAGCCTGAGCCCCAGCATTTTTTTCATGTCGTCATTTGTGTAACCGAATATTCTGTTTCCGTCTCCTGCCGTAATGTAAATGGAGTCCTCGTATTCATATACATTTAAGTTCAGCTTTTTCATCAGTCGGTTTGTAATATCAAAGACCGCCTGATTGCTGTAATATTCCTCGTAAAGCTCTCTTGTGTCGGGATTGGAACGGGATACCTCCTGTCCTGTTATCAGCGTGGAATAAATATCCAGTGCCTTATCCAAGCTTCTTTCTTCCATTTTACCCGTCCCTCCTTTCAAATTTCATGTCCGTAACGTAGGCGGCATCGTCCTCATCTGCCCTTAATTCTATAATACTCTCACCGTTCATGCTGATGGAAAAACTCATATCCCCAAACCGTGTGATGTCCTCCTCTGTCATATTGGCGGCTACCATTTCCTCGAGCAGCGTATCCTGTTTTTCCAGCATCCGCTTTATGTTGTATTCACTTTTTCCTGCCAGATGGGTCAGAAACGAATAGTAATCCCTGTTTAAATACACCTCGCTGCCGAACTTAATTTCCAGAATTCCGTTAAACTCCCTAAGCCCCAGCTCGTTCCATTTTTTTATCTGGTCGAGAAGCTCCATAAACAACATATAAAAGTTTCTCGATATCTTTTTGTCTAATATCTCATCCTCATACTCAAAGGATGCATCCAAAACATTTTTTTCAACCTTTTCACCCTTATCCTTGTCATCACTCTTCAGGGACAGCATATTGTCTATACTTCGGATGGAAAAGGATTTGTTGAGCTTCGGCGTTAAAAACGGCAAAACCACATGCTCCATACCATTTGGCATATCCTGATTCATCATTTCAAGCAGCATCTGCCTGAAATCAAACACGGGTCTCAGCTTTGTGAGCTTTGCCTTGCTGATGATGGAGTCCGCCAGCTTCGTAAGCTCCATAGTCTCGGAAATCAGCCTGCTATGATTGTATATTGTTTTTTTCAGCTCTGTTTCCAGCTTACCTATATCCTCAAGGGATTTTGACCTGCTTCCCTCACTGCTCTCATAGGCAGCCCGCTCAATTACCTTGTCCACCAGTGCCTTATTTTTTGCAAACAGCTTTTGCTCGTCATTGAACCACTTTGCAGTAGTCGCCATATACCGTTCATATGCCTTGTTCCCCTCAAACACATCGATGCCCAAAAGCTTCAGCACCCGCTCCTTCTCAAGGGAAAGCTGTATCACCTGACTGTTGATGCGTTTGACAACGTCTATTCCTCCCTTAAAGTTGCTGGAACTAATCATTTTTTCAAGCAGGAGCTGCGACACATTGATTTTGCTCTCGTCCTTTATCTCTTTCGTATCCAGATAAAATTCGATGCCCTCAGCCGTTATGTAGTAGTACACCGTGCCATCGCCAACCTTACTGTCAATCAGCTTCACTCTCGCAATTTTGCCTGTCCTTGCCTCCGGGTCATAAAACTTAAACTCAAATGCCCGTCCGTCATTTTTCAGCTTATCAAAAATGTAAAGAGCAAGCTGCTTTTCCTCCTCAGGGTCCTCGTCCACACCGAAATCCCGCTTTAGAAGCTCAAGCAGAAAGCTCTCGTATTCCTCGTAAGTGATATCCTTTTCGTGAAAATTGTTTTCATTAATAAAAAAACGCAGTGATGCCATAGTGATATAGCCCATATCAAGGAAGCCGTACTTTCCCTCCTTGTACTGGGAAAACGTAGTCTCACTGAGCACAAAGAACGGGTAATACTTCTTAATGTTTTGCATACGCTCGCTGTGCTCAGAAATTATATCGTTTATCATCACATGCTTAAGTGCCATAATAAATTTCTACCAATATCTTTCCTGTTATTTTTTGTTATAGTCAATTGCAAAATGATGTCTTTTTAAACATTCGTTGTATAATATAGTCAATATCACCACAAGGTGTGCTTGCAATATTGTACAACTACTTTTCGATAATATAACATTTCGCAATTGTCTATATATTTCGTTACATATGCCACAATTCATCCACAAAATATTGTGCATAATTAATTTAATTTTAATATATTTTGTCGAATAAAACAAGTATTTAATCTCTACTGTGTCCATATCTCCCAATCTGTCACCTCAGGCCAGCCCGTTGTGTCAAATCCTAAACGAATTTGTCCGTTCAGGTACTTAAGCTTATTTCTTAAATGCGGTTCGTTAAAATACGACGTATCCATTTTTTCTTCCATCATGGCATACTCCATAATCCGTGCACGGTCCTCATTTGGAAAGCTTTTAGAATATATGTCTATAAAATATACCTCATTCCCCGCATCCCCTGAAACATATGTAAAATCAGACGAACCCTGATTTTCCACATAGTCATTGTCGTAAACAAAATCATCCGGATTGAGGGAATTCCACACCGTTTCATCGATAAAGCCTTCTTCTGTAATATTCAGATGGTTCTCGATTGCATGAAAAATCTCATGGTAAATTGTGCTCTCATAATCATATACACTGTTTATATCAAGCACCAAATGGGTATCCTCCCACAACGTACTCTGCACGCCTACCGCCGTATCAATTGACATATCATCCTTCGGCAATATATCGCCTGCCAAATATATTTTCAAAATTCCGCCATAATCATCATCCAACTGGGCGAGCATTCCATACGGATACCGTTCCAGTGCCTGGTCCAGCGTAAAGAGTGCCTGTCGGATACGCACAACATTATCTGTCGGTACATACTCATATGTATCCTCCGTACATTCCGTCACCACATCCCCTATGTATATTTCCACACCGTGACGCTCCCCCATTTCCTTTGCCTGCCTGCGGAGTGCCTCCAGCTCAGTCTCATCCGCCGGGTTTTCTCCCTGCCATTGGTACACATAATTCTCCTCGTCCTCACAGACGCTCTTTTCTGCCAGCAAATCCCAAACATAAATCGTGGACGACATTTGCTTCTGCATTTCAAACATTACAATACCTTCGTTCTCAATATATGTCATGTAATCGGAAATAAAATCCGTATCCGCAAGCGGAACCGTCAGCTCATATTGCTTTCTTCCCGTGTTCAGGGAATAAAAGCGAAACACAGCCTTTTTTTCCTTCCCGTCCACCTGCTCCATACGGGATACCGCAATTTTACTTTCCGCATCAGTATATCTTGCACTATATTCTTCAACATCTTTAAGGGCAAGTATCTTAGGGTCACCAACATTCACAGTTCCAAACAAAATTTCAGATAAGATTCCCTCATTATAGTATACGATGTAAAAATCATCTTCCATCTGCAGCTTACCGAACTCCTCCGTGTAGCTTTGTATGATTTCCCCTGTTTCCAAATCGCAGGAGCAATTTTTTGCTGTCTCATAATCCTCATAAATCAGGTAGGACAAATCCGGTGCAATATATTTTACCGCAACATCCGAACGTCCGAGCGATATCCTGTCATACTCCGACAGTTCCTCATTCATCAAATAAATCTCCCCATTCATCTGATTGCAGACAGCCAGCATTCCATCTGCTGTTACAACGATTCCGCCATCTGTATAGAATCCTTCCGGAAGCTCCACCCTTGCTTTCTCCTCCATGGTAAGCGGATTCACTTTAACCATGTAATCTGTCCAGTCCTCAAGCTGGTACACAACCAAAATATCATCCTGATATCTTCCCATGTAACTTATCATAATAGATTCGCCCTCGGGGGCAAGGGAAAACTCATACAAATTTCCATCGTATCCCACAGGATGTTTGCCAAGGGCATAATCTGTCTCTGACAGCGGCTTGGTACGGCATTTACCCTCGTCCTGTATATCTCCATCCTGCACTTCCTCTGTCTGTCCATCCACTTCTTTTTGTCCAACAGCTTCTGTCGTTGTCGTCTTTTCCTGATTGGAAGGAGTGCAGCCGACCATAGAACAGACAAGTACGGCAATCAGAAAGATAATTATTTTATCTCTAATTTTCGATTTTTTTAACATCACTTAATTCTCCTTCAGTGTAAATTTTTTCTACTTGTTTATTATACCAAACAAAGATGCTCGTGGAAATATTTCCGCAAAAGGCATTAACAATTTTTTTTGATTTGGTAGAATACTATTAAAGGAGAGTCCTGCCAGCAAGTGGACGTTCAAAAAGCGATAGCGTTGCTGCGGTGACGCTACATTCAAGGGCTATGGCAAACATAGTCCTTGAAATACTTTATGGGAGAATTTTATGACACAGTTACCATTAGAAGTGTATCGGATAGACATGAAGTACATTAGAAACCTGCACAATATTGATGACAGAGTATTTTCTGTATCACCGCAGGCAGGGAAAGATGAACGCCCTTTTCTGGGCATAATTCTTATATGTAATGAACACAAATATTGTGTGCCGCTGTCAAAGCCTAAGAAAAAGCATGAAAAGATGCATAATAAGATAGATTTCAAGAAAATTGTACATAATGGTTCGTTGATAGGGGTTTTAAATTTCAACCTTATGATACCTGTTGAAGATGCACAGATACAGCGGATTGATACGAAAATCC
>JAMPBO010000013.1:0-39019 GCA_023666705.1 Bacteroides sp.
TAAATCCCTTGTATTCACTTTTTTGCCTTTTTTTTCTCTGTCTTTGCGACAGCTAGACTAATATATCACTTCTTTTCGACAAAGTCAACCACTTTTTTTGTACTAAAAAAAATACAATTCAAATCATGATTTTTCATCCATTATTGTTTAAAATTTTACCATCATCTATGTGAATGATTCGGTCTGCAAATTCAGCCATATTGGGGTCATGCGTAACCATAAGAACCGTTTTTCCTGTCTCATTTATTTTTTTTAATTCATGAATCAGCTCCACTGAGTTCTTTGAGTCAAGGGCACCTGTGGGTTCATCCGCCAATATATATGGGTTATCTGATATAAGTGCTCTTGCTACCGCCGTCCTTTGCTGTTGTCCACCTGAAACCTGATATGGATATTTTTTAAGCAGCTCCTCAATCCCAAATTTTTCTGCCATTTCATGAATAAGCTTCTTTCTGGCATTCTTTTTGACATTCTTTGCTAAAAGTGGCACCTCAATATTCTCGTATAATGTATAGTTACGCATTAATTCAAAATTCTGAAAAACAAAGCTTATTTTTTCTTTTCTCAAAAGGTTTTTTTTCCCAATGGAAAGCTCATGTACCTTTACATCATCAATGATGTACTCACCCTCATCAAAGCTGTCAATCAAGCCAATACAATTAAGCAGGGTTGATTTTCCCGAACCCGATTCTCCCATGATTGCTACGAATTCACCATCATTTATTTTCAGGCTCACATCACAAAGTGCGGTAACCTCAAATGACGTGCCCTGATAAATTTTTGTTAGATTATTAATTTCAATCATCAGCGTTCTCCTTTCATCAAATTGACAGGACTGTTTTTCTTAAATTCATGATAAATAATACCAGATACAATCACCATACATACAAAAAGCAGCAGCATAACCAGCAAAAATGTTATATAAAACATTTCAGGCGGTAAACCGTTTCCTACATCTCCTGCCCATAATACCGCAAATGCAATTACTCCTGGAAACAGAAGCTTTATCATATTTTCAATGAAAATAATTTTTAAAAAATCTTTATTTAAAAATCCATTTGTGCACAACACACCAATATCATGATAATCCTTCAGCCATGATACAAGTGCAATTGTCACAACCGCTATCATGGCTGACAGGGAGAGCAATATTACCAGCACTCTGCTGAAAAAATACAAATCATGATGGAGCTCCTTGTTGCTTTTTTCATACGCATCAAATGACTCTACGGAAAGAAACACACCGTATTTTTCTGCAATTTTTTCTATGTCTGCTTTTATAAATTCCGCCTCATCCTGACCTGCTATCAGATACACATCGTTCATATATGACACAAACCCATCTGTATATCTGTCCATATCAGGCAATGCAACAATCCATTCATCCATACTTTCAAGATGTCCACTATTATAAATAGTGCCATACATCCATTCCTGATGATCAGCAAGAATGGATGTTACAATATATTCCTGTCCCGTATACCCATCGCAACATACTGTACCCACAGGCATAATATCTTCATAAAACGAGCCAACAGCAATCTCAATTTTACCTTCCTGCGTGCCAAGCTTTATTAAATTTCCGTTTTCATCTTTTACACCTGTCAGCTCAAGCAGCTCGTTATCTGCAAAAAGCACCTGTGGCAATCCTGTTTGTAATATCATTTCATTTTGGGTATTCATGAGCATATATTCTATAAGGTTCTGCTTAAAATCTCCCTTCAGAAAGATATCAGAATTTTCGTATAAGACAACCTTGTATTTGTCCCTCAACTCCATAATGCAGTCGTGATACTGTTCGCTGTAACCGAAATCCCATACCAAAAAATCCGATTCCAGCTTATAAAGCATATTTTTGTTGTTACCTAAAAAAGTATGTGCCTGTACCATTTCATAATTACAGGCTATATAAACAAACAAAACCCGAAACACCATAAGAACTGATATGACCATGATAAGGGAATTGATACAAAACAGCTTTTTTTTGTTATGTAAATGTCCAATACTAAAGGAAAGACAATTTTTAAATTTCACACCAAATCACTCCTTCCTGTTTAATGATGCTGCAATACCTGTATGAAGCATACCTGCAATCGGAATGATACAAACAACAATTAAAGCAACAGCAAACACTCCAATATATGGTAAAATGATTGTTACTGAAAATCCCAAGTTATATTCCTTCGAAACACTTCCCAGAAGAAAATTGACACCTACTGCCAAACAGGCAAAAATACAAAAAGCAAATAAGCAAAGCAACAGCAACGACTTAAAAATACGCTTCACTATCATACTATTTGTAAACCCACATGCCCGACACACCTGAAGTTCATGTGTCCGTTGGTTCATCCAAAAGCTTATGACCACTGCTATACATATAAAGGAAAACAGAAAAATGATGATACAATACAGCTTTTCCCCATATATTGGTTCCGCTGTGCTATTAGTAAAATCTTCAACCTTGTTGGATACTACTGCCTCCGTAACACCGATAAACTCATCATAAACCTGTCTTGTATCACAGTCATTACTTTCTAAGACCATGCTATATCCCATTTCAGCAGTGGAAGCAAGCCGCTGCCTCATTTCATCTCCCATGCCATATACAAATACACATGTATCAAAATAAACACTATTCTTAGACCCAATTACACCAACTACCTTATATTCCTCCCCAAACAAGGAATAATAAGCTTCATTGTCCCTCTCGTATGCATCCTCCATGCGTTCCCTGCCAAGAACAACAACCTGTTCTTCCTGTTCGCCCACATCAGGGTAATGTCCTGATTGAAGCGGATAATTTTCCTGATAAGAATGTAACACGACATCTATTATAATCGTTTCCCTGGAAGTATCTGCATACGCAGAGCAATTTTTTATTTTAAGATTTACATGGGAATCTTTCGGAACAGAAGGGAACGTCCCCGATTCATCAGGTGCATATATGAAATGTGTCTCTGATTTGTATTTGTATTCATTTTTATCCATATACTCAAAGAAAACATTCTTGTAAATTGTGATTCCATAGTATGCAGCAAACATGGAAACCACAAGGCATATCAGCATTGCCATGCCTGATATTTTATACCGGAACATTTCCCGAAATACACCCTTCATACGTCACTCTCCCCTCTCTGAAGCATTATCTGTTAAAAGCTGGAAATTTCATCCTGACACGGCTTTTAAACTTCTGCCAATTGCTTCTTTTATACTGTATTTCCGTATAACTTGTTGCCCGTGTATCCTCACTTAATGCAAACTCATGGTCATATAGTACTCCTGTCCCAACATCCGACAAATAAATGTATCCCTCACAGGATTTATCAACTGCCATATTATATACGATGTCTCCTTTTTCGTTTGTAAGCTGAAAGCATACACTGCCAGACGATATATTAAAGCTATAATATATCCTCATGTTTTCATCGTATTCCCATTCCCCTGTTCCGCCATCCAAGTACGTTTCCTTGCTAAATTGCCCCTTTGCACCCCGCTCCATTACCCATTCCGTTTTGCGGAAATAAAACACAGATAATATGGCAATGACCGCAACAATCACTATTACAATAAGAATTATAATTTTTAGATGTTTCTTTTGATTTTCTTTCCTCATAATTTCTCCATATAAAATATTTTCTACTAACGCAGTTTCCTAATAATGAACAAATAAAATGCCACGCTAAAACATGCACAATTTTAGCGTGACATTTTTTGTTATTGCTCTAAATATAAAACCTGACCATACGGCACATTGCCATCCTTAAGTGCATGACCGCTTCTAAAAGAGTTTCCACCTCTGCCAGGCAGTCCAAGATACACATAGCCCGACTGCTGCTTTGACCCACTATTTTTAGTTGTTCCGTTTTTATATGAGAACACTGAAACAAATGCATTTGCCGGGTCTTCCGTAGAGGTTACCCCTGCGGCACCACTTTCTCCAGCAACTGTAATCCCATATAGTTGATACTCCATAACATATCCATTGGAATAACGATACTTTGCGGATTTGGCGTATGCAGCTCCTCCTATAGATAAAACCATCACTGCAACTAAAAAGAACGAAAATAGACTTTTTTTCATAATAAGCTCCCCCTTATTGAAATAAAAATAATGATGTTTAAACATGGCAAGCTCCGTATATCTACAAGGAACATACCAACATAAAACATATTTTGATTACACACCCATAATATAACATCTGTCGAACCGTGTCAATAAAAATTTTACATTTTAAGATAATTTAAGATAATTAATGAAATTATAGAAATTTAAAATTATTTGTATCTTTGCATCCTTTTCCCATAAGTGCTATAATACAACTTGGTGCTATAAATGCAAAAATGCTTATTAATAGCTTCCACAAAAAGTTATAATGGGAAATAAAGTTTACAGGTTCAATAAAGGGAGTGCTACAATGACGAAGGACAAGGTTCTTGCAATATTAAAACAAAACGACGATTATGTATCAGGAGAAAAAATCAGCTCTGTCCTCGGCGTCAGTAGAATGGCTGTAAGCTCAGCCGTAAAAAGCCTCCGAAACGATGGATACAACATTATCTCTGTCACAAATAAAGGTTATCTGCTTCAGGAAAATCCGCAAATTGATAAACTTACCATCGGTGAGCTGATGGCATATTTACCTGAGGAACGCTTAGAACGGGTTCTTTGTCTCGACACGGTCAGTTCAACCAACACAAAGCTTCGGGAGCTTGCATTTGACAATGCCCCTTCAGGATATGTTGTCATTGCTAACCAACAGACAAGCGGACGCGGAAGACGTGGGAGAAGCTTCGTATCGCCAAAGGACACAGGCATTTACATGTCAATCCTCCTAAGACCTGACTGTCTTCCCCACGAGTGTCCGACCATCACCGCATGGACGGCTGTTTCCGTATGTAATGCAATTGAAAGAGTCACTGGAATTTCCCCATCCATCAAATGGGTAAACGACTTACTCTTAAATAACAAAAAAATTTGCGGTATCCTGTCTGAGCTTTCCGTGGAAAGTGAAGGCGGGCATGTGCAGCATATTATTGTTGGAATCGGCATCAATACAAACGAAGCATCAGAAGATTTCCCTGATGACATAAAAGATATAGCAACCTCAATCTATGCAGAAACAGGTAAGAAAACAACAAGAGCACAGCTTGTTGCTGAAGTTATAAATGAACTTGACAAGATGATGGAGCATTGGCCCAAGGAACGGGACCAATATCTTGAGCAGTACCGGAAGCTCAATATAACCACAGGCAGGGAGATACAGGTTCTCTCTGCAAATGCAGGAAAAAATGCAAAAGCCCTCGAAATAAACGAGGACTTTTCCCTAAAGGTCATGTATGAGGACGGAACAATTGCAGATATAGCAAGCGGCGAGGTAAGCACAAGGCTTGCCAATTAATTCTATAATTTATCTACGGTGGATTTTCAAAGCACATTTATAAAATCCACCGTTAAAGTTCCCTATATCCATGAAATTTACACTATCTGTTGTTCACATATTAAGCTTCGCCATTCTCACACATTCAACATAGGCGATTGGAATACGAGCTTTCATTTCCCTGCAGTTTTTAACTTCCCATCCATTTTTTTCAAGGAATGCTTTATACTCGTCTGTGCTCCATTGATGCTCAAATTTGATTCCTGCAATTTTCAGTATTTGAGACCATATACTACTAATCAACCCTTTTTTATGGTTTACAAAATTCGGTGCAATCAATATACCATTATTTTTCAATACACGTTCTATCTCCTGAAGGGCTTTTTCGGGATTTGGCATAACGTGAAGTGCATTTGCAATTAAAACAACATCAAAGACTTTATCATCATATGGAAGATGTGTCGCATCGGCAACTTCAAATGTCAGATTATTTGAATACTCGCCCTTTTCTGCTTCCGCAATCATTCCCTCTGAATAATCCGTTGCAATGATTGTCTTGGCAGCATGTGCAACGTGCTTTGCCAATAGCCCGGGACCTGTAGCAATTTCAAGCACATCCTTATCCTTGATAACCTTTGGAATACGCTCATACATAACTTTATAAATTTTTTGATCCGAACGCATTGCCTTTTCATATATCGGTGCATACAAATCCCATATTTTTTTCTTCATTAATGACTTCCTCCTGTAATAATAAAAAGCAAAGCTTGTGTTAGCCGTGACTAACGCAAGCTTATCATAGCTGTAAAACCTTGTCAAGCGTCCAAGCCGGTTATCTATTTCTCCGTATCTGCTGATAACTTTTATTATGATATACGCTTTAAACTTGCATGTACACCATCAATTTCAACGAATCAGGACTTTATGAGCATCACGTTCTATATTGCATTTATAATATTCAGTAAGCTTTGGTAACTATCAACATCATGATACCTACAAATACGAATATAAGGG
Organism: Bacteroides sp.; assembly: GCA_023666705.1. Classification (GTDB taxonomy): domain Bacteria; phylum Bacillota; class Clostridia; order Lachnospirales; family Lachnospiraceae; genus Coprococcus_C. Next base: position 6,392 of record JAMPBO010000013.1, read on the forward strand.
CATCAGAATTATAAATGGGAACTTCACGCTTCAATATTAAATGTATTCTTATCTTTTTTATAAAGCAATGTCATAACAAACACAACAATTATCAATATATGTAATACTATATGATATACATCAGGAACATATCTTCCGTCCATATTTATCAATTGAATACAGTCAGCAAAGTAGGCAATCTTCTTGTCCATATCTCCCATAAATCCGCTACCGAATATAGTATACCATTCATGACTTAAAAACTGGGTAATAAACCACATTACTAACCATGACAAATGTATATTTTTTCCGATTTTTCCTGTGGTTAAACATAAAATAAATGTAACAGTTGGAACAAGCATAAATATCCATTCTTCCTTAAATGCACTTGTTACTAAGTATTTATCTCCAATCTTCAAACCTGTCATAGAAAGAAAATACCACAATAACAGAATGATATTTCCCACTATTATATGAGATTTTTTCATAAAATGAATCACCTCCTCAACTCCCAATTTATCTGCTCGTTCATATTATATCATTAAACCATTAAATATGGAATAATAATCCCAAAACCCATACAAAAATAAAAGATTATCCTTTAGTTTTGGATATCCATTTCAACATATTTTAACTGATTTATTTTAAATTTGTTATGAAGAAACATCCATTGTTGTTTCTTTAACCAATTACTTATGCTCACATATTTAAGTCTGATTTAGATGATGTTGTAGATGCAATGAATTTACTTAATCAAAACAGTGGAATCTCTTACAAATCTATCTAAAATGATTTAAAAATCTTATACAATACATATCTAATGGCATAGTTCAGAGCTTGTAAAACTTAAAAACATTATTTAGATGAGGGTTCATAAGGAAATGAAGCAGCTTCTGTAATGTAATTGTTTTTCAAAGTTTATTTTGTTATAATCAACTGACAGATAAATCGGTGTTTATGAATGGAGAAGTATATGGTAAAGTTTTTTCACCTGTTTAGGAATTATTATTTAGGAATTTCTTTTGCGGGAATAATTGCATTTGTTATTCAGGAAATTCCGTATATGATTATGCCACTAATAAAGATTAAATCTAATCCTATAATGAATATGTCGAATGAAATTCCCTGGATAGAAAAAACACAGGGTATATTTGGTATGTTGTCTATGATTTTGTTAATGTTAATTGTTAAAGATAACGATGAATTCTTTTCAATAGCTACATACAAAGAAAAAGCCTTTTTTATAATAACTGTTTTAATGATACTGATAAATTTTATAGGTTGGGCTTTTTATTACCTTGGTTTTCAATATAGCTGGTTGATTGTAGTAAGCCAGTTTGCGGTTGTTCCGTTGTACTACTTGTTTTTCGGATTATGGAAAAGCAATTATTTATTAGTCGGAACCGCTTCGGTATTTTTTATAATTCATACCATTAACGGTTATTTGAATTTCGTTATAAAAAGGTAATTTACAACTTTCAGTTTGTAGAGCTGAACAAATTTACTGAACAAAAGCTGTTGAATTTCTCTGCTCCTTATGTTATATTAAGCATAGGAAAAGCACCCACTCCAAAGTGGATGCTCCCGAAGAAAACGAAAATGTCCTAAAGGACACCGCCTCTCTGTGGATCAGACAGAGGGGCATTTTTATTTCTTCTTACTGTTTCTCTTGTCGAGAAAGGTCAGAAACGCAACAATCAAACTACCAAAGGAAATCAACAAGCCTATTATCCCTATGAATATCAAAATAATATCCGCAGCCGTCATATTACGCACCTCCCTTCCTATGTACTCCCAGCAAGCTAGGGCAATTGGTTCGGGAGGCTACCACCCTGTCATGGGTACTCTCCTAGTGGCTTTCGCCACATTTATAATCATATCAGCAATATCACAAATTTTCAATCAAATCATATCGGTTATCTATTTCTCCGTATCTGCTGATAACTTTTATGGATATACGCTTTAAACTCGCATATACACCATCAATTCCAACGAAGCAGGACTTTATAAAGCACCACGTCCTATATTGCATTCATAATATTTATCCAAATACTATTTATTCAGATATGTTATTAATATCACTTATAAACTTATCAAAATCCGAAATATATTTTTTATCTTGCTCTATTTTAAATTTATCATATTCTCTGTATGCTAATTCTTTAGCAACTTCATGGGATATTTTACCAGCACCATGGAGTATTTCTCTACCATTAAATTTTAAAAAGGCATTTAATTTTTCTACCCAATCACTCATAGTCATAGCATTATGATTTTCAGCTTGCATTTCAGCATAATCTAAATACATGGTTACTATTCTATTTAAATCCTTTAATTCTTTTTCATTTAAATAGTTTTTAGCAATATCAACATCATATTTATAAATCGGTCCGCTTGGAGAATTTTTCCAATTCGTAAGCCCCATATGCTCTTTTTGGGAATCTACTCTGTTATAAATTATTTCAGCCGCTGTATTTCCAGTTACAGAATAATGGAGTTTATTTTGAACTGTTTTAAAAAATTCTTTTGTAATTTCACTATCTTTATCATAATCAACACTACATTGTGAATATATATCAGTAATTTTTTGATAAAATCTCCTTTCGCTAGATCTAATATTTCTTATTTTTTCTAAGGTTTCTTCAAAATAGTCTTCACCAAATATATAATTTGGATTTTTTAATCTTTCTTCATCTATTACTGCACCTTTAATCATATATTCCTTTAAAACTTTTGTTGCCCATATTCTAAAATTTGTTGCTTTCTTTGAATTTACTCTATAACCAACTGCAATTATTACATCCAGATTATAAAGTTTAGCTTTTCTTCCTCCGGTACTTTCGTCGGAAATTCCGACAGAAGTCTTTTCATCTAGCTCATTAGTCTCAAAAATATTATTTATATGTTCTGTAATCGTGCTTCTAGCCACTCCAAATAATTCTGCTATTAAATTTTGAGTCAACCACAAGTCATGATTTATGAGTAAAACATTGACACTTACATTACCATTTTCATCTTTATATATTATAAAATCGTGATTAGTTACTTGCAATTTATCCACAAAATCACCTCCACTATTTCTTATTATTAGGGATGAGCAAAACCCTGTTTTTATAAACATCCGTTGTACAATATAGACAAATCACCGCAAACATTGTAATTTTTTCCATCTAATGCAGTTATTCGGAATTTCCGAACAACTATATTTTTTATCAAGCTCACGATGAGCAATATTTCCTTTTACCTGTCTCGTTCCTTCCATGCGAACCAACAAGAATTTCTTGTTAGTTCGATTTTTCTCCAATTCCTTATCTTTATAAATGCTTTCAATGTGTTGGCTTATATTCTGCTAAGTCGTATTATATATCTCTGCAATCTGCCCTTGCGTAAGCCATATATCTTCATCAACAAATTGTACCAATACCAAGATATGTCTCCTGTAAAAGTTTCAACACTTCCAAATTATCGCCCTCAATGTAGAGGTTTTCCGTATTATCAAAATCAACACTTTCCTCCCTACACGGACGAAGTGTTTTATTTATTGGTGCATTGGCAAGAAGAACCGCCTTTTTCTTATCAGACCAAGTAAACTGGTAGCGTTCCTCATTTCCATCAACAACTTTACAGGAAATCTCCTGCATAAGCACATCTTTATCAATAGCACGAACCACCTCACCATTTTCATCAATTATCTCCGTAACAGCATTAGGAAACAGTTGTGCAAGTTTCCTAAAATTTTCATCAGCCTTATTTACTGTCTGCATTTTAAGTTTATCCATTATTTTTATTACCCTCCTCATTCTCAAGCAAATTCATCTTTCTACAATTGCTTCTTTCGGTTTCAGATTTATAAGAAAATCAGTCAATAAAATTGCATTGAGTGCCGCTTTTTGATTTGGATATTTTGTGTACCAACTATGTGCAACACCATGTCTATTGGGAACCCCCTCTACAACGTCATCAATACTATAACAAGTTCCGATAATCATATTGTTATAGAAATCACTAAACACATCATCATAACCATTTTCATCAACAAGCTTCTTAATATCTTCCTGTGGTTTCTTTGTATTCTCAATACCTTTTGACTTGATAATTCCTTCCCACATTGTTGCCAGGAACGGAATTACCAAAGCATACTCTTTTCGAAGATATGCTTCAAGGGTTTGTCCAAGAGCCTTTTTTACATGTGGCTCTAAGTCAGATTCTCTCCATTGTTTTTTAATGTGCTTTATTTCAGTCTTCGTATAATAAGATAAAATTGCTCTGTCAATCCGTTTTTCACATCTTTTACTCATTCCCCGGCTTGAGCCTAATATCTCGTTTACTTCAGCAAAAAGCTCAACATCTGCAATCCAGCCTGCATATGGAAACCATTTTGCATCATACATAGCCCTCAGATAAATTTTATGCAGTTCATCATAATTATCAAACGCAGATTCAACATTCCAATTCTCCCATATATGAAATAAAGGTGAAAAATCAACATCACCTAACCATTTTATGAATGGGGAGTTAAACATTTCTTCCAATGCTGATGAAAAATTTGTTAATACATTTGGAACAGAAGTTTTTATGGATGATGATATAATACTTCTTACTGAATTAGCTATTTGAAAAGCAGACGTGTCAATATGAAACGATGAAAGATTAATAGCTGCTAATCCCATTGTATCTGATAGTTTATTCTTTACATCCATAACTGAATTTGATAATTGATGTGATATCAATGCACTATTTACTGCAGCCATATTTTCAATTGGACTCACCATTGGAGCCAACCTTTCTTTTACCTTAAGGAACGGTTCTATATTTTGTTTAATCTTATTATTTTCAATGTTTATTTTGTGCTCATCTGATATAAGGTCATATGACTTAAAATCGCCCATACTTGTATCCTCCACCAGCAATTATTTTCTGCCATCAGCTATATCCCCATTCAAAGCCGCTTCGCCTTCATGTTCTCCACAACCGCAAACACCTTTTTGGTCGTAAGTCCCTGTACGACTATCGTAAAGAACATGGTAACATATGTTACAATCAGCACAACATTGTATGCGTCCTTTGGCAAAAATTCAGCACAGCTAAATGCAAGTGCAAGGGACAAACCACCCTTTAGTGCACTCCATGTCATAAGTGTGGTAAATTCATTGACGCTATATCTGTTTGGAATTTTATTTTTTCCGATAATTAACGTTGACACAAATACACCCGCATATCTTGCAATAAAGTTTCCGATGATTGCAGCAACTATCAGCAGCAACAGATTTTTATGGAACGGCATATTTAAGAGTGAAATTCCAATCAGTATAAACAATACGCTGTTAAACAGTGTATCTGCGATATGCCAGAAATCCTCATACAAATCCTTTGGATCCACAACCTTTCTCCATTCTTCTTTCCCTGCCATTGCTTTCGAAAAATAAATTCCGCATACAACCGATGCAATGACTCCGGAACATCCCAAATGCTCGCACACGATATATGCCGCCATAACGTCAAACATGCTGATAAATATATGCAGTATCGGATTGTTGGTACATTTTAAGAGTGAGAACATCACAAAGGATATTGCAAGACCAATTGCAATTGCTCCCAAAAGCTCCTTCGCCATAAGCACAGGAAAACTCAAGTCCGATGTATCATTTACGATATTCTTAATACAGACAAACACTGCGACACCTGTACCATCATTAAACAGTGATTCTCCCTCAATAACGGTCGATACATTTTTTGACAAGCCTGCCTTCTTTAATATGGAGGTTGCCGCAATCGGATCCGTCGGAGATACAATACAGCCAAGCAGTACACAAAGCCATATGGAAAATCCAAGATTGAGTCCCAAACTCACAAGGTAAAACAATGCCCCATACAGAAATGATGACAAAACCGTTGTGAGAAGTGCCAATAGACTGATGGATTTTATGTTTTTCACAAAGCGGTTAAAATTAACTCCGCTGGCACCTGCAAAAAGCATAAAGCAGAGAATTCCGTCCATTAGAAATTCCTGAAAATTAAAATGCTCAAGCCTGCCGACTATCGTGTGACGAAAGCTGACAAGACCTGTCTCCTCCAATACCTTTATTACCGCACTGAAAATAAAAGCAAACAAAACCAATGCGATATCATTTGGTATTTTGATTGTTTTTTCATTTACAACGCTAATCACAATAACCAAAAGCAGAATAAATAAAAATCCTGCGAGTACATGCTCCATCCTATGTAATCCTTTCCTCAAGCTTTTTTATAACGTATCAGTATTTTACTTTCGTTATTTTCAGGCATGGATATCTGACAACTCCTTCAGCTTTATTCCTGCCGATACGACGATAACCTTGTCCCCCGCCTCAATGACAGAGGCACCTCTTGCAACCTCGGTAACTCCGTTTCGAAGTATGGTTGCAATCAGTACATTTTCCTTGAGCTTCACATCACTGCTCATAAGAGGCTTTCCGCAAAATTTGAAGCTTTCCTTAACCTCAAACTCTACCGCCTCCACCTTTCCGTCATCCAAGGTGTACAGCCACTTGATATCACCTGATTCCTCGTCTCCGTATCCTGCGGTAGCCCTTGCATTTCTTATCACGCCTGCCATACTGACATCCTGCGTGGAAAAAATATGACTGATACCGCTGCTCCTTATCATGGTTGCATAATTCACATTGTCAACCTCAGCAGATATCCGTTCAATTCCAAATGACTTGGCAAACATTGATATGATAAGATTTACGTCATCACTTCCCGTAACCGTAACACAACCATCCTTGCCTGCGAGTTCTCTGTTTAACAACTCCGCATCCGTACCGTCGCCACACAAAACCTTTGCCTTCGGATACTGTTCCAAAAGTACACTGCAACGTTTTGGATCCTTATCAATAATCTCAACCTTTATTCCGCTGTTAAGCATTAGTCCTGCAAGATAATATCCAATTTTACTTCCGCCGACTATGAGAACCTCTTTAATCAGCTTTCCGATAATTCCTATTTTATTTAGGAAATGATCCATTTCCTCTCCGATGGCAAGAACCGTTATGTTGTCTCCTGCTTTTATTTCTGCATTGCCATTCGGGCTCATTGCCTTTCCATTTCTGTCAATGGCACAAATTAAAACGTCGGCATCCACCTTTTCCTTTAAATTTACAAGCTTTGTGCCATCAAGAATATTACCCTTTTTGATTATTATGCTTGCCACAAATACATTTCCATCACCAAACCGTTCTATCTCGATACCGTCGGGATATCTCAGCATCCTATGTATCTCATTTGCCGCCATCCGTTCAGGATTTACAACAGAATCGACTCCCAGTTCCTTTTTCAAAAATTTGTGTTCCGTGCGGTATCCCGGTCCCCTGACTGCTGCTATGGTGTGCTTGATGCCCAGCTTTTTGGAGACGGAGCAGCAAAGAATATTTGTCTCATCACTTTTGGTAACCGCAATCAGCATCTTTGCGGAATCAATTCCCGCCTTTTTCAAAAGGGTTACGGATGCTCCGTTTCCCGTAAATCCATTACAATCATATTTATCCGTAATATCATTTATTCTTGTGGCATCGTTGTCAATTACGACAACATCATACCCTTCATTACAAAGATATTCTACAACGACTTCGCCAACCTTACTGGCTCCAACTACAATAACCCGCATTTTTGACAACATCCTCCCGTAAATTTATCCTTATCTCGTGCAACCGTTTTCCCCTTTGACAAACGGTTGCCACATATGAGATTTTATATGAAAATTTGACACACATAATATTATACATCAAAAAAAATCACGTATCAACATTTTACATTCTGATGGGATTTTTAGAGCTTTAATTTATCCTGAAGATAACATTCCGTAATGCTGTTCGATACCTTTCCAAGTATCTGGGCAACACGTTCACTGTCAATGGATGAATATTTTTGGTATGCAAAATAACAGCCCTGTACAAGGACAGTTATGTAGATATTTGTGCTTAAATCCGTACGCAATTCAGGATTTTCGGCATATATAAGCTGCTTTAGCTTGGTTTCAATTGATGATACGAGATTATTCACCCTGGAACCGGAAAATATAACCTTAAACAGCTTTCCCTTTGCCGTAGCATTGCTGAACAGCTCCACCGTTGTCTCTCCAATATGGGCAAGAAGATTCTCCTTATGTGAAAGGGAAGCCAATAATTCATTTACCAAATCATCCTCAATCTGTTCGGATAAATCGTAAATGTCCATATAGTGAAGATAAAATGTCTGCTTGCTTATCTGTGCATTCTCCGTAAGCTCTTTTACGGTTATTTTCTCTAAATCTTTCTTTTCACGAAGTGCAACAAAAGCATTAAATATACTGGTACGTGTTTTTAGAATTCTTATATCCATCATTACCCCTCAAGTTAAATTATCCTTAAACACCAAATCGCTTCATTGTCATTTTGTTACAAAACAAAGATAAATATTGTAATCTTAAAAATTAATATTAATAAAGTTATCTGCTTCTTCTCTGGTTCCAAGCTTTCTTTCTTCCACATTTTTTACTGCACTGTCAATTTGTTCTTTCATGGACTCCGTTATGTTTGTATTTTCGCCATAATTTAAATATGCAAGAACGGTCAGCATTTCGGATTCCGTATCTGCGTAATATCCCGTGCCTTCCTGCTTCATATCTCCTAAATTCTTGACAAGCTCTAGCATCTTATTGGGAAGATACCTGTAATCCCATGAGCCCGTTGGCTTTTCTTCACCTAACATATCATTTCCTCCGTTCCATTATCCCAGTTTGTACTTTTCTCTTACATCAATATAATGGTTTGCAAACTCGGTGGTTATAAGCTTATTTCTTATCATTAAGTCAAGGGTTTCCTTAAATTCATTAAAACCAATGGATGACCTTGCCATACTATCTAAGGTGTCTGATATGCGGTCTGCATAACCGTTTGCATCAATAACGCCGTCCCTCAACAGGATGTTTGCTTTGTATGCATCCTTAAAGAAAAAGTTTACCTTTGGTGACATTGTGACCTTGTCATCAACCCTGAATTTAACATTCAGCAAATCAAACAAATGCTTTGCGGAATTATTTGTAAAATAAATATCTCCAAGTATACCGTAAAGATTTTTGTAGGAATTCATATCTGCAACAACAGTATTGTAGGTATAATCAGGCAGGCATGGTCTGAATAAATCCGTAAACAAGTTTTTCTTGTGGAATGCAGGGTAATCCGTATCTGCATTTACAGGCTGCTTTTTAAGGTAGCTTATTTCCCGGATAGAATGTAACGGTATAATAACATGCCTTGGCTCCTCCTCTATCAGCAGCATATGGAATTCCTTGCCTGCAACCCAGATATATGCAGGGGTCTGCTTAATTTTATACTTGTCACTCCTGTCAACTAAAACCCTGCGGTTATCTCTCTTAACCTTGTATTCATGCAGGGTACGTTTGATTTTCTTTTTGTCATAGGACTCGATTTCCTCATCGGAAGCAGGCTTGAAAACAATAAGCTTTTTCATTTCCTGCTCGTCATCCTCCGTCATGCGTTGTCTTTCCGCCGATGTTTCATATTGAGGTTTTTCCTGACCTGCCTCTTCCATGATTGATCTGACATCCGCAACTGCCTCCGCTATGGCTGAGCTTCCATCTGCAGCCATACCTTCTGCCCTTCGCCTTGGCATTTTTATTTTAACTTTCGCAGCCTTTGGCTTCTTTATCTTTTGCTTTTTTGCTTTCTTCCTCTTTTTCTTTGCCGGCTTATCTGCTTCCTCATCCCCATAGTCGTCATCATCATAATCATATTCTGCAAACCGGTCATTAATTTCCGACCACATCTCAGAGTTTTCATCTGCATCCTCTGTTACATCCTGCCTGTTTCTGCGTCTTTCATCATCATTTTGCGTTTCTTCCTGTGCAGCATCCTGCAGCTTACGCCTTTTTGGCTTTGCATTATCCTGTTCTTCAACTTGGTCAGGCAGGTCACCATATGGATCATATGGTTCTTCTTCCTCAGAGACTTCCTCATCCTGCTTTGATTTTTTGGAGCGTGTCTTCACCTCATCCTCATGCGGTCCGGTCATTTCATAAATGTCCAGCGTCAGCTTAAGTGAAAAGGCAATAAACACTCCTGCAACTGCACCAAAGAAAAACAACATTTGATGCATAACAATAAATGCCGCCACAAGTCCTACGGACACAATTACAGAGAGCAGCATCAGCATCACAATTCTTTTTGCATATCTTGTTCCATCTTTTAATGTATTTATTATTTTCTTCATACCGTAACTCCACAACTCGCTTTATATACATAATTTTACTATTATATGGATTTTTATGCAACGAAAATTTCATTTAAACTGTCTTCCGGCATGATTGATGTGGTATTTATCCCTGTAAATAAGCCTTGAAACGGGTAAAAAGGTATACCCCTTGGCTTCCAGTCCTGTCAACAGTCCATCCAATGCCTCACTTGTAAACTTTGCCCCATTATGCAGCAAAATAATTGACCCGTTGCCAAGTGCCTTATGACCGCAAACCCTGTCTATAATATCCTCCACGCCGTAATCCTTCCAGTCCAGGCTGTCCACATCCCACTGTATTGTATAATAATGTCTGGATTTTGCAGCAAGAATTACACGCTCATCATAATCTCCGTAGGGTGCCCGGAAAAGTTCCATATCAACACCCGTCATTGTTTTAATCAGATCATGGCAGCCCTCAATTTCCTCCAGCATCTCCCCGCTGCTAAGCTCCGTCATATGCTTGTGGTTTGCCCCATGGTTTCCTAAATCATGTCCCGACTTATAAATACGCTTTATCGCATCAGGGTATCTTGCCGCCCAATCTCCAGTCACAAAAAAAGTCGCCTTGCAATTATGCTTATCCAATATTTTCAATATATCCTGAAGATCCTCGTCGCCCCACGCAGCATCGAATGTAAGACTTACCACCTGTTCGTCCGTCTCTACACAATAAATCGGAAGAGAGTCCTCATAATGTTCTCCGACCACAGCAAAGACCTCTTCCTTATAATCAAGTATGCACATTATCACAGCCATGATAATCATAATCCCTATGATTAGCTTTACATATCTTTTGTTATTTCCAGTTACCTCAGGAAGATTCAGCATATCATTCTCACATTTTTTTACAAATATATGCATCTGCCCTGGAAATCATTCTACGAAGAAACGGTTTTCATTCCAATATTCAAGGTCTAAACAAGGGTAATCTTTCTAAAATTCTTTTTTCCACGCTGCAAAATAAACTCGGACGAAAAATCTTCGCTTGTATAGGAAGCGGATATATCTCCTACCTTTTCCTTGTTGACGGAAACACCGCCCTGCTCAACAGCACGCCTCCCCTCATTTCTTGAGCTTACAAGTCCCGACTTTACAAGCAGGGTCACAATATCTATTTTTCCTTCCTTAAAATCATCTGCGGATATATCTGCCGAAGGAATATTATCAGTATTGCCTCCTGCAAAAAGTCCCTTTGCAGCCTCTAACGCTTTTTTTGCCTCCTCGTCACCGTGGACAAGTGCAGTAAGCTCATATGCAAGCACTTCCTTTGCCTTGTTCAGCTCGCTTCCCTCATATTTTTCCATCTCGGCAATCTGCTCAAGGGGAAGAAATGTCAGCATCTTGATACACTTGATGACATCTGCGTCATCCACATTTCTCCAATACTGGAAGAACTCAAACGGCGTCGTTTTTTCAGGGTCAAGCCAAACTGCACCCTTTTGGGTCTTGCCCATCTTCTTGCCCTCAGAGTTAAGCAGCAGGGTAATTGTCATTGCATGGGCGTCCTTGCCAAGCTTACGTCTGATAAGCTCCGTTCCGCCAAGCATGTTAGACCACTGGTCATCGCCGCCAAACTGCAAATTACAGCCATATCTCTGATACAGTGCATAGAAGTCGTAGCTCTGCATAATCATATAGTTAAACTCAAGGAAGCTTAACCCCTTCTCAAGTCTCTGCTTATAGCACTCGGCGGCAAGCATTCTGTTTACGGAAAAATGTGCTCCCACATCCCTTAATACCTCAATATAATTTAAGTCTAACAGCCAGTCTGCATTGTTGACAAGCAGTGCTTTTCCCTCTGAAAAATCGATAAATCTGGACATCTGCTTCTTAAAGCACTCGCAGTTATGTGCGATAGTTTCCTGCGTCATCATCTGCCTCATATCCGTTCTTCCTGACGGGTCGCCAATCATACCCGTTCCGCCGCCTACAAGGGCAATCGGTCTGTTTCCTGCCATCTGAAGTCTTTTCATAAGGCAAAGTGCCATAAAATGCCCCACATGCAGGCTGTCCGCTGTCGGGTCAAAGCCAATATAAAAGGTTGCCTCCCCTGCATTTATCAGCCTTTTTATTTCCTCCTCGTTTGTCGTCTGTGCAATCAATCCGCGGGCAACCAATTCTTCATAAATTTCCATACTAACCTCCTAAAAAACTTAAATAAAAAAGCTCCGTCCCATTTAAGGACGAAGCAATCACTTCGTGTTACCACCTTAATTCACGGTAATCTCACAATTACCGCCTTAGCAAGTATCAAAAAATACTCAGGCAAAATAACGGATGCCAAACCGTCAGCTCCTACTAAATTCAGAGTGCAGCTCCAAAATGTATTCACATGCATCACTTACCGTGCTTCTCATCAACCAGCGACTTTCTGTGGCAGCCCTATCCATGCTACTTGTTTTCTTCAACGCCTTTAACATGGCTATCTTACAAAAAAATATGGAATTTGTCAATATATAGTTTATCCCTTATCGTAAGTAATAACGGTGACATAATTTTTTTCTGACATATTAAGCCTGCTGTCTATTTCCTTTTGGATATCATCCTCATGCATGGAACACTCGTATGGTATGAGCATGTCAAAAATAAGCTTCGTCTGCCCTCCACAATCCACTGCCCGAAAATCGTGGATGGATAACGTGTCATTTATGCCCTTGACAAGCTGCTCCACCATTTGCTTACAGGTATTTGTCAGCTCATCCTCAGGGTCAACAGGGTCCATATGGATTGTCATGCGGATTTTAAGCCTGGCATATATTTCCCGCTCCAGTGAATCAATTGCCTCATGGATATCCATAATTTTTTTGCGGCAATCCACCTCTATATGCACGCTTCCAAGCATATTTCCCGGTCCGTAGCTGTGTATAATCAGGTCATGCATACCCAGTGCATATTCATTCGCGTCAACGATGTCCTTTAAGGCTCCTGCCAGCTTTTCATCCGCAGGCTGCCCCAATAATAAATCCACTGTTTCCCTGATTATCCCAAAGCCTGACAGCATAATGAAAAGTGATACAAGCACACCCATAATTCCGTCAACAGGTGCACTTGTTTTCAATGATGCAATTAATGCAACAAGCGTTGCCGCAGTGGCAAACACATCATTCATACTGTCCTTTGATGTAGCAAGCATAATACTGGAATTAATTTTCCTGCCCAACCTTTGGTTCAACAGACCCATCCATATTTTTACGCAGATGGATATAATAATTACGGCAACTGCCGCATAAGAAAATACAAGCTGCTTCGGATGTATAATTTTTGACACAGAGCTCCTCAACAGTTCGAAACCTACAAGCATAATAACAATTGCAATCATAAGCGACGTGAGATATTCAATTCTCCCGTGTCCAAATGGATGATCCTTGTCAGCAGGTTTTGCCGCCATTTTATATCCAAGCATGGTAACAATACAGCTTGCACAATCGGAAAGATTGTTAAACCCGTCTGAAATAATTGAAATGGAGCCTGCCATCGTTCCAACAAACAGTTTGGATGCACACAAAAGCACATTGCAGATTACACCCACAACCGAGCTGAATATTCCATAGCGTTCCCGTACCTTTGGGTCTTCAATATCCTCATAATTTTTTATAAACCTTTTTTCAAGAAATTCACTCATTACATTCCACTCTCCTGCAGTATCCTGCATTTCCGACCCCTGCCGCCAAAATCACAAAAAACAGCGGTGTTGTTACGGGCTGACACAGATTGATGATTCCCTGTATAAAATATCCCCCAATCACGGCAAGCGATATATAGGAAATCACATTTTTGTTACTGCCTCCCAATATATAAATAAACGATGACACAACAAGCATAATATATGCAATCAGCCCATATGCCCCCACCGTCAAAAGATATTGCAGAAGCTCATTATGTGCATTTTCATATACCTTTCCCGTCACGTCAAGCATTTCCTCATAAAAATTGGATGTGGTAAGATATCTCACCGTCTCCTGCCCGTATCCGAACAGCTTATTGATAAACGGTGCATCCACATAAACCTTTGCACATTTTGTCCATATATACCCCCTGTAGGTTCCCCATTTATAATTAAACTCAAATATCGACAGATGCATTTTTATGCCGACAACAATAACGATAACCGCAAAGACGGCAAATGCAGCCAAAAATATATGGGATGCCCTTTTACGGCTTGTTTCCTTTATCTTTTTTTCGGCAAAATATGTAGCAAGCACTATTAGAATTGCCACCGCAAGAAGTACAGCTGCTAAAGGGACACTATCGAGAAGCTGTGCAACCCCGCCCCGCTTATCATACTTGACAACAACATATTTATTTATCAGCACAACGCATAAATTTCCCAGTGCAAACAAGCTCATTCCAAGCATCATAAAAAAAGCACGCCCATTTTGGATTGCAAAGGTAAGCAAAATTACAACAACTGCTACCAGCCCCATATATGCACTGTCACTGTTTGCAATCATAATTGTCATTCCGCCTGCCACAAGGACAATCCCCGCAAAATAGCGGTTCACAATCCGCTTTGTAAATACAAACATCGCAAAGGCAACCGCCAATGATATGACAATAAAGCTTGCAAAAATATTTATATTGCCAAATGTAGACATAAATATATGAAAATCCTTCTTGGATATCTCATCCCTGTAATGCATGAAATCATTTCCCATATGCTGGAATATGGCAACAACATAGGCAAATAACGTGACAACAAGCAACAAAAGATACAGCCATTCGTTCGTTTTCATCCGAAAACATAGTGCAAAAAACATAATGGCAAGCACTGTAAATGTGAAAAATCCCATATAACGTCCATTTTCCCCAGTGAATGCACTTTTCTTGTCATACGTCAGCATAAACGCAATCACATGACCAAACCAAAAAATCAGCATCCAGCCGGCAGGGTGCTTTAAAAATTTGTCTTTTGTCAAACTATTTTTGAAATCGTTTTTTATAGTTTCATTCAGATAGGCTTCTATAAATGCTACACAGGCATAAAGCAAAAGAAATATAACTGTTCCCATAATAAATATGCTATGCCTCGTCTTTGTAATGTCAAAATATTGGTCATTCATCACGATAAGATACGCACTGAATATAAACATCATATACATGTATTTCACGATATCAGACACCCAAAGTGTATCGTATCTGTACTTATGTTTTTTCTTTTTTCCGTTATCCATTTTTGTGTCCTTCCAAATATTTGTTGCAATTTATTGAAATTTGTAGTATGATATAAGGGTCATATGAAAACAAAATAAAAAATCATTCTTATATCAATCTTCCAGTTTTAACAAATTGGACAATAACCATACTCATATGACCGAAAAGAGAGGCTAAGTTACAGCTTCTCTTTTTTGTTTTTGTTCTTTCCCATAAAGTTAAAAAGCCTGAGAATGATTCGTTTCTCAAGCTTCCATAAAAATCAAAAATGCGGGAGATGGGACTTGAACCCACACGACGTTGCCATCACTAGATCCTTAGTCTAGCCTGTCTGCCAATTCCAGCACTCCCGCATTCAATATAAAAGCATTGGGCTTACGCTCAACGCAAGTAGTATATTACCATCTTGAAATTGCAATGTCAACTGTTTTTTCGATTTTTTTACAATTTATCAGAGGCAAAACATAAGTCACTTAAGACAAACTGTAAAGTCAATTTTATGATCCGCTGTACACACAGCTTTGATGACTCCCTTGTGCCCCTCAGCTATGCTTCGTGCAATGGAAAGTCCGATTCCAAACCCTCCCGTGCTTGAATTTCTTGATTTGTCGCTTCTGTAAAACCGGTCAAACAATCGGTCCAAATCGTCTGTATCTATTTTTTCACATTCGTTTATCACATGTATCACAATATACTTTCTTTCCTTTTTCATGGAAACAAAAACAGGTGTATGTTCCACGGCATATTTCACCGCATTGTCGAGCAGGATTGACACCAGTTGCCGGATGGCATATTCATCCCCGCAATATCTGATGCCCGGCTCAACGGATATTTCCATTTCATGTCCCTTTGACACGGAGAAATCATAAAATGAACCAGCAACCTCCGATACGGCATCGCTTATGGCAAACTCGGCAAACAGAAGCGGCGATTCCTCCTCGTCCAAACGGGAGAGTGTTACCAATGAATTTACAAGCTCTGATAATTTCTCAGTCTGCTCTCTTGCCTTATCAATCCATTTCTGTCCACCCAACTCCAGTTCCAGCACCTTTAAATCCGTGGCAATTACGGTAATCGGCGTTTTTAATTCATGGCTGGCATCCGTTATAAACTGTTTCTGTCTTTGTGTACTTTGTATTACCGGTTTGATTGCACGGTTAGAAAATATGACAACAAGTATATAAACAACCGCAATACAAATTATACCCGCAACCACCGACCATATTGCAACAACCTTAACTGCCCGCAGCTCCTGATAACAGTCAAGAAAAATTGCCATATATCTGTCCCCGCCATGCTCCACAACATAATATTTATAGCCTGAATAATAGCCAAATTCCTTATCCGAATTTAGTGCAACCGTTACATATTTATCTATTTCCCCCTCCGTGACAGCCGCAATATGCTCAAGGTCAAACTCAGCTAAGCTTCCGTCTGCACGAAACCGGAAATAAAAATATCTTGTTGAAAATGGGGTTTCCTGATTAAACGGACCTCCCTGCTTGCCATTCATAACGTCAGGAAGCACAGCTTCATCATTCCCATTATTTGGCATACCGCCCGGAGGCGGGTTATGCATGGGAATTGCCCCCTGATTTTCATATATAAGCTTTAGCATATCATTTAAATCGGAATTTGTGGATATAAAATTAGCAACATTTACAATAATGGTAAGCAGCACAATAACAACCGTCACGGAAACCATGGCAATTCGTATAAACCGTTTTCTAAGCCTTCTAATCATGCCTTACCCTCTCTTATTACTCCAATATATATCCAAGCCCGCGGTTCGCATAAAGTGACACCTTTGAGCCGATGGCTTTTATTTTCTTGCGGAGATTGGAAATGTGGACCCAGACAACATTTATCTCAGCGTCACTGTCCCAGCCCCATATTTTCTCCATAATGCGGTCAGCCGAAAATACAACCTTGGGCGAACGCATAAACAGCTCCATCATCTGGAATTCACGTCCGCTAAGCCGAACCTCCCTGCTTCCGCACTTCAGGATTCCCGTATCCTGATTTAACGTAATATCCTCAAAGCTAAGCACCGTAGGCTTATATTCCCCACCTCTCCGCAGCATGGCACGCACACGGCAAATCAACTCGTCAGGCTCAAAGGGCTTTGGGAGATAATCATCTGCACCCTGGTTAAAGCCCAAAATACGGTCGTCCTTCTGCCCCTTTGCCGTCAGCATCATAATCGGTGTTTTGATGCCGTCCTGCCGAAGCTTGGCAAGCACCTCAATACCATTCATTTTCGGCATCATAACATCTAAAATAATAGCATCATACTCACCTGTCAGCCCATATTCGTATGCAGAAAATCCATCGTTTACCGCATCTACCGAAAACTTATTTTTTTCAAAGAAAACAGTTAGTGCTTCCGCCAAATCAAGCTCATCCTCTGCAATCAGTAATTTCACTCAAATCACCTGCCTTGTTTATTATTATAGATATAATCCGCCAAAAATCAACCTGACTACAGCAGTTCATTGTAAATTTCCCGTCCACACACGATATTAAGATTTCCGTTTCTACAGCGTATTTCGTCCAAAAACTCCTTTGGCAGCTTATCATCCTTCAGCGTAATATTATATTGAAGCTCATATAACATACCCATGTTTGTAGTCTTAACCCTGTCCAACGTATACGCTTTTAAGTATTGCCCAAACAAATCATCAAACAGCCCATCGTAATCTAAATTTTCAGGAATCGTAATTTTAAGCACACGTTCAAAGGCACCCGTTTGTCCAAAGTTCACAGCCGTAAGCAAAAGGAACACCACTGCAACAATGGCAAAAAATAAAAGTGCCAGCCAGACATAGCCCATGCCCGTCGCAAGTCCTACTGCCATGGCAAGAAAAATGGAACCGATTTCCCTTGCCGTGCCCGGTGCGGAACGAAATCTGACAAGACTAAATGTACCTGCCACGGCAACGCCAGCCCCGATATTTCCATTTACAAGCATAATGACAAGCTGCACAACTGCTGGCAAAATAACAAGGGTAATGGCAAGACTTTGTGTACATTTTGTTTTAAACATTCCAAGTAGTGCAATTAAAATGCCAAGTCCGAGCGATACCGCAGTACAAATAAAAAACGATGGAATTGTAATTCCAGTACCTGTAATCGAATTAAGCACAGCTTTTCACCTCCCGTTCTTCCTTTAAAATGTGCTCACCGTACCATGTTCCATACTTTGAAAATGATATAGGAAAAATCTTTGCTTCTGAAAGTGCCCTGCCAAGCCACATTGGACATGCCTCCGAAATTTTTATTTCCATAAGTATGCTATCCTGTGGCAGAAGCAGTTTTCCATAATCACCCAGCCGTAAATCCAGTGCATCGTCCCGCCACCTTATATTTGTGTCAAAGGTAATACGTAAATCTGCATCATCCTTTGCACAATATGCAACACGGTCATATCCGATAAATACCTTTGGCTTTGTCTGATGCATTTTTTGAAACCATGCAATTTCCCTGCCCACTTGTCCAAAAGACCGTTCTTCCTCACATCCGTCAAGAAAAGGTCCGACCACATTAATATCTGCGTCAATTCTTCTTTTATATACTATCCCATTATATTTTTTCTTAAGCTCAACAAAAGCCTTGTCATGCTCTGACAGGGTGCCATAGCTCCGCACCCGCAATTTTTCCTTATATTGCGGCTTTTCCCTTGAAGCACGAATAATCTTGTAATCATCCGTATCATAATAAATATTGCAGATACTGTACCTGTGATATTGCTCCTCTGTTATATATTCCTGTATATGTTCTAAAAAAGTTTCCTGACATTCTGACGTCAAAAGAAACTTTTTCTCATAACGTTCAAAGCTGTACTGTGTATCTTCCATTATCATCAACCTCCTCAACTATTTTTGGGAAATACCCTTGCTTATCTTTTGCATCATCATAAACAACCAACCTAAAGAAAGCCTAAAGGTTTTTTATTTTTTTCTTTAGGAAGTCTTTAAGTTGCTGTTATAGAATCATTTGCATAAAATAAACAAGTTAGCGATAGCAAAACATTATTTTTGTGGACTTTCGTTGAACAATATAGGCAAATCACCACAAGGCACACTTTCGTTATGTGTCGCACGTAACGGTACTAAGCTCGAAGAAACCTCGCTAAGTACCGACGGCTCCACAATGCCTTGCTTGTGATATTGTCTATATTGTTCAACTAAGTTTTGAAAACAGTGTGTTTTGCTAATCCCTAATAAATATTTTTAGGAGGGTGATTAAAATGAAAAATTCCAACAAAATATTATATATGATTTTGTGTAGTTCCTTAATAACAGCCTGCGTTTGTTCCTGTGGTAACAGCTCAAATTCAAATACAGACGAGACAAACATAACAAAAGACATTTCATCAGACACTGATGCAGCACCCGATGTAGAAAACGCAACCCTGATTACGGAAAACACAGTAACTACTATTACAAAAGGTGGTACTTATGTCGTTGCAGGCGAAATATCAAACGGACGTATTATCGTAAATGCACCAAAGGAGGAGGTCACACTTGTATTGGATAATGCCAGCATTACATGCTCTTATGGCAGTCCCATCTATGTTTACGACGCTGCACTTACTACTATTTATTTGAAGGAGGGTACCGAAAACACACTGACTGACGGTGACACCTATACCTTTGATGACAGCTTTTCTTCAGCAGCAGACGTTGAGCCTAATGCCTGCCTTTATTCAAAATCAGACCTTATCATTAACGGTGAGGGTAAACTGAATGTCAGTGCAAATTTCAATAATGGAATTACAGGAGACACTTTACAGATAGAGGATGCATCCGTTTCCGTAACCGCAAAAAAGCATTGCATTAACGGCAAGGATTCCTGTATTCTGACAAATGCAGCCATCGAAGTCACAAGTGGCACCGATGGCGACTGCCTCCGTTCAACAAAGGGCAATTTAAAAATTAACGGCGGGACATATACAATATCAGCAGACGATGACGGCATACATGCCCTCGGAAATGTAGAAATAACCGACGGCACAATCACAATAACGAAAAGCAATGAGGGAATTGAAGGTTCAACCATTGATATCTCAGGCGGTACTATTAATATTACGTCAAATGATGATGGCATAAACGCTGCCAATTCCTCCGATGGGAGTGCGTCTGAATATTATATAAGCATTTCAGGCGGCGAAATTTCCGTCAATGCAGGTACTGATGGTCTGGACTCCAATGGTAACATTACAGTTTCAGGCGGCAAGATTTACATAAGCGGTGCGGAAAATAATGGTGATTCAGCACTTGATTATGATGGTACAGCAGTCATTACAGGAGGTATTTTTGTTGCGACAGGCTTTTCGGGGATGGCACAGAATTTTGGAAACGCATCCACACAGGGATGCATCCTGCTCACCTATCAGACTGCATCCACGGAGCCTGTGAGCCTAAAGGACACCTCAGGCAATATACTTGCCGAATACACCCCTTGTAAAAGCTACAACTGTGTCATAATAAGCTGTCCTGACATAAAGGATGGCAGCACATATACCGTAACCGCCTGTAACGAGACATCAACCATCACAATGGACGGACTTATATATGGAACTGGATTAATGTCGCCTAATGGTATGCAAAATCCAAACGGTCAGACGCCGCATGGCGGTATGCAGCTTCCTGATGGACAGACACCACATGACGGCATGCAACTTCCTGATGGACAGACGCCGCCTGACGGCATGCAACTTCCTGATGGACAGACGCCACCTGACGGCATGCAAAATCCTGACGGTCAGACGCCGCATGGCGGTATGCAACTTCCTGACGGTCAGACACCGCCTGACGGTATGCAACTTCCTGACGGTCAGACACCGCCTGACGGCATGCAGCTTCCTGACGGTCAGACACCGCCTGACGGCATGCAGAATCCAAATAATAGCACGGAAGCACCAAGCAGCATATAAATACAAATTGGTGTAATCAAAGGGTCTTCGCAGGTTCCGTAAGGGGCGTGCCTATAGGCATTTCGGAGAAATATCCTGGAAAGTAAAAAAGAGGCTATCCAACTTGAATTGTGGGCAGCCTCTTTTAAACTACATTTTTATTTTATGCAAGCTTTGACTTTGCTACGTCTACAAGCTTTGTAAATCCCTCAGCGTCGCTGATTGCCATCTCAGAAAGCATCTTTCTGTTCAGGTCTACACCTGCAAGCTTCAGTCCATACATAAACTTGCTGTATGATAAACCGTTCATTCTTGCCGCAGCGTTAATACGTGCAATCCAAAGCCGTCTGAACTGTCTCTTTCTCTGCTTCCTTCCTGAATATGAGCTTGTTAATGCTCTCATTACGGACTGCTTTGCAACTCTATACTGCTTTGAACGGGCTCCTCTGTATCCCTTTGCAAGCTTAAGTACTCTGTTATGTCTCTTTTTTGCGCCTACTCCGCCTTTTATTCTTGCCATTCGTCTATCCTCCTAAATCCTATAAATATGGTAAAATCTTCTTCATCACCTTGCTGTTTGTTGCATCAGTCATGGTTGCTTTTCTGAGATTTCTCTTTCTCTTTGCACTCTTCTTAGTAAGAATATGACTCTTGTAAGCCTTATTTCTCTTTAATTCACCTGTTCCTGTTTTCTTAAAGCGCTTTGCAGCTGCCTTCTTAGTCTTTAACTTTGGCATTTCATTTCCTCCTTGAATAAATCAAAATAAATATAAATTAATTTAACGTTTTTCAGCTAAAAACATTACCATACTGCGTCCTTCCAGCTTTGCAGGCTTATCAACAACCGCAACATCTGAAAGTAATTCCACAAACTCGTCTAATATAGCCTTTGAGGTATTAACATGAGCAAGCTCCCTGCCCTTAAATCTGAGAGTAACCTTTACCTTATCACCCTTTGTGATAAACTTTCTTGCCATGTTTACCTTTGTGTTAAGGTCATTTTTATCAATGTTCGGTGAAAGTCTCACCTCTTTTATCTCGATAACTCTCTGCTTCTTCTTGGCTTCCTTTTCCCTGCGGGACAGCTCATAGCGATATTTACCGAAATCCATAATCTTGCATACGGGTGGCTTTGCCGTCGGCGCAATCTTAATTAAATCGGCTCCTGCCTCCTCAGCCATCTTCATGGCTTCCTTTGCAGACATAATGCCAAGCTGCTCGCCACTTTCACTTACAACGCGGACTTCCTTATCTCTTATCTGTTCGTTAATCATTACCTCGCTAATAATACGCACCTCCAATTTGCTAGGTATAACACTTTGTGGGAACCGAAGTTTCCTATAAAGTAAAAAATGGATAGACAAACTATCCACCAACATACTATAATAAAAATCGCCTGCTTCCTTTGCGACAACATTTATTTTAGATATTATTAACCCAAGTCGCCTCATGCGCTAAGGTGAGAGTGGATACTCTGCTTCTTCAACATACCTTGAAAGACTAACACAAATATTGGATGATGTCAACAATTTTTTTGTCATTCAGCCATTCTGATTTTCAAGCTTGACACATGCAACCATTCTATATAGAATAAGAACGAAAAAAATATACGAATGGAGATGATTTTTTTTGGACGGAAGCCCCATTATTCAATTAATTATTCTTGTTGTATTACTTATTTTGTCAGGTTTCTTTTCATCAGCAGAAACTGCACTTACTACGGTAAATAAACTGAAGCTCCGTACCTTATCGGAAGAAGGCAAAAAAAGAGCCGCCAAGGTTTTGGCTGTGACGGAAAATTCCGGCAAGCTGTTAAGTACAATACTGATAGGGAATAACATTGTTAATATATCGGCATCTGCACTGGCAACTACACTTTGTACGCAGGTATTTGGAAGTAAATATATCGGAATATCAACAGGCGTCTTGACACTGCTTGTACTTATCTTTGGAGAAATAACCCCAAAGACACTGGCAACAAAATATTCCATCCAGCTATCCATGATATTTGTTTATCCTATATGGATACTTATGATTATACTTACACCTGCCATTTGGCTGCTTAACATTATCACAGGCATTATTTTCAAAATTCTACACGTTGACCCGTCTGACACAGGCGATGCAATGACAGAGTCAGAGCTTCGGACAATTGTTGACGTCAGCCACGAGGATGGTGTTATTGAACAGTCAGAAAAATTTATGATTTCCAACGTAGTAGATTTCGGAGACGCCTTATCAAAGGATATTATGATTCCAAGAGCGGATGTTGTTTTCGCTGACGTAAATTCTACATATGATGAGCTTGTCTCCATATTTACAAAAGAAACCTACTCACGTATACCGATATATGAGGACTCAAAGGATAATGTAATCGGTCTTCTTTATCTGAAGGACCTGTTTTTTTACAATGAAGCTTACGGACAGGAAAACTTTGACTTAAAAAAAATATTAAGAAAGCCACTGTTTGTTTATGAATACCAGAAGACAAGCCAGATATTTGCCGACATGAAAACATCATCCGTTACCATGGCAGTTGTACTGGATGAATACGGTGTAACCTCCGGTATCATAACAATGGAAGACCTGATTGAAGAAATCGTTGGTGAAATTCGTGATGAGTATGACCAGGATGAGGCAAACTCCATAAAAACCATCGGTGAAAATGTTTACGATATTGATGCATCCATAAAATTAAATGATTTAAATGATGCAATCGGAACCTCTCTTTCGTCAGACGACTACGACTCTCTTGCAGGCTTTGTCATTGAGCTGCTGGACAAGCTGCCTGACGAGGGTGAAATTGCCACCTTCAAAAACCTAACCTTTAAAGTTATGAAGGTCAACAAAAACCGTATTGAACGTATCACACTTACAATAGAGCCAATCGTTGTGGAAGACGAGGCGGAAGAAAATTAAAGCAGAACGAAGTTCCTACTAATATAATAAAACAAAAATTTGCCGGTTTAAGCAATCCTGATTCGGACTATCTTAAACCGGCAATTTATTTGTCTCGTTTGTTTTATTTCTTTTCCTTGGGTTCTGTCTGCTTCGGCTTTTTGTCAGTCTTATTTTTTTCTTCCTTATCCTGCTCCTCGGCAGACATTTCATCTATGATATGCTCCATCAGCTTTTTCTTCATAAAAATATCATATCCAAGCAGGGACAGAAAATTCATTTTCTTTAAATATTTGTCATCGCTTTTTTCAAATGCCTTTTCCGTAAGCTCATACGCCTTTACAACACTGTTTTCCACATTAAAATACTGGTATTTCTCAAGGTTATATAAATTTGTATATATTTCCTCAAGGCTGTTTGGTGCTTCCGGATTATCATAATAATTTTCAATCAATGGCTTCAGCATAACATGAATGTCGCTTATGGATATCACATTCTTCAGATAATAAATGTAAATAAGCAAAATAATGTGTTCCTTGGAATACCGCTTCTTGTTTGGCGGCGGAAGCAAATCATTCTTGGTATAATTATTTATCATCGTCTTTGTCAGTGTCTTGTCTTCATCCTTCCGCTTATTTTGCTCAAGGTGCTGATCCATAAAGGTCGTAACCTGATCCATGTAAAGCTCTATGGAAGGAATATCATCAGGCTGAATGTATCCCAGCTTTATCCATTCACGTATCTGTTTTTTTAAATTGTCCTTGCCGAAATCCATAAAATACACTCCCAAATTCCATATCAGACATAACCAAACATCTGACATACATCAAATAAATAAGACTTTGTCACATATAGCATTATATAGTATTGAAAACTATATGTAAAGGTATGTCTTACCTTATTTGACTGATTTGGGAAAGTGTCAACTTATCAGTGCCTTGACCATATCAAGCTGCTGGACGCTTCTTGCCCTGCCATCCTCAGTTAAATACATACCTGATTTTCTGACCTGTGCATTATGAGAGTTGTCCTCGTCAGACTTCATGGAATATTCCGTAACCATATTGTTAAGGAAAATCGCTCCCACGTTTGCCTCCTTTAAGCTCATCAGCCTGTCATTGCCTGCATCATCCTTTTGCCATACAGACAGCTTGCTGTATATGGCATCATTTTCGTCTATCCAGCCGTTGCCGTCGTCGTCATATTCTGAAAGCTCAGCAAATCCATTTCCCGTAGCTGCTCCAAACAGTTCCCTGCCATCATTAATTTTTCCGTCGCCGTTCTTGTCATAAGCTAAAAATGCACTGCCCTTGGAGAGCATGGATATTCCATCCTCGACTCCGTCTCCGTCAATATCAAATCTCCACTTCTGGTCACTGACACCGATTGGTGAAGAATCAAGGCTTATTACAAGCGGGTCTGTCATAATTGCAACCACATCATTTGATAAATTTTCCGTTTCTTCAACATATTCCCTTGACATTTCCAGTGTCATGTTGAAATCAATTTCCCTGCCATCTGCAGTTTTAACCTTACCTGTCGTCTCGAAATTTAAAGATTCAGATTCTTCATACGTGTACGATGTGAAATTAACACGTCGCCACAAATTGTAGCTGCCTCCCGACGAAATATTCAGCGTACCGTTATCATTTCCAAAAATACCGCCAAATAAACCTCGTCCCAAAAACAGGGAAAGTCTCTGTCTGAACGAAAACAAAAATCCCCGAAGCTGTGATGCAAGCTGCTGTATCGGATCCTCCTGTACCACAGGTATCCGATATGTACCAAGCTGTGACATTACATCGTCTCCCGGAAGTCTTCCATTTTTGTCATACGTCGGCATCTGATCCTGAGCGTTATTATAACCCTCAAAGGTCTGCTCATATCTGGCACTGAACGTATTTGCACTGTAGTTTTTTTCACCGGTCTGCATGTTCGTTAAAAATGTCGTTTCTTTTTTTGTGTAACTCACACTTTTAGATGTTTTTGCCGCCATTGATACGGCACTTGAATTGATAATCATACATTCCCCTCCTATTTTTTGGAACTTTTTCTACTCAGGCGGTCAATGTACCTGTTTAGTATATCGGCAGGGGCTTTATTTATATTAATCAAATAAAATGTCCTGTTACGAAAAAAGGGCTGCTGCGACAGCCCCTTTTGCTTACCTGACATTATTTTCGTTTGTTGTTTAATCGTGCAAATACCATCTCGTACCCATCATTTCCATAGTTTAGCGAACGATTAACACGGCTGATTGTAGCTGTGGATGCTCCTGTCTCCTTTGCAACCTCAAGGTATGTTTTATTGTCCTTGAGCATTTTTGCAACAGAAAAACGCTGTGCTATGGATAAAACTTCATTTACTGTACAGACATCCTCAAAAAAATCGAAGCATTCATCAACATTTTCAAGGGTAAGTATTGCCTCAAATAATTCTTTTACAGCTTCTGTTTTTATAGTTTTTCCCATATACCCACCTGCTACTTATTCTCTTTATTTACCCATACGGAAACAGCTCCACGGTTTACATAAAATTCTCCGCATCCCTCATCGTCAATCTTGATATTATACTTTGCATTTCCCATTGCATCTGCAAAATGCTGACCTGCAAACTGCTTTCCGATATACATCCGCTTCGTTCCGCCCGTACCATCAGATATTACAACCGCAAGACCGGAATTTGGATGTTCCTCGTCACCTTCCCTTGTCCATCCGATACAGTTCGGGTCATCAAAGTAATCATGCTGTGCACCATATGCTTTTTGCTTTCTGATTTTTAAAAGCTTATCAATATCCTTTTTCTTGGATTTTATTTTGGAAGCCGGTATGCCCTTATAATCTCCATAAAATACACATGGATAGCCCTCCTGCCTCAGCAATATGACCGCATATGCCATCGGCTTAAACCAGTCATCCACCCACGATTCAAGGGATTGTCCCGGCTGACTGTCATGGTTATCAACAAAGGTTACCGCCCTGGTTGGGTTTGCTCTCATAAGTGTACCGTCCAACAGTGTCCGCAAATCATAATTACCGTTTGCCTTAGAGCAGTTATGAAAGTTAAAATGAAGCGGTACGTCAAAAAGCTGTACCTCATTTTCCGTTGCATTGATATAATCCAACAGCACATTTACATCCCAATGCCAATACTCTCCTACTGCAAACAAATCTCTGCCTGCCTCTTCCTTCATGGCACGCATCCAATCCTTATAGAAGTATTTGTTAATGTGCTTTACCGCATCCAGCCTGTATCCGTCAAGAGCAGTAGTTTTGGTATACCATTTGCCCCAGCTGATAAGCTCCTGCCTTACCTCTTCATTTTGGAAATCGATATCGGCTCCCATGAGATAATCGTAATTTCCCCTCTCGGTATCTACGCTGCCATCCCAATCCTTACCCTGAAAACGAAAAATAGAATTTACCGCCCTGTCCTGATCCCAATCTATACCATCAAAATGATTCCAATTCCATGTAAATTTTGAATACTTGCCTTTTCTGCCCGGAAACGTAAACTTCGTCCATGCACCGATGGTCTTTTTCTCACCAATCATTTGGTTTCTGCTGTTTGAATTAAATTCTTCAGCAGTAACCTCCTCAATCTCGTCAGCTCCAAGCTTATGATTTAAAACAACATCTGCGTAAACCTGAATCCCCTTTGCGTGCAGAGCCTTAATTGCCGCAATATATTCAGCCTTTGTACCATACTTTGTAGGTATTGAACCCTTTTGGTTAAATTCGCCTAAATCGTATAGGTCATACACTCCGTAGCCCACATCTGTTGCACCGTTCGCTCCCTTATATGCAGGTGGCAGCCATACTGCAGTAATCCCTGCCGTTTTAAGCTTTGCCGCATCCTCTTTCAGGTTGTTCCAAAGCGTCTGGTCTGCCGGAAGCTCCCATTCAAAATATTGCATCATAGTACCGTTAATGCCCATTTCATTATCCTCCATGTAGCCTTCGTAATATATTTTTCACTTTAACAACTTAAAGCGATTATAACAAAATATTTTCACAGAGTAAAGTGTAAATGAATACTTTCCCCAATGGGCTTTGATTTTATACAAGGGCTATTGTGTTACTCTTTCTCCTTTACATAGTCAAGCACAGTTTTCCCATCCCTGCGGCACTTCTCAAACAGTCTCATGCGGTCACGTAAAATTTTGCCGTAAAAGAATTTTGCAAAAATAAAATAGTAAACAACAAACATGCTGCCTGCCAAAATTCCAAAGAAGCCAGCTCCATCGGCAAAATTTTTAAAGCCGCCTGCCACACCCACAGTCACGGTCGTTATAATACATAAGATACCCCACAGGATTGGCATTCGTTTGGAATCCCTCTTAAGCTTCCCATTTTCCTTTTCCAGAAAATCCATAAATTCCTCCTTGGTCATGGCAGGTTCCTTTTTCTTGCGTCTCTTTGCATTTTTCTTATCATACAACTCGGAAAAATGCCCGATAATCAACTGTTCATACTCGGAAAAAGTCCCATCATCATCTGAAACAGAAATCACATTCTTTATTTTTTCTTCCTTTGGTGCCCAAACGGAGCCATACTGCTTATAATTTTTAATCCGTTTGCAAATAAACCCTATCGCTATAACCGTGATACAGATTATCATAGTCGGCACCAGCGGCAACAGCAATTCCAAATTACAGGTATGGGCAACCACAAGTCCGATTATTCCACTGACGACGGCAACAAGCAGAATAATTCTAACCAGTTTATCCGACTCCGCCGGCTTATTTCTGTAAACAACGTTAAGCACGATGTCCAGCACCTCAGAAACAACAATGGCAACTCCCAGACAGCATATCAAAACGGTCCAATCTGTCTTTGCTCCTGCCGTAAGCCCCACAAATTTCATATCATCATCAAATAAATCTAAGCAGCAGTTAAATACTCCAAGCCATGCATACATGGAAAGCATATAGCAAATCTGCTCCAACCTTCCTTGCTTTTTATCGTATGCGGTAAAATAATCCTTACAAAATTTTCTAACGTCATTTCCCACAATTTTCTCTGCTTCCTTGCCTTCCTCCTGTGCTGTCAAAAGCATATCCAGCAGGTTCATCATAAGCTCCTCTTTTCCCTCACCTGCATAATTCTTTATGATGGCATAAGCCTCAACCTCATCAAAAACTCTTCGGTACTCGCCCTCTAATTTCTGTGACAGTTCTGTATAATCCATAATTTTATTCCTCCCTTTGAAACATCAGCACATTATTTCTCTGTTTTTTCATCCAAAATATTTTCTGCATTTTTTACAAGCTGCTTAAAATTTTTTTGAAACTGCTGGTATAATTTTTCTCCATCTTCCGTGATACTGTAATATTTTCTTATGGGTCCAAGGGGCGACTTTTCCTTCCGGCAGACAATGGCACCCTTTTTGTCCAATCTGGTAAGCACAGGATACAACGTTCCTTCTGCCATATTTTCAAAGCCCGCTTCCTCCAGCACAGAAAGGATTTCATAACCGTAGGTTTCTCCCTTCCTGATAATGCCAAGGACACAGCCCTCTAAAACGCCCTTTAAAAGTTGTGTATCTTCCATTTCGTTCCAAATCACTCCATTTCCAATTTATCCGTGCACAGACTACTTTGTTTTGCTTAGTAGTTTATTTGAAAATATCACATCTACTTTGTATTGTCAAGTAGCTATTATAATTTTTATTAAAAATTGCTTTTTCCTTGTTAATCTGCGTTCATTTTGTTACAATTTAAGGAAAAAAGGGAAGGGGTATACAAAAATGGAACGATTAAAAGAAGAATTGATTTCAGAAGTAAATGAAGCAATGAACAACCACGAGTTAAAGGTTTATTATCATCCACAGTATGACGCAATCACAAGCAAGCTGGTGGGTGCAGAGGCATTGGTACGATGGGTAAAACCAGACGGCTCCATTATAATGCCCGGCAGCTTTATCCCACAGCTGGAGGAAGACAATGCAATTTTAGATTTGGACTGGTATATGCTGAGAGAGGTGTGTGACTTTTTAAAGAGACAAAGAGAGCAGAACATACATAGCGTTACAGTGGCAGTCAACTTCTCCAGAAGACATATTTACGAGGATGATTTTGTGGAACGCTTATGCAAAATAGTAAATGAATATGATGTGCCACGGAAAATGATTGAGGTAGAAATTACGGAGTCAGCCTTTGTTGACCAGTCGGAAAAGATTACGGAGCGGATTGAGAACATACGGGCGGCAGGCTTTCGGGTAGCCATAGACGACTTTGGAAGCGGTCTTTCATCCTTGAGCTTTGTCAAGGATATTTCCGTGGACGTTTTAAAGATTGACAAATCACTGTTAAGCAGAAATTGTGAGGATGAAAAAGAGCGTATTGTATTGGAGAGTATATTTAATTTTGCCCATCGGCTGAAGCTTACCACTGTGGCTGAGGGTGTGGAAACCAGGGAACAGTTAGGATTTTTAAGAACCTGCTCCTGCAAGGTCATTCAGGGATTTTTGTTTGCAAAGCCAATGCCTGAGGCAGATTTTATGGAGCTTTGTAAAAAGGATGAGGATGTGGAAGAAATGGAGGATATTCTGCTTGTTCAGGCACCTACAAGTGCAACCCAGCTTTTGCTGGAAGCAGTATTTACAAGATACCCTTTGGTTATTTTCTCCAACCTAACAAGAAACAGCTTTTACATGATGGCATATGAAAATTTTACGTCCCGTTCCTGTCCTTCCACAGGTGTATTTGATGAGTTGATTGCCCACGGGGCTTCCTCCATGCATCCTGAAGATCAGGAGCTGTTCCGGAGTACATTTAGTATTTCCAATCTATTGTCAGCTTATGAAAGGGGCGAAAAGTCTGTCAGCATCGTTACAAGACAGATTGGGGACGACGGCATATACCGCAAAGTGGAGACTACAGATTATTTCGTGAAAAATCCATCTGTCGATGATGTTTTGGTAATTGCACTCTGTCAAAATCTGGAATAGGATAGAACAAAGCGTCTACGACGCTGCAGTTCGTATCCTAGCAGGATTTTTAATCCTGCCTTATAAGAAAGTTCGAAGAACTTTCTTATAAAATAAAGAATGATTACAAAATCAAGCATTTATGGAGGGATTACAGATGGAATATCCGGAACTTGCATCTGAATATGTATCATGTATGCTATTTCCATCCAGCCGATTAGATATAGGACATCTGGGACTTGCATTTGGTTCCGGACTTGTTATAGGTCTATATCTTACAAGTTTTATTGGTGCATTGATTTTATTGTTTGTGACAATGATAAACGGATTTAAATTTAAATATTTCAGAACACTGTTTTTTGATATTTCTGATGTTGGTGGAAAAATAACATTTACAATAAGGAAATTCACCCCTATTTCCGAGTGTCAGACAACAAAGACAAATCTTACGGATAAAGAAGATAAAATGATTTCCGTTATGCACATTACAATTTTGTGGGTTGTTTCCATATTGATATTTTCTCTGACACTTTTCTGCGTCCAGGGACATATTGATGATTTTTTTGAAGATAATGGCTACAACTTTTTGATGGGAATTGCATCTGCAGTAATGATTGATAATATAGTTATAACCTTTCGTACAATATCTGCCCATGTAAATGCAAAGAAAAGCCTAAGAGGACGGCTAAAACAAGTGGTGAAGGCGTGGATAAACGGAAAACAGCTTGAGGATATGGAACTGCCGCCCCATGAGCAGCTCAGTCTAAAAACGACAAAATATGATTTATTACTTTACGAAAACCTTAGATTTATGCAGAAGCTTTCCCTTGGTCTTTATAGTGACCTTTTTCCTATCGTTGAGTTTCTTGAGGATAATTTGCCCAAGGGATATATGAAACACGAAGCACCGACATACTACACGATTATATTCTATTACTCTTACATAAACCGTAATGAGGAAAAGGCTGTTTATTATTTTGGTGAGGCAGAGGATGACCTAAAGCGTGATATGGACAGCAATGCGAGAAGGGTTATGGCATATTATGAGTATTATATTTTAGGACAAAAGGAGCAGGCTAAAAAGACAGCTATGGATGGGCTTAAGGTGATTGACAAATTTTCCATATGTGACGGAGAAAGGAAATTGGAGCGGCAACTGTTGGAGTACATACTTTATGAGGCTGCTTAGCTATGTTGACAGCAGGACAATGAGCTTTATGCGGCAACTTTAAAAGAACTGAACAGAATAGCTAATTGATTGTCCAATGACCACTATAACCACTTCCGATATATTTAACATTTGGCATGTTTTTTATCCTGCGTTTTACTGTAATAGCACTCACATTTAATTTTTCAGCCATTTCTTTTGTTGATATTTTATTATTTGACCTAATCATTTCTATAATTTTTTCTGATATATTATCTTGAGTATCACCTTGAGTATCACCTTGAGTATCACCTTGAGTATCACCTTGAGTATC
>JAMPBO010000013.1:39119-86519 GCA_023666705.1 Bacteroides sp.
GAGTATCACCTTGAGTATCACCTTGAGTATCACCTTGAGTATCACCTTGAGTATCACCTTGAGTATCTTTGTAATTTACATTAAAAAGCGTTAATGTAAAATCATCATATTCTCCATCAAAAACAGGTCTAATTTCATCCGTATAATTGACCTGCATTTCGTAATCGGATAAAATCTTTTTAAACCCACTTCCACGTCGTTCCATATATTTAAGTCGACTAAAAATATCTGCAAGAATCGGATTTCTTCTTTTTGATGGAATTTTAAGAATGTCCCTATCCTTAAGTGATATTCCACTTACCATACCACCTGGAGAATAAATCTCAATTCTATCATCAAACATATCAATATGGACTTCACTTCCATACTCCGTATAACTGCGATGAATAAGTGCATTTACAATTCCCTCAAGTACAGCTCTCTCAGGATAGTCTGGCATTTCAATTCTTCCGTCTGCAGCTTTTTTCCATGCCTTCTTAGAATTATTTGTCACAAAATCCATTCCTGCCTGTAATAACACAACTAATCCACCTGTGTATTCCTTATCATCCAATGCATCAACAATACCAGAGGCTTTCGTTGTTCCATTCCATCTAGTGCAAAATAATCTTGAATGTCTTACTGGCGATTCATCTGCTAAAAGTGCTCCTGCATTCGTAAGATTTCCTTCCTCATCAACAAGACCAAATGATTCATAATCTGTATCATCAAAAGTGTTTCCTGTTCTTTGTTTATATACAGATTTTAGCTTTGTAAAAGACATATCGGAAAAGTTATACTTTGATTTTAAGCTATCATATGTCTCTTTACTGCCCTTAAGAACTAATTCCCTTAGCTTTACAGGTTCTGCTGCAACACTTTCGTTTCCAATTCTTATATATGCAATAAGCTGACCATCACCCTCATAATAATACGGCGTTTGCTGTCCCGCGGACACTTTAACAATGACAAGCTTTGCTTCATCAATCATTTTAAATGACACATCTACATCAGGAATAGGGTTAAGGTGTGCTTTTATTGCTTCACTAATATTTTCTGCATCCTTTTCCGCATTTTTAAGCCCCACGATAGTTCCATCATCCGCCACACCAAAATACAAGGTTCCACCATTACCATTCGCAAACGCACAAACGGTCTTGCACCAGCTTTTAGGTTTCTTCAGTTCAAGTGCCTGTTTTTTATCATATTCCGTTGCTTCACCGATTAACTCTTTTATATTCATAAAATTGTCCTTTACACAATTGTTTTCTATATTTTCAGATATTAAACTATATTATATTCTTGATAAAGAACAAAATCAATTATTAAATACTTCCCTACTCCTTCAGCCGTCTTTTTGCCGTCTCGTACAGGTATGCTTTAAATTTTTCCCTCACGGCTCCCGTGTAGCTTCGCCCTATGGGAAGTTGTATTCCCTCCCCATGTAATTTGACGAGCTTGGCAGTATAATTGCTGATGTATGCCATATTCACCATATAGGACCTGTGTATGCGGACTACAGAGGTACCCTCTAACAGGGCTTCTGCCTTGCGGATATCCATGACAAATACATACGGCTTGTTCACCGTAAAAACATGAATATAATGGCTGTCTGCCTGTATGTAGATAATATCATCCACTGCGATTACGACATTCCGGTCAAACTGGATGACCTTGTTACAGTCGTACTCCTCCATGGCAATATCAAGCCATTGGTATACCGTCTTATATTGGACAGGCTTTGGACAATAGCCTAAGGTTTTTAGCCCGAAGGTCTCAAGCATATATTCATCGTGACAGGACACGAACAGAATTCTCCATATCCTGTCACTGTGAAGCATTCGATGCATTACATCAATGCCCGTAATGCCACCTAACTCAATATCGAGAAAAAGCAGCATAAGACTGTCTCCCTCGTAAGCCAGCACATCCTCGCCTGAGTGAAACATAATTGGTTTATATTTAATTTTTCTGTCAACAAAATATTTATCGCATATTTCTTTTATGCTTTCCCTATGCTCCGCTATATCATCACAAATACCTATATAAATCATTTTCCAATTCTTCATATATCCTTTGCTTATATTTTGTTATTTTAACAGTTCATCATATGTTGTATCCAAGACGTTTTTGATTCCCCGCAGCTGCGTCACTGTTACATGCTGTATTCCTCTCTCAATTTTGACAAATGCTTCCCTCGTCATGGAAACATTTTGCATCTGCAGCATTGCTGCAATTTCAGTTTGCTTTAAGCCCTTTTCACGTCTTATTCTCCTAATGTTACTTCCAAGCTGTATATTACCATCCTGCTTAATCTTTTGTTCCATAATTCACCCACCTTAAGGCTATTTGTAATTATTTTATTGGATGAATACGAATTATAGGGACCCATTTCAGTCCATACGGCACAAAAAAAGGCTATACATTAAAAAATGTATAGCCTGATATACGTTATGCCCTGATACGGACGAAGCTTGTCTCCTGAAGACCTCCAGTAAACAGATAATAAAGTTCGAATTCCATCTAAAATTTTTCTTTTATTATAATTTTGTAATGTATGGTTTTCAACGCAGCTTATCATAAACAGCATATTTTATTCGTAAATGACATTATCAAAATTATTTTATCACCCTTTTCATTATCTGAATACAGCTTTTAAATTTAACCATAAAGGCATCTAAATCCGTTCGGGCACCTTGCAGCGTTGTATCAGCTGGTGCAGCTGTCCCTGCTTCCTGCTTACTGTCTGCATCATAACTGGTTCCATTCACGGCATCATTTGCAGCGTCATATCCCCCGGCAGGTTCTTCCGCCACTTCCTCTGCTGCTTCCTCCATTTCCTCCCCATTATCCATGTCATATTCATACCCGTCTGCCACCGCATCCATGGAAACCTGGTTTTCATCGCTTTTTCTTCCCATCTTCATATTGGATACTATAAGAATAGGAACAGCTATAATGGTAATCAACACACACGCAGCAATTACGGCTGCCACCCTCATTCTTTTTATTTTCTTGTCTAAACTGATAACTTTATTTTTATATTTTATGGTATCCTCCGATGGATGCATCTCCTCCTCGAAGCCTGCTTCAATTCTGTCCCATAGGTTTGGAGTATCCTCCTCATGCATGGAACGGTAGGCGTTTAATTCCTGCTTTGACAGCTTGATTATCGCTTCTTCTTTATTCTTTTTCATAGCCGGATAAACACCTCCTTAACTTCTTGATTCCCTGATTATACAACCATGTTACGGTTCCCATAGGCAGCTTGGTAACTGTTGCTATTTCCCTAAATTTCAGTCCACCCAAAAGCTTCATGTCAATGATTTGGCGTTCCTTGTATGAAAGTGCCAGCATCGCCGTTCTCATATCCTCGGCAAGCACCGTCTTATTTTCCACGGATGAGTCCCATCCGACGTCCAGGTCGTCCATGTCCGCCTGCTCTACGGGTATCTCCCTTTTCCTTTTTCTAATTGTGTCAATCGCCATGTTTCTTGCTATTTTTACAAGCCATGCCTTATGTGGTGCACCCTTTTGAAAGCTTCCTGCAACCCTTATCAGCTTTATGAAAAACTCGGAGGTGATATCCTCCGCATCCTCACTGTGCCTGACTATGTCCTTGACAACCGCATAAATGAGCTTTCCATAGGCATCATATATCATTTTTAATCCATCCTTATTCCCCTCTGCAAGCAGGGAAAGGGCGGCTTCAAACTCCTCATTTGTCACGCATTAACCTCCCAACCATGACATGAGAACTCCTCTCACTTAATATACGTTATTCATGTTTATTTTTATGGAATACTTTTTATGAATTTCCCTGACCAGTCAGGTAAAAAACGGCAAGCTGGGTTCTGTCCCGGAGCTCCAGCTTCTCCAGTATGACACTGATGTAATTTCTCACGGTTCCCTCGCTTAAATAAAGCGTTGCGGCAATCTCTTTGTTGCTCTTTCCTGACGCAACCTCCGCTATTATCTCGTATTCCTTATCTGATATCCCATAACTTTCATAATCAAAGCCATTTCTTTTGTCAATCAAATCAGGAATTTTTCCAATGATATCTGCACCAAACACACTTTGTCCTTTCACAACAGCTTCGAGTGCAGGCACTATCCCCTCAAAATCCTGTTTTAGTATGTATCCTTTCGCTCCGATATTGAGTGCCTTTACAATATACTCATCATCCATAAAGGTAGTCAAATACAAAATCTTTGCGTCGTCATGCCTAGCAAGTATGATTTCACCTGCCTCAAGCCCTGACATTTCTCCCATTCTGATATCCATCAGTAAAACGTCAGGCTGATATGCTTCATACAGGCTTACCGCCTCCATGCCACTGTTTCCCGTTGCAATCACATCGATTTTATTTGTAGCCTCAAGTATTGTCTTTAAGGAGATTGCAACAAGTGCATCATCATCAACCAGCAAAACCCTCATATTATACTCCTTCTCATTAAACGTATCCCACAAGTCAGCAAATTTTCCAATGACAACCAAATTTACTTTTTGTCAGTCCGTAATTTTGTATCCTCTTGACACAACCGTCTTTATCTGCTTCCCTGCATCGCCAAGCACCTTTCTAAGCTTTTTTATGTGATTATCCACAACCCTGTCGTTCCCATCAAAATCATAGCCCCATATATTGACCAGAAGCGTCTCCCTGTCAATGACCTTTTCCTTACGCTCCATCATATACTTAAGCAGCATATATTCCTTGGGCGGTAATAGAACTTCCCCACCCGATACCGTCACAGTATAGGTTGCAGGATTTAAGCTTATTGCCCCACAGACAATGGTGTTGCTGCCCACAAGCCCCTTAGAACGCTTCAGCATGGCAAGAACCTTTGCATATAATTCGGCAAGGGAAAATGGTTTAACCATGTAGTCATCACAGCCAAGTTCATAGCCAAACAGCACATCCTGCTCTCTTGCCTTCGCCGTAAGAAATATAATTGGCACGGTGCTTCTTTTTCGCAGCTCACGGCACAAGGAAAAACCATCTAAACCAGGCATCATAATATCAAGCAGGACAAGGTCATACTCTCTCTCATAAATCATATCCAGCCCCTGATTCCCATCCTCCGCTGTATATAAAATCAGACTGTCCTTTCCTCTTTCTCCAATATAATCGGAGATTACCTCCATTATGTCAAGGTCATCCTCTACTAAGAGTATACTATACATGTCAATCATTCTCCCTTATCGTCTATTTTTTCAATAATATTCTTTTTGGGAAATGTTATAAATACCCGAAACCCATTACCTGTAGTTATTGTCATATTTCCATTCAATGTATCAATCCGGTCCCTTATATTTTGAAGCCCGATACCGTCACCCATAGGAACATTCCCTGCTTGTATATAATCTGCGGCAGATGGCTTTGCAGCCTCATTTTCACTGTAGTCATGCACAATAATCTGGTACATTGCAGGATGCTCTCTCAATATTATGTTAACCTGTTCATTTTCACTGTGCTTAATAATGTTTGATACACATTCTTTGATTATGCTTATCATTGCATATTTATATTTTCTGTCAACATGGTCAGACATGTCATATTCCAGCTCATACCGGAATTTCCCTTCAAGGGCAGATATTGCATCACTGACAGCATACTTTAAATCTATGGCTTCATCGTGCAGGTCATGCACGCTCTCCCTGACATTATTCATTGCAGCATCCAGATTATCCTTCACCTGTGCAAGCTGACCATGCACCGGCTCATCCCGGTTGATTGTCATAAGTGCCCCAATCTGCAAAATTGACCTTGTAAGCATATGCCCTACATTATCGTGAATTTCCCTTGCTATCCGGTTTCTCTCCTTTAATGTTGCCGCATAGATTTCATAATCCTGTTTGTCCATCAAATACTTGTTTTTTTCAAGCAGAATAAGATGTTTTTCGTAGCTGTTGTCCCGTATGGTTTTTACCTGCTTCGTCAGCCATTCACTTTTCGCACTCCTGTAATTCAAAAGGTACGCAAAAGCTCCAAGCATCAAAACCATGCAAATAATCCGCAAGTCATGTGCCATGATTACAGAAACAACTATCAAAATCCCCTGCAACATCAATTTTAAGTCGGATATGTCATACAAAATAACAGGGGATAACGCAGCAAGTGACGGCACAAAAAGTGCCGCCATCCCATAAATCAGTGTTATTATTTCTTTTTGCCTTCTGCTGTCCACATAGCAAAGAATGCAAGTTATGACAACCATACCAAGTACAGTAATCACGTCAGCATTGCCCCGGGAGGTGTAAGAAGCTGCTATCCCCTCAACAAAAAATAAATACAGGGATAAAAACAAAATTATAATTCTGTCTGCAAGATATGACATATCACATTCCTCCGGTTTACTGCGTCCAGCCATCTGATAATTCTATTTTATATAATATCAGTCCATATGGCAAATGATTTTTAGCTTTTGCTTGCAGCCCGCATCTGTTTGGATATCACCATACTCACCATAAAAAATACCAGTGCAAAAAGCAGCTCCACACCAATACACATAAAAATATCATTTGCATTATCACCGTTAAATATTTTTTCATTTGCATTTATATACCAGTAAGTCGGCATAAATCTTGCCACCTTGAGCATCGTACTTCCCATATATTTTATATGCACAAACACACCGCCCAAAAAGGACATTGCAAGACCGGTTATATTTGCGATAACATTCAGGGTATCTCCCCTGAGCCGCAAATTTCCCACAATACCTGCCATGGAGGCAGCTATGATAACCATTGCCATACTGTTTAACAGTATAAACGGAAGCTTACCGTCCATATTTTGGATTCCATAATACAAATACAGAAATGCGAGAAACAAAATCCATACGAGTATGCTCATTACAATCTGTCCAAAAACAATCTGAATGTTTTTACTTGCTGATGTAATGGGGGAAACATTCAGCCTTTTACTTATCTCTTTATGGTTAAAGGCAGCAAGCACGGGTGCCAGAACATAAAACATAACCATAATTAAAACGAATGGTGCAAAAATTAAAGCATAGTAAATTGGCGGCACCTGCTCCTCACCTGTCATAAATGTCACAAGTCCCTCAGCGGAGGATGCCGTAAGCGTTAAGGCATATGCCTCCTCATTGGAATATCCCGCAAGAAGTAGTGCATTCATGTTGCTTTCATACACCGAAATCTGACTGTCAATATATTCTCCTACCTTTGAATCCGGACGTTTTATGTTTGTAAGCTCACCTGTTTTTGCATAACCGCTTTCAATATAAAGCACATAATCAATTTTCTGGTAATAGAGGTAATCCTGAATTTGCTCATCTGTATAATCGGATTTGCTGTCAACCTCGTGTATCTTTTCCAAATACTTTACCAGCATTGCTGATTCCTCACTGTTATCCCTGTCGACAACCACTAAATCGCACGCACTGAAATTATAAGCATCCTCATCATTTTCAGATGTACCGCCCATCATAATACAAAGCACCGCAAAGATACCAATATACATCAGGGTAATCGGAATCTGCTTTTTGGCAATTTTGAAAAACGTG
The DNA here is from genome assembly GCA_023666705.1 of Bacteroides sp. Taxonomy (GTDB): domain Bacteria; phylum Bacillota; class Clostridia; order Lachnospirales; family Lachnospiraceae; genus Coprococcus_C. The sequence continues at coordinate 46,626 of JAMPBO010000013.1, forward strand.
TTAAATACTTGCATATTTTTTCCTCCTTCCAAGCAGGGCACCCAATATGATACATACAACCGACATGATAAAAAGGGTAATCAGGTTTTGGTAATACCTATCATACGTATCATATATATTCAGTGCATAAAATGAATCTGAAATCAGTGCCGACGGATTTATTTTATTGATTACCGGACAGGTTTCCTCAACCTTTATTCTCATATTTCCGACCATAAGACCACTTAAAAAGCCGCTTACCAGTATAACAGCCGTTCCTATATTTTCTTTCAACGACATGGAGCCTTTTCCTATGTTTCCAATAAAAAATCCGAAGGAAATACCTGCAATACAGCCAACAATAATAATCAGTGCAATCTGTCCAATCTGATTTCCAAAATCCACGCCCAAAATGATAAGATACAAAAATCCCACCAGTGTACAAAGACATTGGACAACAATTCCTGCCAAAAGCTCTGCAAGCGTCTGCAAAAATGTACCTGCATTTGCCACACATTTTCTCGCTCCGACAGCACTTAAGTTTGCCTGGCTTTTCGCCGTAATACGAATGCCTGCAGTGACTGCCATAAGACAGGCAAGGGCAATCAGGTTATAGAAATATGCAATATACATATCCATATCTCCTGTCGTGTTTTTCTTCTCGGTATTATTACTTTCTCCAAGTAAAAGTCCGCTGAGCACGATTGGTATTTGATCAGGTGCCTTTTGGGACAAATCTTCAATCACGGTTTTTACCTGATGATACTTTGTAACGATGGAGCCAAGGATGCTCTGATTAATGCCATTTTCGTGAATCATCAGCTTAATCTCCCCATCCTCTGCGTAGAAAATGCCTTCTATGTCTTTTTCCTCCAGCATTGCCTTTGCCGCATCCATATCATTTGCACAAGCGATATCCAAAAGCTTTTCCCCGCTTTCCTCATCAAGGCTTATCGTTTCCGCCATATCCAAAAAGCTGTCTGCAAGTGCATCATCCTCTATCATCACTGCCACCTTGATTGCATCTGCAAGCTCCTGATTATACATCTCGTCAAAGCTGACAAAAAATAAAGTGCCCAGTGCGATTATAAATACTACACTCCAAAGCATTTGCGGTTTATTGCGAAGCGTTGCTTTCACGCAATATTTAAAGTTATGGAAAAACATAAGCTACGCCTCCTTATCCCTAAGTTCTTTCCCCGTTATTTCCAAAAAGACATCATTCAACGTCGGCAGCTCCGAATATACCCTGCCGCACGGTATATTTTTTTCATTAATATAATTCAAAATCCTAATCAGGTTATGCTTTCCGCCGTTACATTTTATGACAAGCTTATCCTGCTCTGTACTCACCTCATATACATGCTCAAGCCCGCTAAGATTTTTCTTATCCTCCGCTGAAATATCGATTGACTCTATACTTATGGTTTCCGTATTTTTTATCATTTTCTTCAGCTCATCCTTTGTTCCAAGTGCGATATTCTTTCCTTTGTCCATAATCGCAATTCTCGTACAAATCTGCTCAACCTCCTCCATGTAATGGGAGGTATAAATAATTGTCGCACCATTTTTGTTCAGCTCCAAAATGCCCTCAAGTATTTTATTCCTGCTCTGCGGGTCAACCGCGACCGTCGGCTCATCAAAGAAAATCAGCTTTGGCTTGTGGGCAATTCCACAGGCGATATTTAACCGCCGGAGCAGACCGCCTGAAAGCTTTTTCGGATAAAACTTCTTAAACTCATTCAGCCCCACAAAATCAAGTGCTTCCGCAACATATTTTTTTCTAAGACCCTTGTCCCTGATATACAGACCGCAAAAATAATCTACGTTCTCATAAACGGTAAGCTCGTCATACACGGCAACATTCTGCATTACCACACCTATATTTTTCTTTGCTTCCAGATTTTCAGGTGTCATTTTCTTTCCAAATACCTCAACCGTACCCTTATCATATGTAAGCAGGGAAAGTATGCAGTTCATTGTCGTTGTCTTTCCGGACCCGTTCGGTCCAAGCAGTCCGAACACCTCTCCCTCTTTTATTTCCATGTTGAAATGGTCCAGTGCCAGTGTCTCCTTGTATCGTTTTACTAAATTTTCAATTTTAACAACCGTTTCTGCCATATTGCTATATGCCTCCTTATATTGAATCTCTGCATCAGGTGATTGCAAAACTCTGTTTTTCAAACGTCTGTTATACCATTGAATTTTAGGATAAATCCATTTTTTACGTAAGTAACATCTGTCAAGTCCTAATGTGACAAATGTAATTTTTTACTCTGGATTTTTGCTTCAATTATGAACTTTCTGTGTTTGGTTTAATTATTAACCAAATAACATTTGCATTAACTGCAATTTTGTATTATAGTATTAGATATTCTAGTTATTTTGAAAAGATTTCTCTTATCATGATACCTGATATGCAGTCAATTCTTATAGGACTGCAATTCCAATATAACAACTTATAGGAGGAGATGAATGAATAATACTGAATTATCAGCAATTACACCTGAACTATATAAGCTTGCGAAGCTTTGCGAATCACATGATTTGATTGACGCCAGCTTGTATACAAAATACGAAGTAAAGCGTGGTCTGCGTGACTTAGACGGCAAAGGCGTTTTAACAGGTCTTACCGAGATATCCACAATAAAGTCCTCAAAGGTTGTCGATGGTGTTTCTAAGCCGATAGACGGAGAGCTATATTACAGGGGAGTCAATATATATGATTTGGTAAAAGGCTTTATCAATGAAAACCGCTTCGGATACGAGGAGGCAGTTTATCTCCTTTTATTTGGCGAGCTTCCAAATCAAAAGGAGCTTCAGGATTTCTCGGAGCTTCTCGGCTCATACCGGAATCTTCCACAGCATTTTGTGCGGGATGTTATTATGAAAACGCCGGATAAAGATATTATGAATGCCATGGCAAAAAGCATACTCACCTTAAGCACCTATGACCCAAGCTCATCCGACACATCCATTCCGAATGTTTTACGTCAGAGCCTGGAGCTGATTGCAAACTTCCCGCTGATTGCGATTTACTCTTATCTTGCATACCGGCATTACGATTTAGGACGCGGCATTTATATACATAATCCGAAGCCGGAGCTTTCTACGGCAGAAAACATTTTAAGGCTTCTCCGCAAGGATAAGTCCTACACGGACACCGAGGCAAAAATTTTGGACCTTGCACTGGTTCTTCATGCGGAGCATGGCGGCGGAAACAACTCCACCTTTACAACACATGTTGTTACTTCATCGGGAACCGATACCTACTCGTCCGTAACTGCATCCTTATGTGCACTGAAAGGACCAAAGCACGGCGGTGCAAACGTAAAGGTAAAGCAGATGTTTGACGATATTAAAAAGCATGTGAAAAACTGGGATGACAAGGCGGCACTCCGCTCCTATCTCGCTGATGTTTTGGACAAAAAAGCTTTTGACCGCACAGGACTGATATACGGTATGGGGCATGCTGTTTACTCCATCTCAGATCCGAGAGCAAATATATTTGAACGGTTTGTGGGTCGTCTGTCCGATGAAAAGGGTAAGCAGGAGGAATATGTACTATACACAAATGTTGCCCGTATCGCAAAAGAAGTTATTGCCGAAAAGCGAAAGATTTACAAGGGTGTCAGCCCAAATGTCGATTTTTACAGCGGCTTTGTTTACAGTATGCTTGAACTTCCTGAGGAGCTGTTCACACCCCTCTTTGCCATTGCACGTATTGCAGGCTGGAGTGCACACCGCATCGAGGAGCTGATTAACGCAAACAAAATAATCCGTCCTGCATACATGTCTGTGGCGGAAGAAAAGAAATACATACCGATAGGCGAAAGATAAGGGCATCCGCCCTTATTTTTTTGTCTACTGGTTCCAGCAAAAAAACTGATGCCGTAATTTTTGTGGCAAAATCAACTACAATTTATTTAGGGCGATGATGCCCTTTTATTGATTATGTGCATGATAAATGCGATAAGTGCTCCTGCAATCAGCCCTCCTATATGTGCCGCATTATCCACATTTTCTTCTGTAAATCCTGAGAATACACACAAAATAACGACAAATATTATGGACCCCCATGTGTTTGCATTTGCATCCGCCGACCTCACGATAAGCAAAACCGCCCATGCTCCCAAAACTGCAAATACACAGCCTGAGGCTCCCACAGATACAACATTATCCCGAAATTCCATATAGTAGCAGAAGCTGACAAGTGATGCACAAAGTCCACCGCCCATGTATATAATCAGATACCGCACCTTACCTACGACCGGCTCCAGTAAATCACCGATACAGTATAGGGAAAACATATTGTATGCCAGATGCATAAATCCGCCATGAATGAACATGTTAGTAAACAGCCTGTACACTTCTCCGTCAAACAAAATGTCGGGCACATACATTCCACCGCATTTGCGGAGATATTCTGCATCCTGCAAATCACCGCCCAATGCCGTTAAGAAAAAGACGAAAACATTCATGCAAATAAGGATATTTGTTACGGTCAAATAATCTCCAAAGGTTTTTTTCGGTACCCTGTAAACAACATTTAAATTTTCCTGTTCCGTTCCTTGCTGCTCATTCGGGCTGCCGTATAGATAATCCTCGATTTTCGTTTTGATGCCAAGAAAATTTAACGGTTGGTTTTCATAGATCAGAAGCCGCCTGTACTTCGTATCAAATACCCAGTAATAGCTTAAATCGCTTAAATTTTCCTTTACCCATTCCAAATCACCGGTACTTATGATTTTCAGCATTGCGACATTGTCATAAGCAATTCTGGAAAACAGCGTTCTTACCTCGGCGTCAATCAGATCAATGCGTTCCCTGCTTTTGTACGAAGGCATATCCATATCAATAAAGCACAAAATATAGGGTATATCATTTTGTATCACATACATAACGTCAACACCCGGCTCCACAGCACCCGCTTCCGTATATCCCATATTATGAAGCTGTCTTATGAATGGTCTCATCATTCACCTCCGCATATGCCAAACATCATTTCCTACAGATACTTTCCCTTTACTTTATTGGAATCAGCTTTCGTTCTTCACGCTCCACTGACCGTTCAGAATTTGCAATTATAATGCTCAAAATTCCATCCTTAAATGCAGCGGATATATCCTCCTGCCTGACCTTGCTCCCTACAAAAAAGCTGCGTTTGCAGCCACCCACCAGCCGTTCCCGCCTGATAAAATTGATATCGCCGCCATCCTTGGGAATGTACTCCTGCCGTTCAGCAATTATGGTAAGGCGTCCGTCAACAAGCTCCGCCTGTATGTCCTCACGCACAAAGCCGGGAAGCTCTATCTCCAACAGATAATTTCCATCCCGCTCCTGTATGTCAGTTCTCATAAGCTGTGGCACCCCCACAGTATTATCCTCGAAAATGTTAATTAATCCGCAATCAAAAAACACAACACATACCTCCCTGCCTCTTGGCACATTCCAAATACTATTATTTTATTCCTTTCCACTCCAACAATACGTACAGAGCTTACATGGGTCTATTCCCACCGACTCTATCATATCATCCAGTCTGTGAAATCTGAGTGATGTAAAATTCAGCTCCTCACAAATTTTATCTACCATCTTCTCATATTTCTCTGAGTCAGGATTTGCATACTCCTGCAGCACCTCATCCGATACATCCTCACCCTCAAGATCCTTTATCACCTTTCTGGTAATCAGCTCCAGCTCAGAATTGGTACGTGAAAAATTTAAATATTTACATCCAAATATCAGCGGCGGACATGCAGGTCTGATATGAACCTCCTTGGCACCACTCTCATATAAAAATTCCGTCGTTTCCCGAAGCTGCGTACCTCTTACAATCGAGTCGTCAATCAGAAGCAGGCTTCTGTCCTTAATCAATGGTTCCACAGGCAACAGCTTCATTTTCGCTATCATGTCACGCTTGCTCTGGATCGTCGGCATAAAGGAACGCGGCCATGTAGGCGTATACTTGATAAATGGTCTTGAAAAAGGAACGCCTGATGCATTGGCATATCCAATTGCATGAGCGGTTCCCGAATCAGGCACGCCCGCAACAATATCCGGCTTGACATGATCCCGTTTCGCAAGTGCTTCTCCACATTTGTAACGCATCTGCTCTACACTTACACCCTCGTAAGATGCGGACGGGTAGCCGTAATAAATCCATAGGAACGTACATATTTTCATATCCTTGCCCGGCTGCACAAGCGTCTTTGTTCCATCCGCAGTCATAACTGCGATTTCACCCGGACCAAGCTCCCTGTCTGCAGAATATCCCAAATTTAAATATGAAAAGCTCTCAAACGCAGCACATCTTGAGCCATCCTTTTTTCCCAAAACAACAGGTGTCCTTCCAAACTTATCCCTTGCACAGTAAATTCCCTTCGGTGTGAGAATAAGCATGGACATGGAACCTTCAATGATTTCCTGTGCATACTGTATTCCCTCTATAAAATTTTCCTTCTGGTCAATCACTGCTGCCACAAGCTCCGTGGCGTTTATCTCCCCGTTGCTCATTTCAAAAAAATGAGTATTATCCTTTAAAATATCTTCTATAATGGCATCTGCGTTATTGATTTTTCCGATTGTAGTAATGGCAAACGAACCGTGATGGGAACGCACAAGAATAGGCTGTGCCTCATAATCTGAGATACATCCGATACCCATATTCCCTTTCATAGAATTAACTTCCTTCTCAAACTTTGTTCTAAATGGTGCATTTTCAATTTTATGAATAGATTTTTCAAATCCGTCCTCACCGTATACTGCAAGACCAGCCCGTCTTGTTCCCAAATGTGAATGATAATCTGTTCCGAAAAATAAATCAAACACACAATCTTCCTTTGATGCAACTCCAAAAAAACCGCCCATGATATCCTCCTGTAAAATGACAAATTTCAAACAAACGTCTGTAAGCACAAAGGCATTTGCAACCACAATTCTACATTACTTTAAATGTTTTGGCAACATTTTACTACATAAATTTACGGCATTTGCTCATCCTATATTTAAAGGGCTGATTTTATCAGCTACTTTATTGATATGTCAGATTTCCATGAAAAGCTGACATACAAACATCGGTCCATTTGTCGATGTTCAAGAATGGAGGTTTTGTATGAAATTTCTAAATTATTTCTGCCTCACATTGACTATTATTGGAGCAATTGTATGGGGACTTATCGGTTTCTTTAACTTTAACCTTGTATCTGCATTATTCGGAGACGCATCCGCTCTCTCCAGAATAATATACGGATTAGTCGGTTTATGCGGTCTTTATATTATTGGATTTTATAGTCTTGTACAAAGAGCAGAGTAAAGAACACGGGAACAAAGTTTCCCATTAAAACAAAACTAAGGTGCATAGAACAACGTGTTTCTATGCACCATTTTTTGTTATTTTACCTGATTTGCCTCGTAATCCTTTACATTTCCTGCTGCAAAATTTCTGGCATTTTTTATTGTAACTTCACTGATGGCTGCCAAAGCTTCATTGGTTAAAAAGCCCTGGTGTGACGTTATGATTACGTTCGGGAACGAAAGAAGTCTTGCCGTTACGGAATGCTCCAAAAGCTCGTCCTCCCTGTTCTCAAAAACGTTGACCGCTTCCTCCTCATACACGTCAAGTCCCACTGCAAAAAACTTATTTTCCCTGATACCCTTAATCAAATCCTCCGTATCCACCAACGCTCCCCTTGAGGTATTGACAAAAATAGGTCTTTTCTTCATCATGCTGATGCTGTCCTTATTTATCATGTGATATGACTCCTCCGTAAGCGGACAGTGAAGTGATATCAGGTCAGAATTTTCCAGAAGTTCATTTAAGCCAACATACTCCACAAATGGCAAATCCTTATTTTGATATACATCATATGCAATGACTTTCATTCCAAAACCCTGACATATTCTGCACATGGCAGCACCGATTTTTCCTGTTCCAATTATACCTGCCGTTTTTTTATACAGGTTCATTCCCGTAAGTCCAACCAGACTAAAATTATTTTCCCTTACCTTAATGTAGCTTTTGTGTATACGTCTGCCTGCCGCAAGTGCAAGTGCGATTGCATGTTCAGCAACCGCTTCAGGCGAATATCCCGGAACACGTAAAACGGTAATTCCTTTTTCGCTTGCACGTTTAATGTCTACATTGTTAAAGCCTGCACACCTCAATAGAATAAGCTTAATGCCAATTTCTGCAAGCTTATCAATGACAGATGCACTCAGATCCGAATTTACAAACGCACATATGGCATCATATCCCTTTGCAAGAGAAACCGTTTTCTCTGAAATGTCTGCCTCCTGAAAGGTGATTGTTACATCTGCGTGCTTTGCAAGCTCCTCATCAAATGATTTTTTGTCATAGGTAGTAGTATCATAAAATAATATGTTCATTTCCAGTCTCCTTAAGCTTTCATTTTTTCTTATGTTTTCCAATGATAAGGTAATATATTCAAATATTTTAGTTCTTATTGAAGCAGGTAAAACTCTTATTTGCCCAATCCAGCAAATTTCACCTCGGTCCAATATTGGGTAACAGCCTGCCTATCATAAGTCCTTCTCCCCTTTAAGGGCTTTGCAGGCAGTGTCTATTATATCCCTGGAAGCCCGCGTTCCGTCCTTGTCGTCATACTCCAATGGGATGTCCCATATATACCCGTTTAAATGCACTCTGCCTCCTTTCTTAAACATATCAAGCAACCACAAATTCACCATAGGCATGTCCATTGCAATTGCTTTATACTAATATATATGCTGTTATTATTTCTTTTATGCTATGGTTTTACATTTTTTTACAAAATAATAAATAAAATGGGGATAACACATTTTTGCGGTATCCCCAATGTTTTAAACTTTAATTTTTTTCTTCTAACAGTTTTTCTATGCTGACGAGCTTTACGCACAGCACGAAAATCTTTGTTGCCTCCAACATTTCCTCTGGTGTTGGGAAGGTTGGTGCAATTCTGATATTGGAATCCTGCGGATCCTTTCCATATGGGTAAGTAGCTCCTGCTCCTGTCATCACAACGCCCAGTTCCTTACACTTGTCTACAATTTTCTTTGCACAGCCCGGCATTGCATCAAAGGAAATGAAGTATCCGCCTCTTGGCTTTATCCACGTTCCAATTTCAAGACCTGTTAATTCCTCTTCCAAAATATTAAGCACAGATTCAAATTTTGGACGTAATAAATCCCCATGCTTTTTCATGTGTGCCTTTAATCCCTCTATGTCCTTGAAAAATCTCACATGACGCAGCTGGTTTATCTTGTCATGTCCAATGGTCTGAACGGACATATGCCCCATAATGTACTCCATATTATTTGGCGATGTAGCAATTGCAGAAATACCTGAGCCCGGGAAGCTAATCTTGGAGGTTGAGGCAAATATATATACCATATCAGGATTTCCTGCCTTTTCGCACTCCTCCAAAATATTCAAAATCTCATCCTGCTTATCTTCATATAAATGATGAATACAATATGCATTGTCCCAGTAAATTCTAAAGTCCTCCGCTGCCGGCTTCAAATTTGCAAACCGTTTTACAACCTCATCCGAATAAGAAATTCCCGTCGGATTAGAATATTTTGGAACACACCAAATTCCCTTTACTGCCGCATCATTGTTTACATACTTCTCCACGAGCTCCATATCAGGTCCATCCTCGTGCAGCGGAATGTTAATCATTTCGATTCCAAATACTTCCGTAATTTTAAAATGTCTGTCATACCCAGGAACAGGGCACAAAAACTTTACTTTGTCCTGCTTACACCATGGCATGCAGCCGTTTACACCAAACGCAAAGGAACGTGCTACCGTATCATACATAATATTCAGGCTTGAATTTCCGCATACAATTACATTATCCTTTTTAACATCCATCATATCAGCCATGAACTTTCTACATTCGCCGATTCCATCCAAGTCACCATAATTTCTGGTATCATTACCAAGAAATGTATTCATATCAGATTCACTGTTCACCACATCCAGCATCGGCATAGAAAGTGTTAATTGCGATGCCCCCGGCTTTCCTCTTGCCATATTTAAAGAAAGCCCCTTTGCTTCTGCTGATTTATACTCTTCCTGCAATGCTGCTTTCAGTGACAGGAGTTCATCCTTACTCATATCCTTATAGGCTCTCATCTTTAATCTCTCCTTCTTGTATTTTTGTATTTATCTTTACATAAAGATTATAATAACCTATTTCTGCCACAATTTCCATAATAATACTAAAATATTTCGAAGAAAATTTAAATCATACCAAAATTCCGACGGCATCACAAAAAGCAAATAATCCTGATGACAATCCGAAAAAGCAGATACCAACCATTGATAACTTCGTAACAATTCAGCTATCCTGAAAATAACGGCTATCCTAAAAAACAAGACAGGATAGACATAATTTCTGAGATAAATGGAAAACTCATTGTAATATGTCAAAATTTGTGGTACATTGTGAAAAGAGCAACCGTGTTGCAGGGTGGGCTGACCTTTCATTCCGAATAGAGTGGGGGGTGATGCCTATGAAAAATCATTTTGATTTTAAGGATTTGCTGACTTTCGGCATATTCCTTTTGGCATTGCTTACATTTATCTTTACCTTTTGTAAGTAGCCATACATAGAAAAACCACCCAAAAACTTTGGCGAGTAGCTGGGTAGTATTTTCTATCTTTCTATAAGTCAACCCACCTTGTGGGCGGTTGCTCTTTTATATTGCTAATATAACATATCTGCCGATTCAATTCAAGAGGTTTTAGGAGAAATTCTTCTAACTAGAATACGGTTCGGCTTATGATTGACGAGCAACAGGCTGAAATCGACAGGCAGGCTGATCTGATAACCACACTTGTTAAGGAGATAATTAAAGGCTTATGGAGCATGATGACTCACAGGAAGCCATAATCAGCCAGTTATGTAACACATATGATATGACAAAGGAAGAAGCTGAAAACTATATGAAAGCAATGAAACAGTCCTAGAAAACAGCTATACAAATTGTACACCAAACTATACAATTTGGACGTTGACAAGCTTCCTTTTTCACACGTATAATATATGTATACACCATATGCAACGATAATCTTCTGTTTTTTAAGCAGAAGATTATTTTTTTAAGTTATGCCAGCCCATAGGTTCCCGATTTACAAAGTAAATCGGAACATTTGCTGAAAGCAAATTCGATTTTTATAGGAAACTGCTAGGCAATGGGCTGATGTTCAAGATAGGAGGTCGCATATGGCAAATATTCTACAAAAACAGTTTCCCATGATTCGGGAACGACAGGAACTGATTGACTACATTACTGCAAGGCAGGAGCTGAAATTGATTTATGATGGCTGGCGGGAGGAACGGCAGAAGGAATTTCTTGACTTCTGCTCCGGCGTAAGCGGAATGAAGCTGACCTACGACGGCTTTTTCAAGGAGATTATGAATCCTGAAATCCACCCGGAACGGCTGGAGGACTTTCTGTCCTGCATACTGGGAGAAGGACCCGTAAGGATACTCCGTGTCATCCCCAATGATTCATCGCGGATTGCGGACGAAAGCTCCCTTGTAATTATGGACATTGTCGTTGAGCTTGAGGACGGACAGATTGTAAATGTAGAGATACAAAAACATGGCTACAAATTTCCTGGACAGAGAAGTGCATGTTATTCTGCCGACCTTCTGCTCCGCCAGTACAAAAGAATCCGTGACGAAAAGGGAAACCGCTTTTTCAATTACAAAGATATCAAGACGGTATACACGATTGTTCTTTTTGAAAAGAGCACGGAGCCGTTTCACGGATATCCTGACCATTACATACACAAGTCCATGCAGCAGACGGACACGGGGCTTGAGATTGACCTTTTGCAGAAATATATATTCATACCGCTTGACATATTTAAGGGAAAACTGTATCTTAAAGGAATAGAAAGCAAATTAGACGCATGGCTCTCATTTCTTGCCTGCGATGACCCTGCAATAATCGCAAAGCTGATTGGGGAATATCCGGAGTTCAAGAAGCTGTATGAGGACGCCTATTACATATGCCAGAATGTGGAAAGGGTGATGAATATGTTTTCCGAGGAGTTAAGACTGATGGACAGGAATACGGTTCAGCTTATGATTGATGAACAGCAGGCAGAAATTGACGAGAAAAATGCAACAATTGATGAACAAAATATAACAATCAACGAACAAAGTGCCACGATAGGGAATCTGCAGGCTGATGTTGACAGACAGGCTGAGTTGATAAATACATTTGTCAAGGTATTTATTAAAGGCTGTATGGAACATGGTGACTCACATGAAGCCATAGTCAGCCAGTTATGTAACATCTATCATATGACGAAAGAAGAAGCTGAAAAATATATCGAAGCAGTGAAATAGGATTTTATAAAAATATACCATAAAGCAGAACAACGCATCTTTGACGCTGTAGTTCGAATCTTAGCAGGCTCCGTAAGGAGCGTTCCTATAGGAAATTCAAAGGAATTTTCTATAAAAGATATAAAAATAAAAGGGTTGCCGCTTCATGAATTTACACTCGTTCAAGCGACAGCCCTTCACTTTTACCTACCCTTTGACTAACTAAGCATCGTTTATACTTACTGAATAAACTAACTTATTTAGACTGGTAATCTTTTGTTTATATCAGTTTCATACTGATAACCTTTTGTTTACATCAGTTTCATACCGATAACTTTTTGTATATATCAGCTTCATACTGATAGTTTTGTGTTTATATAGCTTTATACTTATATAACACTCATTTTTACGTCAAGTTGAACAATACATCCTTAAGCATTACCTTAATTCTCTGGTAAACCTTATTATCGCTTGAATCGGTAGCTTCAATTACGATATACGTGTACTCGCCGTTGTATGGGTCGAAGTACTCAGGCTTAAGCTTCAGTGCTGACGCAATGTTACTTGTGCCGTCTTCGTTCGTAGAGTCAACTATAGGATCATCATTTTGATCAACCAATGTCTTAAGCGTAGGGTCATACCTATATACGTTCTTCCTTACTGCCCTTTCTACATTCTTTGAATCCCAGTCAGCTATAAGAACATGGGACTCATTATTTACATACGCATTACTCCTATTGTCATCCGAGTAATCAAGGTCGTAGTATATCCGAACTCTATCAAGCGTTGACTCGCTGTCCGTCGTAGCCTTAAAGCTGAACTCCGGATATTCATCCGTATCGTCTACCTTCGTGTAGTAGCTTCCGTCCTTACGTTTAATCTTATCGCCATAGGTATCCTTGTCGTAATCATATATATAGATACTTGGCATAGCAGCACTCTTTCTTACGGAGTTACAGATAATATTGATGTAGAGCTTTCTCTCATCATTGTTCATCTTACCTACACCGGTAACCTTGGAATGTCCTGCACCACAGTAATATACATTCTTGTAAGAGTATATAAAGTAGTTATCCTGACCATCCCTTGGAGACGCCGCAAACATAGATGAGCCTTGTTGACCGTTGTAACCACCTGCAAGTGAATACCATACCGTACACTTGTCATCCTCAAGGTCAAGTGCATAGGACTGCGGATGTGTACCTGCAATATAGATGTCATCACTTAAGGTAAACGGATATAATGTAATCAGTCCGTCATTATTCTTAGAGCCTCTGTTTGTACCATATTGCTCATTATCTCTCGGATCAAAGCTTGCTGCATTATACCAGTATGCCGCATAAGACCAATCTAAGTACGCATACTTATATGCAACTGCCGAAGGATTCGACGAATCATTTGATGCATGCAATGCATCAGAATATGCAACCGCTGAATATAATCTGCTGCTTCCTGCACCTGAGTTTCCATACTGGTACGGCTTCAAGTCATCATACCATGTCGGATATTTGTCATCCCCTGTCTTGTAGGAAAGGTTTGTCAGGAAATACTTTTCTTCGTCATAGTTTGCAGCCGTCTTATACTTAACGTACTGGTAGCTTGCATCCGCAATCTCCATATGGTTTTTGTCCTGACCAACATATGGTCTGATTGCCTCTGTAAGGTTGTAGGAGCCTGCATCACTGAATCTCGTAAAGGTATCATGGAACAAAAGAACATTGCCATCATCCTTTACATAGTTGGTTAAGTCTTTCAGACCATTACTTCCTGCTGTGAAATCATCAGCTGCAAAATCATCCGAAGGTCCCAAAATAACCGTGGAGTAACAACCCTTAATCCAGTTATCAGCATGTGCCTCCCTGTCATACTTCTTATATTGCTCCTTGTACTCAAGCTCCGTATCCTTTGCCTTAACGTAATCATTATACGCAGCAAACAGCTTGACTACATCATCAAATGACAAATATGATAGAATATTTGCGTCTCGGAATACAAATTTCTTTCCTTCTGATGCATTAAACAAATCATAATACCGTTCTGTTCTTATGATGTACTGTACTTCTTCCACAAGAGCAGTCTTTCCTTGTGCTTCAAGACTTGTAACAAGCTTATCAAGCATTTCATTCAAGTCAGTCTTAGCATCCAAGGTTGTCTGTGTGATTTCAATGTTTGCACCTGTAATCGGGTCCGTAAAGGTTTTGTTCTGCTCGCCCGTACCACCATTACCGGCATTACCCACATCTGGATTAGCAGGGTCTGCATTTGGGTCATCCACATCCTCAAAGGAATCTGCAACTGCCTTTTCATCCCTCATGTATGTATAAAGATTCCAATACTCGGAAGCGTATGTCTCACTGTTATACTGGGTAATATACGTTAGCTTCTCATCAATGTCATCAGCTTTATACTTAACATAATCCGCAAATTCCTCAGCTTCTAAGTCAACATTATCCTCAAACTTCTTTATGGCAGCACGCTTTTCTGCATCCGTCATTTTGGAAAAGTCATATGCTGCTCTTACACTGTCTGATATTTCTTCCACTTCATCCCTTGTGAGAATATCAATATCAAAATTAAATCGGTCTGAAAGATCATCTGCAAGATTAATATGCCAATCATCCGCACCGTACTTAGAAACATTATCCTTATCCGCATATTGCAAGTTTGCATCATAATATGGAATACCAAATACATGCTCATGGGTTCCTACATTGTTTACGGATATTGCCGTTGATTCATACCATGGGGCATGATTCAAAGTTCTGCCAATTGTAAAAGTCTGCAGTGAAGTTTGTGCAAAGTAGTTTCCAGAATAATGTATATTAAACCAGCTTGCATTGTTCGCCAATGGGTTTGTTTCCAGTCTTTCACATGCCTGCTGACAAACAACACAGAAATACAAGGAGTTTGCACCCTCTGCAGTTTCCGATTTATTCAAATCACCTCCCGGCATAATCTGGAGCACCTTTACATCCTGCTTATCTTCTACTCTCTTTGGTGCCACATAGGAAATTCCCGTTATACCTGATGTGATTCCTGTTACAGTATCCTTTGCTTCCAGCTTCCATGAGATTGGTCCGTAGAAGGTGTCTGCCATTTCTACCCGTAAGCTTGTATCTGAGCCATCATGGGATGGATCATCTACATCATCATATCTTCCGTTTCCATCGTCATCAATCCGAAGCTTAACCTCACACTTTGAGCTTCCCTTTATCGTATACTCAAACTCGAGTACGGACTTATCATCAATAATATCCACGGTAGAGTCTTCCTTTGTATCGTCGTATCTCTTAGGCGTTTTGGTAACCTCAAGTATCGGACGCTTATAGGAAGCATTGTAAACATCTGCAATTTTCTCTTTTTGACCTGTAACTGATACACCATCATCTATGTTTTCCTGTCCGCTCTCCGATGCAAACACTTCAACATAGCCTACATTTGTCGTTCCAAGTGCTCCGCCTGCATTGTCTGTATGACAAACTGCATCCTTGTCAAAATCCCAAAGCACGCTTACCTCATTCTTCAGGTCATAACATGCCTTTAATACCTTTGCCATGTTACAATCCGGATCGATAGAATTTTGCAGGTATGGATTGTTATCTTTTGCCTGCACATCTACCAGTGCCTGATATCCTGCGGCAGCGTCATCACTTATGATAACAGGCATTCCTGCCTTTACATATTGAATCAGCTTTTGTGCCTGCTTCGCCGTCACATCGTTACCATTCAAGGTTGTAAATGAGTCTTTTCCATTTACATTTGCATATGCTTTACCACCTCTGACTTTGGAACCCGAATAGCCAGTACTTGAGACATCCACAGCGGTCAAATCACCATTATGGGTGTACATGGTATAAATCGGAAGATACCTGATATTGCCATTTGCCATAGCAGTAACCAAAAGACCGTGATTAATTCCGTTACCACTGATACCGCCGAGTGCCTGCCACTGGGTAGCATCCTTCAATGCACTTTGATTTCCACCAATGTATACCAAATCGTAGGTTCCCAAAATATCCGCTGTGCTTGCTGCCATTTCCTCGGATGACATATGCACAACCTGAACATTGTTGATATCCATATCAAGAGCATCTGCTATCTTCGCCTCGGAAAGCTCCCATGCATAATACTCTGGTGTCTCGATTGTTCCGTCAGCATTTAACGTAGAAACCTGCTCCTTCGGTGCATTTAACACCTCAGCAGGTACAGTATAATAATTTCCCTTAATGCCAAGTTCCCTTAGGGTCTTTGCATTCGGATGCGTTACCGTACTCTTTAATGCAACCTCCTCGTCAATCGGGTAACATGGCTGTAGCTCCAAAACCGTAAACTTGGTAGAAGAAGAATTTGCTCCGCCATACTCCCTGAATGCTGATGCATTGAGAAGGTCTGCAATCTTCTTACAGGTTGCTGCACTGTTGCTCTGTGCGATTACGCCAAAGTCCTCTGCATTTGTTACCATTACATTCGGCTTCTTGGATACGCCTGATGTAGATGCTACTGTAGAATACAGCATATTGTATTTTGATGCTGTCGCATCAAAGTCTTCATTTCCTGTGTTTGTACTGCCTGAGCTTGCATTGTCTGAATTATATACCATCGTAACGTTTGCAAGCATAGCTGCACTAAACTTTCTGTACAAGTCAGCCGAAATTCTGGTGCTTCTCATGCCAGACTCCATAATAATCATGTCGTACTGGTCAAGGTCAATATCAGCTACATTGGCATCAAGCGTTGCTAATGTAGTCTCCGTCACCTGAACAAAATCCGGTCTGCTTGGATATCTTGTATTATATGCCTTGTTGTAGAACAAAGTAGGTGTCTTTGCTGCATCGTCTGCATAAAGCCGGTATACATTCGCATATGACACACCTGCGTATGATGTGCCGGCAGCACCCATTACAGTTTGTGAATTACCAAAACCCGTAAACAAAGCATTTGCCAGTGGATTATCCGTATGCGTAGCTGTCTCCCGTGTCGAGATAATCAACACAGTTGCCATGTTATATACTGCCTCGGTATTTCCACCTGCTTCTTCTGTTGTTGCGTCTGTTGAAGCATCTGAAGAAGATGCATCCTCGGTAGTCGCCTCCTCCGTAGTAGCATCTGCCGCAGCATCACCAATTGTTACAGGTATCCAGTGACCAGCTTTATTGTCTCCGTTAATACCCAGATAAAGAGATCCATTCTTATGGGAAAGGAAATTCTCAGCTCCTGCCGCATCTGCTGCATTCTTTGAGGTATCCCATGCAAACGTATAATATCTGCTTCCCTTTGCATTAAATACATTTTTTACCAAATCTCCAAAAGGTACTGTTGTATCCTGTTCGCCTGATATATTCTGAGTCTCAATCGGATTGTCAATAATCAGCGGACGCTGCTTATTGTTTACATATGTATGAAGCAGTGCACTGTATAAATCCTCACTTAAGTCATTGGTACCAGCCGTATACATGTTTTTTGGATCATTGCTTACATAAATCAAATCCGCATCTGCAATTGTCTCAATATCCGCAGCTGTAATACTTGTTACCTGATAGTACTTATAATCTATCCTTCCTTCCTTCATAAGCTGTTCAATGGTCTTGTTGCCGTCAATGACATAACTCTTGAACGCACTCACACCCTCGTCATCCATTTGAGAAAGGAAATCAAGATATGACTTGGTGCCGGTCGGAGCCATACTATGTGAAGCAGAAGAACCAATCTCTACGATATGGTAATATGGATCATTTTCATTTTCTCCATCCCCATCCTCGTCTGCTTTCAGATTAGAATTTTCAATAATTCTGTCCACTATAGTCATATTCGCATTATCGGCAGCATCCGCCATGAGAGTTACATCCTGTATCTCAGGCTCATCCTGCCTACTTGCACGGGAGAAGGACACGATAGTTACAGCCAAAACCATCACAAGCATCACAGATAAAGCTGATATCATTATCTTTGTTTTATTTTTCATTATGCTTTTACCTCCTTCCTAATTCTTTGCTTTCAGTATGTAAGAATTTCTTACATTTACCATTCCAAGTGACGTGTAGGTCATGTTCTTTTTGTTAAAGAAAAGGTCAAACCCTATCGCACCATTGTTATAATCAATCTTTGCTACACAGCCTGATATTGTGTCTCCATCCGTGGTGTTATATCCAATTGAATCAGAGTACAGGCGTCTTTTAACCGCATTTGCATCTGACCAGTCAGTAACATAATCATTCAAGCTTGTCATATATGCATATTTCTGTTCAAGATAAAGATTATCCTCGTCAAAGGTAAACACCGTCACCAGTGAATCATACTCTGAATAAACCGTATCGCCGGTTACCGAAACATTCGTCTTTATAACATCCGGAACATGCGTAAATGCATTCGTTATAGTATAGCCGCCACTTGCTCCGCCGGAATACGAAGGTACCGCTGATAAATCAATCGGTACTGCCGAAACGACGATAAGCTTTTGTACATAGAGCTCATCCGTTGGGGCAAGCTCGCTGAAGAACTTAATGTTAGCACTACTTACCGTGTAACCATAATTTGCAAGGTCATTCACAATAGCTTCCTTGTTTTTATCTATCGTTCTTGCCTCATCGTAGGCTCCTGTGGCATCCTTCTGTAAATATTTCCGCTTATCAAACACCGCATAAACATTTAAGCCTGGTGTTCCCGTTGCTGCATCCCCACTCTTGGAGAAGTTCGGTGTTCCGCTAAAGGTATAGCCAAACACATAAACCTTCTTTGCCTGCATGACCGTGTCCGTAAGCTTGTTGTACACATCCTGTGCAGATGTCTGTACCGTAAGGTCATTCTGTGCCTTCTTATTGGCAAACACACTAGAACCCATCATGGAGCTTACGGCAGTCATTAGAAAAGCAAGGACTGCTATGGCTATTATCAACTCTATAAGAGTGAAGCCACTATTGTTTTTTTGTTTTGTATCCAATATTCATCACTCCTATTCTACTTTATTTGATAACTACCGTTTACGTTAATTGTAACCGTAACCAGAGTGCCACCATTTTTTTTCTTGAATTTGTATGTGCCGGCTCCCCTGATACATCGTCCGCTCCTGTTAAAGGATACCATAAACGGGTTTGTGTCATCCATGCTGATATTATTGACAACCGTGCCCCCATCCGCCGATGTATAATCAATTGTTGTGTAAGGGCTTAAATTGATACCCTTGCCACTGTTTGCGTTGTCAAGATAATCGTCATAGGTCTTGGAACCATCACTTGCCCATACACCCCGTTTAACAAACAGCTTATCTCCATCCTTATAGAGTGCAAGGAAATAACATGCTCCTCTGTCAATCTCCGCTGTATCCATCTTGCCATTTCCATTTGCATCATGATATGCCTGTTGACCTTTCGCCTTCGCATACATGGCATTTACCTCAGCATAAAATGTAGTTGCTGCATCCCGTACCTTTGCCGTGTGTAACACCGACAATGTGATAAATGCCGCTGATGACAGGATTACAATAATGGCAATTACGATTATCATTTCTACCAAGGTGTAGCCCTTATCATTTAACTTTTTCATCTTCTTCATAGGCAACACCTCTATTCTACGTTCTTCATCCAGTTGTCAAAGCTTACAACATCTGAATAATCAATTGTATCAATTGTCTTTGCAGAAGTATCTGCTGGGTCAAGTGCCACAACGGAGGAACCCTCATATGCCTTAAAGAGACTAAGCACATACTTACACTTATCCTCACTGGAAAGCTGACACTCTCTTATAATTGCCCTACATATCTCAGGGCTGGCAGTAAATGACTGAAGCTGGTTATTGATATATACCTTTCCGCCTGAAACAATCAGTCCCTCAAAGGAACGGACATTATCAGCAAAGTATACATCGCCCTTTGCAATTACAATACCCTTTACCACACCGCTTGTTCCTGCTTCTATTGTTACATAAGCAGGGTCACTGGCACCTGTGCTTACTCCATCATTGATATATACACTGTAACCTGAAGCAAGCTTCAGTACAGTTGCTTCATTTCCGGTCTCAGTACCCTTTGCAGGTCTCAAATCCTTATAAGTTGGATCAGTTCCTATCGTTCTGATATTGATATACTTGTTGATAGGAGTGATGGATGCCTCTCCAAAATCAGAGTCAGCCAAAAGTGCTTCAATATAGGTTCTTTCGTCTGCATCCAAATTCTTATCCAAATGTCCAAGGTTCCACTTTACAAAGTTATACTCAAGATCCAAGTTATCGGAAAGGCTGAGTGCATTTGTATAACTTCCATCAAAGTCCGTAGTAATATTTGAACTTGCACCCGTGTAATCCGCAACCTGTGGGGCAGCTAGCAATGCCTGAGCATCCGCCATGGTGCCTGGTGTAATCATATCAAATGTACTTCCGCTCTTAGAAGTAATTGCACCACTTGAATAAACTGTTGCAGAGCTTGCATCCATCGCATCGTTCATGGTTGGCAGCAATATTTCGCCCGCCTCAAAATCTTCATAGTTTGTTATATCCACAAGATACTGTGCAATGTTGCTATTCGGATCCTTAAGCTCCTTCACATAATCTGCTATGAAAGCAGCTGCATACATACGGTCTGTAGTATACTGGCTCTTGAAAGCCGAATCAACAGCTGCTATACGATTGTAGCAGGATGTGAAATCGTAGTAATAATACTTCTTTCCTGATACCTCCTGCATAATACAAGGTATATAAACATCACTTACACCGTCAATTCTCTTCTCAAATACAGAAGTCGGGAAATACTTCTCAAAAAGAACGCTTCCCTTCAATGCCGTGTGAAGCTTTGCCTCATAATAGATAACCTGTGTTCCTGTGCTGTTCGTAACAGCCGTCGGCATTCCCGTATACATAACCGGTACATATGCCTTCTGGTTACTCTTAAGGGAAATACTCTCACCTGTCCTGTAATCTCTCAAATAAGTTGTATCTGTCGTATCATTTAACGACTTAATATCTGATGTTGTCGGCATAAACTGATATGTCTGCTTTACAACATCCTGACTTGTGGAGCCTGTCGTTCCGTCTCCAACATTCACGGTAAGATCTGTCTCATTTATCTGCTTGGAAAGCTCGATATAGGAACGTCCTGCGAGATAAATAGCTTCTGCTTCCTTGAGATCCAAAGTTGACTTTTCACCGTTTATGATAATGGCACTACTGTTGTAATGACCTCTGTTATATCTTGTGCCATCTGCTTCTTCTATCTGGAAATTATCAGGGTCAACAGTAGGTATAAACTCTCTGGTATCCTTTGCTGTACTGTCTCCATATCCAAAGTAGCTTCCCTTCAACTGGAAATATGCACCCGTCGCATTAATTTCCGTATCGTCCTTTACATATACATCTGCCCTTAACAGTGCAGTTGAACCATTGTATTTGATACTCTGGTTATCACTTCCATTTTGAGTGATTGTTCTTGTGCTGTAACCGCCAAGCACAATGTTGTCAGTCCATACCTCCGACTCACTGGTAGACTTACCTGTCTTTCCATAAAGGGTCAGGTCTCCTGAATTCATAACTGCAATTGTACCCGGTACAATCACGGTATCTGCAAGAATTGACACACTGGAGCCGTTAATGTAAAGTCCTGAATACATACTTCTCTGGTTGACACCATTATAGTAGTCTCTCTCTCCTGCAATCTCAGGGTCATTTATGGAAGAATACACATTGTAATATGTATTACCTGCAGCTCCTGCATCATATTTCTTAGAGGTAACACTTCCATGGGTATACGTAATCGCTGTTCCATTGATTGTCTGAGTGAAAGCCTTGTGTGCATCCGTCACAGTATCCACATACGTTGACTCATTGTACTTTTTGTTGTAATAATCTGCCGCTGCATATACATTACCTGTGATTGTAAGCGGATTACCTGCCGGCTGGTTTATCTCAAGTCCCATATCTGCAACGAGTGAGAAATCAAACAGCTTTGGGTAATCTGAGCCTGTAGAATTAAACCGCACGGTAAAATCCGGCTCTCCAATTACAATATCCGTTGAAATACTCTGTGTAAAGTATCCATTTGCCTGTGAACGGTTGTACTCCTGCGTTCTTGTCAGGGTGATATTTTTGATTGTAAGCGACTTTAAGTTTCCGTTTACGTCTCTGTCCGTATCATCCACAAACACCTTTGACATATCAAGCTGAACCGAGCTGTTTGTAATGTACTTACTAAGCTCAGTAGCTACATTTGCACTGTCAAAAAATGTGTTTTGGTCCAAATTGTGCATAAACTGCTGCTTGAACATGTCATTTGCAGCCTCATCGCCAATCGTTACATAGCTGTTGGAGTTAAGGTCATACCTGACCATGTTCTCAACCGTATAAATATATGCATCCTGCATATCCTCCACGGTCTTGGAGCCAACACCGGCATAAATTTCCTGCATCGCCTGCTCAACATAGTAAAAGTTGTCTCTGGCATTTAAATCCTGAAGCTTTTGCTTGTATGCGTACCCTGCGAACATAAGCAGTGCACCTACAATAATTCCAATAAAGCCAAGTGCCACCACTACCATCACAAGACTAGAGCCGCGATTATTTAGTTTTTTGATGAGTTTCTTAATCTTTTTCAACTAATTTTCCCCCTTTGCTCCAGTTAATGTAATCCTGCTGACACTATCTGACTCAGGTGTAAGCTTTACCGTAACAGTCATCAGCCTATTGTCTGTTCTTTTGTCATCCGCAAGCGGTTTGATATAATCAGGATCGTAATTTGTTCTTATACCTGCATGGGCATGTGAATCCGTAATAACCGTAGGTATGACATTAGTTGCTATTGTCGCAAACTGAGCATTGCTGCCTCCTATGCTGACATCAAGGTTTGTGTATATACGGGCACATTCTACCTGATTGGTCGACTTGAATATATTAATCTTAACCTTTTGACCGCTTGTATTGGTTGTATAGTATGCATTTCCGTTCGTTGTCGTTCCATAAGCCACATTATTCTGGTCATTTGTCGGCTTGTAAAGATAAATCTTTGCATCCGTGACAAAGTTGTCAATCATGATATAATCGTTTGCGGCATAGGTAACCTTGTTTGCGGCACCATATGCATAATCCGCTGTATATGGCTGATACTCAAAATAAATGTCAGGACATTTGTCCGTGTAAAACTTTTGTGAAAATACATTGTAGTCGATGACATCTGATGCATTTATCTGCTGGTTGCCTGTAATCTTAAAGCTGTAATCATTCAAGTAATAAACATCCGCCTTAACGATATAATAATCATCCGACGTATCAGCTGTGCCACAAGTATCAAAGTCAATATAAATCTTTGTTATCTTGTTCGTGGAATCCACATAATCGATTGTGTTCAGCACACTATCGTTTGATGTATGAAGCATCGCCTGCTCGTATGATTTAGGGTCCGTCTGCTTCAGCTTCTCCATGGTCTTGGAGAAGAACAATGATTCTGCCTGTGCATCAAAGTTTGATGCCGTTCCATTTATAATAGCCACCTTTGTCGCATCCAAATCCTGCATGTTACCAAGGTTTGTATCATTTGGATTACTTACAAGATCTGCTTCCCTGCACGCTATTGCTTCAATATATCCTGAACTGTTATATTTTACAATACTGCCCTCGTTTGTCAGCTCAAAGCCTGACGGAAATCTGCTCAAATCCGCCTGTGTCATATCATAGGCTATCTTGTATCCATTTCCACTTGCAGCTGATTTTGCTCCCAGCTGCACGGCAAGGTCATCTAACACAACGTTTCTGTGATATACAGTATTTCTGGCACCCAGCTTGACATCGTTTATTTTGTACTCATAGACCTTATAACGGACATAAGACCCGGATGCTCCAATAGCATGACCACTTGCACTGTCATATAAGTTACAAATTTGCGTCTGCACATTTGCAGGGGCTGTAAGCTTCAGCTCATTCGCCTCGCTCGTTGCATCAGACCCTGATGCAAGCTTGGCTAAGTCATTCCTCTGGGAATACTCCAGCAGATATGCTGCCGCCTCATTGGCGTACTGCAGTTCCTTAGCCCGTCTGCTTGTATCAAGTGTCTGCGTAAACTGTCTCATAATCGGTACAAGAAGCACTGTCAATATGGCAATGGCTATCATAACTTCAAGCAAAGTAAAGCCTTTGTTTTTGTTTTTTGCCATAAATCCCATCCTCTCTTAATATACCTTTACGGTACCACTCTTGCTTCCTACGCTAAATCTTGGTGATGTACTGTCATCACCGCTTACCTTAAAGAATACAGGAACACTCGTCTTGTTATCGACTGTTACCTTTACTCCATTTGTATCAGAAGAATCAACTCTTGCAGATGACTCTACATAAATCTTAAGATCTGTTGATGTGATTTCCTTCTTATATGACTTGTCTCCGATTGCATAGGTTACGAAATTCTTTCCATCTTCCTCTGCTATGGTAATCGTAAGTGTCTCAACACTGTTTTCTGCACTTGTCACATAAGTATCTGAACCGCCTGATGATACGATAATACCATCTGTGTTGTCATTGTTTGCATTGTTAAGAACAATCTTGATATCGTTGTTTGAAGCAAGGGATGCTCCATTGTCCTCATCATATGCATATGTTGTTGGTGATGCTGCACCCTCTCCGCCAAGGAAGATATTTGCCACACCATTCTTTACATCTACAGAAATCGTATCCGCCTTTCTGTCGCCGCCTGTCACACAGTAAGCGTTCATGGATACGGAACCATTATATACATCTGCCTCTGCATCATATGTGATGTTCAGACTATCTATGTTCATTCTGTATTTGTAATTCATTACATAATCAACATACTCCTTGATGCCTTCATAGGAGCCTGTATAAGTAATTGGAAATGCTGCCTTATATGCAGTATAGGCTGCTGCTGATGCTACATCTTCTGTTCCCTCTGTTTCCTCTGCTGATGCTACCGTACCAAGAGAATAGAACTGCTCCGGTCTTCCAAGACCTACTGAGGCAACATCAAACTGTCTGTCACCCTCATCCTTATTGATTCCCTTTACGAACATAACAGAGATTTCCTGATCAAGTGTTGCAGGAAAAACTGTCAGCTGCGTCTGAAATGCTTCACGAAATTCTTTTGTCTCGTCTATGTATCTTTGCTTATCCTGTGACTTTGCATACAGCTCGTCATATCTTGCCTGAAGTGTATCTACTTCTGCCTGAAGTGTATCCACTTCCTCCATGTTTGGCTTATATACATATAAGTATACCCCGCCTACCATAACTACGGCTAGTAAAACTAACAGTATGATTGTATTTCCCTTTGACATATATATATCCCTCCTTTTTACTCTGCCGATTCTGTCGTTTCTTCTGTTGCACCCGCCTCTGCTGCTGCAGCTTCTTCTTCCATCATCTGCAAGAGCTGGGCATACGGATTTGTATAAACACAGGTTACGGTAAACTCATATGTTATGGTCTGCGTACCCTCATCTGTTCTTTTTGCAATACTTGCAACATAAGCATCTTCGATGCAGTCCATCGTCTTAAGCTGCACAATAAAATCTGCAATGGAGTCATAATCCGTTGATACACATGGCATAGATACACCTTCATTTGCTGAGCTAAAGCCTGACACAGTAACTGTAGTCGGTATCTTGTTCTCGAGCTGTGTAATAAACTCTCTCATGTTTTCGTTCAACTGATATGTTGCCATATACATAGCTGTGATATCTGCCAACTCTGCCTGTGCCTGATCGTGCTCTGTAATAATCTGCTCAATATCAGCAACGCCTGCAATCTTGGTATTTAAGTTATCCCGCTCTGCTTCCTTATCAGACTTTGCCTTGATGGAGTAGAACGCAAGACCTGCTGCTCCGATTGCTGCAATAACAACCAGTGCAACAAATGGCACCAAACTGATTTCTCCACTGGATCCCTTTGCCGCAGCCTCAATTGTCTCAAAGCCCATTGGGGCAAAAGCAGCACCAATTGGAGCCACCAGATATACAGGGTTATATACCTTAAGGTCAATGCTTGGGTCAAACTTGATATTGTAAAGACTGTCCATAATACGTACATTTACGTTTAACTGTATTTTGAACAATCCATCAATTCCTTTTATCAGTGCTCCATCACCTGTAAGGAACACATCATCAATCGGCTTATCCGGATTCTTTGATGCATAGTAGTCCATGACACGTCCGATGTTGTTAATCAGATACCGGAAAGCTCCCGTAGCTTCATTGTCATCAAAGTCTACGGTTATCATTCTGTCGTTTTGCAGTAATGTCATGGCAGTCGTCGCATCGACGCCCTTATCATCCATAACAACATTTACAACAGAGTTTGTACCATATGGTACGGTTCTTTGAAGCAGAAGGTTGTCGCCCTGAACGATATTCAGTACGGTTGCCTCGCTTCCTAACTGGATTACCATTGTTGTGGTATTTGCAGCAGTCTGTGTCTTGATGAGCTGGAGCATGGAGTTTCCAATGTAGTCCAGTGCCACAACATTCAGTCCTGCCATGGAAGCCAAGTCATAATAAGACTTCACAATCTGTGCAGGAGCTGCTACCGCAAGAACTCTTAACTGCTTGTTATTCTCCTCGTCTGTTACCGTTTCAAGAACAGAGTGAGAAACCACATAATCCTCTATATTGACAGGGAAATACTCCTGGGAGTTTGCATTTATGATTCCTCTGATTTTGTTCTCCTTTACGAAAGGTATAATAACCTCTCTGTTTACTATCTTTGTAGAAGAAAGAACGAATATTGCATTCTTGTTTGAAATTCCCCTACTGGACAGCTGGTCCCGAATAGCCGCCGCTATTCTGTCAGGCTCCTTGATGATACCATCCTCATAGGCATCCTCAGGAGTTTCAAATATGATTACATTGTGAATGTTCGTCTGCTTTTTCTGAGAAGCAGTCAACTCAATAATTGTAATACTTTCATTTGTGATATCAATGGATAACACTTTATTGATTTTTGCCATTCCTTATAGCCTCCCTCGCTAATCAGTGATTTTAAAATAATTGGTGGATTATAAAAATGTCCACATACTCAGGTACCAGCTTACAAGCTGCTCACCCCATATCATTGCTATATATACGCCCATAGATAAATATGGACCAAAAGCCAACACCCGGTCAGCTTTCTTAACAGCCATCAATGTCAGATGTATCACCGAACCAAGCACACATCCGGACAAAAATGCTATAATATTAAGCTGCCAGCCCAATAGTAAGCCGGTTGCCGCCATAAGCTTTATGTCACCACCACCCATCGCCCTTCCCCGCGAAACAAGAAGCAGCAATAATAAAAAACCGCTGACCGCAAATAAACCGATTACATACTGACTCCAGTTACCAATATCGGTAACAAGTCTAATCAGACCTAAAAGAAAAATAAAAATGTTAAATCCCGGTGGGATTTCCTTTGTACGCCAGTCTATAAAGCTAAGCGCAATCAAGGCAGAAGTACACAGGCAGTAAAGTATCGTATCGATTGAAAGTCCGCATGCGAGGTACAAGACGGTGTACAGCAATCCATTTAGTCCTTCTACTATTGGATACTGACACGATATATGCACTTTACAATACCTGCACTTTCCACCTAAAAACAAATAACTGAATAATGGAAACAGATCATACCACGCAAGGGTATGTCCGCACTCCATACAATGAGACCTCTCTCTCGCCAGACTCTCCTTCAACGGAGTACGTAGTATCACAACATTCAGGAAACTTCCGATTACAATGCCATATATAAAAAATATAACAGAAAAAATCAGTGTTTCCATCATGTTTCCAGGGTCCCTTCTTAAGATTTTAAATACAGCTAAATTCCACCTGGCGAATCAGGTGGAACTTAACTATACTATAATCAGCTTACTGATAATTCTTGTTGATTTCAGGAACAAGCTCATAACCGCCTGTTACTGCTCCAGTAGAAGCGTTAATTGTAGGCTCAGTGTTAGTACCAAGTATAACCTTAACCTGACCAGTTCCTGTACATGCAACATACCATGTAGTTGGTGCACCTATTGTTGAGTCAGCAGCTTTCTTATACTTAATCTTTGGAACGCTCTCACTGAGGTTCTTGAAGATCTCGTCTACAGCCTCTGCCTGTGTTGTTGTTGCGTTAGAAACCCATGTAACATTAGTAACTGCAACACCTGCTGCAGAAGTAGAACCAGGAGTAAGCTTAAGAACAGGCTTGTTAGTCGTGCTTGTCAAGGATGCATAAGTATCCTCATTTGACATAGCTGTCTCAACTGCAGTCTTGATTGTCTTAGCAGCTGAAAGATCATTTGACTTTCTTGACTTATCAATGTATCTGATAAGTGCTGGTGCAATTGCTCCTGCAAGGATAGCCATAATAGCTATAACAATGATAAGCTCTACGAGTGAGAAACCTTTGTTGTTTGTTTTCTTCATAAATAAATCTCTCCTTTTCTTTTTATTTTTGACATAATGTCATATATATGATATCAACCCACCGTCCTCGCCCAGTGGGAGAAATCCGTTTTTAGTAGCTGTCGATAGCGTCGTACATACTAAGCATTGGTGAGTAAATTGCAAGTACGATACCGCCGACGGTAACACCCATGACAACGATAATCATAGGCTCCATCATGGCTGTCAGTGCATCAGTTGCATTGTTTACTTCCATTTCATAGTAATCTGCAACCTTATCCATCATATCCTCAATGTTACCTGTTTCCTCTCCAATCTTTGTCATCTGTGACAACATCGGTGGAAAAATCTCCATATCCCTTATCGGCTTTGAAAGCGGCACACCCTTGGCAACCTGTACCTTGGCATCCAGCAAGCCTTCTCTTATAATCTTGTTATTCTGCATCCTTGCAACCTGCTCGATGGCATCCATCAGCGGAACACCTGAACCCATCAATGTACTTAAAGTTCTTGCAAATGTCGCTGCCGCCGACTTGATGGTAAGGTTTCCAAACAATGGAGCCTTAATTGCTATGGATGAGTAAAGCTGTGCTCCCGTGTTTGTCTTGCCATACTGTACAAGTGCAAATACAATTGCCGCTATGACAAGGGCAAGTACAATGCCGTGGTGCTGCAGGAAGCTACTGAAATCAACCAGCATCTGCGTTGGCTTTGGAAGCTCTGAACCCAAATCCTCAAACATGTCTGCAAATGTAGGAACAACTCCTACAAGAAGTACAACGACTACCGCTATAACGACAACCAGTATAACGATAGGATATGTCATGGCACCCTTGACCTTCGACTTTAACTTGTTTGCATTTTCAAAGTGGGTAGTCAGTCTGTCAAAGGATGTCTCCAAACTACCTGAAATCTCACCTGCCGCAACCATGTTGATAAATATCGGTGGGAACACCTTAGGGTTTAGCCTGAACGCATCTGCCAAGGTACCACCCTTTTGTACATATCCCTGTGCTTCCCTGATTGCTCTTTGGAGCGTCTTGTTGTCAAGCTGCTCGCCCATCATTTCAAGTGCCTGTATGATTGTAACACCTGCGTTCAACACGGCACCAAACTGTTTACAGAAGACTGCAAGATCCTGATCCTTGACCTTCTTGCCGCCGCCCTTCTTACCGCCGCTGCCTTGTTCTTTAATTTCCTGAACGATAAAGCCCTCAGACTTCAGCTTTTCTCTTGCCTTGTCCTCACTTACGGCCTCCACGGTACCCTTCTTGGGTTTGCCGCTTTTGTCCATAACCTTGTAATTATATTGTGCCATCTCAATTCCTCCGACCCAAATTTTTTTGATAAGAAACATCGTTCCCTACCGCACACTTCTTCACGAAGCCTGCTAAAACCGAACTACAGTATCAAAGACATTTTGTCCTTTTATAAAATCCTTATTTTTTAAAAATGAACAAAATGTAAACAATATGTATCTAAATTAATAATACAACATTTCTTAATATTATGCAATAAAAATAAATATTTTAAATATATTTTAGGCAATATTACCAATATGCAAAGGACTCGAATGACGCAAACCCTATCTATTGTGTTAATTTTCCTACAATTTGTTTGTTCAATTCTACCTTATATTGTAATTTACCTTACATTTGTTTCTTCATTGCTGACTGATCCTGTGCGTAAATGAGTGCATTGTCTCTTGTAATTGTGCCATTTCTGTAAAGCTCCATAATGAAGTCATCCATGGTAACCATTCCCTGTGCCCTGCTTGTCTGTATGGAGGACTGAATCTGGTGCGTCTTCGCCTCACGAATCAGGCTTCGGATCGCAGAGCTTGCAAGCATAACCTCAAAGGCTGCAACTCGTCCGTTTCCGTCGGCAGTCGGTATCAGTGACTGTGAGATAACTCCCTCCAAAACCATGGAGAGCTGTATACGTGTCTGTTGCTGCTGATGCGGCGGGAATACGTCAACAATACGGTCGATGGTTGATGCCGCACCAATTGTATGGAGTGTGGAGAAAACCAAGTGACCGGTCTCAGCAGCGGTTATGGCTGTAGAGATTGTCTCCAGATCTCTCATCTCTCCTACCAGTATGATATCAGGGTCCTCACGAAGTGCAGCTCTAAGTGCATTTGCGTAGGATAGTGTATCCATACCGATTTCTCTTTGGTTTACAACCGACTTTTTGTGCTTGTGCACATACTCGATCGGGTCCTCAAGTGTTATAATGTGGTCTGTAAGATTTTCGTTTGCTTTGTTGATAATGGAAGCAAGCGTTGTTGATTTACCAGAGCCTGTAGGTCCTGTAACAAGTACAAGTCCTCTTTTCTTTTTGTAGAGCTGTACAACCGAATCCGGTATACCCAGCATATCCGGTCTCGGAATCTGCGTATCTACCTTTCTGTATGCAGCAGCCATGTTACCCCTGTCCATGAAGACATTTACACGGAAACGTCCTGTCTCTGCTGATGCATATGAGAAATCGACCTCGCCCCTTTCCTTAAGAATTGCTTTGTGTCTCTCATGCATGGTTGAGCCGATTGCCTCCGCAACATCCGCCGGTGCAAGCGGCGGAACCTCAACCTCAGTGAGCTTTCCATGTATACGAAGCTTCGGTGGTATGCCGCAAGCTATATGTACATCGGATGCATTTTGCTCCACCGCAAACGCAAGTAACTCCTTCATATCTAACATTATATACCCATCTCCTTTTCGTGTATTTTGCTTTTATTTGTTGTGAATATTATATCTCTGGTTTCACTGCCTGTTATATTAATATTCGTCACCTGTCTCGTATGTTATCTTTTTCATCTCTGAAAGTGATGTAATGCCGTTCAAAACATGTTTTGCCGCACCCATCTTAAGGGTAAGCATACCTTCTTCCAATGCCTGTTTTTCGATGACATCCGCCGTTGACCCCTTTGCAATAACCGCCTGAAGCGATTTTGATACCGGCATCATCTCGTATACACCGATACGTCCCGAATACCCTGTATCTCCACAAAGTGTACAGCCTGCTGGCTCATATACGATGACATCCTCGTCCATATCCTGTACGCCGAGTATCACCTTTTCGTCATCCTCTGCAAGTCTTGCCTGTTTGCACGAACCGCAAAGCCTTCTTACAAGTCTTTGTGCGATAACCCCCACAAGTGCGTCACCTGCAACGTATGGTTCAATTCCCATGTCTATGATACGGGTAACCGTAGATGCAGCCGAGTTTGTATGGAGTGTGGATACAACCAAGTGTCCCGTGATAGCCGCCTGAACCGCGATACTTGCAGTCTCGCCATCACGAATCTCTCCTATCATAATGATGTCAGGGTCCTGACGAAGTATGGAACGAAGTGCCGCGGCAAATGTCATCTCCGCCTTGACGTTAACCTGTACCTGATTGATACCATCGATATTTGCCTCCACAGGGTCCTCAACCGTGATAATGTTTACATCCTCTGTGTTAAGCTCACTGAGCGATGTATACAGTGTTGTTGATTTACCGGAACCTGTAGGTCCTGTAACAAGTATGATTCCATGCGGGTTACTGAGGATACCGTCAAATACCTTGAGCTCTTCCGGTCCAAATCCAAGGGCACTCTTAGGCTTTGTAAGACCATCCTTGGAGGTAAGTCTCATAACCGTCTTCTCGCCATATACGGTTGGGAGCATGGAAACACGGACATCATACTCCCGTCTGTCAACCATGATGGTGATACGTCCATCCTGTGGTTTTCTTTTCTCGGCGATATCCATACCGCCTATGATTTTGATACGGGCACTGATTGCAGATAACAGACTGTAATCATATGTCATAACCTGCTTCAAGGCACCGTCTATCCTGTATCTTACACGAACACTCATCTCCAACGGTTCAATATGTATATCAGATGCTCTTTGTCTGACTCCGCCCTCGATAATCTGTTTTACAAGAAGAACGATAGGAGAATTTTCGATATCTTCGTTTAATGCTTCTTCTTCTGTTTCGGTTATGCCGTCAGCCTCACGCTCTTTTCTGTACTGCTCTGCAGCCTCCATTGCCTGTGCATTACCATAGTATTTTCCAATTGCCTCATTCAGGTCATCCTCCATGGCGAGCAACGGTTCTACCTGCGTGTTGGTTGCGATACCGATGTCATCCACTGCATTTAAATCCATCGGGTCAACCATTGCAACCCTGAGTACGTTCGGATTCATTTCATCATAGCCGATCGGTATTGCCTTATACTTGTTGACAAGGTTCTCAGGAACAAGCTTCAGCACCTCTTCATCAAGCTTACATGCCTTAAGCTCTATGAAATCAATACCCATCTGAGTTGTAAGAACGGTAACAAGGAGGTCCTGACTGATCAGTCCAAGCTGCATGATGACATTACCAATCCGGCCGCCGTTTTCCTTTTGGTAGGCAAGTGCTTCCTGAAGCTCTTCTTCCGTTATTGCTCCTGCTTCCACAAGCAAATCACCTACACGAATTTTCTTTCTTCCACTAGTAATTCGCATATACACATTCCCTCTCATCATAATATAGTTAGTTGTTTATATTATACCACAAGACATGCTGTATGGGAAGAAAAAATATAAATTGTTTTGGTGGAAACTTCTACACAATCTCCAAATCGTCCCTGTCACGGAGCATATATTTTTTTAACGGCGTCAGGCTTGCAATCAGATAAAGCAGACCGCCGAAAATTGCAGTAAATCCGCTTCCTGTCGTAAACAAAAATATATCGCTGTGGACAACGCCCGTCATCGGATTGTATACAAACAGCATGGATACCACAAACGCAACGACAAGGCATCCAATTCCTACAAAATTAAATCCATCCGTAAATTTATATGCATCATGCCCGTCCAAGCCGTACGCCGACTTTAGGGACAGTTTTCTCTTTTTTACAATCAGGTAATCTACCAGCGTCATACCGATGATAGGTCCCTGTATGTATGCGGCAAGTGATATAAATGCACCAAAATGATCATTTACACCGCCCCAGATTGTAAGCCCGCTGACATACACCATTGCAATGATAACCAAAAGCTTATAGCTGACCTTCGGCATGCCGCTCTTTACAATCATACAGTTTACATATGAGCCGGTTCCCTGCGTACCTACATTTGCAAAAGCAACCATAAGCAGGCTTAATAAGGCAAAGCCCGAACCACAAAGGGTAGACAGCATTGCCGTCGGGTCACTTTCGTATATTCCCGTCTTAACATACATGGCAAATGCCATGACGCCGCCTGCTGCCACAAAGAAAGGAGCAACGATGCCATAGGAAATTGCCGTACCCCAAAAGCCGCTTCTCTCTGACCTTGCAAGCCTCGGCATTACAAGTGCCTGTGTTGACCATGAAAATGCAAATGCTACATTTCCCTCTGCCGACAGCATAAAATTGACAAGGGAAGAATTGTCATTGTCAATAACCGGCTTTACTGCCGCAATATCTGATAAAGGTACTGCCGTAAAGCAAAGTCCTACGACGATGGCTCCGACAATGAGCAGTGCCGTTACCAAAAATCTGTTTGTCCATTTTATTACATCAGGTCCGCCTAAAGCAATCAGTGTTCCAAGTACGACACAGAGTGTTCCCAATACCGGATTCCAAATATCAGGATTTAAGTGTAATCCAAAATTCCCCGCAAGGTTAATCATGGATGAGGAAAACAGATTTGCCGCAACTGCATACCAGCCGAAATTTGCCAGACTGATTACCGTTGCAATCACTGCAACACCCTTTGCCCCAAGCACGGAGCGTAACCAGATCCACAAATCAATTCCGTACCGCACGGCAAACAATACCGGAATACACTCAATAATAATCCATACGATATTGAAGCAGAAAATATTAATTAGCAATTGCTTAAAGGTCAAAAACTGTGCCCCATATGCTCCCTGTGTGTAGCACCATGTTGCAATGGCAAAGCCGCTTGTTGAAAGGAGCAAATCCATAAAGGAATACTGTCTGTCCTTTTTCAGCATCGGCACAACACCTGTAACCGTTTCCTGTCTTATGTAATCTGCATTTTTTCCCATTACTGTATCACCCCTGTCATGCAAAGTGCAATCAGTACCGCACTTACCAAAAATCCCGCAATCATAACGATTACATCCGCCTTGTTAATTTTCTTTGGAAATTCATAATCAGGCTGTTCCATTTCATTCAGCCGTTTTTCTGTCTCAGATGCAATCAGCTCCTCAAGAGACAATTCCTGTTCGTCCTTACTCATAGCTTCCTCCTAATTATTTTTCAAAATATTTTTTTGCTTCCCTGCTGTACGTCTTTGTGTACTTGTACCAAATGTACAGATATTCGCCAACGTCATTTCCAACACTGTTTTGGTAAATCGCCCACAAAAACCAATAATATGCCGCTGCCGCTATGTAGGTATAAAAATACCGTTTTTCCTTTGTGTCAGCCTCATGCTCCAAATACAGATTGATTATCCAATCGGCTTCCTCCTTCGTATAATCCGAGCAGGCGATAAACGTGCCAATATCGCCGCCTCTGTAAGCCATGCCGGAATATTCCCAGTCAATGAGGTACATCTTCCCCGAAGCATCAATAAGAAAATTAGGGTCGTATGTATCACAATGACAGAGACATTTTTCATTATCCTCCTTAATTATGGACCACTGTAGATGCTCCATTGTATCGTGCAGCTCCTGCATATCCTCAAACTGGTTCTGCCCCCGTTCCTCAAGGCGTTCCTCAAACTTACGGATTTCCTCCCATATATCAAATGTAAATTCAGTCGCTATGTTACATGTATGGAGCCTTCTTACCATTCGTACCGCTTCCGCTACCTGCTCCCTGTTATGATAATCAAGGGTTTGGACATTATCTATATAATGTGAAATCTTCCAGCCCTCCTTTTCATCCATACAGATAAACGTATCATCAAGTCCCAGCTTTTTTGCAATTTCCAGCGAGGTTTTTTCGCTTGTCCGATTGATGAAATTGGAGGTTCCCACGCCCGGATGTCTGTACACATACTCCTTTCCATTTACGGTAAAACGGAAAGAAAAATTTGTAAGACCCTTTTTAATAGGAACAATATTTGTTATGTTTTCTTCCTTTACATCCAACGCAGTACAGATATTGGTAAATATTTTTGAATTGGCATTTTTTAAATACTTATCATCAAAGTCCCGCAGCTCCTCCAAGGAATCAAACTCCTTGATTTTATCAGCATCATATTTTCGGATGTATAAATCAAGCTCCTTAATATGGCGTATATAAAGATCCTCCCAAAGCTGCTGTTTCGTCATGGGGTCGTCATATTCATTTCTTAAAATCCTGACAAACCTTTTGCTAAACTCCTTATCAAAATACACATGTCCAAGCATATACCAGGAGGATTGTCCACCTACGGTTACCTTTGTTATCCGTCCTTTATTATTGAAGGACAGACAATATTCATCCGTTTTAGCCGCCTCGTATACAGCGGCATAATACGCCCGATACACATACGGTTCAAAGGGATTTTCAGTAAAGTAGTTGTCCGAGGAGCATATATATGTATTGTCCAGCCTGTCAGCCACACGAATTAATGTGGACGTATTATTATATCTATAATAGTCATCATTCATGACAAGCGTTACATTATATTTATCCTCCAAATAAAAAAGCTGTTCCTTCATATAGCCCACAACAACCGTTATATCAGTAATACCTGCCGCCTGAAGCTGCTTAATTTCCCTCTCAATGAGTATCTCCCCTTTTACCTTAAGCAATGCCTTTGGCTTTTCATATGAAAGAGGGACAAACCTGCTGCTCATGCCTGCCGCCATGATAACCGCATTTTTAACCTTATATGGCTCCATGGCCTCATATCCCGCAGGGGAAATCTGCATGTCACTGTTTAAAAGTCCTGCTTGTGTTAATTCCTTTACCGCCTCATTAATCTTCCCCAAGGAATATCCCGCTTCCCCTGCAAGGGTTCTCTGCGTAAGCTTATCATCCTGCTTTTGGATTACAGTATAAAGTATTTTAAATTGTGTTTCTGTCAGCATATGCTTCTCTCTATACTTTCTTATATATTTTGCACAAAAAAGCTTTTATTTTAGCTGTTTGTGCAATGGTTAAATTTCAGTACCTTGTTTTTTAATTATCCTTGCACAGATAACAGTCAAATACAAATTGATTATTCCAGTAAATCTCATTTTGAGGCTTTTTAATCACACATTTACACTTTGCCTTTTCCGCAAAATTCTGAAACATCTCCTTCGTGTAAAAGGTCTTATCCAAGCCTTTGTATTTTTCATCATAATTTTCTACAGAGGCTCTCCTATATTCTAAATGCTCCTCTTTTCTGCTTTCATCATGTATCTCTGTAATTACAACCATCTTATCTGCTTTTTGGTACATCCTGTCCAAAACCTGCATTCCGTATTCTGCATCCTGAAAATACTGAAAAACGCTGTCCGCCAACACCAAATCGTATTTTTCTTCAACAGAAACCGAAAGTGCCTCGCCACACAGTAAATCTGACGAATCTACGACAGTTTTTGCAGCCTTAATTATATTTTCTGAATAATCGATGCCGCCAAGCCTTTGAATGTTCTCAAGCTGCCGGAACATATACAGATTAACACCGCTTCCACAGCCGACCTCATAAACGCTTGTTAGCGGCTTTTTGCAAAGCTCCTTGATAAACCTTGTTCTCTCAAGCCACTCCTCATAAAAGCCTTCATAATAATTGTCTACATCCTGCGTATCAAATCCATTCGCCTTTTTCAAATTACAAAACATCTGAAATATATCATCTGTATCTGCAAGCTTTGTTTCCCTGTTTTTCCAAATCTTATCCCAATGATTCATTTACAAACCTCCCATTTAATATCTCTTTCAATGCGAAAACCAGCTTTTCATTATCTTCATGATTCCGGATTGCTGCCCGTATATATTCTCCTTTCTCTATCTTAGGCGATAAATCCTTCGCCAAAATATTATACTTGACAAGCAGATCCGATACCAGCTCCTTTGCAGTTTTGCCATTCACAAGCTCCAGCATTATGTAATTTGCCTGTGAAGGAATTACCCTTATGGCATCTATTGTTTCCAGCTTTTTCACGAAGCTTTTTCTTTCCTCTCTCAGGAGCCGCAATCCATCTGTATAATCACCTTTATATTTTTCTGCAATCTGCATATAAAACTCTGCAAATGAATTAATATTCCATATTGCCACTTCCTTTTTCAACCTGGCAATCAATTCTTTATTTCCAGATGCAAGCACGCCCAAACGCAAGCCCGGAATACCATATGATTTTGAAATGCTTTTTATTGCTGTCAAATGTGGATTTTCATATAATATCTCCTGTCTGATTATTGTTGCGTCTGCTTCCTCCGCAAAATCAATAAAGGACTCATCTATTACAATGTTAATATTCTTATTTCCCGCCCATGAAATTAATTTTAAAATATTTTCTTTTGCAATATAATTTCCTGATGGATTGTCAGGATTAATGACAAGAAGATTATCAATCGCCTTATCATCAAAATAATTTATAACATCATCTGCCGTATAATAAAAATCCCTGTTTTCAGGAACAAACACCTCAAGCTGCTCTGTATATCTGTTTGCATATTCTTCAAAGGTCGGTTTTATGATTCCGGTTTTGCCATGCAAAAGACCCATAAAAGCCTTAATCAGCTCAGCCGCACCATTTCCTACTACGATATCCTCCGGATGCAAATTAAAATTTTTAGCAGCAAGCAGCACATTTACCTCCATACCTGACGGATATTGCATCAGCAGCTTATCAAAGGACAGCTTCATTTCATCAATTAACCTTTGCGGTGGAAAAAATGGATTTACCAAATAGCAAAAATCTATCATCTGCGGGTATCTCCAATAGCCCCCATATCTTTTTTGCAGCAGACGAACACATTGGTCATTTTCTGCAAACATAGTCGACGCTATATCCAAATCCTGAATATCGTCTATCTCATACCATTTTTCCCCGTTCAAACGCCTTGCTTTAATTTCAGGGTGGGCAAGCATGGTAATAACCTTCAACACCTGCTCATAGTACTCATTATTACCCGAGGCTGTTATATATGCCTCCAAAAACGGTACATAATGCGTTTTTGAAAAATTTCTGCTGAATTTATATACATTTACGGTTTTATAATAATTACCTGTCTCTCCAAATCTAAATCCGTTTCCGGAAATAAATTCCTCAATGGTATCGTCATCTGATAACCGCATACAGGTTCCGTCCATCCAGCTTTCGTATTTATCTACCAACGCTAAGGTTTCCCGCTTATCATTTATCAGTCCAAAAAGAACCTCGTCCTCAAAAATAATGTCCGATTCAAACAATAGCGTGTCCTCCCTGCACAGCCACTCCTTTGCCAAATGCAGTGAATATATATTGTTGGTACTGTTATATACGGAATTGTTTATGTAAATAATCGGCGTTGTAATATTAAGTGTTGTAATAAATTCTATCAGCTTTTCAGCCTGATATCCCACTACAATAACAATTCTTGATAAACTGCACTGTTCAAGCTGCCTTAAAAGCCTTTCAATCAGCGATATACCATTTACCTCTACCATGCATTTTGTATTATTCTTTGTCAGCTCCTTTAACCGCTTTCCCATTCCGGCAGCCAAAATAATCCCCTGCATAAGTGATACTCCTCCTTCGAATAATGTTCATCGCCATGACTAAAACTCTGTTTTCGCAAACGCTCGTTGTGCAAGATAGACAAAGCACCTTGCTTATGATATTGTCCATATTGCACAACTAGTTTTTTAAAATAATGTATTTGCTCGTCTCTGTATCATAAATCAGGTTGTCTGTTCATATTTTTTCATATAGTTAATAAAAATGAACATTTAAATGATACTTCCTATTGTTCATTTTGTCAATATCTCAGTTACTACTGAAAGAAAAAAGCCAGCAATACTAACTGCTGGCTTTCCTTGCTTTACTTATCCGATTGAGTAATGTATTTTTGTGCATCCTCAGGGGAGAGGGCAAATTTATTGATAAGGGCTTCCGTGATTTTGTCATTGGAAAAACCGTTTTCTTTCAGAAGAGAAATTGTAGTAACAATTGTTGTTATAATGCCTTCGCTACGCCCTTGCTCACGACCGATGTCAATACCCTCACTGCGACCTTGCTCGCGTCCTTCCTCATATCCGATTTCCTTTAAGGTTTTCTCGTGAAGCTCGGCATCATATTCAAATATACTCATGGCGATTACCTCC
>JAMPBO010000014.1 GCA_023666705.1 Bacteroides sp.
TACAAAACGTAAAAACGAATGTAAGCAATGCCAAAAGGAAAAGACCAAAGGTCATCAAATCCTTAAAATCAAAATTGTTATTATTCTGATTTTTCATAGCATCACCCCCATTCTGTAAAAAATGAGAGGTCAGCCACCCTGTAACACGATTGTTCCCATAGACATCATAACATGCTAACAGTTCCTTTACAACCATTTTTAACGATTTGCGTTAAGAAGTTTGCGTTTATAGGATTTACATTTCTTTGTAAAAATTATCTAGAAATAATAATTATATATTGAATACAATATACCTGCATTAAGCTATCTGTTAAAAATATAAGTATGGAAATTATGGAAGCACTGTGTTATTATAAGTGTTGGTTTGTGTGTAATGCCACAAAGTGCCAAAAAAATTGGTGTAATAAATGGTGTAAATCAAAAACAAGAAACAAAAATCCTATAAAATAAAGCAAAATCCAAAGGAGATATAAAATAAAATGAAACTAGGGATATGTGGGCTCCCGAATGTGGGAAAAAGTACATTATTTAATTCACTTACAAAGGCAGGTGCAGAATCTGCAAATTATCCGTTCTGCACCATAGACCCTAATGTGGGAGTTGTTCCCGTACCTGATAAAAGGCTTGATGTCCTTACCAAGCTGTACAACTCAGCAAAGACTACCCCTGCCGTTATCGAATTTGTGGATATCGCAGGTCTTGTAAAGGGAGCATCAAAGGGCGAAGGTTTAGGCAACCAGTTCCTTTCCAATATAAGGGAGACGGATGCAATCGTTCATGTGGTAAGATGCTTTGAGGACTCAAACGTAATCCACGTTGACGGAAGTGTTGATCCTATCCGGGATATTGAGACAATCAATCTTGAGCTTATATTTGCTGATCTTGAGGTATTAGACAGAAGAATTGCCAAAACCACAAGAGGGGCAAATAACAATAAGACGCTTGCAAAGGAGCTTGCACTACAAAAAAATGTGAAGGCTCATCTTGAGGAGGGCAAGCTTGCCATTTCATATGAAACGGATGATGAGGACGAGATAAAATGGCTCAAGGAATATAATCTGCTTACGGGAAAGCCTGTTATATTTGCGGCAAATGTTTCCGAGGAGGATATCGCGGACGATGGTGCCTCCAATGCGTATGTTCAGAAAGTAAAGGAATATGCAGGAAAATTCGGTAGTGAGGTATTTGCAGTCTGTGCCCAGATTGAACAGGAAATATCAGAGCTTGACGATGATGAGAAAATGATGTTTTTGGAGGAGCTTGGCGTTTCCGAATCAGGCTTGGACAAGCTGATAAAGGCAAGCTACTCACTTCTCGGACTGATTAGTTATCTGACGTCAGGCGAGGATGAGACAAGGGCTTGGACAATTACGAAGGGAACAAAAGCACCTCAGGCAGCAGGAAAAATTCACACGGATTTTGAAAGAGGCTTTATAAAGGCGGAGGTTGTTGCCTTTGATGATCTTATGGAAGCAGGTACCATGCTTACGGCAAAGGAAAAGGGACTTGTGAGACAGGAAGGCAAGGAATATGTCGTAAAGGATGGCGATGTAATTCTTTTCAAATTTAATGTTTGATATGATAGAAATGGGCAAAACATACTACTATCAAAATTTAGTTGTACAACAGGCATCTTCAAAAGTAGCAGTTTGCTCATTGGTTGTTAGATACATTATAGCAGAGAGGACAAATTATGTATGATATAAGATTTC
The DNA here is from genome assembly GCA_023666705.1 of Bacteroides sp. GTDB lineage: Bacteria > Bacillota > Clostridia > Lachnospirales > Lachnospiraceae > Coprococcus_C. The sequence goes on from JAMPBO010000014.1 coordinate 1,713, forward strand.
CAAATCTTGGAATTATTTTGAAAAATGTAAAAGACGGTTTTTCCATTTTCGGCTTCGAAATCAAATTTTATGGAATCATCATTGCACTTGGATTTTTGTTTGCATATATATTGGTGTCCGGGGAGGCAAAGCGGACAGGTCAAAATGATGAACTGTATCTGGATTATATCCTTTGGCTTATTATACCATCCATAATTGGTGCGAGAATTTACTATATCATATTTAGCTGGAATGATTATTTTCAGGCAGGAAAAGGCTTTAAACAGACGTTCATTGACGTGATAAACATCAGGCAGGGCGGACTTGCCATATATGGTGGCATTATTGCGGGTGTAATTGTTACGGTTCTCTTTGCAAAAAAGAAGAAGGTAAAATTCTCCCTTATGGCGGATACAATCTGTATCGGTCTTTTGGTTGGACAGATTATGGGAAGATGGGGGAACTTCTTTAACAGGGAAGCATTCGGGGAATATACGGATTCCCTTTTTGCAATGCAGATTCCAGTGAATTATTTTAGTGCAGGTTCATCCTTGAACGGACTTGTAAATGCAGGAGTCATAACACAAAAGATGGCTGAAAATGTGGTGTCAATAGATGGAATGAGCTGGATAAGCGTTCATCCGACCTTTCTTTATGAATCACTGTGGAATTTAGTACTGCTCATATTTATTATGGTTTACCGCAGGCACAAAAAGTTTGATGGAGAGCTGTTTCTTCTGTATCTTTGGGGATATGGACTTGGCAGGGTATGGATAGAGGGCTTAAGAACGGATTCCCTCCTTGTACCGGGATTAAATGTAAGAGTATCCCAGCTTCTCGCAGCAGTGTGTGTCTTGATGGCATCGGTAATATTAGTAAAGAAGCGTGTTGATTACGTGAAAACCATGACCTCGGAGAGCACGGAATAATGGCAGCTCACACCTTTCTTATCGCTTCTGAAAAAACAAAGTGGAGGTAGAATAACAACCCTTTTTGTACAAAATATACAAAAACAAAACATTTGTTTTGTGACATATTTAAGCTGATATAAGAAAAGAATTGCGATTTCCCTATTGCAATTCTTTTTTTTCTGTAATAAAATGAGTGAAGTGGATGTGAAGTGGTAATAAAGTGTAGTATAGTGGAGTTACATAATACATCTACAGTATACCTCGGGAAGACGTTCTCATAGGTAGAAAGGAAAAAGCGGAAGATGACAAAGGGCATGAAGGGCCAATCGAATCATAATCTGGATGCAAAGGGCAGATTAATTATACCGGCGAGACTCAGGGATGGTCTTGGCGATAATTTTGTGCTTTGTAAGGGAATGGATCATAACATCTATGCATATCCGGACAGCGAGTGGGAAGCCTTTTCAGAAAAGTTAAATGCCCTGCCTATCTCTGACGTAAACGCCCGTAGGTTTAAAAGCTTCTTTCAGGGGTCTGCGATTGACTGTGAGGTTGACGGACAATTTAGAATCGTCATTCCACAGACACTTCGGACATGGGCGAATATAGAGAAAGAAGTCGTTTTGGTAGGAAACGGTTCCATAGCTGAAGTATGGGACAAGGATTCATGGGAGAAGTATAACGATGTTGACGAGATGGATATTAATGAGATATCCATGGATGTAAGCTCAAAATATGGAATATAGGAGATAATGAATGGAGTTCAAGCACATATCGGTTCTCCTGAATGAAACAATAGAGAGCTTAAATATAAAACCAGATGGAATCTATGTGGATGGAACCTTAGGCGGTGGGGGACATTCTTTGGAAATTTGCAGGCGTCTTGGCGATAAGGGGAGATTAATCGGATTGGATCAGGATATGGACGCAATAGCCGCTGCAACAAAAAGGCTTGCTAACTACATGGACAAGGTAACAATTGTTCATCGTAATTATCAGGATATAGACTCCGTATTAAAAGGACTGTCCATTGGCGGTGTCGATGGTATAGTCCTTGACCTCGGAGTATCTTCTTATCAGCTTGATAATGTTGAGAGGGGATTTACTTACAAGGAAGATACGCCGCTTGATATGCGTATGGATCAAAGCATGGGCATGACTGCAAGAGATATAGTCAACGATTACCCGGAAATGGAACTGTTCAGAGTGATACGGGATTATGGGGAGGATGGCTTCGCCAAAAATATTGCGAAGCATATTGTGAGTGCAAGACAGGACAAGCCCATAGAGACAACAGGCGAGTTAAACGAAATAATTAAGGCTGCCATTCCTGCCAGAGTAAGGCAGGGAACAGGACATCCGTCCAAGAAAACATTTCAGGCTATCAGGATTGAACTAAATCACGAGTTAGATGTTTTGGAAAATTCCATAGATAAAATGATAGAGCTCCTGAATCCGGGAGGACGACTTACGATTATAACATTTCATTCTCTTGAGGACAGAATTGTAAAAAATATATTCAGAAGAAACATGAACCCGTGTACATGTCCGCCGGATTTTCCGGTGTGCATATGCGGTAAGGTTTCAAAAGGAACGATTGTCACAAGAAAACCGATTGTGCCCGGGCAGGAGGAGCTTAGTGCAAACAAAAGAGCAAAGAGCTCGAAGCTCAGGGTATTTGAGAAAGTTTCGGGAAAGGAGACGACAACATGAGTGATAGAATCAAAAGCATGTACTACATAGAGGGCAGTGCCGTAAGAAAGGTGGAAGCAGTACCAGAAAGACATAAGAGACCTGCGACTCCTGAAAAAGAGAAAAGAAGAGGCGGGATAAAGAAAAACAGACAGGGTATTCCTGCGTCACTTGACAGGGCACTTGCGTTTGATCTCAAGTATACAATATTTGTGGTATCTGCTGTATTTATTATGATAGCAGCGTGCACGACAATGCTTTTTATGGAGTCGAGGGTAAAGGAACAGAAGGACAACATAAACAGCTTGGAGGCACAGCTTGAGACAATGCAGGCTGACAATGCCGCATATAAGGCAAGTGTGGACAGCATGTACACGCTGGATGATATATATGATGTTGCTACCAATGAGCTTGGAATGGTATATGCGAGAAGTGGTCAGATTGTATATTACGAGGGTGCCAGTGAGGACTATGTAAAACAGTATCAGGATGTTCCTGAGGCGAATTAACCTTGGGAAATTTGGCGTTTCGAAAATAAGGTGGAATTGCTTTGGAAAAGAAAAGGAAAAAAAGAAGAAAATTTCTGTCAAGGATGAAGAAAAGACTGTTGATTGCAGTCGGAGCATTTCTTGCTGTGTTTGCTGTTCTTGTATTCAGACTTATTTATCTGAATATAAACGAGGGTGCAACGTATGAGCAAAAGGTGCTTGCACAGCAGGGGTACACCAGTACAGTGATACCATACAGACGCGGTGATATTGTCGATACAAACGGGACTGTGCTTGCCACAACCAAAAAGGTATACAATCTCATCCTTGAACCAAAAAACATTTTGAATCCGATAAATAAAAAATCGACTGACATTACGAAAAGTGCACTTAAGGAATATTTTCAAATGTCGGATGATGAAATAAACAAACTTCTTAAAAATGAAAACTCCTATTATGAGATAGCGAAAAAAAAACTGGAGTATGATGTTGTCAAGCCCTTTGAAGATTATAAAAAAACGGATGAGGGAAAGCTTGTAACAGGGGTTTATTTTGAGGAGGAATATGTAAGGGTATATCCGAATCATGAACTTGCCTGCCATCTTCTTGGCTTTACGGTAAGTGGAAATGTGGGGATGTATGGAATAGAACAAAATTACAACAGCTACTTAAATGGAAGCAACGGCAGGGAATATTCTTACTTGAATGATGATTACAGTATGACAAATACGGTGGAACCGGCAGTGAACGGATACAATCTTGTCACAAGCATAGATGCAAAACTGCAGTCATTGGTCCAGGAAAATGTAGACGAATTCATGGCAGGAGAGGAAAGTGCAAAAAATGTTTCGGTTCTTATTATGGACCCGCAAACCTGCAATGTGCTTGCACTTTACAACTCACATACCTTTGATCCGAATGATGCCTACGATTTGGAAGCAACCAGATACCAGTTTCCTGAAATGTCGGATGAAGAGTTTAAGGAATATATGAAAAATGCGTCGGATGAGGAGACGGTGAGTGCACTGAACAAGCTTTGGAGAAATTTTGCAATCAGTGATGTTTATGAGCCGGGCTCCACGTACAAGGCGTTTACAGTCGCAGGTGCACTTGAGGAAAATGTGATAAACAGCAATGATACATTTCTCTGTGATGGAGGAGAGCAAAAGGATATCTATTATGTACAATGCTGGTATCACGCAGGACACGGAACAGAGTCCATCGCCCAGGCACTTGAAAATTCATGCAATGATGCACTGATGCAGATAGCTGCGAGGGAAGGGGCTACAAACTTTGATAAATATCAGGTGAGATTTGGATTTGGGCAAATGACAAATCTTGACATTCCGGGAGAGCCTGACGCAGACTCCTTTGCTACGGTTATATATCACAAGGACAGATTAAATGAGGTTGAGCTTGCGACATCCTCCTTTGGACAGGGATTATGTGTATCCATGATACAGCTTGGAACAGCGTTTTGTTCGCTGATAAACGGCGGTTATTATTACGAGCCGAGTATCGTACAAAGAATCGAAGATGAAAAAGGAAATATAATTGATAACAAGGAAAATGTTCTTGTAAGAAGAACCATATCAGAGGAAACCTCGGCGACGATGCGGGATATCCTGTTTAAGGTTATTGATCAGGGTACAGGTGAGCAGGCAAGTGTTGAGGGATATGAGGTCGGCGGAAAAAGTGGTACGGCGGAGAAGCTTCCACGAGGTAATGGTAAATATATACTTTCCTTTATTGGCTTTGCACCGATTGACAATCCACAGGTGATGTTATATGTGGTTGTAGATGAACCGGGAGAGCAGTCTTACAGCCTTGCGGCAAAGAATTTGTTCCGCGACATAGCTGAGGATATATTTCCTTACATGAATATCTATAAGTTGAATGATAATTATAATTTAGATTTGACCACTACAACCAATGAGGTTGTTGACTCTATATATGGAAATGTTATTCCTGAAAATGATATTGCAGGCGGTGAAAATCCATACGGTGACACTGGAGAAGCTGCAGGTGAACCGTCTGAAAATGGGGAGGGAAATACGGAAGAAGGAAGCACGGAGGAGGGAAGTGCTGAAGCAGCCTCCGAAGATGACACAGAGGAAAACACGGAAGAAAATACCGAAGAAAGTACATCAGAGCCAACAGAATAATGCGTTACATGTTATACAATCCGAACATTTTAAATACAATGAAGTAATGCTGTAAATAAAATGGAAGATGAAAAATGTCGGACAACAAATCAAATCTGTTTGTTGTGCATAATATGCACAGACTAAGCTTCTTTATCGGCTTCGTTATATTGTTTTCGCTGGTAGTTGTAGCCAGATTGACCAATATAATGGTGCTGGAATCAGAAAAGTATGCGGGACTTGCAACTGCCATTCAGGAGCGGGAGCGAAGCATTAAGGCAAGACGGGGACTGATATATGACAGAAACGGTATATGTCTCGCAAGTAATAAGCCGGTATGCTCCATATCGGTGATACACAGCCAGATAACGGATGCAGAATCCGTGATAAAAGCATTATCCGAAAAGCTTGGCATGGATGAGGCAGAAATAAGAAAAAAGGTTGAAAAAGTATCCTCCAGAGAAAAAATAAAAAGCAACGTGGATAAGGAGCTTGCCGACGAGATTAGGGAAATGAATCTTGCAGGCGTAAAGGTGGATGATGACTATAAAAGATACTATCCGTATGAAACCCTTGCTTCCAAGGTGATAGGCTTTACAGGAGCAGATAATCAGGGAATTGTTGGAATAGAGGTATGGTACGACGAGGTGCTTGCGGGAACAAACGGAAGCATAAATACGTTGACCGATGCAAAGGGAATCGAAGTAGAAAACAAGGCGAAAAACAGGGTTGAGCCGATACCCGGCAACAATCTTGTTCTCACATTAGATGTGAATATACAGAGCTATGCAGAATCAAAGGCGATGGAGGTGCTCCAGAAAAAATCTGCAAAAAGAGTGTGCATTATCGTTATGAATCCTCAAAATGGGGAAATATATGCACTGGCGGATGTACCGGAGTACAACCTGAACAAGCCTTTTGAACTGAATACGGAAAACGATGCCGAAACAGGAAGCACACAGGATAAGCTGAATAAAATGTGGAGATGCTTTTGTATCAGTGATACCTATGAGCCGGGCTCGGCATTCAAGATTGTTACGGCAGCGGCAGCCCTTGAGGAAAATGTTGTTACCGAAAATGACAGTTTTTACTGTCCGGGCTACAGGGTGGTTGATGACCGGAGAATCAGATGTCATAAGGTATCGGGACACGGACAGGAAACCTTCAAGGAGGGAATTATGAATTCCTGCAATCCTGTCTTTATGGATGTTGGTGCAAGGCTGGGTGCAACAAATTTTTACAAGCACCTTAAGGCACTTGGGCTATTTGAGAAAACGGGAGTGGATTTGCCGGGGGAGGCGGTCTCCATATTCCACAAGGAGGAAAATGTCAAAATGGTAGACATGGCTGTCATGTCCTTTGGACAATCGTTTCAGATCACACCCTTACAGTTAATCAGGGCGGTATCGGCAGTAATAAATGGGGGAACACTTGTAACACCTCATTTTGGACTATATATTACAGATGAAAACAACAACATTATTGAAAAGCTCACTTATGAAGAGAAGGAAAATGCCATAAGTGAGGAAACTTCAGAAAAAATGAAATATCTTTTGGATGCCGTTGTTTCGGAGGGGACAGGCGGAAAGGCATATGTGGAAGGCTACAAGATAGGCGGCAAAACGGCGACAAGCCAAAAGCTGCCAAGAGGAAATGGAAAATACATCGCTTCCTTTGTGGGCTTTGCACCGTCGGACAATCCACAGGTATTGACACTCGTGCTGATTGATGAACCTGAAGGCGTATACTATGGCGGAACAATCGCAGCACCGGTTGCAGGTGAGGTGTTCCGGAATATATTACCGTACCTGGGCTTTGAAAAAAGCGTCGTGGAGGAGGAAAAGAAAAATACAGATGTATTTATTGATACAGTGTATTAAATATAAACCGCAGCATCAGACTGAATTTGGAATGGGCTGATGTTCGAGGGAGAGGGAGCAGAAGTTATGAACAAAAATGATGTTATATTACCGATACTGATTTCCTTTGGAATCAGTGTTGTATTAAGTCCTATCGTAATTCCTTTTTTAAAGAAGCTGAAATTTGGACAGTTTGTTAGGGATGACGGACCGGAATCCCATTTGAAAAAATCGGGAACGCCGACTATGGGAGGACTTATCATCTTAGTCAGCATAGTGGTAACATCATTATTTTACTTAAAAGATTATCCGAGAATCATACCTGTTCTTTTTGCCACACTTGGCTTTGGAATTATCGGTTTTCTGGATGATTACATCAAGGTTGTAATGAAGCGTTCCATGGGACTTCGGGCATGGCAGAAAATGCTTGGGCAGTTGGTTATTACAGGCGTGTTTGCTTATTATATCCATGCACACACGGACCTTGGAACTGATATTATGATACCATTTATGAATAAAAGCATTGACATCGGATGGTTATACTTTCCATTGATGTTTTTCGTAATGCTTGGTACTGTAAATGGAGCAAACTTTACGGACGGACTGGATGGACTTGCTTCATCCGTCACTGTGTTGATTGCAACATTTTTTACCATTGTCGCAGTTGCATATAAGTCGGGAATCGAACCGATTACATGTGCAACGGTGGGAAGCCTTTTGGGATTTCTGGTATACAATGTATATCCTGCAAGGGTGTTTATGGGAGATACAGGCTCATTGGCATTGGGCGGCTTTGTGGCGTCCACGGCTTATGTCCTTAAAATGCCGCTTATTATTCTGATTGTGGCATTTATATATTTTGCTGAAGTGTTGTCTGTTATTATACAGGTCACTTATTTTAAGAAGACAGGTAAGAGGGTGTTCAAGATGGCACCGATTCACCATCACTTTGAACTGTGTGGATGGCCGGAGACAAAGGTAGTGGCAATATTCTCCATAATTACTGCGGTTCTTTGCTTAATTGGTATGCTTGCCGTAAATGTTTAGGCTGATGTTCAAAGGGAGGATAAGGATATGTTTGATAAAAAGGTTTTAGTTGCAGGAGCAGGGAAAAGCGGAATCAGTGCTGCAAAGCTTTTACTGCGGAACAATGCAAGGGTAATCTTGTTTGATGAAAATAAAGAACTTGATGTAGAAGATGTAAGGAAAAAAATAACGGATGGCAAGGAAAATGAAAGACTGGAAATTGTTGTGGGTAAGCTTCGGGAGGACACAATAAAGCAGTGTGAAATTATGGTGATAAGTCCGGGAATTCCTACGGATGCCGACTTTGCAATCAAGGTGAAGCAGGCAGGCGTTTTGGTCTGGAGTGAGATAGAACTGGCATATTTCTTTGAAAAGGGAAGTGTGGCAGCCATAACGGGAACCAACGGAAAGACAACAACCACGACTTTGGTGGGTGAAATCATAAAGGCTTACAATGAAAAAACATTTGTGGTTGGCAATATCGGCACACCGTATACAAGCCTTGCCGACAGCACAAACGGGGATTCGGTTACGGTGGCAGAGATTAGCAGCTTCCAGCTTGAGACAATACATAAATTTAAACCGCGTGTGAGTGCAATCTTGAATATTACGCCTGACCATTTAAACAGGCATTATACTTTTGAAAATTATGCAGGCTGTAAGCTGGATATAACAAAAAACCAGACGGGGGAGGATTATGCGGTTCTTAACTATGATGATGCGGAGACAATGAAGCTTGCAGATAAGATTACTGCAAAGCATGTATTGTTCAGTCGGACGACCCGGTTAAAAGAGGGCGTTTATGTTGAGGACGGAACAATCGTAATTTGTGATGCAGACGGCAAAAAGGAAATTCTTCCACTAAAGGATATTAAGCTTTTGGGAAACCACAATATTGAAAATGTACTTGCTGCCGTGGGCATTTCCTATTACATGGGAGTTCCCGCAGATATCATCAGAAAGGTATGTACTGAATTTCAGGGAGTTGTGCATAGAATTGAATATGTGGCAACGGTTGGGGGCGTTGCATATTACAACGACTCCAAGGGTACGAATCCTGATGCGGCAATCAAGGCAGTTCAGGCAATGACAACAGATACCCTGCTGATTGGAGGGGGCTACGATAAACATTCTGCATATGATGAATGGATTGAGAGCTTTGACGGCAAAATCAAATATCTGGTGCTGATAGGTGAAACTGCGAAAGATATAGAAGCCTGTGCAAACAAGCATGGCTTTCATAATACAATCATTTTAGACAGCTTGGAGGATGCGGTGAAATTCTGCCATGAACATGCTGTTACGGGGGATGCGGTTTTGCTTTCTCCTGCGTGTGCAAGCTGGGGGATGTTCGATAATTACGAGCAGCGTGGAGATATGTTCAAAAGCTATGTGCACAATCTTTAAGGAGTGATTAATAGGTGGATAGAGTTGAGGCGGCAAACGCATCACAAAAAAATAGAAGAACGCTGAATAACAGCTTTTGGGTAAAGGGCGGATATTTTGATTATCAGATTTTATTTATTATCCTGGTCATTGTATTGTTCGGCGTCATGATGGTGTACAGCTCAAGCTCTTACAGGGCTGCCTTGAACGGACTTGACAGTGCGTATTTTGCAAAAAGGCAGGCTGGGTTTGCAGTACTTGGAATTGTGGCTATGATAATCACCTCCAAGATAAATTACAGGTACTACCGGAATTTTTCCGTGCTTCTGATGTATGTATCAATCGCACTTTCAGCGTTGGTATTTATTATCGGTACGGCAAGTCATGGCGCTACAAGATGGCTGCCCTTAGGCTCGATACATTTTCAGCCGTCAGAGATTGCAAAGCCTGCAATCATAATCTATATGGCACATGCATGTGTAACGCGGTCATCATTGCTTAACAGCATAACAGGAATTATAAAGCTTATATTTTTGCCTGCTGTCTGTGTTGTGTTGATTGGAAAGGAAAACTTAAGTACTGCAATTGTGTGCTTTGCCATCATAGTTGTCATTATGTTTGTGGCAAGTCCTAAATTTTTGAATTTGCTTATACTCGGACTTGTGGGAGTTGCCGTTGCAGTCGCAGCCATTATGCTGGTCGGATACCGGGGTGACAGAATTGACGCATGGCTTCACCCGGAAACGAGCGAAAATGGATTTCAGACCATGCAGTCACTCTACGCAATCGGTTCCGGTGGATTATTTGGCAGGGGCTTAGGTGAGAGCATACAAAAACTGGGATTTTTACCAGAGTCCCACAATGATATGATTTTCTCGGTTATATGTGAGGAACTTGGACTCTTTGGTGCAATCGGCGTTATCATATTGTTTGTAATACTGCTGCTACGATGCAGGTATGTGGCGAATCATGCACCGGACAGCTTCGGCGGTCTGCTTTGTACCGGGGTCATTACCCACATCGCAGTGCAGTTTATTATAAATATTGGTGTTGTTACAAATACAATACCGAACACGGGTGTTACGCTTCCGTTTATAAGCTACGGAGGTACTTCGCTGGTATTCCTGCTTTTGGAAATAGGAATTGTACTGGGAGTGTCAAGGCAGATGAGACCCGAAGCATAAAATATTCAAAGGAAAATAATTTATGAAAAAAAGAATTGTCCTAATTATAATATTAGCCATGCTGCTGATTGGCGGAATTTACATAAGCACTTTCAGGCTGACGGACATACAGGTGTCAGGCTGTCAGGTCGTGGACGAAAAGACAATCATGGAGGCAGTTGAAAATACGGGGTATTCAGGAAATACGATCATGCTTTATATAGGAAATAAGCTGAAGCCGATTGAAAATATTCCTTTTGTGGCAAAGGTTGAAATAGAGTTTGTTTCAAAAAACAAGGTTTCCGTAACGGTGTATGAAAAATCCATCGCCGGCTGCACGGAATATATGGATTCCTATGTGTTTTTTGATAAGGATGGCATAATACTCGAGTCTTCACATGAAATGATAAAAGGCGTTCCGTGTATCAGGGGACTTGAGTTTGAAAGCTGGGAGAAAGGACAAAAGCTCCCCATAAAAGAGGATAAAAAGTTTCAATATATTCTCACAATCACACAGCTTGTTGAAAAATATGGGCTGGATATTGACAGCATAAAGTTTACGGCTGAGGAAGAAATAATTTTAATGCATGGTGGTCTCACCATAGAATTAAGAGAGGGGGAGTACCTGGCGGAACAGCTTATGAATTTAGGAAACATGCTGAAAAGTCTTGACGCCGATGCGGGCATACTTCACATGAAGGTCATTAACGGCGTTGTAACAGCAAGCTATAGCAGGAAATAATAAGAAATAGTAAAATATCTATTGATTATTTCGCTAAAAAATTATATTATTAATAATAATGCAAAAATGTAGCTAATTAACCAATTTATTTTTAATATGAAGTACAATAAAGGAGGAAGATACCTTGCTTGAAATAAAATCAAACGATGAAAAAACCCCTGCAAGAATACTTGTGATTGGAGTAGGTGGAGCCGGAAACAATGCAGTAAACAGAATGATTGATGAAAACGTGGAGGGTGTTGAGCTTATAGCAATCAATACCGATAAGCAGATATTGTCACAAAGCCGTGCAACAACAAAGATTCAGATAGGAGAAAAGCTTACGAAGGGTCTTGGAGCCGGAGCAAAGCCGGAGATTGGTGCAAGTGCGGTTGAGGAAAATAGAGAAGAGATAACCGACATTATGAAGGATGCCAACATGGTATTTGTAACATGTGGTATGGGTGGCGGTACCGGAACAGGTGCAGCCCCTGTCGTTGCTGAGATTGCAAGAAACCTTGGTATTCTTACCGTTGGTGTTGTAACAAGACCATTCTCTTTTGAGGGAAAGCCAAGAATGAACAATGCAGTTAATGGTATTGCAAAGCTTAAGGAAAACGTAGATACACTTATCGTTATACCGAACGACAAGCTTTTGCAGATTTGTGATAAGCGTACCAGCATACCTGAGGCACTCAAAAAGGCGGATGAGGTTCTTCAACAGGGTGTACAGGGTGTTACGGACCTAATTAACAAGCCGGGACTGATTAACCTTGACTTTGCAGATATTCAGACAGTTATGCGTGATAAGGGTGTTGCACATATCGGTATTGGACGTGCCAGTGGAGACAACAAGGCAGTGGATGCCATCAAGTCAGCCATGGAGAGCCCATTGCTTGAGACAACAGTTTCAGGTGCAACGGACATTATAGTAAACTTCTCAGGTAACATCGGAATTGTTGAGGCATATGATGCAATTACATACCTTACCGAGGTTGCAGGCGACAGTGCCAACATTATATTTGGTACGGTTGACAACGATGTTATGGGTGAGGATGTATGTATTACAATTATTGCAACCGGAATTGAAGGGAATGCAAACAGGGCTGCAGCATCTGCATCGGTTTCTGTACCGACAGGAGGCACAACGGCTGCAAGACCGGCTGTTACACCGCTTAAGACGCCTACATATTCAGGACAGCCTTTAGCAGGAACGGGAGGAAAGCAGACATACACAACTCCAAAGACGACGGTTCCGGATCTTACAAGTCCGATAAAACCGACTACGGTTAAGCCACAAACCGGCTCTGCCAGTGGAATTAAAATACCTGATTTCCTGAAAAGGGGATAATCAGAGTGAACAAAATGGGACTATTGTGGTATCAATAGCCCCATTTTGCGTTGTAATAAATTATAAATCGGGAGAATAGTTTTTATGGGCATGGATAACACGGGAGATAAGACAGTCTATTTTGATCCGGCGATGCTTGCAGAAATGGAACGGTCTGCGGGCAAGAAAAATACTATCGTTATCGTGGATAACAATGGTATCAATGAGATTGATTTAAGTGGATATCAGGATGCTGTTTACTCATTTGGAAGGTCAAATGATAATAGCATTGTAATAAATTCGGAAATTGTATCGTCCCACCACGGTGAGATTTGCATTTCGGGCGGCTTGTTTTATTTCAGGGATAACAACAGCTCGAACGGTACATATATTGCGGGAGGACAGCAGTTTTTCCAGGCTGTGCCGGGGCAGTATTACGGCGGCGACGGACGGGATATGGTAATCCGTCTTGGAACAACACAGGAAATGGCAGGCTGCCGTTCCGTTCTCATGCTCTATGACAGCAACGCGACGGACGGAAAATGGAAGACATACAATTTGCATGAGGGCGACAACAGTATAGGCAGGGACATGTCCTGCGACATTAAGATTAAAAATGTGGCGGTTTCACGCATCCATGCAGGAATCAGATGTGCAGGCACCGAGGCATATTTATTCGACAACAAATCAACAAACGGTGTATACTTAAACGGAGTTAAGATTGATAAGCCCGTAAAATTGTCAGATAAAGATATTTTTACAATATTAAATACCACATTTATATGTTCGGGTAACCAGATTTTTTATAAGGTTAATACAGAGGGTATCAATCTTGAAATCAGGAAGCTCAACAAGGAGGTTCCTGAAAAAAACGGTAAAAAAACAATACTCAACAAGGTTGATTGCAGTATCGGTGCCAATGAATTTGTGGCGATAATAGGTGGTTCGGGAGCAGGAAAAACCACGCTTATGACAGCCATGAGCGGCTTTGACACGGACATCACAGGTGATGTTTACTGCAACGGAATCAACCTCAGGGAAAATTTCCAGACCCTAAAAAATGTTATTGGCTTTGTGCCTCAGCAGGATATCATATATGAGAACATAACGCTTAAAAAGATGCTTTATTATACGGCAAAGCTTAAGATGCCTGAGGATACGTCAAAGCAGGAAATTGAAGAACGGATACACGATGTTTTGGGCATGGTTGAGCTTTTGGAACATCAGGATACATATATCAGACGCCTTTCGGGCGGACAAAAAAAGCGTGCCAGTATAGCAGTGGAGTTACTTGCCAATCCGGGACTTTTCTTTTTGGACGAGCCAACGTCGGGACTTGACCCTGGAACAGAACAGCATTTGATGCACACCTTGAGCAGATTGTCCAAGGAACAGGAAAAAACCATAATCATGGTAACCCATACGACAAATAACCTGCATCTTTGCGATAAGGTTATTATTATGGGCTATGGCGGAAGGCTCTGCTACTGCGGAAGACCTGACGGAATTAAGGATTTCTTCCAAACGGACGATATTGTTCAGGTATATGATATGATTACCGCTGATACAAAGGCATGGGAGAACCGTTTTAAGTCATCAGGTATCAATAAGCTTGGAAATGACACTGGACAAAGCTCAGGTAAGGAAATTAAAACCAAAAAGGTAAGCAATATCAACCAGTTGTCGGTTTTGATACGGAGATATGTCACATTGATTAAAAACGATATGGAACGGTTGCTGATGATATTTATTCAGCCTGTTTTAATCGGACTTCTCATGGCACTGGTTGCAGAAAATGGAATTTATGATAAAATGTTTGAGACACGGTCCATATTGTTTGCACTTATGAGTGCGGGAATATGGATGGGTCTGTTTAACACGATTCAGGAAATATACAAGGAACGGGTCATATTAAAGAGAGAATATATGGCAAACTTAAAGCTGCCGCTTTATATGCTGTCAAAGTATATTGTGCAGGCACTGATTGCAGCGATTCAGGCATGTATTCTCGTGGCAACCTTTGTAGTGATAAAGGGAGCACCAGACTGTGATGGGGTGATAATTGGAAATGCCGCCCTTGAAATGACAGCAACCATTTTTGTTACCATATACGTGTCGGCTGGCTTTGGGCTTCTCATATCCGCCATATCGAAAAATGGGGACCGTGCCATGTCAATCGCACCGTTTATACTGATTATTCAGCTTTTGTTTTCAGGTATATTGTTTTCGTTAAACGGAGCAACGGATAAGATTTCGTATCTTACCTTCAGTAGATGGTCCATGGAAGCACTTGGAAGCACCAACGATTTAAACGGACTTGTTCCCGTTGGAAAAGAGGATGCTGACAAGGCAAAGGAAGAGGCGGAAGAAAAGCAGGAGGAGCTTGTAAATGACTGCAATGAAATGATTGCGGACATGCAGGCGGAATATGACGAAACAATAAATGACCTACAGAATATGGTAGAAACGTATTCAGCGGTGGCAGGTGACCCACAAAAGTTTGATGAATTCGTATCAGAAAAGGCAGAGGTTGAACTTCCTGAGGATGAGGAAGAAGCCGCCAAAGACGAGGATGATAAAATGTTTGTGAGAACGAAACGGCATGTTCTGTCGTGCTGGGGCATACTGTTTGGCGTGACATTTATTTTTGCAGGTGCAAGTATTGCCGTTCTTACAAGGTTGAAGGATGAACAAAGATAGGAGAGAGTAAAATGTCTGTTGAAGGAATTGGAAATGTTGATGAAATAAAACTCAAATCAATCAATGGTAAAGACCTGGTGGAAAAAAAGGTGAAGTCTGAAAAATCCCAGTTCGACAGTCTGCTTCAAAGTGAGTCAGACAAGCTGTCACAGGCAAGGGGCACGACTTATAACTTGAAGGATATCTTTGCTGAGGCCGCCCAAAAATACGGACTTAGGCAGGATTTGCTTGAGGCAATCGGTTACCATGAGTCCAGATTTCAGGCAGGGGTAACCTCAAGTGCAGGTGCCATGGGAATTATGCAGCTTATGCCGGGAACGGCACGTGCCATGGGCGTAAATGATGCCTATGACCCATATGAAAATATTATGGGTGCAGCAAAGCTTTTAAAACAGCTTTCCGATTTATATAACGGAGACTTGAAGCTTACGCTTGCGGCTTACAGTGCGGGGACGGGAAATGTGGCAAAGTACGGAGGAGTTCCTCCGTTTGCGGAAACGCAAAATTATGTTGCGGATATATTTCAAATGCTGGAATCAGGAAAAAGTTATCTGGACGCAGCGAGTGCACAGGGTATCGCAGCAAACACAGATGATACAGCTTCAACCGCTGTAAAAACTGACAGTGGAGTAAAGCCTGCCGTAACAGAAACAGGTGATGACAGCAGTAACGCAAGTGCGGTGAACAACAGCAGTACAAAGACGGATGGGACAGGAAAGACTAGTACCGCTGCAAAGACAGTGCAGAGTAATGAAAATAAAAGTACATCCGTAAATGGGTCAACGGAGCTTGATAAATATTTTTCCTATACGGAATATGATTTGTTGATGCAATATTTTTCACAGATGTTGAAAATAATAGCAAGCATAGGTGACACGGATGCTTTTTCGGATGATACCGATGACACGGATGACTCTCTTGCAGATTTGTATAAGCTTAGCATGCAGCAGAGACTTGGAACCATATACACAGACGGGCAGAGCATTTCAACAACAACCTCACAGCTGCATACGACAACCATGTCTGACGTAGCAGCCAAATATATGGCGGTATCAAATATGCTAAAGTAGCCTGAAACGGGCTGATGCCCAAGGCGTGTAGGAGGATAGTATGAGGTACATCGCTAACAGTGAAGAAATGGCAGATATAGACAAATACACCATAGAGGAAATTGGAATACCACAGATGGTTCTCATGGAGAGGGCAGCGATGGGTGTGTTTGGCTTTGTCAGAAACCGCTTTCAAAATGATATCAGAACCCTCATTGTGGTTGAGGGTGGAAACAACGGTGCTGATGGACTTGCACTTGCAAGAATTATGTCAGAAAGAGGTTACGATACGGATGTTTACTATGTAAATGATATAAGCAAGGTATCAGAAGGTTTCAGGCAGCAGTATGCAATTGCAAAAAAGCTGGGAATAAAATTTATAGACGAAATTGTGAATTATGGCTATGATTTGATTGTGGATGCCATGTTTGGCGTGGGGCTTTCCCGTGCTGTTATGGGAAAGCATGCAGAGACAATCAATCTTATAAATGAGATAAAGGCATATAAGCTTGCAGTTGACATTTCATCGGGTATTGATGCGTCAACAGGCTTTGTGCTTGGCACTGCATTTCATGCGGACACAACCGTTACTTTTGGGCTTTCCAAGCTTGGACATATGATGGGAATTGGCAATGAATACAGCGGTCAGGTTGAGGTTGCCGATATCGGCTTTCCGCAAAAGGCGGTTGAATTTATATGTCCGAAGCTCTACACCTACGATAATACGGATATAGACAGACTGTTACCATTCAGAAAGTCGGATTCCCACAAGGGAAGCTATGGAAAAATCGGAGTTGTCGGCGGCTGTAAAAATATGGCGGGAGCTGCACTGTTTGCTGCTGAGTCGGCATACAGAATGGGCTGTGGTCTGGTTCGGATTTGTACCCCTTGTGATAACAGGGAAATCATGCAGACGAAGCTTCCGGAGGCGATGCTTACGACCTATGAGACGAGTGATAGAGGCTCCGTGAAAGAAGCACTTAAGACGATGACGGCTTGGTGTGATGTGATTGCACTGGGACCTGGTCTTGGCAAAGGTGAGGAGGCATATTTTATCGTTGAGCGGATACTCAAGGATTTTGATAAAACAATTGTTGCAGATGCGGATGCCTTAAATATTTTATCGGAAAATGAGGCTTGGCTTGGCAATACAAAAGCCAAAATTATCATTACACCGCACCTGATGGAAATGTCGCGGCTGACGGGACATAAAACAAGTGAAATTAAGGGAAATAAATTTGAGGTGGCAAGACAGTTTGCAGGGAAGCATAATATAGTTGTAGTGCTTAAGGATGCACGAACCATAGTATCGAATGGGGAGGAACAGGCATATATTAATAGTACGGGAAATAATGGCATGGCAACAGGAGGCTCAGGGGATGTTCTTACAGGTATCATTGCGGGACTGGTAGGTCAGGGAATGAATACGTTTGAGGCTGCCAAGCTTGGCGTTTATATGCATGGGCTTGCCGGTCAGGAAGCATCCATATCCATGGGAAGATACAGCGTTATTGCAGGAGACATCGTGAGAAGCATAACAAAGGTTTTGGAAAATATGGATTAGGAGATACAAAATGTATAATAGGATATATGCTGAGATAAATGTAGATAATATCCGTCATAACATCGTAACCGTAAAGGCACTGAATAAGCCTGATATCAAGGTATTGTCCGTTATTAAGGCGGATGCATACGGACATGGTGCCGTGGAGCTGGCGGGAAGGCTAGGCGACCTGTCGGACTGGTTTGGTGTTGCGACGGTGGACGAGGCAGTGGAGCTCCGGAAAGCGGGGATTGACCACCCGATACTCGTGATAGGATATACGGCAGACGATGATTATGACAGGATCATAGAGTATAACATCACCCAGACTGTGTACAGTGTAAGTGATGCAAAGCTTTTGGCACAGGCTGCCAGGGCAAAGGGGCAGACTGCCCGGGTACATATTAAGGTTGATACGGGAATGACACGGATAGGTTTTCAGGTCACGGAGGAGGATGCGGATGCCGCAGCGGCAATCGCAGGGCTTGATGGAATGTACGTGGAAGGAATATTTACGCATTATGCAAAGGCGGATGAGAAGGATAAGACCTATGCGGCAGGTCAGAAAAAGGAGTTTCTAAGGTTTCTTGACATGCTTGCGAGGCGGGGCGTAAATCCTGAAATAAAGCATATAGATAACAGTGCAGGTGCGATGGAGCTTTGTGATAATGAGTTCGATATGATAAGGCTTGGCATTGCCATGTATGGACTTTATCCCTCAGAGGAGGTTGACAAATCGGTTTACATAAAACCTGCGATGATGCTCAAGGCCCATGTGGCACACATAAAAACTGTACCAAAAGGCAGGGGGATAAGCTATGGCTGGACATATGTGACCGACAGACCTACAAGGATAGCAACCATTACCGCAGGTTATGCGGACGGGTATCCGAGGGCAATGTCAAATATAGGACGTGTCATTATAAATGGAAGGTATGCACCTGTTATAGGCAGGGTATGTATGGACCAGTTTATGGTGGATGTCACGGATATTGACGATGTAAAAGTAAAGGATGAGGTTATACTGATAGGAAGTCAGGGAAAGGCATGTGTGCCGGTGGAGGAGGTAGCCGAACCTGCGGCAAGCTTTAATTATGAGCTTGTATGTAATATCGCAAGGAGAGTACCGAGGGTTTATGTACAATCAGGTGTTGAAGACAAATGCGTAAACTATCTTGTCTAAATAGGACACTTTGTTCCTTTATCGTATGTATATACAATCTGATTAGTGGAAATACTTTGAATAGTTAGAAATAACATTGGGAGTGTGAAATATTTGATAATCAGACGAGGCGATATATATTATGCGGATTTAAGACCCGTAATCGGGTCAGAGCAGGGCGGAATACGTCCGGTACTTATTATACAAAATGAAGCGGGAAATAAACATAGCTCTACAGTTATTATAGCAGCAATTACATCACAATTACACAAGGCAAAGCTTCCAACGCATGTGGAACTTGATTCAAGGTATTGCGATATAGCCAAGGATTCTGTTATACTGTTAGAGCAGCTAAGAACAATTGACAAGCAAAGACTGAAGGAAAAGGTATGTCATTTGGAACCGCAAATTATCAAAAGAGTAAATGAGGCACTTAAGGTAAGCCTTGAATTATAATAAAGGAGAAGAAATATGTCCCAAAGTGGTCCCGGAAGCTTAAAGAAATTATTTACAAAAAAGGTAAATGAGGAAAAGGTTGAGGAAGAAATTCTTTCCATGATTGAGGAAGGCTATGAACAGGGCGTTATAGAAGACAGCGAGGTAGAAATGATATCCAACATCTTTGAATTTGGTGACAAGGACGCCAAGGATATTATGACAAGCCGTCAGAAAATCATGGCAATGGAAAATACCATTACGGTTGATGAAGCACTAAAATATGCACTGGAGAATTCATTTTCCAGATATCCCGTATATGAGGAGGACATAGACAACGTTGTCGGTGTCATACATTTAAAGGATTTAATTGCAGCGTATCTTGAAAACCGTGATGCACAGGTAACGACGGTAATGGATGCTCCGATATTTATTCATCCCACATTTAACATATCAAAGCTGCTTCAGAAGATGCAGACGGAAAAGATACATATGGCAATTGTTGTTGATGAATATGGGCAGACGGAAGGCTTGGTTGCGATGGAGGATATTATTGAGGAGATAGTCGGTAATATACTCGATGAGCACGATGACGAGGAAGAGCCGCATATCCGTCAGCTTAAGGATGGCAGGATGATTGTTCAGGGAACGGCTTCCCTGGATGAGCTTGCGGACATTATGGAGATAGAATTTCCGGATGAGGATATCGAAACCTTAAACGGATTTTTGCTCTATAAGCTGGGACGGCTTCCTGTGGAGCACGAAAAAACAGAAATTATTTATGAAGGATATAAATTTACACCTTTAAAAATATGTGATAAAATGATTACTCTTACTAAAATTGAGAAATCACAGGAAGAAAAAGAGGATAAGGAGTAGGGAAAATGTCAGGACATTCAAAATTTGCAAACATCAAGCATAAGAAGGAAAAAAATGATGCGGCGAAAGGAAAAATTTTTACAATCATAGGCAGAGAGCTGGCGGTAGCCGTTAAGGAGGGAGGACCTGACCCTGCAAACAACAGCAAGCTTCGCGATGTGATAGCAAAGGCAAAGGCAAACAATATGCCAAATGATACGATAGACAGAGGCATCAAGAAGGCAGCAGGCGATGCAGGCTCCGTAAATTATGTTTCCATTACATATGAAGGATACGGACCAAGCGGAACGGCAATTATCGTAAATGCACTTACGGATAACAAAAACAGGACTGCATCAAATGTGAGAAATGCATTTACAAAGGGCGGCGGCAATGTAGGAACAACAGGCTGCGTGTCATATATGTTCGATGAGAAGGGGCAGATTATCATAGATAAGCAGGAATGTGACATGGACCCTGACGAGCTTATGATGCTTGCCTTGGATGCAGGTGCGGAGGACTTTGCAGACGAGGAGGACAGCTATGAGATTATTACGGCACCTGCTGATTTTACGGCTGTAAGAGAGGTACTCGAAAAAGAAGGCATAGCCATGGCAGAGGCAGAGGTGACAATGATACCACAAAACTATGTTGCTCTTACGAGTGAAGAAGATATTAAAAAAATGACGAGAATACTTGATATGCTTGATGAGGATGACGATGTTCAAAGTGTATATCATAATTGGGATGAATAAGTATGGGATTAATAATATGTTTTTTTATCGTGTATAATTTAATATTAAAAAACAATCCACGGGCATATAAGTCGGTCCAGGATAAGTTTGGCAAGCTGGTTACTGCAATTGTTGTTATCAGCATCCTAACCTCCATCGGTGTTCCGCAGTTTTTCTTTACATCTTTGCTGCTTGTTGTACCGCTTATCGCTGTGTTTGGCGTATTCGGACTTCCGTTTTACCTGATTTATACTTTGTTAAAGGGACTTGGAATTATCAGTGACAAAAGTAAGGGACTTCAAAATGAAGCGGACAGGCGGCGGTATGAATATGAAATGAATGAAGCTCAGGGTAGAAAAAGGAAAAAGGGCAAGGGCTTTTCGCTTACGGGACTTACAAGGTCATATCCAAAGCGGTGTAAGATTGTGAATAAGTTCAGTAAAAAATACAATTTGAATCTTACCGATCAGGAAATTGAACGTATCGTTGATGCGTCCTACATGTCCTTTTCATGGGAGCGGGAAGTATACGATATGTCTCTGGAGTATGATGTAATATCCCAGTGGTATAACCGTGATACAGGCTGGCTTCGGGCATATTTCAGGGTGTTTCCGATACAGTCGGTTTCATCGGATTTTGACAGACAAAGAGCAATCTGTCTGGATGTATTCAGGCAGGTGTTCAGTGATTTAAATCCAAGCAGCTTTTACACCATTGATGAGTGCGTGGATGCCATAAATGACAAATACCTTACGGCATTTGATGAGACAACATTTATGATAGCCTACCGGTTTTTGGAGGCAAACAAGATACATATAGATTTACCGTCACAGCAGGTAATCAAGGGCGGCTCCGAATTGGAACGCCTGATGAGTAAATATGATGATTCTACAGATGCGTTTACAGGGCAGGAAAGTAATCCGGTGTCAGGGCAGACAAGGCTTGGAATATAAAAAACTGCTTAATGACATTACAAATTGATTCTTAATTCATACAATATTAACAAAAACCGTTTGAAGACGCCGGCACTTAGGTTGTCGACGTATTCAAACGGTTTTTTTATTGTACAACGGACGATTTTCAAAAGACAGAGCTTTGCAAGTTCTGTTTTTATTGCAGTCTTACGAGGTTTGAACAGTGGCGGTTTCCCTGTATATCCTCAAATATGAACATTCCATAATATGGAATACCATCAATCATATCCCCTGAAACAGTTGAAAATCCATCTGATACAGGCTGGGTATTGTAATGAAGTACAAGGTCGTTCCAGTCAGCCTCATTCAGGGTTGTTAAATCTTCCTCAGATGTAAATTCGTGGGAGAGGGAGCCAAATGCAATATTCTTGTAATCATTTGGATTTATTTCATATCGCTCAGGAAATAAATTTGTTGTATCCCCTGATGCAATATTTGCAATTGGATATGTACCAAGCAGCTTTCCGCCTGGGTTTTCGTCGGATACATCCATCACAAAATATGCGTACATTGCATCTTCTTCCTGAATATCCTCATTGAAAAGAATACTGGAAAGCAAATATCTTGTGTAGGTATCTGTTTTTTCCTGAATGGTGTACATTACCTCATATTGCTCCGACGTTGCATTATTTTGCATGTAAATAATTTTCCCGTCAAAGTTCGCAGTTGCAGCTCCGTCGGAATTGATTGACACATCATTTCCCATTGCAACAAACATATAATTGGATGGATTATCCGTGTCGGTTCTTGATATGACAAAGTAGGCATTCTCACAGCATGCCTGCTGCTCGGGCGTAAGTGTTAAGGAAAAGGTCATGTCACTGTTTGCCTGAGGCACCATGGATGCTATATCCCATTCGGCGGAAATTGTGTCTGTTCCCGTGAGCAGCTGTGAAAATGAGGTTATGTAAGCAGTGTAGTTCGGTGCAAATCCAAAGCTCATATAGGTTGGAATGAAAATGCTTGTGTACTCCTTGGAATTATAAGGATGATAAATGGATACACCATTCGCATTTAATTCATTGCTCTTACTGTAAACGACAAGCTCATCAATTGCATACGTTAAGGCAATTGCCTCGTCAGGATGAAGTGTTTTCAGCTTCAGGGACAAATCCTTCAAGTCAATTATGTCATATGAGTATCCGCCTGTATATTCCGAAGCAATTTCCTTTGATGTGGCACGTATGTGTGAATAGATTCCATAGCTGTCTGCATCAAACTTTGCGTTGACTTTATCGTATAGGTTGTCCAGTGCCTCCTCGACTGCATCCACCTTGCTTAAATCCATAACGGACAGTGTGACATTTGAGTAGGAGAACGGAACACTGTTAAAGGTTGCCTCACAATAATCAATATAGGTGTCAACGATGATTTCTCCAATTTCGGCACCGTCTGATAGGTCCTGTATATCGTCGATAAAGCTGTAATCCCATCCCCATCCGGGTTCTGATTCCTGTGATGCAATCATATAGTTGGCATACTTTGCAAGGGTATCGGCTGTTTCGATTCCTGCCATGAGACATGCGTCAAAGCCAATCCATTCAAGCTTATTATCAGCGGAAAATGGACTGTCGGAAAATGCCTCGTCAAGCTCGTCCAAGGTAAGACAGTCACCTGATATTTCATCATAGCCGTATCCGAGCAATGCTCCGCCACCATGATTCCATAATATAAGTGCAAATTGGTCGGCAGGATAATTTTCATAGCCGAATTGCAGGAAATTGGATAATGTATCAGCATCACCCATATTTTTTTGCTCCATACTTTGAAGCTCGACAAGGTCGCCGTCCGACACGATATGGATGGAGTTGTTGTCATCAGATATCCTGCTGTTGTGCCAATCACTGCAGCCGCCTGTGTATATGAGGAGATTGATTTTGTCGTCGTCAAAATCAGACGATAGTATTTCCTCGAAATCACTGCTTGCGGCATTATATTCGCTCTCAAGATCAGAACCGACAACATACATCATAATTGTTTTATTGCCGGAAGCGTGTACAGGAGTTTGTACTTCGGTTGAAGGTCCGTCCGTTTTTTCTTCTGTTGTCTGAACGATGGAAGGCTCGTCTGTTGTCGTCTTATCCTTCGTGTAGTCGGTATATGTATTTGCCTTTATGATGCAGATGGTTACAATAATTGCAACAATAACTGCAACCCCAATGCCTATAAAAAGGGGTGCTTTATTTTTCGCCTTTTTTGCATTATATTTCATTGCTGGCTGCTGTTGATATGGCTGCCCTGAATGATATTGCATATATGGTTGGACATGCTGCTGAGGCATCTGATTCATTTGTGGTTGAACGTGCTGCTGAGGCATCTGGTTCATTTGCGGTTGGATGTGTTGCTGGGGCATCTGGTTCATTTGCGGTTGGACGTGCTGCTGGGGCATCTGGTTCATTTGCGGTTGAATATTTTGTGGTGGCGTTGGTGAGACAGGTGCATGCCATCCGCATATAGGGCAGATACCGTCAGGACCAAGCTCATGACCGCAATCATCACAATACATATTGGTGTCTCCTTTCATTTTGCCCAGACAGTAAAAATTGTCTGAGGTAATGGGTTGTCTCCTGTAGGGAATTTGCTGGTTGCAGCCAGCATAATCATAGTTCATTATATCATAAGAAATAAGAAAAATATACATGTAGTGTATTAGAAAAAATTGCAAATAAGAAATGGTTGCAAAAAATGTATCCGATTTAGGAAATGATTGACAATTTTTAGTTTTCTTGTTAAAGTATAGCAAGGGAATGAAGTTCTCCCTTGGGAAACCAAAACCGCTTTTATTAAGCTGATGACTTCTGTGATTATAGTAATCGCAGGAGACATTGGCTTTTTCTTTTTAAGGAGGATTATTTATGTTGACATCACTTGCACTCATTTTTCTTGTAGGTCTTGCTATGGCATCTATCTGCCAAAAACTGAAGCTTCCACGCATTATCGGTATGCTGGTTACGGGAGTCATTTTAGGACCATATGCCCTTAACCTTTTGGATACTTCAGTTTTGGGTATATCTGCTGATTTGCGGCAGATGGCTTTGGTGATTATTTTAATTAAAGCAGGCTTGTCATTAAATATCAGTGATTTGAAGAAAGTGGGACGTCCAGCGATATTGATGTCGTTTGTACCCGCAGTTTTTGAGATATTGGCATTTGTTCTGCTTGCACCGTTTGTACTTGGAATACCATTGCTTGATGCCGCTATTATGGGTGCAGTTCTCGGTGCAGTCTCCCCTGCGGTTGTTGTTCCAAGAATGGTCCAGCTTATGGAAACAAAATATGGAACGAAAAAAGGGATTCCACAGCTTATTTTGGCTGGAGCGTCCCTGGATGATGTTTTTGTTATTGTACTATTTTCTACTTTTGTCGGAATGGCACAGGGAAATTCGGTAAACATGGCAGCGTTTGCCAACATTCCAATTTCAATTATCTTAGGGATTTTTATCGGGGCAGTTGTGGGTCTTTTATTGTCTGCTTTTTTTGAAGCCCAATATGCACATGAGCATCATATTCGAAACAGCATGAAGGTTATTATTGTCCTTGGCACAGCTTTTTTGTTAATTGCACTGGAAGAATGGGCAAAGAATGTCATCCCTGTTTCAGGTCTTCTTGCAGTTATGGGTATGGCTTGTATGCTGCAGATAAAAAGTGCTGCATCGGTTTCCAGGCGTCTTTCTGAAAAATTTGGAAAGCTATGGATTGCTGCAGAGGTAATTTTGTTTGTGCTTGTGGGAGCGGCTGTGGATATCCGTTACACCTTGGAGGCAGGACTTGGAGCTGTTCTTATGATTTTTATTTCGCTTATATTCCGGTCTACCGGTGTTTTGTTATGTCTGATAGGAACAAAGCTTAATTTAAAGGAAAAGGTATTTTGTGTCATAGCGTATCTGCCGAAGGCTACGGTTCAGGCTGCCATCGGTTCTGTTCCATTATCTTTAGGCTTGCCATGCGGTAATATTGTTTTGTCGGTAGCGGTATTATCAATCATTATTACTGCTCCGTTAGGTGCATTTGGTATTGACATGTCATATCAACATTTATTGGAGAAAGAAACATAAAAATACCAAAAATAAAGTAGACTTAAGTTGTTATTTGCCGATATGCGTGTTACAATAATTCAAGTTATTTTATAACCAAAACAGGAGCGGCAAATCCGTTTTAATAAAGGAGAAGAAAATGAAACTTGTTATTCAAAGAGTAAAGCAGGCAGAGGTTAAGGTAGATGGCAGCCAAATCGGACATATTGGACAGGGACTTTTAGTGCTTCTTGGTGTGGGCAAAGGGGATACAAGGGATATGGTTGATAAATATGTGGACAAGCTGATAAAGCTTAGAATATTTGCCGATGAAGACGGAAAAACTAATCTGAGTGTTGCGGATATTCAGGGAGAAATTATGGTTGTTTCACAGTTTACCCTTTACGCTGACTGCAAAAAGGGAAACAGACCAAGCTTTGTGTATGCGGCGGAGCCTGCACTTGCAGAAGAACTATACGAATATTTTAAAGATAAGGTTAAGGAACGGTACGGCAGTGTGGCATGTGGGGAGTTTGGTGCAGGTATGGAGGTAAGCTTACAAAATGACGGTCCATTTACAATTGTGTGGGACAGCAGGGACTGGTAGGAGGTACATATGAATCATGCGTCTATCAATATCAAACAAATATCAGACAAAATAATAGAGAATGTTTCGAAGGTCATAGTGGGAAAGGATGAGGTCATAAGACTGATACTTGCAGGCATACTTTCGGATGGACATGTTCTCATTGAGGATAATCCGGGCACGGGAAAGACCATGCTTGCAAAGGCGGTTGCAAAAAGTATCGACTGTGACTTTAAGCGTGTCCAGTTTACCCCTGACCTTATGCCGTCAGATATAACGGGGCTTAATGTGTTCAATCCGAAGCAGGCATCCTTTGAGCTTGTAAAGGGACCTGTTTTTACGAATATTTTGCTGGCTGATGAAATAAACAGGGCAACACCGAGAACCCAGTCGGGTCTGCTTGAGGCAATGGAGGAAAAGCAGGTAACCATTGACGGCAGGACAATGCCCCTTGACAATCCGTTTATGGTAATTGCAACGGAAAACCCGCTAGAGACCACGGGAACATATCCGCTTCCGGAAGCATCCCTTGACAGGTTTATCATGAAGCTTTCCATGGGAGTGACCGAAAAAGAGGAGGAGCTTCGCATTATAGACAGATATATCGAAGAAAATCCGTTTGAAAAAATTGAAGCGGTGTGCACGATTGATGAGCTTAGGGAAATGAAGAATGCAGTGAGAAAAATATTTGTACATGCGTGTATCAGGGAATATATTGTTGATATCATCATGGAAGCAAGGACAACGGATAAGCTGTCAGGGAAAGTCAGCACAAGAGGAACGCTTGCACTTGTCAGATGTGCACAAGCCTACAGTGCGATTATGGGAAAACAATATGTGGACCCTGATACGGTAAAAAGGGTGGCACCATATGTTTTAAGTCACAGGGCAGTTTCCTTAGGCGGGTATGGCATGTCATCAAAAACTGGTGACGGTTTGAAAAAGCTGATAGATGAAATTGATGTGCCTGTTGAAAATTGGGAGATATAAATGCAGATAATCATTGCCCTTACAATTGCAATCATAATATATTCCCTGCAAAATCGGCTTTACCGGAAAACATGGGACAAGGGACTTAAGATAAATGCTGATTTTGATGCGGCATATATGGAGGTAGGAGAGCGTGCAGCACTTACGCTTGTGGTCAATAATGCAAAGAAGCTCCCACTGCCGGTTTTGCATGTAAAATTTTCCGCACCCAGATATTTTATATTTGACGATACCGACAATTCGTCCGTTACGGATTTGTATTACAGAAATGATGCGTTTTCCGTTATGGGTGGTCAAAAAATTACAAGAACACTTGGCTTTTCGGCAGCGAAAAGAGGTTACTATGAAATATCAGGCATAAACATTATTGCAAAAAATTTTTTTATGACGCAGACATATGCAAAAACCCTGCATACAGGAACATCAATTTATGTATTTCCGAGAAAGCATAAGGATGTTCCCTTTGTCAATATGGCAAATGAAATTTTAGGCGACCTTGAGGTGAGACACCGTCTGATTGAGGACCCATACACATTTCGGGGGATCAGGGAATATGGTCCGCGGGATGGAATGAACCGGATTAACTGGAATGCATCAGCGAAAACAGGGAAGCTGATGGTAAATTTATATAACCAGACATCAGAGCAAAAGCTGAAGCTTCTTTTAAATCTTGATACCAACATCATGATTAAATCTGACTATATCAGAGAGCTTTGCATTGAGATTACAAGCAGTCTTGCGTATGAAATGACCGGAAAAGGCATGTCGGTTATGGTTGCATCAAACGGCGAGGACGGAAACGGAGTACCCATGGGGAAAATAGAATTTGGTGCGTCACAAAATCATATGATTACAATTGATAAATATCTTGCAGGGATTCATGGGCAGGGGGATGCCTCTGCGTTCTTAAAAATTTTAGATGGGGAATTTGAAGGTGATGACGGACATACGGCTTACATTATCATTTCGGCTTATTGTAAAGCTGACCTTCTTGACAGGCTGGATTACATGCACAAAAAGGGCATTTCTGTTTATATGGTTGTGCCTTATTATGACCAATATGGACTTGGTGTTAGCCGTCCTTACTTATATGCAAGGGAGGTAGTATTAAATGATACATAATATATACAGGCTCAGGAAGGTACTGAATTTTGTATATCAATGTTTATTTGCCTGTCTGTTTATGCTGTTTTTTTGTGTAATTATGCTTCATGTGCCTGTGAAGTCTGCTTATTTTGTGGAAATAGTCCTAATCTATTTTATTTCATATATCGTGAGGGATTTGGCACCTAATTTGCTGCTGGCACTTAGTTTTCATGTAATACCGTTCGTTGGTATATATTTTTATGGCATGACCTTTTCGGTCTTTGTCGTCATGGCAATGATAGGATTTCGCCTGTTTATGGACACATGGATGTATATGAGGATGGGAAGGGTATTAAAACCTGTTGACGATATGCCATGGCCTGTGTTTTTGATGTCGTTTATCTTTTTTTTATTTGGATATTATGTGAAAAATGACATGCTGAAAAGTGCGGCATATCATATACCGCTTATATGTGTTGCAATCTATCTGCTGAATGTATATTTGGACGGGCTGATTCAATATGTGAATTCCACGAAAAATGTATCGGGGCTTCCGATGAAAAATATAGTCAGGACAAATTCCCTGTTTGTCGGTGTGGTGATAGCCGTATTGCTGGTTGCTGCCGTGTTGGGAAATTCCATTGATTTTACGGCTGTTTTGACCGCAATAAAAAATGTTGTGGTCACCGTTGTAAAAGTAATTTTTTCAGGCATTGCATTCATTATAAATCTGATTATGAAATTGTTCAGTGCGGAAACGGCAGTAGGTACAGGCGACACGTATACGGCAGTAAATAAGCCACGTGAAAATAATTTTGCCGCAGGAGAAAGTATACTTGTTTTGTTGCAATATGCCCTTTTGGCAGTTTTGATATATGTCGCTGTAAAAATTATAATTAAAATTGTAAAGGCATTGCTTGTAAAGCAGCAGGGAATGCTTGATATCGTTGAGGAGGCAGAGGTTGAAAAAAATTTAGTAACGGAAGCAGCCGGAATAAAACGAATATGGAACACACTGTTTTCACCGGAGGAAAAGCTGAGGAAAATGTATAAAAAATATATACTTGGTTACAGCTATGATATAAGGCTTAAAAATAGCAGCACCTGCGGGGAAATACAGCAGGAGGTTATGGAAAAAACAAATGAGGATGTATCGGATGTTACAAAGCTTTACTCGGATGTGCGGTACGGCGGAAAAAATGTCAGCAGGGAGGACTTAAAAAGAATAAAACAGTTAACGCAAAAAAGATAAGAGGTTAAGTGATTGAATATTTTATAATATTATGATAAACTGAATTTCAGCTAATGTCATCAGTGAAATGAATGGGCTGATGTTCGAAAGAGGGAGGAAGACATATGAAGAAGATAGCTTATATTGCGTCGGAGTGTGTGCCATTTATAAAGACAGGCGGACTTGCAGATGTTGTTGGAACATTACCTAGAATATTTGATAAGAAGGAATATGATGTAAGGGTTATAATCCCTAATTATACATGTCTGCCTGCAAAGTATAAGGATAAAATGAGATATCTTACTCATTTTCATATGGATATCGGTTGGAAGCAACAGTATGTCGGTGTCATGTATCTCGAATACGAGGGCGTTCCGGTTTACTTTATTGACAACGAATATTTCTTTAATGGATTTAATATATACGGGGATGTAAAATGGGATATTGAGAAGTTCTGCTATTTTTGTAAGGCGGCACTTTCCATACTACCAAGCATAGGCTTCCAGCCTGACATTGTACACTGTCACGACTGGCAGGCAGGACTTGTTCCTGTTTATCTTAAGACAGTATTTGCAGGCAGTCCTTTTTACAGTAACATGAAGTCTGTTATGACAATACACAATCTTCAATTTCAGGGAAGATGGGACATAAAAACAATAAAAGAATATTCAGGTCTTCCTGATTATGTGTTTTCACCGGATAAGCTTGAAATTTACAAGGATGCCAGCATGCTGAAAGGCGGACTTGTATACGCAGACAAGATTACAACAGTGTCAAACACATATGCAGGTGAGATACAGACCTCCCAGTATGGTGAGGGATTGGAAGGACTGTTAAGTGCAAGAAACCAGTCGCTTTGGGGTATTGTAAATGGTATTGATTACAACGATTATAACCCTGCAACGGACAGCAAAATATACAAGAATTACACATTAAAAAATTACAAGAAAAATAAGTCTGACAATAAGGTTCAGCTTCAGAAGCAGCTTGGACTTCCTGAGGACAGGAATGCATACATGATAGGTATTATCTCAAGGCTGACCGACCAGAAAGGTTTGGATTTGGTAGACCGCATTATGAATGACATATGCACAGATGGTACACAGTTTGTTGTTCTTGGAACTGGTGACAGACGTTATGAGGATATGTTCCGTTACTATCAGGGCATTCATCCTGCAAAAGTTTCGGCAAACATATATTATTCCGATGACCTGTCCCACAAGATGTATGCCGCCTGTGATGCCATGCTTGTTCCATCAAGATTTGAGCCATGTGGACTGACACAGCTTATGGCACTCAGATATGGTACACTTCCTATCGTGCGGGAGACAGGAGGACTTAAGGATACGGTTCAGCCGTACAATGAGTTCGATGGTTCGGGAACAGGCTTCTCATTCGCCAATTACAGTGCGTTTGAATTATTGTCAACAATCAATTACTCAAAGAGAATTTTCTTTGACTACAAGGATGCATGGCAGGAAATGCAGGCGAGGGCAATGCAGCAAAATTATAGCTGGAGCAATTCGGCGGAAATATATCAGAGACTTTACGAGCAATTATAATTATATCATAGGGGCTGCCGCACGGAATGACCGGGGCAGTCCCTTTTCTTTACTATAGGCAGGATTAAAAATTCTGCTAGGGGATGAAAGGATATTGTGTATGTCAGCAAAAACAAATTTGAAATAAACTGACATTCGGGTAGGAAACGGAGAAATAATATGGCGTTAGACGGAGTTGTGATATCAGGAATTGTACATGAAATGAACAGTAAAATTCTTGGTGGGAAAATATATAAAATATATCAGCCTGAGGTGGATGAGATATGCATTGTCATAAAAAACAGGCTTGAAAATGAAGCGGTAACAGAAAGGCTTGTGTTATCGGCAGATGCAAGTCTGCCTCTGATTTATCTGACAAAGAGTGCCAAGGAAAACCCAGCGTCGGCACCTAATTTTTGTATGCTGTTAAGAAAGCATATCGGAAATGGAAGAATATCAAAAATTGAACAGCCCATGAGAGAGCGTATCGTGGAAATAACCATAGAGCATTTAGATGAGCTTGGGGATTTGTGCTCAAAAAAGCTTATCATTGAGATTATGGGAAAGCACAGCAACATTATCTTTACGGACGCAGAAGGAACCATTATTGACAGCATCAAGCATATTTCCCACCAGATAAGCTCTGTGAGAGAGGTACTTCCGGGAAGAAAATACGAGTATCCGCCGTCGCAAAATAAGAAAAATCCACTGGATGTTGACGTTAATTATTTTATCAACCATATACTGAGGGAACCGTGCAGTGCTGCGAAGGCAATTTACACATCCGTCACAGGCATATCACCTGTACTTGCAAATGAAATCTGTTACCGTGCAGGCATTGACGGCAGCAGTGCCACGGCAGCACTTTCCCTCTCAGACGGGGAAGCATTATATAAAAGCTATGAAGCATTTAAGGCTGACCTTGCGGGGGAACAGTATTACCCGTGTATTGCATATGAGGGGTATATGCCAAAGGAATTTTCTGTTGTAAAGCTTACAATGTATGGAGCTGTTTCGGAGAAGGAAATGCCGGCGGCGGACAGAAACGGACTGAAAGCCTTTCGGCAGGTATCACCTGCAATTGAAGAATATTACAGCAAGAAAAGTGTTGCAACAAGAATGAAGCAGCGTTCCATTGACTTAAGAAAAATTGTCTCAAATGCAATTGAGAGAACGGCAAAAAAATATGACCTGCAGCTCGCACAGCTTAAGGATACGGAAAAGAGGGATAAGTATAAGGTTTACGGAGAGCTGATAACCGCATATGGGTATGGTGCGAAGCAGGGAGATACGGAGCTTGTATGTGAAAATTATTATACAGGGGAGGAGATAACTATTCCGCTTGACCCGGAGCTTACCGCAATGGAATGTGGAAAAAAATATTTTGCAAAATACAATAAGCAAAAGCGTACGTACGAGGCACTTACCGAGCTTATCAAAACCTCTAAGAGCGAGCTGGAATACCTGAAGTCCGTGGAACGGTTTCTTGAAATTGCCACATCGGAGGCGGATATTAAGGAAATAAAAAAGGAGCTTGTGGAAAACGGATATATAAAAGGGAAGGTACAAAAGGGAAAGGGTGTAAAGGAAACGAAAAGTAAGCCGCTGCATTATATTTCATCCGACGGCTTTCACATGTATGTGGGAAAGAATAATCTGCAGAATGAGGAGCTTACCTTTAAGCTTGCAGTGGGCAATGATATGTGGTTTCATGCCAAAAATATGCCGGGCTCCCATGTTATCGTAAAGTTAAATGGAGCAGCGGAGCTGCCTGACAGAACCTACGAGGAGGCGGCAAGGCTTGCGGCATATTACTCCAGTGGAAATAAAGCCCCAAAGGTAGAAATTGATTATACCGAAAAGAAAAACCTGAAAAAACCGCCAAAATCAATGCCGGGCTTTGTCATATACCACACCAATTATTCCATGACCATAGAACCGGATATCCATGGCATACAGGAGCTGGACTGATTACGAAGCTGTAAAACCGCTTGCATTTAATGAAGCGATGTATTATAATTTTAAGGTATGCGTGAATGAATACATTTTTAGAGATAGCAAACCGCACCATTTTTAAAACCTAGTTGTATAATATGGACAATATCACGAGCAAGGCATTGGGGAGCCGTCGGTACTTAGCGAGGTTTTTTTTCGAGCTTAGTACCGTTACGAGCGACACATAGCGAGAGCGTGCCTTGCGGTGATTTGTCTATATTATACAACGGATAATTACGAAAAGAACGTTTTGCATATGGCTATATTTAACAGGTGATAAAATTGATTAAAAGTATGACAGGCTTCGGAAGAGGCGAAGTTCTTAACGAAGACAGAAAAATAGTGGTAGAGATAAAGGCAGTCAATCACAGGTATTGTGATATGAATATAAAGCTGCCAAGAAAATTAAATTATTTTGAAAATGCCGTCAGGGGCTTTCTCAAGGATTATATCCAAAGAGGAAAGGTAGATGTTTACATAACATATGAGGATTATTCCAAATCGAATGTAAATGTAAAGTACAATCGGGATGTTGCGGAAAAATATGTGAACTACTTAAGGCAGATGGCAGAGGAGTTCGGAATCGGGCAGGATATGAGTGTATCTGTTGTGGGAAGATTTCCTGAGGTATTTGCACTTGAGGAGGAGCCTGCAGATCAGGAGCGTGTGTGGGAGTACCTAAAGGAAGTGCTTACGGAGGCAACCGATATGTTTGTTGATGCAAGAATATCGGAGGGGGAGAACCTGAAAGAGGACCTTGTTAGTAAGTTAGATGAAATGCTTGAAATGGTAACTGTCATTGAAGAAAAATCGCCAGAGCTGATTGCAGAGTACAAAGCAAAGCTGATTGAAAAGATAGATGAGCTTTCGGTAAACACACAGATAGACGAGCAAAGAATTGCAACAGAGGTTACTATTTATGCTGACAAGATATGCGTGGATGAGGAAATTGTCAGATTGAAAAGCCATATCAGCACGGCGAAGGACATACTGATATCGGGTGGAGCCGTGGGAAGAAAGCTTGATTTTATTGCACAGGAAATGAACAGGGAGGCAAATACAATTTTGAGCAAATCAAATTCCCTTAAAATATCTGATATAGGAATAGACCTTAAGACAAATATTGAAAAAGTAAGAGAGCAAATACAAAATATAGAATAGGTGGTGTAATATGAAGAAGGGCTTCTTAATTGTAATTTCGGGATTTTCCGGTGCAGGCAAAGGAACTGTCGTGAAAAAGCTTGTGGAAAAATACGGATACAGTTTATCCATATCCGCCACAACCAGGCAGCCGAGGGAAGGTGAGGTTGATGGCAGGGAGTATTACTTTAAGACTGAGGCAGAATTTCAGAACCTTATCGATTACAATGGCTTTATAGAATGGGCACAGTATGTGGATAATTATTATGGCACCCCTAGAAAATTTGTAGAAAAGGAAATGGCGGATGGAAGGGATGTTATACTCGAGATAGAGGTTCAGGGAGCCATGAATGTCAAGCAGCAATATCCCGATGCACTTCTCATATTTGTGACCGCCCCAAATGCACAGAGCCTGAAGGAAAGGCTTGCAGGCAGAGGAACAGAGAGTGCTGATGCGATTACAAAGAGACTAAGGAGAGCGGCAGAGGAAGCCGACGACATGAAGGAGTACGATTACATAGTCATTAACGACGACCTTTCAGATTGCGTTGATACTGTAAATTCTATTATTGTAAGTAATAAATGTCTCAGGGAAAATAATTTGGGACTTATGGAAGATATTAAACAAGAGCTTAAGGCTCTTTAAGGAAGGAGAAAAATAAATGTTACATCCATCATACACCGACTTAATGGAAGTAGTAAATAGCGAGGTGGAGCCGGGAGAACAGCCGGTTGTACAGAGCAGATATTCAATCGTTATGGCTACATCAAAGAGAGCCAGACAGATTATTGCAGGCAAGGAGCCATTGGTTGAAGGAGACGAAAAGAAGCCGTTATCGATAGCGGTTGAGGAGCTTTACAGCGGAAAGGTTAAAATTGTTGGTGATGAGGATTAAGCTACATTGCCAATATTCCGCAGCATAAGGATTTATATCAGGCTGTCCACCAGGTGAAAGAATAACATGAAATATCCGGTGCCGACAGCCTGTTATGTTTTCGTAAAAAACAAATGGCTGATGTTCAAGAAATTGGAGGTTATATATGAAATTATCAGAACTGTTACATGGTTTTGAATATGAGATTTTATGCGGAAGTCCTGACACGGAGGTTTTTGATATCAAAAATGATTCAAGACTTGTAGGAGAGGGAGATTTATTTTTCTGTATAGCGGGTGCAGTGTCCGACGGGCACAAATATGCAGAGGATGTAATCAAAAAGGGTGCATCGGTGCTTATCGTTGAAAAGGAAATTGACGCTGCAGGAGCAGTTATTGTCAGGGTTGAAAATTCCAGAAAAGCCATGGGTATGATAAGCTCAAGATTTTATGGCGAGCCGTCCAAAAAGCTTACTGTAATCGGAATCACGGGAACAAAAGGAAAAACAACGACAACATACATGATAAAGGAAATGCTTGAGGCGGCAGGAAAGAAAACGGGATTAATCGGGACAATAGAAATCATTGACGGAAAGAATCATATCCATGCCAAAAATACAACGCCTGAATCACTGGAATTACATAAAAAGCTTAAGGATATGGTGGAGAACGGACTGTCCTGCGTGGTTATGGAGGTATCCTCCCAAGGACTTATGTTAGACAGGGTTTCCGGTGTGGATTTTGACTATGCAATCTATACCAATCTTTCCAAAGACCACATAGGACCAAATGAGCACAGCAGCTTTGAGGAGTACCGGATGTGGAAGTCAAAGCTGTTTGCCATGTGCCGTGTAGGGATAATCAATGTGGATGACAGCCATGCAGATTACATGATTAATGAGGCAGACTGTGAAATCGTCACATACGGCATGAATCATCAGGCGGATTACAAGGCAAATTCCTTTGGACTGTATAGTGGGGATGGCGTGCTGGGCATTGGCTACGATTTGAGTGGAA
Source organism: Bacteroides sp. (assembly GCA_023666705.1). Classification (GTDB taxonomy): domain Bacteria; phylum Bacillota; class Clostridia; order Lachnospirales; family Lachnospiraceae; genus Coprococcus_C. The sequence goes on from JAMPBO010000014.1 coordinate 38,340, forward strand.
GGCTGGAGGGACACATAGAGGTTGACCTTCCAGGCGAATTTTCCGTGCATAATTCCCTTGCCGCTGTTGCCATAGCAGATTTGCTTGGTGTACCATTTGACAATATCAGGGATATTTTAAAGAAAATTAAGGTCAGGGGCAGAGTGGAAATGATTCCCATATCAGATGCATTTACCATCATGATTGACTATGCCCACAATGCAATGGCACTCGAAAGCCTGCTTTGTGCACTGAAAAGCTATGAGCCGGCACGGATTGTAACAGTATTTGGCTGTGGAGGAGACAGGGCAAGAGACCGGAGATTTGAGATGGGTGAGGTTTCGGGCAAACTGTCTGACTTCACAATTATTACAAGCGATAATCCAAGATTTGAGGAGCCTTTGGATATTATAAAGGACATTAAAACGGGAATTGAAAAGACAGATGGGGCATACATAGAGATACCTGACAGGAAAGAAGCCATGCGGTATGCAATAATGAATGCAAAAAAAGGTGATGTTATTGTGTTTGCTGGAAAAGGACATGAGGACTATCAGGAGATAAAGGGTGTGAAGCACCATATGGATGAGAGAGATTTAATCAGAGAGATTTTGGAGGAAGAAGATGTCACAAAAATATGCGGATATAATAATCGATATTTCGCATGAAGCAATTGACCGGGCATTTCAATATAGGATTCCAAAAGAGCTTGAACCTGGCATATCCGTCGGGGTCTTAGTTACGGTGCCCTTTGGAAAGGGTGACAAAATAAGAACAGGGTATGTGACAGGCATATCCGAAGAACCGGAATTTGACGTAAAGCGGATGAAAGACATACAGGGAATCGCAGGTGGAAGTCTCCCCATAGAGGGTAAGCTGATAAAGCTTGCCGCATGGATGAGGGAAAAATACGGCTCCACAATGATAAACTGCCTCATGACGGTGATGCCTGTAAAGGAACAGGTGAGAAAGCATACGCCGAGGATTGCGGAGGAGGAATACCAAGTTTCCACTCCTGTGGTGACAAGGCTGAATCTGTCACAGCAGAGCCTGGCAGATGATTTTTCAAATGATATTGACATGGAAAAAAAGGAAACCTATCTTTTACATGGAGTTACGGGAAGCGGCAAAACCGAGGTTTATATCGAGTGCATAAAAAAGGTGGTAAGCAAAGGGAAACAGGCGGTGGTTTTAGTTCCTGAAATTGCACTCACCTATCAAAATGTAGCCAGATTTAAGCAGCATTTTAAGGACCGTGTTGCAGTAATTAATTCAAAGCAGAGCAAGGGAGAAAAATACAGGGAATTCATGCGGGCACAGGCACATGAGGTTGATGTGGTAATCGGACCGAGGTCGGCACTGTTTTCTCCGTGTGCCAATCTTGGGCTTATCGTGATTGACGAGGAGCACGACAGTGCATATAAAAGTGACATGACACCGAAATATCATGCAAGGGATGTAGCCATAAAGAGGGCAGAGATTGAGGGGGCATCCGTAATACTCGGCTCTGCGACGCCGTCCGTGGAAAGCTACATGGCAGCTAAGCTTGGAAGGTACAAGCTATGGAAGCTTGACAAACGTGCGAATGAAAAACAGCTTGCAAGTGTAAGCATTGTTGACTTAAGACAGGAGCTGCGAATGGGAAACAGGGGAATACTCAGTGATGCTCTTAAGTCTGCAATAGACGAAAGACTGAAAAAGAAAGAGCAGATAATGCTTTTTATAAACAGAAGGGGCTACAACAGCTTTATATCCTGCAGGGAATGTGGTGAGGCTGTCAAATGTCCCAAATGCGACGTTTCCCTTTCGTATCATAAAGATGGAGGCTCCCCTGCAGGAAATACTTCAGGAATGATGGTCTGCCATTACTGCGGATATTCCACGAAAAAGCCTGACATGTGCCCATCGTGTTCTTCTAAGCTGATTGGTGGGTTTGGAACAGGAACGGAAAAGGTGGAGGCGGAGATAAAGCGTATTTTCCCGGATGCCAAAACCTTAAGAATGGATAAGGATACAACAAAGAAAAAAACCTCACAAAAAAATATTCTTGAGACCTTTCATAACAGGGAGGCAGACATATTGATTGGTACCCAGATGATAGTAAAGGGACACGATTTTGGAAATGTTACCCTTGTGGGAATCATAATTGCAGATACGTCGTTATTTGCGAATGATTACAGGGCAGGTGAGAGAACCTTTGATTTGCTTACGCAGGCAGCAGGACGTGCAGGGCGGGGCAGTGAGGCAGGACAGGTCATTATACAGACATATCAGCCTGACCATTATGCAATTACTGCAGCAGCAAAGCAGGACTATGAGGCATTTTTTGATTTGGAGATGGCATATAGAAGGATGCTTTCCTATCCGCCTATCTGTAATATGATGGTAATTTTGATGGTGGGCGGGGATTATGACAGGACAGGCAGCGAGGCGGACCGGCTTGGAGCCATGCTGAAAGAAAAAGCAGAAAGCAGAAAAACGGTAAGGGTCATAGGACCGTCTGATGCAACAATCGGAAAAATTAACTCCATGTTCCGAAAGGTGATATACGTAAAATCAAATGAACCCGAGGAAATTTTCAAGCTGCGTGAGATTGCAGAGGGGTATGAAAGTGATGCCGTGAGCATCATGGTTGATATCAACCCAATGAATATGTATTAAAGAACAGATTTATAAATATAGAAAATAAGAAAATGTATCAGCCTGTTTGATAAAGATGGAAAAGAATGGACTGATAATCAGGGAAATGGAGGAATTTAAAATGGCACTTAGAAAAGTGAGAGTGGACGGAGACGATATATTAAGAAAAGTGTGCAAGCCTGTTGAAAAAATGACACCAAGACTTAGAACCCTTGTGGAAGACATGTTTGATACCATGTATGATACAAATGGTGTGGGACTTGCAGCACCACAGGTAGGAATACTGAAACGGATTGTGGTGATTGATATTGATGATGGAGACGCATATTGCCTCATAAATCCTGAGATTATTTTTGCGGAAGGAGAGCAGGAGGGAAGCGAGGGATGTCTTTCCCTTCCGGGGCTTGTGGGAACGGTAAAACGACCAAATCATGTTATATGTAAGGCACTGGATATTGATATGAATGAGATAACAGTTGAGGGAGAGGGTCTGCTTGCAAGGGCAATCTGTCACGAGCTTGACCATCTTGACGGCATACTATACAAGGATAAGGTATTGGATGGGCTGCATAGCGTAGATGCGGAAAATAATTAGACAATTGCAGAATATTTTACTTTAGAAATGAAGTTTAGCAATTGACTGACGGAAAATTATAATTAAGGAGATTATGCATGAGAGTAGTATATATGGGAACACCTGAATTTGCGGTTTATGCCCTTCAGGCAATCATAGAAAACGGGCACGATGTCATTGCCGTTGTCACGCAGCCTGACAAGGCAAAGGGAAGAAGCAAGGCACTTCTTCCAACACCGGTAAAGGCAGTTGCAGTGGAGCACAATATACCTGTATACCAGCCTGAAAAGGTGAGAGATGAAGCTATGGTAAACATACTAAAGGAACTGGCACCTGAAGTAATTGTCGTTGCTGCCTACGGACAAATTTTACCTGAAAGCATATTGAATATACCTGCCTATGGCTGTATCAACATCCATGCGTCACTGCTTCCAAAGTACAGGGGTGCGGCACCCATAGAATGGGCAATCATAAATGGGGAAAAGGTGACGGGTGTTACGACCATGTATATGGAAAAGGGGCTCGATACGGGAGATATGATAGAAAAGACCGAGGTGGAAATAGAACCCTGCGATACGGGAAAAACTCTCCATGACAAGCTGGCTGTGGCAGGTGCAGAGCTGATACTTTCAACCCTTACTGCCCTTTATGGAAAAACGGCAACAAGAACAAAGCAAAATGATGAGGAAAGCTGTTATGCCTCCATGTTAAGCAAGGAGCTTGGCAATATAGATTTCACAAGGTCAGCGGAGGAAATTGAGAGACAAATCAGAGGTCTTTTTCCGTGGCCATGTGCATATACCAAAATAATGGATAAGACTGTAAAGCTTTTGGAGGCACAGGTTGTAAAGCAGGATGTGTCAGACTTTCAGGCAGGTGAAATTGTGAATGTAACCAAGAAAAGCTTTCAGATTGCCTGTGGCAGCGATGCACTTCTGATAAAAAGGCTCCAGCCTGAGGGCAAAAAGGAAATGGATGCGGCGGCTTACCTGAATGGAAACAAGCTGGAAGCAGGAATGATAGTGTCATCAGGAGTTAATTTATGATAAATGCAAGAGATATCGTACTGTCCATATTGGTTGATATAGAAAACAACGATACATTTTCCAATATTGCCATTACAAAGGCACTAAGGCAAATCCAGTTTGAGAACAAGCAGGAACGGGCATTTATTACAAGGCTTGCAGAAGGTGTCACAGAATCAAAAATAAAGCTGGATTATATTATTAACGGATTTTCAAAAACACCAACGGAAAAATGCAAGCCCCTGATACGTTCCTTACTTCGAATGGGAGCATATCAGATACTTTACATGGACAGCGTTCCGGACAGTGCCGTCTGCAACGAGGCGGTTAAGCTTGCAAAAAAACACAATTTTGCAGGGCTTTCGGGATTTGTAAATGGTGTGCTCAGGGCGATTGCAAGAAATAAAGATGATATAAAATTACCCAAGGAGGCTGACACCGTAAACTATTTGTCAGTTAATTATTCCGTGCCTGTATGGCTTTGCGAAAAGGTGTTACAGGATTATCCGGACAAGGGAAGGAAAATCATTGAGGCGTCCTTTCAGGAGCGTAAAACATCCATCAGGGTAAATGAGCTTAAGATAAAACGGGATGCATTAAGGACTTATATTTATGACAAGGCAGGGGAGTCTGAACCGGAAAAGCTTTCGGTTATAGATGGATATTATGACGATAAGGCACTTCTTATTTCAGGGTACGATTTTATCAGGAAGCTGCCGGGATACAGGGAAGGATATTTTACAGTTCAGGATGAAAGCTCCATGTGTGCCGTGAGGGCGGCAGGAATCAGGCAGGGCGATATCGTTATTGATGTGTGTGCGGCACCGGGTGGAAAGGCAACTGGTGCGGCAGAATTTCTTATGGGAGACGGAACGGTATATGCAAGGGATATATCGGAGGAAAAGCTGGAACTGATTGAGGAAAATGTAAGCCGGCTTGGAATAAAAAACGTTGCGATAAGCAAGTGGGATGCCTGTATTTTTGACGAGGCACTTGTCAATAAGGCAGACGTTGTAATTGCAGATTTGCCATGTTCAGGGCTTGGAATTATGGGAAGAAAAAATGACATTAAATATAGAATAAATGCAGATCAGATTGAGGAGCTTATTAAACTGCAAAGAACAATACTTGGGATAGTGTGCAGGTATGTGAAAGCAGGCGGTATTCTTCTTTACAGCACCTGCACCATAAATCCAGAAGAAAATTCGGACAATGTAAAATGGTTTTTGAAAAGTCACAAGGAATTTCGCCTTGTGGAGGAACGACAGTTTTTACAGGGGATAGACAAATGTGACGGCTTTTATTATGCCAGGCTGATATCAGACGTTTGTGAAAAAAATTGATATGCAGCGTCAGATTGTCTGACGGAGGAAATTATGGACATAAAATCAATGTATTTTGATGAACTGAATGAGTGGGTAAAGAAAAGCGGTCAGCCAGAGTTTCGTGCAAAGCAGCTTTTTGAGTGGATGCACAAAAAATATGCTGCATCCCCAAATGAAATGACAAATATTCCAAAGGCACTGATTGCAGCAATGGAGGATGATTTTGTCTGCCTTAAGGAAAAAATGCATCAGATCTCCAAAGCAGACGGCACAATAAAGTTTCTGTACCGCTTACGGGATGACCAAATGATTGAGACGGTATTTATGAGACATGATTATGGAAACTCCATCTGTATATCCTCACAGGCAGGCTGCAGGATGGGATGTAAATTCTGTGCATCCACAATCGGCGGGCTGATTAGAAACCTGACTGCATCCGAGATGCTGGAGCAGGTCTATGCATCCATGCGGGCAACAGGAGAAAAAATATCAAACATCGTTGTGATGGGAACGGGGGAACCGCTGGATAACTATGACAATCTTATAAGGTTTATACGCCTGATATCGGATGAGAGAGGTTACAACATCAGTCAACGCAGCATAACCGTTTCAAGCTGCGGAATCGCACCGATGATAAAAAAGCTGGCAGACGAACAGCTTACCATAACATTTGCACTTTCACTGCATGCACCGACGGACGAAGAACGGAAAAAGCTTATGCCCATAGCGGCAAAATATAATCTTGAGGAGCTTATGGACGCATGCAGGTATTATTTTGACAAAACAGGAAGAAGACTTACCTTTGAATATAGTCTGGTTAAGGAAGAAAATGACAGTGTGGCACAGGCTGAAAAATTGGCAAAGCTGCTCAAGGGAATGAATTGTCATGTTAATTTAATTCCCGTAAATCCCATTTCTGAGAGAAATTATTGCAGAAGTGACAAGAATTCTGTCGAAAAATTTAAATTAGCACTTGAAAAAAAATCAATTAATGTTACTATAAGAAAGAGTGTGGGTAGCGATATAGACGCTGCCTGTGGACAATTAAGAAATAAGTACATAAAAAATAATCAGGAGGAAGCTGATGAAATCATGCGGAAAAACTGATACAGGCAATAAGAGAAGCAACAATCAGGACAGTATATTTTATAGTGATAAACCAATAGGAATGATGCCGAACCTATACATTGTGGCTGACGGAATGGGAGGACACAGGGCAGGTGACAAGGCATCCCGTATGGCAATAGACATTACCGTTGACTTTATAAAGGATTCCACGCTGGAAAATCCCATTGCGATTTTGAAGCGGGCAATCGTGTTTGCCAATAATGAAATATTCAAGGCAGCAGGAAATGATCCTGATTTGCAGGGAATGGGCACTACAATGGTGGCAGCGATTGCATTGGATGGAAAGCTGTATGTAGCAAATATTGGTGACAGCAGGCTCTATGCCATAAACAGTGAAATCAAACAAATTACAATGGATCATTCGCTTGTGGAGGAGCTGATCAGAAACGGTGAGCTTGAGAGAAAGAAGGGAAGAAACCATCCCGAAAGAAATATCATTACAAAGGCGATGGGCTCCAAGGAGGAAATTGTTCCGGATTTCTTTGAGGTTGATATCCACAAGGGAGAACGGTTTTTACTGTGCTCGGACGGATTATCCAATATGGTTGAGGACGATGAGATACGTGATATCGTAGTGGAGCATGATGATTTAAAGGAAATGACCCAGGCGTTAATTGACAGGGCAAATTACTATGGCGGCTCAGATAACATATCTGTAGTTGTGGTAGAGGAGTAATAAATTAGATGTCTCAAGTGGTGGAGAGACATAGCAGAAAGGTGTAGAATTTATGTTAAGACCAGGAATGATGTTGTGTGACAGATATGAGATACTGGACGTTGTAGGTGCAGGCGGTATGTCTATCGTGTACAAGGCAAGGTGCCACAGATTGAACAGAAATGTTGCAATCAAGGTACTGAAACCAGAGTTCAGCAACGACAAGAATTTTGTCACTAAATTCAAAATAGAGGCACAGGCTTCAGCAGGATTATCACATCCGAATATCGTAAATGTATATGATGTGTACGATGACGATGGACTTTATTTCATCGTGATGGAGCTTGTGGATGGAATTACATTAAAGGAGTATATTGAGCAAAATGGAAGACTGTCCATGGACAGGGCCATTGATATATCCATGCAGATTGCGTCAGGTCTTGAGGCAGCCCATGAAAGTCATGTCATACACAGGGATATTAAGCCTCAAAATATTATTGTGTCCAAAAATGGCAACATTAAGGTTACGGATTTTGGTATCGCAAAGGCGGCATCACCAAACACCCTTACATCAGGTGCTATTGGAAGTGTGCATTACATTTCCCCTGAGCAGGCAAGAGGCGGATACAGTGATGAGAGGAGTGACATTTATTCCCTGGGTATCACCATGTATGAAATGGTTACGGGCAGGGTGCCTTTTGATGGGGACAATAATGTTACAATCGCACTGATGCACATTCAAAATGAAATGATACCGCCAAGACAGTATTATCCTGACATATATTCAAGCTTTGAAAAGGTTATCCTCAAGGCGACCCAGAAAAAGCCGGAGAGAAGATATCTGACTGCAAGTGCATTAATTGCAGATTTAAAGAGAGTACAAAATAATCCAAATATCGATATCGTGGTTGCACCTACGGCAGTGACAAACAGCCCAACGCAGGAGTGGACGAAGGAGGATGTTCAGGCAATCCGTGACGGCAGTGCATACAAGAACGAAAATGCCGATGCATTTCAGGAAGAGATACGTATGCCGGGCACTGCAGATGGTCAGGTGAGTAAGATTAACGGAATATCACCGATACCACCGATTAATAACCAGAGGCTGACCCAGCTTCTTGAGGAGGATGACTGGGAGGACGAATATGAGGAGGAATACGAAACACCTGCACCTGTAAAGAAAGGCAATCTGAAAAAGGTACAGGATTATGATGAGGACGACGAGGCAGAATACGATGAGAGCGGGGATATTGATCCGAAGCTTCGTAAGGCTGTCATTGCGGCAGGAATTGCAACAGCCGTTATTATAGCAATTGTAATTATGCTGGTGCTTGGAAACTTCCTTGGCTGGTTTAAGTTTGGCAAGAAGGATAAAAAGACAACTGATGACACGGGCACCGAGAAGGTGGAGGAGCTTATCATGTTAGATGTGTTAGGCTATTCAGAGGATGCAGCCGTTAAGCTTCTTGAGCGGGAAGGCTTTACAAATGTAAAGGTTGAAAAGGAAGAAAATCAGGAGGTTCAGGAGGGCTATGTGTTCTACCAGAGCGTTGAAAAGGATAAGGTTGTAGCGGCGGACGACGAAATTATTATCAAGGTAAGTGCAGGTGCGGAGGAAGTTGATGTTCCGGATGTAAAGGGATATACAGACGAGCAGGCAATGACCGTTTTGACGGAGGCAGGCTTTAAGGTTTCCCATGCCTATGCTTATGATGATGAGGTGGAGGAAGACAAGGTCATTTCCCAAAGCCCTGAGGCACATGAAAAGGCTGCTGCTGGCTCAACCGTAACGATAACGGTAAGCAACGGCTCCGAGGTTAAGGAGGTTGAGGTCCCAAATCTGCTTGGTAAAAATGAGTCGGAGGCAATCAATGCAATCACAGAAAAGAAGCTGACACCGGGAACGGTAAAGCATGGGTACAGTGATACGGTTGCAGAGGGACTTGTCATGTCACAGGATGTTGAGAGTGGTTCGACAGTGCAGGAGGGAGCGACGGTTGGCTTTACAATCAGTGATGGTCCTGAACCGAAGGAGACAACATACACGGCAAAGGTATCAGGCTCCGTAACATGCAATGATGAAGCACTTGACGGTCAGGCAATTACAATCAGGCTTTTGTTCAATGGTTCTAATGCAGGCGAGAAGACAATTACTGTCGTATCAGGAACTACTTATGACGTAAGTGCATCTGTTCCGGGTCAGGCATCAAGGGACGGCAGTGCTGATATACAGTGTATAGACGGTTCAGGTAATGACGTGACAACATCCTTTACAAAGAGTGTTGCAAGCGTCAACTACGAGGAAGAATAAAGCTTTATGCAGGGAAAGATTATGAAGGGTGTAGGTGGATTTTACTATGTCCACCTGCACAATGACATAGACAATGATGTAGTGTATGAGTGTAAGGCAAGAGGTGTCTTCCGGAATCAGAATATAAAACCGTCCGTTGGGGATAATGTTGAAATTGATATTGTGGATAAGGAAACATTTACCGGTAATATAACCGCCGTATGCGAGAGGTCTAATGTGCTGATAAGACCAGCAGTGACCAACGTGGATCAGGCGGTAATTATTTTTGCCCTGACACAGCCAAAGCCAAATTTCAACCTGTTGGACAGATTTCTTATTATGATGTCAAATCAGGATGTCGATACAGTCATATGTCTGAATAAAGCAGATATTTCACGGGATGATATGGGAACGCTTGCGGCACGTGCTTACGAGGCGGCGGGTTATCAGGTTATCATAAGCTCCGTTTATGAAAAACGGGGGTTAGACGAGCTGTGGGAAGTGATACATGGCAAGACGACTGTGCTTGCAGGACCTTCGGGAGTAGGAAAATCTTCCATACTAAACCAGCTTAAGCCTGACGCAGGGGCTGCCACAGGGAAGATAAGTGACAAAATAAAAAGAGGAAAGCACACAACGAGACATTCCGAGCTTATGTGTGTTGATGCATGCACCTATATCATGGATACGCCGGGATTTAGCTCACTGTATGTGGAGAATATGGCGGCGGAGGATTTGAAAAATTATTATAAGGAGTTTGATGATTATAGTACCGGTTGCAGGTTTAACGGATGCCTTCATATTCATGAGCCGGAATGTGGTGTGAAGTCTGCACTGCAGGAAGGAACTTTGAGCAGACTTCGATATGAGAATTATGTAAACTTGTACAATGAGATAAAGGATAGGAGGAAATGGTAGTATGAATATACTTTCACCTTCATTGCTGTCAGCAGATTTTAACCATGCTGCTGATGATATAAAGACAGTTACGGATGCAGGTGCCAAATGGCTGCATCTTGATGTTATGGATGGTAGCTTTGTGCCCAACATTTCATTCGGGGCACCAATTATTAAATGCTTCCGGGAAGCTACAGATGCTTTTTTTGATGTCCATCTTATGATAGACGAGCCTATACGGTATATCGATGATTTTGTATCGGCGGGCGGAGAAATGATAACAATTCATTATGAGGCGTGTACCGATGCAAAAACAACACTGGAGATTATACGGAGCAAGGGAGCAAAGTGCGGTATTGCAATTAAGCCGAAGACGCCCGTTTCAGAGATAGAGGAGTTGATTGCAGATGTTGATATGGTGCTTGTTATGAGTGTGGAGCCGGGCTTTGGCGGACAGAAGCTGATACCTGAAACATTAGAAAAGCTAAAGCAGGTTAAAATGCTTGCAGACAAAAAAAATCCTGATTTGCTGATTCAGGTGGATGGCGGCATTAATCAGGACAATATCAGAAAGGCTGTCGCATCGGGTGCCAATGTTCTTGTGGCAGGCTCCGCTATATTTAGCGGGGATAAGGCGGAAAATGTGAAATTATTTCATGAACTGATTAACAGTTGATGTTTGACGACAGGGTATTTTATATGAATGTTTTAATTGTTGCAGGCGGCAGGGTGTGTATGGCACTTTTAAAAGATATGGTAAGTAAAAAAAGCTATTATATCATCGGTGTGGATGGCGGACTGGACCGGCTGCTGGAAGCAGGTATTACGGCGGACGCTGCCGTGGGAGACTTTGATTCAGCGTCCGGGTTGGCAAGAAAAAAATATATTGGAAAGGCAGGGACAACCCTGTTAAATCCGGAAAAGGATTTTACGGATATGCATGTGGCGGTGATGATGGCATTAAAGCTTACGCCGGAGCAGATTACAATACTTGGAGGCACGGGAAGCAGAATTGACCATATGCTGGCAAATATTGGACTGCTTGCACTTTGTAGAAAGCAGGGTGTTGATGCAGAGATGATTGATGAGACGAACAAAATCAAAATTGTGGACAAATGCTGTACCTTCCGTAAGCAGGAGCAATTTGGAAAATATGTGTCATTTATTCCTTTTGCAGACCCCGTAAAGGGTGTGTGTTTAAAAGGCTTTAAATATGGGTTAGATCATGTCACTGTTGGAAAAATGGAATCCATCGGTGTGAGCAATGAAATCAGAGAGGAGGAAGGCTCTATTTCTATGGAGGATGGATATATGATAGCGATAGAGTCAAAGGATTAACATGACAAAATGGGTTTTAGCTGCATTTGCCTGTTACATGCTGGGCATGATTATAATAGGTGTAGCAAACGCAAAGAAAAACAAAAATGCAGATGATTATTTTCTCGGAGGAAGAAATCTGGGAGGCTGGGTAGCGGCACTTTCCGCACAGGCATCGGATATGAGTGGATGGCTGCTTATGGGACTTCCGGGTGCGATATATGCATTTGGTGCCAATCAGGCATGGATTGCGATTGGACTGTTTATCGGTACGGTGCTGAACTGGCTGTTTATTTCAGGTCCGCTCAGGAGATATACGATTAAGGCAGGAAATGCCATGACAATCCCTGAATATTTGAGCAATAGATTCAGGGATAACAAGAACATTTTAAAGGCGGTATCCTCTATTGTTCTCGTTGTATTTTTCCTTGTGTATACAGCGTCGGCATTTGCCGCAGGCGGCAAGCTGTTTGCCTCAGTAACCAAGATGGATTATCATCAGGCACTGACACTTGGAACAGTGGTTATACTGATTTATACATTTCTCGGCGGATTTATTGCCGTGTGTACAACCGATTTTATTCAGGGAACCATGATGCTTTTAGGTATTATCGTTGTTCCGATTGTTGCGGTTATGGTTATGGGAAGCGGATATATTATTCCAAATCTGATTGATAGCGGACTTAACACAAGTGCAAGGGAATTTCTTAACATCTTCTATGAAAATGGAGAGCCGATTACGGCAACAAGCGTTTTGTCCCAGCTTGCATGGGGGCTTGGATACTGTGGTATGCCGCATATCCTTGTAAGATTTATGGCAGTCAGGGACGAGAAGGAGCTTGGAAAGTCAAGAAAGGTTGCAATCGTGTGGGTACTTCTTTCCCTTGCCATTGCATGCATTATCGGAGTAATCGGAAGAGCATACCTTTATCCTACCGTGCTTTCCACAGCAGGCGGCGAAAATGAAAATGTATACATTGAAATGATTAAAAAGCTTTTTATGGATGATATTTCACTTCCGTTTATCGGAGGCATCCTGCTTTGTGGAATTCTCGCTGCTATTATGTCAACCGCAGACTCCCAGCTTTTGGTTGCGTCCTCATCGGTTGCAAAGGATTTGTGCAAGGGAGTATTTTTCAAGAAGCTTACGGATAAGCAGATACTTATCATAGCAAGGGTTACGATTGTTGTGGTTGCCGTTATCGCATACGCCATAGCATGGAATCCAAATTCAAGCATTATGGGCCTTGTATCAGATGCATGGGCAGGACTTGGAAGTGCATTTGGACCGACAATCCTAATGTCGCTTTATTGGAAGCGGACAAATCTTGCAGGTGCTGCGGCAGGTATGATAAGCGGTGGAACGACTGTTATTATATGGGATTATATCAAGCTTGTGGAAGGTACTGTTATCAATGAGGTTACAGGAAAGGAAGAAATTGTAAGGCAGACACTTGCAAGCTCAACAGGTGTTTACTCATTGCTTGTTGGATTTGCGGTAAGCCTATTCTTTATTATTGTCTTTACACTGATTACAAAGCCTGTATCAGAGGAAATCGTTGCAGAGTTTGAAGCTGTAAAAAATGGAGATATTTAGACAAAGTAAAAGTGCCGGTATAGCGTAGCCGGCACTTTTTAGCGTGTATAAACTTAAAGAGAGGATTTATGAAAAAACTATACTCATAGTATAAACTTAAAATATGAACAAATTATGACAAGAATAACAACATTATGTAAAGAAGGATAAAAAAATATGTTCATAAATTTAATTGCAGTCGGCTCCGTAAAGGAAGAATATTTTAGGGAAAAGATAGCATGGTATATAAAAAAGATTAAAACAGCAGCAACCATAAATCTGATTGAAATTCCGGATGAGCCGATACCACAAAATGCAAAGGAGCTTATCCTTCAGAAAATCAAGCAAAAAGAGGGAGAGCGTATTCTGGAAAAAATAAAAAATACGGATTATGTTGTTGCACTGTGCATCGAGGGAGATATGGCAGACGGGCAGGAAACGTTTCAGCGTATATTCAACCGTGCAGGCAGGACGGACTGCGTTACGTTTATCATTGGCGGTTCCCTTGGATTGTCAGAACAGGTGACCTCCCGTGCAGATGATAAGCTTAGCTTTTCGCCCATGACATTTCCGCATCAGCTTATGCGGGTTATGTTGTTGGAGCGTCTGTATGCGTTTACTTGTGATAGGTAATATGGTTGAGGATTGTAAATGCCCTGTAAAGCTGTTCTGTCAGGCAGACGCATGTAAGCGTCTCGTCCATACAAAACCGTGAAAGGGCAAATGAGCTGTCTGCGGCTTCAAAGGAAACTGTATTTGACAAAAAAATTTCAATTTTTGAAAAACCGCTTACACATATATTGTTGAGCTCCGAGGCAAGTCCTGGCGAGTCAATAAACGGGGCATTTGGGTTTACGTTTATCACATATGCACCCGGCTTTGGGCAAATATCCGCAAGGCTTTTGTGGAGCAAAAGCTTCACCCTGCAAAATGGAGATATTCGTTTGATGTATTCATTTACGGCAGACTGAAAATCCGTATCGAGACGTCTGCCTGAAAGATGTATTTGTATTTCCATAAATAGTGCCTAAAAATCCTTAAATATTTTAAATTATTGTAAATAATTGTAACACACATCTTCTAAAACTTCAAAAAAAATGTTATTATGAAAGTTAGGGTTAAGAAGAAAAAGAGGACATGCGATGACAGATATAAAAAACAGAAAATTACTTGTATTGGATATAGATGGAACACTTGTAAATTCAAAAAAGGAAATAACGCAAAGGACGCGGGACGCACTTTTGGAAATACAGGACATGGGGCATGTGGTTGCACTCGCATCAGGAAGACCGTACCCAGGCATGGAGCAGTATGCAGGACAAATTGGGCTTGACCGCTTTGGAGGCTATGCACTTTCCTTTAACGGAGGGCTGATTATAAAGTGTGACACAAAGGAGGAGGTCTATAAAAATACCATTCCAAACAAATTTGCAAAGCCCATCTATGATTATGCGGTAACAAACGGGCTTGGCATGGTTACCTATGAGGGCGACAGCGTCATAACGGGAACGGACGTTGATGAATATATGGAATATGAGGCAAGGCTGAACTTTCTAAAGCTGAAAAAGGTTGATGATTTTGTTGAATATGTTAATTTTGATATGATAAAATGTCTCCTGACGGCACCGCCTGAAACGGCAGGAAAGCACGAGGGGGCGTTGGCGGGGCTGCTTAAGGGTGATTTGAATGTGTTCCGTTCCGAGCCTTATTTTATCGAAATAACAACAAAGGAAGTGGACAAGGCTAAGAGCCTCGCTGTACTGCTTGATATATTAGGAATTGAACAGGAAAATTCCATTTGCTGTGGTGACGGCTTTAATGATTTGACGATGGTTCAATTTGGTGGGGTGGGAGTTGCCATGGCAAATGCCCAGCAGATTATAAAGGATCATGCAGACTATATAACGGCATCCTGTGATGAGGATGGAATTGTACAGGTTATAGATAAGTTTATAAAATGACAGAGGTTGATAAAGTGATATCGGGAAATGTACGTACAAGAGATTTAACGCACAACAGACCATATTATGTGATAAAATATACCGAACAAAATATGGCTGATGTTGATGCAAAGGAATTTGATAATTGCAGATGGATTGCCCATAATGTATCAAGAGAGTTTCTGGACAGTGAATTTTTTCTTCTGATAAAGTCCATCAAGGAGCTGGAGGGGCTTCACTGTGAATGGGAGGCACTGAGTGTTGATTTTACCATTGATGATGGTGAGGTAAGGATTGTGCATGCAGAACAGTTAGATGAGATATCGGAAGTCCCCAGAGTAATGAGTGACAAGGAATTTATTGATACAAAGTCGATAGCAAAATGTATCTATCTGGACACACACCATATGCTGTCTGAGGGGGCATATTTAAATCTCCTGCGGTTGCTTGGAAACAATCCGAAGCCGCTTGAATTTTCCTTATTGAAGGAGTTTATTGATACAGGGGGCTGGAATGATGTCATAACCTGTATGGGATATGAGGGAAATGAAAACGAGCTGTTCATACGGATAGGTAATAAACCATACACCTCACTAAACAATATGTTTCTGGGGCTTATGCCTGTGGGGCTTAAGGTCATGACAAAATATAAGCTTGAAAATTATTACGAACAGTATGTCAGGGATAACAAGAGCAGAGGGGAAACATTTGAGAAAAGTGTATTGTTTGACTCCTATGCGTCAGACACAGCAGAGCGTCTTGCGGCTTTAAAGGAATACGGCTTTACGGATGTGGATATTACGGAAATTACGGAGGCTTTAAAAAACCAGACCGTAAGCGTTGTTCAAAATTACAGCTTTATGAACCGCAAATATAATCAGGGGCTTGAAAAGATGAAACGGCTCCGGGAAAAGATTTATGCAAGTGAGCCGTTTTCGGAGAGTAATTCCATGAAGCTGAACCGATATGTGGAGAAGCTTGTTGTGGCAATCAGAAATTATGTGGCTCCTGCACTGATGTATCAGGAACGGTGTGTTAATATTTCCAGGGGATACTATGAAATGCCTGATTCCAACGATAAGGACACAAGGGAAATGCTTTATAAGCTGAGCAGGGAAATGTGGACGAACGTAAAAAGGGCAGAGCGGTATGATGGAATATTTAATATCAGGATGAATGCACGTGCCAATCAGGATGTGTGGGATGAGCCGCTTGAAGCAAAGGAGACATCGGATAAGGTTTCCGTGAGTGAAATAAAAAAGGCATTGGAGCAGGCAAAGATAGATTTGGAGCCTGGACTTTTTGCAGAATTTTTAGTAAGCTCCGTGGAGAGTGAGAAAAAGATAATGCGGGAATTTATTGAGGATGTAAGGCTTGTAATGGGTATTGTAATCAGGCTGGGCGGACTGCTCGGGATTGAGTACGAGGACATGTCGTATCTGGAGGTAAGGGATTTGCTTTCCTACCACAGCCGTGATTCTTATATACACATTATCCAGAGCAGGAGACATATGTATCATGCCAATACGTATGTTGTGCTTCCAAAGCTGATATGTGATGTCGGTGATATCGATATTATTGATGAGAGATAGAATGCTTGTTTTAATTGTAACGTTGGTGTATAATGCAAAATGAATGTTATTCGTGTCAGGTTTTCTAGTGAAACGCTGAACTTAGACAAAGGAGAGTGAATATGGGTTTTTTTAAGGATTTCAAGAGAGACTTTGCTCAGGCCGTGAATGAGCTTATGCCTGATAAAGATGAACTTGCAAATGAATACGACGATGAAGATATGGTAAATACCTTCGATGAAAATGATAACATGGACATTGCTCCAGAGGATTTGATTGATGATTTCGATGAATATTCTATAGATGATAGATTAAACAGGGGCAGCTTTGCGGACAGGAAAAAGGCAAGGCAGGCTCAGGCGGAATACGAAAGCTTACGCAGGGAATACGAGAATTATGGCAAAAAAGACAGCGGAAAGCAGGAGACAATCGAGGATATTCTTAAGGATATTGAAGCTGCGGAAGCCGTAAATGAGCAGATGGAAATACCTGCTGAAATTATAGAAAGTGCTACAAAGCCTGCGGACGTTGTTGCGGATGAGCTTAAGGAGGCAGACAAGCTGGACGAGCCTGACATGCTGGAAAATACGGCTGAGGCAAAGCAGGTTGATACTGTGGATGAGGATACCATAGCACCTGAGGCAAAACAGACGCTGATAGCGGAAACAGTTGCGGAGCCTGTGGAAGAAGCAATTGAAGAACCGATACCAGAGCCTGTGGAAGCAGTGGAAGAAGCAATCGAGGAACCGATAGCGGAGGTTGTGGAAGATACAATCGAGGAACCAGAACCGGAGCCTGTGGAAGCAGTGGAAGAAGAAGTAATCGAAGAACCGGAGGAAGAAATGGAAGAAGAACCAATCGTGGAGGAAGCGGCAATCGAGGAACCGGTACCGGAGCCGATACCTGAACCAAAGCCGACACCAAGACCAATACAACGGACGGCACCAAAACAGGTACAACGGACGGCGTCAAGGCAGACACCAAGGCAGACGGCAGAAACGGTAAGAAAACCATCTGACAGCTTAATGGGCTTAAATATTGAGCAGGACGAATTGGCGGATATCTTGAAAACTGCAAAAACTGCGGATGAGGTAAGAGAAGCCATTCAGCGTGCAAGGGAACAGGAACGGGAGCGGACTAATGAGGCTGTTTCCAAGGTAGTGGATGAGGTTAAGGAAAAGATAAAGATACGACCAAAATCAACACTTAAGCCTGCGGTGAAAAGGGAACCACCAAAGCAGGAAAGAACGGCAATACCTGTAAGACAGGAAAAAAGAATACAAATAGTATCGGATAAAGAGGAGGACACTATGGCGGAAGTAGTACAGCAGGACACAATAATGGAAGAGAAGGAACAAAGCACAGACAATATGGTAGCGGAGGATACAACCTTTATCACTAAGGGAACCGTAGTAAAGGGCAATTTGGAGACGGACGGCTGCATTGATATCATCGGTACCGTAGAGGGTGACATTGACTGTAAGGGCAAGCTTATCGTAGGCGGAAATATTATAGGAAACGTAAAGGCAGGAGAAATATATGCCAATGCTGCTAAGATTGAGGGCGAAATCAATACATTAGGCAGCGTCAAGATTGGTGTCGGCTCTGTTGTAGTCGGAAATGTCATAGCGGAATCTGCGGTTGTTGCAGGTGCCGTAAACGGTGACATCGATGTTCAGGGACCTGTTATCGTTGACTCAACTGCCGTTATTATGGGAAATATTAAATCACGTTCCGTACAGATTAACAACGGAGCTGTTATTGAAGGCTTTTGTTCACAGTGTTATGCTGAGATAGACGTTAAGAGCTTTTTTGGGTAGGAGATAATAATATATGGACATGAAACGCATACTTTTGAAGCTTTCGGGAGAGGCTTTGGCAGGTGATAAAAAGACCGGCTTTGACGAGACAACCGTAAAGGAGGTTGCACGTCAGGTAAAGGAAATCGTTGACAAGGGAATACAGGTAAGTATCGTTATCGGCGGAGGAAACTTTTGGAGAGGCAGAACAAGCGATAACATGGATCGGGTAAAGGCAGATCAGATTGGTATGCTGGCAACGGTTATGAACTGTATTTATACGGCGGACATGCTAAGGAGCTTTGGATTAAAAACCCATATTATGACACCGTTTGCATGTGGAAGTATGACAGAGCTTTTTTCAAAGGACAGGGCGATTGAATATTTGGAGGCAGGGGATGTCGTATTCTTTGCAGGAGGAACGGGACATCCGTATTTCTCAACCGATACCTCCACCGTGCTGATGGCGATAGAGGTTTGTGCGGACGTTATTTTATCTGCAAAGGCAATAGATGGCGTGTATGACAGTGACCCTAAGCTGAATCCTGATGCAAAAAAATATGACGTTATGGACATAAGCGAGATAATTGATAAAAAGCTTCAGGTGATTGATTTGGCATCGGCTGTGCTTGCGATGGAAAATAATATGCCTATGATGCTATTCGGACTTGACGGCAAAGACAGTATAATCAAGGCGGTTACCGGAGGATTCACGGGTACGCTTATAAAGTGTGATTAACACGTATGTAAAACAGGAGGAATGTTATGTTAACTCAATATGAAAGTAAAATGGAAAAAACCCTGGAAAATCTGATATCAGAATATTCAGGAATAAGAGCAGGACGTGCGAATCCACATATATTGGATAAGTTAAAGGTAGATTATTACGGTTCCCCTACCCCGATTCAGGGCGTGGCAAACGTAACCGTACCCGAGGCACGCACACTTATGATTACACCTTGGGAGGCAAGTATGATTAAGGAGATAGAAAAGGCAATCATAAATTCCGATTTGGGTGTAAATCCAAATAACGACGGAAAAAGCGTGCTGATTAACTTCCCGGAGCTTACTGAGGAAAGAAGAAAAGATTTGGTTAAGGACATCAAGAAGAAGGGCGAGGCAGCAAAGGTTGCCGTGCGTAATGTGAGACGTGATGCCAATGATGCCCTCAAGAAAATGAATAAGGCAAGTGAGATATCGGAGGATGAGCTTAAGGCAAATGAGGACAAGGTTCAAAAGCTCACGGACAAGTATGTCGCAGAGATTGATAAGGCTGTTGAGGATAAGTCAAAGGAAATTCTCACAGTGTAGGTGATTGCATTGAAAAATGAAATTGATGGGGAATTATTAAACATACCTGAGCACGTTGCCATCATTATGGACGGGAACGGAAGATGGGCAAAGAAACGTCTTCTTCCGAGAAATATGGGGCACAAGGCAGGTGCAAAGGTTGTTGAACAAATATGCGAGGATGCACATAATCTTGGAATTAGGTACCTTACGGTTTATGCGTTTTCCACTGAAAACTGGAAACGCTCCGTGGAGGAGGTTACAGGAATTATGAACCTGCTCAGAAATTATTTAAAGGACTGTATTGAGCGTGCATCCAAAAACAATATGCGGGTTCGGATTATCGGAGATAAGACAGCACTCGACGAGGATATTGTTGTTTCCATAAATGAGTTAGAGAAAAAGACGGCAGGGTATGATGGACTGAATTTTACAATTGCACTTAATTATGGTGGCAGGGATGAGATAAGAAGGGCAGTGACGAGGCTTGTATCGGATGGATGTAAAGGGGTTATATCGCCGAAGGATATAGACGAAAAGCTGATAAGCTCTTACCTTGATACGTGGGATTTGCCTGATCCTGATTTGCTGATTAGGACAAGCGGGGAACTAAGATTATCCAACTACCTGATATGGCAGCTTGCATATACTGAGTTTTACTTTACTGATACACTGTGGCCGGATTTCGACATTGAGGAATTAAAGAAAGCAGTACGGTATTATAATGGTAGGGACAGAAGGTATGGCGGGGTAAAATAAATGTTTAAGACGAGATTTATAAGCGGTGCAGTTTTGGTTGTACTTGCAGTAGGAATTTTATATGTGGGCGGTTATCTGACCGCAGCGGCAATGCTTGGGCTTTCCATTGGCGGAATCGTTGAGCTGCTTCGTGTGTACAAGCTGAACCAGTCTGCGATGGGGGCGATTGCATATATATTTACGGTTGCATACTATGCCCTTTTGTGTTTCCATAAGGGTGAATTTGTTCTACCGCTGATGGTTTTATATCTGCTTGTTATTTTGATGGTATATGTCGTAACATTTCCTAAATTTAAGGACAGTGACGTGATGGTGACATTTGTGTCGTTCTTTTATGTATCTGTTATGCTCTCCTATGTATATCAAATTAGGGAGATAAAATATGGCGGTGCTTTCGTTGTACTTATATTTATCTGTTCATGGATTAATGATACGTTTGCTTACTGTGTAGGCGTGAAGCTTGGCAAGCATAAAATGACACCGAAGCTAAGTCCGAAAAAGAGTGTTGAGGGACTGATTGGCGGATTGCTCGGCTCGGCACTGATTGGTATGTGCTATGGCATTTTCTTTAATGCAAAGGTTCGTGTGGTGCATAACTGTCCGCTTGTATTTGCAGTGATATGCATATTTGGTGCAGGCATGGCTGTTGTAGGTGATTTAACTGCATCAGCAATAAAAAGAAATAACGATATTAAGGATTATGGAACGCTGATTCCGGGACATGGTGGTATTTTAGACCGGTTTGACAGCATGATATTTACGGCACCCGTTATATATTACGGAATTTATTATCTGATACAGTATGTTGAGTATTAATTGATATGTGAGGCGAACATGAAAAGGATAGCAATCATAGGAGCGACAGGCTCCATTGGAACACAGACGCTTGATATAGTAAGGAACAACAAGGATCTTAAGGTGGTTGCACTTGCTGCCGGAACAAATGCATTGCTACTTGAAAAACAGGCGAGAGAATTTCAGCCTGATATAATCGGAATTTGGAGTGAGGACAAGGCGAGGGAGTTAAGGCAAGCCTTGTCTGAATTTAATATACGGGTTGTTTCGGGCATGGAGGGGCTGATTGAAATTGCCACTATGTCAGGTCCGGATATACTGGTTACGGCTATCGTGGGAATGATAGGTATTAGACCTACGGTAGAAGCCATCAAGGCAGGCAAGGATATTGCACTTGCAAACAAGGAAACGCTTGTCACGGCAGGACATATCATTATGCCTCTTGCAAAGGAGCATGGCGTAAAAATTCTGCCAGTGGACAGTGAGCACTCGGCTATATTCCAGTGCATACACGGGGAATCAGACAGCAAAATAAGCCGCCTGTTAATCACTGCGTCAGGAGGACCATTCAGGGGGAAGGATAAGGCTTACCTTGAGCATGTTACGGTGGAAGACGCACTAAAGCATCCAAACTGGTCAATGGGTAAAAAAATCACCATAGATTCTGCTACACTTGTCAACAAGGGGCTTGAGGTGATTGAAGCAAGGTGGCTGTTTGACATCCTGCCTGAGCACATAGAGGTTGTGGTACAGCCGCAAAGCATCATTCATTCCATGGTTGAGTTTGAGGATGGCTCCGTAAAGGCACAGCTTGGAACGCCGGATATGAAGCTGCCAATACAATATGCACTGTTTTATCCCCAAAGACGCTATCTGGCAGGAGACAGGCTTGATTTTAGTGCTTTGTCGGAAATAATCATAGATAAGCCTGACAGGGAGACATTTAAAGGGCTTGACTTTGCATATAATGCTTTAAAGGCAGGCGGTTCCATGCCGACGGTTTTTAATGCGGCAAATGAAAGAGCGGTTGCACTGTTTTTAGAGGGAAGAATAAAATTTTTGGATATATACAATATAATTGATGCATGTATGAAGGAGCATAAGGTGATAGAACATCCATCCCTTTCCGACATATTTAAAACAGAAAAAAATGTGTATGAATTTATAAATCAGATGGTAAGGAGATAATATGAACATTTTATTGATTGTTTTGGTATTTGGCGTGATTGTATTCATCCATGAGCTTGGACATTTTATTTTTGCAAAAATAAATAAAATAGCGGTCACGGAGTTTTCAATCGGTATGGGACCTGCCATTTTTTCCATTACAAAAAAAGGAACAAAGTATTCATTGAGAATACTGCCCATAGGCGGATATTGCCTTATGGTGGGGGAAGACAGTGAGAGTGACGATGAAAATGCATTCGGCAACAAGCCTGTGTGGGCAAGAATGCTTGTTGTGCTTGCAGGACCGTTTTTTAATTTTGTGCTGGCATTTATTTTCTCTATTATACTTATACATTTTACAGGCTGTGACCCTGCGGTGCTGACTGAGGTGCCAGAGGGCGGTGCTGCAGCCCTTGCAGGCGTGGAGCAGGGGGATACCATACTTGAGTTAAATGGGAAAAAGATATACAACTACAGGGAACTGCTTTTGGCAAGACAACTTGATGACCCGAAGGCGGATGTGACGCTTCTCATGAAAAATAAAGAAAACGGGACCTATGAGGTTGTCATTACACCTGTGGCAGATGAAAATGGTGAGTATAAGCTTGGTGTTGTGGGCGGATATATTCCGTCAGACGGAATCGCAATGGATTTTAAATATGCGGCATATGAGCTTCGGTATTGGGTTAAGGCAACAGTCACAAGCCTGAAAATGATATTTACGGGAAAGGTTACGGGAAATGATGTTATGGGTCCTGTCGGTGTTGGCGGTCAGATGAATGACATCATCGAGGAAGTGAAGGAGGAGAGCGATTCCACCAAGGAGGCTGTCATAAATGTGCTGCTTAACATGATTAACTGGTGCATTCTTCTTTCCGTAAATCTTGGAATTATGAATTTACTTCCGATACCTGCCCTTGACGGCGGAAGATTTTTATTCCTGATTGTGGAGGCAGTGAGAAGAAGAAAGATACCGGAGGAAAAGGAAGCAGTCGTGAATCTGGTGGGCTTTGTGCTTCTTATCGGTATTATGGTGCTTGTATTTTTCAATGACATACGGAATGTATTCTTTTAAAAAGAAAGGCATGTGCAACGAAGGATAAAAAAATTGGCTATAAGCAAAACGAACTATTTTTAAACTTAGTTGTGCAATATGGGCAATATCACAAGCAAGACATTGTGGAGCCGTCGGTACTTAGCGAGGTTTTTACGAGCTTAGTACCGTTACGTGCGACACATAACGAAAGTGTGTCTTGTGGTGATTTGTCCATATTGTACAACGGAAGTTCATAAAAGCGGTGTTTTGCTCATCTCTAGTAATAAAAAAGAGGTATATGAATGAAAAAAACACATAGGGAAACGACAAGGACGGTGGCTATCGGTTCCGTTAAAATAGGCGGCGGAAATGAGATTGCCATTCAGTCAATGACAAATACGGACACGGCAGATACCGCTGCAACCGTAAAGCAGATACTGGATTTGGAGGCGGCAGGGTGTCAGATTGTACGCTCCACTGCAAACACGATGGAGGCTGCCTGTGCCTTTGAAAAAATAAAAGAAAACATTCATATCCCAATTGTGGCAGATATTCATTTTGATTACAGGCTTGCAATTGCCGCCATTGAGCATGGAGCGGACAAAATAAGAATTAATCCGGGAAATATAGGCGGTGAGGAAAACCTTAAAAAGGTGGTAAGCGTTGCAAAAGCCCATAATGTTCCGATACGGGTAGGCGTCAACTCAGGCTCTTTGGAAAAAAAACTTGTGGAAAAATATGGCGGCGTTACTGCAGAGGGGATTGTGGAGAGTGCCCTTGACAAGGTGGCTATGATAGAAAAATGCGGATATGACAATCTTGTAATCAGCATTAAGTCCTCAGATGTCATGATGTGTGTACATGCCCATGAGTTGATTGCCCAAAGGACGGGATATCCGCTGCATGTGGGTATCACGGAGGCAGGTACATTATACAGGGGAAATATAAAGTCGGCAGTTGGTCTCGGACTTATTTTAGGACAGGGAATCGGAGATACCATACGGGTATCCCTGACAAGTGACCCTGTGGATGAAATTATTTCGGCAAAGACCATTCTTAAGACGTTAAAGCTAAAAAATGATGGTATAGAGCTTGTTTCCTGTCCAACCTGCGGAAGAACAAAAATAGACATAATCGGACTTGCAAATCAGGTGGAAAAGCTTGTTTCGGAATATGATTATTTAAATATTAAGGTGGCAGTTATGGGCTGTGCGGTAAACGGACCGGGCGAGGCAAAGGAGGCAGAGCTTGGAATCGCAGGCGGAGAAGGTGAGGGTCTGCTGTTCAAACATGGGGAAATTGTTAAAAAGCTGCCGCAGGACGAATTGCTTGCGGCATTGAAATACGAATTGGATAATTGGGGTTGAGCGTTATGGAACGAAAGCTGTTCAAGGATGTGTTTCCAGATTTAAAGCTGGATGATAAAATTAAAGATTTAATCGGTCAGACTGAAGTAGAGAAGATAACCATATTCAAATCAAAGAGAAAAATGGTTATCTCTTTCATTAGCCGGAATTTGATTGCCAAGAAGCTGATATACAGGGCAGAGGCAGCCATTTCCGAGTTTATTTTCGGAGATATGGAAAGCTGTGTGATACATGACCGCTATGAGCTGTCAAAGCAGTATAATCTTACGCAGCTTACCAACATATACAAGGACAGCTTTCTGGAGGAAATAAAACAGGCAAGCTATGTAGATTTCAGACTGTTAAATAAGGCGGAGTGGTACTATAACGAAAACATTCTCACGCTTGCACTTGAGGACAGCAATTTATCCAGAAGCCATTCCACATATATTAAGGAATACTTGGAGACTACATATAAAAAAAGATTTAATATGGATGTTACGGTTGGCTTTGACTATACGGAGGAGCAGAAGGTAAGCCTCCGCACGGCAAATGAGGAAAGATTGCGGCAGGAGCTTATGGCAATAAAAATAAATGCTCCGGAGGAAGTGCCGGAAGCCGCAGACGGGGAAATGGTTGTAAAACCCAAAAAGGCGGAAAAGCCTGCCGGGAGTTCCGAAAAACCAAAAAAGAGCTACGATAAACCATATGAGAAAAAATATGAAAAGAGCAGGCAGGGTACAGACCCTGATGTATTTTATGGTAGAAACTGCGAGGGAGATATTGTAAAAATCAGTGAGCTGTATGACGGTGTGGGAGCCAGCTGCATACACGGACAGATTATTTTTCTCGAGGAACGGGAGCTGAAAAGCGGAAAATTTTTAATAAGCGGACATATCACGGATTTTACGGATACAATTTCCTTTAAGGTTTTTGTGTCGCCGGAAGACAGGGAGCCGTTGTTAGAGGAGCTGAAAAAGGGAGAATTTTATCTTATAAAAGGAGTTCCGTTATACGATTCCTTTTCAAAAGAGGTAGCTGTGTCTTCAATCACAGGGATAAAGCATGCAAACGATTTCAGGGAAAAACGTGTTGATACATCCATTGAAAAGCGGGTGGAGCTGCATCTTCACACTGTTATGAGTGAGATGGACAGCGTTGTGGACATCGGAACGGTAATCAAAAGGGCAAAGGAGTGGGGGCACAAGGCAATGGCAATTACTGACCATGGTGTTGTGCAGGCATTTCCGATTGCAAACCACATGGTGGACAAGGATGAGGACTTTAAAATCATATATGGCGTTGAGGGGTATTTTGTCGACGATTTAAAGGATTTGGTTATCAACGATAAGGGGCAAAATATCGATACGGAATATGTTGTTTTTGATATAGAGACCACAGGCTTGAGTCCAAGATTCAATAAAATAATTGAGATAGGTGCGGTAAGGGTCAAGAATGGAAAAATATGCGATACCTATTCCCGTTTTGTAAATCCTGAGGTGCCAATTCCGTACAATATAACAAAGCTTACATCAATCAATGACAGCATGGTGATGGATGCTCCTGTGATAGAGACGGTTCTTCCTGAATTTCTTGCATATGTGGGGGATGCCGTGCTTGTGGCACATAACGCATCCTTTGACACGGGATTTATTAAGGAGTTTGCAAAACGTCAGGGAATTTCCGTTGAAAACACGATTATGGATACCATGACACTTGCCCATATTCTCATACCTGAGCTTGGAAAGTATACGTTGGACAGACTGTGCAAGCAGTTTAACGTGTCTTTGTTAAATCATCACAGGGCATGTGATGATGCACGTGCCACGGCAGAGATATTTGTAAAAATGCTCAAAATGCTTAAGGATAAGGACATAAATACAATAGCCGGGCTTAACTCCATGAGCCATACATCGGCGGACGCAGTGAAAAAGGCAAAAACATACCATGGAATTATTCTTGTTAAAAATGAAATTGGCAGAGTAAATTTATATAGGCTGATATCGGAGTCCCACATCAATTATTTTGCAAGACGACCGAGAATACCAAAGAGCCTGATAAACAAATACAGGGAAGGCTTGATTATTGGTTCAGCGTGTGAGGCGGGAGAGCTTTATAAGGCTGTGCTCTACAATGAGAGTGAGGACGAAATAACAAGGCTTGCCAATTTTTATGACTATTATGAAATACAGCCTACAGGCAACAACATGTTTTTGCTGGAGAAGGAAAGTGCACCCGTAAAAACGGTTGAGGACCTGGAGGATGTCAACAGGAAAATTGTTGAGCTGGGACGTCAGTTTAACAAGCCTGTCGTTGCAACCTGTGATGTACATTTTCTTGACCCGGAGGATGAGATATACAGAAGAATCATCATGGCGGGAAAGGGGTTTGCGGATGCGGACAAACAGCCGCCGCTTTATTTTAGGACAACGGAGGAAATGTTGGAGGAATTTCAGTATTTGGGAAGTGACCTGGCAAGGGAGGTTGTTGTCACAAATACAAACAAAATTGCGGATATGATAGAAAAAATATCACCGGTAAGACCGGATAAGCAGCCGCCGATTATTGAAAATTCCGATGAGACGCTGAAAACGATATGCTACGATAAGGCACATGAAATTTATGGACCAAATCTTCCAGGCATCGTCGTGGAACGGCTTGAGCGGGAATTAAACTCAATTATAACAAATGGCTTCGCAGTTATGTACATTATTGCACAGAAGCTGGTATGGCGTTCCAATGACGATGGATATCTGGTAGGATCCAGAGGTTCGGTAGGCTCGTCCTTTGTAGCTACAATGGCAGGCATTACAGAGGTTAATCCACTCCCTGCACATTACATATGTCCAAATTGCTATTACACGGACTTTGACTCCGAGGAGGTCAGGGCATATAGCGGGCAGTCGGGCTGTGATATGCCTGACAAGGCATGTCCGAAATGCGGAACCAATATGAAAAAGGAGGGACACGACATACCGTTTGAGACCTTCCTTGGATTTAAGGGCGACAAGGAGCCTGACATAGATCTTAACTTTTCAGGAGAGTACCAGCCGCAGGCACATGCCTATACGGAGGAGCTGTTCGGAAAAGGAAAGGCATTTCGTGCAGGAACCATAGGTACCATGGCGGAAAAAACCGCATTTGGATACGTATATAATTATTTTAAGGACAAGGGCGAAGAAAAGAGACGCTGCGAGATGGAACGGCTCGCCCTTGGCTGTACGGGTGTGAAAAGAACGACAGGACAACATCCGGGAGGCATGATTGTTCTTCCGGAGCATGAGGAAATATATTCCTTTACACCGATACAAAAGCCTGCAAATGATATGTCCACGGATATTATAACAACGCACTTTGAGTATCACTCCATTGACCACAACCTGTTAAAGCTGGATATACTCGGACATGATGATCCGACAATGATAAAGCGTCTTGAGGATTTGACAGGCGTAAATGCAAAGGAAATACCTTTAGATGATGCAAAGGTCATGTCACTTTTTCATAACACGGAGGCACTGGGTATAACGCCTGACATGATAGGCGGAACAAAGCTTGGATCTCTGGGAATCCCTGAGTTTGGTACAGAGTTTGCCATGCAGATGCTGA
Source organism: Bacteroides sp. (assembly GCA_023666705.1). GTDB lineage: Bacteria > Bacillota > Clostridia > Lachnospirales > Lachnospiraceae > Coprococcus_C. The sequence continues at coordinate 67,055 of JAMPBO010000014.1, forward strand.
TTGATACGAACCCAAAATCATTTTCTGATTTGGTCCGTATCGCAGGACTTTCCCATGGTACGGATGTATGGCTGGGAAATGCACAGACGTTAATTTCCGGGGGCACCTGTGAGCTGTCCTCTGCAATTTGTACCCGTGATGATATTATGACGTATCTGATTCATATGGGGATGGACTCAGGAAAAGCATTTACGATTATGGAGAGTGTGCGGAAGGGCAAGGGTTTAAAACCGGAATGGGAGGAGGAAATGCTTGCCCATGATGTGCCGGAATGGTATATCTGGTCCTGCAACAAAATAAAATACATGTTCCCGAAGGCACATGCCGCCGCCTATGTAATGATGGCATGGAGAATTGCGTGGTTCAAGGTGAATTATCCTCTTGCATATTACACGGCATTCTTCAGTATACGTGCATCAGCCTTTGATTATAAGAGCATGTGTCTTGGAAAGGAGCATTTGGAGGAATGTATGGCGGAGCTTCAAAAGCTTGACAAGAATGACCAGACTGCAAAGGTGAAGGATTCACTTCGTGATATGAAGATTGTGCAGGAAATGTATGCCAGAGGCATAGAGTTTATGCCAATCGATATATATAGGGCAGATGCGGAACGCTTCCAGATTATTGATGGAAAAATAATGCCAAGCTTTGCATCCCTGCAGGGTATGGGTGAGAAGGCAGCTGCAGATTTGCAGGCTGCGGCAAAAAATGGAGCCTTTACCTCAAGGGAGGATGTCCGCACGAGAGGAAAGGTGTCAAAATCAATTGTAGATGACATGCAGGAGCTGGGAATACTGGGTGATTTGCCTGAGACAAACCAGTATGATTTCTTCTCACTGCTGGGGTAATCGTTGGATTTTAGGGAATGATTTTGTACATATTTTAGAAAAGTGAGAATAATAAGCGGTAAAAGGGGAAGTAAAGCCTGTATGAAAAATATGAAAATAGATGCAAATGGAACAGAAATTAGAGTAATGGGAGATGTTGTAAATGAAGATGCTTATATTTCCCTGACAGATATTGCAAAATACAAAAATTCAGACAATGCATTTATTGTCATTGCGAACTGGATGCGGAATTATTCTACAATTTCGTTTATAGGTTTATGGGAACAGATACATAATCCTAATTTTAAACCTATCGAATTCGATAGGTTTAAGGCAGAAGCGGGAGATAATGCATTTACATTGACACCACAACAATGGATAAAAGCAACAGATGCAATCGGTATTATATCAAAATCGGGGAGATATGGAGGAACGTATGCCCATACGGATATTGCATTTGAATTTGCATCGTGGATATCACCGGAATTTAAGCTGTACATTATTAAGGATTACCAGAGATTAAAAAAAGAAGAAGCAAATCAATTGGCAATTGGATGGGATGCTAAAAGAGAACTTTCAAAGATAAATTATCGTATTCATACAGATGCGGTAAAAGAGTTTTTGATAACTCCCACATTATCCCCACAGGAAATGGCTTATACATATGCTTCTGAAGCAGACATTCTTAATATGGCTTTGTTTGGCAAGACAGCTTCACAATGGAGAAATGAAAAGAGTATAAATACAAAAACACCAAATATGAGAGATTTTGCATCGGCAGAGGAATTAGTAGTTCTTATTAATTTGGAAGATACGAATGCAGATTTGATAAGACAGGGGTTACCTGATATTGAACGATTGAAAATATTGAGGCAAAAGGCTTACAGACAGATGGAACTCCTTAAAAAAAATCAGGAAACTGTCAAAACATTGAAGAAAAATATTCTTGAAGATTCAACAAGCCAGATTGAACATAATTAAAAATAAGGGCTTGTCACGGGTAAACAACTATGTGCCTTAAATCCTTACTGCGACAGCCCCTTATTTTTTGTCAAATTTATTCCTTCGCTTTTTCTTCCTTCAGCTTTGCATATTCCCGCTTGCGTTTTGAAAGCTCAATACCGGAAAGAGGTGCGGCAACCGTTTCAATGCAGAGCATGAGTACCATGAAAAATACACAAACCGTACATATCAGTGAGTAAATATAAAGCTCTCTGCCATTGTTGCCTGCAAGGTTCACGACACAATCCTTAATGGCGATAGGAGCCAGCATGATAATGTAAAGTCCCGTATAAATGAAATCGGCTTCGATACGTTCCTCATCAGAATCAATCAACATAATAAGCGGAAGGATAAGGTATGCCACTGCCTGTTCGCCTGCCATGAACGGAGCACTTGCGGCTATGAGGGAAAGTGCCAGCACCGTACGCCATTTTGATTTTGAGATGCAGGCACAAACGAGAAGCACCAAAACAATGACTGCCCATATAACAAGCAGTGCACCCCTGCTTTCAATTAAGCCCTTTCCCAGACACAGGCTGATTAAGTTAATCCCTGATATAATATCAATTCTGTACGCAATGCCTGCAGAAAGTGCATTTTCTGCAGCCGTCTTAATATTTGAAAAGTAATAACCGAGTCTGCCCAGACCGCCAAAGGCAAATACCGGAAGGAAAAACAAAAGTGCAAAATAAAGCAGACACCGAAGCACATTTGGAATACGCTTCTTCCGGAATGACAGTATTATAAATATAATTGGATATATGGAAAGCCCTGCCGCAACTGCAAGTGCAACATGGGAAAATTCACGCGTGACCTTGTCGTCGCTGTCATAACCGTACACATAGATGCAGGTAAGTGCGGCGGTTAGCAATATGATGCTTCCACGCTCATACAAAAACATAAATGGTGTGGAAAAGAAAACAAGAAAGATGAACCACGCTGCCATTACCCGGTTTCCCTTTTTATGGGAAAAGATAACAAGGGCAAACAACAGACCTGCCATCATCATTGCCATGAACAGCACAAGTGATGACTCGGAAAAATGCTGCAAAAAAGATATATCGTAACTGAATATGTCATGCTTGAAAAAATATCCTGCAAATTTGCCAAGGAGCAGCATGAGAGGAGTGGCAGTAAGCCCTTCACTGTAAGGATTATTTTTTACTGCATAATAGACAGGCTTAAAAAAGTCCAAGTATGATTCAGTATAGTAATTATTAATGATGGCATGCATGCTGTAACCTAAGGTTGACATGTTTACAATCCAAAATATGACATGACTGATTGACAGGGCAATCAAAAATGCCCAGATTATTATTTTACTTCTTTTTTCATTCGACATTGGTGGTTTCATTGTTACTTAAATCCTTTCCTAAAGTGTTATGCTGTTATTTTATTGTTTTGATAATCGTATGTCAATTATGTATGCCAATTAAAATAAAAAAGTTGCTATTTTTGCATAAATATATTAGAATAGGTCTATATGTTTGAAGGACGTGATGAAATGAATAATCAAAATACGCAGGATATAGGAATAATCAAGGAAGCCATGATTGAGGTTCCGGATATACTTGCTCAGGTTTACGAGGCACTTTCCGAGAAGGGATATAATCCGGTAAGCCAGATTGTAGGATATGTTATGAGTGGTGACCCTACCTATATCACAAGCTATAAAAATGCAAGAAGTCTTATCATGAAAGCAGAACGTGATGAAATTATAGAGGTTTTACTGGAAAATTATATAGAAACAAGATTAAGATAAGAGGAAACAGGATTGAGGATAATCGGATTAGATTACGGTACAAAGACGGTGGGAGTTGCACTTAGCGACGAAAATCAAATCATAGCATCACCGTATGTTACAATAGAGAGAAAGCATGCGACAAAGCTTAGGCAGACCCATGCCGCCATAGAGAAGATTATCAGTGAGCAGGATGTAGGGCTCATTGTGCTTGGCTATCCCAAAATGATGAACAATACGGAGGGAGAACGGGCAGAGAGTACAAATGAATTTAAGGAAGCACTTGAGAGGAGAACGGGACTTCCCGTTGTGCTTGTGGACGAACGGCTTACAACGATTGAAGCCGACAGAATACTCGAAGCTACCGGAGTTGCAGCAAGTGCAAGAAAGCAGCACATAGATAAGATGGCAGCCGCCATTATATTACAAAATTATTTGGACATGCAAAAAAACCAGGAACAGGATTAATTATGGAAGACGGAAAGCTTATATTTGAAACCGAAGATGGAAATGTAGAATTTTTTGTTCTGGAGCAGACCACGCTCGGAGGCATAAATTATATATTAGTAACTGAAGATATTGACTCTGAGGAGGGAGATTTCCTTATACTGAAAGAAAATAGCGGTGAGGGAGATATCGCTTCTTATGAAGTCATGGAGAATGAAAACGAAATAAAAGCAGTAGCTGCAATATTTAATGAGCTGCTGGATGATATTGATTTGGAGGTATAATTTTGAAGGACAGCAAAAATAAGCCGGTGAAAATCATTCCATTGGGCGGACTTGAACAGATAGGAATGAACATTACCGCAATAGAGTATGAGGACAGTATCATAGTAATCGACTGTGGTTTGTCTTTCCCTGAGGATGAAATGCTGGGAATTGATTTGGTTATTCCTGATGTTACATACCTGAAGGAAAACGCTGAAAAGGTAAAGGGGCTGGTGGTTACACATGGGCATGAGGACCATATAGGAGCCATTCCATACGTCGAGAATGAGATAAATATGCCGATATACGCTACTAAGCTCACAATGGGACTGATTGAGCACAAGCTAAGGGAGCATGAAAATATAAACAACGTAAAACGGAAAATTGTTACACATGGACAGATTATTAATCTTGGTTGTTTTCGTATCGAATTTATCCGGACAAACCATTCCATTGTGGATGCGGCAGCACTTGCCATATATACACCCGCAGGCATTATCGTTCATACAGGGGATTTCAAGGTCGATTACACACCTGTATTTGGCGAGGTTATTGATTTGCCGAGGTTTGGTGAGCTTGGCAAAAAAGGTGTTCTGGCACTTATGGCTGACTCCACAAACGTAGAAAGACCCGGGTATACCCAGTCAGAAAAAACAGTGGGAAAAACCTTTGACAATTTGTTTGCGGACAATAGGGACCACAGAATTATCATAGCAACCTTTGCATCAAATGTGGACAGGGTGCAGCAGATCATCAATTCAGCGTACAAATATGGACGCAAGGTTGTGGTTGAGGGAAGAAGTATGGTAAACACCATACAGACTGCGACGGAGCTTGGATACATCAATATACCTGATAACACGCTGATAGAGATAGAGCGTGTCAATGACTATCCGTATGAAAAGATTGTTCTGATTACAACGGGAAGTCAGGGAGAAAACATGGCAGCCCTCTCAAGAATTGCGGCGTCCATACACAATAAAATATCAATCATGCCGGGGGATGTTGTAATATTCTCATCACATCCGATACCGGGAAATGAAAAGGCGGTGTTCAAGGTAATCAATGAGCTGGAAATGAAGGGGGCACACGTTATATTTGAAGATACCCACGTTTCAGGACATGCCTGTCAGGAGGAGCTGAAGCTTATGTATGCACTTACAAAGCCGAAGTATGCAATCCCTGTACATGGGGAGTACCGCCACTTAAAACGTCATGCAGAGCTTGCAGTTGAAATGGGAATTCCGAAAGAAAATGTCAAGATACTTTCAACAGGAGACGTGCTTGAGATATCAGATGATGTGTTCAGGCTTGCAGGCAGGGTTCCCGCACAGGGAATATTGGTTGACGGTCTTGGAGTTGGCGACGTAGGTAACATTGTGCTTCGTGACAGACAGCATTTATCCCAAAATGGATTACTGATTATAGTAGTTACACTGGAAAAGGAAACAAATCAGCTCCTAGCAGGACCGGATATTGTTTCAAGAGGTTTTGTATACGTAAGAGAGTCGGAAACCCTTATGGATGATTGCCGTGCAGTTGTTCAGGAGGCACTTGACGAGTGTCTCACACGGGGAGTCTCAGACTGGGGTAAAATAAAAACGGGTATAAAGGATTCCCTCGGAGAGTTTCTGTGGAAACGGACAAAGAGAAGTCCTATGATATTGCCAATTATATCTGAGGTATAAACAAATGAAAGATGTAATCAATGAATGTAAAAATCTTAGTAGCCATATAAAGCAGACTGAGGAATACAGACAGTATATGGAAAAGAAAAACATGCTGCTCAAATATCCGGATTTAAAGTACCAGCTTGGAGAGTTTAAAAAAAGAAACAATGAGCTGCAAAACAGGCAGGGCATAAATCCGTACGATGAGGTTGTGGAGCTGGTAAAGGAATATACAGAGCTGATACATAACTCAGTCGTGAGCGATTTTATGAAGGCAGAACTGCGTCTTTGTAAAATGATGCAGGAGCTTTATGCGGCAATAGCAGAAGGATTGGAGTTTGATTATTTTGATGAGTAACGCAAAGAAGAAAAAAAAGAAAAAACCAATTGAAGAAACAGTCAGAAAAGGGCTGAAACATTCGGCAGGCTTTACATGGGGATTGCTTATAAACGTAATTCTAGTATATCTTGTCGTGAAAATGTTTTCGTTTTCATTTAACTTTGCATATAGTGTATTCGGAAATGTGGCATGTGACCCTTCAAGCAAGGAATATGTTGTTGTAGAAATTCCTGCCGACTCATCCTCCTTCGATATAGGCAAGGCATTGGAGGAAAAGGGAATCATTGACAGCCGGTATGTGTTTGCCGTCAAGGTAAGGGTTAAGGGCTACGGAGATAAGATTACTTCCGGAAAATACGGTCTTTGTGCATCCATGACATATGATGAGATATTAGATATTATATGCCACATTGAAAGAGAGGAAGAGGAGGGCAAGTGATTCTTGGAAGCTTACAGCATGGAACGGGTTTCAGGATTTATCAGGTCCTTTTTGACGGATGACGAAGAACCACTCAGGGGATTGTATCAGGAAGCACTTGCAGAGGGGATTCCCGTAATAAGAAAAGAAACAAAAGAATTCATAAAAACACTGATTATGATTAAAAAGCCTATGCGGATACTGGAACTTGGAGCCGCAATAGGCTATTCTTCACTCTATATGAGTGAAGCTATGCAGGCAGGGGGCAAAATTGTAACGGTTGAGCTTGATGATGAAAGATATGTAAGAGCGGTTTCAAACATAAAGAAAATGAACCGGGAAACTATGATTTCTGTTATACACGGCGATGCCTTGCAAGTGATATCGGAGCTTGAAGCTGACAGCTTCGACATGATTTTTGTGGATGCCGCAAAGGGGCAGTATATTCATTATTTACCGCAGGTGATGAGAGTGGTGAGGGATGACGGAATTATTGTGTCAGACAATGTGTTGCAGGACGGGGAAATCTTTGAATCCCATTTTGTGGTAGAAAAAAGAAACCGTACAATTCATGAGAGAATGAGAGAATATCTGTATGCCATCACACATGATGACAGGATGGTTACATCCATAAATCCTGTAGGGGACGGTGTTGCAGTGACCTGTGTTAAGAAAACCATGGAACAAAAAGGAAAACTGTTTCATGATGGTTCAAAAGGACAAGGAATATGAAAATGACGGACAGAAAAGAAAATAAAAAATCTCCTGAGCTTCTGATACCTGCAGGCAGTCTTGACGTGTTAAAATGTGCGGTGGATTATGGAGCCGACGCAGTATATATCGGTGGACAAAAATTTGGACTGCGTGCCAAGGCGGGAAATTTTACAATCCCTGAAATGAAAGAGGCTGCCGGGTATGTTCACCAGACAGGAGCAAAGCTTTACGTGACGGTAAACATTTTTGCACATAATGATGACATTCATGGAGTAAAGGAATATTTTACGGAAATAAAAAATGAGGGCTTGGAGGATTGCATAGACGGCTTTATTATATCTGACCCAGGTATATTTACGCTGGCACATGAAATACTTCCGGACATTGACATTCACATCAGTACCCAGTCCAACAATACCAATTACATGACCTATAATTTCTGGCATCAGCTTGGTGCCACAAGGGTTGTGGCGGCAAGGGAGTTGTCTCTTAGTGAGATAAAGACAATTAAGGAGCATATCCCTGCTGATATGGAAATAGAAGCATTTATGCATGGAGCCATGTGCATATCTTATTCAGGAAGATGCCTGTTAAGCAGTTATTTTACGGGCAGGGATGCAAATAAGGGTGCATGTACACATCCGTGCAGATGGAAATATTCTGTCGTTGAAGAAAAAAGACCCGGTGAATATCTTCCTGTTTACGAGGATGACAGGGGAACCTATATTTTCAACTCGAAGGATTTGTGCATGATAGAATACATTCCTGAAATGATAAATGCCGGTATCGATTCCTTTAAGGTTGAGGGAAGAATGAAAACGGCACTTTATGTTGCGGCAGTGACAAGAACCTACAGGCAGGCGATAAACGACTACATGAAATCTGAGGACTTATACAGAAGCCGCATGGAGTATTACAAAAAGGAAATAGCTGCATGTACCTACAGGCAGTTTACAACAGGCTTTTACTTTGGGAAAACCGATGAAAATTCCCAAATTTACGATAATAATACCTACATTAAAAATTATATTTATCTTGGAACGGTGGAAAATATAACTGATGAAGGACTTATATGCCTTCACCAGAAAAATAAGTTTACATCAGGAGACGAGATAGAAATTATGGATTTTTCAGGGGATAATCTCAAGGTGACGGTGGAGGCAATTCTGGATGAAAATATGGAAGCTATGCCATGTGCACCCCATCCGAAGCAACAGCTTTATTTAAAGGTAAATGATATGTCGGCTGTGAAAAAAGGAATGGTTATCCGGAAAGAGCACTGCGAAGCTTAAGCAGTGCTTTTTTTTCTATGCGTGAAACGTAAGAACGCGAAATATTTAAAATGCCTGCGATATCACGCTGGGACATTGGTGCAGTTCCGTTAAGCCCGTACCGCATGATAATGACCTTTTGCTCACGGGGCTCCAATGCCTTGTCAAATATCCTGCCTACGTGCTGAATGCTGTCACAGGCAATAATATTGGTAAGCACATTTTCCTCATCACAGCTTATGATATCCATAAGACTAATCTCATTTCCTTCCTTATCCGTTCCAATTGGTTCATATAGTGAAACCTCTCTTGATTCCTTGCGTTCGTGCCGTAACCGCATCAGAAGCTCATTTTCAATACATCTTGAAGCGTATGTTACAAGACGGCTGCCCTTGCTTTCATCATAGGTATTGACGGCCTTTATAAGACCGATGGTTCCGATTGATAAAAGATCTTCCGTATTTCTGTTCGGTGCCTGATATTTTTTTACAATATGGGCAACAAGGCGAAGGTTATATTCCACCAGCGTGTTTCTGGCCTCAAGGTCACCTGTGCGGCTAAGTGCCAGATAATGTGCTTCCTCGGAAGGTGAAAGTGGTCGCTTAAAGGTCTGCATGGTAACCTCACATTTATCCTTCTTGATATATAATATGAAAAAATACAAAAAAAGTGCTTTTCCAATTTATTTTTTAAAGATGGGCAAAACGCACGGCTTTTAAAAACCAGTTGTACAATATAGACAATATCACGAGCAGGGTATATGTTGAAATATTCGGTGCAATGTGATAAAATCAGCACGTATCAGAATTTTAGTAATGTTCAATTGGAAAGGGAAATTAATGATTTTATATATAGATCCCGGAACGGGAAGCATGCTGTTCACAATTCTGATTGGTGTAATCGGAACAGTGGTTTATTCCCTACGGATGCTTTTCATCAAAATACATTTCAAGCTTACAGGCGGAAAGGTCACGGTAGACAAAAATAAAATACCGTTCGTGATTTTTTCGGATCATAAGCGGTATTGGTCAGTGTTTGAGCCGATTTGCCGTGAAATGGACAAACGTGGGAAGGATATTTTATACATAACGGCATCTCCTGATGACCCTGTGTTTGCGTGTCCGTACGAGCATGTCACGGCAGAATGTATTGAAAATAATAATAAGCTTTTTACACGGTTGAATTTTTTGAATGCAGCCATTGTTTTGTCCACCACACCAGGGCTTGAGGTTTATCAGTGGAAACGTTCACGGGATGCAGCGTATTATGTGCATATCCCGCATGCGGCAAGCGAGCTTATTCTTTATAAGATGTTTGGAATTGACTATTATGATGCAATTTTGCTTTCAGGGGATTTTCAGGAACGGGATGTGCGTAATCTTGAGAAACTCCGTTCCCTGCCAGAGAAGGAGCTTGTAAAGGTTGGTATTCCATATATGGATGAGATGGCAAAACGGCTTGAAAAAAGCGGACCAGCACCAGAACATGAAAGAACGGTGCTGCTGGCACCATCTTGGGGAAGCAGTGCCATATTTGGCGTGTATGGGGGAAGGATTATTGAGGTGCTTTTGAAAACGGGCTACCATGTCATTGTCCGTCCGCACCCACAGTCCTTTACGTCAGAGAAGGATATGATGGAAAAGCTGATGGAGAAATATCCGGAGCAGGAAAAGCTTGAGTGGAACAGGGATACGGATAATTTTGAGGTTTTACGACGCTCGGATATACTTATTTCTGATTTTTCGGGTGTTGTGTTTGAGTTTGCCTTAGTATATGATAAGCCGGTTATATATACGAATCCTGATTTTGACCTTGCCCCTTATGATGCATGGTGGCTTGACACGCCTGTCTGGACAACTACCGCACTTCCAAGGTTAGGCTGTGAGCTTAGTGAGGATAATATGGAGTCGCTGAAGGAGCTGATTGACTCCTGTATAGAGGATGAAAAATATGCTGAGGGAAGACGTGAAGTAAAGGCGGAGACATGGGCATATTCCGGTGAGGGATGCCGTCGTACAGTTGACTACCTGCTTACAAAATACGAGGAGATATCTGTTTGTTAGGCAATTGCGAAATACTTTAGTTTCGAAATTGCCTAATTCGGTTACGATAAAGGAGATAGGATAGCATGACGTTTTTTGAAATCATATATAGCCTGCTGATAGGTCCGTTAAATCTGCTTTTTGAATTTGTATTTGTAGTCAGCATGAAGATATTTGATATGCCGGGGATTGCAATTATTTATTTAAGCATTATCATGAACCTGCTTGTGCTGCCGCTCTATAAGCGTGCAGATGATATGCAGGCACAGGCAAGGGATACGGATGCAAAGCTCCGTGACGGCGTATCCCATATAAAGAAAACATTTTCCGGCGACGAAAAAATGATGGTACTGCAGACATACTACAGGCAAAACCATTATAAGCCGGCAGACGCTTTGAAGGGCTCCGTGCCGCTGCTGCTTCAAATTCCGTTTTTTATTGCAGCATATCAGTTCCTATCCCACTTAGAAATTCTGAATGGTGCCTCCTTAGGTCCCATAGCGGATTTGGGCAGACCGGACGGAATGATTGTGATTGGCGGCGTCACCATAAATCTTCTGCCAATCATTATGACGATTGTAAATGTAATTTCAAGCTGTATTTATTTAAAGGGTTTTCCGGCAAAGACAAAGATACAGCTTTACGGAATGGCATTATTTTTTCTAGTATTTTTGTATGGTTCGCCGTCTGGACTTGTATTTTACTGGACGCTTAACAACGTGTTTTCCCTTATAAAAACAGTGATGAATAAAACAAAGCTGAAGCTTAGTGTATTACATGTGATTGCTGTTGTGTCAGGACTTTTGTTATTTATATTTGTGGCAGCCACGTATAAGGCGGTATCACTGGGTGAACGGATCTTTCTTTTGGCTATGACGCTGCTTATGGAGCTGCTTATAGTAGTATATGTTATCATAAAGGCAAAAAAAACGGTTGACCCAAAGCATGAACCAAACAAGAAAGAGGAGAAAAAGGAGAAAGAAGCTGTACCGAACGGTCCCCTTTTTGTTGCGGGACTGGTATTTTTAACGGTTCTTACCGGGCTTCTGGTTCCTTCCAATTTCATTGCGGCATCACCTCAGGAATATGTGGATATAAACTATTTTTACAATCCGATTTGGTATGTTGTAAGTGCATGTGCCATGGCGGCAGGAACATTTTTAGTATGGATGCGGGTTTTTTACCTGCTGGCAAGTCCGAAGGGTAAGGTGTTATTTGAAAAAATAATTTATATCCTGTGTGGCATCATGTTTGTAAACTATATGTTTTTTGGTACAAAGCTGGGTGTGATTTCCGCAACGCTGCAGTATGAAAAAAAGATGAGCTTTTCGGTTTTTGAGCATCTGATTAACGGTATTGTTTTGATTGTGGTTGCGGTATTAATGTTTTTTGCCGCAAAAAAGTATCAGAGGGCAGCAGCATCAGTGGCGTTCATCTGTGCTGCCGCAATTGGTGTTATGTCTACCATGAATGTAGCGGATATCAATGCGTCAGTAAAGAAGCTTTCTTTGGAAACAACATCACCGAATGGTATTTTACAGTTTGACAAAAATGGAAAAAATGTCATTGTAATCATGCTGGACAGAGGGATGGGTGCATATATACCATATATTATGAATGAAAAGCCGGAGCTTTTGGAGCAGTTTGCGGGTTTTACCTATTATCCAAACACCATATCCTTTGGAGGATATACGAATTTGGGTGCCCAGGCACTTATGGGAGGATATGAGTACACCCCTGTGGAAATGAATAAAAGGTCAGAGGAGCTGCTCGTGGACAAGCATAACGAAGCATTAAAGGTCATGCCGGTTTTATTTTCAGAACACGGATATGAGGTGACGGTGTGTGATCCCCCATATGCAAATTATGAATGGATTCCGGATTTGTCGATTTTTGAAGACTATCCTTCGATAAACAGGTACATTACGAAAGGTAATTTTGGCGGTCTGGAAATGAAGCAGCAGTTTGTTGCCCACAATAACAGAAATTTCTTTTGCTTTGGGCTGATGAAATCCATGCCGCTTTTTATGCAGCCTTTGCTTTATGACAAAGGACTTTATAATTGCTCTGATGATATAGGCGACAGCAGCTATACACAGACCATAGATACGATGTCCGAATCACAAGGTTTATTTTCTGTGTTTATGGAATCCTATGAGGTGCTTTGCAATCTGAATGGTATGACAAGGGTGACAGACGATGCGGTAAATACATTTACTATTTTAGTAAATGACACAACCCATGATCCCATGCTGCTTTTAGAGCCGGAATATATCCCTGCACAGACTGTAGACAATACGGAATATGACTCCGAAAATACATGGCGGTTTACGGTTGATGGAAAAACCTTAAGTATGGTAAACAGTAGCCAGATGATACATTACCATTCCAATATGGCGGCACTGATGAAGCTTGGGGAATGGTTTGATTTTCTGAGGGAAAATGATGTATATGATAATACGAAAATAATCATTGTTTCCGATCATGGAAGAAATCTTTACCATTTTGACGAATTGGTATTTAATGATGACAGGGGTATTCCTGATGATGTAGAGCTATATTATCCGCTGCTGCTTGTGAAGGATTTTGGCAGTACGGAATTTTCCGTGTCGGAGGAGTTTATGACAAATGCGGATGTGCCAGTGCTTGCAACAGATGATTTGATTGAAAATCCCATAAATCCGTTTACGGGAAAGGTGATTACCAATTCCGAGAAAACGGCACATGAACAGTATATTATTGTGTCGGAGGAAGCGAATACTGCTTTTAATAATGGCAATACCTTCCTTCCTGCAAGATGGGCGAGGGTAAAGGATGATTTGTGGAACCGGGCAAACTGGGAATTTTACGATAAGGAAATCGTGCTTGATGAGTATGCATTTCCGGATACAAATTAGGAGGGCAAGTAAATGATTTTCTTTGAACTGGTTTATACGGTATTCATCGGACCGCTGGAGCTGCTTTTTGAGGTCGTATATGGGATTTTCTACCGATATTATTATAATCCGGGAGCGGCAATCTTTTTTTTGAGCCTCGCTATCAATATACTGGTGCTTCCACTTTACAGACGTGCGGATGCCATGCAGAAGCAGGCGGAGGATATTGACGCAAAGCTTCGTGACGGCGTATCGCATATAAAGAAAACATTTTCCGGCGATGAGAAAATGATGGTACTGCAGACATACTATAGGCAGAATCAGTATAAGCCGGCAGATGCTTTGAAAGGCTCCGTGCCGTTGCTGCTTCAAATCCCATTTTTTATTGCGGCATATCAGTTCCTGTCGCACTTAGAAAGCCTGAATGGTGTATCATTAGGTCCCATTGCAGATTTAAGCAGACCGGACGGAATACTTGTGATTGGAAATGTCACCGTAAATCTTCTACCCATTCTTATGACCGCCATCAATATTATAGCAGGTATTCTTTATTCAAAAGGCTCTCCCATAAAGACAAAGATACAGCTTTATGGAATGGCACTGTTTTTTCTTGTGTTTTTATATGGCTCGCCATCGGGACTTGTATTTTACTGGACGCTTAACAATTTGTTCTCCCTGTCCAAACAGATTTTTGCTAAGGAAAAAAAACATTTAATAACTCCGTCCGCAATTGTGCTGTGTGCATTAGCTGCAAACATAGCACTGATTACGTATATCATCAAAATTTATCATCCGCCGCTGCTGCGGCAGAAGTATTTTATGATATGCATGGCAGCACTGGTGGAACTCCTGTTAGGGCTTTTGGTCGTTATTCAAATAAAAAAGAAAAGCGGCAATGCAAAAAATCAGGAACGACGTCAGACGAAACGGGAGAAAATAAGAACTGAAACTCCAAACCCAAATAGTAAAATATTTAATATATGTATGATCTTTATGACGGTATTGATTGGGATACTCATTCCGTCCGCTTTTATTTCTGCTTCCCCGCAGGAATATATTGACCTTGTTGTTTTTTATCATCCGGTTCGCTACATTGCAGCTTCTGCGGTTATGGCGGCAGGTGCATTTTTAGTGTGGATGAAAGTGTTTTACCGGCTTGCAAATCAAAGAGGCAAGGTGATATTGGATCGGCTTGCATGGATATTTTGCGGACTTACTCTTGTAAATTATATGTTTTTTGGAACAAAGCTGGGCAATCTGTCTGCAATGCTGCAGTACGATAACGGTATGCATTTTTCCATCAGGGAACGAATCTTAAATGTGCTTGTACTGAGTTTTATTGCAGGGGGAATGTACTTCATTGTATATAAATGGAACCGCATCAGCTTTTGGATTACGGTTACGGCATCTATGGCACTGACTGTTATGTCGGCAATCAATATAGTTAACATCCATACATCCATCGATAAGGTTTCATTTGAAGCACTGCAGGAGAAAGAACAGTTTTTTTCCCTCAGCACGGAGGGTAAGAATGTGGTGGTTATTATGCTGGACAGAGGGATGGGTGCATATATTCCTTACATTATGAATGAAAATCCCAAATTACAGGAACAGTTTGCAGGCTTTACCTATTATCCTAACACAATATCCTTTGGTGGAAGTACAAATTTTGGGTTGCCTGGAATCATGGGAGGGTATGAGTATACTCCGGTAGAGATGAATAAAAGGGCAGGCGAGGCCTTAGTTGACAAGCACAGCGAAGCGATCAAGATGATGCCGGTTTTATTTGCAGATCATGGATATGAGGTGACGGTGTGTGATCCGGTATATGTAAACTATGAATGGGTTCCTGATATATCAATTTTTGATGCATATCCGGATATCAATGCATATGTTACGGAGGGGCACTTTACCTCGCCGCAGGTAAAGCAGCAGAACATAAACAATAACCGACGCAATTTTTTCTGCTTCAGCATTATGAAAACAATGCCGCTTTTTGTGCAGCCAATTCTATATGCAGATGGTACATATAACCAAAATCAGCTTGTGGGCAGCGTGCAGTTTTCCGATGATATGTCAAAGGCGGAAGGAATCAGCAGTTCATTTATGGACGCTTATAATGTACTTGATAATATGTCTCTCATGACGAACGTGACGAACGAGAATGTAGACACATTTTTATATATGACAAATAACATAACCCATGAACCCATGCTGCTTTTAGAGCCTGAATATATCCCTGCACAAACTGTAGACAATACGGAATATGATGCTGAAAACACATGGCGGTTTACGGCGGACGGAAAAACCTTAAATATGGAAAACAGCAGACAGATGATACATTATCAGACCAATATGGTGGCAATGATGAAGCTTGGGGAATGGTTTGATTTTCTGAGGGAAAATGATGTGTACGATAATACAAAAATAATTATCGTTTCCGATCACGGAAGTAATCTTTATCATTTTGATGAATTGACATTTGATAATCAAAAGGGCAATCCCATTGATGCGGAAAAATATTGGCCACTACTGCTTGTGAAGGATTTTGGCAGCACGGAATTTTCCGTATCAGAGGAATTTATGACGAATGCGGATGTACCTGTACTTGCAACGGATGATTTGATTGAACATCCCACAAATCCATTTACGGGGAAGGCAATTACCAATTCCGAAAAAACGGCACATGAACAGTACATTATTTTGTCGGAGGAATCGAATACCCATATTAATAACGGTAACACCTTTCTTCCTGCAAGATGGGTGAGGGTAAAGGAGGATTTGTGGAACCGGGCAAACTGGGAATTTTACGATGAGGAAATCGTGCTTGATGAGTATGCATTTCCGTCAGACACAACAAAATAAAAGACTTTTTGTTGAAAAATCACTTGCAATCACAACACGCATATGGTAGTATCCAATTAAAGCATTAATATAGTAATTCATTCACGGGTAAAACCAGTTCAGACATTCAAAGAAAAGGGCACGTCTAATGCTTAATTCGAGTCTAATAAACAAGCTACTTCGATGCTTAATATCACATAACACTGGCAGCGAAAGGGCTGTGTTGAAAAATTGTCTGTTCTGGATATGAGAAGATATCTTGCATGATACTGTCATGTAAGATATGTCTTATTTGGTAACGTGACGAAATAAATTTTCTACTCTTTTCCTGCCGAGACAAGTCAGCCCACAGGTTTTCGGTTTACAAAATAAACCGGAACATATACCAAAAACAAATTTTGGGTTTATAGGCAACGGCGTTTCCTATAGGCATGTTCCTAAAGGAACCGGCTAAGAAATGGGCTGATGTTCAAACAAAAGGGGGAAAAGAAAATGAAAATACACGAAAATTATGTAGGAACCGACCTTATAAACCATGTTGATACATTAACTGTCAACATGCACCACAAGGATACCGTATTCAGGCGGGTATTCTCGGACAAAAAAGAGCTGCTGACGCTCTACAATGCAGTAAACAAAACAAGCTATGACAATCCTGAGGAGCTGGAAATCACTACCCTGGAAAATGCCGTATACATGACAGTAAAAAATGACCTGTCCTGTGTCATAGACATGAGGCTTAACCTATACGAACACCAGTCAACCGTAAACCCGAATATGCCGCTCCGGAATCTGGAGTACGCGACACACATTTTCAGTCACTATTATGCGGACAATGACATCTATTCCGCAAGGCTG
>JAMPBO010000015.1 GCA_023666705.1 Bacteroides sp.
AAAACACCAAATAGACAGCTCTGCATTATGATTCAATCCCAAGCCATCCCTTTACTGTTTCCACGGCATATCCAACCGCTTGAGCTATTTTCTCTGCATCAAGCCCCATGTCATATAATTTTCCGGCTGTTTCCTTTGCCTTATTCATTTCACCTATTTGACGTTCTTCTTTCCGAATTTCTTGAATCGCCTGGCACATATCGACCGATACCTCGCTTTCATCATATTCTATTCCTGAATTTGTGACTGCCTCAATCACATCCACAGCTCTGCGCTCCACTTCCCGGAAACGCTTTTCATTCACCTTCAGTACCCTGTTTAAGTTTTCCCTGTCCTTTGAATATTTGATGAAGAACATAACTTCCCGCAGACTTGACTGGAACTTCATGATCTCATCATCTGTCATCTGCGCCGGGGCAATCAGCCGCACATGGTAGTTGTCTATGAAAGAAAAAATCCTGGGGTCTTTTACCTCCATCATATCGAACAGGCTCAATGGGCCGTCCCACGCATCCGGGGCAAAGTAAAGCATGACAGTCACTGATGGAATCAGACGGTCAGTTTTCCAAAATCCGCTCAAAAACTCCCCGGCATTCGGCTTCTGCTGTTCCATACCGGAATCAACCTTTTCCTGTTCCCTCGCCTGTTTCATCGCCCTCCGATGTGACCTTGCCGCCTCCTCCACCTGCCCGGCGTATTCGATGGCGTCATATAGGTTGTTTTTCACTGCAGCCGCATAATGGATTTCTGACTGTGCCTCGATTCCATAAAGGACATATTCCATGCTGCCGTCCGTCATGGCCGCATACAGTTTCTGGACATCCCTGAATTTCTGGACCGGCACCGCCGCCCCATCCCCACCGTAAGGAAGGGCAATCTCCGTAGGGTCACGCTCTTCCAACTGCTCCGGGCGGATAACCTGCTCACCGTCATAAATAAAATAGTTAAACACGTCCGCGAATACGGTTGTGTCCGAAATATAATCTTTTGTTATCGTATCTGCTTTCAACGGCCTCCACCGCCTTCCCAAAAATGCATGGCAGGACTTGGCCTTGCCAAACCCTCTCTGCCATAGCCCCATTATACTAAAAAGGCTATCTTTTTTCAAGCGTATCCGGCTTATCTCCAAAACCGCCACAGATAGACCACGGGGGTTCACTTTTTTTGACCACGGGGTTCAAAATGACCATAGGGTGTTCATTTCCTCTGACCACGGGGTTCAAATGCCCTTTGGGGAGGGTTCAAAAGTGAACACCCCCTCTGCCGACTGCCACAGATTTTCAAACCAGCCAAAACGCAAACAAGGGATTCCAGCAACAGCCAATGTGCCGGAATCCCTTGTTTTCAGCGGTTTCCCTGATATTCTGTTCATTCCCTTTGTATCAATTAAGCGGTTTACATTTCTATGTAAATGGTGTCTTTGATACAATTCGATTTTGCTTGGTACTTTTTGATTTTCCCCCTAACAATTTGATTTTTCCCTATACTTTTTGATTATTTCATTTAGGGGGTTCAAATTGGAAATATCAATTCAAATCCCTGCGAAAGCAAACAAATTTTCGATTGTAAAATCACTTTCCATATGCTATAGTAAAATTTAAAGCATAAAAAGTATAAACTATGGTTTTAAAGGGAATGAGTGTCAAAATGGATACAGCAGAAATTATTTATGACCATTATAAGGAAACTGATGAATTGCGGAGAACTGCACAAGGCAAACGGGATAAAAGTTTTTTATGTGTATGTATCTTAGAGGCCTTTTCATTTTTCTTATTAATAAAACCCGAAGAAGCATTGGCCATATTGCTGGATGGTATCAATAGCCAATTGGAAACAAACATAAGTTTTGGATTAGGTGTTTTGCAAACCTTGCTATGGATTTTGGTCATATATGCCACAATTCAGTATATTCAAGCAGTACTATATGTCGAACGATCATATCGGTACCAAAATAAACTTGAAAAAGAGCTTTCACAAGAAATCCGAAAAGCAATTAGCCGAGAGGGTGATAGTTATACAGAAAATTATCCTATGGTAAGCAACTTCATTGAGTTATTCTATAAAATGTTTTGTCCCATTCTTTTTTTAGTGATAAATTCAGTGCATATTTATAAAGAATGGATTCAAATGCCAAAAATTAATTTCAGGCTTGTATGTGACACTGTGCTATATGTTGCTTTATTTGTTATTTTATGGTTCTACTTTTTTGAAATTCATTCTAAAATAACCAACTGGTGCAAAATGCACATTCCAGGAATCAAGTTTATTGCTGACAAATTGCGTAATCTATTAAAGGAGGTCTAAAATTATGGCAAAGAAAAAGGTGTGCGTATCGTTTGATTATGAACATGATAAGCACTATTACTATCTTTTAGAAGCGTGGAACAAGAATCCCAACATAGATTTTGGGATTAATGACTGCACTCCAAGCGAGATTCAATCTGAATCTGTATCCAAAATCAAACAGGTTCTTAGCACGAAAATAGGACAAGCTAATTACATGGTTGCAATCATTGGAGAACATTCCACTGACACACATCCAGACAGTACAGAAATTGGCTATAATAACTGGCAATCATATGAAGTTGCTAAAAATCATGAAAAAGGAAACGGTCTCGTAGTTGTTAAATTAGATTCATCATGTTCTGCACCAGATGAGTGTTACAATATCGGAACAAAATGGGTGACAGGATTTTCATTAGATGCAATTGAAAATGCATTGAAAGAATTAGTAAATTAAAAATTACTATTAGCGAGAAGTATATCTTTGAGCAGAAACAGCAAGTTTACCGCTTACCGGTTCTGCCTTGTAATAAGTGTCATATATCCCTTCCTTTGACAGATCGAAGGAACCTTTTCCCTCATAATAGGACACCCTGACCTTACCGGGATTGTAACTGATTCCATCCGTAGTGTCTTTCACATCATAATCGGAATCTTTCTCCACGGTAATGTCCTCTGCCGCTGCCACTTCATCAGCATCCAAATCTGTCCTGTCCTCTGCCGCATACAGAACGGGTTCCTGTCCATCCGCTTTGCCCGTATCCTCTGCAAAAACGAATGAACCGCTTCCCGCTACTGCCGTAAGCATAATAACGACAGCCATAAACATTGCTAATTTTCTCCTGCATTTCTTCATTGTACCATTCTTCCTTTCCTCATTGATTTACGCAAACAAAATTCCCTGCCTTTCCGCCCAAAAAGGGCAGAAAAAAAGACACACCACTCTGGCATGTCTTTTCTACCCATAAGCCCTTATTGCACTCAGGCTTCCCTTATCTGATTTTTACTCTCATGGATTACCTCCCCTTATGGAGCAGTGATACTGCCATTCTGCATGAAACTCTGCCACGAAACCGAGGTAACATACATCAAATCCGCATTATCCCTGATATAGAAAACGGAAAAATCTGCATAGGCGAAACCAAACCGCTTTTCCCCGAAAGTTCCGTCTGCAACATAGTCACCCAAATCTCCGCCCTGCTTCTTTTCTTCCTCAATCTCAAGATTGGCCTCACTCTCCACAATGCTTAATGCTTCATAAGTGCCATGTAACCGTTCCCTGAACCATTCCTCCATATCTTCAAATGTGCGGAAACGGAAACCTGCCATTTCCTCAAACAGCCTGTCTGCCTTTTCTTTTGTATCAATACATTCCTTACCCATCATCGGTGCCTCCTTTCTATCCCCACTTCATCGCAGCATCCAGCACTTCATCTTCAATTTCCGGCTCCGCATTTTCCCTGTTCTCCTGCCCTGTATCTGCCTGCCCCATGTTCATGTTTTGAAGAAGCACGTTTCCACCGTATAACTGAAGTACCTTGCCATAAACCTCTGCTTTCAGGTCAGATATGGCTTTTTCCATTTCCTCCCGTGAAACATATTCCTCCCTGCATTTCTGCTTTCTCTCAAAACCGCTGTTTGTCACTTCCGCTTCATCAAAACTGTTAAAATAGTATTCAATCGCATCTATGATAAACTGGTTTTTCGATTTATGAATATCCATATTCAAATCTTCCAACAGGTTACGCACTTTAATGTGCTGCTCATTTTCCCCGCTCAGACGGATGGTGAAGTTGCGGAATTTCCTTTTTGCCATCATCCACACCCCCTATGCAAAATGCTTCAAAACCCTGTTCAGGTATATGTTGCCGAGATACTCATATCCTTTGGCATTTGCCTTTACATCCTCAATGTAACGGATGTTTTTCTGGTTCAGTTCTCCAAACAGCTTCATCATTACCGCACCGCCGCCGACAAATGTGATAGGCGTGGTTTTCAGGTTATACCCCTGCTCGCCTATCATGCGGAATACCTTTTTGGCATAAGCGGCAATTTCTTTTTTGACAATCTCAAGATACTCCGTTTCAAGAAAATCATTGCTGCCTTTCATCATAACCTCCTGTATTGCACTTTCATCAATCTGTCCATTTAACAGCCGGACACTCTGCTCATTGATACGCCGCATACAAGTGATAATACCCTCCGGCACAGTGACACATAAGGATTCATCCGGGGAATGTCCGATTACCGGCACCATGTCAATCGTCCATGAGCCAATATCGGCAACCAGTTCCTTTTGTGAAAAATCCTTTATCCGGTCTGCCACCGCCCCGTAACACTGCGGATAAACAGAAACCCTTTCCACGGTAATCCGGTACTGCTTTTTCTCAAAACGGAAAGACACTTCCCTTTCCCGTTTCAGGTAATCAATAAATCCCTGCTTCTCTGCCCCGAATCTCCCGATTGGAAGCCCTGCCGCAATCAGTACATGTGCATTTCTCTTTCCTCTTAATTCCAGCTCCTTTGCCACTGCCGCCAGCGTGAGGATATAAAAACTGTCATCGGACACCTTATCTTCCTTGACTTCCAGACGGTTCCCGCCTACCTTATAATACTTCCCTTTATACTGCACTACATTATCAAACAGTGCCGGCTCCGTGGTAATCTCCCTGACACCTGATGTAAAAACGCTCCCTGCGGTTTTCATCTGCGACCAGCCGTGGTCTATCCCTATCACGATTGTATTCTTATCCATAACTTGACCTCCTTGTATTCTGCAATCTTTATAATTGGTTACATTTTTCCGGCAGTCCATTCTTATCTTCCATTCATCCTCCATGCCTGCCATTATTGTTATGTAGAAGTGTACGCCGGTATCTCTACCCCTCATTGCCCGTACACATGGAATTACAGACCGGTGCTTCCGCTTCACGGCATACATTGTATGCTCTCCCCTGCTGCTATTTCCGGGGATAAGGAAAGTTCTTCACTTCCCTTTGTGGTTTATTATCCATCCGCCACAAGTAACCTGCCGTGTCCGCTCCATCTTCATTGTTACATCCATCAACTCTTATCGCATGACTTTGACTGATCCATTGTCTGGCATTGCACCGGATTTCTACCGAGTAGGATTTCTCCCAACTGTCTGTAATTGCTATTCAGTTGTTACAGCTCTCTTTCGATTACTGTACCCCTATGGTAAATCCAAATGCCGGAATTGGCTATGGACTCTCATGGTATAATTTGCGGACTGCATACCATGTCATGGTATTTTTGAAATCTTATTGTTTAATTCAATTGTTGCTATAACCATGACCAGACAAAAAAAGACACTTTTCAAAATTTCTCTTGAAAAGTGTCCTAAGTAAGCAAATTTCTTTAATTAGGGATAAATGACAACACCTTATTATTACTCATTATCATGTATTATTGGTGTCAAAAATGTTGTCCTTTTGTTGTCTTTTTTTGAAAGAACCCCTTACAACCCTTGATTTTACTGGTTTTCTTTACCTAACGACTTCATCGTCGGGAACAACAGTACATCCCTTATGGCAGGTGAATCCGTCAGCAGCATACACATTCTGTCGATACCAAAGCCAATTCCACCCGTCGGCGGCATACCGATTTCTAATGCGTTGAGGAAGTCCTCATCCGTATGATTTGCCTCCTCGTCACCTGCATCTGCAAGTGCATCCTGAGCAGCGAAACGCTCTCTCTGGTCAATCGGATCATTTAACTCGGAGTAGGCATTTGCCATCTCCCAGCCATTCATAAAGAACTCAAAACGCTCCACGTATTCAGGATTGTCAGGCTTTTTCTTTGTGAGCGGCGATATCTCAATCGGGTGATCCATCACAAAGGTCGGCTGAACAAGATGCTCCTCAACATATTCCTCAAAGAACAAATTGAGAATATCTCCTTTCAGGTGCCTTTCCTCAAACTCTATGTGATGCTCCTTAGCTGCTGCCCTTGCAGCCTCCAGTGTATCTATCTCATTAAAATCAACATTTGCATATTTCTTAACTGCATCCACCATCGTGATACGCTCAAACGGCTTTCCCAAATCCATTTCAATTCCATTATAGGTAATCTTAGTTGTGCCAAGCACCTCATTTGCAACGTACCTGTAAAGATTTTCCGTCAAATCCATCATTCCGTTGTAATCCGTGTATGCCTGATAAAGCTCCATAAGCGTAAATTCAGGATTGTGTCTCGTATCAAGACCCTCATTGCGAAATACACGTCCAATTTCATAAACACGCTCTAAGCCGCCTACAATAAGCCGCTTTAAGTAAAGCTCAAGAGAAATTCTAAGCTTCAAATCTTCGCCAAGTGCGTTAAAATGCGTCTCAAACGGTCTTGCGGCAGCACCGCCTGCATTGGACACAAGCATCGGAGTTTCAACCTCCATAAAGCCCTGCCCGTCCAAATATCTTCTGATGGTGCTGATAATTTGCGAACGCTTGATAAAGGTATCCTTAACTTCAGGGTTCATAATCAGATCCGTATACCTTTGACGATAACGCAAATCTGTATTGGTAAGTCCATGATATTTTTCAGGAAGAATCTGTAAGCTTTTTGAAAGAAGGGTAATTTCCGTCACATGGATTGACTTTTCTCCTGTCTTTGTAAGGAACACCTTGCCCTTTAATCCAACAATATCTCCGATATCCATACGCTTAAATTCCTTGTAGGACTCCTCACCCAAATCATCGCGGGCAACATATATCTGTATGTTTCCTGATTTATCCTGCACATTTCCAAAGGACGCCTTACCCATAACACGCTTGGACATAAGCCTGCCTGCCACAGATACCTCCTTGCCGTCATACGCATCAAAATCATCCTTGATATCTGCCGTATGGGTATCCACATCATACTTCGTTATCTCAAACGGATTTTTGCCATTTGCCTGTAATTCGGCAAGCTTCTCACGACGCACCTTCAAAAGCTGCTTCACGTCCTGGGGCTTTGCCTGATTGTTTTGATTATTATTATCAGCCATGTTTCTATCTCTCTTTCAGTCTAACCGTTATCTTTTCTTTATATCCAATATCTTGTAATCGTAGTTTCCATCAGGTGCTTCCACGGTTACCGTCTCTCCGATTTTTCTTTTCATAAGTGCCATGCCAAGAGGCGATTCATTTGATATCTTACCCTGCATGATGTTTGCCTCTGTGGAACCGACTATCTTATAAGTAACAACCTCATCCATATCGATGTCGTGAAGAACAACCTCTGAACTGAAATTTACCGTCTCATGGTCAAATTCGTCCTCATCAATAACCTCAGCATTTTTCAGTATCTTCTCTATTTCCTCAATTCGGGATTCAATATCTCTTTGTTCATCCTTAGCCGCATCGTACTCAGCGTTCTCAGACAAGTCTCCCTGCTCCCTTGCCTCTTTTATCTTCTGGGCTACTTCCTGACGTTTATTTACCTTTAAATCCTGTAACTCATCCTCTAATTTTTTCAGACCCTCATAGGTCAGCATATTTTTCTTCTCTGCCATAATATTTGCCCTTTCCATTTATATATTTGCCTTTCAGACATCAACCTATAGCATTATACATTATCAAAACTTTCATGTCAATTTTCAGTTATCGTTTGTCACGTTGCCGTCTCCGTCAAGCGATATCTCCATGCCCATCAAGGATGCCTCAGGCTTAATGATTGCCTTACAGAAATCCTTTGAAATGGCAAGCACCTCTCTTACATCCCTGTATGTCTGTCCCGAATACTTTATATCCTCACAGGCAACTCCATAAGCATCAAGTCCTAACTGCTTTGCCACATAAAGCGAACGGTACAGATGATATTTCTGGGTTACAATGACAACCTTTTTTGCGTTGAAAATATACCTTGCCCGATACATACTCTCATAGGTAGAAAAACCTGCATGGTCCATAAATATATCCTCTGTAGGAATTCCGGCAGATGCGGCATAATTTTTCATTACGTTTACTTCATTATAATAGGCACTGCCATGGTCGCCGCTCATCAAAAGCTTGTCTGAGCATCCCGCAAAATAAAGCTCAATTCCTTTATCCAGTCTATCCTGCAGCATCAAGCTTGGCTTCTCATTATTTTGAACCGAAGCACCAAGCACCAAAATACAGTCAACATCCTCCAGTTCTTCTGCCTCATCAGGCTTTAAAATCCTGTCCTTAACACTACCCCTTACATAAAGATTCGTGCCCAGAACACCAATACCGACCACTGCAGCCACAATCACGATAACAATAAAAACATATTTCATTAATTTCTTTATTTTCTTCATATTAAACCTTCACGATACGATTACATAGGGCGGCAATAGGAATTTGTATATTATACAAACTCCCGTGCCACCCGTCACTTTATCAATCTATTAAATTTTTATTTTTTTGGTGCCTTTTCAATCGCCTTAGCAGGCTTTGCCGGTTCCTTATAGTCATACTTAAATATCATAACTGAAAGCGGCGGTATCGTTAAGCTTAATGAGTAATTCATTCTGTCACACGGTCTGTCCGTTGCAGTTACCACACCGTTTACTCTGTTCAAGCCGCCAAATTCCTCAGCATCAGAGTTCAGTATTTCCGTATACTTTCCAGGGCACGGTGCACCGATTAAATGTGTCGTCCGTTCAACAGGCACGAAGTTACATACAAATAGCAGCTGGTCCTTCACTGATTTTCCACGTCTCACGAAGGCAACGATACCCTCCTCGGCATCATCAACCTTCACCCATTCAAAACCGACAGACTCATTGTCATTGTAATATAATGCATCGTATTCTGTGTAAATATGGTTCAGTCTCTTAACGAAATTCTGCATCTTATTGTGGAGCGGCTCGTCAAGGAGATACCAGTCAAGGCTTCTCGCCTCACTCCACTCCCGGAGCTGTGCAAATTCCTGTCCCATAAAGAGAAGCTTTTTGCCCGGATGTCCAAGCATGAAACCATATGCCGTCCTTAAATTAGCAAATTTATCAAACTCAAGTCCCGGCATCTTATTAATCATGGAGCACTTCAAATGGACAACCTCGTCGTGGGAAATCACAAGCACATAATTTTCCGAGTAGGTGTAACTCAGGCTGAATGTAAGTCTGTTGTGGTTAAATGACCTGAAATACGGATCAAGCTTCATATACTCAAGGAAATCATTCATCCAACCCATATTCCATTTAAACAGGAACCCAAGTCCCTTCAGGGATGCAGGTGCAGTTACGCCTGCCCATGCCGTTGATTCCTCTGCTATCAGGTATGCTCCCGGGTTTCTCTCCTCCATAACCGTATTTATCTTCTGAAGAAGCTCTATGGCATCATAGTTTTCATTTCCGCCATCCTTGTTTGGAAGCCACTGTCCGTTTTGCTTGCCGTAATCCAGATAAAGCATTGAGGCAACCGCATCTACCCTGAGTGCGTCTATATGGAATTTTTCAACCCAGAATAATGCATTGGATGTCAGGAAATTGCTGACCTCATTTCTCGCATAATCAAATATATAAGTTCCCCAGTCAGGATGCTCTCCACGTCTTGAGTCCGGATGTTCATAAAGCGGCATGCCATCAAATCTTCCAAGACCGTGTGCATCACGCGGAAAATGTGCAGGCACCCAATCCAAAATAACGGAGATACCAATGGAATGCATATGATCCACAAAGTACATGAAATCCTGTGGCGTTCCATATCTGCTGGTAGGTGCATAGTAGTTTGTTACCTGATAGCCCCATGAACCGTCAAACGGATACTCAGCAATACCCATAAGCTCGATATGGGTGTATCCCATGTCCTTAACGTAATCTCCCAGCTCCTTGGCTATTTCCCTATAGTTATAAAATCCGAAATCCGAATCCTCCACTTTCTTCTTCCACGAGCCAAGATGCACCTCATAAATTGACATCGGCTGCTTGAGACGTGCTACCCTTGTCTGCTTCTTTCTGTTCTCCATCCACGCATTGTCGGTCCACTTGTAATTTCTCAGGTCTGCAACAACATTTGCATTATCTGGTCTTACCTGCGTCTGGTTGCCATATGGGTCAGCCTTATATAGGATATCACCGGTTCTCGTCTGTATTTGGAATTTATAAACTGCACCCTCATTTACATCAGGCATAAATATCTCGTAAATTCCCGAAGCAGAATGTATCTGCATCGGATTTAAGGCACCGTCCCACATATTAAAGTCACCAACTATGCTTACGCGTCTTGCATTTGGTGCCCAAACCGAAAAATAAGTGCCCTTGACGCCATCAATTGTCATAGGGTGTGCACCCAGCTTGTCATATATATCATAATTTTTACCTTCCGCAAAAAGATACGTATCATAATCCGTGATAAGTGAATCAAATGCGTAGCAGTCTGCGGTCAGCACAGTTGTTCCATCCAAATACTTCGTCTCAATTTTGTATTTGTTTCCTTTATATTTTTTCTTCGGAAAATATACACCATAAAATCCGTCTGCAAGCTGTTCCATCGGAACAGGACTTTTCCCTGTTACGGATGTAACCGAAACCGACTCCGAATGAGGACGGTAAACCGTAATCACCTGTCCCTCGCCATAATCGTGAATACCAAGCAGATGCTTAGGTGCGTTGAGCTGTCCATTCATAAGCTCATCATACAAAACCCAATTGACCCAATTTTCCAATCTCTTATTCATATCATTTCCTCCGTTAAAATTTATGTGGACGTCCACAAAATATTATAATTGCCCTTATCAGTACCGCCAGAACAATCAGGATAAACACGATGCAAAGATAAGCAAATGCAAGTGCCATTCCGTAATCAGGCGGTAATATCCATCTTATTAAATCCATATCGCTAAAATAGGAGTAATCCCCATGCATTACCATGTTTCTCACACCTGTCAGCGTCTCACTGCCCGACAGCATTATTATAACCGCATTTAACACGGTTAAAAAAGAAGCAAGAATCCCTCCGTAAAGAAGCGGCATGTACATACGTACCTTTGAAAGCTCCCGAAAGCTGTAAACAATTCCTACAATGGAAAAAGCCGCAACCACCCACGCCAGGCGGTAATATCCCTTAAGCCTGTTCAGTTTTTCAATATTTTCCTTTGTAATCTCATAGCTTGTATCAGGATAACCGTTTCCGAAAAACTGCGTAAAGCCATCTGCCAGCTGGTTGTAGTTTTGCTCTGCCTCAAACTTACTGAGTGCCTTATCTCCAAGCTCCTCTCCATATGTTTCGTGGAGTGTGTCCACGTAATCTTCATAACACCAATCGTACACATGCCTGTCCATGGCGAGTATACACAGTGAAAAGCTTATTATAAACAACGCTATGCATATTGTTGCAGTAATTTGGTATTTATTATACTTTTTCATTCTTATATCTACATCTTTTCGTTTTAAGACCAATATAATGGTCTTGCGTCAATTACTGTAATATTGTACCATTTAAAAGTACGTATGTAAAGAAAGCATTTTCAAGTCGGAGATTTATTTTTTCATTTGCCGCTAATGCTTGCCATCTATTTCATTTTAGAATATAATTTATATTATAGTTGTGTCAAGTTTTCATAGAAAACTTGACATGTAGCGTCAGCCCATTTGCTGAAAGCAAATTCGGAATGGGCTGATGTTCAATATGGGAGGTGGACATATGACTTCAACAAATTATGCAAACGGGACTGACGTTGCAACCTTCGTCCTTGAGACGGATGCACCATACAACATTTTAGATTTTGATCAGGGGCTTTGCCTCATGACAGGTTACTCTCCCCGTGAGCTTTCAAAAAATATATGCACGCTGGACAATCTTCTTTTTGTGGATGATTTTGCAGAAACCATAGCTTCCATCAACTATCAGCTTAGTATTTCCAATCTTATCAGTTTTCAAAACAGAATTGTGACAAAGCACGGAGCGGTTCTCACTGTGCTCTGCAATGGACAGGCATATACGCTAAATGATGGTCGTGACGTTTTACAATGTGTGTTTACCGATATCACCAACTTGGAAAATGCCGCCAATGAGACGGCACAGGCAAAAACAGATTTGGAAATATTTGCAAATACGGTTCCAAGCGGAGTGAGCAAACACCTGCTTGACAACAACCTCTCCCTCATATGGGCAAACAACTTTTTCTATGACATGTGCGGATACACGGAAAACAGTTTTAAGGAGGCATGCGGCAAAAATACACTCGCCATCGTTTGGAGCGAGGACCTTGCCATCGTAATTGACGTACTTGCAGACCTTACGGAGGACAAGAACTCCAAAATTGCCAACTTCCGGGTCAAATGTGCTGATGGCAGCATCAAATGGGTGAATGCCATTTTTGCACGCTCAGGCGAAAATGCTGAGGGCTTCCCGATTTTAAATCTTGTTATGTCCGATATTACAAACCTTAAAATTGCGGAAATGAAGGCAAGGCTCGAGGAGCAGAAATATCTGATTATTGCCGATATATCCGAGGAACTTCCATACGAATACGATATCGCTGAGGACACAATTACCTTTGCAGAAAAGTTCAATAAAATATTTGACGCTGACCCTATCCTATACAATCCTGCTGTTTCCATGATTTCACTTGGACTGGTTTCTTCCGATACGAAGGATGCCTTTGACGAACTGTTCATGCTTGCCAAATCAGGCACTGCATTTCACTCAACGGAATTTAAGCTAAACACCAGAAACAGTGGTTTTCAGTGGTTTTTTTCCACATTTTCCACTATTTATGACGAGGACCAAAAACCGATACGTGTAGTCGGACTGTTAAGAAATATAAATATACAGAAAACAGAACAGCAAAAGCTCCTGATGAAAGCGGAAACAGACCTGATGACGGGACTTTTAAACAAGGCAGTCACGGAAAGCAAAATCAAAGCACATCTCCGTGAGCTTGACGGTAATGTCTACAATGTATTTATGCTTGTTGACATCGATGATTTCAAAAAGGTAAATGATACATATGGTCATCTTAAGGGTGACGAGGTTATTGTCAACATTGCCGACACCTTAAAGGAGTACGCAGGTGAGTATGATTTAGCAGGACGCCTTGGCGGTGATGAGTTCTGCGTTTATTTCAGCAATCTCCTTGATACGCAGGTTGCCTGTGAAAAGGCAGAGCAGATTGCCAACCGTATCAGGGAGCTTTATCCGGGAACAGACTCCTGCAAGGTTACGCTCAGCATCGGGATTGCCTTCACAAATGAACCACTTCCATATGATGTTCTCCTTGAACGGGCAGATACCGCCCTATATCAGGCAAAGCTCAACGGCAAAAACTGCTACTACTGCTATAGGGATGACATGGAACGGGCAACCTATGAAAATGAGCGGAGCAGCACAACCCCATCCCCTGCGGATCAGGTTGTCAGCGAGCTTCTCACGATGCTTTTTTCAGGCAACAACACCCACATGTCAATCGGGAAATCCCTCGACCTGATTGGAAGCAGCTATGACATCGACAAAATATGTATATGGGAATATTGTCCGGAGGACAAGTTTGTTGACTGCACACACCAGTGGTGCAGAGAGGGTATTCCAAATGACAGACATGTTAAACAACATACGCCTGCCACCATATTTGAGGAGCTCGACTCCATGGGCATGGACGGTGTAGCTTACAACTCTGACACATCCCTGATTAAGCTGAATTCCTCCAGCATGAATCCTTATTCCGAAGGCATTAAACGGCTGATTCAGTCACAGATTTTACTTGAGGGAAATGTAATCGGTTATATCAGCTTTTATTCCATGAATAACGATATGGTGTGGTCCACATCCACAATCAGTTCCTTTAAACTTATATTTAAGCTTTTAGGCGAAGCCGTCTGTGCAAAAAAGAGTTCACAGCATATGTCCCTTCTCCGGGAAAACACAATCAGTGCCTTCGATATTATAGAAGCTCCGATTGCCATCATTGATAAGGACAGCTATGATATCATGTATTTTAATGAAACTGCCAAGGAATATTTTCCGAATCTTTCCATGGGCAGCAAATGTTATAACTGCATGTATCAGGCAAGCGGACCATGCCGCGACTGTGCCGTCCACAAAATGTCGGAGGATACTACCGCAAAATGTGTAAAGCATTGCAAAGCGACAAACGAAACCTTAGATGTATATATGTCCCCAATCAACTGGAGTACAGGCGGAAGCTCATTTGTGCTTATATTTAACATGCATAAGCAGACCAAATCCGAGCGTCTCAAGCAGGAGCTTGAACAAAACATAGACATTGAAAAGAAAATTGCTGAGGCATCCTACCGCGACATTATAACAGGCTACGGTAACTTCGAAAAATTTAAGGTGACTGCCCAGGATATACTTGACAATAATCCTGATGATGATTACGTAATGTTCTACTTTAACATCCGCAATTTCAAATACATTAACGAAGCATACGGACATGGCACAGGCGACCTCACACTAAAAACAGTGGCGGATGTTTTAAATAAGCACCTTGCGGAGGGCGAAGCATTTGCCCGCATAATAGGCGATACATATATTATGCTGATTCGTGACCAAAAGAACCATACCTACATGGACGTTTATAACAGCATACGAAATGAGGTTCACGATGCATGTAATATTATACAGGACCGGTTTGTTGTAGATTTTACAACAGGAATCCTTCTGATTGACGAGTCAATGCATTCCTACAGTGTCAACCGTCTGGTTGACCGTGCCATGATGGCAGCCAAAAACATTAATGCCGCCACAGGTGTGGCATATGCCTTTTATGATGATGCATACCACAAAACCATGCTCAATGATGCACACATCGAAAACAGTATGCATGCTGCCCTCGATAATAAGGAGTTTTGTGCATATGTGCAGCCAAAATATGATATTAGCAACGACAAATTAATTGGCGGGGAGCTTCTCGTCAGGTGGCTTTCCCCTTCCAAGGGCTTCTTAGAACCGTCAGCCTTTATACCGTCGTTTGAGAAAAATGGATTTATCTATCAGATTGACTGCTTTATGCTTGAGGAGGCATGCAAATCCCTGCGGAGATACCTTGACACCAACGTATGTGCCCTGCCGTTCTCAGTGAACCTGTCACGCATCACCATTGCCCACCCTGACTTTTTGGACAGCGTGCAGGAAATTGTTGAACAATACTGCATTCCACATCATTACATTGAATTTGAAATAACAGAAAGTATATTGGTTGAGGATTACGATTACATGATAGATGTTTTAGGCAGGCTCCACTCCATGGACTTCTCCATCAATATGGATGATTTTGGCACGGGCTACTCATCACTCACCCTGCTCCGCGACCTGCCTGTGGACGTCATCAAGCTTGACCACGACTTTCTTGCACGTTCTGCTGCAAACGACAAAAATGCCGTTTACATACTGAAATGCATCATCGACATGGCACACAATCTGGATATCCGGGTTGTCAGCGAGGGAATTGAAGCTTCTGACCAGCTTGAAATGTTAAAAGAACTTGGCTGTGAAATTGGTCAGGGATTTTTATTTGCAAAGCCGATGCCAATCAGCGACTACGATAAGCTTGTAAAAAAATATATTGAATAAGGCAGAAAAAGTATTGACAATAAAATGTGAATTTGATATTCTAATGTTTGCGTGCGAAACAGTGCGATAGCTATAATTCACTGAGGTTTGGCATATCTGGTGGTGTGGGTATGCCTGTTCGTGTCTTGACCAAGGTGATATTAATACAATACTTATTTTAACTTTTTGATTTATTTTAATGGAGGTGTCTGATTTGGCAAATATCAAATCTGCAAAGAAGAGAATTCTTGTAATTGAAACAAAAACATTGAGAAACAAGATGATTAAGTCTAAGGTTAAGACTATGATTAAAAATGTTGAGGCTGCTATCGAGTCAGGTAACAAGGCTGAGGCAGAAGCAAAGCTTAAGGTTGCAATCTCTGAGATAAGTAAGGCGGCTTCCAAGGGCATTTACCACAAGAATAACGCTTCAAGAAAGATTTCACATCTTACTTTAGCAGTTAACCGTATGGCATAATTGAAAAACAATCAGAAATGAGGCTGTTATAGTAATGATTTGAGGCTTGTCATATGTATGCCTGAAATCCTTATTGTGACAGTCTCATTATTTTTATGAAAGGAGAATGGCTCTATGCAAATAACCCAAAAACAAGATTTACTAAACGCAGTCCATACCATCGAAAAAATAGTGACTTTCCTTTCCAAAAATGGTGACGCCGTATCGGAAGAAAAGTCTTCCCATTTATTTGGCAGCGTTATGCAGGCTGTGTCGAATGTCAATAAAACACTATTTAACAGTGAAACAATTAATCAATATAAAATCTCTAATTCAAATTTTTCCGGCACTACTTCTACCCCCCCCCTCTCAACTTTTATTGAACAGTGTCAGGCATGGACAGACTTTATAAAAAATACGATTGAAACCCGCTACCTGCAAAACACTGCATTGGATGAACAATTTCTTCAATTACTTGATTATGTAACCTATGTAGATTATGATATTATTTTACAGCAATCAAAAGAGTCGCTTCATAAGCTTTCGCCTGATATCATAGATATTTTAAACCGTCATTATCAAACTTGGGAACATATGTGGAAACGCCTTGATACAAATAATAATTGTTACGATGTCCTTGAAGAACGCATACATAATCTGATAGAACACCGTGATGACTTTAAATGGTTATATAACCATCTTGGTGACTATCGTTCTAAATTGGTTCTTCATAATATGCTCTATAATTGGCTGACTTTTAATCCTAGCTTACTTCTTCAAATGCGGGAAGGTAATTATGCTGATTACTATGATTTGGACCTATTAAACTGTGACGAAAATGAAGTGGTTGTCGATTTGGGTGCTTTTGATGGTGATTCCACAAAAGACTATATTCAAACTTATCAAAAATATAAACGCATATATTGCTATGAAATTACAAAAAGCACAGCAGACCTTTTAGCTGAAAACCTGAAAGATTACCCAAATATCGAAATACGGAATAAGGGTGCAGGTGCAGAAAGCGATATTATGTATGTTTCCTCCTCCGAAGTATCCTCCAGCAATATGGCAAATAAAGAAAAAAGTGATAATGTCATCCCTGTTGAAATCGTCTCCATTGATGAAGATATAACGGAGCCTGTAACGCTTATAAAAATGGATATTGAGGGTGCCGAGCAAAGTGCACTGACCGGTTGCCGACGTCATATCGTTGAAGAACGCCCTAAGCTTTTAATATGTGTCTACCATAATAACGAAGATATTTATAAAATACCAAACATGATTGCTGAGATGAGAAATGATTACACATATTATCTCAGGAGTAACGGCTTACAATATGGTCCGGCTGAAATTGTACTGTTTGCACTTTAATAACAATGTGCTTATCAAATGAACGGACCTTCAAAAATCAGACACCTGATGATTGAAGGTCCATTTATGTCATTCATTCTTTTTTAAGCAAATTTACAATCAGCATCTCTACAGCCATAGCATCCTTCATGCGTCCGGACTTTATATCACTGTCCGCCCGCTGGCACATATCCACACATTCTACCAACTGGCTATAGGTGTAGCCCTCACACTGGCTTACATATTTTTTAACGGTAAATGGCGGTATTTTAACGGCAGATGCTATTTTACTATTATCGCTTCCTGTCTCTAACGCCAGCTTCACCTTAAGCAATATATTGTACTGTCTTGTCACCAAAAACAATAATCTCATTGCCGGTTCCCTTAACATCAGCAAATCGTCGTACAGCCTCATTGTTTTTGCTGCATTTCTTTGAGACAGTGCATCCATCATGTCAAATATTTTGCTCTCCACCTGATTGACACACAGCTGCTCTACTGCTGCGGCATCTATGATATCCCGTTCCATGCAATAGCATTTCAGTTTTTCCGCCTCATTTGCAAGTAAGTTCATGTCAGTACCTACATTTTGAAGCAGGGTATAAACAGCCGCATCCTCTATTTTCATGCCCTCTCTTGTAAACAGGGATTTCAGCCATGCAAGCAGGGTTCTCTCGTCAGGTGTGGAAAATTCTACAACCGTTCCTACCTTTGCAAGCTGTTTATAAAGCTTCGTTCTCTTATCAATTTCGCTCTCAACAAATACAAGAATGGTTGTATCCGCTATCTCATCAAACAAAGCCTCCAGCACCTCATTCCCTTTTTTGAAAAAACCTGCATTTTCAACAAGAATAACCCGTCGGTCTGCAAAAAAGGGCATGGTTGTTGCAAGCTCACGTATATCCTCAGGTACTGCATTTTCGCCCTTGTACACCATATAATTCATACTGTCGTTTTTGTCACATACAGCATCTATCAGCTTGTCCTTATACTGATTGACAAGATACGGCTCATCTCCACAAAAAAGATAAATTGTGGAGTAACTCCCCTGTTCTATCTGTGTATTAATAATTGACATTCCATCTGACTTTTGTGCCACCCTTATATTCTCCCTACTATCCTTGTTTTACATAGGCAATTGCTTTCAATATCAGCAGGTTCCGCAGGAACACGCCAATGATTACTATATATGTTTGTACAATAAATTCCTCAATATGTCAATCTACCTATGCTGAAATGACACTCCTTATGACAAAAATAGCGATTGAATTTCTATATCCTCTCACCGCACAATAACAGCTCCATGCCTGTCTGTCCGGTATATGTCAATCCCTTCCTGCGTCAGCATTTCAATTATCTCAGCGTGCGGATGTCCATACAAATTATTTTTTCCACATGATATCACAGCCAGCTTCACATTGTTATCCGTATACAATGGCTCATACAGGGAATTTTTCGAGCCGTGATGCGGCACCTTTACACAGGTATAGCCATCCTGCAAAAATTCCGCATGATGTAAAAGCATATATTGTATCGCATCATCCGACATATCTCCAAGAAACAGTCCGCTTAAGGTATCTCCGCGGTAGCTCAGTGCCATGGATGCAGCATTTGTATCTGCTGCCTCAAATTCATTATCAGGGTGACAGCAAACGATATCTGCACTTCCGTCTGTTACCATATCTCCTGCCTCCAGATACCTTACGGGAATTTTATTTTTATCTGCCAGCGTAATGATTTTGTCTATCGTTTCATTATATACAACGTAGCGTGAAAGCAAAATACATCTGATTTTAATTCCGTATACATCATAGCTTTCCAAAATATTAATCAGCCCGTTTACATGATCCATGTCCCCGTGCGTCAACGCCCAAAAATCCACATCTGCCATTTTCAACGACTTTAAGGCAGGCTCCAATACATATTTTCCTACATCTTCTCCCTCCATGCTTAAGGAACCTCCGTCTATTGCAACTATCATGCCATGTGGCGAGGAAAGCAAAATCCCGTCTCCCTGTCCCACATCAAGAAATACAAAGCTTTCCTGTTTTTTCATAAAATGAAAGCATATCGTTATGCCAATTACAAGGCAAAAAATTACCGTAACTGCAATCCGCTGTATAGTAGCAACTGTGTTTCTGTTAATCTTCTTAAACCTTTTGTTCTCCAAAAACCATATCAGCTTTTCCTTCATGCGTCCGTTCGTCAAAGCAAGTATCATAAGCAGTATCATGTAATATAAAACAATCTGCCATATCAAAGGCTTTCCTGTATTTACCACTGCAAACGGAAGTCTTAGCACAGTCCCTGCAATTCCTTTGAAAAATGCAAGCAGCCATCCACCCGGTGCAATGACAGTCTTTCCAAGCGGCAGCGACAACACAGACAAAAAAATACCTAGAAATCCCAGTGCAACAACAACAGACATGCAGGGAACAACAACAAGATTGACAAATATGCCATAAACGGGTGTCTCATAGTAAAAATATGCCACAAGCGGAAGGGTAACAATCTGTATTGACACTGAAAAAACAACAGACCCTGTCACATATTTTACAATCTTATGCTTCTTAAAACAGCTGCCTATTTTTTTATTGGATAAAAGTCCCTTGTTTATGTAATTTCCAAGACATACGCCAAAAATTGCACCTACACTAAGCATCATGCCTGTATCCATAATGCTCATGGGATTTTTTATCAGCATAACAAATACGGCGATTGCCAATCCTGTAAGCATGTCTAAGCTTTTCCCAAGCCGTTCTCCCAGCATTGCAATTACAAGCATAATCAATGCCCGCACCGTACTCATGCCAAAGCCTGCCAATGCCCCATACAAAAATGCTGTCATGATTGCCGCCAAGGTGGAAGCCCATGTAGGAATGGAAAGCTTCCGTAAAATAAAATACATACAGCCGCTTATGATTGAAATATGAAGTCCCGATATCGCCAAAATATGAGCAATGCCGCTTCTCCGGAACAACAACATGGTTCTGTCACTGATGCTGCTTTTATCGCCAAACAAAATCCCCTGATACTCTACACAGCTGTTTGTGCATATTTTCTCCAGCCTTTGTACGCCCCATTCCCTGACAGCTTCCCGTATTTCCCATGCCCTGCTATAGGAACCATCAAGCACCGTAATCTTCTGGCACATTACAGAAAAACATATACCCTTTCCCTTGTAATATGCAGCAAAATCAAACGCTCCCGGATTTGTCGGAGCCGACGGACAGATTGCATTGCCAGATGCCGAAACCCTTTGTCCTACTTTCATCCCATCATCAACACCGTAGACAACCACCCTGCATTTGTCATTCGTTTTTATTATAATATTACAGCCATTTTGAGTTTTATTAACCTCTGCCACCGTTCCCTGAAGCAAGACATATGTATTCCCGCCTGCATCCTGCTTTTGCCTAAGCTTTGCCAACCGGTCACAGCCAGAACAGCTTCCTATATTGATAAAACCCACGGCAGCCAGAAAGGAAACCCATATATACGCTGCTCTTTTTTGTGTCTTTCCAAGAAAAATGCCAACACAAATAAGCATGCCCATAAGTGCATATGATAAACCTGTTTTGCCAATTATTATGTAAATCACCTCTCCAAGTGCAAACATAACAGCTGCCCAAAACAAAATTCTTTTCAATTGCTCTCCTCATTAATTTCACATACCTGAATATCCATAGAAATAAAACGATTTTCGGTCAAAGCTCTCCTCTGAAATAACAGTTCCCTTATTATCACTCAGCCGTATGGTGATAAAGTTTATATTTGATATCTGAAACAGGGAGCTTGTGATTGCCGCCTTTGCCAGAAGATAATATTCCTTATTATATTCACTTACCAAATCAAAATCCAGCGTCACATTATTGTACGCGTCTATCATATATGTGGTATAATCTATCCTGTCATTTCCAAGCTTTTCCGACAATACAAGCATAAGCTCTTCAATAGACGCTCCGACAGAATCAGGCTGCTTAAACCGAAACGCAGCCTCATCCTTTACAATTCCATTATCCACAGGATAATAGATGTCTACCATATTTTCTTCCTGCACACTTACGGAAAATTCCGTATTGGACTGTTGCTCACCACAACCTGTCGTTAAAGCGAGCATACATAAAACAAGAAAAACATAAGTAATTTTTTTCATTACAATTAACCCTCTTTACTGTCTGCATGTTTCATCGGTATTTTAACCGTAAATGTTGTTCCCTCTCCCGACTGGCTGTAAAGCTTAATCGTTCCGTCATGCATGAGAATAATATTTCTGGTTATGGCAAGACCAAGACCGGTTCCACCCGTATCCCTGCTTCTCGCCTTGTCAACCCTGTAAAATCTCTCAAAAACCTTATCCTTGCAGTCATCTGGTATTCCAACTCCCGAATCAGCAACCTTCACATAGAAATTTTTGTGGTCAGAATTTAAGGTAACCTTTATCCAGCCGTTATCGACATTATACTTTATGGCATTTTCTATAATATTTGTCAGGGCAAGTGTCAGCTTTACCTCGTCAACGTCAGCCTCAACCTCACGATAGCTCTCATAGGTTATGACAATTCCCCTCGCATCAGCCAAAGGTGCCACACGTTTCAGGATAATCTCAAGCAACGTATTAATGTCAATGGTTGCAATATTAAGCTCTGCAGACTTCTTATCAGTTTTGACCAATGTGAGCAAATCTGTTATGATTTCACTTTCCCTGTCAATCTCGTCAACAATATCCGCCATAAATTCCTTATACATATCTAAATCCGCCTGCTCGTTCTGAACTAAAGAATCTGCAAGCACCTTCATGGATGTAATAGGCGTTTTCAGCTCATGGGACACATTTGATACAAACTCCTGCCTTGAGGAATCTATCTCCATAAGCTTTCCAATTGAATTGTTGTAATTTTCAATAATCGTCCGGAACTCCGTAAAGCCTGCCTCAGGTATATCCTGATTTGCCTGACCATACCGCATAGTCTCCATATGTGTATTAATATTTTTCAGACCGCTTACGCAGATCCATGCACCCAATATGGCAAGCAAAATACCAATAACTATAATAACGAACACGAGCATATAGCTCCGTTCCGCAATATTATCCCACGCAGATGTTATTCTTTGGACAGGAACACTAATCATGATGACTCCTGCTATTTCATCCGATGCATTCACGGGATAAATATACTGGTAGCTGTTATCAAGCAACGTGACAACACGTGGTTCCTCTCCCGTCATAACACTGATGACGGATGCATTTATAATAAATGTATTTTCATTTTGAGCCGCCGAATCCTTTATAATATTATAATCTGCGTTAATTATAAAAATCCGCCCGTCAAAAAAAGTCGCCATAAACTCTATACACGGATTTAAGTTGAAATCTTCCCCCTCCAAGGCAAAATCATTCGCAATTAAATCCTGTGAAAGCTTATCGCACTGCTTCCACACATCATTTTCCAACATCTTTTTCTGGCTGTCCTTATTGAATCTGACAATGACAATAGAATAAACAGACAAAAGCAACAAAACAACAAGTATAATGTATATCGTGATAAATGCACGAAGACTGATGGCTGTGAAATTTTTTTTGTTATTTTTCAATGTCGTTTCCTCGTTTCAAGGGTCAGGATTGGAAATAATATCCAACTCCCCATTTCGTATGAATATATTTTGGATTTGCAGGTGTCGATTCGATTTTTTCCCTGAGTCTTCTCACATGAACATCAACCGTTCTTGCATCGCCGGGATAGCCTGCACCCCATATTGTCTTTAAAAGCTGTTCCCTGGAATAAACCTTGTTCGGATTTGAAATCAACAAATATACAAGATCAAACTCCTTTGCCGTCAGGTTTACTTCCTTTTCTTCTATGTATACCCGTCTGCTGTCACAATCAATTTTAAGCCCTTTCGCCTCTATAATCTTGCTACTTGCAGTTTCATTTGCAGTTTTGGTATTTCTTCTTAAAATCGCCTTTATTCTCGCCTTTACCTCAAGAATATTAAAGGGCTTTGTGATGTAATCGTCGGCACCATACTCAAGTCCCAGTATTTTATCCATATCATCGCCCTTTGCCGTAAGCATGATGATAGGCACATCGGAAAACTCCCTGATCTGCTGGCATATTTCCAAGCCTGTAATTCCCGGCAGCATAATGTCAAGGAGAATAATATCGTACTTGTTCTCCTTTGCCATATTAAATCCTTCCTCACCATCGTATGCTACATCCACATGCATATCGTCCTGCTCAAGACTGAACTTTATTCCCTTTACGATTGACTTTTCGTCATCAACTACCAAAACCTT
Organism: Bacteroides sp.; assembly: GCA_023666705.1. Lineage (GTDB taxonomy): Bacteria > Bacillota > Clostridia > Lachnospirales > Lachnospiraceae > Coprococcus_C. The sequence goes on from JAMPBO010000015.1 coordinate 23,867, forward strand.
TTTCATGTTATCTCCTTACTCTACACATATATAATCCTTTATATTATTGTAGACGCCATCCTTGATTCCACTTATTTGTTTTATGTCATCCACGCTTTTGTAGCTACCGTGTTCCTCCCTGTATTCTACAATTGCCTTAGCCTTACTCTTACCGATACCCGGCAGTGTCATCAATGTTTCCACATCTGCAGTATTAATGTTCACAAGTCCCGATGCTTCCTCCTGGACAATGCTCAAATAAGCTTCTGTCTCATCCCTGCTTGGAAAATAAATCTTTTCCCCTGCAGAAATTCCTTCAGCGAGATTAATGTATTCCTCATCCGCCTCCCCGGAAAATCCTCCTGCAGCATGTAACGCATCCTGCTTTATCGAGCCTTGCTCCATATAGTAAACGCCCGGATTTGCAACAGCCCCACAAACGTAAACCGCAAGCAGTCCATCTCTTGGCACTGCCGTGGTACTGATTGCTGTATCTGCCACATCACCGAAAGCGGCGGCATCCGTACCAGCGGAAGTTACCACGGTTCCCGAACTGCCACATGCCGTCAGACATGTCATCATCAAAACAACCAAAACACATACAAAAATCTTGTGCATATGAAATACCTCCTTTATATATCTGCAAGTATTTCACAACACACAACAAAACACACTACCATTTTACCCAACTTTGTAAAATATTACAATAGTAAAAAAGTATAATCGTACACTACTTTTCCCACTTAAATATGATAAATCCTACAATAGAAATAATAATACCGATTAATTTACTCCATTCAAAGGAAACCTTCTCCACGCCAAACAGTCCCATCAGCTCTATCAGATATGCAACCAAAAGCTGTGCAATTACAATTAACAGAACTGCCTTGGCAGGTCCTAAGTCAGCCATGCTCTTTATAACCGTCCATGTAATAAATGCACCGATTACACCTCCCGTAAGCATATATTTATGATCGACCTGAAACAGCGACATTATATTTGCATCATTTCGTTCAAATACCGCCCAAAGAATAAACGCTACCACAAAGCTTGAAAGTGCAACCCATGAGGTAGCCAGCCAGTTTGAAGTCTGCTTTGTAACCCCCGTGTTAAACACACCCTGAATACTCATCAGTGTTCCCGATATTAGGGCAATAATAAGTCCCCACATAATAAAAACCTCCGTTTTGCAAATAATATAAGTTATTATTTGTCATAACAGAGGTTTTATTCCCAAATTACTTTTTTATTTCATGACATGCCAGTGGCTACAGTAGCGGTTCCTTCATAATCGCTGTACCAATACCCTTTTCCGTAAATATTTCAAGCAGCAGGCAGTGTTCCACACGTCCATCAAGCATATGCACCCTTGATACGCCATTTTTCATTGCCTCTATGCAATTCGTAAGCTTGGGAAGCATACCGCCGCCTACAATTCCTTTGTCAATAAATTCCTGTGCCTCATTGATATTCATTTCTGAAATAAGCGTGGATTTGTCCTCAGGGTCAACGAACACACCCTCAATATCCGTTAAAAATACAAGCTTCTCTGCATTTAACGCTGTTGCAACCGCACAGGCTGCATCGTCAGCATTGATATTGTAACCATGGAAATCCTCCACACCGATTCCAATCGGCTCAATCACAGGGATAAAATCATTTTCAATGAGCGTCTCCAAAATGGAAACATCTGCAGAGACAACCTCACCTACATAGCCGATATCCTTTCCACTGCTTAGTTTTTTACGGACCTGCAGCAAACCGCCATCCTTGCCGCTTATACCCACAGCCTTAAGTCCGAGCTTCTGCATCATTGCCACTAGACTTTTATTCACCTTGGATAAAACCATTTCTGCCACATCAAGCGTCTCCTCGTCAGTCACACGAAGACCGTTTATAAACTCGGACTCCTTGCCGATTTTATTCATCCATGCACTAATTTCCTTGCCTCCGCCATGCACGATAATCGGCTTTAAACCAACCAGCTTCAAAAGGGCAACATCCCTGATTACATTATACTTTAAATTTTCGTCTATCATGGCACTTCCGCCATACTTTACAACGACCTTTTTTCCATTAAATTTCTGAATATACGGCAAAGCCTCTATCAGCGTCTGTGCCTTAGCCAAAACCAAATCCATTGAATCATTATTAACCATACTCATATCCTTTCCAAATTTCCAATTTCTTAGAACAAAGTGCCTTCGACATTCTTCATGCAGCTACAACTTTAATGGCACTTTGGGCGAATCCTAGCAGGATTTTTAATCCTGCCTTATAAGGAAGTTCAAAGAACTTTCTTATAAAGGAACAAAGTGCCTTCGACATTCTTCATGCGGTTACAACTTTAATGGCACTGCAGTCCGCATTCAAGACCTGTAATCCGCATTTATCTTAACATAATCATATGTCAAATCGCAACCCCACGCTGTCGCCTTACCATCCCCTGACTTAACATCAACGACTGCAGTAACTGCCTTAGGGGAAAGGATTTCCATTGCCAGCTTCTCGTCAAAATCGGTTGCCATACCATTGCTTACCAATTGAATGCTTCCCTTTTCACTTTCAATTGTTATGTCAACCTTATAAGGATCAAACTCAGCACCCGAATAACCCATGGCACAAAGGAATCTTCCCCAATTTGCGTCCTTACCATATATGGCACATTTTGTAAGGTTTGAGGTGACTATGGATTTTGCAAGCACCTTTGCCGCCGCAGTATCAAATGCCCCCTTGACATCGACCTGAAACAGTCTGGTTGCTCCCTCTCCATCTCCTGCAATCTGCTTTGCAAGAAATGTATTCATCTCATTCAATGCCCTCTTAAATGCTTCATAATCGGCATTCTCAGTATCAATTCTTTTATTTCCCGCAAGTCCGTTTGCCAGAATCAGCACAGTATCATTGGTTGACGTATCTCCGTCCACCGACACCATATTAAAGGTATCCTCAACATTCTCCTTTAATGCCTTTTCAAGGAGCGGCTGTGCTATATCAAGGTCTGTGGTAATAAATCCAAGCATGGTTCCCATGTTTGGATGAATCATTCCCGAACCCTTACACATTCCTCCCATCGTAACGATAGTGCCTCCAATTTCAAACTGAAGGGCAATTTCCTTTTTATGGGTATCCGTCGTCAAAATAGCTGTAGCCGCATCTTCCGCTGACTGTCTGCTGTCACTTATCATATCCTTAAGGGCATCAACGCCTGTTGCTATCACATCCATCGGCAGACGAAAGCCGATAACACCTGTAGACGCAACCAGCACCTGTTCCTCATTAAGGTTAAGGGCATCTGCCGTAAGCTGTGCCATTTTTTTTGTGTCCTCATAACCTCCATCACCAGTACAGGCATTCGCAACTCCAGTGTTTATAATAACCGCCTGTGCCGCCTTTTGTTCCTCCACAACCTTTTTATCCCACAAGACAGGTGCTGCCTTTACAATATTTTTCGTAAATGTGCCTGCTGCATTTGCCGGACATTCCGAATATATCATTGCCATATCCTTATTTGTTTTTCCTGCCTTAATTCCCGCACGTGTTCCTGCTGCCTTAAAACCTTTCGGAGCCGTCACTCCGCCATCTATTATCTTCATATATTCCCTCCTGTCTCTTTGAACGTCGCCGCATCCTAATTTTGCTTCGCAAAAGCGGCAACGCTGCATGTCAAGTTTTCATAGAAAACTTGACACAACCTTGAACATCAGCCCATAAATATCATGTGTGTTATGGAAAAAGCGGCGGCATCATAAGTCCCTTAGTCTCATCAAGCCCCATAATCAAATTCATGTTCTGCACTGCCTGACCTGCCGCACCCTTAACCAGATTATCCATCGCACCCATAACAACAACCCTGTTTGTTCTTGGGTCTTTCACAAAATTGATATCAACATAATTACTGCCCTCCACCCATCTTGTCTCAGGGCATACCCCTTCGTCAAGAACACGAACGAAAGGCTCCGAACCGTAATATTTATCATAAACCGCCTTTAAATCCCCATATGAGCATTCCTTTACAAGACCTGCATAGGCAGTTACAAGAATTCCCCTGTTCATCGGTACTAAGTGTGGTGTAAAGTTGATTGTAAGAGGCGTTCCGTCATATGCATACCCCAGCTGTTCCTCTATCTCCGGTGTGTGTCTGTGTGTCGTAACACCATATGCCTTTATGCTCTCGTTCACTTCACAATAAAGATTTGCAACCTTTGCACCCCTGCCTGCACCTGAGGTTCCTGATTTTGCATCCACGATAATGGTATCAACATCAATCAGTCTTTCTTTTACAAGCGGATACAGGGACAAAATAGAGCAGGTCGTATAACACCCCGGATTTGCTATAATTCTGGCACCCTTGATGGCGTCCCTGTTTATTTCACAAAGACCGTACACCGCTTCTCCTAAAAATTCAGGTGCCTTATGCTCAATTTTATACCATGCCTCATAAGTTGCGGCATCCTTTATACGAAAATCCGCTGAAAGGTCAACCAGCTTTGCCTTTGAAAGAATATTTTCATTGACAAGCGACGCTGCAAGCCCCTGTGGCGTAGCGGTAAATATGACATCCACCTGATCCGCAAGTGCCTCCATATTATCATCCATACATTTTTGGTCTACAATCTGAAACATATTTCCATATACGTCAGAATATTTTTTATCTATGTAGCTTCTTGAGCCATACCACTCTATGGAGACATCTCCATGCCCCAAAAGCAATCTCACAAGCTCCTGACCTGCATATCCCGTCGAGCCTATTATTCCTACCTTTACCATAATACTTCCCTCTTTTCTTCTCATTGAACATCAGTGAATTATCACGATTATACAACCGAGCCTTAAAATATGCAATATAATATTTGTTTTTTATGCATATTTTTTATAATTTATTCATATTTTTGTATATTATTCACGTTTTTATGCATACAGCATGAATTACTCTTGCATATTCCAATTTTAAGGTTTATACTTAACCTATGTTTTTTAAGGAGGATAAAAGGTAATGAAAGAAAAAGTAATTCTTGCATATTCCGGTGGTCTTGATACTACTGCCATCATCCCATGGCTTAAGGAAACCTACGACTTTGATGTTGTATGTGTCTGTATTGATGTGGGACAGGAAAGCGAGCTTGACGGTTTAGAGGAACGGGCAAAATATTCAGGTGCGGAAAAGCTCTACATATTGGATGTAGTTGATGAATTCTGTGATGAGTACATTGTTCCGGGTGTTCAGGCAGGTGCAGTTTATGAAAATAAATATCTTCTCGGTACATCATATGCCAGACCGCTGATTGCAAAAAAGCTTGTTGAAATTGCACGGAAGGAAGGGGCAACTACCATTTGCCACGGTGCAACAGGAAAAGGCAATGATCAGGTACGGTTTGAGATAAATATAAAGGCTCTTGCTCCTGATTTAAAGGTTATCGCTACATGGAGACAGCCGGAATGGACGATGCAGTCACGTGAGGATGAAATCGCATATTGTAAGGCACACGGCATTGACCTTCCGTTTGATGCATCTTCCTCATACAGCCGTGACAGAAACCTTTGGCATATTAGCCATGAGGGTCTTGAGCTTGAAAACCCTGGGGAGGAACCAAACTGGGATCACCTTCTTGTACTTGGCACACATCCGCTTAAGGCACCTGACGAACCTGAATATGTTACAATGACATTTGAAAAGGGTGTTCCAAAGTCAGTAAACGGAAAGGAAATGAAGGTTTCCGATATTATACGTGAACTGAACAGACTTGGCGGAAAGCATGGCGTCGGTATTGTTGATATCGTGGAAAACCGTGTTGTAGGCATGAAATCACGCGGCGTTTATGAAACTCCAGGCGGAACAATACTGATGGAGGCACACGCACAGCTTGAGGAGCTTATCCTTGACAGGGATACCCTTGCATTTAAGAAGCTGATTGGTGACAAGTTTGCGGATATGATTTATGAAGGTAAATGGTTCTGTCCGCTCCGCGAGGCACTGCAGGCATTTATCGAGAGCACCCAGCAGCGTATTACGGGAGAAGTTAAGTTTAAGCTTTATAAGGGCAACATCATAAAAGCAGGTACTACATCTCCATACTCACTTTATTCTGAGGAGCTTGCAAGCTTCACCACAGGTGACTTGTATGACCACAAGGACGCAGAGGGCTTTATCAAGCTGTTTGGACTTTCCATGAAGGTTCGCGGAATGCTTGATGCAGAAAGAGACAACAAATAAAAAAACAAAATTAAAAGGGCTTGTCACATAATCCTTACTGTGACAGCCCTTTTTTATTTGATTTTTTATTTTTTCTTTAGAAGAATATGTGATCTCCGATAATTGCACTGTTCGGATATGCACTTGTGTCCACACTGTATGTAGCTCTGTAGGAAAGATAGGAACCTATGTTGTTGTTTCCTGATGCAGCATCCCTGACTGCCGTAACACAACTTTCCTGCGGTCCATTTGCCATGCACTGTGCAAAGCTGTCTGTATATACAACCGAGAACTGGTTTTGTGCATAAAGCACACCCTCAATTGTATTTCCCCATATACCTGTCTCTAATCTGTTCAGTATCAGATTTGCAACTGCAAGCTGTCCCTCATATGACTGGTTACCACATTCAAGGGTAAGTACACATGCCATAAGCTGAACCTCATAATCCGTAAGGTTAAACGCTGCCCTCGTTGTTGGAGCAGGTGGTTCCTGTGATGCAGGTGCTTCCGTTGTTGGAGCTTCTGTTGCAGGTGCCTCCGTGGTCGGTGCTTCTGTTGTTGGAGCTTCCGTAGTCGTCGCCTCCGTTGTTGGCTGCTCAGAAACCTGAATCTCTGTTGTTGATGCCGACGGTGTCACATCTAACTCTGTGCCCTTAAGCTCAAAATCATCCTGAACATTTGCAACAACCTGAAAATCATTTGCCTCAACTACCATATTTGCCCCATCATCCATAGCAGTTTTCAAATTCAAAACAGATGACGGATTCATAAGGCTTATTGTATCTATCGTAATCGTATCTTCTATTGTATCTTCTGTTTCCGCTGCTGCTACCATGCCTGCCTTTACATCTTTTCTGTCCTTGAGGACATTTGCACCACACACTGATAACCCAATAGCAGAAACTCCGACTAAAGCTGCAATCGTATTTCTCACAAAGTACTTTTCATTAAAAACATTCTTCTTAAGATTCAGACGAAGATTGTGCATCTTCAACTTCATTCTCTTATTCATAGCTCTCCACCTATAATGTTTATTTTGCAACAAAGTTAACTTTGTTACATTTTTGTTACGGATGTATTGTAACATTACCAAGTATAGGTGTCAAGCATTTGTTACAAAACCTTTACAAATGTTAATATTTATAACACACAAATGACTAATTTTGTTCAAAAGCAAGTGCCGTCATGCCCGCTCCCACGTGTGTTCCAATGATTGGACCTATCGGTGCAATGATTATATTTTCGGAAGGCACACCTGCCTCAATCACCATTTCCTTTAGCTTATTTACCTTTTCAGGTGCATCTGCATGTCCCAAAACAACATGCTGTCCTGCAAGGTCTCCACCTTCCTCAACAAGTCTTGCAACAAGATATTCCAATGCCTTTGTAGTTCCTCTTGTCTTTGATTTGACGAAAAGCTTTCCTTCCTTGTCCACACTTAATATCGGCTTTATTTTAAGGGCACTTCCGACCATTGCCTCAACGGTAGAAATCCTTCCGCCTCTTTTCAAATGAAATAAATCCTCAACCATAAACCAGTGCCTGATATTAGAACGGGTTCCCCGTATCCAGCCCTCAAGCTCACTGATTCCAAGTCCCTCCTGCTTCTTTTTCGCAGCCTTGTATAACAGAATCCCCTCACCGATGGAAGCACACAGAGAATCTATGACAACAATATTTGCATCAGGGTACTTGTCCTTCAACATGTCAACACCCATGAGGCATGTCTGGTAGGAACCACTCAGACCTGAGGAAAAGCATAAATACAATATGTCCTTTCCTTCTTTCACTATATTTTCAAAATACTCCTTGTAGGTTGCAGGGTTAACCTGTGAGGTCACGGGCATGGCTCCCTTTTTCAGACGTGCATAAAACTCACTGATATCCCCATCTCTCTCATCCAGGTAATACTCAAATACCTCATCATTCACCGAATAGGTAAATGGTATAATATTTACCCCAAGCTTCTTTATGACCTCCGGAGCCAAATCCGCCGTGGAGTCGCTTACCAATACATAATCACTCAATTTTTCTTCCTCCTACTCCGAAAAATAACTATCTATGCCATCAGCCATTCCCTTCACAAGCTTAGCCTGATATTCCTCGTCCAGCAGATTTGCCTCATCCAGCGAATTACTCAAAAATGCCGGTCTGATTACTGCAACAGGAATTTTACTCCAATTAATAACCGTCATTTCCTCCGTCTCATAAATGCCTTGATTTGCAGCACCCGTCTCCAAAATAATTCCCTGTATGATTCTGGTAGCCAGATAGTTACTGCTGTCATATAAATCACCATTATATGGACTGCTTTCAGACATGGTCATCGCCATAACGCCTGACAATTCCTTGTTTGAACTAAAGCCCATTTGAATTCTGATTAACACAGTTGCACCTGAGCTGTTTGCATATTGTGCCCTCTCCATGTTTGTCATGTCCGCATCATTGCTGTCCCTTGTTAAGAACACCTCATAACCTCTAAGCTCAAGCTCTGTCTGGAGAAGCTTTGCATAAACAAGATTTATTTCATACTCCTTCGTCTCATATGTTGTACCTACATTACCTGTTGTTGCCCCTCTTTTCTTCTCCTGACTATCAGGACCGACAGGCTCCGATATAACATTTTCATGTGCCTGATTTCCTGCATCTATGACAACCTTTTTCGGAAGGTGGTTCCCTTCCTCCTCCGTGTCTTCCTCCTCGCTTGACGTCTGCTCCTCAGACGTTTCCGGCTCCGATGCCTGCTCAATCTGTGATGTAAGGACATAAAAATCAGTGTTATCAACCAAAATCCTTGACCAAATATCATTATAGCCTGTTCTTTTGACTGTTTCACCTGCCGTCATATATCTGTAAATTCCCGAACCCTCAGATGGCTTAATCATAATCTCCGCCACGTCCTGGGTAGGGGTAACATAATCATCAACGATATAAAATCCATCCTCATCGGTATTTTTTTCTTCACTGGTTTTTTGGGGCTGTTTTTCCTCTGTGACAACCACTTCATTGGTATTATCCTTTGTCTTTTGCGGCTTCTTTTTTTCTTCTTTTCCGCATCCCGACAATGAAAAAAGAAAAATAAGACATAAAATTTCAAGTATATAAAAATGTTTTCTTCTTATCATTAGAATTCTCCTAATTGCTATAAATATTCTCATTATAGCATTAAAAAAACAAAGACACAAGATAATTAAATCCTGTGTCCTTATTGTTCCACTTATTTTGGTATAGCTTTCCTTTTTTAAAGGGAGAGAACGATTCCGCCACGGTTTTCGTAAAGGGTACTTACGCCCCTTGCCTCTAATACCACAACATTTTCAAAACCAAATTTTTCCATGAGTATTTTTCTTACGTTCATGCATCTTTCATAGCTGTCACACTGGGTTATCTCAACCTTGCGTTTTTTATCAAAATTCCCTTTTTCAATATGCCAAAGCATCTTATTCAATGCCTTGTTCATTCCCTTTGCCTGGTCAAGCTGCTGTATCTCACCGTCTTTTCCATACAATACAGGCTTAATGTTTAACACGCTTGCAACGATTGACTTCACCTTTGACATTCTTCCGTTCTTTCTCATAACATCCAGATTTTCCAAAACAAAAATTGTTGCCTGCTTTTTAATGTACTCCTCTGTCATACTGACAATCGTCTCGTACTTATTTCCCTTAAGGGCAAGTGCCTCAATTTTTTCACAGATAAGATGCTGTGCCGCCGCCGCTGATTTTGAGTCAAACACATAGATCTTAACGTCCGGGTGCTCCTCCAAAAACATATTCTTTGCCAGCATGGCACTGTTGTAGGAACCGCTAAGCTTTGCCGATAATGTAACGACATATACCTCATCTGCCCCCTCATATGCCTCCATATATGCTTCCGGTGACGGACAGGCTGATCTCGGACAATCCTCGCACTCTGCCATTTTCTTTAATAAATCCTTTGTATCAAGGGTCTCATCATCTACTATATCAACTCCCCCTACGGTAAGGGTAAGCGGTACATTCACAAAATACTCTCTTGACAGTTCTTCCTTGGTCAAATCACAGCAACTGTCGCCAACTATTTTAAATTTCATAGGGCAAGCCTCCTACACATAGTTTTTAATACCACATATCATAGCATATAACAACTCGTTTGACAATATCCTAATTGTTAAATTTATGTGTTATTTTTCCCAATAAAAAATATTTATTAATATAAGTGTTTATGCTATAATGGGCGGCAGTGGTCAGGCACAACAATCATAAGTCTGCACAATAAATAAAAAGGATGGTTTCTTATGAATTTTTTGATAGACATAATTAAAGGTATTTTTGTCGGTGTGGCAAATGTCATACCAGGGGTAAGCGGTGGCACCATGGCAGTTTCCTTTGGCATATATGATAAGCTTTTATCATCCATATCCAATTTGCTTAAGGACTTTAAAAAAAGCTTCAAAACACTTTTACCGATTGCACTTGGCATGGTAATCGGCGTTGTAGGTTTTACATTTATTATACCTGTTATATTGAAGCATCAACCGTTTATCACCTCGGCTGCATTTACAGGTCTTATATTCGGTGGTCTTCCCATGATTGTAAAATCACTTCGCGACGGCTGGAATAAGGATACCCATAAATCGGCTGTTATAAACATAATCATTCTAATTGCATTCACGGCGTTTGCTGTCATACTTCCGTTTATGGGTGGAAATTCAGAAAGCGGTGCATTGCTTGCTGTTAGCCTTCCTTCAATTATAAAGGTATTTTTTCTTGGCGTAATCGCTTCTGCCACCATGATTATTCCGGGGGTAAGCGGCTCCCTTGTGCTTATGATTCTTGGTTATTATTTTGGAATTATTACTGCCGTAAAGGATTTCATTGCGGCACTAAAGGAATTGGATTTTGCCATGCTATGGAACCGTGCACTGATTCTCGCACCATTTGCAATTGGCTGTATCATCGGAATCTTTTTTATTTCAAAACTGATAAAATGGCTGTTTGAACATTTTTGCTCTGCAACCTACTGCGGCATACTCGGTTTAATTCTTTCATCACCTGTATCCATCTTTTACAAGGTTCAGGAGGAATACGGAATGGGCGGCACAGGCACCGCCCAAATCATAATCGGTGTTATAATTTTTATTCTATGCACAATCTTTACATTATATATTGGTAAGCTTGAAGCACCTAAGACTTCCGGCGAGTGACAAAGCCCTTTTCTACCAGCCTTACGGGCTGGTAGGATGTTTTTGCATGGCGAAGTCCCGGAATCCCCATGTCTTCTTCCCTGTTAATGTACCGGTAGCCCGACAGCCTTCTTCTGACATACTCCCTGTTAATCATGGGATAAGCTCCCCTAACGTCTGCGTATGCCTTTTCAAAATGTATGACATATGTGTCCTTCGTAAGCGGCTCCCCAACCGTAAACGCCACAACCCGTTCATCTACACGTATCAGACCACCCTCAAGTCCAAGCTCCTTCATGTTGTCTAATGCAAATTTCAGCACCTTTACTTCATATTCGAAATTTTCCCCGTCAGTCTCCACAGACGCATGCTCCCTTGCCCAATCGTCTGTAAGCTGCTTGCACGCATTTACATTTGCCTCATCAATATCCTCATACACATAATTCGGATACTGCTCTGTAAATGCGTTTATATGATTCCGCTTTCCATGGAGCTTTTTTCCTTTTAGCTCTGCAAGGGTTTTATATTCATACAGATAATCTGCCGAATCCCTGTCAAAGCTGATTTGATATTTGTCAGGATACCACTTCTCTATCTGTGCAAACATGTTTTCTTCGACGAGATACATGGAAAACTCCATATTATTCTCATCAAAATATTCACATATGCAGTCAAATGCCTTTTTTGCATCCCCATTCCCGACAGGAAATGAAAAGCATACCGGTATTTCATTCTTCAGCTTACAAAAGGACAGCATATCCTCAATTACCACATATCCCGTATCGTAATATGGTGACCATAAAATATTATTGGCTGCGGAAAATTCGCAGCCAGGGTAATGATTGTATCGTAAGTATTTTTCTAAAACAGGCTTATCCTTTCGTGTTGCCCTAAATACAGTCAAAGCAATACCTCCAATATTTCAAACTATTTTCCTTCTATCAAAACTTCTACGTCGTTTTTTCCAAAAGCGTACAGTCTTTGCTTTACTTCCTCTGCCGTATAATCGTCTGCATGAAGCTCTATTTTCTCAAATAACGCATCCACATAGGAACACCACTTTTCATATATCTTTACCAAATCCTGCGTAGTAGGCTCCTTTTTTTTCTGTGGCTCCTCATAGCCCGCATTTCCAGACATAAGAATTTCCCGCATGGAAACAGCCTTTGGCTCAATACCGTAAGCGATATACTTTATTTCCTCTGTTCTTACAAGTGCACAGTCATACATTTCCATCAGCAAATCATCAATACAGTCCTTTGGCAGATTGAAATAATGGTAATACATTTCCGCCGGCTTATAGGACGGCTTTTGTGCAACGTCCATCTTATTGTACCAGTAAAAATCGTCCGTGCTTAGCACATTAGACCTCTTTAAGCCCTTTTTACGCGGCGGCTCCGTAGCCTTGGCAAACTGCTCTGCCGCCCCAAACATTACTGCATTTCTCAAGGCATCCGCTTCCTTTACGGACGCATCAATTGCCTCCTCAGTCAATGCTCCCGGCAAAGTCTGCCCGTAAACCGCACGCTCCTCATTGTCCTTGTCTCTTTGCTCTATGACATTCTCTTTCATATGTGCATCTGCATTTCCCTGTATGCTTATCTGGTCAATATTGGTAATTTCCTGTGCACTTGACGCCATAGACTTATCGCGGGCTTTCAGGCTTTCGATAAACTCTCTCTGGGAATCTGTTGCAATCAGCTTATCTGTCTGCCCTATCTCGTCATATTCGCCATCCTCCCAGATATCATCCTCCGATTGTTGCTGCTCAGCTTGTTCTTCATCCTCTACCAACGTATTTACATACAAATCATCCATCGCATCGATTGGCAGCGTACTGATATCAACATCCCCGGAAGGCGTGTTTGTATAACCGTCCATAGGATTATCTTCATTTAATGTATTTACAAATACATCATCCATCGGACCAGGCACATCTTCCTTTTTTATGCGGCTTGTTTCCTTTTCTATTTCATTTATGATTGTTTCAATGTCAGCCGCCTTTTCGTCCTTCGCAACCTCACCAAGCTTTTTTATTTCCTTTTCATCATCCTCAGTGTAATCATCTTCCTGCTTTCCTCTGCTTACAAACAAAGCTATACTCATAGCAACAAGTGCTATAAAGAAAACCACAAGTAAAACAGCAAACAAAATAGTTATTGTGGATTGTTCAAACAAAATCATAACCACAGTATCTTCCATAAATAACACCAATCCCTTGTAAACTAACCGATATTTTATGATTGCATCGGCTTATTTAACACTTTCCGCAATTCATCCTTTAGTATACTAAAAATCAAAACATTAATCAACTATTGTGTTGTAAAATAAAAAAGGTTAGGTTATAATTTCCTAAGAAATTCAGCAAAAGGGAGAAATAAAAATGTCTAAAACAAGAACACGATTTGCACCAAGCCCAACAGGCAGAATGCATGTAGGAAACTTACGAACCGCACTTTATGCATACCTGATAGCCAAGCATGACGGCGGCGATTTTATACTTAGAATAGAAGATACCGACCAGGAACGGAAGGTGGAAGGTGCTGTTGACATTATCAACCGGACCCTTGAAGAAACAGGTCTGATTCATGACGAAGGACCTGACAAGGACGGCGGTGTAGGACCATATGTGCAAAGCCAGCGCCACAGCCAGGGCATATATTTAGAGTACGCCAAAAAGCTAATCGACAAGGGCGAGGCATATTACTGCTTCTGCAATGAGGAACGTCTCAAGGGGCTTGTGACCGAGGTTGCAGGCAAAACCATTTCCCGCTATGACAAGCACTGCCTGCATCTTTCCAAGGAAGAAGTGGATGAAAAGCTTGCGGCAGGAATTCCATATGTAATAAGGCAAAACAATCCATTAGAGGGAACAACAACCTTCTCAGACGAGCTTTACGGTGACATTACTGTTCCAAACGAAGAGCTTGATGACATGATTTTAATTAAATCTGATGGTTTTCCGACATACAATTTTGCAAATGTTGTTGACGACCATCTTATGAATATCACACACGTTGTCCGTGGCAATGAATACCTTTCCTCCTCACCAAAATACAACCGTTTGTATGAGGCATTTGGCTGGGAGGTCCCAACCTATATCCATTGCCCGCTCATAACGGATGAGGACCACAACAAGCTCAGTAAACGAAGCGGTCACTCCTCCTTTGAGGATTTGCTGGAGCAGGGCTTTTTAACGGAAGCCATCGTTAATTTTGTTGCACTGCTTGGATGGTGTCCTGATGATAACAGGGAAATATTTTCATTAGCGGAGCTGGTTGAGGCATTCAACTACAAAAATATGTCCAAATCCCCTGCTGTCCTCGACATGACCAAATTGCGGTGGATGAACAGTGAGTACATTAAGGCAATGGACGATGATGCATTCTATACGCTTGCACTTCCGTATATCAAGGATATTGTTCCTGATTACATGGATACCAAAAAGATTGCCTCCATGGTTAAAACACGAATTGACATACTGCCTGACATCAAAGACCAAATCGACTTCCTTGCAGCTGTACCTGAATATCCTGTTGACATGTACACACACAAGAAAATGAAAACAAATGCGGAAAATTCCCTTGTCCTGTTACAGGAGGTGCTGCCTGTCTTAGAGCAGCTTGAGAGCTTTGACAATGACACGTTATTTGAAGCACTTCAGGAATTTGCAAAATCAAAGGAATACAAAACAGGCTTTGTCATGTGGCCACTCCGAACCGCTGTATCCGGCAAACAGGCAACACCGGGAGGAGCAACGGAGCTTATGGCACTCCTCGGCAAGGAAGAAACCCTAAACCGCATCCAGGCAGCAATCAGGAAGCTGTCGGCATAACACAAAGGGGTTTGTTGTTGGGACGGTCATATCTATGACAGATTTAAGACGCTTCCATATGTGACACCTCTTTGCGGCAGCCATACAGCCTATACAATTACACAAAAACCCGCTTTCGCTCGGTTAAAGACGTAACGGTACTAAGAATCGTCAGTACGGTACGGCTGATATAATCAAAACAAAAACCGTTTGAAGACGTCGGTACTTAAATTGCCGGTCCAAGATATCCTGATATGGATTTTATCTTAACCGGCAATTTTTAGTACCGCTACGTCTTTAACCGAGCGAAAGCGGGTTTTTGTGTGATTATATCAGCCGTACTGCACTGACGATTCAAGTGCCGACGTCTTCAAACGGTTTTTGTTTTAATTGTATAGGCTGTATGGCTGCCACAAACGGGGCACATATGAGCGTCTTAAATGTACCATAGATATGACCGCCTTGGATGACAGCCCTTTGGCTTAAGCTGATAACAGCTTTTTGAAATCCTCGTCGCATACTGCCTTGGAGTAATACCAGCCCTGCATATGATGACAGCCAGCCGCAACCAGCTTATCCTTCATTTCTGCAGTTTCCACACCCTCCGCTACGATTAGAAGCTCAAGTTCATTCAACATCTGGATGGTGTATTTCAAGGTAACACCTGCCTTCAAATCCTTAAATGCATCCCATATAATGTATTTATCCAGCTTGATAATCTTAAACGGCATATGGTTGATGTAATCGATATTTGCATTTCCCGAACCGTAGTCATCCAGCGAGAAATTGATTCCATATTCCACAAGCTGCTCAATGTTCTTGTTTATAATCGTCATATTTCCCATGGTTGCCGTCTCCGTTATTTCCATATTAATGTGCTGCGGCTTCACGTCATATTTTTCAAGAATGGATTTTACACGGTCAACAAAATCAAGCTGCATCAGCTGCACCGAGCTTATATTTACCTCAATATATTCTATGGAAGTCTCCATAATGTCATAGTCACGTATGAATTTGCATACCTTTTCCAGTATCATTTCACCCATGCTTACAATTAGTCCATTTTTCTCTGCAATCGGAATAAAGTCCTCAGGGGACACCCAGCCAAGCTCTTCGTCATTCATCCGCACCAATGCCTCCGCCGAACTATATTTTCCTTTCTTTATGGAGAAGATAGGCTGATAGTAAACCATAAATTCGTCTCTGTCCATGGCAAGCCGTAATGCCTTTTCGATATCCTTTTCCCGCTTCAGCTTCTCAAGCTCCAGATTTTCAACCTTGGATACCATTCCTTTTCTGGATTTCTTTGCAACTGCCATGGAGTAATCTATCACCTCCACAAGGCTTCCATAATCCGGTGCATCCTTCGGACAATTGACACAGCAAATGGATGCCGACATCATAATACCGATTTCCGTATCCCCATACCACGGATGCCGGAAACGGTTAATGATATCATCTACTATCTCATCCAGATTTTGCCCCTTTTTGTCAAGTACAATACAAAACTGGTCGGAGCCAAACCGAAATACATATTTTTGTGCATCAACCTGTGTCAGGTAATTTCCCACTTCAAGAAGAAGCTTATCTCCCACTCTTGCACCATAAGTTTTATTGATAAACTTGAAGTCATCCATGGCAACCATAATAATTTCAAAGGATTTCTTCTGCTCATACAGATTTGCCACATACTTTCCAAGCATCTTTCTGTTGAAAAGCTGCGTCGTTTGATCCTTAACCGTATCAGGGTTATGCAGATAATGACACAGCGTCAAAAGCAGTGTCGCAATTGTACTGTTTAAGACCGGCACCCCAAGCACCACCTGTGCATATGCCGCCACAAGAACAACCAGAATATTTAGTACGATTGTAACCGACTTGAACACGGATATGTCCGTAACATACTTTATCATATTGTACATGGCAAGACACAGCATGATAAAATCCACGATGGCAAGAAATACCGTTCCTCCATGTGCTATATATCTGCCGCCCTCTACCGTAAACAGGATACCTGTATTGTAATTTGCCACGGCAAGCACAAGCTCCACTGCAACAACCGCCATCAGTGCCAGCCTGATACGGTTCATAGCTGCATCCTTAAGCCTTGACAGCGAAAAGGAATATTTTACAAAAAGCACTGCCAGCATATGTATAATAAATGTCTCCGCAGCAATCAGATGATAGATTACCGTACTATCCATCTGCTGTCTCATCATGTGCGTCGCCAATATCTCAAGGGACGTTGCAATAAGTGCAGTATATACAAGCAGCCGAAACGCTACATAATTTTTAAGGGGGATTTTCTTTTCAATAACGTACCATGCTGCAATTACAAACATAATGTAGAACGCAACATAGTCAAACGCGACATTCCATTCAGCCATATTATCTCTTCTTTCTATTTTGGATTATTCAAACCATACATTCATATCAACATTACCACTTACACCATTGACATGACCACTGTCAGTATACTGCCATCCCGTATACTGATATGGCAAATCCGGCTGATTTGTATAATGTGCATACCATATCTTATAATCACCAAGTCTTGTCAAATCAAGACATTGCACAAGCCAGTTTCTGTTTGTGTATACCATTGGGGTATACCCTGCCTCCTTCACTGTCTCGCAAAATCCGACTACAACATCCGTCCTTGATGTTATATCCAAGTCATTTGTTCTTGCATCATCCGCATAAATAGCCTCCGTATCAATCGCAATGGGATACGTTATGTTATATGTTCTGATTGCATTAAGAACAAACCTTGCCTCCTCGACACCTTCCTCATAGCTTATTCCCTGCGTATAAAAATATACGCCTGCCTTAAGCCCTGCATCAAGTGCGGACTCCACGTAGGTCTGAAACATGGAATCCTCTACCAGAGCTCCCGAACCGTATCCGCGATATCCGACCCGAATCATTACGCCTTTTACGCCCGTGCTCTTTACCTGCTCCCAGTCCACCTCCGGTTGAAATTCAGACACGTCAATCACAATATATGACTGCCTGTTTCCTTCGTTGTCGTGGTAGTACATTTCGTCATCAGCATCAATATAAAAATTTTCATTTACAAAATCATTTCTTGGTATTTCCGTAACAATTTTGTAAAACTGGCAATCCGGCGGAGTACCTACTATTATGTAGCTTGCATCAATAAATTTCCAGTAATTTTCATATATCATTTGCCCTTCCTGTCCCTGACTTAACAGCCAGTCGTCCTCATATACAAAAACAGGCTGGGGCTGATCACGTTTTACATTTATGTTTATGCCGATTACTATGCCAATCGCAATCAAAATAGCCACTGCAGCAACAACCAGCAGAACCTTTCGTATATCTATTCTCATAAATTAATCCATTTCATCGTATTTTACCTGCTATATGAAATACTATCACATTTTTGCAAATCACACAACATGAAAGGTCACTATGCTTTGCAAATTTTTTTGTTGCTTTTTACTATAAAAACTCCCACTGCCACAAAAAATATGCCAAGTCCAAGCATAATCAAAATGTCCGACATGGCAAGCGTCTCCTTTGCAAACACGGGAAATACTTTTACGGTTTCCTCCTGATAAAACATCGTCACCACGGACAGTGCATTATTTGTAAAATGCATCAGCATACCGGGAAGTATACTCTTTGACCTGACTGCCACATAACAGATTAATCCGCCAATCAGTGCCGTTGTGAAAAACTTGGATACGCTCATATGGTAAATTCCAAAAATAACTGCACTGATTATAACTGCCGTCCTCTCGTTATATTTTCCTGACATGGCACCGAGCACATAGCCCCGGAACATCAGCTCCTCGCATATTGCAGGTGCCAGTGCAACGATGATAAGGGCAAGCGGGAAGCTGTCCCCTATAATCTGTGCCATTGATTCTGATGCATCCAGTGCACTTTCCTTAAATATAAGACCCGTAACTGCCGACACCAGCATTCCAAGCATGATTCCTCCGGTGATTACAAAAATTCCACCCACAAAATATCTCGGGGAGCAGCCCTTAAGCTTAAATGTTTTTTTGATGTCCTTCTTCGTATAAATCGTTGCAATAAGAGGTATTCCCACCACAATAAGCTGGGTGATAAGCAGTCCGTATATTCCGTATTTGAGCTGTGCGGCACCTCCCGCATATATCACCAGCATTGCCGTAAAAATTATAACCAGCCATGCATCCTGTGTTGTCGGAAGCATGCCCTTTTTGAGATTACTTCTTTTCTCAAATATCTGAATTCCGCCACTTCCGTCCCCAAATATGACAGCCTCACTGTTATATATTTTTGAGAGAAGCATGACCGAAACAAGACCGTATGCCACATTTACAAACAATACCAGGACTATCATTTGGATGTTGTACTTAAACAACAGCAAATCCCTTACAAGCAGACACACATTTGCCACAGGGATGAGTGCAGTTGATGTATTTAACGCCACATTCGGTATAAAGCTTAAAAAGGATGCAAACATAACCACAAGGGTAAGCGGCGTCAGATAGTTATTTGCTTCCTTATATGACCGTGCAAGTGCACAGACACACATGGAAATGGCACTGATAAATACCGCAAATGCCAAAATACAGAGCGTACCGACAAAAATTGCAGGTATAAATCTTGACATATTAAGACCGCCCGTGCTCTCTCTTATGGTTGCAACCATGTTGTACATATATGCACCGACACCACCCATGGATATCAGATTCAAAACGGCAGAGGTAACCCCGATTGTGCCTACCGCCAAAAACTTACTCATAATGAGCTCGCTGTTTGATACGGGCAATGTAAGCATGGTTTCCAGCGTCCCCCGTTCCTTCTCCCCTGCAGTCGTATCAATTGCAGGATACATGGTTCCCATGAGAAGGCTCATCACAAGCATGAAAGGAATTAACATTCCAAGAAGGCTTCCTGCCGTCTCCTCATTTGTTGACACATCCCTGTAATGGATATCCACTGGCGTCAGGGTGTACTGTGGGTCTAAGCCCGCATCCTCCAGTATGCCAACGGTAAGGTCATGGGAATAAGAATTGAGTGTCTTTTCTATCATATCCACTGCATAGGCGGAATTGTTTATGGATGACATATACGTAATATCAAAACGCTCCCTACCTTCTTCAACCGTACGCCTTATAATTGCGTCAACTTCCTCATTGGCAAGTGCTTCATTTGGATTTTCGCAAGCAACCAGTTCAAAGGAGTAAGATACCTCATCCGTATTTTGAAACAACTCCTCCACATGTCCGTCGTCCTCAAAATCAAGGCAGATTCGGTATGTGCTGCTTGATATGCTGTTTGTAATTCCCGTCATAACGAAGAGTGAACAAATCATAACAAGCGGATACAGCACAAGCGGAACAACCAGCATCATGACAACTGTTTTTTTGTCCCGCAGGACATCCAGCATTTCTTTTTTATATAAGCTTTTTATGATTCTAACATTCATACAGGTCCTCCTCTTGCGACGCAAGCTTTCCAAATATCTCCCTAAGGCTGGAAAAACCTGTCTTATTTCTCATCTCATCCAACGTACCACTGCCGATAATACGTCCCTTTCCAATCATGATAATTCTGTCGCAAAGATATTCTGCCTCTTCCATGTAATGGGTGGAGTACACAACACCCTTGCCATTTTCTTTTTCCTTGCACATAAATTCTATGATTGCACTGCTGCTTAATATATCAAGTCCCAAGGTTGGCTCATCAAAAATATATATATTTGGACTGTGTATCAGACATCTTGAAATGGAAGCCCTCTGCGTCTGACCTGTAGACAGCTTTTCTATCCGGTTGTCAATAAAGCTGTCCATGTTTAAAACCTTGGATATTTCAGCGATACGCTCCTCAATCTCCGCTACGTCCAAGCCGTGTATTTTGCCTATCATATCAAGCAGCTCCCTTGTGCTTAGTCTGCCGTACAGCTTTGTATTGCCTGATAAATATCCAATTTTTCCTTTCATGGCAAGCTCATTTTCAATTTTTTCATCCCCATCCCACATCACAACCTGTCCTGACGTAGGCTTCATAAGACCTGCCAGCATTCGGAGCAGCGTTGTTTTTCCTGCCCCATTGGCACCGATGATTCCGACGATTTCACCTTGTGAAACTTTAATGGAGATATTATCTACTGCATTAAATTCCGTCTTCTTTCCGCGTTTTTCATTTCGTTCAAAGCTTTTTACCAAATTTTCACCAACAAGCATTTCATCACCTCTGCATGCAAATCAAATTAGCCATGAGCACAGCATTACTTTTATGAACTTTCGTTGTACAATATAGACAAATCACCGCAAGGCACGCTTTCGCTGCTTGTCGCTCATAACGGTGCTAAGTTCGAAAATACCTCACTAAGCACCGATGGCTCCAAAGCACCTTGCTTATGATATTGTCTATATTGTACAACTAGTTTTTAGAAATAACGCATTTTGCTCATCCCTAAAATCAAATTGCAATTTCGTAAGCCTCGCCGCCAAGTCTGACATGCACAATTTTATAATTATATGATATTTTGTTATATTTCATCGCCGCCTTTGTGGCAAGCTTAAGCTTTTCCGGCTTTCCTGCAAATTTCATCAGCGGCTCCTCCGATATCAGCCTGTAATCCGTACCCCATTCACCCAAAAGCCTTTGGGCATCGTTGACAAAAATTTTCTTTTTGTCAGTCTCGACTGCATTTGATCCATATATAATATTGGTGTATATGGATGCTCCCGTAGTTGTTGCGGTGAACACCAAATCTGCTCCCGGAAATTTTTCAAACAGGATTGCAAGCAATTCCTTAAGCTGATGCATGGTCAAACACATAAGCACCTCATTACATACAAACATGACGCCGTGGTTCCGTTTGCATTTAATCTCATCCACCCACGTAAAATCCATGATATCACGTCCCACAGTCTTTTCCCGCTCCCGCTCACCGTACATACTTCTTCTGACGGACATGATGTTATGGGTATCAATGCTGTACCACTGAATTCTACCGTTATCCAGCCGTTTAAACATGTTGTCCAGCCTGCAGCCCAAATTGATAATGGTACAGTTTGGATATTCCATAATATACCGCTCCACCTTTGCATCGCAGGCACTATAAGCGGAAGCCTTAAGCAGACTTCTATATTCACTCATTTTTGTTTTTATGTTTGAAAAGTCAAATTTGTTGTCATAGATAAACTTGGTTGCCCATTCGTCCTTTATGATTTCAGGATATTTTTTCGTCCAGTCCGCCATCATTTTTATAGGATAAATATCAGGCAGGGAATTAAAATAGGTATTGTTCAGCACATCCACAAGGTAGCTTCTTGCACTTTTTGCATTGCTTGTCCTGGAATTGATTATGAAGTCGTGCCCTTCCTTGTCAAATTCAAAAAACCTTATATTTACACCCTGCATTTTTGCCTTTTTGTAAAATGCCCTTGCGTAACAGTTGAACATATCGTCTATGCCTGAAAATATAATGACATCATCACACAAATCCGTATAATCCCCATAAAACGGACTTGTGTATTCCGTTTTAACCGCATAATCCTTTACCCAGTATGTATTGATAAAATCCTTTGCCGCCTGATTGAAAAAGATATCATCATCTGCGTATCCCTTATCCAAAAGCTTTTGCTCCAAATCAGTATCAAAAAATTCCGTGTCAAGCACAGGGGATAAAAGAATAAGCTGGTCCGGCTTCCTGTAACCTTCCTTCCATGCTGTCATTGCGATGGACAGTGCAAGTCCTGCTCCTGACGAATCCCCCATAAGAATTAGCTTTTTTATATCATACGCCATAGTCAGGTTCGAATATGTATTTTCCAGCATGGCAAAGGTTTCCCTGCAACAAAATTCAGGTGCAAGGGGATACATCGGAACCAGTATGCCGATACCCATGCTTCTTGAAATGGAAGCAATAAACTCCCACTGCTGTGTGGATATATTTTTGCACATCCCACCGCCATAAATATAAAAAATGTACTTTCCCTCAAAATTTTTATTTGGGTGAATCCTGTAACATTTTCCACCCTCCAGGTCAAGCTCATCAACCTGACAGAATTTGCTTATTTCCTTATTGATGCCTGCCGGAATTTTGTCCGTACATTTCTTCCTTTTTTTTAGGACCAAATCCTTTAATTCCTCTGTATTTAGTTTTGAATATGCATTTTTTCCATTTCTTCCCATACCCAAAAGCCTCGTGTTCTCCCACCTGAAATTTTATTTTTTATTATACTATTTTTTATAAAAATATACAACATGGGGTTACTTGTAAAACAAAAAACCGAATCCCCCAAATTTTACGGGAATCCGGTTTTATATCGTGCAGTTGATGGGACTTGAACCCACACCCGCGTAAGCGGACATGAACCTGAATCATGCGCGTATGCCAATTCCGCCACAACTGCCCAATGCAACCTGCATCATATCATTAATGTATGCAGGTTGTCAATGCTATTTCCAATAATTATTTTACTCCTCTGTCGTTACAGGGGTGCCATTTTCAACAATGAAGTCATACACCTTTTCTGCTATTGCATAATAGGTGACATCATCCTTTGAGTAATTCTCGTAAAGTGCATCCGTTGATGTTATGCCATAAGCATCCATAATCATTTTCTCTGATGCTGCGATATCTTCATCGCTTACCATGATACCCTCTGCCTTTGCGATTGCACATACAACAATCTTTTCATTGAGGTAGTCTTCCACAATACCTGAGATATACTCTACAAATGACTCCTCTGACGCCATTCCGTATACCGCAGTAACATAGGTTGCAAGGTCGTAACCATAAGTTTTTGCTTCGCTTTCCACGGAAGCAACCGTCTCATCAACCAATTTCTTCATTTCCTGCTCCGGATACTGGGTAACCTTTGCAGACTCGATTACTTTTGTAATAACTGCTGTCCTGTTCTGCGTCTTATCCATGTTAGAATAATATTCTTCCAGACTTGTTCTTGTGTTTGATTCATACTCTGCCTTTGATGATGCATCCGTATTGGATGCCACAAACTCATCCGTATATTCAGGAACCTGGTTTCTTGTTGCACTGTTAATTGTAATATTGAAGACTGCATCCTTACCATTTAACTCATCCTTGCCGTAATTCTCAGGGAAGGTTACATTGATATCAAAATTCTCTCCGATGCTGTGTCCCACAATCTGATCCTCAAAGCCCGGTATCATACTGCCTGAACCAAGGGTGATGTCGCTTCCATTTCCACCTGTGGAGCCGCCCTCAAATTCCACACCATCTACGCTTCCCACAAAATCCACATTTACGGTGTCTCCATTTTCAACCTTGCCTGACTCTATCGGTGTAGCAGTTGAAAAGGAGGTAAGGAGATTATCAACCTGTGCCTGAACCATGTCATCCGTAACTATGGTTTTTGCCTCATTATATTCAATCCCCTTATACTCACCAAGCTCGCACATAGCGGCATATTTATCTATCATGTCCTCCGGCTTTGTCACCTGTTCCTTATTACTGCCACATCCCGACAGGACGGTAAGACCCATGACGAGAGCCAGCATACAGCTCATGCTTTTAAATTTCTTTTTCATTTTATTATCCCTTCTATAAAATAACTATTATCGTTTTGTCCCTAGACTTTTATATCACATTTCCATAAAAAAATAAAGCATATTTTTATGGAAACACCCTATTTTCAAGGTTTTTTCACATTTTTGCTCCCTATAAGCCAAAAACACTATATCTTGTATTTTTTTAAAAAAATTTACAATATTTAGTAGACATAATAGAACTAAGGTGTTATAATCATAAATCACGGGGGAACTTAGCAAGCTTCACAGGGAGCGTGCCTGCCAAAAATAAGACAAGGCACCTTCGGTGTAGCACTTCTAAATATCAGTTACCAGTTTGATTAAGTTAAAAGTTAGGAGATGTACTATGAAGGTTATTAAACGTGATGGTCATACCGTTACTTATGATCGTTCAAAAATTGTAACGGCAATTCAAAAGGCAAATGCGGAGGTGGAACCCTGCGAAAAGATTTCCGATGAAAAAATCGAAGAAATTGTACAGGGAATTGAAGCAAAAAACCGTCAGAGAATGCTCGTTGAGGACATACAGGATATTATCGAGCAGGACCTTATGGATGACAGGAAATTCGTGCTTGCCAAAACTTACATTATTTACAGATATACCCGCGAGCTTGTAAGAAAAGCAAACACAACCGACGATTCCATTTTAAGCCTTATCCAAAACAGAAATAAGGATGTTATGGAGGAGAATTCAAACAAGAATGCTACTGTTGCATCCACCCAGAGAGACCTGATTGCAGGTGAGGTGTCAAAGGACCTTACAAGGAGAGTGCTTCTTCCTGAAAAGATATCCAAGGCACACGATGAGGGAGCAATCCATTTCCACGATGCAGACTATTTCCTTCAGCCTATATTTAACTGCTGCCTTATCAACATAGAAGACATGCTTGATAACGGAACGGTTATGAACGGAAAGCTCATTGAATCACCAAAAAGCTTTCAGGTTGCATGTACCGTTATGACCCAGATTATTTCCTCGGTTGCCAGCAGCCAGTATGGCGGTCAGTCTGTCGATATCAGACACCTTGGAAAGTATTTAAGAAAGAGCTACAACAAATATAAGAGCAAGCTTGTAGAAGAATTTGGAGACCGTGTTGACGATGAGATACTTGAAAAAATGGCACGTGACCGTCTGAATGACGAGCTTCGTTCCGGCGTACAGACCATTCAGTATCAGATAAACACATTGATGACTACAAACGGTCAGTCACCTTTTGTCACACTGTTTTTAAACCTTGACCCGAAGGATGAATATATCGAAGAAAACGCAACAATCATCGAGGAAATATTAAGGCAACGGCTTGAAGGCATTAAAAATGAAAAAGGTGTCTATGTAACACCTGCTTTCCCGAAGCTTATATATGTACTGGATGAGCACAACTGCCTGAAGGGCGGCAAGTACGACTATATCACAAAGCTTGCTGTTAAATGTTCCGCAAAGAGACTGTATCCTGATTATATTTCAGCAAAGAAGATGCGTGAAACCTATGAGGGCAACGTATTTTCCTGTATGGGTTGCCGTTCTTTCCTCTCTCCATGGAAAGATGAAGAAGGAAATTACAAGTGGGAGGGACGCTTCAATCAGGGAGTTGTCAGCTTAAATCTTCCACAGATTGGAATCATTGCAAAAGGCGACGAAGACAAGTTCTGGAAGCTTCTTGATGAAAGACTTGAGCTTTGCTTCGAAGCACTTATGTGCCGCCACCGTGCCCTTTTGGGTATCACCTCTGATGTAAGCCCTGTCCACTGGCAATACGGTGCAATCGCAAGGCTGAAAAAGGGTGAAAAAATTGACAAGCTCCTCGTAAACGGATATTCAACCATATCCCTCGGATACATCGGATTGTATGAGGTTACCAAGCTTATAAAGGGCGTCAGCCATACGGCACCTGAGGGTGAAGATTTTGCATTACGTGTTATGAAGAGGCTCCGCAAAGCATGTGACACATGGAAGGCAGAAACAGGTATCAGCTTTGCATTATACGGAACGCCTGCTGAATCCCTCTGCTATCGTTTTGCACGAATTGACCAGGAGCGTTTTGGAACCATACCTGATGTTACTGATAAGGGCTATTACACAAATTCATACCATGTAGATGTACGTGAAAAAATTGATGCTTTCAGCAAATTCCGGTTTGAAAGCCAATTCCAGACAATCTCCTCAGGCGGTGCTATTTCATATGTGGAAATTCCAAATATGAGACATAACTTGGAGGCACTGGAGGAAGTGGTACGGTTTATATATGACAATATCCAATATGCAGAGTTTAACACAAAGTCAGATTACTGCCATGTATGTGATTATGACGGTGAAATCATTGTAAATGATGATTTTGAGTGGGAATGTCCTCAATGCGGTAACAAGGATCATGCAAAAATGAATGTAACACGCCGTACTTGTGGTTATCTTGGTGAAAACTTCTGGAACGTAGGAAAAACCAAGGAAATCAAATCGAGGGTTCTTCATCTGTAATCTTATCAAGGGCTGTCGTACTAAGATGATATTTATGCCATGCTATAAGAATTGGGCGAAAGCGTATTTTCGTTATTGCGGTATAAATATACTTATATGCGGCAGCTCTTATAATTTTTATTTTTCTATGAAAGGAATTTGATAATGAACTATGCCGACATAAAAGAATTTGATGTGGCAAATGGAGTTGGTGTGCGTATTTCACTGTTTGTTTCAGGCTGCAATCACCACTGCAAAGGGTGCTTTAACGAGGTCGCATGGGATTTTAATTACGGAAAAGCCTTTACAAAGGCGGACGCTGACCGAATACTGGAATGCCTTAAGCCTGACTATATACGGGGCTTATCTCTTCTGGGTGGAGAACCGCTCGAATACAGCAACCAGCAGGGACTTCTGCCCCTCTTAAGGCGATTTGACAAGCTTTACCCTGACAAGGATGTTTGGTGCTACACGGGCTATGACTTTGAAACGGATATCAAAGATAACATGATGGTCAAATGGGAGGAGACAAGAGAGCTTATGTCCTATATCGATATCCTTGTTGACGGCAAATTTGACGAGGACTTAAAGGACTTAGGACTGCGGTTCCGTGGCTCATCAAACCAAAGAATCATTGATGTAAAAAAATCCCTGAACGAGGGAAAAACAATACTGTGGGATAAGGATGGACGAATATAAATGATACAAACCATGAATGTAAATATTAAAAAACTGAAAGAAACTGCAACAATACCGACATACGGCTCTGAATTTTCAGCAGGTGCTGACCTTTATGCATGTCTGGATGAACCTGTTGTGATTGAGGCAGGAAAAACTTTTCTCGTTCCTACCGGACTTGCAATGGAGCTTCCAATTGGTTATGCAGGTCTTATTTACGCAAGAAGCGGTCTTGCCTCCAAAAAGGGACTTGCACCTGCCAACAAGGTTGGTGTAATTGATTCCGACTACCGCGGTGAGGTTCTGGTAGCACTTCACAACCACTCGCAGGAGGCAGCATCCATTCAACCGAACGAACGAATTGCACAGCTTGTAATCACCCCTTATATCGCGGCTGCATTTAATACCGTAGAACAGCTTGCAGATACTGAGCGTGGAGCAGGCGGTTTTGGTTCAACGGGAAGCCACTAAAAAAGAGAGAACAACGTAAAGCTGCCGCACTGTGAATTGTGTAGGCAGCCTCTTTTTATAAAATGTTGTCGTACACATCCATATTAATTGAGTCGGGATATTTGAAGTCTCTGTCCATTTTTAGCTTCCAGTCCTCCAAGGTTGTTCCCAGCTTTTCATTGATTGCATCGTTGGTCATCTGATTTTTTTTGTTCATGGTAGCATCCTCATCCGTAAGTGCTATCATTTTAAACACATGATACCCGTATTCCGTCTCCACAACCGTACTGTGCTCCCCATTTTCCATGGCATAAAGCATATCACAAATGTCCTCGCCATATGTTTTTTTAATCTGGGCAGGACTGTACGTATATTCCCCTGACATATCAAGCTTATAAAGAGTTGCAACGTCCTCAACCCTGATTTCGCTTTCCTCATCATTTTCTATTGTTGCCGTTGTGAGCAGTCCACAGGCATCCACCGCATTTTCATACTGTTTTTTTTGGTTTTCCTCACTAAGCGGTACAATATCACCATTGCCGTTGGTTTCATAGCAGTTAAAATATAAGTCATAGAATGTGGTCATTCTCGCCTGCTCCAGTGATATCTCCACAGGATCCTTGGCAAGCAATGCTTCTTCCACGCTTTGTGCCATATTACATTCTGTCAGAACCTTTGTAACAAGTGCAGCGTCTACATCCAGCCGTTCTATGTCCTCGTCCGTAAGCCCGTTATAAAACTCCAATGCCTGCTCCTCCAGCTTTTTCTTATCGGCGTCCGTAAGTGCAATATCATATTCCGTTGCATGTGCCACAAGGGTTTTGATCCGCACGATTTCATCAATTACGGCTTCCCTAAGTAGTGCAGACACGGATATGGCATCAGCTTCCGTTGCAATTGACATCGTCCATACATCCTCGCCATAAAGAGCCTCATAGTTTTCCTTGACCGTCAGATAATATATGTATACCTCGCCCACGGTAACATCGCTGCCACCATAGGAAAATACAACCGTATCGTCCTGCTGCTCCACCAGTTCCTCTTTGCCACATGACGTGAAAGCAACACAAAATAACACCATGAAAATAACAACCCTTGCTCTTAACTTTATCCCATTTACCGTATTGTTCATTTTTTCTCCTTAAAACTTTGAAAAATCATACATTAAATCCCATTATACATCAAAACATGGCATCGTGCCACCATGTTCCCACATAGTTTCATAACTTACTCAATCAACAGCATGATATCATTGATTGCACGTTCTGCAACATCAATCAGTTCATCCTGAATGAGACTTGAGGTTTTCAGTGCAAAGCCTGACTGTTTTTCTGCAACAAACCGAAGTGCACCCTGATACCGTTTCAGCAGCATATCGATACGCTCCGTTTTCACAGGTGCAGTCGGCAACATGTAAAGCTTAAGCTCACCGTTTAAATATTTGATATCGGTAATATATCCCCGCCTTGCAATTGATTTCAAATATGCAACATCAAGCAGGCGGAGCAGCTCTTTCGGCGGCTCGCCAAAGCGGTCCTTTACCTCCTCTATGATTGCATCGTTGTCCTCCCTGCCGTCACATCTTGATATCCTCCTATATAAATCAAGCTTAACATATTCATTTTTTACATATGCGTCAGGAATATATGCATCCACAGGAAGCTCTATTGCAGTATCAAACTCCGTAGCGGTTTCCTCGCCCGACAATCTTTTGATTGCATCATTTAACATTTTGCAGTAAAGGTCATATCCAACTGCTTCGATATTTCCCGACTGCTCCTGTCCAAGCAAGTTGCCTGCCCCTCTTATCTCCAAATCCTTCATGGAAATTTTATAGCCTGAACCAAGCTCCGTGTACTCCCTGATAGCCTTAAGCCTTTTTTCTGCCACTTCCTTAATCATTTTGTCACGCTTATACAGCAAAAATGCATATGCACTTCGATTGGAACGCCCCACACGCCCCCTGAGCTGGTACAACTGGGACAACCCGAAATTGTCTGCATCGTGAATAATAATCGTGTTTACATTTGGAATGTCAAGTCCTGTCTCAATAATCGTTGTGGACACAAGTACATCTATTTCTTTCCGGATAAACCGCCGCATAACCTCCTCAAGCTCCCGCTCGTTCATTTTACCATGGGCAAACTGAACGTTAGCGTTCGGCAGGACAGCCCTTAACTCCGCCGTTATATCCTCTATGGTATTTACCCTGTTGTAAACGTAATACACCTGCCCGCCTCTGTTTAATTCCCTGTTGACTGCCTCCTTCACAAACTCTATGTCGTACTCCATAATATAGGTCTGTATTGGCATCCTGTCCACAGGTGCCTCCTCCAGAAGACTTATGTCACGCAGCCCCACAAGGCTCATGTGAAGCGTTCTCGGTATCGGCGTAGCCGTAAGCGTCAGCACATCCACATTCCTTTTCATTTGCTTGATGGTTTCCTTGTGCTTCACTCCGAACCGCTGCTCCTCGTCTATAATGAGCAGTCCCAAATTTTTAAACTGTACATCCTTGGAAAGCAGTCTGTGGGTTCCTATGACAATATCTGCCTGTCCGCTTTTCAAATCTGCAATCGTCTGCTTAATTTCCGCAGCAGTGCAAAATCTCGAAAGCATCCTGATATTGATTGGGAAATCCTTCATACGCTCAGTAAAGGTATCATAGTGCTGCTCTGCAAGGATTGTCGTCGGCACTAAATATGCTACCTGCCGGTTGTCCTGCACCGCTTTAAATGCAGCCCTGATTGCAACCTCTGTCTTACCAAATCCCACATCGCCGCATATGAGTCTGTCCATAATTCCGTCACTTTCCATATCGCTCTTTGTATCGTCAATGGCATGCTGCTGGTCAATGGTCTCCTCATATGGAAAAAGCTCCTCAAATTCCTTCTGCCATGTAGTGTCAGGCGAATAAGAAAATCCCTTTAATGTTTTTCTTGCCGCATACAAGTCCAAAAGCTCTTTCGCAATATCATCCACATGTCCCTTGACCCTCTGCCTTACCGTATGCCATTCTGCCCCACCAAGCCGGTTCAGCTTTGGCTTTACGCCATCCTTACCCGACAGCTTTCCTATCATATTAAATTGCTCAACAGGAACAAACAGCTTACTCCCCTTTGCATATTCCACACTGATATAATCCTTCAGCCGTCCGTCCGTTTTGACCTTCTCAATTCCCTTGTAGATACCGACGCCGTGATTTTCATGTACAACATAATCACCAACGGATAAATCAGCAAAGCTGTTTATTTTATCCCCTGCATATTTTACCTTTTTCTTTCCTTTTTTAACCTCTTTTTCAGTAAATATATCACTCTCACTTATGACAATCAGCTTACTGTCAGGCAGTTCAAAGCCCGACTCCATACGCCCCACTACCACAACAATTTCTCCCTTTTTTAAAGGAGCACCCGCCGCCTCGCTGTAATGTGCCGTTATATCATTATCCCGTAAATTGGCGGCAATTCTCTTTGCCCTTGTAGCAGATGGGGATACGATAATAATCCTGTAATCATTTTTTCTCCATTTGCCTATGTCCTTCATAAGCGACTCAAAGCTGTTGTTATAGCTTAAGATATCCTTAGACGAAAAACCAACCGCCTGATTTTCCTTCCATCTTGGCTGCTTTAAGTATATGGATGACATCAAAATAAGACATCTTGACGTCATTTTTGCTAATACGCTCTTTCCGTCATATATTACATTTGCCTGTGTGGGGAGCACATATCCGCCAAGCAGTCTTCCCTCCATGGATGCGGCAAATTCCTGCGTATATACGGTTGCCTGCCGTTCCACCTTGTCAGGCTCAAGTACATACACAAACGCATCCTTCGGAAAATAATCGAGGAAGGATACCGTGTCATCATAAAAATATTCCACCATACTGTCCAAGCCCATGGTTGAATTAAACTCCTTAAGCTCCTCAAAAGTTGTTTCCACCATACGCTTCAGCCTTGCATACTGCTCTGTCCGAAATTCTTTTTTGAGCTGTGCAGACTGCTTTTTATATTCCTGATTTATCATTTTTATTCCCTTTTCAATCCGCTCATTTGTAAGCACCATCTCACTTGACGGACAGATTGTAACACTGCTTACCTCCTCTATGGAACGTTGGCTTTCCACGTCAAAGCTTCTTATGGATGAGATATCATCGCCCCACAATTCAACACGATAAGGGCACTCCTCAGTAAGAGGGTATATATCTATAATACCACCTCTTACAGAAAACTGCCCTGGTGTTTCAACCATTGTTACCTTTTCATATCCAAGTGTTGTAAGCTTTTCGGAAAATAGTCCCAGGTCAAGCGTATCACCTGTACTTACCGTCTCGCTCCCTGCCATAAATTCATCAAGCGGCGGCAGCTTATCCATCAACCCCTCTATGGTGGTGACGACTACCGTGGGCTCCCCCATTGCAAGACGTCTGAATATTTCGATACGGTTTTTTACCGTTGTATTGTTGTGTATGTCAGCATAATAAAACAGCAAATCCTTTGCAGGATAATAAAATACATTTCTGTCAAAAAACTTATAGTCCCTGACCACATCTCTTGCCTTTTTCTCATCCGCAACAACAATTAGTTTACTATTGCTGCCGCCCTTTACCGTCTCCATCAAAAGCGGTGCTATACTATAATCAAGCCCCCATGCATGGATTGGAAACTTATTTTTATCTATACTGTCCTGAAGCTTTACAAATCCCGGATTTTCTTCAAATGCCGCAATCATTGCCTGCATATCAAGAACCTCCAACTAATTAAATTTATTCATTGCAGCGTCTATGCCCTCTGAAAGCACAACCGCAACAGCAGCCGCAGCATTTTTTGTGCTCTCCCTGATTACAGGCTGCTCATCCTTAGAAAAATGTCCCAGCACATAATCCGCCAAATCCATATGCTTTGGTTTTTCCCCAATGCCGACTTTGATACGTGCAAACGCCTCCGTTCCAATACAGGAAATAATATTTTTTATTCCGTTATGTCCGCCTGCACTGCCCTTCGCCCTTATTCTCAGCTTTCCGACATCGAGACTAACATCATCATAAATAACAATGATATCACTGCTGTCACATTTATAATAATCCATAAGTGCACGGACGCTCTCGCCACTCAAATTCATGTAGGTCATGGGCATGGCAAGAATAACCTTTTCTCCACCGATAATCCCCTTTCCTATGAGTGCTTTATGTTTTTTTGTGTCCACCCTTATATCATACGCATCACTAAGTGCATATATAACAGAAAAACCAACGTTATGCCTCGTCCCCTGATACTCTTTTGTAGGATTTCCGAGTCCGATAATAAGTTTCATACCATCAGACACCCCTGTTTCTCATAATTTGCTCTGCTTCTTCAAGCTGCTCCACTGTATTAACGCCCCGTATTTCATCCAGTGCCTCCGGTGCAACCGGAACAGCAGAAACCTTAAGTCCCGTTTTCTTTATAATGGAAATGGTATCCGTAAGATAATATTCCCCTTGGATATTGTTATTGTCAAGCATATCGAGTGCCGCATAAAGTGCCTCGGAATTATAGATATAAATTCCTGAATTTATCTCCTTTACGTCCTGCTCCTCATCCGTTGCATCCTTTTGCTCCACAATCTTTAGAAAATCTCCATCATTGCCTCTGATAATTCTTCCGTACCCGTAAGGCTCATCCACAATGGCAGAAAGCACTGTAACGCCATTTGCACGTTTTTTGTGCTCATCAATTAATTTTTCTAAGGTTTTTCCCGTTATAAGCGGAGTATCACCACACAAGACGATGGTATCACCGTCTGTCCCGATAAAATCCCTTGCACACTTGACCGCATGTCCTGTACCAAGCTGCTCCGTCTGCTCCACATAATCAACAATGTCATATATGGCATTTTTTACATCCTTTGCCTTGTAGCCGACTATCACACATACATCCTGTGCACCTGCATCCTGTGCTGCTTTTATCACATAATGTACCATAGGCTGCCCTTCGCATTTATGTATCACCTTAGGCAAATCCGAATTCATTCTTGTTCCCTTACCTGCTGCCAATATAACAGCCTTTATTTTACTCATAGTCTTCCTCCGCTTTCCAGCTTCTCCATTTTTCCAAATATTCATCAAGTGCGTTTTTCAGCGTTTCCGCTGCCGCAGCATCATATTCTGCACTCAGATATAAAACTCCGTCATTTACGGGTGCGTTTACCGTTATCATGGCACAAAATGCATCCTGATTGTACAGGGAATAATTTTCAGGGGTGCCATGAATCCCCTTTGTTGTCTCTGCCAGTGCATTGGTGCCTGTATCATTTAGTATGATGGCAACCGCAAACCATTCTTCCGCATCGCTCTCAACATCCATCCCTACATTTTCTGTATCTTCATATGCAGTTTCACCCATGCTTTCTTTGACAGCCGCTTCCCTGTCTGCATCCGAATCCGTTGCACCTAAAATATCACGATATGGCACTACCAAAAATGCCTCTATCATGTCGGTTGTGACAATCCTTTCATCGCTGGCATTATGAATTCTCGGTCCCAAATCATATCTATTGTTATATCCGTCCAACAGCTTTTTGTCAAGTGCCCGGCAATATTCAATACTCTCCTCCCGTACAAGCTGATATGCAAAATCATACACCGTAAGAAAGCTTATGTTTGATGGGCTTAAGCCCCCTGATTTATGTGCTCCAAAGGAACCATAAACCGTGAAGGTTTTCGCCGTTCCTTTTGTCAGGTCACGGTTTCCCACGCTTTCACGCATACTGTACGCACGCTCCTTTAAAATAAGGTTTTTCAGCTCCTCAAGCTCCTCACTGCTGATGGAAAACTGCCGGGTCTCCATCTCTAATTCATCATACAGCTTTTCAAAATCATCTGCGTAGATTTCCACACTGCAATCATTATAAATACAGATGTGCAGTGCATAACTCATATAATCCTCCGTCATGCCTATGGGTTTTGTTGTAATCTCAATCAGCTTATCCTGATTCAACTCAGGAAGCTCTTCCTCGTTGCAGCCACAAAATGCCCACATGGATATGAACAATATGAAAACAAGAAGCACTCTTTTCATTACTCACCAAACCTACTCCTTCTAAGGACAGTTACCATTATTTGCCTGCTTAGTATACCGCTTTTCACAAAAAATATCAAGCTTGCTTAAAACAAACGGGAAATGAAAAAGACTGCTCCGCAAAGCTTGTCCGTTTGGACAGCTTTTTTGCGGGGCAGCCTCTTTGATACTTCATTACAAGTACCCGTGTGTGTAGTTGAAAATAATATGTTTATGGCATATTTAAGATTGTTTTGCACTGCTCTTACAATGACCTGACATGGCACAGGAGCTGCATCCACAGCCGCAGCCCGAACTGCCCTTTGCCCGGTCCTTTACAAGGCTTCTCACGCTGGAATAAAAAATTGCAATCAACAATACAATAAGTACAGCATCTATCAATTAAATCAATCCTCCTACAAGCTTTACAATCAGTGCAACCAAATATGCGGTAACCATCTGTACGAGAACTGCCCCGCCTGTTGCCTTCCAAGTCTTAAGCTCTCTCTTAAGTGCTCCGACTGCTGCAAAGCACGGCATACACAAAAGGTTAAATACCATATATGCATAGGCAGCTGCCTTCGTCGGAATATCCTTTCTCATAGTAGGAAGTGCATTTTCGTCGCCTCCCTCAAACAGGACACCCTCTGCATATATATCTGCTGCCGCTTCACTGTCATATTCGCCATTTTCAAAGCCAAGCTCCTCAAGCTCTTCAGATGACATGCCGGCAAAAAATTCTTCCAAATATTCGTCCGTTACATCCTCCTCATATAACTGTGCAAATGTAACGACTACATTTTCCTTTGCAATCCATCCTGTAACAACTCCCACAGCAGGTCTCCACTCACCGAATCCAAGCGGCTTAAATACAGGTGCCACAACCCTTCCTGCTGATGCAAGGAAGCTGTTTTCCATGTTTTCACACATGATGGAGTTGTCCTCATTCAGCTTTTTGTTTTCTCCATTGAAGGAGTCACCATTGAAGTTAGAAAGGAACCATATCAATACGGTGGAAAGAAGAATAATTGTTCCTGCCTTCTTTCCGAAGCCCTTCACCTTTTCCCATCCATGTATCAGTACACTCTTTATCGTCGGAATCCTGTACTGTGGAAGCTCCATAATAAAGTTTGATGCCTCAGATTTATAAACAACCTTATTGAGGAACAAGCTTACTACAATTGCTGCCACTAAA
Organism: Bacteroides sp.; assembly: GCA_023666705.1. Lineage (GTDB taxonomy): Bacteria > Bacillota > Clostridia > Lachnospirales > Lachnospiraceae > Coprococcus_C. The sequence continues at coordinate 60,375 of JAMPBO010000015.1, forward strand.
GCAAGGATATATAATGAATACGTAACAAGTGTCTGATTGTCATCAGCAAAAATAGTGGATGCAAACATTGCAAAAATCGGAAGCTTAGCACCACAAGGCATAAAGGTTGTTATGGTTGCCGTTATTTTTCTGTCCTTTTCCTTTTCCAGCGTTCTTGTCGCCATAATGGCAGGAACGCCACATCCGTAGCCCATAAGAAGCGGAATAAAGGAACGTCCGGAAAGTCCGAATTTCCTAAAAATCCGGTCCATAATAAATGCAACTCTTGCCATATATCCACTGTCCTCTAACACGGACATAAGGAGATAGAGCACAAGTACAAGCGGCATGAAGCCAAGCACGGCTCCGACACCTTCCAGTATACCGTCAACCACAAGTGCCTGCAGCCATGGGGATGCACCTTCGATTGCTCCTGCAATACCATCTGTAATCCATGACCACACTGTACCTACAAGACCCTCAAGCCATTTTCCCGGGCTGTTGATTCCAAGCCACAGGAAGTTCTCACTGAATGTACAGGCGAACATAATGTACATAATAATCAAAAAGATTGGAATTCCCAAAATACGGTTTGTCAGTATCTTATCAATCCGGTCAGACTTCGTCTCCTCTGTCTTTGCCGCCTTTTTCTTCTTTACGGTTTTCGCTACGATACCATCTATTGCCGTGTATCTGATATCTGCCACCTTAATTTCTGCTTCTTCCTTGTCCTCCTCGCTTGTCGCTCCTGCTTCAAGCTTTTTAATTTCCTCAAATATCGGAAGCTGCTTTGGCTCACTTTTGGTTTCAGCAAGCTGCTCCACTGCATTAAGCAGCTCATCAATCCCTTTCCCGGTCCTTGCCACCATAGGAATTATGGTAAGTCCAAGTTCCTTTTCAAGTTCCGGAACATTAATTTCCGTGCCTGCCTCTGCAACCTCGTCCATCATATTAAGTGCAACAATCATCGGCACCTTTGTCTCCATAATCTGGAGGGTCAGATATAAGTTTCTCTCGATGGATGCTGCATCTACAATATCTACCACCACATCAGGCTTTTCACCATTCTTGCCTGTGATGGTTTCCATTGCTACTATCTCCTCCGCAGAATACGGGGAGAGTGAATATGTACCCGGAAGATCCAGTATCTTGATTTCTTTATTTTTTTTGCATGTGCCTTCTTTTTTATCTACCGTAACTCCGGGCCAGTTTCCCACATGCTGCTTGGAGCCCGTAAGTGCATTAAATAATGTTGTTTTTCCGCAGTTTGGATTACCTGCTAACGCTACCTTTATCACTTTTATCCTCCTTGTATTACTTTAAAACAATTGCCTGTGCCTCATCTTTTCTCAGGCTCAAATCATATCCCCTAAGCTCTACCTGAACAGGGTCACCAAGCGGTGCAACCTTGATTACGTCTATTTTTGTTCCCGGAGTAACGCCCATTTCAAGGACACGTCTTCTTATATTTCCCGCTCCCTTTATGGCATCCACAACTCCGCTCTGTCCCGGCTTTAAATCACCTAACGTCATATCTTCAGATCCTTTCCCTATATATTTTCTTTAGTCACAAACTATAATTCTGGATGCAAGGCTTCTGTCTAACGCCATACGGACTCCTTTGACAACCAAAATCAATCCGCTTGCATTCTGATCTACAACCTCTACCTTTTCGCCGGGGATAAATCCCATCTCCCGCAACCGGTTGATTACGTCCTCTTTTCCGATAAATCTTGAAATGGTTTTTACATCTCCTGCAACCGCCATAGATAATGCCATAGACATTCACCTCCTAAGTTAGTCATTTCAAACTAATTATTTCATTTATATATTAGTTAAAACTAACTAACTTGTCAAGGGGGTACATTGAAAAAATTTGAATTTTTTATTTCCATGTGCTAGAATATGCACTAACAATTAATATATAGAGCTAAGCAAAATTCATTATTTCTAAAATATAGTTTTGCCAATGACTATAAGCAACAGAAAGTATTGGGGTAATAATTATGAAAATACAAGAATCAGCAGAAGACTATCTCGAAGCAATCCTGCACATCAGCCAGACAAAAGAATATGTACGTGCCATAGATGTAGTTCACCACCTTGGCATTTCCAAGCCAAGCGTAAGTGTTTATCTAAAAAATTTAAAGCAAAACGGATATATCAATGTAGACGGAAACGGACATTTGACGCTTACAGATAAGGGTGCTGAAATTGCCAACAAAATTTATGAACGCCACAACACCCTTGCAGAGTTTTTTATTTCCATTGGTGTTGAGCACGACACTGCATACAAGGATGCATGCAGAGTCGAACATGATTTAAGCGATGAGTCATTTGCTGCCATAAAAAAGCATTTTTTGGAAAGTGTCTCAAAGTAATTTTATCTGTCATCCCAGTGCAACATCCAAAATCATCATAATGACGAACCCGATGGCAAAGCCTATGGTTCCTATGTTTGAATGTTCCCCTGCTGCGGACTCAGGTATCAGCTCCTCCACCACCACATATATCATTGCACCAGCTGCAAATGCAAGCAGATACGGCATTACGCCCATAAAATAGTGGGAAAGCCACAGTGTCAGCAAGGCACCGATTGGCTCCACGATTCCTGAGAGTGTGCCGTAGAGCAGTGCTTTTCCTTTTCCAACGCCTGATGCACAAAGCGGCATGGAAACGATTGCACCCTCAGGGAAATTCTGAACGGCAATTCCGATTGTAAGTGCCATGGCACCCATAAACGTAATGGTACTGTCACTGGCGGCAACACCCGCAAACGTAATTCCTACAGCCATGCCCTCCGGTATATTGTGCAGGGTGACTGCAAAAATAAGCATGGTAGATTTTGAAAGGGACGTTTTGGGTCCCTCCGCCTTATCTTCATTTACATGTAAATGTGGTATAACCATATCAAGAAGTAAAATAAACAGCACTCCAAGCATAAATCCTACAGCGGCAGGTACAAATGCCAGCTTTTTCATACCATTTTCTTCTGACATTTCGATAGCCGGAATCAGGAGTGACCAAACCGAAGCAGCAATCATAATTCCGCCTGCAAAGCCCGACAGAGCTTTTTGAACCTTAATATTCAGATTATCCTTCATAAAAAGAACCGTACATGCTCCTAAGGCCGTGCCGATAAACGGAATCCAAAGTGCGAGCATAGTTTCTTTCATAAGCTTCCTCCCTACAGTTACTGTATTCATCATATAAGCTTTTGTTACATATTCCGCTATCTTGATGATGCATACAGCTTTCCTGTATAATATTCATTTGCCTCAATCATTCTTGTCTTCATGTCCTTTTTATTTTTGTACATAAATGCATCTGCTAAATGCCATATTTCTGACATTGTTTTTTCCCTGCTGGATTCGTTGTATGTGGCAAAGCCCGATGCAATACTGATTCTGAACTTTTTGTCAGGATTTGCATTGTGCTCCGCAATGGCAGACTCAAAATGCTTCATGCCCTCCTTGTACTGTGCCATAGGCATATTTCCCGTTATGATGACAACAAACTCATCGCCGCCCACTCTGTAGCAGGTTCCACCGAGTCCGGAAAAAGACTCATTAATTATGGTTGCACCCTTCATAATAAGCTCGTCTCCTACCGTGTGTCCCATTTTGTCATTTATGTATTTCAGGTCGTTTACGTCAAACATGACAAACAAGATTTCATTGACGTAATTTTTATTTTCCTCAAGCTCCGCAAGCCGTTCCTTGAATAGGGTTCTGTTTCCCACTCCCGTAAGTCCGTCCTTATAGGCAAGCTGGCTTATCATTTCCGAACGTGCACCAAGCTTCACGACATTTATGGTTTTCTCTAAGCTTGAACCGCCAAAGCATATCATAAATATAATAAGTCCGATTCTGACACAAAGAGCATTGTCGTCAGATGCAAACACGTAATACCTTACGATATCCATACCTGCCGATAGTAAAATTGCACCAAGCCCGATAAAACGGAATATTTTAAATATCAGTTTTGATTCCCGCTTTTCTCCCTTTTTGTTTCTCTTAATAATGGATGCAAGCATTACTGCTGACGAGATAACCAGCATGACATGGGTTGTAACAAGCGTCTCGTGAAAATCATAAATTTGCAGCATGTGGAGTCCGAAGCAGACCATAAACTGAAGGAATGAGAGAACGCACAAAATTCCCTTTACATGCTTGAAACCAAGCCCGAATGCTTTGTCAAAATAAAGCACCATTGGAATATTAACCAGCATCAGCGTGCAGCACGACACCGTCTGTACCAAGCGGCTGTCACCGTAAAATATCTGGAACAGACCTGTCTCAAGCAGACACCATACTGCTATGCTCACGGAGCAAAAACCCAAATACATAAGCTCATGGTTCTTTTCCCTGCGGATGTTAAGCGGTATATCTGCTACCATGAGCAAAAGTCCTATAAAGAGCAGAAACATGCTTGTAACAAATCCCACAAGCCTTGATTTTATGAACGTAAGAGCGACTCCTCCATCGTTTCCTATGTACATGCTGTCAATACGGCTCTTTGCAGTATCATAGACAGTTGTAATCTTAATCTGGACAGTTTTCCCTGCATCTTCAACGCTAAGGGGCACATAATTGTGTCTGTTTCCCGATGACTTATTGTAACCGCTGCTTTTCGGAATTTCAGGCTCATATCTGAGCGTTCCATCCACATATACCTTATAAAAAATATTTTTTGTCCGGAAACATAATGACATGCCCTCCGAAAGCTCTGGCGGCAGCACATGATATATACTAAACTGCCTACCTGTTACGACACCGCTGTTTTCATTCAGATGTGCCAAATCCGCCGCTTCCCCATTTTCAAGGGTCCATCCCTCATCAAATAGAACCGTGCCATCCGAAAGTTCCTCCGTCGGCGACACCCCATCATACTTAACCGCCATATTGACAATCAAGATAATCAATGCAATTGCCATAAAAGCATACATAAGATTATACAGCTTACTTCTCTTATCCATTCAACTATTTTCCTTTTATTTTATTTGAAATAAGAACACTTTCCATAACCTCGAACAAATTTTGCATATTGAGCGGCTTTGCCACATGTGCATTCATTCCTGCCTCGCGTGACCGCTGAAAATCTTCAGCAAACGCATTTGCAGATAATGCCACGATAGGAATTTGTGCCAGCTCCTGATTTTCCAGCTTGCGGATTTGTCTTGTCGTCTCATATCCGTCCATCACAGGCATCTGTATATCCATCAGTATCATGGAAAAATGACCCGGTGCGGAGTTCTTTAATTTTTCCAGCACGATGCTTCCATTTTCAGCCGACTCAACTGTATAACCGCTGTCTCCAAGAAGCTCCTCCACAATTTCACGGTTAATTTCGTTATCCTCAGCCAAGAGGATACAAATTTCATCCGATGGCGGCATTTGTCCCCCGCCCTGCTTTTCGGCAGTCTGTTCCTCCACTGCATGCTCCTCCTGAAGCCTTAACAGCATGGTAACGGTAAAACAGCTTCCCTCACCCCGCTTACTCTTGATTTCTATATCTCCATCAAGCATATCTATAATATTTTTTACAAGGGAAAGACCAAGTCCCGGTCCTAATACTCCACTTTTCGTAGTGTTGTTTTCCCTTGCAAACGGCTCATATATTTTGTCTATAAAACGTTCCGAAATACCACAGCCGTTATCCTCCACGACAAACCGGTACTGCCTGTAGCCCTTAAGGTATATATCGTTTTCCGTAATTGTAAGCTTCACGTTTCCGCCAACGTCAGTATACTTGACTGCATTATCCAAAAGCTGGTATAACACCTCTTTGATTCTCATAAAATCGGATATGACATTGCTATTTTTTAAGCCCGACTTGTCTATCACCAATTTTGTCTTCTTCGCCTTAATCTGGTTTCTCAGTATTTTGGTCACCTCATCTAAAAGCTCCTCCATGTCGAATGCTTCATTTGTCAGGCTGACCTCCCCTGATTCCATCCTTGTCACCTCAAGGGATTCATTTACAATGGAAAGAAGCTGTTGTCCCGAATTGGCTATTTTTTCAATGTAATCCTCCACCCTGCCGCTGTCCTTTAAATGCTTTTTAATCAGTTCGGCATAACCGATAATGGCATTTAACGGTGTTCTGATATCGTGGGACATGTTTGACAAAAAAGTTTCCCTTGCCACACTTGCAACCTTTGCCTGCTGCAGTGCCGAACGAAGTAAATGCTGCCGTTCCACCTGCTCCATCATATTCTTTGCAATCGCCAAAGCCGTAACGTCACCCGTGTGCTCATTTTCGCCCAGCAAATAAGCGTAACGCACCAGCTTCCGTCTGCCATGGGCATCCGTCATCCAGCAATCATAAATCTGCTCCATCTCACCCTTTTGATAACAATTTATCAGCCGTTCCCTGTTAAAAAACTGATAGTAAGCATCCACTTCCTCATTGTCTACATGCCTACCCTGATACACGATACACTCGGAATATTTTTTGAAGGATTTCATACCCATAAGCTTTATCAAATCCTCGTTGTTTTCCTCATCCAAATGAATGGAATTTGTAAGAATAATATCCTTTGTCAGATTAATTTCGTAAAATGCGACTGCCTCCGATAAAATGGCCTTTCTGTACTGCCGCTCCTTTGTATACGCGTTCCACAGATAGTCATTTAATTTTTCCAGTCTGTCCATCCGCTGCTGAAGCCGTTCCGTTGCATCTTCGACAAATACATAAAATATCTCACCATAGACATCAGTATGTACAAAATGACCGTAATCCTCAAGCCAACGTATCGTTCCGTCCTTTTGTATGATACGGTATTCAACATAATCCAAGTCATAGCTGCTGTTTTCTATTTGAAGCTCAATGCTCTTTTGGACGTTCTCGTAATCTTCTGGATGTACAAGTCCCTTGAAAGTGTTCCCTGTCAGTTCTTCAAATTCTTTTCTTGTATCGCACCCGAAAATACGGAGCATTGACTTATTAAGGTAGATAAGCTCGCCATCACCATCGGCATGATAAATAAAAAAACCTCCCGGCATACCATCAGAAATCTGCTCCAGGATAGGAATTGTCTGTTCATTTAAGTCAAGCTTCACATCATATTTTGCCCTTGCCATGTGTGTCCCTCCTAGCATATTGGGTTATGAAACAGTCACGCCCTTAAAACTTATACTGAATTTTTGAAATCTTTTAATTAATTATAAAAACTTTGCTATTGAAAAGCAAGTTTTTTTTGTTATACTATACAAAGGAAGATACACCAAGGAGGTGTTATTGTGGAAATAATGAAATTTAAACACGATGAGGTTATCGCCGAAAAAAATGACAAGGTCGTTTACTGGTACCTCATCCAGGAGGGAACCGTAATACAAAAGCTCGGTTCTTCAACCATCACTTTAGAAAAAAATGCAATTATCGGAATTCTGGAAAAGGATATGTTTTTGTGTGATTACATAGCGGGCGAGGACGCCGTACTTGCTGCATTTGTGTGCAGAAATGACACAGATTTAAAAAATCTGCTTACACGTCAGGAAAAAATCCGCAATGTATTTTTGAGAACTGCCATTTGGCAAAGGCATCAGATGTTAAAGCTATACTCTGACCTTTCAAATAAAACCCGCCAATTTCACATGTTCGTAGAATCACTTTTCGATGACTACAAAACCTTATGTGCAAAATATAAGATTGAAATAAGCCCGTTTCCAAGAATAAATCTGTTCAATTCCCTTGAAATGAGACATAAAGCAGAGGTATGGGAAATCAACAACAGCACAAGCATTGCAACAAAGTACATGCAGGAGTATCTGCAGCTTATGGGCAAGGATGACAGCCTCACGGTCGGCGTCATTATGGAAACAGCAGCCCAGATGCGGAGATTTGCACTTGGTATTGGTGAGATGGACTCCTATCTTGCCTACAATAAGGACATTTTAATCAGTGACACAAGAAATGACCTTTTTGCACTCCTGTTTGACTTATCCATTAAGACCTATGCAAAGAAGTACGACATTGAGCCGATTAAAAAGGACCTTGACTTAATTGCAAATGTGGCACTAAAGCTTGATATTTACAATAACAATATTCTCACAAGACGCATTAACGAATTTAAGAACTATGACTACTCCGCAGCACTGACGGAAGCTAATGCATTACAAAGCAGCACGCGGAAGGAAATCGACATTATGACAGAGGACTGCCTCACGCATATTTTATCCTATGCAGGTCTGAACGATACCGAGATGGATCAATCCATTGAGGTGATTGAAGCTTATCTCAAGCTTCCTGACAAGTATTCTACCGACAAAGAGGTTCATGCCTTAAGACGAAATGTAACAACCATATTCTATGACGTTTATCACAAGGTATTCATGCGTGCCGTAAAGAATGAGCAGACACTCACGCCTGTCCTTGAAATGTTTTTGAACTTCGGCTTTATGGATGTTGCATTTGTCGGTGAAGAAAATGCCATGAAGCTCTACGATTTGGCGGCTCACCTTGACATATGCCGCTCCACACACATTTACACCATTTATGAGTGGTTGAAATGCATTTACAGAGGGGAAAAGAATACCTCCAAAAATGAATTTGACATGGACTACATAACAGACGTAGCAGAAATGTACAGACGCCACAAAATAACAAAGGAGGAGTTTGACGCTTATAAGGATGACAGGGAGCGTATGGTTGACTTTGAAATTAAGAACATGTTCGCCTCCGTGAATAAGCAGACCTACGGACGAATCACAACCTTCTGCCCTATTTTGTGTGAGACTGATCTGATGAACTCCGTTGACAAAATGCTTGTCACTGCAGATAAGCTTGAGGACTCATTAAATGCAATCCGAAAGGTTGACTTCTCCATATTTTACAGGGAAATCATGTTCTCTGACCCTGACAAGGGAATTAACTGTGAGAAGATAATGAAAGAGGTTCTCCCAGATATTGTTTTGATGCCTAATGCAGGAAGCCGGAGCACCATGTGGCAGGAAACCTCAGGCGTCAAGAGCGACACTCCGGGCAGATTCATGTTCCCAATTTTTACCATGTCGGATGTCAATGAGTTAATGATACATGTACTTGGTGCGTTCCGTTGGGAAATGTGCCGAAAGCTTCAGGGTGTGCATTGGAACGACATACGTGACAAGTCCCTGACAGCAGAATACTGCTCCTACATCCAGTTCTACCGCAAGAACAACGAGCTTTCCCCTGATGCAAAGGAGAAAATCAAGCTCGCACTTGCACGTGCGAAGAATAATTACAAGGATGTATTTGTGGGCGATTATGCAAACTGGATTAACTACGAATCGAAGGGAAGCTTCCGTCTCAACAAAATTGCAAGAGACATTTTAGTACGCTACTGTCCTTTTGAAAAAGCAGTCAGAAGCGAGCTTAAGGAAAACCCGATTTACCACGCATCCATAACGCAGTATGAAACCCAGAACGCCAAGACACTACGCCGCTATCAGGCAGTATGTGATAAATACGTAAAGGCAGGCGGTGAAATGACCGAAGATTTGAAGGACAACCTGTTATTCTACCAGATGTAAAGCAACAGACAAATATTTAGAAATATGTTACATTGTTATTTATAAAATTAGGGTGAGCACAAGAGAATTTTATATGAAAGGAACACGGGGAAATGAAGATGAAATCAAAAATTCTGACCATGGTAATCATACCGCTTTTTCTGTTAGGTGTGGTTACCATCGTAGTCAGTAACCTTCGTATCAGCAATGTGGTAACATCCAGTATCAAAAATGGGTTACGGGGAGCTGCTGTTTCCACCCGGGATACGATTACATATCTGGATGACGGTGACTTGCATGTGGACGAAAACGGAAATCTCTACAAGGGTGAGACAAACATTACGGAAAACAATCAGATTGCAGACCATATCAAGGATGCAACCCAAATGGATATCACGGTTTTTTATGGGGATATTCGTTACATGACATCCATTTGTAAGGAGGACGGCAGCCGCGTGCTTGGTACAAAGGCAGGCGAAGCCGTAATCAAAGCAGTTCTGGAAAAGGGCGAGGATTATTTTTCAACGGATGTAGATATTTTAGGTCAGAAATATTACGGCTATTATGTTCCTCTGTACGAAGGCGATGAAATCGTAGGTATGATTTTTGCCGGAATGCCGCAAAAGAATGCAAAAGCACAGATTATGCAGATTATCTCAACCATAATCGGTATCATTGCAGTAATGAGCATTATTTGTGTCGTTCTTCTGATTCTGGAAATCACAAAGCTGGTCCGTGCACTGCACAAAGGCTCTGAAGCATTGGATTTGGTAGCAGAAGGACAGTTAAACATTGAATTGGATGAAACTGTAGTCCAAAGACCGGACGAGATTGGTCAGATTACCCGTGCAATTGCAAAGCTGAAGGATAGCCAGACAGCAATCATTCAGACGATGAAGGAGCAAAGTGATTCCCTGAACACTTCATCGGAGTACCTGACAGAAAAGACGTCAGAAGCAACAACTGCGGTGTCACAAGTGGAGAAAGCCGTTGAGGAGGTCGCACAGGGTGCTACCAATCAGGCAAAGGAGACGCAGACTGCTACCGATAATGTAATTTATATGGGTGACATGGTCGAAGAAACCGCCAAAGAGGTTGAGGCAATGTACAAAAATACCCAGACAATGCAGACCTTAGGACAGGAGGCATTTGATACCTTACATGAGCTTAAAGATATTAATGGACAGGCAACCGAATCCATTCAGGTAATTTATGAGCAGACAAATATGACAAATGAATCTGCCCAAAAGATTAAGGATGCAACCAGCCTGATTACGGCAATTGCATCCGAGACAAACCTGTTATCCTTAAATGCATCCATCGAAGCAGCACGGGCAGGTGAACAAGGCAGAGGCTTTGCTGTTGTGGCAACCCAGATTCAACAGCTGGCAGAACAGTCGGATGCTTCGGCACAGCAGATTGAAGAAATTATCTCCTACTTAATCAGTGACTCGGATAAGGCTGTACAGACTATGGATGTCGTAAAGGATATCATGAATAAACAAAATGAACATATGGTGCAAATGAATGAACGGTTCCGAAAGGTCATTATGGGAATTGAGGAATCCTTGAAATCCATGGACCGTATTTCAGAAAAAACAAAGAACCTGGATACAGCAAGAGTAAATGTGGTTGACACCGTCCAGAGCCTGACTGCGATTGCAGAAGAAAATGCCGCCAGCACGGAAGAAACCTTTGCATCCATGATAGAAATCGGCAGTATTATTACAAACATTACATCCAAAGCGGATGAATTAAAACAAATAGCAAGCGAGATTGACGAGAGCATGGAAATGTTTAGTCTGTAGAAAAAAAGGGCTGTCGCAGTAAGGATTTAGGATATACTAAAATTACCCGTGACAAGCCCTTTTTTATTTTGTATTTTTATAATTACCGGCTATCTTTAGCATATTGATATTTTGTCTTTTCTATTATGTGGGGCACGGACTGTTGTTTGAGTACGCAGCCTTATGTTGCCAACCGATATGTGTATTTTGAATTGCAACTTTTAAGACCGCAAGAATACCTCACATTTGATATTTGCGATATTTGATTACATGCTGCTTAAGCGAAACTCGCTTCGCTCAGACATCGCTACGCAGCATGTTCCATCGCAAATATCAAATGTAGGTATTCTAAACGGTCTTGTTGTCAAATTCAAAATACACATATCGGTTGGCAACATGGCTGTGTACGAGTTCAAGGAAGTGCCCCACAAGTCGTAATAGAAAAGCAAAATATCTTAATATGCTTAGATAGCATAGGTTATAAAAATACAAAATAAAAGAGGGCTTGTCACATGTGTACCTTAAATCCTTACTGCGACAGCCCTTTTTATTTCAGCACATAAAAGGAGTAGGTTGCCTCGGCAACCTGTACTCCTTCTGATGTTGTGACGTCTACATGATAGACGGCAACTTTATTTCCGTGTCTGACTACCCTTGCCTCAGCGATAAGGGTTCCCCTGTTTGGAGCTACCTTCAGGAAGTTCATGTGGCTGTCAAGCGTAACAACCGTTTCACTTTTGGTCAGTGCCGCACTTCCTCCTATGGTATCTGCAAGGGCATATATGCACCCTCCGTGCACGGTTCCGTAAGGATTGCATGTCTTTTCGTTCAGTGGCATTTCACCCCTGCAGTATCCGTCATCCAGCTTTGTTATCTCCATGCCAAGTGTAGGTATCAGTCCTGATTTTTTAACACTTTCTTTGATTTCATCGTAATTCATATCAAGCTCCACAATTACACAAATCCAAAATTTATAACTCTATTTTAGGTATTCCCTCAAAGCCCGGTTTTAAATCATCGTCCGTAGGAATGTAATCTGTCATTTCCCCGTCATGGAATTTTTCATATGCAACCATATCAAAGTATCCTGTTCCCGTAAGTCCGAACAAAATTGTTTTTTCCTCTCCTGTCTCCTTGCACTTTAGTGCCTCATCAATGGCTACTCTTATGGCGTGGCTGCTTTCCGGTGCAGGAAGAATTCCCTCGGTTCTTGCAAACATTTCTGCAGCCTCAAACACAGATCTTTGCTCAACGGCAACCGCCTCCATATATCCGTCATGGTAAAGCTGTGAAAGCGTGGTGCTCATACCATGATATCTAAGTCCGCCTGCATGATTTGCCGACGGTATAAATCCACTTCCCAGCGTATACATTTTCGCAAGCGGACAAACCATACCCGTATCGCAAAAATCATACGCAAATACACCTCTCGTAAAGGAAGGACAGGATGCAGGCTCCACTGCAATAAACCTATAATCTTTCTCGCCTCTCAGCTTTTCTCCCATAAATGGTGCAATCAGTCCACCCAGATTGGAGCCGCCGCCTGCACAACCGATAATAATATCAGGCTTTACATTATATTTATCAAGGGCAGTCTTTGCCTCAAGCCCTATCACTGACTGATGAAGCAATACCTGATTTAACACGCTTCCAAGGACATAACGATACCCTTCCGTCGTAGTTGCCACCTCAACCGCCTCTGAAATGGCACAACCAAGGCTTCCCGTTGTTCCCGGATGCTGCTTTAGTATTTTACGTCCAATCTGTGTATCCGTGGATGGTGACGGCGTAACACTTGCACCGTAGGTTCTCATTACCTCACGCCGAAATGGCTTTTGTTCATAGGAAACCTTAACCATAAATACCTTACATTCCAGGTCAAAGTACGCACATGCCATGGAAAGTGCAGTGCCCCACTGACCTGCTCCCGTCTCAGTTGTAACACCCTTAAGCCCCTGCTTTTTTGCATAGTATGCCTGAGCAATTGCAGAGTTAAGCTTGTGGCTTCCGCTTGTGTTATTTCCCTCAAACTTGTAGTAAATTTTTGCAGGCGTTCCAAGTGCCTGTTCCAGGTGATATGCCCTCATGGTCGGTGATGGACGGTACGTTTTGTAATATTCCTGAATTTCCTGCGGTATATCAATATATGCATCCGTATCATTTAATTCCTGTGCAACAAGCTCCTCACAAAATATCGGTGCAAGCTCCTCAGGCTTCAGCGGCTGATGCGTGCCCGGATTCAGCAGCGGTGCCGGTTTATTTTTCATATCCGCACGCACGTTATACCACTGCTTTGGTATTTCACTTTCCTCAAGATAAATTTTATATGGTATTTTTTTATCATTCATTTTAATGCTTCCTCCAAATTTATTTAAAACAAAATCAATTATTACGCAAAGTTCTTCATGTGTCAAGGATAAAACTGATATTCCGCTTTTCCTGCATGTCAGTTTTCCGGGCAAACAGCTTGTGGATAGCCTGTTATTTTAGCCCAAGATAATCCATGACATCAAAAAGGCTTTCCAGCACAGTCTCTGCAATATCACGCATTTCATCATTGACAGGTGCGAGGTCAGGCACCATAATTGTCCTGATTCCAGCACCATGTGCCGAACGCACGCCATTGTAAGAATCCTCAATGGCAAATGAATCACATGGCTTGATATCAAGGCACTGGCACGCTTTCAAAAATATATCCGGTGCAGGCTTGCTTTTTTCAACCATATCACCGCATACAATCGCATCAAAAAAATCATAAAGTCCGGCTGCTTTCAGTTCCTCCACGACAATTTCCGTTCTTGTTGACGTTGCAAGTGCAACCCTTTTTCCACTTTTTTTGAGGCTGCCCAAAATCTCCCTTGAGCCCTGCTTTAAGGGAATTTTTCCATTTCCATACCGTTCATGGAATAGATTGGACATTTCCGTTTTATATTCATCATAGGGGAAATTCTCCCCATATTTACGAAGAAAATATTCTTTCGTCGCCACTCTGTTTAAACCAAGACAGTCACTGCACGCTTTCTCAATTTCTTCTATGTCATATTTTTGTGCCACTACCTGCCAGCACTCCACAACCTTTTTCTCAGAGTCAAAAATAACCCCATCCATATCAAACACAACTGCATCATACTTCATTTTGTTCCTCCCTACTGCTTCATTTTAAGCGTCCGCAAATATGTCTTTGTCTCCTCAGGTATCCGGTTGCTTTCCACCGCCTTTTGAATTGCCTTATTATGAATCCACGGAGCAAGCCGCCTATCCTCTAACACCAAAACTGCATCCGGATACTGTTTTGCCAGTGCTGTCGCCAGATACCACGCAATCATCATGTTGATATAATACTCGTCTGATTGGACACTGGTGACAAGCCCCAAATATTCAGGCTTGAATTTTTCATCCAGGTAATATCTCATCAGACAGCCGATGCCAAATCTTACGACATAGGTTTCACTGCGGCATATCCACTCCTTAATCTTATCCAAAAGCTCATCGGTATGTCTGCCAAGTATTTTCGGTGACATGATATCACAGGTTGCCCAATTATCCACATACGGCAGGAACTGCTCCAACGCATCAATACAGACCTCGTAATCCTTTATCTGCTCTATGAATACGGCATGAATGTTATTTTCTTCATAATATTTGTGCGGCAGCTTATCCATAAAAGACTGTATATCCTGCGGTATCATTTCATCTTTCTGCTTACATTCCTGCCACAGCCTTTTTCCAAGCTTCCGAAGCTCAGGCGTTCTCACCCCGATTACGGCATCCGCCTCAACTGTGGGCATCAGCCTGCAATGAAAGCTTTTGTATGCCGCATCCTGAAGCTCAAACAAACTGTCCTGTATATATTTTGTCATATCCTTCATATGCTTATCCATGCTCCTCTTAAACTAATAATGGTTCGCCTTGCTTTTCATGTATTCCGCTTCCTGCGACTCCCAGTATACTCTGTCCTCATCCGTTATTTTTCTGATGACCCTGCACGGATTCCCTGCCGCAATCACATGTGACGGTATATCCTTTGTCACAACGGAACCACTTCCGATTACCACATCATCCCCAACGGTAACACCCGGATTAAATACAACATTTCCGCCTACCCACACATCATTTCCAATCGTGACCGGCTTACCGTACTCCAGATTTTTATTTCTTACGCCTGCATCAATAGGGTGACCCGCACAATATATATTTACCCTTGGTCCAAAAAATACATTGTCACCTATGGTCACGCTGCACTGGTCCAGTATAATAAGACCCGTATTTGCATAAAAGTTATCACCGACGGATATATGGCACCCATAGTCAAAATACACCTCAGGCTCTATATATGCCTTCTCCCCTACATGGGCAAACAGCTCACGGATATACTTCATCCTGTCACCGCCCTGCCCATATCTTGTCTGATTAAATTTTTGCATAAGCTCCCTGCACCGTTTGTTTAATTGTGCCAATTCATCATCACAGCAATAAAGCTTTGCATTTACCATTCTTTCTCTTTCCGTCATTTTTCCCTCCACACACTCCTTTTCGATAGGAAAAATATAGCATATCCCACCAAAGAAAAAAAGGTAAAAAATTTACAATTATTCTCTTTCACTTTTTGTCTTTCTGTTATACAATATAGAGAATGTAATTTTTGATTGAGATGATACCAGGAGGACAAATATGGCAAAGCGAACAGACATTAATAAAATTCTTATTATCGGCTCCGGACCGATTATTATAGGTCAGGCATGTGAATTTGATTATTCAGGCACACAGGCATGCAAGGCACTTCATAAGCTTGGTTATGAAATTGTACTTGTCAATTCCAACCCTGCAACGATTATGACAGACCCTGAAATGGCTGATGTTACTTATATTGAGCCGCTTAACGCAAAGAGGCTTGAACAGATTATTGCAAAGGAGCGTCCTGATGCAGTGCTTCCAAATCTGGGAGGACAGTCGGGACTTAATCTTTGTTCTGAGCTTGCTGCCAAGGGCATACTTGACAAATACGGTGTTTCTGTCATCGGCGTTCAGATAGATGCCATTGAACGTGGCGAGGACAGAATTGAATTTAAGAAATCCATGAACGCAATTGATATTGATATGGCAAGAAGCGATGTTGCCTACAGTGTTGATGAGGCACTTGCCATTGCCGATGGCCTTGGCTATCCTGTAGTTTTACGTCCTGCCTACACCATGGGCGGCACAGGCGGCGGACTTGTCTACAACAAGGAGGAATTAAAGGTTGTATGTGCAAGAGGTCTTCAGGCAAGCCCTGTCGGACAGGTTCTCGTTGAGGAATCCGTCCTTGGCTGGGAGGAGCTTGAGCTTGAGGTAGTCAGGGATTCCGAGGGAAATATGATTACCGTATGCTTCATTGAAAACATTGACCCTATCGGCGTACACACAGGTGATTCCTTCTGCTCTGCTCCTATGCTTACCATTTCCGAGGACGTCCAGAAGGAGCTTCAAAAGCAGGCGTACAGAATCGTCGATTCCGTACAGGTTGTCGGCGGTACAAATGTACAGTTTGCACGCAACCCTGAAAACGGCAGAATTATCGTTATCGAAATCAATCCGAGAACCTCCCGTTCTTCTGCACTTGCTTCAAAGGCAACAGGCTTTCCGATTGCATTTGTTTCAGCCATGCTTGCCTGTGGGCTTACCCTTGCAGATATTCCATGTGGAAAATACGGAACATTGGACAAATACGTTCCTGACGGGGATTATGTTGTTATTAAATTTGCACGTTGGGCATTTGAAAAGTTTAAGGGTGTTGAGGATAAGCTTGGTACCCAGATGCGTGCCGTAGGCGAGGTTATGAGTATCGGAAAGACTTATAAAGAAGCCTTCCAAAAGGCAATCAGAAGCCTTGAGACAGGACGTTATGGTCTTGGTCATGCAAAGAATTTTGATACACTCTCAAAGGAGGAGCTTTTAAAGCTTTTGATTACACCTTCCAGCGAACGCCATTTCGTAATGTATGAGGCACTCCGCAAAGGAGCCACCATTGATGAGATATATGAGCTTACAAAGGTAAAGCATTATTTTATAGAGCAGATGAAGGAGCTTGTCGATGAGGAGGAGGCTTTACTTGCATGTAAAGGCAGCCTTCCTTCTGATGAAATGCTTACAAAGGCGAAAAAGGACGGTTTTTCCGACAAATATTTAAGCCAGCTCCTTGACATCCCTGAGGATGAAATCAGATTTAAGCGGAACGACCTTGGTGTTGTTGAGGCATGGGAGGGCGTACATGTAAGCGGTACAAAAGATAATGCTTACTACTACTCAACCTACAATGCACCTGACAAAAACCCTGTAAATTCTGACAAGCCAAAGGTTATGATACTTGGAGGCGGTCCAAACCGTATCGGTCAGGGTATTGAATTTGATTACTGCTGTGTTCATGCAGCACTTGCATTAAAGAATCTTGGGTTTGAGACAATTATTGTAAACTGCAACCCTGAAACCGTTTCAACCGACTATGATACATCCGACAAGCTTTACTTCGAGCCGCTGACGCTTGAGGATGTTTTGAGTATTTACTATAAGGAGAAGCCTGTTGGCGTTATCGCCCAGTTTGGCGGTCAGACGCCGCTGAACCTTGCCGCTGAGCTTGAGAAAAATGGCGTCAAAATTCTTGGCACCTCTCCTTCCGTTATTGACCTTGCGGAGGACAGGGATTTATTCAGGGAAATGATGGATAAGCTTGAAATCCCGATGCCTGAGTCAGGTATGGCTACAACAGTTGACGAGGCACTTTCCATTGCAGCTAAAATCGGATACCCTGTCATGGTCCGCCCTTCCTATGTTCTCGGTGGCCGCGGCATGGAGGTTGTGTACGATGATGACAGCATGGCTGAATATATGAATGCGGCCGTAGGCGTTACGCCTGACCGTCCAATTCTGATTGACCGTTTCTTAAATCACGCCCTTGAGTGTGAAGCAGATGCAATCAGCGATGGAACCCATGCATTTGTTCCTGCGGTTATGGAGCATATTGAGCTTGCAGGCGTACATTCCGGCGATTCGGCATGTATTATTCCTTCCGTGCACATTACGGAAGAAAATGTGAAAACCATAAAAGAATACACAAGAAAAATTGCAGAGGAAATGCATGTCAAGGGACTTATGAACATGCAGTATGCAATCGAAAACGGAAAGGTATACGTGCTTGAGGCGAACCCTCGTGCATCCCGTACCGTACCGCTTGTTTCAAAGGTATGTAACGTGAGAATGGTGCCTATCGCCACGGATATTATTACCTCGGAAATTACAGGTCGTCCTTCACCGGTTCCTGAGCTTAAGGAACAAGATATTCCTTACTACGGTGTAAAGGAAGCTGTATTCCCATTTAATATGTTCCCTGAGGTTGACCCGATTCTCGGACCGGAAATGCGTTCCACAGGTGAGGTGTTAGGACTTTCCACCTACTATGGCGAAGCCTTCTACAAGGCACAGGAAGCAGCACAATCTCCGCTTCCGCTTGGTGGAACCGCACTTTTATCCGTAAACCGTAAGGATAAGACTGAGATTGTAGAAATTGCCAAATATCTCAAGGATGACGGCTTTAAAATTCTTGCCACCGGAAATACCTATGAGGTTATTACCGAGGCAGGCATAGAGGCTGAGAAAATCAAGAAGCTTTACGAGGGACGTCCAAACATATTAGATGCAATCACAAACGGACAGATTGATCTTATCATCAACTCCCCTGTTGGCAAAGACAGTGTAAATGATGACAGCTACCTCAGAAAAGCGGCAATCAAGGGAAAGGTTCCTTATATGACGACAACTGCCGCTGCAAGGGCAACTGCAAAGGGAATTAACTACGTGAACAAAAACGGTGACGGAGCAATTGCTTCCTTGCAGGAGCACCATGCAATGATAAAAGATAAATAAGGCATATCGTACTTGTGGGCAGTACAGACTACTGTATGTGCTGCCCCTTATTTTGAGAATGTATCAAGCACCTTATAGAGCAATGTGTAAAGCTGCAGGGCTTCCTGCGTATCAAGCTTGACGCAGCCTGCAACCTTTTCGGGAACATCCTTCACTTTTTCCTTCAGTGCTTCGCCATTTTCCGTAATCTCAACCATCAGCACCCGTTCATCCTCCAAGCTGCGGTAGCGTTTCACATATCCTTTTGTCTCAAGACTTTTCATCACAGGTGTCAGTGTCCCCGAATCAAGGAACAGCTTTTTACCAAGCTCCCTTGCACTTATCTTTTTTTCCTCCCACAACACCATCATGGCGATATACTGCGTGTATGTGATGCCAAGCTTATCTAAATACGGTCTATACTGCTTAATCACTTCACGGGAAGCTGCATACAGAGGGAAACATAATTGATTTTCAAGCTTTAGTCCTTCATATTGATTATCCATTTACTGTTATAATCCTTTCCTCAACGCTTATAACTGTCATCTCACGATTGCTGTAATTGATTATACGCCTCCCTAACGGCAAGTGCAAGCTGGTCTGCACAGGATGTCGGACGTCTGCCGCATGTATTTCCCAAAAGTTTTTCTTCAATATCCTCCACCGTACTTCCTTCAAGCAATTTGGATATCGCCTTCAAATTACCGTTACAGCCTCCCTGAAATTCAATATTTGAAATGACATTTCCGTTAATGTCAAAGCAGATAAGCTGTGAGCAGGTGTTACTTGTTTTATATTCGTATCTCATTATAGGCACTCCTTTATTTTTTCTTCTAAGCTTTTCATGTCTGTAGGCTCAAAACGGGCAACAATATTTCCCTCACGGTCAATCAAAAATTTTGTAAAATTCCACTTTATCTTACCATTGTTTTTGTAATCCTTGTCCATCTTTTTTGCAACACCGTTCATCATAAGTGCCATCGGACCTTTTCCGAAGCCCTCAAAGGTTGTATTTTCCACAAGCCACTGATACAGCGGAATGGCATGCTCTCCGTTTACATCTATCTTTGCAAATTGAGGAAATGTAATTCCATATCGTCCTGTACAGAAGGAATGGATTTCTTCATCATCACCGGGTGCCTGTTCCCCAAATTGATTGCATGGAAAATCAAGAATCTCTAAGCCCTGTTCCTTATATTCATCATAAATATCCTGCAAGGCATCATATTGTGGCGTAAATCCGCAGCCTGTTGCCGTATTGACAACTAGCAGCACCTTACCCTTGTAATCTGCAAGCGAAACATCGGTTCCATCCTGTGCTTTCACACTAAAATCATAAATTGACATACTTTTTACCTCCATATTAATTTTTTTGATAGCCATGAGCAAAACTCTGTTTTCGTTAAAGTCCTTTGTACAATATAGGAAAATCACATTTCTTATGATATTGCCTGTATTGCACAACTAGGATTCGGAAATAATGCGTTTTCTCACTTTTAATTTAATTCAATTAAATTTTATCAAATTGGTTTTGGATTGTCAACATAAAAAAAGGCACATAGCTTTCCAGTTTCTATGCACCTTATCACCTCAGTTTCTTAAAATCTGTAACGAAATACAATATAGATTACTCCTGCCACGACTTAATTATACAGAAAAAATTTCATGTTTACAATAAACTTAACATTAAATTTCTTCCTCTTATCGCTTAGCCCTGACAACCATTGCTAAATCCGAATAATAAGATATTAAATCCATATATTATCGGTTCGCATAAGCGGAAATAATCTCCCTGACAAAGTCTGATACTCCCGAAACATCTGTCTGATTTTGTTTGTCAACAAAAAATGTTCCCATCTTCTGCAAATCCATAAAATTAAGTACATCCGTCTTTACATCCTTCAGATTCTGCCAATCAAAAAGTCCTTTGTCCATAACGGAGATTTTCGCAACCTCAAGATATTTTAACACATCATTGCTCATCTGCTCGCCCTTTTCCTCACTGATGACCTGCTTTCTGGCATCCAATGCTGCATCAAATTCCCTTCGGTGTGCCTCTGCTTCTGCTGCTGTTGAATACTCTGGTACCGTACTAGGCATTATAACAATATCACCGGACAATATACGCATCTGACGTGTATACTCATGTGCCAGGTCTTCACTTGCCTCCTTATACGCCTTATCCAAAATACCCATCTGCCTGTCAAATTCCTCTCCAGTATAATTTTCCTTGATATTGTCCGCCATACTCTTATAATTCTCTGCCAATATACCTACAAATTCGCCATTGATACGTGTGGAAACATCAATCCCCTGACGCATCTGACGTCTCGCCAGATAAACCTCATGGCTGTCATCCACCGGGAGCTGACCCGCATAGGTATAACCCATCTTGGAAATTTTCATGCTTACAGCTGTTGTGGCTGCTTGTTCGATTGCTTCTTCGCTCTTTTGCCGCTGCTCGGCGGTCTGCTCTGCCTTATGCAGGGTTCCGTCCACACGAACGCCGTCATAACAGTGGTCTAAATACGATTTTTCTACTTTCATAATAATAGCCCCTTTCTAATAAAATTTTTCATAATGTTTAAATTGAAATATCAATATTTCCGACTGTTTCTATATTTAAGTCGACAAAAAAGTGCCTTTAGTTTCAAAAATTTATTCAGACAATTTGCTTTCTATTTCTTCAACTATCGGCAAGCTGCTCTTAAACTCCCCACGAAGCACTTTCATTCGTTCATATTCCGTAATTCCAACCAGCTGTGAAATATCCTCAATTTTTATGATTTCCTCCATAAAAATGTTGTTAATAGACATTCCTGATGTCTACCAAAGACTGTTGCTAAAATCTATTATAGGCATACCTCGCACTCCTCCTGCCTAAAATCTCATTTCTGTATTTGCTTTTAATGTGCATTTCATTTGCTTTATATGGTCAGGTATACTCAGTGTTTTCTATTTAACTACCCACTTCTCAGATTCAAAAGTGTTCAGTTTACTATTGTTGACTTTGAGTAGAAAAGCAGATATAATATAGTAAAGTACCCTATTGATGATAAGAAATTAGGTCAGTTAAGTAGAGGTGTAAAAATGCTTCAGAAAAATGACATGGAAATTTTTAGAAAGCTGTTTAGCCAGCACAATTATATTATGACTACCGCTGAACTAACAGCTTCAAAGCTATATTACGCAGATATAAAATTACTTTTAGATGAAGGTCTGATTGAAAGAGTAAGGCGAGGCTACTATCATTGGATTGAGGACTTTGGAGAAAGCGAAATTGTAATTATCAACCGTCTGTTCCCCGATGCAGTCCTTTGTATGGAAACAGCTCTTTTTTACTACAGATACAGCGACCGGAATCCTTCTGAGTGGAATTTTGCAATTGATAAAAATGTTTCAAAATTGCGTACTAAAATTGATTATCCATTTATTAAGGCATACCGTGTTGAGCCTGTATTGGTTACACTTGGAGAAACCCGAGGAAAATTTGATTCTATTGATGTCCGTATTTATGACCGAGACCGTACCATTTGTGATGTGCTACGAAATATGAATAAGATGGATAAAGAAATTTTTAATAAAGCAATACAAGGGTATGTAAAAGACCCGAAGAAAAATATCCCCAATCTAATGAAGTATGCCAAAGTGCTACGGGTGCAAAAGAGAGTGAAAGAATTGATTGGAGTGTGGTTGTAATGGCAGATAAGGCAGCTTCTGTTCTTGCGAAGCTCAAAAACAAAGCAAAGGCGTCTGGTATCAGTTATCAGCAATGCTTACAACTTTTCGTGCAGGAGGAATTCCTGCGTAAACTTTCAAAATCCGGATATAAGGATAACCTCATTCTCAAAGGCGGTCTGTTTATTTACACCCTTACCAATTTCGAGAGCCGAGTTACAATTGATGTGGACTTTCTTCTTCGGGCGGCTTCTAATTCGATTGAAGATGTAAAGGTACTTATAGAGAAGATTATCCATACATCTACAGGCAATGATTATATTTCTATGACTGCTAAAGGCTTTGAGGAACTTTCACCGCAGAGAAAATATCACGGTATTAGTGTGCAAATTATTACTCAGATAAAAAATGTCCGTGTCCCCTTTAATGTGGATATAGGTATGGGTGATGTCATTGTGCCTTGTGCCGAGGAACGGGCAATTAACACACAGCTTCCTGATTTCGAAGCTCCTATTATCAAAACTTACACTCTCGAAAGCACTATCGCAGAAAAATTCGATGCAATTCTTCAACGATTTGAGCTGACAAGTAGAATGAAAGATTTTTACGACATCTATTATCTTGCAAGGACTTTTGACTTCGATGGAGCGAAATTGCAGACAGCAATTTTTGAAACCTTGCAGCAGCGTGGAACACCCTATGATAAGGATAGCTTCAAACGGATTGCTTTGCTTGCCGAAGATGAGGATATGCTGAAACGATGGAAATATTTCTTGAAGAATATTAAGGATGATTCGCTTGAGTTTACTGTTGTGATTGATGAAATACG
>JAMPBO010000016.1 GCA_023666705.1 Bacteroides sp.
GAGCTTTACATACCGAAATACTTCTTCACTCACGCGGCGTCGCTGCATCAGGGTTTCCCCCATTGTGCAATATTCCCCACTGCTGCCTCCCGTAGGAGTTTGGGCCGTGTCTCAGTCCCAATGTGGCCGTTCACCCTCTCAGGCCGGCTACTGATCGTCGCTTTGGTAGGCCGTTACCCTGCCAACTGGCTAATCAGACGCGGGTCCATCCCACACCACCGGAGTTTTTCACACTGTACCATGCGGTACCGTGCGCTTATGCGGTATTAGCAGCCGTTTCCGGCTGTTATCCCCCTGTGTGGGGCAGGTTGCCCACGCGTTACTCACCCGTCCGCCACTAAAGCCTTCCGAGTGCAAGCACTCCTAAGGCCTTCGTTCGACTTGCATGTGTTAAGCACGCCGCCAGCGTTCATCCTGAGCCAGGATCAAACTCTCATAATTAGTTTTTGGCTCTCTTATAAACGTCAGCTTATAATTTACCGTGTTTCCATTCGTTGCTTTTTCCGCCGCGTTCCGGTTCCCCGTCCCGCTGCTTTTTAAGCTTTAATGTTTAAAGGTTTTTTTCCTTCAAATTCTCTCAAAGAATTTTCAGGGTTGACATGTTATTAAGTTTTCAATGGTTCTTTTTGGGTCAAAAAAATAAATCCCTTGTATTCACTTTTTTGCCTTTTTTTTCTCTGTCTTTGCGACAGCTATTAGATAATAGCATAGTGATTTTTGAATGTCAACACCTTTTTCGAAAATAATTTATAATATTTTTGACAGGTCAGTTATCACATTCATAAATATATTTTTATCGTATATTAATGTAAGAATTTTGCTGTTTTCTATTTGTCTGTATGCCCATACTCCCACCTGTGTGTCGGAAAAAATCGCGATTGCGACAAACAAAATCCACACTATCAAAAGTGCTTCAAGAACACCGAACAAAAGCCCGCCAAACCGATTGATACCATTTACAATCGGAAGCCGTACTGCAAGTGCCAGGACAAGATTTATAATTCCAAACAAAAGCATGATAAGTACAAATGTAACTGTAAAAGCAAGTGCATTTACTATCATGTATGAAACGTATACGGATACATATTCGTAAAATGTATTTACACCGAAATCAATGCGTGCCTGCCCATGATTGTTATCCAGTAAAGCAGTTTTGATAAAATCAGGGACATCCATTTCATTTATTATATCAATCTGATAGCTTTTTGACGGGTCGGTATTCATGGCAATGGATGTAAGCTCGTCCACTGCCCTTTCGTCGGATATGCTTAAACTGTTATCCAGCGTCTGTTCCACATTTTCTCTTACCGTATTTTCAATAACATTGTATATTTTCTGATTAAAATAATCATCTATGCTTGTATGTGTTATAATCATGTTACTTACAGCAGGTGCTAGAAAATAAGACAAGAGCAACGACAAGCCTGTAAACACAAGCTTTATAATCGTTCTAAACAGCCCATGCTTATATCCTATCATCATGCACAGCAAAAAAATAATTAAAACTACAACTGTTAAAACATTCATATTTATTCCCCACTGTCCTTTTTATTGACAGTCTCTTTGTCTTCCGGCTCATCATTTGATTCTGATTTGAGCTTTATAATTTCAGTTGCATTGTCATACACAACCACATACTCATTTCTTTTTCCGCTCGGAACCACTCCGACTACTTTTCCTGACAGACCGCCCTCAAACTTGACTCTGCCGTTCGTCCTTACAATCAGACAGTTCGAGCCTCCGCTTATAATAATTTCTTTGTCTGCCGCATAAATATTATCGTAACCAAAGCCTATGTTTTTTCCAAACTTTTTATTTCCCTTAAGGTCATAGGTTGTAAGCTTGTACTGCTTTTCTCCATCCCTCGGTTCAGCATCCTGAATAATACCGATATAATCCTTATTATAAAATATGCTCCTTATCTCTGCGTCCAGCTCTATCTTTGCCCTTTCACTTGGTTTTTCTCTCATTGAATAAATGGTAATGGTGTTTGTTCCAAATGCAACTACGGTATCATTATCTATAAACTCCACCTTAGGTATAACCTCATTTTCAAACTTATAACCGCCCACCATTCTATCGGCATTGGCATTTTGTCCTACATCACCAAAGTTATAGGCTGCAAGATTGTTTTGCACGGTACTTCCGCCAACATTTATATAGCTGGAAAACAGCTTTTGTCCGTCATCGGATATTGCTATATCTAACGGATAACCACTTTTACTAATCGTCGTTTTCATGGTGTAGACGCTTTCGCCATTCTTGTCATATAAATTAATGTAGTTTGTCGTGTCGCTTTCCAGCACAACAGCAAAAGCCCCTTGGCTTGCAACATCCACATCGCATATGGTATACGGCATGGTGAGATTGCTCACCTGTCCCTCCTCATTAAAAATATACAGCTCATTGCCACTCATATCTGCAACTACGGCATAGCTTCCACTTGTGGCTGCAATAGGCATTTTCATATCAACACCTGCAGTCCATACCGTATCACCGTTGGCATTTATGTATGATACTCCATCCGGCGTATACTTGAGCAAATTCCCACAAAATTGAACATAGGCTGCCGTATTTTCATAGCTTGTGTCATTCCTGCTTTCAACCTTGTAACCGCTATATTCCTTGTTTAACATTAAAATAATGACAACAGCAGCAATAATAACAATGATTAATAACACAAAAAATAAATTTCTCTTTTGTCTTCTTACGTTATTTGCAATCTCTCTATTTGCCTCAGCCACTTCTTTAGAGCCCCGCACGCGGACCACATTATCGGGCTGATTATCCAAATTGTTCCTTACGTTTCTTCCCATTCTTTTCTTCCTATTCTTTTTTCCGTGTTTTAATCTAACTTTTTAAGTATACAACTAAATCCTACCTTGCGTCAATTGCCGGAAGTAATATTTCATCTCCCTCATATATTTTATCCTCCAAATCCATTTTATTTGCCTCAGCTATATCCTTCATGTAAACAACAGACCCATATGCCTTATATGCTATGGATGACAACGTGTCCCCCTCCTTAACAATGTAATAGGTCGGATTGCCGCCTGTCATGGCAGGAAGTGTCTGTTCCGTTGTTATCACAAGGTTTGTGGTCTGCTCCTGTTTTGATGCATCATTTTTTGTTGCATCCTCGTCATCCGCCTTATCCTCAGTTGAAGCAGCATCCGTGTCAGTATTCGGTCTTATTTCCTCGGTTGCAATAGCCTCCACCGTATCATTTTGCTTGTCCTCCGCCGTAAGTTCCAGTCTGTTGATTGATATTTCCATGTCCTTCATTTTGTCATAATTGCTGATAACGGTTATTCCCATGGCAAGCATTACAAGCACCACAAAGGAGCTTGCCACATATATCAGACTTACGTTGCTGGTATTTTTAGACCGCGGATTTTTCTCCCTGTACTGCTTAATCAGTTCCTCATCCTTCCGGTGAATTTCCGTATCGGTCTCCTCCGACATAACGCCTTTTTTCTTTATAATGTAATTTTGCATATTTTCATTTTGGGAATAATAGATAAAGTATCCTCTCTGCTTTACAAGTTGTCCCTTTTCATACATATAAAATGCATCTTCACATTCCAACGAATCTGTTATATACAAAACTTTATTTCTACCTGGAAAATTTTCCACATGTATTTTTTCTATTTTATCATTTACAGCAGTCGAAAATCCCATCCTTGACAAGAACCATCCCACAACAGAAAGGTCTGGAAAATTTTCTTTTATATCCTCATAAATTTTAGACCACACCTCTTGGTTAAATTCACTTTCGTCCATGTCAAATTCTATATTTTGGGCATCAACGGCACCGCTTATAAATATGATGTCACCGATTTCAGAACGTTTTGTCTCTCCCAAAAGAATAGCACCTCTTGCCAGCGTGCTTCCCGGTCTTCCAATATAGTTTAAGTATGTCACAACGTAATCTTCTATGTAAATTCTCTTATTGCCCGACGAGTTGCCAATTTGTCTGATGTTTTTTGGAAGCTTGACGGAATCAATTACACTTGAATCTGTACTTTCCTCATTTTTATCATTTTCAGAAGGTGATGTATCAGTATTTTCTTTTGACTTGTCATAGATTATTTCTATCATGCTTTTCCACCTCTTTCACAAAACTACATAATGTATCAAAAGGATAGCATGTCATGCTATAACATATCGGTCAAAATCTGTCGTGTGGTTTAGCATTTTTATCGCATGTTTTTTTATTTTCATTCCCACATCGACATGTTATGCAAAACATTTTCAAAAGAAAGTTTAAATATATTACAACTTGTTAAGAATACCTGCATAAGCTATTAACAAGCCTAATATATTTTTTATCCGAATTCAGGGGACACTATGAACGATATTGTTTCAAAAAAATCAACAATAGAATACTTTGATACTATGAACAGCTACTCCTACGAAGAGCTTGGAAAATTTATTTTCAGTCTGTTGCCGAAGGAGGACTTAATAAATTATACGCCTATCATTCTCTGCATCGGAACCGACCGGGCAACCGGAGACTGCCTGGGTCCTTTAGTCGGTGAACAACTGATTAATTATGACAGCCGTTTCACGGTAATGGGTTGTCTTCAGACACCCGTACACGCTTTAAATATAAGGGAAACCATCTGCTCCATAAGAACCGGGGTGGAAAATCCGTTTATCATCGCAGTTGATGCCTCACTCGGTCTTACATCACATGTCGGATATATTACAGTCAGCAATGAGCCTATTTTACCGGGAAAGGGTGTAAACAAAAGATTACCGGCAATAGGCGATGTGTCTATTACCGGTATCGTTAATGTATCAGGTCAAAGTCCGGGGCTTTTGCAAAGCACCAGATTATATACTGTTGTTCAGTTGGCAAACTGTATTGCTGATGCACTGAAATATGCCATTGATTATTTGGACGACTTTTGGCCCTTGTAGAGATTGATTGCCTCTGATACTGTCTCCGCCTGTTCTTCCTCCATAATGGCAATAATATCACTAAGCTTGTCCTCCCTGCAAAGCTCCTCGCCAATAAATGACGCATATTGGTTCGTAATCTGTAACACCTTATCCGAATACATTTTTTCAAGCTTTGTAATATTTGCTTCGATTGATTTCTTTTCCGCCTTCATGTTCTCAACCGACTGGAGGCGTCTTCCATTTATATCATCTATGATAAGTTGCTTTGTATCTTCCTCAAATGCCTTAAGTGCCTGCTGCTTTTCGGCACCAATCGCATCTGCTTCCTCGTCTAAGTTGGCAAGCTTTTCATCGTACACATCCAGCTTATAGGCACTTTCATCCTTATCCTTACTGATTGAATTTTTTATGGCGTCTGCCTGTCTTTTATTTGCCTTTATTTTATCCCTTATGCTACGCCCCTGCATTAAAACGTCGCCGTGCTTTATCTTCGTAGCGTTGTAGGTAACAAAATAAATCACAAGCTGAAGAACAACCAGTACAGCCACTATCAGCACGCACCAAAACGCCATGTTGATATCCTTTTTTTCACTGAGTACAAGCTCCTTGATTATAAATGTAACCGCAGCCGGAAGACCTGCAAAATAAATAATACAGCATAACAGCATAGCAAAAATTTCTGCGATGCCCCGCGGCATAAACATGATGAAATAAAGCTTTGTAGCACAAAATGACGGCACCTTATTCTTTTTAAACAGCGTCTTCATTTCTACTTCAAGCTCACGGGTATTTTTTCGTATGTCCTTTGTCTCGTCCTCAATACGTTCATTGATTCTCTGGTTCTTTTTCTTGTCACGCTTTGTTGAGACTTTTTTCTTTCTTGCCCGATTGTCATCCAGCCTCTCATCGTAGCTGTTGGATATCTCCTGCTTTCTCTTTTTCAGTGTGGCAGCAATCTCATCCGCTATGGACTTTTCCTCTGATGCGATACTCTTTGTTATTTTCTTTTGCTGTGTCTTAAGCTTCTCAAGCTCGGCAGCCATATTGTCACGCTTAACAACCTCGTCTCTTGCACCTATCAAATAATCTTTTTTCTCATTAAATACATTTTCCGCCATATGTGTTCTCCACTAAACTAAGTTAAAGCGATAATTGCATTGCAATTATCGCCTGTTCATGTATTCATCAAGTGTTTCCTGATCAACCTTTATACGGTTATCCATCGTCTTCATAATATCAACAATCTGATATCTTCTATAAACACCATTGTTGCTCAGGTCATAAATCTTGTTGGTAGTAAAGCCAAGCACCATAGGTCTTAAAATATTGTCAGGATTTTCCGCAATTACAAGCCCCTTTTCCTTGTTGGTAAGCTCAATGCACACTCCCGGTGTAAGTATATTAATACTCTTTAAAAGGGCTCCTACGATTTCCTCGTCAAACTCATCTTTATTCAAAAGAAGATACTTAACTGCCGCAATCTCTGACATGGAATCTCCGTTCAGCTTCATACAGGTCATTGTGTCAAAAAGATTGGCAACCTTCAGTATTTTCGTGTTCTTGAG
Organism: Bacteroides sp.; assembly: GCA_023666705.1. GTDB lineage: Bacteria > Bacillota > Clostridia > Lachnospirales > Lachnospiraceae > Coprococcus_C. The sequence continues at coordinate 6,474 of JAMPBO010000016.1, forward strand.
TATCTTTCCGCCCTCAACGTTGCCGTCTCCATACTCCATCCTATGTATCTGTGCCACAACGCGTCTCACACCGTTATCAAGTCCAAGCTCCGGACGTATAAACGAAAGACTGTCACTTTGGAATTTCCTTACGACAACCAAATCATTTACATCGTAGTCATCGTATTTATCCCGTATTTTACTTGGAAGCAGAAGCTTGCCCGTGTCATGCAGAAGTGCCGCCATGACAACCTCCATCTGCTCGCTTGCCGTAACATGTGCATGTGCCGAAATCAACGCACAAAGTATTGCAGTGTTAATCACATGCTTATATACATAATCCGTCGTACTTCTGAGATTTTGGTTAAATGTAATCTTATGGTCCAGCCTTCCGTAGTTAATAATAATTGCCTCAGCAAGCCTTTGTAAGCTTTTCGGTGTTCTGCCTGCAATTACGTTATCCAGCTCATCCCTGATACTGAACACTGCCATAGTCTGGAACTTTTCAAAGTCCAGGTCCTCATCCGACATAGGTGGAACCGGCTCTGCCGGCTCAAGAATATAAAGCCCGAGAAGTCCAAAATTCTTCACGCTCTCTATACCCTTCATAGTAAGTCTGGTATTTCGCTCATAAAGCAATGTACCCTCTCTATTGTATATTGGCTTTGCTAAACGCATACCATATTTCAAGTCTTCTGACTTAATAAAAAGCATAAAGCAACCTCCTCATCACGTTCTACAAACTTAAGCTTTATTTTAACACATTTCATGTTTTTTTACAACACCCTAGCCGCTCTACTTTTGCATTAATCCCGTTCTATTTAATGCACTGATAAGTGCAAAGGCAGATGCATCTACAATATCGGTCTTTATTCCTGCACCCCACACAATACCATCAATTCCATCAACTTCTATTCCCACATAGGCACACGCCTGAGAGTTTGAGCCTATCTGGAGTGCGTGCTCCTCGTATGCCACAAGGGAAAATGTAATGTTAAAATGCTTCATAATGGCACTGCTTACCGCATCTAACCTGCCATTTCCATGTCCGTGATAAACCTTCTTTTCATGGCCTACATCTATGGTAATTTCTGCATCGATTCCATCTATCTGCTTGTAATGGCACTCCAACAGCTCTACCGGGTCAGATTTGTTGACATATTCATTTTGGAATATATCGAGCACCTCCTTCGGCGAAAGCTCCTTATGCTGGTGGTCAGAAACTCCCTTAACCGTATATCCGAGATCCTCCCTCATTTTAGCCGGAAGATCCAAACCATATTTTTGTTCAAGAATGTATCCGATGCCGCCCTTACCGGACTGGCTGTTTATTCTGATAACGTCACCATCATATTTTCTGCCAATATCTTCAGGATTAAGCGGAAGATAAGGTACTGTCCACATTTGCTGCGGGTCGTCCTCCCTGTATTTCATTCCCTTTGCAATCGCATCCTGATGCGAACCTGAAAATGCTGCAAAAACCAGCTTGCCCGTATATGGTGAACGCTCATACACATGCATTCTTGTCAGCCTCTCATATATTTCCGTTGTTCTCGGTATATCGGATAAATCCAGCATCGGGTCAACCCCATGGGTAAACATATTCATGGCAAGTGTGATAATATCCACATTTCCCGTTCTCTCACCATTTCCAAATAAGGTTCCCTCGATTCGGTCAGCCCCTGCAAGTATTCCAAGCTCCGCATCTGCAACTCCGCAGCCCCTGTCATTGTGTGGGTGAAGGGACAAAACTACATTTTCCCTGTCATGGAGATTTTGGCTCATGTATTCTATCTGGCTTGCATAAACATGCGGCAGCGACATTTCGACCGTTGCAGGAAGATTTATAATAACCTTCCTGTCAGGGGTTGGCTTCCACTCATCAATCACTGCGTTGCAAACCTCCAGTGCATAGTCAATCTCTGTTCCCGTAAAGCTTTCCGGTGAATACTCAAACTGATACGAAACCTCATACGCATCCGCCAGCTCATTTAAAAGCTTTGCACCGTCAGTCGCTATCTTTAAAATTTCCTCCTTGGACTTTTTGAACACCTGAATTCTCTGTGCATACGAGGTAGAATTGTACAGGTGGACAATCACATTTTTCGCCCCCTGAACAGCCTCAAAGGTCTTTTTTATAATGTGCTCTCTTGCCTGTGTCAAAACCTGTATGGTGACATCGTCAGGAATCAGATTGTCCTCAATCAATGCACGGCAAAATGCATATTCCGTATCAGATGCGGCAGGGAAGCCCACCTCTATCTCCTTAAAGCCTACACGTACAAGCTCCTTAAAAAATTCTATCTTTTCATCAAGGCTCATAGGAACAATCAATGCCTGATTTCCGTCTCTCAGGTCCACGCTGCACCACGCAGGTGCCTTATCAATATATTCCTTGTCTACCCAGCTTGTGCTCTTTACCGGCGGCATATAATATCCACGCTTATAATGTTGATAATTTTTCATGTTTACTACCTCCTGTTTTTAAATTATATGAAAGTCCAAAGCAAAAAAATAAACCTACATCCCTAAACACAGAGACGCAAGTTTTCACGCGGTACCACTCTACTTCATACATAATGTATGCACTCAAACAGATACAAACCATAAAGTCATATATCCTCCTGCTATAACGGTCAGGCTCCGTCCAAGTCTACTGGTGCTGCACACCGTTCAACCGGCAGCTCCGAGGCGAGTTCAAAATTTGCTAAATACTGTCTCACACCAGCCGACAGCTCTCTGTAATCTCACAAAATCCTACTATTCCTCTTCATCGCTTTTTGCTATGTATGAATTACTCTAACATAATTTTTATTGAGTGTCAACAAAAAATATGTTAATCTATACGATAGATTTTTAATTGAAAATGTCGTTGATTTTGACAACAGACAGTACACAAAAACATATCACTAAAACGGAGGAGAAAATATGCCACCCATTTCAAATGATTGGGCACCAGCCCTGTCACCGGAATACAAAAAAGAATATTACAAAAAACTATTTGATTTTATAGGCTCGGAATATGCCTCCCACCAAATTTTTCCACCAGGAGACGATATCTTCAATGCTTTTCATTTGACACCGCTTAAGGATGTAAAGTGCGTGATTATCGGACAAGACCCATATCATGAGTTCGGACAGGCACACGGACTTTGTTTTTCCGTAAAACCCGGCATTGACATTCCTCCATCCCTTGTAAACATTTATAAGGAGCTTGAAACTGATTTGGGCTGCTATGTTCCGAATAACGGTTACCTGGTGAAGTGGGCAAGCCAAGGTGTTCTTATGTTAAATGCCGTTCTCACGGTACGTGCACATCAGGCAGCTTCCCATCAGGGAAAGGGATGGGAGCAGTTTACGGATGCCGCAATCCGAATTGTAAACGCACAGGACAGACCTATCGTTTTTCTTTTGTGGGGAAGCTTTGCACAAAAAAAGGCGGAGATGCTTACCAACCCAAAGCATCTGATACTTAAGGCTCCGCACCCATCTCCTCTTTCCGCTTACCGGGGATTTTTCGGATGCAAACACTTTAGCCGTGCAAATGCATTTTTTGAGGAAAACGGTATGGAACCTATCGACTGGCAGATAGAAAATATCTAATAGAAAGGACTTAGCATGGAATTATATATTGTACGCCATGGTCAGACATTATGGAATCAGGGCAAACGGCTTCAGGGCAGCACGGATATCAGCTTAAATGATAATGGCAGGGAGTTGGCGATAAAAACAGGACAGGCACTTGCAGACACAACCATAGACATCATTTACTCAAGCCCCCTGAAGCGGGCATACGAGACTGCAACCCTGATACGGGGTGACAGAGATATTGAGATTAGAACCGATGACCGAATCAAAGAGCTTTCTTTCGGTCATTTTGAGGGCGAGAGTTTCTCAGAGCTTTTAAAGGATGACAGCCTCACCTTTCAATATTTTTTCAAAAAGCCCCATTTGTATCAGGCAGCCGATGACGGTGAAACGCTGGAGCATCTGATTGAACGTGCGGGACAATTTATGTCTGAGGTGATAGAGCCATTGGAAAAGAAGTGTGAACGGGTAATGATTGTAGCCCACGGTGCATTAAACAAGGCAATTATGAGCTACATCAAAAAGCACTCCGTTGAATATTTCTGGTCAGGCGGTCTTCAGGAAAACTGTAATGTTATCATCGTGGATTATACCGATGGGGTATATAACATAATAGACGAGACAAGGCTGTTTTATTGACAGCCTACTCCGTTTTTTTCAGGAACAATGCTGGCACAATGCCTATGATAAATGGGACAATCCATGTAAAAAATCTGTATAACACCAACGTGGCGGCAATGACATCGCCTTCTGGTATTATGGTGCCAAAAAATATCGCAACGACAAATTCAAGCGTTCCCACACCTGACGGTGCAAGCATTACACAGCCCACCATATTGCATACTGCCATAAGTGCAAGACAGGTAAATATTCCCACGTCATACTGTTCCCGGAGTATAATTCCCGGAATGGAATACCAGCACATAAATTTAAATATGTTTAAAAATACAACCTCGAAAAACAGACGCTTGTCCTGCCACAGCATGCGTCCGCAGTTTTGGAGATTTATGACGGCAGACTCTCCCTGAACCAGCTTAGGATGCAGCTTACTTCCCTCTTTTACCAGCCTGTAGCCAAGCTTTATCAACCAGCCCGAAATGGTTCTCGAAACGGTAATAATAAATAAAAACAGACATACAAGCGTGATAAGAATTGCACCTGCAAGCATATACATCCAATATTTTGTGAGCTGACGGTTGCCCGACATAAGCAGCAGTATGAACGAGATTACGCCTATAACCCCCACCGTTATCTTCATAAAGGTATACTGTGCCATGGACATTCCTGTTCCGCTGCTGACATCAATTTTTTTTGTATTATAGTAGTAAAGCTGTGCAACCCCCGTTCCGCTTCCAAGCGTCGAAACTCTGTAAAATGCACACATGTATGCACAGCTCATCCCCTGAAGCAGTGTTAATGTATGTTCATCCTTTGAGGTCATCAGACTGATAATCCGCCCCTCCGCAATAAAATAAACGTTGGCAAGCAATGCACATAGTATTATTTTTGCCACAGGTATTTGGGATATTTCCTGCATTGATTCCGTGAAAAAAGATTTGTTTTTTATACATGCAAAGGCTAGCAGTCCCAATATTAAAATCCATTTTATCAGGCTTGAAATCACCTTTTTTTTATCCATTTCGTAACTCATAGTCATCCTCTTTACCATAGAAATCACCTAATCATTTTTATTTTAATAGTTTGCACAGGACATTGCAATATTAAAAGTTAATTTCACATTTTCTAAACAATTACATAATATTAAATTATACCATAAGTTTTGTTTTAAGAAACAATTTAGAAAGCGAGGATACTCTATTGGACACATATAGATCATATGGCCGTAATTATGCCGGACGCGGCAATGGCCAGCGCGGTTTTTCACAAAACTGCAACCAATGCGGTAACAATGTACAAAAATGTGGATGTAATACAGTTGATACAGGAAGAAATAATTGTGGCTGTCCGTCAAATGACTGTCAGACAGGAGATAACAGATATATGAGAAAGCCGCAAAAATGCGATTGCTATGATGACTGCGGCGATGATAACAAGCATATGTCACATATGCCTCTTGCCATGGGCTTTGTACCAATGCAGCCATGGGGTGAGCTCTATGACCCTTGTGCGGCCCTTAAGGAGGGTACTGCCTTCCCTTGCCTTAATCTTATATTCTGCGGTTCAAGGGGGAAAATGTAAATGAATAATATGAGTAAAAACGAACTGTTTCACTTTATCAGCCAAGTGTCCTTTATGCTTGACGATATCACCTTGTTTTTAAATACACATCCTGACTGTGAGGATGCAATTGAAGCCTACAACGAGTTTAAGGAAATGCGTAAGGAAGCAGTGTGTGAATACACGGCAAATTACGGACCTTTAAACAGATACGATGTAAATGCATGTAATTATTGGGATTGGGTAAATAAACCATGGCCTTGGGAAGGAGAGTGTGGCTGTTAATGTGGGTATATGAAAAGAGACTGCAATGTCCTGTAAATATAAAAGAAACGAACGCTAAGCTTGCTCAGGCAATTATAAGCCAGTTTGGAGGACCTGACGGTGAGCTTGCTGCTTCTATGCGCTATCTTTCGCAGCGCTATGCAATGCCTTACAAGGAGGTTATGGCAACCTTAAATGACATCGGAACTGAGGAGCTTGGGCATCTGGAAATTATTGGTGCCATCGTTTACCAGTTGACGAAGAATTTATCCATGGAGGAAATCAAGGCATCCGGCTTTGACAAATACTATGTTGACCACACCCTTGGTCTTTGGCCTCAGGCTGCAGGCGGTATACCGTTTAATGCCTGCGAATTTCAGAGCAAGGGGGACCCGATTACAGACCTTTATGAGGATATGGCTGCCGAGCAAAAGGCACGAAGCACCTACGACAACATTTTAAGACTCTGCAAGGACTATCCTGATGTTTATGAGCCGATTAAATTCCTCAGGGCACGTGAAGTCGTTCATTTCCAAAGATTTGGCGAAGCATTAAGGCTTGTTACCGACAAGCTGGATGAAAAGAACTTCTACGCATTTAACTCTGCTTTTGACAAGGTTGCACCATGTGTTGACATGAACAAGTGCGGCTGCGGAAAGTAAGGTTAAATGTTTCCGTAAGGAGCGTGCCTATAGGCAATTCAGGGGAATTTCCTATAAAGTAACAAAAACAGCACCTGAGGTAAAATCCTCAAGTGCTGTTTTGATTTGATAAACTAATGCATACACAAAAGTCAACTTTCTCCCAAGTAAATTAAATCCCAGCCTAAATCTGTGTCCTTTTAACAGTCACCGGTGAAAGCGGAATTACCAGCGTCATTTTGGTTCCCTTGCCCCTCGTACTGTCAATTTCAAGCGTTCCGCCAATCGGTTGGATATTTTTCATGACAACATCCATGCCTGCACCATGCTTGGAATGTTCATAAATCATTTCCTTCTCCATGCCCACTCCGTCATCATAAACGCTCACGTAAACCTTACCATCATCCTTTTTTGCTTCCAGAACAATCTTTCCCTGTGGCGGCTTGCCCTGCAAAACCCTATCCAATGTATCCTGCTCAATTCCGTAATCCACCGCATTTTTTACAAGGTGCATCAACGGTTCATAAATATGCTGTATAATCTTTTTGTCAACCTCAACATCCCCACCGATCCGCTCGAAGGTAATATTCTTATCCAGCTCCTCCGACACGTCCATAGCAATCTTCTTCATTTTATGGAACAGCTCCGTAAACGGCATTTTCCGCATGGACATAACAGTTTCACGCAATTCAATGATAATCTTGGAAAGCTGTGCCGACGCATTTTTAAAATTAGTAAGCTCCAGGTCCGGTACTTTTAAATCGGAATTTTGGACTACTGCCTCCTCAGCAACGGAGAGCCTGCCCACAAGCTCCATGAGGGTATCCATTTTTTCGTCATCCACATTGATTCCCGTCTGCTGCTTATACCAGTTCTTTACGAGAGTTCCTCTCTTGCCCGTATCCTTATGCCTTACAATGTAATCGCCCGGTACAATCGGATTTTGCTCATTTTCACGCTCATAGTCCTCCGACATAATGACAATAAGCTCTTCTTCCCTGCCAAGCTCTGCAAGACGGCTTCTGTATTCCGTTGCGGTGATTTCTTCAAAATCAACCTTCTCCGAATCCGGGCTGTCTATCAACTCCATAATTTCTTCCTTTGACGCCCTCGTTTGAAGAAGTATGTAAAAGCCGTCTGCCAAAATCTGTTCCGCACTGTTGTCGTCCGACAAAATATTTTCAGGTGTATAGAAAATGTCTACCGCAATCCTCTTTAATGCATATGCCACGGAATATGCCATAATGTTGCTCATGGCAACATCCTGCTTGTAATGAATGACAATCCTATAAAAACATGTGTCCTCCTCTGCCCGTGAGGTAATATAAAACTGGACAGGGTCCTCATTTTTATCTTCCTCTGCCATTCTTGCATGATTGTTTACTGCCGCCTTAAGTTCGTTGTAAAACTGCTGCAAGTCATTTACAATTCGGCTTTCGTCTCCGTCAGGCTCATCACCCTTTTCAATTTTTGCCAACTCGCCCGAAATAAAATCAGAAACGGCACGTACCATTTCCACCAATGTCTTATGCGGCACATCACCTGCATGTGATTCCCGCAAATAATAGAATACATCCTCAAACCTGTGTGTGGCATTTGCAATGTTTTCATACATCATAACGCTTGATATACCCTTTATTGTATGCATGATACGGAAAATATCGTTGATATCAACATCATCGAAACCGTCTGTACCCTGTTTTTTTTCTATAATTCCATTCAGCTTTTTCAGTTGCTTCGTGCTTTCATGTACAAACGTGGAAAGCATATCGTCAGTATTAAATTCCTCTGCCATAAATCTCCCCTCCGTCTCTTATATAAGCTTAAGCTTTCTTAACAAGCTCTCGAATTTCTCTACATCAATCGGTTTTCCTGCATATGCCTCACAGCCGAGCTTAAATGCCATTCTTACATTACGTTCATCCTTTAACGCTGTAGTCATTATAATCTTAATGCAGTCTTCCTTCGGTATACCCTTTTGTGTCTCAATATTACGGATTGTCCTCAAAACCTGATATCCATCCATAACAGGCATCATAACATCAAGGCATGCCAAATCGTAGGGTTCTCCATCCTCCAGTGCCATCATAAATGCTTCCACGGCTTCCTCACCATCTACAACGACATCACAATCTCCATATTTTGAAAGCTGCTTATCCATGAATTTTCGGCTGACGAAATCATCTTCTGCTAATAAAATTCTCATTCCCGCCCTGCCTCCTTTCTAAATATTACCGCAATTATTCCTTTTCAAAATGTGCCTTTACATTGCTGCTTGTAAACAAAATAAAAGCGGCAATCACATCGATAATTCCCTCTGCAAGGTAAAACCAATGGTGTCCTGAGATATTACCTGCAACATGGATCAGGAAAACAACTGCAAGATATGCTCCTGTTGCGTAATTCAAATACCTGATACCTGCAATAAGGGTAAATGCAAGTGCCGCACTTACAAGCAATGTTACAACATTTCCCACACTGAATCCCAAAATTAAATTCACAATACCTTTTACAACCATATATCCGCCTATGACAAGGCACGTGGTTTTTCCTGATTCTGCATTTCCCATATATGTATCTCCTTATACTATTTTATTCTTTTATTATAAAATGCCAATCTGCAAAAAACAACACAAATATGCTTCTTTTTTCTCACAAACTGTCCATGACACCCTTTAAGCCATCCTTTTCATATATTTCCTTATAGTATTTCACCTCATCCCGGATTAGCTCGTCAATTACCTTCATTCCAAGAAGCTCCACAGGTGCCTTATCATCCGTCATAATGCAGCTTCCTGCCTCGTAGCATACCAGACTGTCTCCGATATATTCCATAAGTACCTTAAGCTCCTTCTGTGATGGCTCCTCACTTGAGAGTAACGCTGTCTCCCTATAAAATGTATTCAGCATGTCAGCGTTGTCAGATGCAAAAAGCTGCCTGTTTGTGGAGCCTGAAACATCCACCGTGTATACCCCGCTGAAAACGGTGGATATCGTATCCGCCAAATAGCGGTTTATGCTGCCCTCACCGCTTCCTCTCATATTCATATTGACTACCATGACACCGTTTGGTGCAAGATGTTCTTTAACCAAAGTGAAAAATTCCACTGACGACATTTGAAACGGTATGGTTATATCCTGATATGCGTCCACCATAATGACATCGTAGGTTTCATCTATGGCATTTAAATATGCACGTCCGTCATATGTGGTAACCTGTACATGTTCAGGAAGCTCAAAATATTTTCTTGAAAGCCACGTTATTTTTTCGTCAATTTCCACTCCCGTACACACAACATTGTCGTAATATCTTCCGCATTGGGTTGCATATGTTCCCGTACCCATTCCCAAAATCAGAATGTTACAGGTATCCTTGTTTGACATGCCTGCCATAAGCGGTGCCGCCATGGCGTAGTCATAATACATTCCCGTCAGACCTTCATTTTTTACGAGCACCGACTGCACTCCAAATAACACATTTGTGGAGAGAATAACCTCCTCATCGTTCTCCTTGACCTGAAGATAATTGTATACAGACTCACCCTCATAAGCAAGATCACTGTCCCAAAATGCAAAGCTGTCCGAGGAGCCAAAAATACTGCTTACCACAAGCAATAAAACCGCAATGGCAGACTTTACCCTGCCCGTCTTACAGCTTATAAAATATAATATGGCAAGCAACATCAGAACACCTGAAAATATAATAAATGTTATGGATGTTCCGACCGCAGGTATGGTCACAAAGGTTGGAAGAAATGTACCGATTATACTTCCGATTGTATTAAATGCCCCAAGTGTACCTACAACACTTCCACTGTCCTCCAGGCTGTCCACCGAATATTTTGCAAGTGACGGGGTTACCGTTCCAAGTAAAAACAACGGATATACAAATATAACCATGCATGTTACGAATGCTGCCCATATCAAAAAATTGTTATTAACCGTAAACACCAGCAGCCCCGATATTCCTAAAATAATATATTTACCCACAAGCGGAATGAGTGCAATCCATATGGCAGCAATTAAAATTCTTCCGTAAAGCTTATCAGGATTTGGGTTTTTATCTGCACTTCTTCCTCCATATATATTTCCAAGTGCCATTGCAATCATGATTGTCCCGATAATGATTGTCCACACAATCTGTGACGAACTAAAGTATGGGGCAAGCAATCTGCTCGCCCCAAGTTCAACTGCCATTACGGACATTCCTGCAAAAAACTCAGTCAGATATAAGAATATTTTATTTTTTAAAATCTTTTTTTCCTTCATAAAACACTCACCATTTATCTTTGATAGCAGAGCACCGTTGCCGAAATCTTCGGCACCTCCACCTGAAGCACATTGTTCAAAACCTCGTGCTTCTCATGATTCATAGTATAGCCATCTTCTGTTGTTTGTATCAGACATGTAAGCGTACTGCCGTCAGGAATTCCCATACGCCTCGGATATATGCTGACGGTCTGTGGTTCGTAATCATTGTTGAGTATCACCACAACTGCCTCATTATCCGTAAATCTGCCATAACACATAACCTTATATCTTCCAAGTAAAAAAAGTACCGAGCCCTTCATAATCGCCTCATGTGCCTTATGTATTTTAATGATGTCCTTATGAAAGGCAATCAATTCGTGGTCTTCCCTGCCCCACGGGTAGGTCCTTCGGTTGTCTGGGTCCGTCCATCCACACAGTCCTGCCTCATCGCCATAATAAATGGTAGGTGCCCCCGGCCATGTCATTTGAAAAACAACCGCTTCACGGAATACCCCTTTATTTAAATTTTCGTTTGCTGCCTCCGGTCCCATTGTATGAAGTCTTCCAACTCTCCGGTTCGTTCTGGTCAAAAATCTGGAATGGTCATGGTTGGACAGCTCATTCATTGCTATTTCCAATGAATTCTGGTTATACCTTGACATATGATGTCTCAGTGAACCCATAAATGCGTCAGGATTACCAAGCAAATCGCCACGGAACTCGTCACTGTGTTTTTCAATGCCTGTCAAAAACCATGTGATTGGCTCCATAAATGCATCGTAATTCATAACCGTATCCCACTGGTCACCTGACAGCCACGCATGTGGATCACCGTAATGCTCCGCCAAAATAATCGCATTAGGATTTGCCGCCTTTACCCTCTTTCTGAAATCTCTCCAGAATTTGTGGTTAAACTCCTCCGTGTAACCAAGGTCAGCAGCAACATCAAGACGCCAGCCATCCACATTGTACGGCGGCGATACCCATTTCTCACCGATTCTCATAATATATTCATAAAGCTTTTCCGACTCCTCGTAATTAAGCTTTGGCAACGTGTCATGTCCCCACCAGCCATTGTAGGTTCCGTTGTAAGGCCACTGCCAATGGTCCTGAAACCGAAAAAACTTCTTGTATGGGCTATCGTGGTCTATATATGCTCCCTTTTCATAGCCCTCCTGATTTTCGTAAATACATTCACGGTCAAGCCATTTATTAAAAGACCCACAATGATTAAATACACCATCGAGGATAATCTTCATGCCCCGCTTATGCACTTCCTGCACAAGCTTTACAAGAAGCTGATTGCTCGCCTCCAGATTTGCCTTGTTTGTAACTCTGTTAATATACTTCGTTGACTCCTTGTTTATTTTGGAGCCGTCCTTAAGACATTCTCCCTCATCGTTGACAATAACACCGAAATGTGGGTCTACATAGTCATAATCCTGAATATCATATTTATGATTTGACGGGGAAACAAAAATCGGATTTAAATAAATTACATCTACGCCCAAATCCTGAAGATAATCCAGCTTATCCATAACACCCTGCAAATCACCGCCATAGAAGGAACGCACATCCATCTCATCCGGGTACTTGTACCAATCCGTTACTCTTTTTGTTCCTTCTCCAATGTAGCAGTATTCATTGTCCAGAACATCATTTGATTTATCCCCATTGTAAAAACGGTCCACAAATATCTGGTAAAATACCGCCCCCCTTGCCCAAGTAGGAACCTTGAAGCCGGGTGTAATGCTGAAATTATAATCAGGATTTAAATTTTTCTGCACACCAAGTCTGTTGTATGTACATACAACGCTGCCAGAGCATACCTCAAAAAAATATTCAATATCTTCATTGACGCTTGGAATTGTATACTCATAATAATCAAACAGCTTGTCCCGCTTGCCTACGGACATCCTGCATCGTTGTCCATTATATACAAGGTAGACGCAATCCACATTATCAACTGCCGTCCGAAATCTGAGTGTGACTGACTGTCCCGGTTCAGGCTCAGCAGGGCTTCTGTAATATTCTGTTCCATCTGAAAAAAATGCCCATATATTGAACGCTTCCCTATTTTCAAATACATATTCAAATAACTTATGGGCTTTATCCCTTCTGTCTGACATCCTTTACAGCCTCCATTCTAAGTCTATAACGACTATTCTAATACAAGATTGTATTTTTAACAACGTTTATTTACAATTTCTTACTGATTCCTGCCCTGAAAGAACAAAGTGCCTAAGGAAGTTCGAAGAACTTTCTTATAAAACAGGGAAAAGGACAGCCAACGCTCGACTGCCCTTTTCGGAGAAGGTATTTTGTTACTTATGGGGTGTAGCAAAAAACTATATAATGTATTGGGGGGGGTTACAAGTATTATTATAGCAAATAAATTTTAAAAGTGTGCCCAAACAATTTTTTAATTTCATTTTTTTTTTATGCATTTTGATTATACAAATTTCCACGTAATACGCAAATTTATATCCAATTGTGCATAATCGACATTTTTATATAATTTTCATGTTAATTTTGCCTAACCCATATATTGTACTCTAAGCGTCATCTTCCACATCATGGGCTATATTTTCATCATCAGGCTCAAACAATGATGCAAATTCTTTCCCATCAATACGGTCTTTTTCAAGAAGCAGCTCGGCACATTTGTGCAGCACGTCAATATTATCCTGAATGATTTTTTTAGCTTCAAGATAACAATTGTCTATCAGCCGCTTAACCTCATGGTCAATTTTCGCGGCCACCTTGTCACTATAGCTTCTGGAATGTCCCAAATCCCTGCCTAAGAATACTTCCTCGCCGCTTTCAACCTCATAGTTGATAAGACCAATCTTTTCTGACATTCCGAATTTTACAACCATATCCTGTGCGGTCTGGGTAGCCTGCTTGATGTCATTGGAGGCTCCTGTTGTAATATCATCGAATATAAGCTCCTCGGCAATTCGCCCGCCCAAGCTTACCTCGATATCCTGAATCATCCTTTTTTTCGTATGGAACACATTGTCATTTTGAGGAAGCGGCATTGTGTAACCGCCTGCTCCGAGCCCATTCGGTATAATTGACACAAGGTGCACCGGTCCCACCTCACTTAACAGATGGAACAAAATTGCATGACCTGCCTCATGGTAAGCAGTGATACGTCTGTCGTGCTCCGGTACAAGACGGCTCTTTTTCTCTCCGCCAATACCAACCTTTATAAATGACTTGTCAATATCGCCCTTTCCGATATAAGGACGGTTCTCCTTTGCTGCACTAATTGCTGCCTCATTGACAAGATTCTCCAAATCTGCACCTGAAAAGCCTGAGGTTGTCCTTGCTATTTCATGTAAATCAACATCATCCGACAATGGTTTATTTTTCACATGAACCTTAAGTATATCTTCACGTCCCTTAACGTCAGGACGACCCACCATAATCTTTCTGTCAAAACGTCCCGGACGAAGAATTGCAGGGTCAAGAATATCCACACGGTTTGTTGCAGCAATCACGATAATTCCCTCATTTGCACCAAAGCCGTCCATCTCAACCAGCATCTGGTTCAGCGTCTGCTCCCGCTCATCGTGTCCACCACCGAGACCTGAGCCTCTCCTACGTGCAACTGCGTCTATCTCATCTATAAATATAATACATGGTGCGTGTTTCTTTGCATCATAAAACAAATCCCTTACTCTGGATGCACCGACACCGACAAACATTTCCACGAAATCAGAACCTGAAATTGTGAAAAATGGTACACCTGCCTCACCGGCAACAGCCTTTGCAAGAAGTGTTTTACCTGTTCCCGGAGGTCCCTCAAGGAGTACGCCCTTCGGTATTCTCGCACCTAAATCGTTATATTTTTTAGGATATCTGAGGAAATCAACAATTTCACTCATTTCCTCCTTCTCCTCGTCAAGACCTGCGACATCCTTAAATGTGTATTTCTTATCCTCATCCGTACTCATCCTTGCACGGCTTTTACCAAAGCTCATAACCTTGTTGCCATTGCTTCCGCCACTAGCGGTTGCATTCATCATAACGATAAGTACAATCACAAGAACAACACCTAATATGAGCGGAAGCCATGTAATAAAGGTGCTTTGCCTCGTTACATCGTAAAGGCTCATTTTTATAAGCCCATCGCCCTGCTCCATGACCATTTCCTGTATCAGGTTTACGTCTGAAGCATAAAACTGTTTAGAAGCATCTAAGCCCCTATATGTTATGACTACCGTACCTGTCGGCACCTGACTGTTTTGATAGATTAAAACACTATCTATCATGTTCTCTTTTAAATCGCTTTGGAAATCATCTATTGTGTATTTAACATCCGTAGTTGAGTTCTTTGACGACATCCAGACAACTATACAGAACCCAATTAAAAACAACATCAGATAAAAGCCGAAGCTTCTTCGCATCCTACTCTTCATTCTACGCTCCCTTCTTTCTGTTAGGAATTATTCTTCAATCACACCGATATAAGATAAATTCCTATACTTTTGTGCACAATCCAATCCATATCCTACTACAAACCTGTCAGGTATAACAAATCCCGTCATGTCAGGATTAACCTCCACGGCTCTCCTGTCAGGCTTATCAAGAAGTGTTACAACCTTAAAGCTTGCAGGCTTTCTCTCCTTGAGAATTTTTATAAGATAGGACAATGTTCTTCCTGAATCCATAATGTCTTCCACAAGAATAACATCTCTGTCCTGAATTGACTCATCCAAGTCCTTAATCAGCTTAACCACACCTGTTGACTTTGTCTCATTTCCATAGCTGCTCACGGACATAAAATCCATTGTCACGGGAACCTCAAGTCGCTTTGCAAGCTCGCACATGAAAAACACGCTGCCCTTTAAAACTCCTATCAAATGTACGGAACGTCCCTCATATTCTTTATTGATAACCTCAGCCATCTCGTTTATTCTGTCATTCACCTTGTCTTCGCTTATCAATACTCCTATTTTTTCAGCCATCTTCCTCTCCCTCTCCTTCGTACTTCAGACATAAAATATCTTTTGTGGCAGCATCTACCTTATACCTTTCATTATATCTAAGACCAATGACCCATATGATTTCACTACCACATGCCACCACCGGCCATGTAACCCTAAGTTCCCTGTCTATTTTGCCGTCAATAAAAACTCTCGACAGCTTCTTGGAATTTCCCATTCCATCAATTATAATATAATCCCCCGCTTTCGGAGTCCTTATACAAATTTTCCCATGTATTTTACCATAATCAACCATTTTAGTATAGATTTTTTTTGAAACCTCTGCCACATTATCTTTTTTAAACAGGCTCACATGAATACTTCCATGCCCCGGAACAATGTACGTTCCCTGCCCCGAAATTTCAATGTCATATTCCACACTGTCAGAAACAGCACTGCTTATTATAAGCTTCTCATAGCTTTTTCTTGCAGCTAAGCCATATGGCAGGGAAACCTGTTTCCCGCTTTCCCCATAAATTAAATCCACCACTGATTTTATATGGGTTCTGCCAATATCCTTCTGTTTTCCTGCTGCCTTTATAATTGCCTCCCTGACAATATACTCCAAAATCGTCCTGTCCTGCTTTACTATTTTTTCTATATCAAGAACGATTCCATTTTCGTCATCATTGTTCTTACTGCATTCTGCCATACATCCGGCAGCCTTTCCATGCATCCATTCATAGGCTCTGCCTGCCTCATTTGCAACATCACATATATGGTTGACGGCGTTGCTGTTTACGGCTTCCATTTGCGGAATAATGTTATGTCTGATTTTATTTCTGTCATACTGTGTTGTGTCGTTTGTAGAATCGTTACAGAACTCCTGATTACAAGCTGCAAGGTAAGCTTCAATCTCAGCCCTTGTACTTCCCAGCAGCGGTCTTATAATGTTGTCCCTGACAGGGGCAATGCCTGCAAGTCCCTTTAGTCCGCTTCCTCTTACGATATTGAAAATTATGGTTTCCGCCATGTCACCTTTGTTGTGTGCCACGGCAATTTTGTCTGCATGATATTTTTCCCGTACCTCCTCAAAGCACTGGTACCGGTAATTTCGTCCTGCCTCCTCAACCGAGCAGCCACATTCCCTGGCATATACACGGATATCTTTTTTAAAGACTACAAACTGAGCACCAAGCCTGTCACATAACTCCTTTACAAATAACTCGTCACGATCTGCCTCAGTGCCTCTCAGCATATGATTTATATGGACACCGAATATATTTTTACGCTCAATCCCATAATCATCTGCAAGCATGCAAAGCACGAGCATCAGGCATACCGAATCCGCACCGCCTGATATGCCTGCGACGATACTTTTCACACCTGACAGCATATTATATTCATCTATATAGTTCCTTACGTTGTCAATAAATTTCATCTTTCCCTCGTCTATCCACATGCTTTTTGCATATTTGAAAATATTAACACATCAAAAAGCCGATGTATATAGTTATCACAAAGTTTTAACAAGTTTACTGACTATGATTGTCGCATCGTCCTTCAGGCGGTTGCCGCCTGAAGCCTTTACCTCATCCATTATCATTGCGGCGACCTCATCTGCGTCCATGTTGTCACATGTAAGCAGTATATCCTTTAAATACTCCTCCTTATTTTCAAAGACAATACTTTCCAAAACGCCGTCACTCAGCATGACAATCATGTCCCCATCGTAAAGCTTTTTTGTGCAGCTCTCACAATCTGCCCCCTCAACGACTCCCACGGGAAGTGATGTGGATTTCACAATTTCTATCCATTCATCCCGCTTGATATAGGTTGCTGCTGCCCCCTGCTTATAAAGGCTTCCATAGCCCGTATGTAAATCTATGATAAGCATGTCCAGCGTTGCGAAGCTCTCCCCTTTATTTCTCTGTGCCAAATAGGAGTTTACGATTCTGATTGACATTTCCTTGTCAAAGCCCGCCATAAGCAGCTCCTCCAGTGCATCAAGCAGATTTCTGCTGTCCGTGTCAGCCCGCTCTCCGTTTCCCATTCCGTCGGCAATCATAAACAGCTTTCTGCCATCTCTGATATCTCCCACATAAAAATTATCTCCCGACACCTGCTCCTCATATCTGCTTAAGGTCTTGACTGCCACCTGACATTCAAATTCAGGTTTTTGCTCCATGCAAAGCACATCATACTGCCTTCCGACAATTGCCCTGCTGTCCTCCTTTAAAACAAGCCCAAGTCCGATGTGCTTTTCCACAATCTTCCTTACCGTATCCGAGACAACAATTTTACCCCTGAGGCAGCGTATAGTGATATAAACCTCATAGCGTCCATCACGATTTTTTGTAAGCAGCAGATTTTTTACCGATATTTCTTTTGTTCCAAGCTCCTCCACAATTTTTGCCTCTATGGTTTTTCTTACGGGTACTGCATTTGACAACTCCGTTGTAAAATTATCAATTATATTTCCCACATCCAAAAAGCCAATCCCTGCCTCCGCATCCCTTGCCATTGTATAATCAATACGCTTAAATGCCTTGGCAAGATTACTGATTCTCTTCATGACCAGCCCTGCCCATTCTGCTGATTCATTTTCCAATTCCCCATTTTTTACCCTCTCGTCAATGGCAGCAATCCAGCCTGACGGAAGTAACAGAAAAATAAGAAGTGCCGACATAAGTGCCTTTTGGGAATTTTCACCCAGCAACGGCTGATAAAAAACAAATCCACACAGATAATAAATCACTGCAAAGCATATACCATATACAAATCTTCCACCCTTTAACACACAGATGACTGCAAAGGACGCAACCGCAATAATCATCCAGTTTGTAAGAAAATAGTCATTTCCTGTCCGTGCCGCCATAATCGCTCCCGCTATCGTCGTCCAGCTTATTCCAATTCCAAAACCAAACCGATACATTGCATAAAGGATACTAAACAGTCCAAATGCCTCCGCCACCACAATTCCGCCAAAAGCAGTGACAGGCATACCGCAAAGCACGGTTGCTGCAAGTGCCACCGCACTGATTGCCGCTTCATTTTCGATTGCTATTCTCACATAATCATTTATGATTGTCTGTATCGCATGGGAATAAATCATTGCAAGTGAAAATGCGATTCCAGCCTCTGCAAATACTGCGGGAAGCATTATGCTGCCCGAAAAAAGAATATACCATGTATAATTAACCAGTGCCGTGGAAACGGCAGCCAAAAGTGCCATGCCCGTTTTATGCCACCGATAGCGGTTTTCCTGTTTTATATTCATAAGCAGCACCACAAGCACGGAGATGACCGCATATCTTGCCACATTGATATCTGAGGAGCATGATAGTATCCCAAGCATAAGGCTGACAGAACATGCAATAAATCGTTCTCCAATCATACAAACTGCAATTAAAAATCCAACTAAAAAGGGATTAATCTCAAACATCTGACATCTTCCCACAAAAAAAGCTGCCACAATGAGCCATGCTCTCTTTAGCAACTTCTCCGACAGGGCATTATCCTCTGATACAACACCTGAAATATCCATTTTTACCTCCCACATGAATAATGTTGCCTGTCCTAAGACACAGCGTTTATCCATTATAAATGCGGCA
Source organism: Bacteroides sp. (assembly GCA_023666705.1). Lineage (GTDB taxonomy): Bacteria > Bacillota > Clostridia > Lachnospirales > Lachnospiraceae > Coprococcus_C. The sequence continues at coordinate 25,923 of JAMPBO010000016.1, forward strand.
GTCGCTTTTATTTGTCAAATCGTAGTACGGTTCCCTATAATCTTATAGACAAAAAATATCTGTCGTAAATGCTACTTCTCGGGACGCACTACAATCTCATCCGGATATACCATCCCAAGCTTTTCCTTTGCAACATCCTCAACGTACTGCTTTGTCTGCATGTACTTCTCCTGTGCTTCCATCTTTTCCCTCTCAAGCTGGGCTTCCTCTATCTTTTTTTCCAAGGTTTTTTCCGTAACTGCAAGCTCACGGCTCTGGGAATATAAATTTGATATTTTAAACATCGACGCCACGCATACAACCACAACGGCAACCACTATCACAAAGCTTGCCATGCCTGATTGTTTCCTGGTCGATTTTTTTCTTCTTGCCATCTCTACACCTACTCAATAATAAAGCATACTTTCCTATTTTTTTGTCTTAAATGTAATTTTAATCTTTTTTCTAACATTTTTCAACACTTTATTACATTTTTTACCTAATTTCTTTATAAAGCCTATGATGTAATCAGCAAAATACATAAACACTTTACTAATGGTGTAGTGATATACAACTGCACCCACAACCATCCCTATGAAAATATAAAACCGGAAGCTTCCGTAATTGTACCTGTTGATGCAGGCAATCGTAACACATGCTGCAAGCAGCCAGAAAAAAAGGTCTGATAGTGCAATCTGGAAATAGCTGTGACTTATGATACGCCTGATGCACCGAATGATATCATAGCCAAAGCAAAGCAAGGCTCCCAGAAGTATACTGATTAAAAGCGTATCAAACTGACCTGCAATAAAATCATGCATCCTATCTGAACAACCTTCCGAATATTTTTGACGCAACCTTGCCCGGCTCCGTTATCTCCGAGTATTCCATGCTGTCTATTCTTCCTGTAAATTCCAGCTCACAGGAGTCACTGTCAAGCTTTGACATATGCAGCTCTGCACCCTTTATCGTCAGCTTTCCCATATCCGTATTCAGCTCTGCCCGTTCTGTATCAAACGAAATCACCTTATGTACGCCCGTTATGATACCATTCTTTCTTCCTTCAAGACAAATCCTGTGGTTTGTCACAGCTTCCATACATGCTCACCGCCAAAAGAAAAATCATATAAAACATTATATGTCATACAAGTCCTACAGATACCTATACATTTCTTTTGCTTCTTCTTTTTTGCTTGTATCAGCTATCATTGTCACCTCCGCTTTCACGGATTTATTTCCGAAAGCAATTTCTATGATATCTCCTACCTTAACGTCATATGATGCCTTCACAACCTTATCATTCACCATCACACGTCCTGCCGTGCAGGCATCGTTTGCAACGGTTCTTCTTTTTATCAGACGTGAAACCTTCAAATATTTATCTAACCTCATACTACCTCCATGAAATTATCCCGCTTAAAAGAAAAAAGCGCCATAGGCGCTTAATTCCTTAATTTTCTTAAACTTTAGAACTAGTTGATAGAATCCTTTAATGCTTTACCAGCCTTAAACTTAGGAGCCTTTGAAGCAGCAATCTTCATTGTCTCGCCTGTTCTTGGATTTCTACCTTCTCTTGCAGGTCTCTCAGCTACCTCAAATGTACCAAATCCAACTAACTGAATCTTCTCGCCCTTCTTTAACTCATCAGCAACTGTCTCAGTGAAAGCCTTAAGTACCTTCTCAACATCAACCTTCTTAAGCCCTGTCTTGTCAGCCATGCTTGCAACTAATTCACTCTTGTTCATCGAAAAATTCCTCCTATAAATAAAAAACGTTTTGATTACCTTTTGATATTTAAGTAATCCCCTTTAACATGGACTTTTTAAAAGCCCTACGCATACTTATACCCTTTTAACCAGTATTTGTCAAGTAAAAAAGCTGTTTAAGCTGTCAAAAAACAATAACTTAACCTTCCATTTGCCTTCCTAAGAAGTTTGCAGCTATGATTGCTGCCTTCCATTCGCTCTCTCCCACAGGCTTTTCGCCCTCCTTGCTAAGCAGGATTACCGCACCTATGGCATCACCCTCGCTGATAATCGTCTGAACAATTTGTCCCGAATATTCATTGTCGCCATTCCCAAGTATTTTAATAAATTTCTTTTCTCCCTTTTTGGCAACAATTGACTCCCTGTCATTAATTGCCTCCTCAAGCTCCCTGTGAAGACTTCTTCCGAGAAGCTCCTTTTTCGGAATTCCTGCCACGGCAATAATTTGGTCCCTGTCACACACACATACACCACATCCAAGTATCTGGGCAGCCGCCTCAACATACTGCTGTGCAAAAACACTCAGTTCACCGATTGGGGAATATTTTTTCAGTATAATTTCCCCTTCTTTATCCGTAAATATCTCCAAGGGATCTCCTTCACGTATCCTTAAAACACGCCTGATTTCCTTTGGCACTACTATTCTTCCAAGCTCATCTATTCTTCTGACAATTCCTGTTGCTTTCATAATTATTTCAACCCTTTCTACAGATTTTCATTCAATTAATCGTGATGTTAGTATCTGTAAGAAACGGAAATTTATACACAACAAATTGATTAAAATTATTGTAAAAGCGTTGTCATTTTCTCAAGCTATCCAAGCTTCAGTATTCCAAAGGTCTGCAGCAGAAGCAATACCAGCAACAACGGGGATATGAATTTAATCATGATAACGTAAAGCCGTTTTCTTCCCATTTTGCAATTACTTTTTTCCACCTCATCAATTATCATATCCGGCTTTTGTATCCAGCCAACCAGCACACATGTAAGCAGTGCAACAATCGGCATAAGGCAGTTATTGCTTATGTAATCCATAATATCCAGTATCTGTGCAGTTGCACCCTTGGCAGCGTTCGGAAGCTTTGCTTCAAAATAAAGCTTGTTATATCCGAGGCACACGATGATTCCTCCCACGAGGGCAATCAGTCCCTCTATGATGCCCGCCCTGCTTCTCGACATATGAAATTTATCCATAATGCTGGCAACCACCGCCTCCATAACTGATACGGCACTTGTGACTGCCGCAAATAAAACCATTGCAAAAAATACGCAGCCGATAACATTTCCTACGGTTCCCATCGCCTGAAACACCTTCGGCAGCGATACAAACATAAGACTTGGTCCCTGACTCATTCCCTCTGTTCCCATAAATGTGAAAACAGCAGGAATTATCATTGCACCTGCAAGAAATGCAACGCCCGTGTCAAATATTTCTATTTGGTTTATAGATTTTCCGAGATTCGCAACATCCTTAACATAGGAACCGTAAGCAACCATGATGCCCATGGCTACGCTTAAGCTGAAAAATAACTGTCCAAGTGCATCAATAAACACGGTAAAAAGCTTTCCTAAGGTTATGCCCTCAAGATTCGGTATCACATAAACCTTAAGTCCTTCCAGCCCCGTTCTTACAATGCCGTCATCACCTTTATGCGAAATCGCAAGTGAAAATACCGATATTCCTATAACCATAAGAAGAAGGATTGGCATGATTACTTTTGAGGACGATTCAATTCCTTTGTTTACACCCCTGAAAATAATAAATGCCACTACCGCCAAAAACAGAAGCATCATAATAACAGGCTCATACTGTCCGGAAATATAACTGCCAAAATATCCGTCTTCTGCGGCTTCCACGCCTTTTCCCGTAAGAAAAACAATAAAATACTTTAATACCCAGCCCCCAATTACGCAGTAATAAGGCATAATGATAACCGGAACAAGACAGGCAATGGCACCTAAAAATCCCCATTTTTTATTTAGCATTCCATATGCCGTAAGCGGACTTTGCTTTGTCTTTCTTCCTATCGAAATCTCAGTAGTAAGAAGCGTAAATCCAAATGTCAATGCCAGTAGGATATATACTACAAGAAACAATCCTCCGCCATCCTTTGCCGCAAGGTAGGGAAACCTCCAAATATTTCCCAAACCAACTGCACTCCCTGCTGCGGCAAGCACAAATCCCAGTGAACCGCCAAAGGAATTCCTTTTTTTCTGCTCCATAAATTGTTCCTCCCTTTTGAACTTCAGCAATTAGAGTAAGTCCCATATTTCGTCCTTTGATAATACCAATAACCAGCAGGAAAGTAAAGGCTTTTCAATCTGTTATTTCCCGCTTATCTTTTTGTGACGGATTATCAAGCAAATTTCCGTCATAATCAAATCTTGAACCATGACACGGACAGTCCCAGCTCAATTCGTCAGGATTCCAAAGCAATTCACATCCCATATGCGGACACCGTATGGAAATTCTATGGAGCATTCCTTCCTCATCCCGGTAAGAAGCATACCGCCTAAGTCCTTTCCTGACAATTCCTCCATGTCCTTTTTTCAAGTCTTTCTCCTTTGTGCAGGACCAGATATGATAGCCTGCCAAAAGCCCCCTGACACTGACACCTACATCAATCATAAAATCCCGTGCACAGATAAACGGATGAAAACGCTGCGGTGAAAATAATTTTTGATAGGGATTTTCATTTCCACAAATCATGTCACTTATCATCATTGCCGAGACCATGGAAAAACTCATGCCCCATTTCTTAAACCCTGTCGCAACGTACCAATATGGACGAAACCATGAATATTTGCCTATCAACGGAAGCTTATCATGCGTCTTACAATCCTGTGCAGACCAATGTGCCGCCTCCGTATCCGCAGCCATATACCTTTTTGCCTGTGCACGTAGCTTGGCATAGCTTCCTCCTTTCTCATTTTTACCTGTACGGTGTGAACAGTCCCCCAGCAAAAGCAAATGTCCCGCAGTTCTCATGGACAGCCCTTTTTCATCCATACTGTAATACATCCCATCCAGCTTTTTTGCACCTGAAAATGCAATGATATAGCTTCTCTCCTGATGCTGCCGTAAAAAATAAAAGCCGGGAATAACCGGAAATGGATAATGTGTTGCAAATACAATATTTTTTGCAGTTACTATTCCCTGATTGGTCGTAATTTTATGTCCTTTTACGGAATATACCTTCGTCTTTTCATATATTTTTAATGTTTTGGATATCTCTTTGAGGAATTTCAGCGGATGAAATTGTGCCTGGTTACGAAAGCACACCGCACCTGCCGTAGAAAACGGCAGATTAACATTTTTTACATAAGACGCCGAAAGACCAAGTCTTGATGCCGCCCTTGCTTCCCTGACCAGTTTTTCCTTGTCACGCACAGAATACAGATATGAGGGAAGCCGCTCAAAATCGCAGTCTATATTATTTTCTTCAATTAAGTCCTGATATTTTTGTATTGCCTCCTCGTTCGCCCTTGCATATAATTTGGCATTTTCTATTCCATATTTTCTAATCAGTTCGTCATAGAGCAGGTCATGCTGACTTGTGATTTTGGCAGTTGTATTCTTCGTCTGTCCACTTCCAATTCTGTCCGCCTCAAGAACAACCACCTGACGTCCTCTTTGCTGCAAAAAATACGCAGTTAATATTCCAGCCATGCCAGCTCCGATTACAGCGGTCTCCACGGACATATCCTGTGGCAATGCAGATCTGTCCTGTAGCTTTGTTGTTTTACTCCATATCGACTTCATGTTATTCTCCAATTCCATTTTATAGTTTGTGTCTGTTATGATTATAGTTTTCACTATTTATGGAATATTAAACGGAGAATTTGGTAACTTGATTGTTGAAAGTAACTCTTTCATATTAGGGGTTTGTTTCAAGGGTAATTATCGCAATCGGTAGCGTTATAAGAACATTTGTTCTTTTGGTTTGTCTTATCCAACTCATTCAAAATATAATTAATATTTGATAATACAATCTTGATTCCTCTCTTATTTAGTCTGACTACCTTTCTCACAATTCCATTAATTTCTGCCGCCAATCTGTCATTTATAGTTACAGGAACTGTATTATTTTCAATCATATACTGACAATCAATATATTCTTCGCTTACAGGGCAAACATTCTGAATTAAAAATGCCCTATATTTTCCATTTACATATCCAAACCGTATACCATCATATTCCTTATATTTCTTTTTCTTTTTCTCATATAACGCATTATATTTTTCGATTTTAGAAGATATCGGAACCATCCAAAAATATCCATCCATTTCGAAGCAATAGAAACATGGTCTCCCATGCATTCCCGCCTCGGCACTATCTCTATTTCCCATTAATCCACAATTTGGAAAACGTTTATAATATTCATCCTTTATAAAATAAAAATTACCCGTATTCAAACAAACTCCTATGTACAAAAAGATGCCCCACAAGACTGTGGGGCACAAATATTTGTATCCCAGCCATTTCTTAGTCGCTTGCTGGGTAGCGAAAAATATTTGTATCTGCACCTTTTCTATACTGCCGATATGCAGTTCCGGCAGAATAATAAGAGGTTCACCTGAACTTCTTAATTATATTATACTCAATTTCCAATAAATATCTACTGGCATTTTATACAAAAAAATAAAATCCCCAAAACATATCTGTTCTGGGGATTGAAAATCCATATTTGATTTCTGTATGCTTATCTCTTCGAGAACTGTGGTGCACGTCTTGCTGCCTTAAGACCGTATTTCTTTCTTTCCTTCATACGTGGGTCTCTTGTCAAGAAGCCTGCCTTCTTGAGTGCTGGTCTGTAATCAGCATCCGCCTGAAGCAATGCTCTTGAAATACCATGTCTGATTGCACCTGCCTGACCTGTAAATCCGCCGCCATGAACATTAACAAGCACATCGAACTTTCCTGTCGTACCTGTTGTTACAAATGGCTGCTGAACGATTACTTTCAGTGTGTTAAGACCAAAGTAATCTTCCATGTCCTTCTTATTTACAGTTATCTTTCCAGTACCCGGTACGAGATATACTCGTGCAATACTGCTTTTTCTTCTACCTGTTCCGTAAAATCTTGTACTCTTAGCCACGAACATTTCCTCCCTTACTAATACTTAATCTCTAAAGCTTCTGGTTTCTGTGCCTGCTGTTTGTGCTCAGGTCCTGCATATACGTGAAGCTTCTTAATCATCTGTCTTCCAAGTGGTCCCTTTGGAAGCATACCCTTTACTGCAAGGTAAATAACGTCCTCAGGCTTCTTTGCAAGCTTTTCCTTAAGCGTCTGCTCCTTCATGCCGCCAACATAATCAGAATGATGATAATAAATCTTCTGATCCATCTTCTTACCTGTAACCTTAATCTTCTCAGCATTGACTACTACGATATAGTCTCCTGTATCAATATGCGGTGTAAATGTCGGCTTGTTCTTTCCTCTTAAAATACTTGCTATTTCAGACGATAAACGACCTAATGTATGTCCAGTGGCATCAACAACATACCACTTTCTTTCAATGTTTGATGGGCTTGCCATAAAACTCTTCATTGTGGTTCCTCCTTAAACTAATCCAAAATATATCATAAATTGACATGGCAAAAAAGCCTTGTCCATAGGAAATGAATTTCTTCCTATCTCACGCAGGCAAATAAATCTTAGCTGAAATGTCCGAAACAGCTCATATACCACGCCTGCAGCTAGCATTTACATTTTCAAAATCAATGGAGTTCAAATGAAAATACAAATGCAACGGACTACATACGGCACCGGGGCTATGGTGTCATACACAGTCACACTTTTACACAATTAAGTATTATATTACACGAAGCCATGTGTGTCAAACATTTTTTTATTTCCAGTCCCTTTTTCCAGTCCCCTACTCCCATTCAACCGCCTTAAAGGAAGCAATCAGCACTTGTGTTAAATCGTCCATGACAGCCTGCTTTGACGCATCCTCTGAGACGTCAAAATACAAAAAGCCCCAATCGTTAATGTCGTCCTCCGTAAGTCCTGAAAATCTTATCAGGTTGTACGGAATCTCACGCGTAGTTATCTCACCGTCCGAACTGTATTCGTGCTTCTCCTCCACGGTCATGGTACCCTTCTCCAAGGTATAGGAAAATCCAAAAGGATTGACGCCCTCATCTGTACTTGTAACATTCCGTGTCAGGCTCTCAATGTTGTGAAGCCGATACTCGCTGCTTCCGCTTGTCGTCTCGTCAAGCCGAATGCTCAGGTCGTCATCGCCAAAAACCTCCTCCCACGGCTTGTACTCATCTGTATCTTCGATATATAAACCGATATCCAAAACCTCAGAATCTGGAAAATACTCGTAATCAGCATAAGACAATTGGTGTTGTATACCAAGCTGTACGTTTCTAATAGTCGTTACATCCTCCAGCTTGCGTGTGTGATAATCCCATGCTTCATTATCCAGTCTTAGCCCGTCAATCTCCAAGGGAACAAGGAAATTGTAAGCCCTTTTGTACCAAACCTGACTTTCAAGATAGCTGAGATTATACCGTTTGAACATATCATCAGATACTGTTTCATCAAATTTACTTGATACCATGGTGTAATTATCATATTCAAAGGAAATACGGAAATCTCCTCCATTCACCACGCTTTCGACCTGTGCTTTTCCAGTGTCCTCTTTCTTGTCATCCTTGTTATTATTTGCAATGATAAAGCCTGCTGCACCTCCTACTACGGCAAGTGCCGCTATACCTGCTATTATTTTTGTCTTTAAAGCCTTTGTCATGACATATCCTCCTATTTTCGCTGCCGTTCCTGCTGCCTGTCCTTCAACTGCTCCCACTGCCGCTGCCTGTCCTGTCACTGCTGAACCCGTACCAGTTACCGAAGCTACGCTTCCCACAGCAGAAGCTGCCACAGCCGCCTTCGCCATAGGCAAAGTTCCGTATACCTGATAATGGAACAGCAACGCAAGAAATGGGATGCCTGCAGCAGAGTAGAGCTTCTCCCCGCTTTGCTGTTCATAGGCAAGTACACCCTGCTTTATTTTTCCACGGGCTGCATTCAGGCGGTATTTAACCGTACCAACCGGACACTCCATAAGCTCTGCAATTTCCTGTATTGTCATTTCATCAAAATAAAACAGGATAACCGTTCTGTACAGCGTTTCCGATAAAACATTGCTCATAATATGAAATACAAGCTGACGTTTTTCCTGCTGCACCGCATAGCTTTCAGGAAGGAAATTTTCATTTTCCTCCTCACAGTCCACCATGGCATCCACATCATTTAGATAAAACATATTCGTTTGCTTTAAATAGTTTTTACACTTATTTACTGCAATTCTTATAAGCCATGCCTCAAACTGTTGCCGGTCCTGAAGCTTCCCCAAATGCTCCCACGCTGAGGTATATGCCTCCTGAACCATGTCAAGCGTCTCCTGCTCATTTTTAACAAAACACATACATGTATAATATATTTTTTGATAAGTCATCTGATAAAGACTGTTCCATGCATCCTGATTTCCTGAAAGCACCTGCTCCACAAGTGTCCCATAATCCATTTTATATCCTCCTTTCTTGAACATCAGCCCATTCCAAATTTGCTTTCAGCATATGTTCCGATTCACTTTGTAAATCGAGAACTCATGGGCTGACGATGGGTCTCGGCGACTTTGTCACCGGACATACTACATGTCAAGTTTTCATAGAAAACTTGACACAACACAATTATTTTCCGCAGCATTTTGGCAAATCTATACATTATATAGACAAAAAAGAGTGCCAAAAGGTTGGCTTTTAACAACAAAATTTTTAGTAATTTAAAAAATAGGGCTGCCACATCAAGGATTCTATATCATAATAACAAAACACATCTTCAAAGGATTTTTATATTACGATATAAATACACTTAATGCGACAGTCCCACATCGGAAACATCTTTGGCACAAATTGCATATATATAATTATCCACTTCTCCAGTATAATATTTTACAGTCTCACCCTTTACGCATTTATGAACCACATCAACCTCAAAGGATGACAGGGGAACGCTTATCCCCTTCCCACTCAGCTTTAAATACGCTTCCTTGAGTGTCCAGACTTCACAAAACCGTCTGCTCCTCCCGGCTCCTATTTCAGCTTCCGTCTCCCTGTCTGCTTCAGGAACTGTCTGCCCATGCTCATCATATGCCGATGCGTCGGCATCACTGGTTCCATTTAATACATACAAATACTCATTAGGGGTAAAACACCGCTTGGCAACCTTCGCATCCTTAACCTTAAGCTCCTCTATATCCACCCCAAGCTCCTGTCCGGAATATGCCATCATAACCATATCGCCCGAATGGGATATATTATACTGAAACTCAGGATAGCCCTGTAAATACGGCTTGCCGTTTTCCCCCTGTCCAATCACAATGTCCTTGGGCTTTAAGCCAAATTCCCGCTCCACAAGTTCCTGTAGCAGCAGCCCTGCCGTCATGGAAACATATGCAGCCTTTTTATTTTTAAGCTTTATGACCTTTTCCCGTCTGGCAGGGTGAAGCATATTTATTATACCGTCAAAATCTTTTTCAAGGTACTCAGTGTCAACTTTTTTGAATACTACGTTTATTTTCATGTTTCGGCTCCACTATCTTAAATGTCAGAAATAATATGTTTATTTTAACCGATACCCTTATTGATTGTAAATATCCTCTTTATTCATGGCAGTAAACGAAAGCAGCCCCTTCGCCTTTACCTTGCCGTCAACGGAAATCTTTGCATTAAATTTCATAAGCCCTGCTCCGCCCATTTCCTTGGTAACCTCGATTTCAAGCATATCTCCCGGCAGCACAGGCTTTAGAAATTTAAAGTCATCACATTTTAACAGCACATATATCTGGTTTTCGTCGGTTCCCTCACTCTCAATCGTGATGGAACAAAGCTGTGCTGCTGCCTCTATCACTAGTACACCGGGCATAATCGGTGCATCGGGAAAATGTCCCGTAAAATACGGTTCGTTGATAGAAACGCACTTAATTCCCTTTGCATACTCGCCTGCCCGCACCTCAACAACCTTTTCTATCATTTGAAACGGCGGTCTTTGTTTGATTCTTTTTTGAACCTCGTTTATATTCATCATAATTATAAGCTCAAGCCTCCATCCAATACAATCACCTGACCTGTCATATAGGAACATGCAGGTCCTGCCAGCATTGCAACCATGTCTGCAACCTCCTCTGCTGTTCCAAAGCGTTTCAATGGAATATCCTTGAGATACTCCTCCTTCTTGTCCTCAGGAAGCTGGTCTACCATGTCAGTTGCAATAAATCCCGGTGCCACTGCATTTACCCTGATTCCGTAAGGTGCAAGCTCCTTTGCCATTGTCGCCGTCATGGAATTTACGGCTCCCTTTGTGGAGCTGTAAACGGACTGCCCAGGTACTGCAAGCTTTGAGCTTACGGAGGATACATTTATGATAACCCCCTGCTTTTTGGAAAACATTTTCAAAACTGCCTGCTGGGTGCAGTACAAATATCCCTTTATGTTAAGGTCAAGACATTTGTCGATTGTCTCCTCGCTCATCATAAGGACAAATTCATCCTTTACAATACCTGCGTTGTTTACAAGTACATCAAGCTGTCCATAGGTATTTACCGTCTCCCTTATGAGCGTCTTTACCTCATTGATATTAGAGACATCTGCCTTAATAGCAGTTGCCTCGCCTCCTGCTTCTTTTATGAGAGTTACAACTTCATTAGCCGCTGCATCGTTGGAATTGTAATTGACAACGACCTGATAGCCCTCTGCTCCAAGCTTTATGGCACAGGCACGTCCGATTCCTCTGGATGCTCCGGTTACAAGTGCTACTTTTCCTTCCATACTACACTCCTTATTCTGCCTTTTTTAAAATAACTGCACTGTATGAACCGCCAACAGCATAGGAGGTTGCAAGCACATACTTGTATGCCCCTGTATCAACCATATCTGTCTTTGCTTCATCTTTGTTTACATAATACGCTTTTTGCTTTCCTGAAATGTCTCCCGAAAGCACAAGGGCAGCATGTGCAACCGTAAGGGTGCTTGCCGCAGCTCTTGCCTCTCCTGTCACTTCCTTTATGCAGTGTATAGGTACCTTTCCCCCGAAAAGTGCTCCATATACATTCTTTTCTATATCGTCAACAGCCTTCATGCCGTTTGCAAATCCGTATACTGCATCTATATCGGAAAGTGATATTCCTGCCATGCTTACCGCAGCGTTTATTGCAGCAGAAAGTCCCCTGTCAGAGCCTAAAACCTCGCCGTACGGTACATTTTCATGTGCCATGCCGTAGCCTGCAACCTCAGCATATTTCTTTGCACCGCAGCTTTCGGCATATGCCCCGTCAGAAAGTGCAACTGTTGTACTGCCGTCAGAAAGCACAAAGCCAGCCCCCTCGGAGAATGCACCCTTGACATTATCCGCAATCATGCCAAGCTGTCCGTAAAGCTTGTTCATAACACGGCTGTTTTCGTCTGTACCTGTTGCCAGCATAAATTTTGCCCGATTCTGCTTTATCTCATTGTAAGCGTAGCACACACTGCTCATTCCCGACTGGGCACCGTTTGTAACGGTTACGTTGTAGCCTCTCATTCCCGTTTTTATGGAAAGATAGCCGCCTGCCGCATTGTAAACCGTATTTGGGAAATTAAATGCCGAGCCTGCGATTGTTCCATTTGCAGAAATGTTTTCCTGAAACTCATAAACCGTTGTGAGCGGTCCATCGCCTGTACCGATAATCATTCCAAGCTGCTCAGCATTTTCCTCAGTTACCTCAATGCCCGCCGAGGCAAGTGCCTCAAGTCCTGATATAACCTGCATAATGCTGAACTTGTCAAGCTTTCTGTAAAATGCCATCTTAACGCCAAATTTATCGTAATCCTCCTTGCCTACATTTGCCTCAAGGCTTGTGGCATCAGGTGTATATCCCGCATTTACCTTTGCAATGTAATTTTCAACACCATTTCCTACAGGGCTTACGATACCCATTCCTGTTATGTATATTTTTCCATCGGTTTCAGTCTCTGAAACTCCGCCTTCCTTTTTGCTGAAAATAACGCTGGCGTTGCTTCCCCCAAAGGCAAAGGAATTTGACATTACGGAAGTCATTTCCTTTTCCCTCATATCGTTTGGTCTGAAATCTATATTGCCTGCCTTCCCGGAAAGTGCCGCCACGTCCTCGTCAGAATATCCGATTGTCGGCGGTATTTTGTTTTCAGTAAGTGCCTTGATTGCAAAGACTGCCTCAATTGCACCTGCCGCACCGAGGCAGTGCCCCACCATCGCCTTGGTGGAGCTTACCGTAAGGTCGTCATTTTTATCGTCAAATATTGTATGTATCGAAAGAAATTCTGCTTCGTCATTTTTAGGTGTTCCCGTGCCATGTGCATTTATGTATGAAATATCCTGCGTGGCAAGTCCTGATTTTTCCATTGCAGTTCTAATTGCATACATCTGTCCAAGTCCGTCAGGCCTTGGTGCGGTAATGTGGTGGGCGTCGCTGCTGATACCTGCTGAAAGCACATCGCAGTATATTCTTGCATTTCTTTTCATTGCATGCTCATAAGACTCAACCACGATTGCACCTGAGCCTTCGCCTAATGTAATTCCATTGCTATGATTAAACGGAGAGCAGGATTCTTCAGACAGGGCATGAAGTGCCAAAAATCCTGAAAACGGCACTGCCGCAAATGCATCGGCTCCACCTACCACAAATGCGTCTGCAACACCTGCACGGATAAGCTCACATGCATATGCAATACTGATTGCACCTGCGGCACATGCATTTCCCACATTTGTTACAATGCCCTTCGCCCCGATATAATTTGCAACATGATTTGCAATTGAGGCAATGGACATCTTATTGATATCCTCCGTCTTTTCGCCGTTGTTTATATAGTTTTCAACGCTGATTACGCCGCCGACACAGCTTCCCATTATAACGCCTATGCGTTCTGCACGTTCCTCATCTATCGTAAGTCCTGCGTCCTTCCATGCCTCAGCAGACGCCTTCAGACAAAGCTTTGAAACCCTGTCCACATTTTTTGCTTCCTCTATGTCATCCAGGCTGTCACAAGTAACCTCTGCCCCGAGATTTGCATAACAGTCTGTCGTATCTACCGATTTTACTTTGTCAATTCCTGTTTTGCCGGCAAGTGCATTTGTCCAGCATTCATCTACATTATTTCCAATAGCACTTATAAGCCCAAGTCCTGTCACGACACAACGTGTACTGATATCCTTTGCCATTTTGAATTACTCCTTTTTTATTAGTTTGGCGGCAGGCGATTGCAGAAGCTCCGCAATCGCCTATTAATTGATGGACTGCCGCATTACATATTTTCTACTACATATTTTGTAAGGCTTGTTATGTTGTAGAAATGCTCCTTTGCAACGCCTGTCATCGCAACGCCGTAAGCAGAGTCGATGCATGCTATTATTTCAAGGGAATCTACCGAATCAAGTCCTATTCCGTCACCAAACAGAGCGATTTCATAATCAAGCTCCTCCTCAGGTATTCTTAAATTTTTTGAAAGCATACCTTTAATGTTTTCTGCGATTTCTAATTCTTTTTCATTCATGGCAATTTCTCCTTTTTACTTTTGTTTTATTTTTAGGAGTTTATGAAACTCCTTACTTACAAAATCCAGTCACACAATACCTGCTGCATCATACGCAGCTACTCTTTATGCCAACCAAACTGATTCTTGAGTTCTACCACAACATTCCTGCAAAACTCCGACCATTTTTTTAGTACAATGGACGGTCTGCCCTCCTCAAATTCTATGTCAAAGGGGCTGCCGATGATAATATGTATTCTATGAAACGACTTAAAGGTCCCATCTATGCATATAGGCACAAGCCTTGCATTCGTCTTTTTTGCAAGCATAAGAAAGCCCGGCTTAAATGTATCTATCTCTCCTGTTTTACTTGTCTTTCCCTCTGGAAATATGTATACCGGCTTTCCTTCATTTATTTTTTCTTCTCCGAGAACAAGCCACGAGGTGTCCATTTCCTTTCTGTCCATTGGTATGTATGGAAGGTTTCTAAACAGCCAGTTTATTTTTTTCTTCTCATACCAGTCTCTCGCAACAAATGTATGAACATCATATCTGCCGAGTATTCTCGTCATATAAAGACCGTCCACATGTCCCGTATGATTGGAAAACAGTACGCAACCTGATTGAAATGCTTTCACGGTTTCCTTTTTATCGATCCATGTAATTTTGAGGGGGTACATAATTCTTACAACTACATTGGCGATTGCAAATGCACATTTTGCAGCACCACATTTTATGCCTTCTAACAGCTTCATATCTATCTCTCCTACAAGCTAACGCTTTTACAACAATTTTTACCAATCACAGTAACCATTTATTTTTTTCCGTATGGTCCAACCTCCGGTGTGTCCCAATTCATGTTAATTGCCGTCTCAAATGTATTATGTCCAAGCATAGGTATCTGAAGCTTATTCCATGTTTCCTCGGAAAGTTGCAGTTTACTGCCAAATTCATGTCCCGCCTCGGCAAACTTTTCCAAGTACTTTTCCACCTTTTTGGCAAAGCCCTTTTCAGAAAGCATACCGCCCTGAGGTGCAAGCACCGTCGTGTATTTCCCCACACCGCATATCCTGTCAAATTGTGCAAATATTGCATCATAGCAGTTATCAGTTGTCTCATACCCGCAGGTAGATACAAGGACAAGCTTTTTCTTTTGCAGCTCAGGGTATCTCATATTGTGGAGAAACCTGTGATTTTCCTCGTCTCCCGGATTACCCCTGTACTCCTTGACATAGGAAATCATCCTGTCCGTAAAGGCTTTTATCTTGGATGGCATCCCAAAAAAGTATAAGGGAAAGCTCTCCACTATAATATCATGCTCCATCACAAGCCTTCTTAGCTCATCCATATCATCATGTATCACACATTCCCCCGGTGTATTTTTCCAGCAGATAAAGCAGCCGTGGCAATGGTCAACATTTTTATCCTTCAGGCTTACCTCCGTAAGCTCTGCATTTGTTTC
Organism: Bacteroides sp.; assembly: GCA_023666705.1. Classification (GTDB taxonomy): domain Bacteria; phylum Bacillota; class Clostridia; order Lachnospirales; family Lachnospiraceae; genus Coprococcus_C. Next base: position 41,691 of record JAMPBO010000016.1, read on the forward strand.
CTCCACAAGCCCTTTTACAAAGGCTTTCGCAACTTTAAGCGACGAGCTTTGCTCACCCCGCAAGCTGCCATTGATAAGTAAAACCTTCAAGGTGCCACAACCTCCCTATGGAACATGCTTTAGGCATGAGCAAAACTTAGTTTTAGGAGTAATGCATTTTGGCTCATCTCTAAGCACGTTTCATTATTTTAACATAGGATATTTTCACACACGAAACAAAATAAAACAACAAACAATCAGCCTTACTTGTCTGATTTTTAGGCATTTCCCATTAAATGTCTAAAAATTTTATTCCTTTTTACGGACACGCCGAAAGCTTTTTCTTCCATATTCGTTTGTTTCCTGTACATATTCATATTGGCTTTCACTCTGCTTGTTTTTTTCGTAATCTGCAATCACCTTATTTATCTGCCCTATCGAAACGGGATATAGTAGTTGTTCCCTGATTTTCTCAGGGCTTAAGCCCTTTTCGTGCAGCCGGATAACAGAATCTGCATAAGCAAATTCGGATACCATTTTACTGAGTGCAGCATGAAAATATTTATTATCTCCCATCTTCCAACCCTCTTTTTTAAATATCAGTCCATTATCTGGCAGGCACCTTTGGAAGCTTGCCTATCAGAAACATCGTTCCTTTAAAAAAACATTACCCGCCGTACCGGAAACACATACATTCATTGTAGTATATAGTCCCCGATACAGCGGGCATGCATTTTACATTTCATATTTTTTTGATATATTTTTCAGTATTACACTGGGAATTTCACCCATTACTGCTATAATATTTTCCATAATCTGAACCGGGCTTTGCTTCAATCTACCCCGAATCCAGTCAACCGCAGTTTCTGCAAATGCTTTTGCAAGCCCATAGGTTACAGCCCTTAAATCTTCTTCACCTGCAACACCATTTCCGTATACTTTCAGGCTGTTATAAATTGGTGCCTCGGCTATGCTTGTCAGCTTGTCACCAAACGCATCCCGTCCCATGGACTGATAGAGATATTTTATGAATTCTTCATTCTTCACGGCATACTGCCCAATTAGTCTCAGGCTTGCTTTCCATGAATCTTCAATATCTTCCTCGTCAACCACGAAAAGCTTCTGCATCTTTGTGTCTATAATTTCCTCCAGAAGTGCATATACATCCTGATAATAATAATAAAATGTATTGCGGTTTATGCCACAGGTTTCCGTAATTTTCGTCACGGTAATCTTTTCAATCGGCACCTCCTTGGACAGCTTCACAAAACTCTCCATAATGGCAAGCTTAGTAAAATTAGACATAATATGTGTACCTGCAGTCTATTGTATTAGTTTTCCTCAAGCTCAGCCAATATCCTGAATAATACACAGACTTCCTTTTCCTTAGCTGTATCAAAATATTTCTTAAATCTTGAAGCAGCCTCAATCTCACCTGTAATTGAAATTCTTACAAGCAGATTTCTGGCTGTAAGCATGTTTGTAACAACTGTTTCATACTCATCAATCGTATCCTGGTTATACTTAAGGTATCCGTTGTTCATCAGGTACTTTATTCTCTCAAGCATAAGCACCTTGTGGTCGTACATTACATGAAGTGCCCTTATATCAAAATCCGGCTCCTCCGCATGAACCTGTCTGTCTATCTGGGCAAGTGTCTTATCATAAACCTTGATACCAAAGGTCGTATCATTAAATCTGTTCCGCATCATACGGAAATGGTTCTTTGTATCCATAGAGTTAAGATACTCTCTTAATGTAGTTTTGATAAGCTCAATATCCACATCATAGCAGACCGTATCGCTGTTTTTCATTACAACATAAAGTCCTCTGCCGCCCTTGTAATCATCCTTAAATACATGGTCATCCTTCTCCGTGATAACCTCATAACCTCTTTCTATGTCAGAGAATGAAACCGTGTTATATGAATAGTGATCCTGGAATGTAAAATCTCCTACATAGAATATCTCCTCATCCCTATTGTAGCCATAGATAAACAACTCATGAGGGAACTTATAATCAACCTCAGCATCACAAAGAATTTTTGCCTCGTCAAATACGCCGTACACATATCCGTTCAAATCAATTGTCTTGATAATAAAGTCGATAATGTTTCCGCAGTAGCTCTCAATCTGTGCCTTGGTAAGAAGTGAGAACACAAGATACGGACACTGCTTCAGTGAGCTGCTTCCCGGCATCATGTCTGTGAGGAGCATCTCGTCTCCCGTAAATATCTCCTGTATATTGTAGCAGCGTAGCTGGATATAGTTACTGAAAATCCATTTTTTTGCATTCTCGTCATCAGAAAGAATAGAGAAAAGCGTTGCATGCCACTGCCATGATGTAATCGTTGGGTAAGTTACCGGTAATTTTTTCATATCTGCCATGTTTTCAATCCTCCAATACTATTTACTCTGCTAATTTTTCTGATATTACCGCAGCCAAATCTCCAAATGTATCATACGAAGACAGTGCAAGCTCATAATCAGAAAACTCTACATCGAATTTGCTTTCTGCCGCAACAATCAATCGAATCAAAGATACGGAGTTCACCCCATAAATATCAGTAATTGAAGATGTCATATTGATGTCTTCAACGTCCGGCATAACGTCGCGAATAACTTCTTCCAGCTTCTTCTTAATCTGTTCCTTGTCCATTCTATGTACCCCCTGACAATATTTTATAATCCGTTAAATATTTTACTATTTTTCCCGTAAAAAATCAAGATTATTATGCAATCTGAACAAATTCCCTTAATCACACTCAACAATACGCAAAAAAAGACTGCCACATTACGCAGCAGTCCTTTGATACTGTCTGTTTTCAATTCTATTAATACTTTGCAGTATTAAGCTTTACGCCAGGACCCATAGTAGAAGCGATAACTACGCTCTTAAGGTACTGACCCTTGGCAGCCGATGGCTTAGCCTTGATAACAGCCTCTATTAAAGTCTGGAAGTTGTCTGTTAATTGCTCCTCTGAGAAAGAAGCCTTTCCAATTGGCACATGGATAATGTTTGACTTATCAAGTCTGTACTCAATTTTACCTGCTTTAATATCCTTGACAGCTTTTGTAACGTCCATTGTAACCGTACCTGCCTTTGGGTTAGGCATTAAACCCTTCGGTCCAAGGACACGTCCGAGACGTCCTACAACACCCATCATATCAGGCGTAGCAACGACAACGTCAAAATCTAACCAGCCGTCATTCTGAATCTTTGGAACCAGCTCGTCTCCGCCTGCAAAATCAGCACCTGCAGCTAAAGCCTCGTCAACCTTATCTCCCTTAGCGAACACCAAAACCTTTACCGTCTTACCTGTTCCGTGTGGAAGTACAACTGCACCACGAACCTGCTGATCTGCGTGACGTCCATCAACACCAAGTCTTAAATGAGCCTCAATTGTCTCATCAAACTTTGCACTTGCTGACTTTTTAACTAAAGATACAGCCTCTTCTAAGTCATAAAAATTTGTCTTTTCAATAAGCTTTGCAGCCTCTGTATATCTTTTACCTTTTTTCATTTAATAAAAACCTCCTGTGGTATTATCGGGAGCGACCCTCCCACTTCTTGTAATTAATTGCGTCAGCAATCAATTGCCTACGCAATCGCCATTGCACGTAGTGCAATCTCAAATGCGATTGCCTCCTTTTTTATTGCCTACACAATCGCTTACTAATCCTCAACCGTGATACCCATGGAACGTGCTGTTCCTGCTATCATACTCATTGCGGCTTCAACAGAAGCAGCATTTAAATCAGGCATCTTAAGCTCAGCGATTTCCTGAAGCTTTGCCTTTGAAATCTTTGCAACCTTAGTCTTGTTTGGCACTGCAGAACCTGACTTAATGCCGCACGCTTTCTTAAGCAGTACTGCTGCCGGCGGAGTCTTGGTTACAAAGCTGAAGCTCTTATCTGCATAAACTGTAATAACAACAGGAATAATCATATCTCCCTGATCTGCAGTTCTCGCATTGAACTCCTTTGTAAACTGAACAATGTTTACACCATGCTGTCCAAGAGCAGGACCAACAGGTGGTGCAGGTGTTGCCTTTCCTGCAGGTATCTGTAATTTAATGTATCCTTCTACTTTTTTCGCCATTATAGCGTACCTCCTAAACATATTGTGGTATTAACGGGGGATACCCTTCCACTTAAAAATAACTTACATCTTTTGAATATCCGTGAAGCCAATCTCAACGGATGTGGCTCTTCCAAAAATATCAACCTCGATGGTAACCGTCTGTTTGTTTTCGTTGATAGCCTTGATTTCGCCACTGTTTCCTTCCCATGCCCCGGTCACAACCTTTATCATATCACCGACGGCAACATCAATCTGAATTTCCTTAACATTTATGCCAAGTGTTCTCATTTCCGTTTCCGTCAATGGAACAGGCTTTGACTCCGGACCCACGAAGCCCGTAACGCCTCTTGTATTACGAACAATGTACCACGTGGCATCATTCATAAACATATTAATAAGCACATATCCCGGAAACAGCTTTCTGGAAACATTTTTCTTCACCCCGTTTTTCATTTCCATAACATCCTGAACAGGCACTGCCACTTCAAGTATCTGGTCATGGAGCTTACGGTTTTCGATTGTCTTCTCAATATCACTTTTAACCTTATTTTCGTAACCTGAGTAGGTATGAACTACATACCATCTGGCTTCGTTGCTGGTCGGAGTTCTCTCCGGACCGCCACCGCTGCCTACAGTAGTTTCGCTTGCTACTATTTCTGACATATATTCACCCACCTAACCTAATATCTGATCTAAACCTAATGCCAGCAGTAAATCAACTCCGTAAATGAGACCACCCAAAAGGATTGCCACCACCAAAACGACAATTGACTGCTTAATCAAAGAATCCTTTGTAGGCCATACAATCTTTGAAAATTCTGCCTTAAGCTCTTGAAACCAGCTTCTCTTAAGTGTAGGCGATGTCTCTTTGTTTTTAGCCATATACACTCTCCTTCACATATTTCTGAATATGCTGATTACTTTGTTTCCTTGTGCATTGTATGAGCCTTACAGAATTTACAATATTTCTTTGTTTCCATTCTGTCCGGATGTGTCTTCTTATCCTTTGTCAAATTGTAATTACGCTGTTTACAATCCTGACATGCCAATGTTATCTTAACACGCACAACCTTCCACCTCCATTTTCATTATTTTAATTAGACATGGTCTTTCCGCCAATTTTAAGGCATAAAAAAAAGACCCTCTTCCATCGCAAGGTATAGAATAACAAAAGGGACATGTAAAGTCAAGAAAAATATTGAAAACCTGTGAAAAATTCTGAATGGTGCTTTGCCCGCATTCATTTTACTTACCACTTGCAAATATAACGTAATTTTTGTAAAATGTGAATAGAAAAATTTTCTGCAAAATATGTATCACCTATAAATCAGATACTTATATTGCAGTGATGCAGGAAGGATATACCATGAAGCAACAGGCAGCGTCGGAAACCGTACAGTTCTTAAATTCGTACAAAAAGAATTTGCACTCTTTTTCTCTCCCGGAAAAGTTATCAGATAAGTATGTGGTTTTGAATTGCTTAAAGCACTCAGTTAACAAAGAAATTTACCTTCTTTCTGACAAAGAGGAAAGGCTGTTTATTTTAAAAAGGGAGCGTAACAGTGACAGTTCCCAAATCAGACAGGAGCATCTTATTTTTCAGGTACTGGAGCAAACCGACGAGGCACCCCCGATGCCTGAATGTACCGACTATTGGGAGGATGCTGACTTTTGCTGGCTTTTACGTACATATATCGAAGGGAAATCCCTTGCGTCATATCTGGATGCGTATCCCACACCCTCCAATCAGGAAATTGTTGACTTTTCCCTTGCAATATGCGAAATCATAAAAAAGCTTCATAATATCAAACCACCGATTATCCACCGTGATATCAAGCCTGAAAACTTTATCATTCAAAATGATACAAACAAGCTTTTTATCATTGATTTTGATACGGCAAGACAATATACTCCTGACAAGGCACGGGACACCAAATTACTTGGAACGCCTGATTTGGCGGCACCCGAACAATTCGGATTTTTCCAAAGTAACATAAAAACTGACGTGTATGCCATCGGAAAAACAATACTTTACCTTACGACAGGCGATACCCAAGAAGCAGGATTAGAGGACAAATCCGTTTCTCCAAAGCTCCGTAGGATTATCCGCCATGCAATTGCATTTTCACCTGAAAAACGGTATCCAAATGTAGCTGTCATGGAAAAAGCCTTGAAAAAATACAAAAGGCACCTGTCCTACGTTTTTCCCCTACGGCGTTTTGCCATCGGTACAATGCTTTTTATCCTTGGTCTTGGAGCAGGATTTATGGGTGGAAAGCTTTTGGGGACAAATCAGCCTGCCACGGATAATACTACCACCAAAAATGAAGAGCTTCTCGCCGCCCAGCTTGAACAGACGCAAAATTCAACTGACAGCCTGTTAAACATATCAAATGCAACAGAGTCCGATATATGGCAATATCAGGGGCAGCTTGATGCAATTATTCTATCTTATTACAACACAGATTATAGCAGGATGTTCACACAGATGGAAGAATTGGTTAAAGCTTTATATGCAGATACAACTTTGACGTATCCTCCTGCTGAAGACTATTCTACCTACGAAACCCTGCCAGGGGATTTTTGGAACATGAGCATGTTTGCTACGATACGGTTTCGGCTTGCCTATCGGGACCAGATTTTGAAGGAACGACTTGGCAGCTATGCAGATTACGAGCAATATATTTTAATGTGGCTGGATAATGACCTGGCACTTCATAATCCAAACGAAAATGAGTCTGCCTTTTACAATTATGCAACCAAACCGGCAGAGGAACGGGATGGTTATTATCCTGCAGCCCTATCAGACATCTTAAGTATGATTAGTTCCGGCTTTGATATTGCTGACAATTTTACTCCACCGATGTGACGATAAGAACAAAGTGCCTTCGGTACTCTTTATGCTGCCACAACTTTTATGGCACTTGGGGCAAATTTGCCCTCCCCAAAAAAATTATATATGTTATAATAAAGTGGTTATACTATGAGGCAGATTGATTATTTCAGCGTACTGTTGCCCTGTAATGGAATGATGTTCAATATGCGGAGGATGATTTATGAAATCAACAAATGAATTACTGGAATTACTGCAGAATTTAGATATTGAGAAGTTTAAACAATCGGACTCCTTCCAAAATATCAATATCTCCGATTATTTAAATGACCTGTTAGCAAAATCTGGTATTCAAACAAAAGATCTGATTATCCGGTTGAACATGGAACGTTCTTACACATACCAGATATTAAACGGCAGGCGGCAACCCACAAGAAATTTTTTAATCCGGATTGCCTTTCTTTGTAAGCTTTCTATAGACGAAACGCAAAGACTCCTGAACGTAGGACATCGTCCTATTTTATATCCCCGCAACAAATTTGATGCTGCCGTTTTATACTGCCTGCAGCATCAGCTTGACGTGGAACAATTAAATCAATTACTGAATGACATTGGTGAGACGCCACTGGACTGAATTTTTGGCATTTTTTTCATTTTTCATATAGACATTTCCCATTAAAAATAATATAATAAACTTAACTATCTTTAATTAAAAATAGGATAAGATTTTTTAAATTTAAAAGCATATAATTATAAGTAGGAAGGAGTGATATTATGCGTGTCAATCAAAATATATACAACCATTTGAGTAGCACACTTGTGCCAAAAAAGCGAAATGTCACCCATAAATCCTCCGAGCTTCGTGCCATATACAACAAGATGGCAAAATACAACAAATATTCTCCACTGTATTTATTGTCACTTTCCGAGCAGAAGCAATCTTATATGATAAACATTAAGGAAGCAGCCATTACCCTTAAGGATGTGGCGGAAAGCTTCGCAAATCCTGACAGTGACATATATCACAAGAAGTCTTTAAAATCCTCTGACAGCGATGCTGTTTCAGGAGCACTTAAATCATCAAATTATGGTGATATCCCTGACTCTCTTGAAATTAAAATTGTGTCACTTGCATCAGAACAAATTAATACGGGAAGCTATATCGCATCTGACGGTCACAGCTTTAGTTCAGGTGATTACAGATTTTCCATTCATACGATTGGGGAAACGGCACATTTCAATGTACAGCTTAACGGAGAGTCAAACATTGATGTGCAGCACAAGGTTGCACAATATATAAACACCCGAAGCTTAGGTATCAATGCATCCGTGGTAACAAACGGTAACAAGAGTGCCCTCATGGTAAGTTCATCCGAAACAGGAAGACCTTCTAATTCTGATGGATTATACTTTACCTTCAAATCGAATGGTGAAAATGATATTGTTGATATATTGCAGCTTAACAACGTAAGCACTATTCCTTCCAACTCCGAATTTTACGTAAATGGTGCTGTTCACAGCTCTGCATCAAACCACATATCAATCAATCAGACCATAGAGCTTGATTTCCACCGTCCAACCGCTGATGCTGTCACCATTGACCTTGTACCTGATACCAATACCGCAATGGCACAGGTTGATATGTTTGTGGATGCCTATAACAGCCTTGTGGATTTATCTGATGCAGAAGCGAAAATGCCTATCGGTTCCAGAAACCTTTACAATGACATTTCCATCATTGTGTCAAAGCATAAAGAGGAGCTTGAAGCGGCAGGACTTCAGATTGACGATGACCATCATTTGGTAAAAGACGAGACACTGCTTGCAGGCAGCGTCCAAAGCGGAGCGTTTTCACAGCTTTTTAATGATATTTCATCCTTTAAGGATGATGTTTCAACTGCGACCAACAGACTTACGCTTGATCCAGTTGCTTATATCAACAAGCTGATTGTAACCTACCCAAATACTGCAAATAAATCAAGCACACCATACACACAATCCTTATATAGTGGTCTTATCTATAATAATTATGCATAATTCATTCTTTCTATACTTAAAAAACTGTCGCCCCAAAACCAGAGGGGTGACAGTTTTTTTGCATCTTTTTTCCAGCTTATCCCTCAAACAGCCTCTCTTTCTTTAGTACCTCATCTACAATTAAAAGTGCCTTTTTTAAATCCGCACGTATTTTCTGTCTGTACTCATCCAACTGCTTCTTATTTTTCAAATGACTACCAATCTCAAATGCATCATGTCCACTATTGAGTGCTATATTGACGCTGTCATTTCCAAAGCAGATATTTGTATGTGCCGCTGCCAGACGGTCTATCTTTATAATGTTTTCCATAAACTGCGGTGTCAATATATAAAATGCAAGCTCGTCATCCGTTGTTTGCACCTCAAATTTTTCATTAAATTCTACGCTTTCAAGTGTAACTGTGTGCTCCTCAAGCTTTATACCAAGCTTCCTCCAAAAATTTATATATGCATTTGTAATGGCTTCTCCCACCTTACTTCCCCGCTCCAAAATTCTTACCCGCTTATTTTCAAGAGGTTTGTCAAGCGTAAGACTAATAACGGAACCATTGAATACCGTGACCGTTTTGTCATCGTTTTGTGACTCAAGCTTGATGTCACAATAGGTAATTTGTTTTCCCTTATACGTTCCCTTTATATAATCTGAACCATAGCTTTTTGAGTAACTCGGAAGCACACCCGATTTTCCCAAAAAATCCTCGTCAAAGGAACCATTCGGCTCATATTTCAAAATTGCAAGCTGCTCGGCAATGATTTCCTTTACAACCGTTTCCCCCACAAACTGCTTTAATTTTTTTTGCAGGCTTTTTATACTCTGAACAACAAGAAACATACAGAAAAGAAAGGCGATAATCGCCATGAATATATACTTATAGAACGGCTTTATCCCTCCCGAAATCACGCTCACCACCAAAAAAAGTAAGCCAAACGGTATAATACATGTAATCACTGTCATCAGCTTATGCACACCCGAAAGGCTTTTTACTTTCATTTGATACTGACCTATTGTTTTTATAATTTTATCATCACTCATGTTATCTTCTCCTCAAGTTACCATCAAAATCCTTTTATATTATATAGCAGTTTTTTCAGCCCCACAATATCATAATTTCGACAATAGCAACATTGAAGCTATAAAAAGTGACGATAAATAAAGCATACTACAATATCGATTTATTCGGCATATGCACGAAGCAGTGCCACTTCCTCATCTGTCATCCTGCGGTACATGCCGCATAACAGCTTATCGTCCAGAAACAATCTTCCCATGGCAATTCTTCTTAAGTACATAACCTCCATTCCCACTGCCTCAAACATTTTCTTTATCTGATGGTATCTGCCCTCAGTAATGGTTATCTCAACAGGGCTTACCATATCGTGGTCTTTACTATCCGAAAGTATCTTAACCTTTGCAGGCTTTGTAAGCTTACCGTCACCGATATCAAGTCCCTCCTCAAACTGCCTGATTGTCTCCTCCGTTACATTTCCATATATAATTGCATAATAGATTTTAGGCACATGCTTCTTCGGCGACAGTATATCATTTGACAGCTTACCGTCATTTGTAATAATCAGCAGTCCCTCCGTATCCTTATCGAGCCTTCCGACAGGAAATAAATCCCGCCGTTTATCCTCGTCTATCAGGTCAAGCACCGTCTTAGACCATTTATCTTTCCTTGCAGAGACAAACCCCTGTGGCTTATTCAACATATAATATTCAAATGCCCTGTAGCAAATTCTGTTCCCGTCTACATACACATTTTCACATGCTATGTCAATCTTTTGTTCCGCCTTTGTTGCGGTTTCATCTCCGATTTTAACTCTCCCCTGTTTTATCAGGCTTTTAACCTGACTTCTCGAACCCTGTCCTGCATCAGCAAGATATTTGTCCAATCTAATTTCCGGCATGTCACCTTACATCCTTTTTCATTTTTCCCCGCATTACAACTACAGCCAGGATGTATACAACTGTAGCATATAAAAGTATAATAATCAATGATTTTGTAATACCATCCATGTCTCCTGACACAGCCTTCCTCACCAAACGCACCCCATGATAAAATGGCAGACATTCGCTTAATTGTTTTATTCCGCCACCCATAGCGTCCACATCCATCCAGATTCCGCCTATCATACAAGACAGCGTTATCACAATGGAACATATACCGGGTGCCGCTTTATCGTTCAAAAGAGAACCAAACAGCAATCCAAATCCAATGTATAACAATATGGATGGAAGGAGACACACAACCGAAAGCAGCATATTAGAAAGCTTCAGGTCCCCACCGATAACTGCAGCCACAATAAAAGAACAGATATAAGTTATCATTACCTGAATCAATGCAAGCACAATCGACGGAAGCGTATAACCGACTATAAAATCAACCGACCTCATAGGGGAGGCATAAAGCCTTGTAAGAAATGCCGTCGTGCGGTCCTTTGAAATCTGTATACATGTAAACAGCATTACAAACGAAAGCCCAAACACAGCCATGCCCGGTGCGAGGGAATGTATTTTAAATATATCCATCTGTGCTTCCTTGGGTATACTCCTGTCGACCACCGTCATAATAATCAGCATGATAATCGGAAAGCCCAGGCAAAAAATATAGCTTAGTGGATCCCTCAAAATTTCCTTTGTTGTTCTCTTACTGAATTCCATACTTCTCATATTGTTTTCTCTCCCTCCGCAATTGATATAAATGCATCCTCAAGGTTATCCTTACCCGTAAGCTTTTTTATTTCATCCAATGTACCAGACGCCTTTATCTCTCCACCAACCATAATTGCAATTTCATCGGAAAGATGCTCTGCCTCCTCCATGTAATGCGTGGTGAGAACAATCGTCATGCTTCCCTTAAGCATCTCAATCACTTTCCAAAGCTCCCGTCTTGCAAGAACATCCAGTCCAAGAGTAGGTTCATCTAAAAACAGCACCTTCGGAGAGGAAATTAACGCCATTGCTATACTTAATCTCCGCTGCCAGCCCCCTGACAAGGTTTTCGCCTTACTGTTTTCTACTTCCTGCAATGAAAATTTATCTATCATATCCTTCACAAGCACATCTGCTTTTTCCTTGCCGCATCCATAAATTCTGGCAAAAAAATCAAGATTTTCACGCACCGTAAGATTTGGTGCCACCGATGTCTCCTGCGGAGAAAAATTGGAAATTTGTTTTACCTTTGGCAAGTCTGTTAAAATGCTATTTCCCATTACCAACGCATCTCCCGCAGTCGGCTTTGAAAGTCCCATCAACATCTTTATGGTTGTTGTTTTTCCAGCACCATTTACTCCAAGCATGGAAAAAAGCTGTCCCTCCTTGATGTTGATGCTGATGTCATTTACCGCAACCTTACTGCCAAACTCTTTTCTAAGTTTTTTTATTTGGATTCCGTACTGCTCACTCATGTTCTTTTCCCTCCATCTCTCTAAGCTTTTTATTGATATCATCAACGGCTTTTTTGCAGATTTTATATTGTATCACCCAGCATATGACGTAGGAAACGACAAAGCTTGCCGTTGTTGAAACAAAGGACAGCGTATATTTATGCATGCTCCAGCAATAACAGCCCACAAAAAACCATACGGCAGCCGCAAGCACAAAATAAATAATGCTCTGAGCCACAAGACTGATTTTCTCGAGTTCCATAATAACCGTACCGCCACCCAGCACAGCACTCATACAGCCAATCAGGATTAACTGCACAACAAGTGCCCGAACGTCATTTGGAAATTTTTCCCTGTATTCAGGCAGCATCATAACAGCATTGCCGCCTGCGGTTATAAAAAAATAAACGACTGTCGTAATTCCGATTGCATAAAAAAAACTGTTTATCATTTTAACCAATGTCCTTTTCAGCATAAATGATTCCCCTCCTCTTATTTACCGCTAAATTAGTTTTATACCATTTTGCATAAATTTTAAAGCACTTTCCGACAGTCGGTATCTATTAAGCGACAACTGGTAATTATTTTAATGCTTTTACAGCAAAAAAATGCCGCTAAAGAAAACTCCTTAACGGCATTTTAATATGCTGCTATATTCCAAGTGCTTTTTTTATCTTGGACACATATCTTCTCGAAACATATGTCTCCTCACCATTTTTAAGGTACATTTTTATCGTTCCTGTAAGACTGGTATCCAACTTAAATAGCTTTCTTATATTTATTATTTCCGAATTAGAAATACGCACAAATTTCATTCCATCCAGCTTTTCCTCCATCTCGTAAAGTCTGTCCTTTATGCGGTATTCCCCTGTATCCGTAGACACATAAACGCCTTTGTTTAAAGAAAAGATTCTGACAATGTCGGAATATCGTACCACTATGGAATTATCGCCGTCATATGCAATCACACTTCCGTCAACCGCCTCCAAAACAGTCTCCTTCAGTCTTATGGTGACGTCATCCTTCTTGTTATTGCAAATATGTATTTCCGGTTCTTTATATTTTTTGTTAATTTCTAATTCTATCTTCATGTCCTAGAAACTCATTTTTACGTCTGCTCTCTTTGCATCCTCTGCTTCAAAAAATTCTTTTGATACTGCATGCATCGCTCCTGCAACAATGCTATTTGGAAATGTGATTATTTTTGAATTGTATGCTGTCACATTTGCATTGTAAAGCCGCCTTGCAGCCTGTAAATGTTCTTCCACGTCAGCAACAGAATTCTGCAGCTGAACAAAATTGTTACTGGACTTTAACTCAGGATATGCTTCTGCCAGCAACCTAATCTGATTGGAAGCCTGATCCATCTGAGTATTGGCAGCATTCCGTTCCGCCATGCTCATTCCGCTTCTGAGCTTAATAACCTCTAAAAGTATTTCTTTTTCATGCTTCTGATATCCCTTTACTACATCAAGCAATTTTGTAAGTGTATCGTACCTTTTTGTAAGTGCGACATCAATGCCCGATAATCCTTCCTGAACCTTAAGGTCCAAAACTTTAATTCCATTGTATGTAGCTACATACCAAAGTACGATTACAATAACTACTGCTACAATTGCTAAAATAAACGGCATAGTCATCCCCTCCTAATTAAATATAATACATCTGTTAGCTTTTTATTACCTCTGACAGCTGTTTTATCAGCTCCATATCGTCTGCAGACACTTTCATGTTTGTGCATATATTTTTTCCGTCGGCTGTCGTTACGTTAATCTCAATGATACTGTCGACATCTATGCTATTTGAAGCAGCTGCAAAAAATTTAGGAACTTTAGGATGGTTAACCTTAAACCTGTCTACAAGCCCTTTTATTTTCATTAAGCCCATAGGATTCATTTTTCAGCCTCCTCAATGTTGGTGTGTAAATCTGTAATTTATTTCGCCTTATCCAGCTTCTCCATCTTTATCTTGTATGCCATAAGCCTAAACAGATAATCTGGCATCCTCCTATTTCCAAGTTCCCAATCCTGTACGGTACGGTACGGTATTCCGAAATAATCACAGAACGCTCTTCTGTTCATTCCTGTTGACTCTCTCAACTCTAATAAATCTGCTTTGTCTGTTCTTGCCATTTAATTACCTCCTTTTCTTAATTTGTGAGAGCAAGACATGATTTTTCTCTATGCGTACATGTACCTTTATATTATTACATTGTTTCAATTATGTCAAATCCCTGTTTCATAATAAATCGGATTTTACCTATAGTAATTCCTTTAAACGTGAATATTTTCTTCTTTTTCCCGTCATTATGTGCTATATTATTATAGTATTGTTAATTTTAAAGGTCAGCCTGTTATTTGAAACGGCTGATGTTCCAGAGAAAGGATAATGGGATGAAAATAGGATTTGATAATGATAAATATCTTGAAACACAGTCACGCCGCATCAAGGAGCGTATCGATAAATTTGGGGACAAGCTTTATCTTGAGTTTGGCGGAAAGCTTTTTGACGACTACCACGCATCCAGGGTTCTTCCGGGCTTTAAACCTGATTCAAAGCTACAGCTTCTCATGCAGCTCTCTGACCAGACAGAGCTTGTAATCGTCATCAATGCTGCCGACATTGAAAAAAATAAAATTCGCGGGGACTTGGGAATCACGTATGACACGGATGTGCTCCGTCTGATAAATGAATTTGAGGCAAAGGGACTTTATGTGGGAAGTGTATGCATTACCCAGTACGCAGGGCAATCCGCCGCCGACATGTTCAAGCAGCGTCTTAGCAAGCTGGGGGTCAAGGTCTATACCCATTACATTATCCCAGGTTATCCAAATAATGTATCCCAAATTGTCTGTGACGAGGGCTTTGGTAAAAATGATTACATAGAGACCACCAGACCTTTGGTTGTCATTACTGCACCGGGACCCGGAAGCGGAAAAATGGCGACATGCCTCTCACAGCTTTACCATGACCACAAGAGAGGAATTAAGGCAGGCTACGCCAAATTTGAGACATTTCCTATTTGGAACATTCCTGTCAAGCATCCGATTAACCTTGCATATGAGGCGGCAACCGCTGACTTAAATGACATTAATATGATAGACCCGTTCCATCTTGAAGCATATGGCATCACAACCGTAAATTACAACCGTGACGTGGAAATATTCCCTGTTCTTAAGGCGATGTTCGATGAGATATACGGAGAAAGTCCATACCAGTCACCTACCGATATGGGTGTCAATATGGCAGGAAATTGTATTTGTGATGACCTTGTATGCCAGGAGGCATCCAAGCAGGAAATTATACGGAGATACTTCAATACACTGGACGGCTTTTTGGAAGGACACAGCACCGAGGATGAGGTGTTCAAAATTGAGCTTGTCATGAAACAGGCGAAAATCAGTGCAACAGACAGGGCTGTGGTTACGGCTGCCAGAAAACGGGCAGAGCTTACGCAGTCACCTGCCTCAGCAATTGAGCTTCCTGACGGAACCATCATAACAGGAAAAACCTCCTCCCTTTTGGGTGCTACGGCAGCCATGCTGTTAAATGCACTGAAGGCACTTGCAGGAATTGACCCTAATGTGGAAATCATTGCTCCCGAATCACTGGAGCCGATACAAAGACTTAAGACCGCATATCTCGGCAGCCGTAATCCGAGACTTCACACGGATGAAATACTTGTGGCATTATCCATCAGTGCCGCAAACTATGAAAATGCCGCACTCGCCTTGAAACAGCTTCCAAAGCTGGCAGACTGTCAGGCACATGCATCGGTTATGCTCTCGTATGTGGACATTAAGCAGTTGAAACGGCTTTCCATCCAACTTACCATGGAACCGAAGTACGAGAACAACAGAATACACTACTAGAACAAAGCGGGCTGTCGCAGTAAGGATTTAAGGCACATAGTTGTTTAACTGCGAAAGCCCTTTTTCATTAATCAAGTTCGTCAACTAAGTCTTTATAGTTACTTTGAAGTGCATGTGCATTGGTAGAAACCTTTTTGTGCAGATTAATTGCTGCCGTTGACTTGGCAATCGGCTGCAGCGTTCCTGCACCTGCAACACAGCCTCCCGGACATGCCATTCCCTCAAGCAGATAACCGTCATACTTGCCTGCCTTCGCCATGGCAAGAAGCTTTCTGCACTCCGCAAGTCCCTGTGCATTTTCAACCTTTACCTCACACTCCGGGTAAAGCTCCGAAATACAATTTACCACCGCATTGGCAACGCCTCCACTGACGGCAAAGCCTCTACCGTCACCACTGGCACCGTGCATTGTGTCGTCTTCCTTCAGTTCATCAAAGTTGACCTGCTTTGCCTCAAACATTCCCATGACTTCCTCAAAGGTAAGAACGAAATCAATATCGCTTCGTATCGTTCTTCTGCTTGCCTCAAGCTTCTTTGCGGCACACGGTCCGATAAATGCAACCTTGCAGTCCGGATATTTTTTCTTTAACAGTCTTCCCGTGAATACCATTGGCGTAATCGCCATGGAAATGCAATGTGCAATTTCAGGGAACTCCTTTTTTGCCATCATCGACCACGCAGGGCAACAGGAGGTTGCCATAAATGGAAGATTATCAGGGACCTCAGAAACAAAATCCTTTGCCTCCTGTATCGTACAAAGGTCAGCACCGATGGCGACCTCAATAACGTCCGTAAATCCAAGTGCCTGAAATGCAGACCTGATTTTTTCAGGTGTCAGCTTCGGTCCAAACTGACCTGCAACGGCAGGTGCGATTGCGGCATACACAGGCACGTCACTCTTGATTGCCTGTATTACCTGAAATATCTGTGCCTTGTCCGCAATTGCCCCGAATGGACAGTTTGCCAGACACATTCCGCAGGATACACATTTATCCTGATTGATTTCTGCACGTTCATATTCATCTGATGATATTGCATTCATTCCACACGCCTTTGCACAAGGACGTTCCTGCTTTACGATAGCACCATACGGACAGACACTGACACATTTTCCGCATTTGATACATTTCTCCTGATCAATCTCTGTCTTACCACCATAAAATTTGATGGCACCTCTCGGACATACCTCCTTACACGGATGGGCAAGACAGCCCTGACAGGCATCTGTTATTTTTACAACATTATCAGGACATGCATGACATGCAAACTTTATGATATTAATAAGCGGCGGCTGATAATATTTTTCCGGCTTTACGCACTCCTCCGCTCCTGTCGATACGGGTGCATGCTCCGTTGGTGACCGCAGGGGCAGACCCATGGAAAGTCTCATACGCTCCTTTACAATCGCCCGCTCAAGAAACACACTGTCCCTATACACCGTGACCTCACCGGGAATAATCTTGTAAGGTATCTGCTCCATTTGTGACAAATCTCCGTCCTTATAGTCATAAGAAAGCTTTGCAACCTCTGCGTAAACTCTTTCTCTAAGGTCATTTACCGATGTGTATATACCTCGCATCCCATTCCTCCTGATAAACTATTATTTGTTTCACATACTGTTATTATATCAGTCCGAACATGAAGTTTCAACTGA
This sequence comes from Bacteroides sp., assembly GCA_023666705.1. Classification (GTDB taxonomy): domain Bacteria; phylum Bacillota; class Clostridia; order Lachnospirales; family Lachnospiraceae; genus Coprococcus_C. The sequence goes on from JAMPBO010000016.1 coordinate 59,536, forward strand.
CACAAAGATATTCTTTTATTCTCTCAAGCTCTGCGTAAGCTTTTTCCCGCCCTAGCTGATATACCCGCTCCAGCTCATCAGGATTTCGGCATACCTTTCCAATTGCAAGCCCGGTGTCCGGTCTTATGACGAACAGTTTTCCAAGTTTTTCCTGCTGTTCAAGATACGCAAGCGTTTTATTATATTTCAAATATCTTTTTGACATAGTACTTATAAAATTCGGATATTTTCCAAGTGCCTTTTTCATAACAGGCATCATACGGCTCTGATGCTTCACATAACCCTTTGGCTGCGTCAAAATGACAACAAGCTTATCATATCCTTTATATTCCATAAATTTTACCGGTATTGAATCAGCAGTTCCCCCGTCTGACAAAACCCGTCCTGCAAGCTCTACAGGTCTTGCGGCAAAGGGAAGGGACGCCGACGCCCGCATCCACTGGATATCATTTTCGCCGCCGTCAGTGCATTTGTGATATACTGCCCTGCCTGTAAGCATGTCGGTACATACAACATAAAATTCCATGGGAGATTTTGCAAATGCATCCGTATCAAATACATCAAGCTCCTTCGGCAGCGTGTGATAGGAAAACTCAGCACCGTAAAGGTCGCCTGTGGTAATCCATGATTTAAGACTCACATATCTGTCATCCGTGCAATATTTTTTGTTATACCTTATGCTCCTGCCTATCTGCTTGGACTTGTAGTTACACCCAAACACTGCTCCTGCCGAAACGCCAACAGCCCCATCAAAGTCAATATCATGTTCCATAAAAACATCTAATATTCCTGCGGTAAACATGCCTCGCATGGCACCGCCCTCAAGCACTAATCCTTTTTTCATCTAAAAATTCCTTTCAGATTTGATATTTTTAATCGTAATCATTATATCAACTTAAAAAATAAAAAGCAATAAAAGAGGGACTGTCACAGTAAGAATTTAAGGTGCATAGTTGTTTACCCATGACAAACCTTAAACCCTTACTGCGACAAGCCCCCGAAAGCAGCTTAATTATTTAGTCTTCCTCTTCCTTTAATGCTTTTTCCTGCATTGCCTGTATATCGTCATATGCAGAAAGCATTGGAGTTATATCTTCATTTTTGAAATGTCTCTTTACATAGTTTGCAGTAATTGCAGCTACCGTTCCCGAAAGCGTAAGCACACCAATCAGGTTCGGGATTGCCATAAGACCATTAAGCGTATCTGCAATGTCCCATGCGAGGTTCTGTCCCATAACGGCCCCCCCAAAAACAGCAATTGTAAAGATAACTTTATAAACATACGTTGCCTTTAAACCGAAAAGATACTCGCATGCCTTACTGCCGTAGTGGCTCCAGCCAAGCACTGTGGAAAACGCAAAGAGAAGAATCGCTATGGCAATAAACATTTCTCCCGCCGTACCAAACATTTTTCCAAATGCCTCTGATGCAAGATTATTTGAGTCAATTCCTGAAACAACCTGACCTGTTGCAAGGTCAATATCACCTGATGCAAGTATGGAAACTGCCGTAAGGGTACATACGATAATCGTATCCGTAAACACCTCAAAGATACCCCACATTCCCTGCACAACAGGCTCCTTGACATTTGAATTTGAATGTACCATAACTGAGGAACCAAGTCCTGCTTCATTTGAGAACACGCCACGCTTCATTCCAAGCACAACTGCCTGCTTGATTCCAAAACCGACGATACCGCCGCCTACAGCCTTCATGCCGAACGCACTCTTAAATATAGATACAAATATGTCAGGTACAGCAGTTATATGTGTAGCAATGATTACTATTGCACCGACTATGTAAAGAACAACCATAAACGGAACGATTTTCTCAGTAACCGCTGCAATTCTCTTTAATCCGCCGATTACAACCAATCCGACAGCGATTACAAGGATAATGCCGATTACAGGCTTTGGAATACCAAATGCCTTCTTTACGTTTGATGAAATGGAATTTACCTGTGTCATGTTTCCTATACCAAATGATGCAAGGAAACAGAATACTGAAAACAATACAGCGAGAACTGTTGCAATTCCCCTGCAGTGCTTCTTGGAACCGAGTCCATTTTGAAGATAGTACATGGCACCGCCTGACCACTCTCCCGCCTCGTTTTTCTTACGGTAATAAATACCCAATACATTTTCAGAATAGTTTGTCATCATTCCAAAAAATGCAATTACCCACATCCAAAAAACTGCACCCGGACCACCTGACGCTATGGCTCCTGCAACACCTACGATATTACCTGTACCGACCGTTGCCGCAAGTGCAGTACAAAGCGACTGGAACTGTGATATCGATTTATCCTCAGTATGTGCGGTTACATGCTTCTTTCTGAAAATTCCTCCGATTGTATTTTTCATCCAATGCCCAAAATGGCTAATCTGGAAAAACCTTGTAAGTATTGTCATAAGAATACCTACCACACCCATAAGAATAAGCATCGGTGGTCCCCAAACAACACCATTTACGGCAGAATTAATTTTTTCAATTAAATCCATAATCCTCTCTCCTTTTTAAATTAATGAACACGCTGCCTTTGCATCTTTTATGCGGTTTTTTACCGCTGTAGCTTAACATAAAAAAGGTGCCTAGATACAGTATTTGCCTACTCTAGACACCTTTGTCCTTGTATTTTATATCATATTCCGACTAATCTTGTCAATAAAATTCACTTTATTTTTCTAATGTTTCATCACTGTAATAAAGTAAATTATATCATCAGTCCTTTTCACGTATGGGGTATCATACTATAAATATCCTTGATGTAAAACCCTATGTTATATCAATTTATCCAGCAAGGATTTTCCTATTGTACCGCTTGGCATTGCAACGCCAAAATTGTCCGTTATGGTTGCCCCGATATCTGCAAAGGTATCGGAATCTGTCAACCTGCCGTTTCCCCTTAGGCAAGGGGAATATGCAATAAACAAAACCCGCTCTCTTGTGTGGTCGGTTCCTGTGTGGGTAGGGTCATTGCCATGATCTGCCGTTATAATAAGCAAATCATCCTCCCGCAGAACTGTAAGAAGCTGTCCTAACTTTTCGTCAAAACGCTCCAGCTCCTGTCCATATCCGATTGGATTTCGCCTGTGCCCCCATAAGGTGTCAAAGTCAACCAAGTTTACATAACACAAGCCCGTGAAATCCCTGCCTGCAATTTCTATCGTCTGCTCCATACCATGTACAGAGGACTTTGACCGATTGCTCTCAGTAATTCCCTCCCCTGCAAATATATCGTTTATCTTGCCAACCGATATAACGTCATAGCCTGCATCCTTCAAAGCGTTTAACGCTGTTTGTCCATAGGGCTTCAATGCGTAATCGTGCCGGTTGCTCGTCCTTACAAACTCTCCCTTTTTCTTTCCCACATAAGGTCTTGCTATGACACGTCCTACCTTCCACTCATCCCGCATGGTAAGCTCTCTTGCAATTTCGCAGCACCTGTAAAGCTCATCCAGCCCAAAGGTTTCCTCGTTGCCGCAGATTTGAAGAACCGAGTCGGAGGATGTGTACACAATCATATTTCCTGTTGCTATCTCCTCCTCCGCAAGCTCATCCAAAATTGCAGTTCCACTTGCACTTTTATTTCCGATTACCTTGTGTCCCGTCCTCTTTTCCAGCTCTGCAATAAGCTCAGCAGGAAAGCCTGTATCCGTAAAGGTCTGAAACGGCTTTGTAATGTGAAGCCCCATCATTTCCCAATGTCCTGTCATGGTGTCCTTGCCTGTGCTCGCCTCGTTCATTTTCATGTAATAGCCCATAGGTTCATCAATCGGCGGCACTTGTTTTAGGGGATGCAGATTTGCAAGTCCAAGCTTTTGTAAATTGGGTATGTGAAAAGCATCCATACGCTGTGAAATGTGCCCCAGCGTATCCGTACCTGCATCTCCGAAGCTTGCCGCATCCTCCATTGCACCCACGCCTAAGGAATCTATCACCATTGTAAATATACGTTTAAATCCTGCCATAAATAACCTCCTAAAGAAATTGTAAGCCGTGTGTTACTTACTATATTTTTTCTTTACCACTTTTGCAACAATAAATACGATAATACTTGGTATTAAAAACGCTATCACTCTTTCAATTATAAAAGCATAAAATGGTGCAGAATTGCTCATATTATCATATTTAAAATAATCTGTGCCTAATCTTATTGCAAATCCAATTACTAAAAATATTGAAACAGCATATAAACACTTATAGATATTTTCTTTTTTCACACTCGTTCCTCCATAACTTCCGATTGTAATTTGACATTTTTTTAGGGAAACATTATAACACAAAAACTCTAAAGCTGTTCCAAAGCTGAAATAGAGCTTTAGAACAGCTTTAAAGAAATTTTATTTTTTTACTTCCCAAAATCCAAATCGTTTTCCACCCTTACGTTCTATCGTGCCTTCATTTACCAATTCTTTAACAATCCCTTGTATATGTGTTCTTGTCTCATTTAAGGTTTCTTGTAGTTCTTTTTGAGTAGCTGTTGGTTTTTCTTTCAAACATTCTACGATTTTGATTTTTAAAGCTGTATGCCCAGCTTTGGCATTCGGCTTTAAAAATCGTTCATTAGATGTTGAAACAGCGGATAACTTTATCATAATATCTTCCGAATGTACCACATATTCCGGTTGTAAAGTTCCATATTCATTACACACATCAAAAATTTTTTGAATCCCCCGTCCCCAACTTTCAATATAGCCAGCTCTGAAAAATGCTCTCGCAATTTTAGGATTATATGGTCGGGATTGATGTCTCTGCAACAGGGAGTCCATTGTCCAATCGGACGGAAATACACACTCATTACTAATATACATTGCATCGTCTTCAATGCGGACTTGTATAGGTATTCCAGCACTCCAACGGGAATGCACCAGTGCATTATAAAGTGCCTCCCTCACTGCGTCTTTCGGAAAAGGATAAGTCTCTACTCTGATTAAATTATCATAAGTGATAGGTGCTTTCAAATATTTTAAATATATCAATTCTATTACACGTTCAGCTTGCATAAACAATGATCCTATCACTTCATCCTGATACAGTAAATCAGATCCTTTCCCAAACCTTCCAATTTTTGTGTAAGTTCCAAACATCCATTTTTGCGGTGTCCGATGAAAAAGAAGCACTGCAGCTCTGGTGAGTTTTCCATCTTTTAACAAATCCAGACTATCCAAAAGTTCTGCGTTGCTCATATTTAAGTCATCTTTCGTCATACGTTTGCTTCGGACTGCTTCCCGTCGAAAAATATCAAAACTTTCTTTATCCAAATCCTCTACCGTAACTCCTTCAATCACAGAATCTTCCCATCGTATGCCAGTTTTTGAGGATATGAATTCGTTTAAAGCCGTCCCCCGCAGTACCTGTTTTGTGCTGCCACTCCGAAAATGATATTCTCCCTTATAACTGACAGGATAACTGCTTGGACTTACAATAATTTCAATATATTCCAAACCATTTTCTGATAGCAGATTTACATCTGCGAGAAATCCCAAATTTGTTTGAATCTTATTGGGTATTTCTTCCAAGAGTCTTTTACCGTTCCGTATACCAGTGACTTTACCCGTATCATCTATGCCAATATAAATTTTTCCTCCTCCAGCATTAGCAAATCCACATATCCATTTCAGATATTCGTCACGCCATGATTCTTTCCATTCAATGTTTTGACTTTCTGCCATGAGCAAAACCCCTCCTTAATTACTTCCCTCTGCAATATCCCTCGTAAATCCTATAATATCTCAATGATTTCAGGATCAGTACACGCTTAATCTTCTTTAAATTTATTTAAAGAAATAATAGATTTGAATAATTAAATATCTGTTATATTTGACATAACTGTGGTCGTAACATAGTTATCTTCTTTCAACTGTCTGATAAGTGTATCTAAAAATGCTTTTTCTTTCTCAGTTATTTTATCGCTCATTTTATCGCTCAACTTATCGCTCAACTTATCGCTCATTTTTTTCAATACATTCAAATCACTGTTTCTTCTAAATCAGTTTTATAGTCATATCTACTCTCATTAACAGTCTGCCACAATCAGTCTCTTAATTGCTTCAATTCCTACCTTGATTGCCGATTCCGTATCGTGGACAATCGGGTTGTCAAGTCCTGCTGCATTCCGCTCCTGATTACCGACCACGAGGAAATCGGAGCCGCATCTTACGCCCAAATGGCTTGCCACAACAAAGAGTGCCGCAGACTCCATTTCTGACGCCTTGACCCCAAGACGTTTCCATGCCTCCCACTTATTAAGAAGCTCATAGCTTACAGGCATACGCTCAGGCTCATGCTGTCCGTAAAATGCATCCTTGCACTGCACCACCCCTGTGTGATAGGTATAACCAAGCTCCTTTGCCGCACCGACCAGTGCATTTGTAACATCAAGATTTGCAACTGCCGGAAATTCAATTGGTGCATATTCCCTGCTTGTTCCTTCCATACGGATTGCTCCTGTGGCAATTACGATGTCGCCGCCCTTAACGTCCATGTCTATTCCGCCGCAGGTTCCCACTCTCACAAATGTGTCTGCTCCGCAAAGCACAAGCTCCTCCATGGCGATGGATGCAGATGGTCCGCCTATGCCTGTGGAGGTAACGCTCACCTTTTCCCCATTCAAATATCCCGTATAAGTCACAAATTCTCTGCTGTCGGCAACAAGTCTCGCATCCTCAAAATGTTCTGCTATCTTCTCGCATCGTTTTGGGTCACCCGGAAGTATAACATACCGTCCTACATCACCTGGTCTTATCTGTAAATGATATTGCAATCCTGCCTCACCTGAATAATTCTGCATGGCAATTCCTCCTTTTGAACATTAAATCTATCCACGAACACCATTTTTCTCTCAAGTCTTCAAAACAGCTTCATCAGTTTGTCCTTTACATTTTCATCCGCCCACGATACCTCTACGGCATTTTTCATCATACAAATAATTTCATCGTCCGTGATACCGTAATTTTTCTGTATAAAGTCAAGCTCTTTATCCATGGTTGTCGTGCTCACGGTACGGTTATCAGTATTTACCGTTACCATGATATGATTATCTAAAAACTGCTTCATGGGATATTCGGACATATCCTTTACTGCCTTTGTCTGGAGATTGCTGATTGGACAAAGCTCCACGCCAATTCTCCTGTCGGCACAAAGCTTCATTACAGCTTCATCATTTCGCATGGCTATTCCATGTCCAATTCTCGCTGCCCCGCACGCTATGGCATCCGTGATGTTTTTTACATTTCCACATTCACCTGCATGTATCGTAAACGGCATTCCAAGTCTATGAACCTCCCGAAACAGCTCCATAAATTCAGACATGGGATATGCAGCCTCATTTCCTGCAAGGTCAGCACCGCAAACACCGTTTCCAAGAAATTCCCTTGATGCCTTTATCATGGCAAGATTTTCCTCATGGCTGTGATGCCGCATGGCACATACAATCACGCCATATGCAACGCCATATTCCATTTTTCCCTTTTCTAATCCGTCTATGACCGACGCTATTATCTTATCCACTGCAAGTCCTTTTTGCATGGATAAAAGCGGGGCAAACCGAACCTCCACATAATCCATATGCTCGTGATACATTGTTTTCATAAAGTCATAACCTGCACGTTTCAGACCTGCCTCATTTTGCAAAACGGAAAGGGGTAAGTCAAATTTCTCAAGATATTGTGCAAGGTCGCGGCAGTCAACCGATACACCAAGCTCTTCATCCTCCACTGTTCTTCCCAGCAGCTCCTCAATACAGCCCTTGGAAAGCGAACCGTCCAAGTGACAATGAAGCTCAACCCTCGGCATTTTATTTTGTATCATTTTCCAGCCTCCTCATAAATATCCTTCCAGCCATGGTATACATCACCCCATACTTTCTCCTGCAAAGCTTCTCGGCAAAAGCTCCTCCAAGGTCATGGAGAATGTACCACCCTTGCCATCCTCAAGGATAACGCTAAAGTCCTTCGGCTCACAAAATTCCCGCATAACCTGACGGCATATGCCGCAAGGTGCACATGTGTCTTTCGTATCGGCATCGCTTGGTGCTCCCACTATAGCAATCGCCTTGAATTCACGTTCTCCCTCCGATATCGCCTTGAAAAACGCTGTCCGTTCCGCACAATTTGTTGCACCAAAGGATGCATTTTCCACATTGCAACCTGTATATATTTTCCCGTTGCCGGCAAGAAGTGCCGCACCAACTTTAAAATGGGAGTATGGTGCATATGCATGTTCCCTCGCCACCTTTGCATGACATATCAATTCTGCTTCATTTATCTCCATACAAACCTCCTTACCACAAAACATAGCCCTCGAATTTCCAGTCTCTGATATCATTATCCGTTTCTTCATACTCAAAATAACAATAGGTTATGATATATTTCCTGCCACTCTCCGACACAATTTCATACGGCAGTGTGCCATCATCACCGGCATTCGGGTAATCGCTGTTTATCATGCTCCACACAAGCTCCTTTACATTTATGGTGTCATGGATTGAATTTCCGTTTCCGATATCTTCAATGTCAACCACCATATCTATGCGTTCTCCCCCAGCACTCATTTCTTCGTAATAATCACCATCGACCCTAAAGCTGCACATATAACTGTAACCTTCTATGGAAACGGCAGCATCAGTTTCCCGCCTGCGAAAAACCCACTGTCTCCCATCATATGTCTGCTGTCCAAAAAAGCTCTTTATTGCAGTCAGCTCTGCTGCCGTATATTTTTCTTCTAAATATTCCTCGCCGTATCTGTTCCATTTTAAAACATTGTATATACTTCTTGCACTTTTAAACGCATCACTATTTTGTTGTAAATCAATATCATATGCCGTCTCATAGGCACCCATCAAAGCCTCAAACCGTTTTTTCTGTGACAGAAATTCTATTTTTTCCACACTGAAAAACGGTAACATAACACACAGGATATAAACCAAAATGCCAATATAAAGGAAATGCTCATACCCCTCGGCATAGCCACTCTTTTCCTTTTTGAACAGCTTACGCACCAAGCCGTAAATCGGCTCCCATGCCACATAAATAATCTGCAATATGATAAATACCACAGCCCAGTAACGGGAAGCGGTAATCCCATAATCATTGATACGAATACCGATTGACCAACATTCAAGAAGGATAAACGGTGCATAAATATACTTTGCATATTTTATTACAGTCCTGTATATCACACCCGCCTTCAAATCCTGGTATGCATTTGCCGCAAACGGATATGCCGTTGTCCAGATAACCGCCCCAATGCAAAACAAACCCGCACAAATGCCAAACACTTCATTTTTCGGCATATAACCCGTAACAAGAATTTTCAGCACGTACATGTAAATGATAATCATTGCTGCCATTACCATCGGCATCAGCACCCACAGCAAAAGTCCTTTAATAAACCTTGATTTTGTTTCCGTTTTATCCGTCAAACAAATGAGAGCATAGGGTGCATACACGATACCGACAAGGAGTATTTCAACATAGGTCACAAACTGCCACTCGTCAACATCGACAATTAAAATATCAAATATTGTCACCAAAAGAATAAACCCGATGTTAAGCAGGAGTAAAACAGTGCCTACCTTGATGGCACCCACAACAAGGCTTACCATATATTTTTCAAATGCCATACCACTTAATTTTATCAGCCTGTGAAATGCAAGGACTACACATAAAAGAATATACAGCACCATCACCTTATAAAGCATGTCCTGTCCCGCTTCCGAAAATATGTCGATATTGTTTCCGAGAATGTCAAAGACAACACTGAAAATTGCAAATATAATGTAGTGCAGTATCAGCCTTTTTCGGTTGCTTCCATCCTCTGTAAAAATACTTTCCACAAAAAAGCTTCCGACTGCAAACATCATAAGAAAGCCAAATATATAATCAACCACCTGCCGTGCGGCATCGCTGCTTCGTGAATAAAAGTCGCTTGCGTCCAAAGCCACAGAAAGCACACATGCAAGATTTACGCAAAGAAGCGTTATCATATATCGCTTGATGATGCTTTTGATTGATTCCTTTTGTTTGTCAACCACAATCCCAAACTTACCCATAAAAATTCTCCTTATTTACCTTTGCATTCTATTGTTATCGTTTATCATCTTCGTAACAAGCTTCTTATCTCCCCTTTTTATCTGCTATTAAAGGTTTTATCGCATTATATATTTCACTTGTTTTCTTACTATCCTTTAACTCCTTTGAAATAGCGGTATTAATGCCCTGCTTTGTTTTATATTGCTCTATAAATTTTACAATTGTTGGTGCTAAATTTTTATCGCCAATTAAATTTTCTACTTCCATCAATAGTTCCTTTTTTGCTTCCAATTCCTTTTTCCCCGAACAATCTACTGCCTGCGTAATATTGACTTTTCTTTTTTCCCAATAATTAACTACACTTGAATACCCCTTATCCTTTGAAACAATATAATAATTTTGTAGACTTTCATTTTTGTTTTCAGCTATTAGATACCCTAAATATGTACACAACTGAAAATCAAGTGCGTTCGATGTTCCAACCTCTACCTTTTGGTATGTGATATTAGCTTTTGCTTCATTCAGTCTTTTATGAAGTCCAAATGTTAATGTATCAGCATTTTCACTATAGAAAATACATACATTATCTGTTTCCACCAGTTTACTCAAACCATTAAGTCCATTTACCTTTACATTTTCATAATCTATCAAATAGTATGTCATTATTATCACCCCATTCCTAATTATATAGGCTCTCGCAGGCGTAATCATCCTCGCCTATCAATCGTATCAGCTCCGTAACAAGCTTTTTAAAATTAGCAGCCGCCTTGTCTGCCGTCTCCTGCACCTCGCTATGGTTCAGGGGCTTTGGTGAAATTCCTGCTGCCATATTTGTGATACAGGAGATTCCGCAGACATTAAGCCCCATATGTCTTGCCGCCATAGCCTCACATGCCGTACTCATTCCGACTGCATCACCGCCAAGGAACCGGTACATACGGATTTCGGCAGGCGTCTCATAATTTGGTCCTGTTGTCTGCAAATACACGCCCTGTTGTATGGAAACAGCCGTATTTCTTGCCGCCTGCTTTATCAGCTCCCTAAGCTTTTTTCCGTACACCTCGCTCATGTCAGGAAACCTCGTGCCAAGCTCATTTACATTTTCGCCAATCAAAGGGCTTGGAACAAAGCTTGTGATATGGTCTGTTATCATCATCAAATCCCCCGGAACAAAGGACGGATTCATGCCGCCTGCCGCATTTGTGAGGATAACGGTTTTCGCCCCCATCAGCCCCATCAGTCTCACGGGAAGGACAACGTCCGACATTGGGTAGCCCTCGTAATAATGCACCCTGCCCTGCATTGCAACAACAGGCACTTCCTCAACATATCCGAAAATAAATCTTCCTTTATGTCCTGCCACAGTCGATGTGGGAAATCCCTCTATAGCTGAATACTCTATAGCTGCCTTTATATCCATCTGTTCGGCGTAATCCCCAAGTCCCGAACCAAGCACAAGTGCAGCCTTTGGCTCAAAGATAGCCTTGCTTTTCACTGCGGCAAGACACCGCTGCAATTTTTCATATACCCCATTCATATTAATACCCTCCTTTATTTGTTCATCATATCTACGGCTGAGCTTGTTCCAAGCCTGTCGCAGCCTGCGGCGAGAAATGCCTCCATATCCTCCACAGACCTGATTCCGCCTGCCGCCTTAATTTTAACACCGTCCCCTATATTTTCCTTAAAAAGCAGGACATCCTCCATTGTTGCCCCGCCTGTGCCAAAGCCCGTTGACGTTTTTATGTAATCTGCTCCTGCATTTGTCACTGCATGGCACATGGCTATTTTTTCCTCATCCGTAAGATAGCAGGTTTCTACTATGACCTTTAAAATTTTATTCCCTGCAGCCTTTTTCAGTGCCCGTATTTCATGTTCTACAGCTTCATAATTGCCGTTTTTTACATCTGAAATATTGACTACCATGTCAAGCTCCGAGGCACCGTCAATAATTGCCTGCTCTGCCTCTGCTATCTTTGCCTCGGTAACAGAGTAACCAAGTGGAAATCCGATTACGGTGCAGATGTTTATTTTTTCTCCATAGCTGTCGTGAATTCTTTTTATATAGCATGGCGGCACACAAACCGACGCAGCTCCAAAGCGGATTGCCTCATCACAAAGCTTCTGGATATCCTCCCACGTTGCATATGCCTTCAGTAACGTATGGTCTACATGTTTTATTATTTCCTGACTTGTCATAAAAAGCTCCCTTCCATGCCTGTGATATTCTTTATCGTGCAACTATATTTTAGAAATTGTGCATGTCACTTATCTTTCATTTTCTTAAAGATTAATCAGTTTTATTTTACCATAAGAATGAAACAAAAGGAACCTGCCTGATTGAAATAACTGACATAAGGACACATCACTGGCATTTTCGCTTTCCTACATGGAAATGTTTACAATCGCAAAGCAAATCGCTGCAAGAGATACAACATTTATGCCGTTTGTGGTTGCTGCCATATTCTACTATGTGTTCAATCTATTGGTTGCATTTGTTATGAGAAAATGTGAGAAGAAGCTTAATTATTACAGCTAGGAGGCATCTTATGGTATACCTTGAAATGAATGATGTGAAAAAATCCTTTGGTGACCTTGAAGTGTTGAAAGGAATATCCCTAAAAGTAAATGAGGGTGAGGTTGTATCCATTATCGGTCCGTCAGGCTCAGGTAAATCCACGCTCCTGCGTATTGCTACACTCCTTGAGACAATGGATTACGGCGACCTTTCCTACATGGGCGGGCATGCGGTTTCAATTGTGGATGGAACATCCGTATACGAAAAGCCTGTCAGGCTCCGTGAAATAAAGAAAGTTTTGGGTCTTGTTTTTCAAAACTTTAATCTGTTTCCACACAAAAGTGTGATGCAGAATATCATTGACGCACCTGTGTTTGCACAAAAAAGAAATAAGCATGAGGTTATAGAGGAAGCAAAAGAGCTTCTTGAGCAAATGGGACTGTCAGATAAGGCAGATTACTACCCTTGCCAGTTATCGGGAGGGCAACAGCAACGGGTTGCCATCGCAAGGGCACTTGCCTAAAAGCCAAAGGTACTGTTCTTTGACGAACCAACCTCGGCACTTGACCCTGAGCTTACAGGAGAGGTTCTAAAGGTAATTAAATCTCTCGCTGAACAAAAAATGACCATGGTTATCGTTACCCATGAAATGAGCTTTGCACAAAATATTTCAGACAGGGTTATTTTCATGGATAAGGGTGTTATTGCCGTTGAAGTTACCCCGGAGCAGGTATCTAACTCCAACCATACACGTATGCAGGAATTTCTCGGAAAGCTGAAGCATGGGTAAATGCTTTTTAGTTCGCTGCATTCAAAAGTCTCTGCAATTCCTCTTTATTCAGCAACACCGTCTGATATTTACTTGCAAAAACCTGTGCATTATCTTCCGGCAAGGTCATTTCCACTGAAAGCAGATTTTTGAATTGGGCAAACAGTAATTACCCAATTGTTGTATATCCATTTAACTTTAATGAAATGGAAAATAAAGAACAGTAAAAATTAAATACCGTCCCAAGCTACAGCCTTACTTCAACATACTTGTCCAATTCCATATAATCTGTTCCTGCCCTACAGTCCACTGCAAGTACATGAACGCCCTTGTCTGCTGCCTCCCGCAGCACCTTCCCAAAATCAGGATGCGTTTTATCGTTCGGAGAAAATGCATACATTTCCTTCATCTGGATAACAAAAAGTATGTATGCCTCGTAGCCCTCATCCATACATGCAGCAAGCTCTTTAATATGCTTAACGCCTCTTTCCGTTGGTGCATCGGGGAACAATGCCAATCCGTCTTCCTCAAGTGTCACTCCCTTGACCTCAAGAAACGCTTTTTTCTCCCCATCCTCAATGTAAAAATCAAACCGTGATTTTTTGTATGTATGTTCACGCCTTATCAATGCCTGCTTTGAAAAAATATTCCCCTTTCGCAGCCATTCTTCCACTGCATAATTTGGTGCTTGGGAATCCATATTGATAAGCAGCGGCGTTTTGCCCTCCCGCACCTTTTCCACTGCAACCAAATCATACGCCGTCTTCCGGTTCGGGTTATCGGATTTTTCAAGATACACAATTGCATTTGGCACAAGAAGCTCCCTGCATCTGCCCGTATTTTTCACATGAACCTTCTCTATTTTGCCTTCCATTTCCACATATGCGATAAATCTGTTTGGTCTATTTATAAATGTTCCCTTTACTATATTTTTATATTTCATTTGCCACCTCAAACAAAGCGACACCTTTTATGATGCCGTTGCTTTTACTTTATGGTCTGCCGCACTATGAAGCACCTTGGTTCTGATACCTTGTAAAGTATATCAGCTTATGGAAATCTCAATGTCATTTCCGCCTCTATCAATTGCCGTAATTGTAAGGCATCCGTCATCGTAGTCACTTATCCGCCTCTCTGACTGACGCAACAAAACGTTCAATTTTCTTTGGATCCTTGCCCTGCCTGTCTTCATATTCAACCCCTGATGAAACGTCCACACCGTCAGGATTTACATACTTTAACGCAGCAGCCACATTACTGTCATCAAGACCTCCTGCAAGCAGGAACAACTTTCCGTCACGAGGTATTTCCTTTAACAAATTCCAATCAAAGGTTTTTCCACTTCCAGGCTCATGGGCATCAAAAACATATCCTGCTATCTGCGGACATTTCCCATACGCCTCATACTTATCCATATCGCTTATGTTAAATGCCTTTAATATGGGAATATGTCCTTCCTTTATAATGTCCTCACCAAGCTCACCATGTATCTGAACATAGTCAAAGCCCGCCTGTCTGGCAAGCCTCACCTGCTCTAAGGTTGGCGACACCATAACGGCAACCGCCTTTATATCGTCAGAAAGTGCTTTAATTATTTTTGCAGCATTCTCCACGCTTGTATTACGTCTGCTTTTTTCATAAAACATGACGATGCCTGCAAAATCAACCTTATTTTTGTTCAGGTACTCCGCTTCCGAGGCATCCGTCAAGCCGCATATTTTAATTTTATAGATTCTTTCTGACATACATTTTGCTCCTATCCTTTCATCATTATCTTCCCGTAACTGACACCGCATCATCACATTCCAGTTTTTCAAGCCCGGTACAGTTACTTACATCTAAGGCTGTCAGCATATTACCATTACATACAAGGCTATAAAGCTTTGGACAATTGCTTACATCCAAAGTATTAATTTGATTATTACTACAGCTAAGCTCAGTCAACTTGGTGCAGCCTGTTACGTCCAAGCTACTGATTTGATTATCATCACATTCCAGCTTTTCATGCTTTTCGCAATTACCTAAATCCAAAGCATCAAGTTGATTATCCCAACACCTCAACAAAACCAACTCGGTGCAATTACTTATATCAATTGATTTTATATTGTTATGGCTAAAATAGAATTCGGTCAATTTGGCACATTTCGTCACATCCAATGTGTCCAGCATATTGGCATTACATGCAAACAAGTAGAGATTTGGACAGTTACTGACATCTAACGAGTTAATCTGATTTTCCTGACAATAGAACCACGTCAGATTTTGGCAATTACCAACATCAAGGCTGATAAGCCGATTCTTGCCACATGCCAAATCAAATAATTCCATACAGTCGCTTATATCAAGATTTTCAAGTTGATTGTGGGAGCAATATAATTCATACATTGTCCGACAATTGCTCACATCAAGGCTTACAAGCTGGTTATAATCACAAAAAAGTTCTTCAAGGGCATAACAATCGCTTACATCAAGCTCTGTCAGCGAATTATCACGGCAATAAAAATTTACCAAAGCAGTCAAGCCGTTACAGGAAATTGTCCCGCTTAGATTTTTCTCGCTCCATGCAATTGATATCAATCTTCCTGTGCACCAAGCATACTGTTCCTCGTCGTTTATATCCTCCGATACATCAGCTCCAAGTGCCTTTTGCTCCGCAATCAGTCCCTGCAGGATTTCTACATCTGTCTCGTGGGAGCCCTCCATTGCCTCCGGCACTACTAATGCAGTATCCGTATTTTTCTCCTCAACCTTTAGCACCTGTCCATCGGCATTTCCTTCCGTATCAGTATTTCCATTGCTTCCACAGGCTGTCAGCAGCCCAAGCACAAGAAGTCCTGACAGCAGCTTTGCACTGATTTTTTTTAATTTCTTCATTCGATTTTTCTCCTCTATCCTTACTATCATACATGCATTTTCAAGCTTGTTTTTTCATGTATTACACATATTATACGTTTGAAGAATAAAACGAACAATCGGATAATTACGTTAAAAGCTTTTCTATTTTATCCCCAAGCTTGCTCTGAAAGAAATTTACAACAAGTCCCGTAAATACACCTGCAATAATCGTTCCCTCTCTTGTCCCCTTGATTGAGAAGTCAAAAAACAGGGCAGATAATATCACGGCTATCACAACACAGGATAAATCAAATACTATTTTTACGTTGCCAAACCGTTTGTTTATTGTATCTGATACCGCCTTGATAAATGCCTCTGCAGAATTCATTATCACATTTGCAACAACCGCCAAAAATACTCCAAACCCAATCACAACGGTACCCAAAATCACAAGCAGCAATTCCATAATATAGGACTCCGGCTTCAAAAAGGATACAAGCCACATACCAATATCCGTAAAATATCCAAATAAAAATGACAGTGGCACCTGCAGGAGCTGTATCGGCTTAAAGTTCTTCCTCAAAATCAAAATCTGCCCCACAATCAAAATGCAGTTCCATATAGTAAGCCAGGTGCCCAAGCTAAATGCCGTAAACTTAAGGCTCAGTACATTTGCAACGGATGACGTGGGCGAAACTCCAAGCCTGGCTTCCTTTGTCATGGCAACCCCAACTGCCACAATAAACAGACTAATTATAAAAAGTATGTATCTTTTTACAAGCTCCTTTTTGCTCATTTTTTCTTCTTGTGTATCACTCATAGGCTTACTCCCTGCATCAAATAACAAGCACAGCCTCCTCTTTTATAAAGGTGTATTGCTGTGCCTTTGTCTTCCATAATATATTGATATAAAACGTTATATATCAATTATTCTATATTCATCAATTATAAAAGTCAAGAAATAGGAACCGATACACTTAAGAATTTAAAAAATTGCTTAAATCGTCTTTATTGAAAATAAATGCACTTTATGATAAAATGTGCATGGCACATTTTACTTTGCGGAAAAACATCGCAGACGAAAGCTTGCAGACTGCATATTTGGTAAAATTTTTTTGTAAAAACATTTCTAAGGAAACCGACTGTATTACAAGGAGATTAACTGATTATGGAAAAGGAACATGAAAATCGTTATCACCATACATTTACAATTCTGTTTGCAATCGCACTTATATGTCTTACTATTACATTTGCTGCAGCATTTTATTTGGGTGCCTCCAGAAAAGGGTTGCTCGGCGATTCCGGAAAAAACCTGCTGATATCATTAACAGAGCAATGGGAGCAATTGGAAACGCAGCAAGGTGAGACTGCATGTTTTCAGTATACAATTCCCCAAGAGGATGACAACCTCATGCTCTCTTTTACTGCCCATGCACCTATGGATGTATATTTAGATGATGCATTAATCTTTCATTTTGATAATCCTGAAAAAATCAACGTGCGTCCTGCCTATTTTCTTGAGCTGCCAACTGACTGTGCAGGTAAAGACCTTACACTGGCAATCGACGGAAGCACATCTTTACAGAAACAAATTTGCAGCAGTGCCTGCATCGGCAGCCACAGGGCAGTCATTGTACATTTTTTATTCAGAACCATATACACCTGCTTTATAAGTGTATATTTGATTTTGTTGGGCTCACTTCTGATTTTCGCAAATATTCCGCTATATACAAAAAAAGTAAAAACTTTTTTTGGAAATGCACAGCTGACGCACCTTGGATTATTTATGATTTCATCAGGTGTCTGGATGCTAAATGATTCCCAGTTTCTGATGTTGTTTACAGACAGCTACTGGAGAATGGGATTAATTTCCTCAACTGCATTTTGCCTGATACCTGTATTCCTTGTACTGTTTATCCAAAAAATGCTGCTAAATTCAGGTGAACAAAAACGTGGAAGGGAACCTTTGAAATATCTGATACTGCCACATATTTTCACCCTATGCCTATACTTGGTACTCTACGCTTTCGGTTCTCCCCTAAAGACATACACGTTACCTTTAGAGCACACATTTATTATAATTACACTTGGAATATGCCTGTTTGAGTGTAGGAAAAATATACGGAACACAGGTAACAGCAATATTAAAAAAATCATATACGGCTTTTACCTATTTACAGTTCTATGTATTTTAGCATTTATATGTTATTACTTTATTCCTAAAATTCCATATGCCGGAATTTATTGTTTGGGTTTCCTGTTCTTTTCCATTATTTTGGCAAATGCAGCCATCCACAAGGCTATAACCATTATTCAGCACGGTGCCAATGCCGAGACATACCAGCGTCTGGCATACATTGATATGCTGACTGGAATTGGAAACCGTACCGCCTATACAAAAATGTGTAACGACATGCAGGAGCCTCCAATCTGCATTATGCTTGATATCAATGGTCTAAAATATACAAATGACAACTATGGACATCGGGCAGGTGATAATTTGATTATGACGGCTGCACACAGCATTAAATCAGCATTTGAGCCAAACGGACACTGTTTTCGGGTTGGCGGCGACGAATTTGTCGTATTGTTAGATACAAAATATATGGACGACCTTCCAAATATGCTTCAGACACTTGACAATACCATTGCCAAAGAAAATGCCACACGTGATTTTCCGCTGTCTATCGCCTGTGGTTATGCTGCTCCTGCAAACACACAGGATTCCTATGATCGGATTTATCGGGAGGCAGACGAAAAAATGTATGCCAACAAACGGGAAATGAAGAAACAGCTTGCCACAGGAACTGTTAAATAATTGCACGCAAATTGTTAAAAATCCTTAAAAGACACTCTGCGATATGTTATGATACAGATGGAACAATCGTGTTACAGGGTGGCTGACATTTATTTACTTGATTTGTCACTAATGTCTTAGAGCATAGAAATACCACCCTATACTTTAACCGAGTGGCGGGTGGTATTTCTATACTATATCATGAGGTCAACCACTTTGTAGGCGATTGTTCCTTCGTATTTAATATAATATGCCTATAATATTGATTCAAGCATTATTTTCTGTAAAACACTCATAATTGAAGTAAAACATAGCCTTCAATTTCAGCTAAAAAATAACATCCCCGCATAAAACCTTTATTTATACTTCACGTTCTTGCCTGCACCCTTGCTCTTTATCAGCTTCTTGTATGCGGTCTTTTTGCTCTTTGGAATCTTTATGGTTGCCTTAGCATATATTCCTTTAAAGGCATTTGCTCCAACATTTGAGTTTTTCAGCTTCGTTGTCTTTATTGTTATGTTCTTTAACTTCTTACATCCATAAAATGCCTGTTTGCCTATCTTCTTTACCTTCGCTGGAATTGTGACAGCGGTAAGTGCTGTACACTTGTTAAATGCACCAGCTCCGATTGTTGTAAGTCCCGTTCCAAGCGTTACCTTTTTCAGCTTCGTACAGCCTGCAAAGGCTGACTTTCCTATGGTCGTCACCTTACTGCCAATTTTAATCTGTGTAAGAACCTTACAATTATAAAATGCCTTGTCTCCTATCTTTGTCAGGTTTTTGTTAAGGGTTACCGTTTTCAGCTTCTTGCATCCGCTAAAAGCTTCACTTCCAACTGATGTAATGTTCTTACCAAAGGTTACGGCAGTAATTCCTGTTTTGTTTTTAAAAGCTCCTTTATAGATTGCTGTTACCTTAAAGGTTTTATTTTTATATGTAACCGTTGCAGGTATCGTTACCTTACCTGACTTTGCAGTTGTCTTTATCAATGAAACCGTCTGTTTGCCTGTAATTTTGTACTGTGCCTTTGATTTACTGTCAGTGAATTTCTCGCCAACCTTAGAAGTTGCGTCCTTGTCAACAGATTTTATGCTCTGTTTTTTTGCATATTGTTCAGCATAAGAGCCTGCTTCGGCATATATTGTAAAACTGGCGTTACAATTATCAAATACATATATTCCTATTCCCGTTACACTCGATGGAATTTCTATACTCGTCAAACTACTACATCTCGAAAATGCACGGTCTCCTATTTTCGTTACTCCCGATGGAATTTCTATACTGGTTAAGCTGCTACATCTTGCAAATGCATAGTCTCCGATGCTCGTTACCCCCGCTGGAATTTCTATACTGGCTAAGCTGCTACATCCATCAAATGCGTAATTCTTTATAATCGTTACTCTCGCTGGAATTTCTATGCTTTTCAAGCCACTGCATTCTGCAAATGTGTCTCTCTCTATACTCGTCACACCGAATGGAATTTTTATACTTTTCAAACTAGCACATCCACAAAATGCAAATTCGTCTATACTCGTTACACTCGATGGGATTTTTATACTCGTTAAGCTGCTACAATAGAAAAATGCAGCACTTCCAATACTTGTTACACCCGATGGGATTTCTATACTCGTTAAGCTGCTACATTCATAAAATGCATTCTCTCCTATATTCGTTACCGTCTTTCCGTCAATCTCATTTGGTATCACAACCTCTGTTTCACTTCCTTGATACCTTGTAATTTCTACTGTACCATCTTCCAATATTTGGTATGAAAAGTCTCCATCAACCAATTCGTCAGCCGCCTTTACCGTTCCTCCATCTATAAAAGGAACAATTGAGGCTGCCATCAATACCACGCTTACAATCATGCAAATTATCTTTTTTACTTTCATTGCAAATCCTCCATTTTTATTATTACTGATTTTTATTGTTTTCCGATTAATGCTTTTACAAAATAAAAAATCCCTCCTTCTTTAATACCCGTATTGCTTTTATTCCGCATATCCTTCTATTTATTCAAAATATCAAAAGATACAAGTATCAAAAGTTTGCAAAAATAAATATTATTCATAGACATTATACTTATTTAAATCGGTATAGTCAAGTTCTTTTCATCCGTATAAACTATACACAAAAGAAAGGTGGTGGTGTGCTATGGTATCGTATGAACCCCTGTGGAAAACTATGCAGCAAAAGGGAATTACCACTTATGCATTAATCAACAAATATGGCATCCTTTCCAAAACGATTTATAACCTAAAGCATGATAAAAATATTACCACCGCCACCATCGAAACTCTTTGTAACATTTTGGAGTGTACCCCAAATGATATATTAACCTTTAAGGAATAAACTCCATAAATTATGTATTTTTTATCTTTAATGGAAACAAAAATTTTTCTTTTGATACAAATAATTTATCGTCTAAAAATCAAACCTAAAAAATTCTATTTAAATAAAGAAAATTCGGAGAACTTTCCTATAAAGCAGGAAAAGACTGTACGACCTGTACAGCCTCTTTTAGTTGGTTCATTTGTCCGTTTGAGTAAGGTATTTTTGTGCATCCTCAGGTGATAGGGCAAAATTATTGATAAGAACTTCTGTGATTTTGTCATTGGAGAAACCATTTTCTTTCAGGAGAGAAATTGTTGCCATAATGCTTTCACTACGACCTTGCTCGCGACCAATGTTGATACCATCAGCATGACCTTCCTCATATCCGA
>JAMPBO010000017.1 GCA_023666705.1 Bacteroides sp.
TCTTGTGCTTAATATAACATATGTGATTGAGGATTGCAATGTTTTATTTATGGTTATATCTTTCATGGTTGTATCCTTCAGGCAAAAATCACTTGCAATCATAACACGCACGTAATACAATATTTTCAAGGCATTATGTTCTACTTTATGATACGATAAAAAGTACGGAGGTTCCTATGAAAATTCTGTTCTGTAGATGGGGAAGCATATGCGAAGCAGGCATTACAAACGCTATCAAACGTCTGGGATACGGGCTTGTCACACTTGACAAGCAGTTTATAAGCTCTGATTATGATACGGATTTCCTGCATGATTTGGCGGACATGATTCAGAAAACACCTGACATTGATTGTGTTCTTTCTGTGAATTTTCAGCCTATTATCGCCCGTGCATGCAAGGTATTTAAGCTGCTATATGTTTCGTGGACGGTAGACTGCCCAAGCTTTACCTTGTATTCGGAAACAATTTCATATCCTACCAACCGCATTTTTCTGCTGGATAAAATGCAGGTAGAAAAATTTTCTCCCCTGAACCCTGATAATATATTTCACCTGCCTATGGCATGTGACCTTGCAACATGGGACAGCATAAAAGTCACCCCTGCAGAGCACAAGCTGTACGATTGTGACATTTCATTTGTCGGCTCCCTCTACTCAGAAAAATGCAAATACAACTTTATCGAGAAAGATTTGCCTGACTACATACGCGGTTATGTAGACGGTTTAGTCAATGCACAGTTAAATATTTATGGTTACAATCTGATTGAGGACTCAATTTCCGATGAATTTGCGGCAGAATTCAAAAAACATGCCGAGTGGAATACGCTGGGCGAAGATTATATCGAGGATGTAAAGGGCATTGTTGCCGATACATACATTGGTTATAAATGTACGGAGCAGGACAGAATTCGGACATTTCGTGCAATAAGCGAGCACTTTAATATGGATTTATGGACATTAAGCGACACCTCCATGTTGCCAAAGATAAACAACCGCGGTGGTGCTGATTCATCGGGTATGATGCCACATATTATAAAGTGCAGTAAAATTAATTTGAACATGACAAATCGTCCGATAAAAACAGGACTTCCTTTAAGAATTTTTGACCTTATGGGTGCCGGCGGATTTGTGATATCAAATTATCAGTCTGAAATTCCAGAGCATTTTATTCCTGATGAGGATATTGTGCTCTTTGACAGCATCCCTGACCTGCTTAACAAAATCGACTACTACCTCACTCACGATGAGGAACGGATACAAATTGCAAAAAACGGCTATGAAAAGGTAAAGCATAACCACAGCTATGACATCCGTTTACAACAAATGTTTCAGCTGTGCGGTCTCATTTAGCAAGCCTCTATTTGCTCCTTAATTTAATGCAGGCTATTTCGGGGTCATTAAACAGCCGTATCGGTATCACGCTGTTTCCTAAGCCCCTGCTTACAAACATTGTCAATTCATTCTGCTGATATTCCCCTGCCGTGTAGGCAGGCAAAAATCCTTGGTCAGGTGCAACAACTGCTCCGATGAACGGCAGAATAAATTGTCCGCCGTGGGCATGTCCACACAACAGCAAATCTGTTTTTGTATTACTGTACTCCTGTATATACTGCGGTTCATGTGCCAGCACTAAAATAAAATCCCTGTCACCGCAATTTTCCGTCAGGTTTTTCAGTGTACTGTCCCCAAGGCTTTTGTCATCCAAACCAATTAATTCAAATGTCTCCGCTCCTGCACTAATCGTAATTTTTTCGTTATTTAATATAATGGCACCTGCCTGCTCCAAGCCTTTCATCAGGGTGTGTCTATCTGTTTCCTCCAGCCAATATTCATGGTTGCCTGTGACATAATATGTGGGATATTCCTTTGCAATGATTGACACAAATTGAACTGCAGCATCAATATCTGTATGACTGGAGTCCACAATATCTCCTGTAATGACAACCATATCAGGGGACAGCCCCTTTATTTTGGAAATCAGCTTTTTATTATCCCTGCCAAAGGTGGCATTGTGTAAATCCGAAATCTGGACGATACAATATCCGTTCAAATCACTGCCAATTTTGTCACTTTGATAATCATAATATGTAATGACCAAATGGTGGTTTTCATACCACGCAAAGCAAAATAAACCGACCGCAACACATGCAAGAATAATCCATTTTTTAATTTTTTTCTGTTTTGGCTTATTTTTTGTGGACATTTTATCACTTCCATCCTTTTTGTCAGACGCCTTAGTCTTGTCATCCCATTTTTTAATAATGATACTTCTTCTGCTTTGTAATTAAGAAAATCACCGTGACAAGCACTGCCATCGCTTCCGCCACTACAATGGAAGCCCAAATTCCATTTACTTTCCAAAAGATTGGAAAAATCAAAACGGCAGCCACCTGAAACACCAGCGTTCTCAAAAAAGAAATTGCGGCTGAAACAATTCCATCATTCAGTGCGGTAAAAAATGAGGACCCAAAAACAGCAAATCCCGCAAACAGGAAGGAAAAAGAAAAAATTCCAAATGCACGCACAGTTAATTGAAGCAGTCCTTCGTCATACCCTACAAATATTCGGGAAAACGGGCTTGCCAATGCATATGCCGCCACAAACATTGCCACTGCAAATATACCAACCAGCCATATACTTTTCCTTAAAAGACTCTTTAACTCACTGTGGTTTCCTGCTCCATAATGGTAGCTGATAATTGGTGCTGTTCCTACCGAGTATCCGATAAACACAGCCTGAAATACCAGACTGACATACATAAGCACTCCATATGCCGCCACACCGTTTTCACCTGCATATTTCAGAAGCTGTACATTGTACAGCATACTTACAACAGACATGGAAATGCTGCTCATCAATTCTGATGAGCCGTTTATACATACCTTTCGCAGTACATTTCCGTCAAAGCTCGTTTTTCCAAGCCGCAGCATGCTGGTATTTTTGTGCGAAAAATATATCAATGGAATCACGCCACCCACAAGCTGACTGACAGCCGTCGCAGCAGCAGCTCCCTCAAGTCCCCAGCGAAAAACCGCAACAAATAATGCGTCTAACGCCATATTAGCCACGCCTGCAGCTATCGTCACAAAAAGCCCAAGCGTCGGCTTTCCTGCCGTTGCGAACAGACATTGAAATTCATATTGCAAAATGTATGCTGGAATCGCTAACAATATAATGCGTCCATAAATGACACAATCCTCCAAAAGTTTCCCATCCGCACCAAGAAGGGACGCTATGGGACGAATTAAAACAAGTCCTGCTATTGCCAGTACAACACCACTCACAATAGAAGCATATACAATAAGAGAAAACTGACGATTTGCATTTTCTGCGTCGCCCTCTCCCATTGTCTTGGCAATCAGTGCACCTCCGCCTGTTCCAAACATGAAGCCTGCCGTTCCAAGTATCATTAAAAACGGCATAATAAAATTAACTGCGGTAAATGCAGTTTTACCTACTATATTTGATACAAAGAAGCCGTCAACCACTCCATACACAGACGTAAATATCAGCATAATGACAGATGGCAGCGTAAACCGTAACAGTTTTTTATAATTAAAATGGTCTGATAATTGGATTTTCATTTACCTGTTATTTCCCACCTTCCATTCCGTTTACCATTTTCACGCCTTAAAATTCCCTTTTCCTGAAGTTCGACCGTCCTTCTTTTGATGCTTCGTTCTGATTTTGCTGTCTTTTCAGCAATTTCTTTTTGCGTTATTTTCGGATTTTCTTTTATTAGATTTAATATTGCAATTTCTTCCAACGTACAATTCAAAGTGCCATTTTGGCACTTTGAATTCATCATTCTGGCACTTTGTTCTTGGAAATGTTCTGTACGTGGAAGATATTCTACATGCAAATATCGGTTTTTAAGTTCATGTTTTTTCCCAAGCAAAAGATTTTCAAAAAATAACTCCAAATATTGGGTTGTTGCACTGACCCCATTTTGTATATCATTATAATTCGCCCTTACCAAGGCATTTCTAAAATACCACGAATTTTCAGCAAACACATCATTACTTAAAGCAAATCCAAATGTACGCAAATATTTTAAAACAAACACAGCAGTTGACCTTGTATTTCCCTCACAAAATGGATGTATCTGCCAAATACCTGCCGTAAATTTTGCAATATGCCGAACTGCCTCTTCTGTCGTTAAGCCTTCATAAGAAAATTCTTTTTCCTGTTTAAAATCATAGTCAAGAGTTTCTTTAATACTTTCATAAGAAGAATAATAAACCGTTTTTCCCTTTAAAACCCATTCTTTTTTTGTGATGTTGTATGTTCTGAACTGCCCTGCATAATCAAATATACCCGAAAATAATCTTCTATGAATTGTTTTCCATTCCACAGGTGAAAACTGAAACGTTTTTTCAGATAATAATTCTGTAATTCTTGTGGATACAATGTCCGCCTCCATCGTACCCACTTCTACTTTCTTTCTGTCTAAGCGTTCTTCATAATAGCTTTTGACACGTCTTTGTGCAGTTGCAATATCAATTTTCCCTTCAATATGTTCTTTGGCGGTTTCAAGGAGGTATTCTGATGTCTTCAATCCATCAACATCTTGCAAACCTATCGCTGTTTTCCATGCGAGACTTTTATCGGCTTGCTCAGGTTCCCCTTGACGGATATATTCTTCTAAATCCATTTGCCAATTATTATCAACCATATTGTGCCTCCCTTTGATATACATAATTTAGACATAATTATACCTCAATACCGTCATAGAACATGCCCATTTCCATTTATTACCTCTCATTCCGCCAGTGCTCATTCCGCTCCTCACTTGCGGCAGTCACCTTCGTCAGCTGATACACAACCTCGCTGAAATATTTTGGAGAAAGCTCCTTCATGGCAAGTCCCTTTCGTTCCTTACTATTTCCACTGTAAATGACAATATTTTTATCGTCCCTTCTGAAAAATTCCAAGTCGTAAACCGTTACTTCCTCGTCCTCAGACGCCATGTAGCCATCAGCAACGTATGCCCCTGAAAAATGCAATACTGCCTTAATGCCTGCTTCTACATCCTCCCTATAAAAATAGTAATAATATCCTGCATCCTCAGCCTGTCCCTTATACCAGCCCAAGGACTGAAGCTTGCTTGAGAGGGATATGCCGCTTAAAACCATTCCTCCGAAACGGTCTAAGGCTTGCTCATTCTTTTCCTCCTCTGTCATGGCAAACAGGGGACGTGCAAGCTGTTCTACCGACTGCGTAATTTCATAGTCGGAAAGCTGTTCCTCCCATTTTGCCTTGGACTCGGCACTTATTTCAATTGGATGGATTAAGCCTATCATTCCATGCTCAGGCAATTGATATTCCTCCTCATCCTCCGTGTTGAAGCTGCCGTCCTCCATATACCGAAAGGTTGCAAGAAGGGTTCCGTCCCCGCCATATACGCCCCATATGAGGCTGATTGCAAACTGGTGCATAATCGGATTTGCTACAAACAGGGCACGCCACTTGTCCGTCTGCCATTTTCGCTCGGTGGAAAGTGCTGCCTCTAACCGAAGCTTCTGATTTGCTACCGTTTGCTTCATCTGCTTTTTCATTTGCTTGAACTCTGCATAGGACTCCGCCGCAATCACCTCATCATCCCGCTTTCCGGGTGCAGGCATATTTTTCAGCTTTTTGTCATTTTCATCGTATATTTCTATTTCCAATGCAGGTGTTATGTAAACCTTAAATTTCCGCTCGCCATAATCAAAGATTCGCTCATGCTGCTCATTAAAGCCAAGGTCAGGCACAATGCGGTCAGCAAGCTCCTCTGTGGAAAGCCCTAATTGCTCCGCCGCAAATTCCAATGCCTTTGATGCCGATGCACGAACCTGTTTATATTTGTACTTTCGTGCAATTCCATCTACAAGCAGGAGTGCGGTAGGCGAGCTGTTTAATGCAAGTGCCTTTACCGCCTCGGCAGCAATGGCACCTCTGGAATTTTTTGCCCACTCGTCTATCTGATGCTTCATAATATCCACAATCTGTGCCCCACCGTGAATACCTGCAGCGTAAAGCACCCATTTTTTCTTCGCTTCTGCTCCAAGTAAAATCCACTTGTCAAACAGCTCCGTAACATACTGTGCAAGCTCAGACTGGTTTAAGCCTTCCGTCAGCTTCAGGACATCCTTGTTGACACCCGGTACAGGCATTGCAGAATATGCAAGGAGAATTGCCTGCATATATGCTTCGTCCGCAACAGCTTCACTGTCCGACGCTCCCGAAGCATCCCGCATATGCACCTCGATAAATGGCGTCTCATATGCCCAGGCAAGCGACCTTTTTTTGCCGCCCTTGTGCAGCTCCTTCACATAGCTGTCCGCATCAATAGATTCCTCTGTACTTACATGTCCTTTCTTTGATAAGGCATCACGAATCACGCCTGCAACCTTACTGCTCTTTTCCTTCCCCAGTGCCGCATTCAGCTCAGCCGAGTAATCTGTCTTGCTATATCCAAGCACGGATGCAGCAAGCTCCCGTTCCGCCGCCTTGCCCGAAGCAAGCTTCTCCACAACATCAGGCATCCATTCCTCATGCTTCGACAGGAGTTGCAGCATTTCCTCCTTGACAAGCTTGGAGCTGTCGCCAAAAAATCCAAGTATCTGCTTCTTATATAAATCGCCCTTCTTGCCAAGTATGTCAATCGCCCAAGTCCTGCTTACCGCCGTTCCTGCCGTAAATGCGTCAAGACATTCCTCCTCGTGTGTGTCCAAATACCCTGAAAATAAATCCTTAACCGTGGTTATAAACGACTTCTTTGTATCAGTGGAATAGATGCAGTCTTCCATTCCTGCCGCTGTCTGCCACTGCCTGTCCAAAGACAATCCCGCATCTGAAAGCTCTCCAAATAACTGAAGGAGCTGCTCCGCATTAAAATCATTCCAGCCATTTTTCGTAAATAATCTCAGCATAGAGCCATATTCTTTGCGTATACTTATAAACACAAGACACCGTTTATAAAAATCATCATGCCCCATCGTCTGTCCGTAATTTGTAATCCATGGATTGTTGTAGCTGTAAGTATATTTTTGTACTGCAAGCTGCTTTTCCATGCTATACAGCTCCGTCGGGCTGCTCCCTTCCCGCAGATAATGAATTGCGTTCGTCTTTTCAGGCTCACCCACCGACCTGACAAGACTTTCTATTACCTCCTCCCGCATATGCTCCTGCTTATTTTTATTTTCCTTAAAATGCTTATTATATAAGGATGGTTTTTCCTTCTTAATCAGCTCTGCTAATATCATACTAATCTCAACAGATGCCGTATCTAATGCTTTTTCGTATGCCGCTGTCTCCTGGTCTACAAACCGTAAAAGTGCCTGTGCAAACTTCGGCGTTGATAGTTTCTTTTCCATTTCCCCGCACCAGACAATCAGCTTGACCGGCTCTAACAATAATTCCTCCTTACACGCCCAGACAAACTCCGTTATATCACTGTCAGGGGCATTGTAATATAAAGCAGTACGCCAAATGTGTTCCATCGAATTAGTAAAATTTTTGCCGTAGGTACACATACGGAGGAAATTTTTAAAGACCTGTGACGACCTGAAATTTGCGGCACAGCTTCCTATGAGAATGTTCGGCACACGTGCATAAAAGTTTCCATACATGGAATATTTATCTATCAGTGCTACGATGCCTGCAGGCATCTTTCCTTTATTTGTAGTATCTCTCACAAAGGAGGCAGCAAGCTTTTTATCCTCGTCTGTAATTCCGCGAAATACAGAACCGCTGTTATATGCCAAAAGCCCCTCATAGCGTTTAAACATTTCCTCCTGTTTTTTTGTATAATGGCTACCTGTCTGTGTGCTGCCCGATGCTTTTTCCTGTGCAGCAAATACCTTGGAAAGCCCGCCAAGAATCCCCCAATTTTTACTTGGCTTTTTCGGTGCTGCCTGTGTTTTTGTTTCCGCCTGATTCTTATTTTTCTTGTTTAAATAGTAAAAATAGGTACTGTAAATTGCAAGGATGCCTGCCGTATTTTTACACATATCAAGTGCCCGCTCCAAAACCGCAAAGCTTTCTCCCGCAGTCTCCCACATGTATTCCATCTGCGTATATATCAGTCCTGTGCTGCTATAAAGCTCGGCAAGGATGATGACCATTTTCTCCCTTGGCATTTTAGAAGTAAATTCCGGATCCTTACATGCCTCGTAAAAATCGGCAAGGGAAAGCAGCTTCGCCACATTATCAAAAAGGGCAAACAGTATGTCCACCAGCTTAAAAAACTCATCATAGGACTTATTATTTATTTGCTTTTTGAATATTTTTTCAAATGCATCCTTTATTCTGTAATCCAGACCTTCAGCATTTATCTTTTGTGTCACTCCAAAATCAGGCATTCCCGTTTCCCCCGAAAGATACGCCCTTGCCTGCACTAGCTGATTTTGGCTCACCCCTGCCTTTTCAAGCTGTTCCATCAATTTTTCCATCTGCATTTCCTTTGCGTTTTTCATTGTCCTTCTCCTTCCTTGAACTTAGTCACCTGCGAAACTCTATCTTTTGCAAACGCCTGTTGCACAATATAGACAAATCAAAATTTCCAAAGACTATTGTGTATAAAATCCCACATAACATTCCGCCTGATTGATATAAAGTCCGCTACTATGTGGATGATTGATATCACCATTATCATAAGTCACAAATACCGTTACATCCATTTTTTCTTCCTCTGTCATTTCAATCGTCTTAGGGAACGTCACAGACTTCCCTGTTTTTTTATTTTCCCACCCATAATTGGAATATGTATAGGTGGTCGCCGCATCGGCATATTTCCCATACAATTCCTCTATATAATTTTTATCTGTATAAAAGAAAAGTACATTGTAGCCCGACCCCTGCATAAGACTTGGACAGCAAATCCACTTTACTTTTTCCGCCCCATCAGGAAGCAAATCAGGAAACTCTGTATAATATACCCCTGTGTTTCCTGTCTTACACCGTGCAATATCATTCTTATATTCATAAACCGCATGATATGGATATAAAATATTGAGATAGCTTCCCATATACCATACAAACGCTAATACAATCATCAGTTCAAGATTTTTCTTCCAAATTACTTTACCTTCTATTTCTTTTTTGGTAATAAATAATGTAATACATTTAATAATACAAAACAGCAGTAAAAGTACATTGTTTAATCTGGGATGCAACACTGAAAGCACGAAAACCACAATAGATACAATTACCCAGAAAAACAGATTCCATTTTTTCCCCATAACTATTTTCCTCCTATGGAATGTCAGCCTAAAATAACTTTATCCTTTGCACAGATTATTGCATTTCTTATTCATAATTTACCGCTGCCTCATCATATTTTACCTTTGTAAGTGCACGGTTTATATATAGGTTCAGCCTGACAAATTCCTCCTCAAGCGTCTTCGATACCTGCACCGTTACCTCGTGCTTGCGTTTCTCTAATTCCCCGGCAATGGTTCCAAGCATATCTGCTCCATAGCTTAGTCCATATTGCAGCGTTGTTGCCTGAAGCTGTTTCATATCCTCTATCGTGCGGGCTGACACTGCCGTAAAACCGCTTTGAAATATATGCGTCATAAGGTTTCTGCAATTTTCAAGACATTCCTTCACTCTGGCAATTCCATGTGGCTGTGTACGTTGTGCCGTCTCGTCCTCCTGCCCCTTTTTTGCTGCATGGGTTTCTTTTCTGATTTTTTGCAGGAAGCTTTGCCTCTCGCCCTCATTTTCCTCATAATACTCAATCGGATACATTTTTAACATACCCTCACTGATATACAATCTGCCCAAAAAGCAGGCAGGCTTTTTCTTTTTCCTGCTGATTTCCTGATAAATACGCTCTAAATACTTAATATTATAGCTTTCATCACTGCTGTAATCAATCTGAATCTTGATTTGTTTTCCCGCTGCGTCCGACAGACCCATCAAAAAGCACTGTCTCACGGAATCAAAGGATGCATCCGTCATACGGTCAGGGTATATCAGGGCAAGCCTTTCCCGTAGCTGCCACTCGGAAGCATTTGCTGGGAATTTTTCCATGAACAAGGTTAAAAAATCATGGTAGCTGTTCTTTAAAATGCCCTCGCAATCAAAGCTTCTTACTCCCATTATTTCCGCCTTTGCACCCGATGTAGAAGAAAGGCGTCCCTCCTCATTAACAAGACATCCTGACATATGAATCCGTGACTGTGCAAGCTCCTGTAAGTTACAGGAAAGTCCCCATGGTGCCGTCTCCTTCCCTGTCATTTTAACAGCCCGTTTTCCCTCATAAAATAGTGGTCTTGCATTGGTATAGGTATACCATTTTCCCGTGTTTTCTTCCACAAAATATATCGTGATGCCCTCATAGCCTGTGTTCGACTTAAAATGCCAATATCCCATTCCCACCAAGTCAAGGGGCTTGGACGGCACATATTCTGACCGCATACGCTTTGTTAAATTATACAATTCTTTGTCGTCCGTACTATGTGCAATGTGATTTGCCTCTCCGTAAAGTCTTGTCACATCGGCAAGCAGCTTTTCAATCCGAAAGGATGCATGTCTGCTAAAATATAACTTAAGCTGCTCGGACAATGCACGAAACTCCTTCTCAAGGTCTGCCAGCCGTTCGTTGTGACACATAATTGCAAACCGTTCACAACCTGATACAAGCTCAGGCGACAGTCTTGCAAGTCCTGCGGATATGATTTCGCCAAGCATCTGTTTTATGCTGCCTGCAAGTCCAATGATGCTGTCCTTATCCAGCTTTTGTTCTGCCTCGTCCTCAATGAACGCTGCTACCTGTTCCATGCTGATTTTATGCTTTTGTATCTGATAGCGGAGGATTGCCTCAGCCCTATGTGTGCAAAATTCCTTCCGTCCGCAGGAGCATGTTGAATATTCAACTGGCACAAGCAGCTTTACTTTAACTCCCTCGTCTAAAAGCTCCACCGTTACGATAGAGGATTCGCTTATGGACGCCTTGTATTCCATGGATAGATGCTCGTGGATATTCCTAAGAGCCTTGCCTCCTGCCTGTTTTTTAATTTGTGCCAGCGGGTAGGACAATATTTCAGAAAACGGGGCCTCCTTAGATGCTGTAATATCCTTTGTCTCATTACCCGTATTTTCCTTACATCTTTTTTCTTTCGGCTCAACATTTTTTATATTGTCAGTCAGTTCTTCAGCATTTACTTCCTCAGGTGCTGACTTCACCTTATCCCCACATTCACGCTTTACATAAAGAACTGCCGTTATGATATGCCTGCATATGCTCCTTGACGGACAAGTGCATTTACTCTCGCCAAGCGGCACCACAAGCTTACAGACCACATCGTCCACCTCTACCGTAAGCTCCTGCTCCGTCTCCTCACACAGCTTGATGTTGGCAGCTTCCATATCCTTATATGCTCTTTTTACGATTCCCTTATTTGACAGCCCTGTCAGGTAATCATCGTCTATCTGACCGAGCATGCGATAAAACTCACTCATATCATCCTCCAATTGAAGCATATAGCTAGCGACGAGCAAAACGCACAACTTCTAAAATGAACGTTTTTCTCATCGCTACGCTACTACCTCTGCA
Organism: Bacteroides sp.; assembly: GCA_023666705.1. Taxonomy (GTDB): domain Bacteria; phylum Bacillota; class Clostridia; order Lachnospirales; family Lachnospiraceae; genus Coprococcus_C. The sequence continues at coordinate 11,545 of JAMPBO010000017.1, forward strand.
ACCCAATCTGCAAGCTGCTTCGGTGTCATGGCTGCCACATGTGCCCCAAGCTGCGCCATCATAGCCGCCGCCCCTCTGCTATAGTTTGGATTTGCCGCCATATCCAGTGCCGTCAGCACAATCATTTTACACCCTGCCTCTATCATTCCCTTTGTTACGGCGTACATGGTGCTTGTATCTCCGCCCTCATACAAATCCGTAATCAGCACAACGATTGTCCGTTCAGGGTTTTCAATCAGCCGTTCACAATAATCAAGTGCACCGCCAATGTTCGTTCCTCCTCCAAGCTGGACCGTCATAAGTGTTTCCACCGGGTCATCCGCATAATCACTCAAATCCACCACATTCGTATCAAAAATCACAAGCTTTGTATCAAGCATGGGAAGTCCTGCAAATATGCCTGCCATAACCGCACTGTGAATTACGGAGTCCAGCATGGAGCCGCTCTCATCCACTGCAATGATTACCCGCCATGTATTGTACTTTTTCACGCGGGCATTAAAATATACACGCTCCAGTACAAGCCTTTTACGTTCGCTGTCATAATTTTTCAGATTTTTCTGAATGGTTTTCTTCATATCGAGATTTCTTGATGACTTTACTGTACTTGTCCTTGTCCGGTCTACCCGTCCCACAATTGCCTGCCTGATATCCTGCCGCAGCTTTTCCGTCAGCTCATCCACAACATGGCAGACAATTTTTTTTGCCTCTGCAAGAACATCCTGATTCATGCTTCCCTTTAGCTGCAATATGGTTTTTAGAAGCTCCTGGTTTGGCTCCAGCCTCTCAAGCACACGCTTGTCCGTCAAAAGCTCCGTCATGCCATAGCGGTCAAGTGCCTGCTTCTCCATAATTTCCACGGTTTCCTTTGGAAACAGCTCCCTGATTTTGTTAATCCACTCTGATATGGTAATGCTACTGCCTCCGTCTCCGCCTGTCTGTTGCCGCACGCCCTCATTTTCTCCATATTCCCTTGCATACAGAAAATCCAGCACGTCTTCCATTTCCATATAACGGATGCCTGAGCCGTCTTCGCCAAAGGGCAGTTCTCCGCTTGCATACTTTCCAAGCAAAAGCCGCCATTTATTCAAATGTTCTATATCCTGTCTGTCATTCATACTGCTTCATCATCTCCACAACATATTGATCCAGCTCCACACCATACTGGTGCTGTTCAGGCGTCACATCAGCAAGTCTGTTAAATTCCTGCTTTTGCATGCCATACATACCCGCTATCACGCCGCCGATTTTTTCAATTTCAGTCGGCGTAAAATATCCAAACGCAATTCTAAGCTGTGGGAGCATCTGCATAAATTGTGCATCCTCCACCCTTCCGATGAACCCATCAATAATTTTTATGAACTCGTCTCCCACAAGCAGCAAATCCCTTGCCGCAAAAAATAAACCACGAAATACACCTGCCGCCTCAAGCTGTTTTTCACCTGTACCTGCCAGAAAGCCTGCACATTTTCTGCCAATCAAATCTGCGTCCATACAGCCAAGTCCATATAAAATCCCCATGCTGCACCCAAGCAGATTGGGATTTATTTCCTCCTTTTCCACGAGAGCATACAGGGCATCCACAAACATTTGTCGGTCATCCTTGTACTTATCCTTATCCAAAATGGTAAACAGCGTTTTTAATGCCTCCATTGTCTCCGTCACAGCTTCATCCTTCAGCTCTGCCATATGCGGCAGTGCTGTTATAAGCTTTCTGTAAACTGTCTGGGTCAAGCCCGTGACATCAAGATCACTGCGGTAAAGCCCGCTTAACTCATCCACCATAATCAGGTTGGAAAATGTTTTCGCAAGGGAAAAGAAATCATCATCCTCAAGCAGTATTCGTTCCAGCCTTGCCAGTGCATCCCCAAGCTTGCTGTCAAGACCCATTTCAAACATCCGAATCAGACATTCGGATGCCTTGGCACCGTTTACATTTTTTTTAAGCTCTGATTTTATTTTGTTCAGTGTCGCTTCAGGCAGGGTTCCTCCGTATACGGATGAAGCAATCAGCGAAGCGATAACCTGCGTACTCCATTTATAGCTCCACACCTCGCGAATCAGATTCCGGTCCTTCCGCAGGGTAAGCCTCGGTCCTTTTACCAATACGGCAAAGTCTGTGGCAAGGTAGTCCATCTGATGAAAAAACTCACTCAAGGTTCTATGCTTTTCCGATGAAAATATATTCAGCACGATCTCCGTCTTTACTGTGCTTCCAACCTTTAGCCTGTGCTTTCGGCAGTTCTCGTTAAAATCATGTACAAGCGGCGGCATCTTTGCGTCCTTGCATAATTTGCCGATTGCCTTCCCCGTAAGTCCGGTTTTCAGCGTCCGCATGGGAAGGTCTGTCGCTCTTGTATACTCACCCTTTACATAGGAAGAAAGCACACTGTCCCACAGCTCGTATGCACCGATGCATTTTTTGCCCCTGAGGCTTGCAAGATTTTCTGCCATATTCAGGGCACAAATTTCATCATAGGTGGATGGCGAGCCTGTCTTTTTTCTGACCGACTTTCCTGTGGAAACCAAAAATTGCAACACTACATCCCGATATATCTGCCATACGTTCCCAGTGCAATCCCCTGTTGAATGAAATACAGATTTGTCCGTACTTCTGTCAGATTCCGCCGTTGTTTCATTCTCCTTTGCTACAGCATTTTGCAGCCTCTCCCACACGGACTGGTAAAAGGCAGGAAACGGCATTCCACTGGCATATCCGTTCAAGCCGTCCGTTGCCTCCATGGAATACGGCATGACATATACGCCCTGATTTTCTTTTTTGATATTATGTAAACTGTATTGTTCCTGTCCATACAACAGTCCATATGTGTGAAAACCGCCTGTGACAACAACAATTTTTTGAAATTTCTTTTTCGCATCTGAAATCTTCTGCCTCATATATGCCTCACGGGCAAAGCAGCCCTCTGCCAAAAGCCCGCTCTCCTTGGAGGTCAGTCTGGAAAGCACACAATAATAGAGCATGTTACCCACAAACGCACTGCTTTCCAAAAACATTCCGTCAAGCTCAAAATATTTTTCCCACAGCTCATCAAAGCTTCGGAAACCCGACTTTTCCACAAGCTTTTTCATAAAGGTACTGGTGGAAAGATAATAATCGTCATTGTAATTATTTTTCTCCTCGTTTTTCCGTAGTCCTGCGTTTTCCTCGGAGGCAGCAAGAATTTCCGCATAGGGCAAATCGATAAATTCCGTATGTATTTTGCTCCCCACGCCTGCCCTTACTGCGACAAGCTCTGGAGAATAGTCAAGAAACGGATAATAGCATCTGTACTGCTCCTTATCCTCACTGATGATACCCTCGCTGTCCTTATACGAATAATAGACTGCAAAGGGAGCCTCCGTCTCTGCGTCCGCCATTACAGGGATGAGGTCATTTGCCCCCGCAGGTCCCTCGATTAAAATACAGTCAGGCTGACAGCTTGCAATTACCTGATGCAAATGATAGGCACAGGCAGGACTGTGATGTCTGATTGGAAAATATATCACCTGATGATCCAGCGAAAAGGCATCCTCACATATCCGCTCCATATCACTGTCACTGATGGCAGGCGATACCATTTTATCTACTTCAGCCAGCGTCTCGCCTCGTAATATCTCTCCCATAATCCACCCTCTTTGCTGCTCTTTTCCCTGACAACCGTGTTAAAATATCCTCTTATCTTCTCCAAATCGTCCCTGTTTTCCTTGACAACGGCGCCGACCAGATTTTGAACGAGGCAATCCATGCTAATCGTTCCATCCCCATAATAATAGGCTGACATCAGACTCTGATAATAAACCGAAACAGCTTCCGCCGTACTCATAACAGCACTTGGCTTATCAATCTGATGCCCCATGGAGGATACGCCCTCCCGAAGCTCATGGTAGGTGGACGCAAGAAGCTCCGCAACCTTTTCATCCGAGCTCATTTCAATTCCATTTTCCGCCGCAAGCTTTTCCACCTCATTGATAATAATCTGTTTTTCCAGTGCCGCCTCCCTGACCGGAAATACCGTCTCAAAATTAAAACGGCGTTTCAGGGCACTGCTCATTTCATTTACGCCCTTATCCCTCGTGTTTGCCGTACCAATCACATTAAAGCCCTGCTTCGCAAACACAATTCCCTCGTCATGCAGCTCAGGCACGACCAAAACCTTATCACTCAGTATACTAATCAGGCTGTCCTGCATTTCCGCAGGCATTCTTGTTATTTCCTCAAATCTTGTTATCATTCCCTCTCTCATCCCGATATAGAGCGGGGCTGGCACAAGTGCCTCCATGACAGGACCCTTTTCCAGCAGCAGGGCATAATTCCATGAATATTTCATCATGTCCTCCGTTGTTCCTGCCGTTCCCTGAACCGTATTTGTGCTGCTGCCGCTGATTGCCGCCGACAAAAGCTCCGACAGCATCGTCTTTGCAGTTCCCGGCTCGCCTACCAGCATAAGTCCCCTATTTCCTGCAAGTGTAACAATGCATCGCTCCACAAGGGTGTCGTTTCCAAAATATTTTTTCTTTATGTAAATTTCCGTTCCGTTATAGACAACCGGCTTGTCCGACCCCAAAATAAATGTCTTTACCGCCTGCGGCGACATTTTCCAGTTCATGGGCTTCTTTGCCATGTCCGTATGAATCAGTGCCTCAAGTTCCTCCCTGTATGCCACCTCAACAGGCGGCTTAATCATATTTGCTTCCCTTGTACCCACAGTGTATACCTCCTCGTTTTGAACATAAAGCTATTCGTCATTATATTTTTATCGAAAACTTACATTTGTCTTATCAATTCATATTTTCAATTCAACTTCCCTATTTACTATAATATACAAAGCATGTCTTAAAATCAACGTATATAAAATATTTTCTCTTCATTATCATAAATAGGGATTTTCTGACTTTGCCAAAAGGCACCGAAACCGTCTGTCCACTTCTTCCTGTAAGGATTCTACGACTGTACGATATTCGGTATTTTTCAAATGCTTTGTTCTTCCCATCATGGCAAGCCAATCCAGTACTGAAATCTTTTTTCCATTTTTCTGTGGATTATAGCTTAGGGTCGTGATTCCCCGCTCCACCTCGTAAAGTGGGAAATAGCAGCAGTCTACCGCCGCCTCAATTACCTTCCGTTCCTTGTCAGGTGCATCATTCCAGTTTAGTGGGCACGCAGAAATCGCCTTTACATAAGCACAGCCCTCTTTTTTTGCATAATCTGCAGCCTTTGCCGCTTTTTTTATAAAATCCACAGGGTTGGATTCTGCTACGGTTGCCACATACGGAATGTTAGCCGCTACCATTAGCTGCGGCATATCCTTGTGAAACTGCTGCTTTCCAAACTGGCACTTTCCAACATGCGAGGTAGCACTCACAGCTCCTTTGGGCGTAGAATAAGAAAACTGATATCCCGTATTCATGTAACCCCCATTATCGTATTCAAACAAAAGCAACCGATGTCCCCGCATTGCCGTGGAAAGTGCAGAGCCCATTCCGATATCCATGCCGCCATCCCCGGTTACCATAATAAACACGATATCTCCACTTGGAAGCTCGCCCTTTGCCTGCTTTCTATAACAAATTTCCGCCAATCCACTTAAGGTCGCAGCACCGTTTTGAAATAGATTATGCAGATAAGGCACCTTAAAGCTTGTCTTTGGATAAGGCGTTGTCACAATCATGCCGCATCCCGTCTGAAACAACAACACAACAGGGTTCTCAATCGCTCTTAAAAGCAGATTGACATTAACAGGAATTCCGCATCCCGGACAAGCACCATGTCCCGGTGCAAGTCGTTTTGGCATTGCCGCCGTCGGATTAATCTGTCCTCCCAGCACCTTTTTCTGTAAATGTATGGGTTTTGTTATTTGACTGCTTTCCTGCGGCTGTTCATCTTCCTTAACTACAGTTGCCGAAATTCTTGTTGCTTCTGCCGAAAGAGGGGCAAAATATTGTTCCCTTTCCAATGTTTTCTGCTGTTCATTTCCCTTTTGTACACCATAATAATATGGGATTATTGCATCTTCTTTCTTTGCCAATTCAAACATGGCAATGGCATCCTCAACATAAAAATCCTTACCGCCAAGCCCATAGACAAGACTTTTCACTGTTCCCCTACATCCATATTTCTGCATTGCCGCACGGATTTCCATGGAAAGATTACCGCCAAGCCCACCATAGCTGTCCTGCCTATCGGCAATCAAAATATGGCTGGCATACTGAAGCATTTTTGCAAGCGTTTCTTCAGGAAATGGACGCAGGGCATTTAATGTAAGCACGCCTGCTTTTTCTCCCTGCTTCCTTAATCTGTCCACTGCTATTGTCGCTGTATCAAAGGAGGAACCGAGGAGCACCAACAGTGTTTCCGCATCTTCGTTGCAGTAACCCTCACACCATCCGTAGCTTCTGCCGCATAGGACACTATATTCCCCAAAAATATTTGGCAGGACATTTTTTGCTTCCTCCATGGCAAGGTGAAGCTGATAACGGTTATTTATCAAGTCAGGTTCATTCATATAAGAGCCCACGGTAATCGGATGCTCCAAATCCAAAAATGGATACGGCTCTTTCTTTTCCCCGATAAATTTGCGTACATCCTCATCATGCTCAAAACGCATACATCTTCGCTTCTGGTGACTGGTAAAAAAACCATCATAGGCAACTACCACAGGCAGCCTTACCGTCTCTGCCAGCTTGAGTGCCACAATATTAAAATCATATACCTGCTGTGCGGAATGGGCAAATAATATGGACCAGCCTGCATTTAACATATACATAATGTCACTATGGTCTCCTTTTATGGAAAGAGGTCCCGAAACCGTTCTGCAAGCCACATTCATAACCATTGGATATCTGGTTCCTGACTGAACCGGAAACTGCTCTAAGGCATAAAGCAGTCCGTTGGCACTGGTTGCATTTACTACCCTGCCGCCACCTACTGCTGCCCCATAACAAATTCCCGCCGCACTATGTTCCCCCTCGGCGGCAATCATAACCAAATCCGTCTTTCCTTCTGCTTTCATCAAGTCCAAATTTTCTGCTATCTGTGTGGATGGCGTAATTGGATAATATCCCATCAAATCATAGCCAATCTGCTTGATTGCCATAGTAGCCATTTCATTTCCACTTGCAAATTCCACGATCTGTTTCCGTTCCTGCATGTCAGACCTCCCCTCCTTTTATACGCTGCTCCGTCAGAAAAGCCTCCGAGGTAATATAACCATCATAGCCAGCCTTTTCATAATTATGCGGATTTCTCAAAAGCTCCTGATTTGGCATGAAATATTTTTTGTGTGGATGCTCTGCTTCCACACCACGAACTAACGCCTGTACGGGGCATACTGCCACACATCGCAAACAGCCCTTGCAATGGTAATAATTCAGCCCCTTATTTATCATCATTTCCCGTCCCTTAAATTCTCCCTTTTGAAATTGGAACACCATATCAGGACAGGCTGTATCACACAGCCCGCAGTTAATACATTTTTCGGGAACAAATATAGGGAAATAGCCTTGCCTGGACGGTGACAAATCATTTGCAACGCTATTTCCGAAATATGGATTGATGCCGCCAATGGGAGCCGCTTCATATCCCCATGTGGACGAAGCCTGATTGTTATCTTGAGATGCTTTCCTGTCGGTGTTTTTTGTTCTTTCATTTATTTTTTTATGTGTTCTGACATTCGCTCTCTTATTCTCTTGTTGATTTGTCTTTCCAGTCGTTTTTTCAGTTGATTTTTCGGTTATTTTATTGTTTATTTCTGCGTTTCGTGTTTTTGTTACTTCCTCATAGCCTCTCCTAATTCCTTCCATGTTTTGTGAAAGTGAAGCAGGGTATTTTTTTCCAAGAGTGTCCCTGCATATTGCATACAGGTGTTCCAGCTCCACAAATCCCATGACCTTGGCAATCGCACCCAGCATAACAACATTAATTCGGGATTTCGTTTCTATGGCTATCCTTTGGGCATCCAAAAAATAAACATCGTGATGGATTTTCCCCTCCAAAACCTCATAGCTGTCTTTTCCATTTACCGAATTGACAATGATATCCGTATATTCTTCACAGCCGTTTAACACAGACGCATCATATAAAAGTGCATCATGGAATATGACAAGCAGGTGAGGGGTTTTTATGGGAGAGTGCAGCTTAATATCCAAATCGGCAGGGCTGTAACGGATAAATCCTTTTACGGGTGTTCCCGTTTTTTCTGAACCATAACTGGAAAAGCTGGCACTATTTAAGCCGAGATATTTTATTCCAAGCTCTCCTAACATTTTTCCACATAAATTGGCACCTAAGCCTCCAATGCTTTCCAGACGGATTTGATAATAGCCGTTTTCATCCGTAACTGGCAGTACAATTTTTGGTTCCATCTGACCCCTCCTGTTTAATCTGCCTGTGGCTCAAAATATTCTTTTCCCATTTTGCAAAGTGGACACAAATAATCCTCTGGGACATCTTCCCATTTTGTTCCCGGTGCAATACCGCTTTCCGGGTCTCCTGCATCTTCATCATACACATATGCACATACCGTACAAACATATTTCATACGAGCAATCCTCTTTTCTTTATTTGGAATCTGTTAAGATAATAAAAAACTTTATTTAGTATGACATTTATTGTAAAAAATATGTATTTTTGAAAATATACTCACACATATTATTTTCATTTTTATACTTTAAAAGAACGCCGCATTTCGGGCACTGCACACTAAATTCAGGCAGGGTTCCATAGGAACGAACAACCTATGAAACAAAAAACTCCCCGTTTCCGACACATATGCCGATAATGGAGAGGTTTTGTTTTCTTATATTCTATTCATGAATTTCCCAATATCCGTAACGCTTGCCGCCAATACGTTCAATCCTTCCTTGTTTAACCATCCGTTTCATTACCCGTTGCACAGATGCTATTGACACATTTAGCCCTTTAGCAATTTCGGTCTGCTTAATCGTCCTATCTGCCTCTAACAGTTCTAAAACTTTCTTTTCCAAAACATCTTTTAAAACATCATCCAAAACATCTTTTTGATGTTTTGGAGATTTTAAATCTTCTTTGTTATCAACTACCCATCAACTAAAAGTCCCAAACCGAAATTCTGTACAAATACTATATTTCAGTGGTTTTTGCTTTGTTTGTAATATTTAAATAACGAGCTCAAATCAACTACCCATCAACTAAATTACGCCCAATACGGAACATATCTTCTCAGTTTGGGAGCTGCATTCTCATCTGATAACTTTATATATCCAGCTTCCATAGTATCTTTGATAATTCTGGAAACTATTGATTTATTCTTTTCTTCTATCCCAAATCGTTCTCTCAACACTGCATTTGCCACTTCAATTTCATTGATATAACAATAACATGTATAGAGATAGCATGTCCGGATTTTATCTTCCTTGCTCCAAGCATTAAGTGACTTGTACCAGTACAACTTCGTTCTTGCAAAATCTTCACCTGTCTCAACTTTTGGAGCCGGTATGCGAAGTTCGCTCATTCCCTCCTCCATACGGTCAAATCCACTGCCACGTTCCTCACAAATTCTGACCATTCTCAAAAAGGAAGCCATATTTTCATTTCTAGAATGCGGTGCCGTGTCAATAATGCGGTTTACTTCAACAAGCAGATTTCCCGGATTTGATGATTCCACCCTTGTATCAAAAACCTCCATCATCGGTCCGCTTCCATGAGCTGTCAGATCTTGGTGAATAATCACATTGCCGAGCATCTCCCTGACCGCTTTGCGAGGAAACATGATATGCTCCCGCCTGCGGCCTCCTTCAATTTCTTCCTCCTGTGGAATCAATGTCATAACATAATCCGTAATATCTTCAAACTGGATAGCATATCCTTTGGTAAAAACCTGCTCCCTAATTGCACTTGTTCGTCCAGTGCCTTTATATCTGATTACCCGAATCGCTTTCCGTTTTAAATGTGCAAAGGCATTCAAGTCTTTTGCCAATAACAAAGCACCCATATTTGAAATGGCATAATTCCCATTGTCCATTTCCTTAATAAACTGCTCATCAATCATATTATGGATAATCGCATCACGATTACTTGGCAATGGCAGATTCATCAAAGTGTAATATGATGCACAATCCAAAAGTTCCGTTACCTTGGCAGCATCTACATTTTCTTTTGCATAACGTAGTTCAAAAGGCTTTTGCTCAAAGGAAAGCCATAATTTTCGTTCCTTTTCTGGAAAGTCTTTTAACTTTTTCTTATAGGAGCCGATGCGAATATATTCCATCTCCTTAAAACTGGTTGGACTATTGACTGCCGCCGGAATTTCCATAATAACAACTTTGCCCTTATCAGTTTCAACCTCTATAAATTTAAAATCTACCCTTGGTTTCAGACCTCTAGCCAGCCAATTTTCTATTTCTTCATTTCCCTTTTTAGCTTTCTTTGGAGTGAACATCGTTCCCTCTATCTCGTGTGTTTTGTCGTTAATCCCCCACAAGAAATAAGCTTTTTCTTTGTCACAAATAGCCGCTGAATTGCTTAATGCAGAAATATATTCCCCAATCAATTCCGGTTCATAATTGTTTACCTTGTATTCTAACCATTCATTTTCATCTGATAAAATCCGCAAACGCTCAATCAAGCTTCTATAATATTCCTGTTCTGCTTCCATAAGATCCCCTTTCCTATAATTTTCTTCACATATTCATTTAACACTTCCCGACATTACATCAAATCAATAGCTAATTGTAAAAATTATGAAATTCTAGACATTGGCTCATTATTTTTTCATATTAATCTTTTATGAACACATGTGTGCACTCCATCTCTACAATTCTTTCGTTTTTTTCTCGCAAAGCTCTAAAGGTATAAGTGCATCGTTCTTACCATCAAACGTTGCTACCAAATGTACATTTTCACAATCTTTCCATGCTTCTTCAGATACATGTTCTAAAATAATCAATTGAAAATGCTGTCTTTGTTCTAGCAACCTTTTCATAAATACATCCCACATCGCAAAAATATTCCTGACTTTATACCAATCGTCTTTTTCAGATATCGACTCTCTACTCTCTGAATAGTCATATTCTGAATTATTAAAATATGGGTGGCTTGGTTGGTCTATTATCAAATAACTTGGTACAAACTTCGACTTATCTTTCAAAAGCATTTGGTGCATGCCCGCAAATAAACATAGTTGCATGAATAAATGGTCGGAACTACTTGAAATTTGTGCAATCCTAGCTTCCTTATCCTTTTTCAAATTAAGTCTTTGCCTTTTATAATCAAATCTCGCAAAATACTCCCCATATTCCCCCAAAGATTTACTACTCACTTCAACATAAGTTTGTATATATTCATTCAATGTATCAATTATTAACTGCCTGCGTTCCTCAACATCCTTTTCGTTTTCTAATAATTCATCCAATGCTTTCTTCTTTTCATCAATCTCTTGCTGTTTTTTGATTTCATTTATTGGTTCAAATTTCAACTCTTTATACTCAGCTTTTAATTCACCCAAACTGAGTAATTTTTGTGCCGTTGGAATAGCATAATAATCAACTTTTGCTGTTCGAGATAATTTTTCATCTATTTCCTTAATCTTTTCCTTTAATTCATTTATTTTCCTTGAAACGTCATATTCAAACGGTCTTTTAGTACCAATTTCAGATTTTACTTTATTCAATTGCTTGTCTAATATTTGTAAAAATTGAAGATATTCCCCTTCGACATTTTGTCCATAATTATTTAGAACATAACTAACAGGACTTAATGATTCTGCCTCCATTTGTATACGCTTTTTATATAAACCATAACTTTCTTTAAATCGCTTCAGTCTTGTTATTTGTAAATTTAAACTGTTTCTTTTTTCTTCCAACTCAATATACTTCTGCTGAACAGAAAACTCTGCTGAAAGTTCGTTTGCACCTTCTAAAATCAATCTTTCAATCTGTTCAAATGCTTCTTCAAATTCCAAAGACTCACTAATTACCATAGCTTCTTTCGCATGCTTAACAAGTATTTCTCTTTTATAATTATATTTTTCCTTCTTCCTTTGATATGTATTAAACTCTGATTCCAATCGGTTTATTTCATACCGTTTTTGTTCAATTTCATTCTGCAATTCAAAATATTCAAATGAAACAACATTAAATGCCAAATCAAATGTATGATTCCAAACCGTTTTATATCTATCTAAAGTCATTTTATCAAAAAACAACTTCCCATTATCTATTATGTTATTCGAAATAGTATTGTATACTAAAAAATAGCGAAATGATAATTTTACATTCTTTCTTACTCCTTTACCTCCGTATGGCAAAATAATCTTATCATCTATTTGAAACTCCGTCTCCAATATCAGCTTCAATTCTTTTTCTTTCATTTTAACTATAGGTATCTCTGGAATTTCACCTGTCTGTGAAAAATAATAATCTTCGGAAAAATCTCCTGTTTTTTCGTCTTTTTCACCTCTTGCCACCGTATACATTTTATCATTAATGCCAAAACGTACACCATACCACAAAACGTTTTCTCCAATGCATTCATCCGGAATAACAACTGTATCCTCACTTCCACAAAAACAGTAATCTATAATCTCTAATATTGCTGTTTTTCCTGTCCTGCTATTTCCCGTTATTATATTGATTTTATCTTGTTCAAACTTCATAATTCTTTTTTCACCATTTTTAAGCCACAAAATCATTTTATCAATGTAGAAATTCATAGTTCAACCCTCAAGCTCAGATATAAATCACTCGCTTCGCCTTTCATTAATATTTCTGCCAATTTTTTGGCAGCTCTAACTCTTTTGTTCACAACTTTTCCTAATGAATCATTATTAAAATCAAAATCATCTGCACAGAAAGCAATCATGTTATCCTCTATCCTTAAAAGTCTAAGCTTGTCAAATAACATTATTGCATTGACAGACAACTTAAATCTTTCTCTATACCGTTCATTGAAAGTAACAAAAGATATACTTTCCTTAATAATAATATCCTCAACACTTTGAATACTACTGTTTTTTCTAGCCATCAAATCCAAAACACTTTTATAACTTAAAAATGGTTCTATTAACATTACTTTCGAAACATCTAATGTTTGTGAATATTTCAAAACCGACAGTATTGAAATCCCTGTAATAATTTCATTGTGTTGCAAAGATTTATTCATTTTAAAAATACACCTTCTTCCATTTGTACTTCCATCCTATACTTTCTTCATTTGCCAGTTTTATAAATTCTCCATTAGAAAACTCAATTCCTAACTCCTTCTCCAATATTTTCAATTTCTCTAGCATTATCTGGTCGAAACATTCCAAAGCATTTCTGTTGTCATCGTTACTATTTTTTCTCGTACTTCGATGACTTTTTTTATGTAAATTTTGCCAATATTTCTTTACAGACTTCTCAAAATCCTCTATATCATAATGTGTAATACGTCCTTCCTCCTCCCAATCTGCCATTTGCATTTCTATTTTTAAATAATTGCTTGTATACTCCTCAACTTGTGATTTATCATTGTCATCAATTGCATCTATTTCAATTAATTCTTTAACGAATTTTTGATTCATCAAATCATCAGGTAGCAGTGGGGTATATTCCCTCAACGGCAACATCGTACGTCTCGGTGCTTGAAAAATAGGACCATACGCTTTAATCCATTCTTCATAATTTATTATCTGGTGTTGACGATTGTTGCATTTCTCAAAAAAATCCTTTTTTAATTTAGAATATAATTTATCTAATACATCTTCCACGTAATCCTCTGGAATAAATTTATTTCTTATTTCCTCTCGTATTAGTTCTAATATATCATCAAACAAATCTACAAAATCAATATGTAGCAAAAATTGTTTCAACATTTTTTCATTAAATTCCAAAACCTCTCCTATATACGATTTGATTTCCTCAGACGATGTAGTCTTCTCTAAATTACTTAAATAACTTTTTATTTCATCTATTTTTATTTTTTGCTTTTTAAGCATAGTGATTTTCTTTTTCAAATTATTTGTCTCACTATTACGGTTAGAAACAAAAGCAAACCTGCTCTTATCTAAAAATTCTTGTTGTGCCAACTGCTGTGTTCGATGTTCTGCCGGGTCTCTCACTAATTTAGCCCAATTTGATAATGTTTTCCATAAATCGACAGATAACTCAGTTAAATTGGCACTTTTACCACTTGAATCCTTTTTCACTGTGTGTTTCAACTGATAAAAATAAGTTGATTCTTTTTTCGTCACTACTTTATGTACATCATCTAATGCCTCATATCCTACTTCATCACCAACTCTTAAGGAAAAAAGTTGTAAAAAAAAGTACAGGTATTGATATTCATACCCCAATAATTTTGCATCCGCTGATGCAATCTCCGTTCTTTTCTTAATATTTTGTAAAGACATTTAATCACCTCTCCATATCATTCCATAAAAATTATCATGTAATATCTGCTATTAATAGTGCCATTGTACATTAGAAAGAACGATTTGATGGTCTATAGAATTCCATCCTAATCAACCGATTTTATAAACTCTTTTATATGTGATATCACTTCATGTTTTAACAGCACACCAGCTAAAATACCAAAATAATCTGTAACCAAATTACTCTGCACCTGTTCTAATGATGAAGAAGCTTTTTCGTTATTATTAAAAATCCCCAAGACTTTCTGCATTGCTGTACCAGTCTCACATAGTCTTTCAATTTCCTTATATTTTCCACGTAGATAGTTGTCTAACTTACATGCATTACTAATATATTCCTGTGTATTATTCGCTGAATTATACATCTGTTCTATTTTCCCCAAATCCTCTCCAGCTTTTACATCATCGACAGTACCCTTCATATCAATTAATTTGAAAGCCTCGTCTTTCAAGTCCTCATACAAATGCATCATTATCTGCTTCCCCTCCTTGCATTAGTCAACTTTTTCCGTTAAATTTATAGAACTCTTTTATAGTCAAACATACAAAATAAAGTTTTTATTTTTTTGAAAACTTTACCAACACATCTGCCTACTTTTCATCTCTTGTAAAATACCCTAGAAAATTTTTAATCTTATTCCACATGTACTATTATTCCTTCATAATTTTGTCAAGCACACTCTCAAATGCTTTTCTATAACTTTCTTTATACTTTAACCTATCAAAGAAAAAGGCAATATATAATTAAGATAATAGATTCTCTCTACTAACGTATGTGATTTCAATAATCTATATCAAAACACTACATTTTCTCCCCCCCCAACGCCAAACTCTTATAACATATATGCTTCACTTCATTTATGGCAACTATCTTCTCTATAACATTCATACAAACCTCGTATTATTAAATAGTAGTATTTATGAATCCCTCCTTATCCTAATTGATTAAAATATTCTTTTATTTTGATATTTTCTTTATTTTTTCTGCCAATGCAGTCAATTCTTGAATTGAATCACAAGTAGTTTCATAATTATTTCCAAAAAGTGTTTCCTTTTCATTTGAACTATCTGTTATACGATGCTTTAATTCATTTTCAAAATTTATATAATCTTCTTTCAATATTTCTATACACTCTTTTATTCTATCTTTCGATTTTATTTCCTCATTTCTATACTTAAAAACATCTCCATCTTGAAATGTGATTAACACATTTTCTAAGGTCTCACTATCTTCCTTTGCTTTTTCCATACATATCTGCAAGTATTCCTCAATAACATCATTTTCTCTTTGAAGTAAATCCCTAAATAATTCTATAAACTCATATGGTTTAGGCGTAATATATGCTGAATTTTCATCATCAATAATATCCAAAAACTCTAAGTTGTGTAAGAATAGACATTGTGTTAGGAAATAAAATGTATTTATAAATCTTTTCATTGGTTCTTTTTCATCATTAGGATTATAACTTAAATCTAAATCATTTATATTTCCTACAAACGCTTCCATCGGTACATACATTCCCTTAGGGATGGTTAAATTAAGACAGTTATCTTTTATAGAGTCCGATATTCTTCCCTTTGATACATCTATTTCATGTGCAAATTTGTTTCTAAGTTTACGAATTGCGTTTAACAAATCCAATTCGTCCTTTGAAATTATTTTCATGTAATATGCCATTGTAATTTTAGCACTAAATGAAGATAATATTGCATTTCCTCCCATAAATAAATTCTCATCAATATTTTTGTCTATATACAAAACATTTTTAATAAGTTTTTCAAGTTGTGTATCCAAAATAGCAGCACAAACAATTACAACCGAACGGTCATTAGTGCCTTCTATTTCATCTTTTACTATTTGTAACCATTTCACAAATTCTTCTCCAAAATCAGTTACCCTCATTTTTCCTCCAAATGTGTTATATATGTTTTCTTATTTATCTAACTTTTCAAACCTACATTTATTTGTACAGGCACAACGCTATGCCTGTATATAACTTCCTATTTTCCGAACACACAATCACTATTCCTCAACAATTTTTTCAAGTAACTTATATAATTCCTGCACCTCATCTGCACTAAGAGTAATACCTTTTCCCATTTTTTCATGATTAGGTGCCCAATCCCTTAAATCGTACTTTGGAGCCGCACCATTCCATGAAATAAGATTTAATTCTTTTGTCCAGCCCTTTGCACTCTCTGAAAGCACACCGATTTCCTCTTTGATTTCATATTTAATATCTGACATTATCATATTGTCTTAGAACCTCCTGCTATTTTGATTGCTCCACAATATTTTTTTCTTTCTCTGTTAATCCATAAATATCATATACCATATCATCAATTTTCTCTAATATGGCTTGCCTTTCATCAAATTCAATATTATCACATAGCAATTTATCAACATAGATTTCAATTTCAATTATTTTTTTATCATCTGTTATTGCTATTGGCAGCTTTTTTATCTGTGGTGCTCCAATCCTAAAAAAACCTCCCGCTAAAGACATTGAATTATAAAATATTCTATAAAAGAAACTCATCAGCTTACTATTAAGAACCGCTGTTATATACTTTAAATGTTCACAACCATAAACAATAGTAGTTGACTTTCCTGCCAAGTATTCCCCTGAATCATAAAAACATTCTAGCGTCTTGGTCATGCCTCCGATAATTATTTTTTCGGCATCGCTTTCCAGCAATCTCTTTTCAGATATTTCCTTTAAATCTTCTCGCTTAACCATCGGACACATATATTTTCCTTTTAAATATCTCATATAATCAACACCCCATGCTGATTTATATGGATCTAATCCTCCTGTGTTAATAAATTTCTTAACCTGTTCTTCATCACAATGCCCAAAGTCATCAAAAATAATTTCTTTCACAAGATATGCTTCATTCACAGTTGCTGCTCCATTCACTTTAGCAATATCCATAAGATGTTTAAACTGGAGCATTTTATCAATTATCTGCAATTCCCCTTGAGATGAATTAAAATATTTATCCCAATTTATGTTGCTGTAAAATTGAGCGGCCTTTATAACATTATGTGTAGATACTTGCTCCATATCTTCCATAACATCCATAACCACATCCTTTTTGTTTGCATTCATTTTAACTCTAAATACAACCGGATATACCGCCGCAGATTTGAACACCATAACATTTGAATAATCTCTTATTTCTAAAACCTGATTTAAGGCCATCATTTTTCTTAATGCCTCTGTATACGGCACAGACACTAATTTGTTAGGCACAATAAAAGAGATAACCCCATCTTTACATAACAAGTTCATTCCTTGTTCAATAAATAAAACAAATAAATCCCAATTACCTTGGGCACATAAATAATTTCTGGAATATAATTCTCTCTCTTTCGGCATGCTTTGTGTCATTTCTTCTGAATCAACGTACGGAGGATTCCCAATCACCGCATCAAACCCGCCATTTTCCTTAAACACTTTCGGAAAATACAACTGCCATAATATAAAAGGCTTCGATGATTCATCAGCAAGAGCATAATAAGAATCTATCAATTCCTGATTACCCTGTAACTGTTCAATAATTATATCATCATAAACTTGTTGAATATTAGCTTTTAATTCTTCTTTATCGTCATGATTTTTTGTGAAAAACAGCTTATCCTGATATTCAATCAGTTTGGAAATCATTGCATCTACTCCACTCTGAAAAACCGTTTGCTGACTGTTTTCAGATACATTATTTAAAAGTGTACTTTCCGTAATTAGTTTTATCCCCTTAAACTCATCAATCAAGCTGTTACCACAAACGATGTTGCAGTCAAGGTTAGGAAGCTGCCTCGGTTTTGTATGTATATCAAATTTACTATCCCCCGCATCTTCCGTTATTTCATCGTCAATAACTATGGACAGCCAAAGCCTGAGCTTTGCAATATCGACTGCACTCGGCTCTATGTCACAGGCAAAAATACAGTTTTTGATTGTATTCACTTTCAAATCATAAGGTTTACGTCCATAGGTAATAAAGCTCTTTTTTTCAAATCCATTCATTCCTATCGTCATGTATTCAGTCAAAACCTGTCTTGCCTTAACAATTTCATTCAGCATACCAAGAGGAAAAGCACCAGAACCCACAGCTAAATCTGCCACCTTAATATTTGCCAACAAATCATCCAATTCTTTTAAGCGGTTCACATTTTCTTTGAAACTCAGTATTTCCTCAGAAATAAGCAAATCTTTTTCTTTATCAAATTCATAATGGTTTTTGCCATTGGAATCGGACACTTTAATCGTTTTTATCGTATCCTCATCCCTCATATATTCTCCATATAAAATAAAATCACGGATTGCCTCTTCCGAGATGCCTGTTTTCCCTGTCAAATGGCTGATAAGTGTTTCCTGACACATATAATGCACAATTTCACGCGGAGTATAGAAAGCTCCTTTGGATTTTCTATCCTTTACATCCAGCAAATTCTCAAATACCTTACCGAGCATTTCCGGGTCAATCGCCACTTCACGTTCCATTGGCTCATCTTCATTCATTGTAAAATTGTATCTGTCAAAAATATCCAAGATTCCATCCGCTTCCCTGCCTTTTTCGTCTACATTAGAAAAAATGCTATTCGGTATGGCAAAATCATTATTTTCCCATTCATAATTATCAAGCTGTTCGAACAACCCACCATTTAGAAATGGTATACGTCTATGTAATGCTGGATAAAAACCATTTTCACCACGATTTACATTTAGACCCTTATAAAATAATGGTTCTAAGTAATCATCAAAATAGTTTTTTCCTGATTCCACACAGCCATCAAACATTTTCCTCATAAAGTCTTTCGGTCCTGTTCCCCACGGCTTACCTTTAACAATACCAGCCAAAAATTCCTCATCTTCATCTGAAAGCTCCTGCAATTTTTCAAATACAATTTTGTATGTTCCATCTGATTGTTTTAAATACACACTGCTAACGATACTTTTTGATTTCTGCCCTCTGGCATAAAAAGCTTTGTTATATTCCTTTTCCGTCATTCTGACTGGAATTGCATCCACACCCATCCAGCCCTTCTTCTGAATAAAATACAGAAATACAATCTGACCTAATAATTTCTTGGCAAACTGTTCACTGGTAAAATTCCTGATTTTTGCTTCCTGCACAAAATCATCATTACTATCCAAAAACTCCCTAAGTTCATGGTATTTTTCACAATATAGTTCAAAAAATTCATTTGTCACTTTTTCAACACTGAATGCTTCCTCCAATTCATCAATGCCCGGAATACTATTATCATCATCAAATATGGGAAAAAGCCTCTGTTTCGCAGTATTACAAGGTTCTCCCCATCCTACAAGATAGGAATACCGCTTGGCAGGTGTTAGCTTTTCGGTAACTTTTCCCTTCGAAAACTCATAATCTAACCGAATAAAAGACAGTCTCCACTTTTCAGGTTCTTCAGGAGTATAGAAAGCCACAAGTGCCCCTGCACACATTCCTTGTTCCAAAAGTGGTTTTACAAAGTTTCTCTGCATGGTTCTTGCACGTTCCACGCTGTCTCCTTTTTTTAGTGCAACTGAGAAAACGGCAATCTTATTTCCATCTACGCCTGTATAATTGCCTATATGGTAATATCCATCAACATAATAACTAAAATTATTATATACTTTATTATATAGATTAGGTGCTACCAAATCTATATCGTTTAAAAGTTCCCGTATAAAATTAACAAAAGCATTATTATCATATGGTTCTGTCAAAACTTTTTCAAATGTTTCAAGCTTTTTACTCATACTGTTCCTCCTTCATATAACAGGAAAGAATAACCTGCTTCTCTCCATCCTGTCTGAATTTTATCTGCCTTCTTCCCTCTAAATATTTTTCATCCATTATTTCAACAATCTTATAATATGCCTCTACTCCATCCTCGATATTTTTAATTGCTTTAAGGATATTTTTTGTATCTGCTGCCGGAACATCACCGTTCTCCCATACTTCTATCATTCTTTTTATTTTTTCTTCTTGATCATCTGTAAATGTTTTTACGGACATAAGCAATGCTCTCAGATAACGTATAACTTTTTGATCATTTGCACCAACCGCTATTCGTCCCATTGCAATTACTTCTTCCTCTGTCAATGAAATATCAAATGCCTCATTATTTGAATCATAATGTTCAAAATACTTCTTGCCTACACTTATCCTCTGTTCGTCCGGTTCACATTTCAAATAATCTACAGCATCTAAAAAAGAAATTTGTTTCGTTTCTCCCTTTTCAGTCACAAAAAATGTTTTTAAATAACCTTTTCTGATAAAAGATAACGTTGCTTCGTCACTAACCTTACTAGAAATCTTCCCTGTCTTTGCCTTTTTAGGAAGCCTTTTTATTTTTTCAAACAAAGTCATGTCATTATCTCTAATTTGTCGTATCGTAGCAAGATAAGCAAGCTCTGGATTTGAGCCTTCTTCGTCCTCACTCAAATCCTTATTCAAATCCTGAAACAATTTTTGAGAGCTGACTTCTTCTTCATCAGACAAATACTTAAAATCCTCTCCCAAGGTATCATGAAATGCCTGCAATTTCTCAATGATTCTGTCTTTTAAAGGCAAATGCTTACTTGTAACGGCTGTTGGGAAGAAATTAAAAACATATATTTCTTCATACTCGCTTCCCACACGATTGATACGTCCTACACGCTGCATAATTCTAGTCGGATTCCATGGCAGGTCATAATTTATCAAAGCATTAGCTCTATGTAAATTTATACCCTCTGCCAATACATCTGTTGTAATCAACACATCAAATTGGTCTTTTCCCTTTTCCGTATACTTTGGGTTAAAACTATCTTCTATAACGCTTTTCAGAATCATACTGCTCGAACCAGTATATGCAATTACACGTTCCCCATACATATCTGAAAGTTCTTTTGCGAGATATTCTGCTGTTTCTTTTGATTCTGTAAAAATGATTTTTTTATTATTTTTTAGTTTTTTGTTCTTTTTTAACTCCGCCTTAAATTGAATCAGTTTAGGATCATCTGTCATTTTTTGCCACTTATTATCTAATTGCTTCAACATATTCAAATCCATCTGTAAATCCTTTACAAACTGACTATTAAATTCTTTAGACTGAAAATGCATAACAGCCTCCGCCTCGACCAATTCCATTAGCTTGTCATCATCTCCACTATCTAACAAATCATATACATCAACTTTCTTACTAATATAAACCTCGCCCTGCTCATACATAGCTATAAACTTTTCATAGGATTCCAAAAATCTTCCAAGCGTATTTCTAAATGCAAAGAAACTACTTTCCAGCCTTTTCACTAAAATAGATTTCATAAATCCACCCATATTATGTTGGGCTGTCATCATCTTATTCTGTTCCTGTGTCGTCTTTTTCAAATATGTAAGAGGCTTATATCTGGAATATTTGAAATTCTTAATAGCCTCAACCGTTTCATTAAACAATATATTTGTTTCATCATCAAACACATAGGCAATCGGCTCAGGTGTTCCCAACTTCGGAAACTTCAATCCTTGCCTCTCCATATCTGCCCCATAATATTCCACAATCTCACTTCTTGTTCTGCGAATCATAATATGCCTTAATATTTTGTCCCTTATTTCTTCGGAATTAGCCCTAATCTGTTCAAAATATTTTCGTGTTCCTTTTTCTATTTTCTTTTCCTTAGAGCGAAGTTCCCTAAAAAAATATTCAAGGTCTTTTAACCCAATGATATTGCTATTGTGTTTTGGCTGAAAAAGATATATCTGATTTTCAATGTCACTTGAATAGTTATTGATTGGTGTTGCTGATATTAAAACCACTTTTTTACCATAACAAATCTTATGCAGACTGCTAAAGCTCTCTGTCCCTTGATTTCGGAATCTATGTGCCTCATCTATAAAGACATAAGTGTACTTATCCACACCTTTTTCCAAAATCCTGTCCAGCTTTCCTAATGACTGCACTTCTGCTGCGACATCAAACTCCTGTAACACCTCATTCCAGTAATCAACTAAAACAGGGGGACATATTACCAGTTTTCTACCTTTTTTTAAACTTTTTGCCAACATGGCACAAATATATGTCTTACCCAATCCAACCACATCAGATATAAATACACCATTATACGTTTCCAGTATTTTCTTCGCCTGAACCACTGCGTCAAGCTGATACTGTAACTGCATATATCCTTCGGGCAATAATTTATCTGCCAGTAAATCCTTATCTGCGTTTATTTCTTCTTTAAAAAATTCATATAATGTCTTTAGATATATCTGATATGGTGTAATATCATTACGAAGCCATGTGTTCTGCTCGACTGCTTCGATATAATCTTTTGACACCTCCACACCCTTTTCCCATAGTTCTTCAAATTTATCAAGGGCAAACTGTACGTCACGACTATCCTTTAATTCCACATTAAACTCAAGATTATTCTGTAATCCCGCTTCTGAAAAATTACTGGAACCTGTGATAACACTTCCGAATGTATCTGGCACCTTGTCCATATCTTTACGCATAATATACACCTTTGCATGAATCGGTGCCTCCATATACATTCTCATTTCCATTTTCCCATTCTTTAACCAGTCCACAAAAGTCCTGACACCTTGTTCTATTTGTAATGTTGGCTCTGTTTTTTCAAATTCATCTTCTACACTAGCTCCAAACACTTCAGTTGCCTGCTTGATTGTCGGAAAATCATAATTCAATTCCATATTTACCTTATCAATGATTTTAACTGTGTATTTATCTACATTCAAACCGACTAGAATACGAATTTTCTCTACACTTTCCATGGCTTCATACATCTTAAAAAAGCCACTGGTTCTAAAATATCCTACCAACACATCAAAAAATTTTGTATTACTTTTCAGTATATTGCTGAATCTTTCATATAAATTTCTATCTGGTTCATTTGTAAAAAAAGTTAAATCATTATGTAACATTTTATTTTCCTTTCGTGGTCATGTTCTCTCTCATAATTCCTTTTCTATGTCTCGCAGCTACATAAAATTCTAGACAACAATCATTTTCTATCATAGAGCTCCTCCCATTTTATGGGATTTCTAAACAAAAAATCTAGACATTAACGCATCCATCTCATTTCATTATAACAATCCTTACCAAAATTATCCACCACAACTTAATTTCTATCAAAAAACCCCTACAAGTCCATCCTAAGACCTTCAATAGTTCCCATAAAATCATTACCAAACCAAATAGGATATTAAAATCCATCACAGGCTAAATTGGTTTTTTATAAATCATTACAAGCCCACACTAAACACGCCATGCTCATGTTGACTTCATTGCATGAAACGGATAGAATATGGATAGAATATTACTACTGTTGATTCAAGGAGGTGTCGTTATGAATATTCGTCCATCAGCAGCAATCAGACAGAATTATAACGAGATTGCCGAGCAGTGCAGAAAGACCAAAGAGCCGGTTTTCCTTACCAAGAACGGTGAGGGGGATTTGGTGGTGATGGATATTGGGACTTATAACCGCAGGGAAAAAATGTTAAAGCTCCGAGAGGAACTTTTGGCAGTTGAGGAGGACAGAATGCATGGCAGCAAAGGCTATTGCATTGATGAAGCAGCCACAATGATGCATAATGCAATCAAGGAGACGGCAGGTCATGGAACAGCAGAATAAATACCAAGTTATTGTGTCATCATTTCCCCCTCTGCTTTCTAAACCCAAACAATCATAACAAGGAAAAACAGTCCTATGACAATAAATGAATATCCCATAATTCTAATCATTTTTCTAAATGTTTTTTCATTGCCGGGCGTTGGATGCATGACACCTTTGGCAGCATCATAACTCATTTTAGGGAGATAATTTCCTATTACCATAAATAGGATTCCTAAAATTAGGCTTACACATTTCCCAACATAAATACCACTTCCTAAAGCAAACTCTACCATGATAATGTATAATGCTACCGTAAGAATCGGAATAAACCATTCCATTATTTTTGCAATCCTAGGCTTTTCTTTATTTTTTAATTTATTCATTGTATAAATCAAACTTATTGCCTGAACAATAGCCAGAATTACTGGCATTCCAAATAATGCAAAATTTTTATGTGCATAATTATCCGGATTATCGTTAGTAGTAAAATGTACTGGCATTTGCTCAGGCAACCTATTATATAAAACGGCACCTAATATCATTGGCAATAAGCATACAAGCACAGTTATAATCAATTTGTTTCTATCTTTCTTTTCCATCTTTATTTCCTCCCAGCTTATAAATCCACACTAACACATCTTCAAATACAGAACTGTTTAATTCATAAAATATAAAGTTTTTCTGTTTTGTTTCAGTGATAAGATTTGCTTTTTTTAAGTTTGATAAATGATAGGAAACTGTAGCTCCTGTTAAATCAAAACTACTTGATATTTCTCCCGCAGTTTTCCTTCCATCCTTTAATAATTCCAGTATTTCTCTCCTGACAGGATCACTAATTGCTTTTAAGGTTTCTGACATTCCCAAACCAATCACCTCACCGATAGTATTTCGATATATATCAAAATAGATTATAGTGGTTTATGATTTTAATGTCAACAACTATTTAGAAAAAAATCTAAATACCTGTATAATATAAAAATTTATTATATTTCTTTAAACTAAATTTCGCTCATTCATTACTTTATATACAATATTAAAAATTTCTATCAATGCCATAACAACAATCCTTACCAAAATTATCCAACACCATTTAACTCCAATTAAAAAACCCCTGCAAGTCCATCTTAAGACCTGCAGGGGTTTCCATAAGATTATTACCAATCCTCCACATTCATCAAGCCTGCATCTCTTTATCCAGATACAAGCTTGTGTATTCCAGTGGTTTATTAAGTGCTAATGCATTTACCATCTATTACTTTTTCTTTACAGGTATCCACACCTCCGAGTAATATTCAGGATCCTGCATGCCGTTTTTATAATCGGCAGGGTTGCTGTAATACTCAATGTTGTAGCCCTCGGCAATCTCGTAGCTGCTTGCAGGAAGCCACTCAGAAAAAATTTTGCGGTTTACCTCCTGTAATGGCAACGGCATAGCCCCGCGGCACGGAAAAACAGCCCACGTATGTGCAGGAATATCATAAACCTCCAGTCCCTTTTCCTCTGCCTGACCGGCAATAAAATCATCCGCAACCATGTAACGGAATTGATTGCCCGCCATTTCCTCATCAAAGCAGACCCCATACATTCCCATCACAGGTCTTTCTTTTGCCTGAAGAACAACCGCATCCCAATATTTTGGAATATCCGTGTTTGCACTTTCATACGAAAATTCCTGCGACAGACCCCATTACCTGAAACGCTGCTTTTTCTTCTATTCTGTATTCCATTATGCTACCTCCATCTAATGATAATTTAATATGTAACGGAGCAAATGCTTTCAGTATTGCACCATTACGCCTTACATCCGTCGGTGAGCTGCCATGAAACCGTATAAATGCTTTCGTGAAGCTGTCAGGTGAATCATAAGCATACTTCATTGCCAAATCAATTACCTTACTGTCTGATGAGAGCAATTCATTTCCTGCAAGGGATAATCTTCTCATACGGATATATTCTCCAACGGTATACCCGCACAGCACGGAAAAGCCTCTTTGGAAGTAAAATGCGGATATATTCACTTCTTTGGCTATCCTGCTTACCGTTAAATCCTCCGTAATATGTTCCTCAATGTAGCAAATGGCATCCTCAATGATTTTAACCCAGTTCATGCGGCAACCTCCAACTTGATTTCGGCTTTACTATATCATTTCCGCCTGTGTTCTGCCCGATAATTTATGCTTTATTTTGTCCTGCCATATCATACTCCATTTTCAATTCCTCAACCAAATAATCATCACTCATACAATGCATATCCGAAATACCTTGACTAATTAATTGATAAACCTCCGAATGGTAAAAAAAACAGAGTGCATCATCAAGAGATATTGTTTTTTTATTTGCAAAAGCCTCAATGATACGGGCATACTTTTTTTGTAATAATGTAGGATTTGCATTCATATTTGTTCGCTCCTTTCAAAATGAAGATATTTTTTAATGGATTCCAACGACCTGAAACAAATCTGCAAATTAGGTTCCTCATACCGTAAGCGTCCAATCGCTTCTTCTTTATCAATCAATTTGTCTAAATATAATTCTACCGTGTTAAAGACCTTATCATTTGCCACACCGCCAATAACAATATCATACTCTGATATATCCTTTTCCCTTCGACAGTTCAATATAAAGTCAAGCCATTCTTCTGAATAAGAATCAAACCTCAATACATTTAATTCATGTAATGCATTTTCATCAAAATTATAACGGGATACTATTCCCTGCATGCCACGCCTTTTAAACTTTCCACACCATTTTACAGCCTGCCCATAAATAGGTGTTGTATAAAACCCCCGTCCAAAATCTACATTTAGTCTGGAATGGTCTAAATTCGGAGTACGAATTTCCATAAAAGAGCCATGGTAAAGAATCATATCTCCACCTCCATTTCCCTCATAATCTCAAGAATATCATGAATAATATATTCCTTGCTTTGGGTGTGCAGCATCTCATATTCAGGTATAATATAATCCTTAAGAATCGTGCTTTTTTCCGCAAATGCTGTATAAACCTTACTGCCATCCGTTCCCAAATGCTTCGCTATATTCTCAATACAAAATATAACAAATTCCAGTTTAAGGTTGTCCTGTATACTATCAATATAATCCATATGCCCCTCCACCAATTGTTATTGCATCCTTTTTATTTTAAGCAACTGATTAATACATCTTGCCATTTATTTATATATCATACTACCCCGAAACAAATTTTGCACCCCTAAATGTTATTCTATAGCATTTAGAGGTGCAATAAATTTCTGCCCTGTTTCTTTTATTGTTTATGACTTAGATACGAATAAATTAAATCTGCAGTTTCCTCCACGCCGATCGAGCTGTCAACACACAGCTCGTAGCTATGGGAGTCACCCCACTTTTTATCCGTAATGCTTTCATAATATGATTTTCTTGCCAAGTCAGCACGCTCAATACTTTTAGCTGCCTGCTCCCTGTTGTCTCCATACATTTCCATTACTTTCCTGGTACGGTACTCCTCAGGTGCCGTAATAAATATTCTGACCACATTTTCGTAATTCTTTAATACATAATCTGCCGAACGTCCAACAATAACGCAGGAGCCTGAATCCGCAATATGCCGTATTGCCTGATCCTGTGCCATAATTGCCTGCTGCACTGCACTTGTGCTTAAATAAAGCTCCTTCATCACCGCATTTTCATCAGAATTTAAATTGGAAATAAATTTTTCCGCCAAGCCACTCTCATGTGCAGCAATGGCAATCATTTCCTTATAGTAGCATGGAACACCCAACTTTTCTGCAACCAACTGACCAATCCGTTTCCCTGCCGAACCATGTTCACGTGATATTGTAACCACAACGCCTTCTTTTGTCGGATAACCTGGCAATACATGTTCCTTTACTTCATTTTCATCTGTCACACTTAACTGCTTCCAAAGTCTGATCATAACGACCGACGTAATCGCAGTTGCAAGGATATCTGCCACCGGAGCTGCCCAGAAAATACCTGTAACGCCAAGTGCCATTGGTGCAACCAGTGAAAATACAATCAAAAATACATCTCTAATTATGGAAAGCGGTGCCGCAGTCTTGGCATGACCAATTGACTGTAAGAAAATGGCACATACCTTCTGCACACATGTAAACATAATCAGGGAAAGGTAAATCCGCAGACATTTAACTGCAAACTGTGTATATAATTCGCTGTCTGCCCCAAACATGCGTATAAATACCTGTGGCACTGCTTCAAACAGCACCGTACAGACCAGACATACAATCAATGTCCATCCGACAATTAACTTGAGTAATTTTTTTACACGCTCATACTTTCCTGCTCCATAATTATAGCCCACAATCGGCTGTGCACCTGCTGCAATTCCAATCGCAATATTAAGCACAATTTGAAACAGCTTCATAATGACAACAAATGCCGCAAGCGGAATGTCCGCCCCATAGACTGACTCAGCTCCATAACGCACCAGCAGTATATTGTTGATGATTGTAATGATAACAATGGAAAGCTGTGTCAAAAGGCTTGATGTTCCAAGTGCCATAATGGGCTTTAGCAGTGATGCATCCAGGCGGAAGCTGCCAGCCTGAATGTGAAACGTCTTACTTTTCCGTAAATATGCGGCACAAATTACAAAGCTCACAAACTGTCCCAAAATAGTCGCATATGCCGCACCCTGAATTCCAAGGTCAAGAACAAAAATAGCCACAGGGTCACCAATAATGTTGATGACTGCACCGACCAGCATTGCTCCCATTGCATAACGCGGGCTTCCGTCAGCACGGATAATGGATGCAAGTGTATTTTGCACCATGGCAAGGGGCATCATTGCATATATTATAAATCCATAATTGTGTGCCATTTCCAGGTTTGCATCGGTGGCACCGATTAGCTGTAGCAGCCCATCACCACAGCAATAGCTGATTACAATAATTACCACGCCCGAGAGGAAGGAACACAAAACTGCGTTGCCAACTCCCTTATGGATTTTTTCTGTTTCATTTCTTCCCAGTGATACACTTAAATGTGCTGCTGCACCGTCCCCAAAGAACAGGGACATGCCCCAACCCACAACGGTAATTGGGAAGATAACTCCTGTAGCTGCATTTGCAAGATATCCTATGCCGTTTCCGACAAAAATTTGGTCTACAATATTGTAGAGACAAGAAATAATAAGTGAAAAGATACACGGTATGGCAAATTTCCGAAGCAGCCTACCCACCTTTTCCGTACCAAGATATTGATTGTTTTCCATAAATCCTCCTAATTTAAAGCACAAAAAAAGACACATATATCCCGTACCGTAATCAGATTTACGTGCGGTGCACTACATGTGTCGTTAATTGCCTGCTTGAATTTTCAAATGGAATTATATTTTTTTTGCATTTAAAAGTCAAAGGACATTTTTCACAAGGTTTTCATCATCAACATTTGTGGATAATGACAAAAAATCATACACTAAAATATTACCACCAAAAGCATTTTAAACTGCTCCTGTCCATAGACGGCATGCGGATGTTTTGCAGGCATTATAATTGATTCTCCTTCGTGAAGCTCATAGCTTACTCCGTCAATGGTAATTTTTCCAACCCCGTCCAGGCAGGTAACAAATGCATCTCCGCCTGATTCATGGGTACTGATTTCTTCTCCCTTGTCAAAGGAAAACAGGGTAACGCTTACATGTTCATTTTGTGCTAATGTTTTACTCACAACCTGTCCCTGCTGGTAAGCCACCTGTTCCTTTAAAACCATTACCTCTGCCTTATTAATATTTTTCATTCCACTCATTGCAAAATCTCCTTTTGATTTAATTGTACTACCTTCCCTTTGATTTTTTCTTCGGTTCAGGCAGCTCCATGTACATTTCATTTAACAGTTCTGCCATCAGCTCCGTATTTTCTACAGAGTCAACAATCACCATCAGCGTTTTGGAGCCTTCATACGGATATGCCCGCTCAGCCTCAGGCATACGCCTTAGCACAGCATCCGTCGGTTTTAGAAAAAGGGTATTATCACAAATATCCCCTATCAACTTTCCCTGATAATAAACTAAGTACTCGCCCATCATTTTTCGGGTTGTTATTTCTCCCACTCTTTGGAGATTTTCCACAATATAATCATGGAATTCTTTTGATGTCGCCATCAAATCACCTGCCTTTTTCAGATTGTACTCTCATTCCAAATTCATAAATGGATTCATTTCATGTCCCGACAGCCTCGTCACAGAACATATCATGACGCAAATCTTACAGGATGGCGAATCACGGTTTTTAACCGTTCAGGAGCCACACGTCTGGCATCTGACAAATAAATTTCATGGTGCAGCCGCTTGTCTGTAAAGTCATTGACATATCCATTATCAAGGCAAAACTTGTCCATCAACGCAACCGTAGCCGGCTCATCATCAAAAGCTCCTATATGCATACACTGAACACATAGTCCTTCCTTTATCGTCATAAATTCCACCTTGGAAAAATCCTGTCCCTTTTTCTGTTCTGCCTCTTTCACTGCCCACTGAAAATCCTTTTCCGTCACAAAATCGGGCAGTCGGATTACCGATATCCAGCAAAAATCTTCTTTTCTGGCATAATCGATTCCATCCGTATTTTCCTGCCACCAAAACCCCTCCAGCGGCGGCACCACATAATCGAAATATCCCTCAATTTTATGGTTGCCTTTCTTACTCATTTTGATTGTATACGCAATTCCATAAAGGAGTCCGATAGATGCCTTGTAATCTCCATCCTCATCGTTTGGATTTCCCTTGCCCCTCACAGCAATAAAATTCATTTCGGGAACATCTACAATCTCAGGTTTATTTTTCGGCATGTAAAATTCTTTGTACTCTTTTTTAAAATCAAATGACATTTTATTTCTCCTATTAAATAAAGCAGGGGCTGTTGCAAAATAGATGATTACCCCTCTATGGAGCAGCGGCTCCTTTTTTGTGTATGCTTTACCTTTACTTTATTTCTTCATCAGTGCAGCACCTGCATTCCATGCTGTTCCAACCTGTTCCCCTGACACATAATATCCGTGCTGGAACTGGTCAAATATAAGTGCATCTAATTTAACAGGGTCCACCTTTCCATTTTCGGACAAAACAGCTTCCTCCGCTGCCGTATTTACGATTTTTCCGACAATACAATAAAAGCTTTCCGTCTCCACAACCTCGGCAAGCTCACACTCCATAACAACAGGAAATTCCTCAATGATTGGTGCATCAACAAATGTGCTCTTTGTTGCTGTATATCCTGTCCTCTCAAATTTATCCGTCATCTGATTTCCCGATGCAATACCAAAGAAATCCGCCACATCCATGTGTGCCCTGTCCGCAATACTTACGGTAAATGCTTTCTTTCCCAGCAGATTCTGAGTCGTTTTGTGCCCCTCATCAATGAAAAGTGCAATTTTGTCATTGCTGCAAATCATACCCCACGCTGCATTCATGACATTTACCTTGTCATTCTCTCCATAAGCCGCTACCATAAGAACCGGCATAGGATAAACTGCCTGTACAACTCCTAAATTCTTTTTCATAGAAAATCTCCTTTCCTACTTCAATCGTTTATTAGGTAATTGCACAACTCACTTTTTGAAACTGCTAAGTTTTGCAATTGCCTATTCAATTGTTTACCTGTACATTATATCATTTTATATTATTTATTTTAAGCTTAAAACTTAATTTCATAACAAATCCTTAATCGCCTGCTTCCGTATCTGTCAAATCCTTTTCATCCTTATTTGCACATGTTGTTAATTTTATCCTCTGAAGCCTTCATTGCCTCCAATGTTAATGTAAGAAGCTTATCAAGCTCCCAGCCCAGCTGCTCCGCACCCCGTTCAATAACATCCCTTGAACAGCCTGCCGCAAAGCCCTTGCTTTTATATTTTTTCTTTAATGATTTTAACTCCATATCTTTTGTACTTTTTGATGGACGCATAAGAGCCGCTGCCCATATCAGTCCCGTCAATTCATCCACAGCAAAAAGTACCTTTTCCATCTCATGCTCTGGTGCAACATCAAGTGTTACCCCGCATCCCACGGTAATTCCATATCCATGTGAAACCACACTATGAATAATATCCTCACCCACGCCAGCTTCTCTAAGCATTTCCGGTGCTTTCAGACAATGCTCGTTCGGATATAATTCAAAATCGATATCATGGAGCAGCCCAACAATGCCCCAAAATTCCTCATCTTCCTCATATCCCAATTCCTTCGCAAACCACTTCATAACTTCCTCAACTGTGATTGCATGCTGCAAATGGAATTCGTCCTTATTAAACTTCTTTAATAACTCATATGCATCTTTTCTCGATATATGTTCCATGGCAATTATCTCCTTTACGTAAAATTATTATTATTTATATCATAAAATCGAGGCTGTCGCAGCAAGAATTTAAGGCACACACAAAATTACACTGACAACTATGTGCCTTAAATCCTTACTGCGACAGCCCCGTTATATAAACAAGATTGAATTATGCATTTTCAGGATACGGATCATCAAACAACCTGTCCCACTCATATTTGTTTTCCAGAAATAAATATAACTGCGTTAAAGCAGCGGCAATTCCCGCAGTACCGACTGCATAGGAGATACTCTTTGTTATCCTGCCTGGATTTACTCTCTCAAAAGCCAGCGGAAATGCAATTCCTTTATTTTGCTTTTCCTGTTCTCCAAGTAAAATGTTACCTGCTGTAACAGCAACCTCCTTCGCTTTATCACTGCCTGTTACAAGGCTATAGTTAATCAGGAACTGAAGCACTCCCGCAGTACCGCAGCATAAACACGTTGTATTCCAATACCCGGCTGACTGTTTTTCAGGCACCTCCAAATATCTTAATCCCTTGTACAAGCCGTCAATAAACTCCAGATATTCTTTTTTCCCTGTTATTTGATGCAATCGGTAAAACAACTTGCTTGTTCCCGCAGGTCCATGACAGCTTGACACATAAAATATCGTATCTTCCTTTGGATTATCATGCCACGGTACCAAAAAACCATCCCCCTGCTGAATGGCAATTGCCTTCAGATGAATTGCGGCTTCCATGGCGGCATTTAAGTATCGCTGGTCCCCTGTTACATCATATGCAACTGTCAACGCATACCCTACACCTGCCGTACCACATTCAAAATTTGGAACCCTCGTTTGATTTGGATGTGCCGTACTCAGCCATGCATACCCTCCTCTTGCATCCTTTTCAGCCTTAGCCAAAATGCAGTCAGCAGCTTTGCAAACAGCCCTCGTTACAGTTTCATCCTGCAGATATTCATTGACCTTTGCCAAATATACAAGCACTCCTCCATCAAACAGCATACTTGTATCACCGTTCCAAAAAATTCCGGTTTCATCCTGCTTGGCAGCGTGTATAATCTCATATGCAATTTCTTCCAACACCTTTAAATCCTTTTTGCGTCCTGCATATTTATAATATTGTGCGATAACCATACCGATTCCTGCCACTCCCATATAAATTCCATATTCGATTCCCGACATATTCAAATTGCTTATGGCAACCTCTGCCTGCTCACGCCAATGGCTGTCCAAATAATCAACGGCTTTGGTTGCATATGTAAGATATTTTTCATTCTTTGTTACCTTATACAATTGAAGATATAAATAACCAATTCCGCCTGTTCCTGCAAAATATGTCAAATCAGGCTTATCTGTTTTATTGCTTGTCGATGGCTCCTGGTCCTTCCAATAAATACCATCCTCCGTTTCTACCATAAATTGTTCCAGATAATCGGAAACATCTTCTGCTGCCCTTAAATACTCGTCAAATGTCTGTGCTTCCTGCTGACGGAATCGTTTTCCAATTTTAAATTGATAGTCAATATATTTATCCATCCTGCTACTCCTTTTTGAACATGGATGTACTCAAATACTTGAGCCCTCCATCAGCAACCATCGCAACAATATTTTTGCCTGCATTTTCAGGTCTTTGTGCCAGCTTCTTTGCCGCCGTAATCGTTCCTGCAGACGACTCACCGACAAATAAACCATCCGTAACGGCAATCTCCCTTGCCGTCTCATACGCTTCTTCCCCTGATACGGTAATTACCTCATCATAATTGAAGCCATGCCTCTTATAGAAAAATGGTGCCATATCTTCCGGCACACCGTCCACCAGCATAATCCCGTCAATCTTCGGTTCTGTTTTTCCCGGTGCAGGAAGTGAATTTGCATCAGGCTGTACAAGAACAATTTTCACATCAGGATTTTTTTCTTTTAAATATTTTCCTGCACCTGTAATGGTTCCGCCTGTTCCGGACATTGCCACAAATATATCAACCTTTCCCTCCATCTGCTCCCAAATTTCAGGTGCCGTATGCTCATAATGTGCCTTTACATTTGCCTCATTTGAGCACTGGTTAATATAGTAGTATCCCTTTTCTTTACCATAAGCCTCCATTGGCTCAAGTAATGTCTGAAAGGTTGCATCCGGTCTGGACATGGCTTCAATTACACCTGGAATTTCAGCAAAATCAAGAAGCTCTGCCCCATGTGCACGAAGCATCTGGGACCGCTCAACTGTTACGCCCGGTTCAATGGCAATTACCACATTGTACCCTCTTGACTTTCCAAATGCCGCCAGTGAAATTCCTGTATTTCCACTTGTATTGTCCAAAATCGTATCTCCCGGCTTGAGCTTGCCCTCTTTTTCAGCCTCTAAAATCATTTCCTTGACAATTCGGTCCTTCACGCTGCCTGTCGGGTTAAAATACTCCAATTTGCCAAAAATTTTTGCACCAAGCCCATTCTTTTTTTCATATCCTGCAATTTCTATCAGTGGTGTATTTCCCACCAAATCAATTAATGATGTTACTGCTTTCCCTGCCATAATAATCGTTCCTCCTAAAATAGTTTTTCATATGGGTCCTCAATAAATCTCGGCAATTTGCCGTTACCTGTAATTACGGAATTAAGCACCAGCAGCGATGCTGCACAGCCTGCACTTCCGTGATACAGCCCAATATATGCATCCGATGTCTCAGGCTCATGTCTGTTCCAGCTTGTATACCAGCGTCGCAGCTTTTGATGCACGTATGCATCGCCAATTAAAACCTCCGCCGTCTCATAGGCTGCATCCAAATAACGCTTGTTACCTGTCATCCCATAAATACTTAGAAAATGCTCCAGCATACCCGCTGCACCACAGCAATAACAATATGTATGCCAATACCCTGAAGAATGTCTGCCCGGTGCTCCTGCCGCCAAAATCCCTTCCGTCAGCTTAATTACAAAATCCTTATAATTTTTATTTTC
This sequence comes from Bacteroides sp., assembly GCA_023666705.1. Lineage (GTDB taxonomy): Bacteria > Bacillota > Clostridia > Lachnospirales > Lachnospiraceae > Coprococcus_C. Next base: position 46,819 of record JAMPBO010000017.1, read on the forward strand.
CGTCAGCGTATATAACTTATAAAACAGTCTTGAGGTTCCAATCGGTCCCTGACACATTCCCAAATAATACAAGTCCTCCGCTAACGGATCATTGTAGCGGACGAGTGCCGCTTGTCCATCCTCTGACACATCTGCGACATTCAGGATATATTCGGCACCCTCCTTTGCCAATTCCAGAAATTCTTTCTCCTGCGTATATTCGTATATACATGCCAAAATATATGCACTGCCTGCCGTTCCATAAAAGAAGCCCGGAAAATATCCTTTTCCTCCACCAAGCGTTGGAAATGTAGTTGTATCCATTGCAAACCATCTTTTTCCGCCCTGCGGTGCTGCTTCAGCTTTTGACGCAATATAGTTTCCTGCTAACCTTGCCGCTTCTATGTATTCCTCTTTTTTCAGGATTTCATATGCATATACAAGGTAGAGAACCAATCCTCCCTCCGCAATAATTCCATATTGTCCATACCATGTAAGACCACTTTCATCTACATTTGCAGACGCAATCAAATCCTCCGTAACCGTAATGAAATGCTGTCTGTATTTTTCCTCATTCGTTATCTCATACAACAGCTCTGCCACATAAGCACCACCCGTAGGTCCATTTAAGTGTCCGACATCAAAGCCTGTAAGCGTATTATCTTCATTTCTAAAAGCATGAACGCCCTTGTACTCATGTATCACATAATCAATGCCTGCTTTTGCCTCTGTCAGCCATTTTTCGTCCTTTGTGGACAAATACAGCCTGAGGAAGAAAAATGATATTCCCGCTGCCCCTGAATATAAGCTGGTTTCACTTAATAAAAGTCCCCCTTGGGGAATTTCTTTCTCTGGAAGCAAATCCCAATAGTTTCCATATTCCGTTACATGCTCATATTTGTTAATCCAATTTGCTGTTTCTATGGCTGCCTGTATCAACTTTGCCGAATTCATTGGTTCAAATGCTTTTATCCATTTCTCCTTTGCCATTCCATTGCCTTCTTTCTTTTACCATATCAATCCTATTTGTTTTGTAGGTTTTATAATACTACGTATGCCCTGACTTGTCTAATTACAATTAGTTTGAACATGTTATAAATTTACGTTATAACACTGCATTTTTAATTCTATCCAATGCTTCCCTTAAAACGCTCCTGCTGGTTGCTATATTAATGCGTTCAAAGCCCTCTCCTGCCTTACCAAAAATAGCACCACTGTCCAGCCAAAGCTTCGCTTTATTCACAATCAAGTTTTCCAAATCCTGTTCACGCAAATTCAACCCTCTGAAATCAAGCCAGATAAGATACGTTCCCTCAGGCTCAATCAGCTTAATTTGCGGCAGATTTTGGGCAATGTAGTTCCTTACAAACGCTAAATTGTCCTGTAAATATTTCTTGAGCTCCCGATACCACTCCTCCCCATATTTATAAGCCGCCTCACATGCAACAATTCCGATTGTGTTAAGCTGGCTATACCCTGATGCAGCTATTTCTTTCCTAAATGCACGACGTAATTTACTGTTTGGAATTATGATATTCGATATTTGTAAGCCTGCAAGATTAAAGGTTTTTGCAGGCGATGTGCATGTGATAACGATATCCTTAAGCCGACTATCCACATTTAATAAAGGGGTATGCCGAAAGCCATCAAACGTAAAATCTCCATGAATTTCATCGCTCACAATCAACACATTATGTTTCAGGCAAATCTCAGCAATTTGTTTTAACTCCTCATATGTCCATACTCTGCCCACAGGATTATGCGGACTGCAAAGGAGAAATAATTTCACATGATGTTCTACTATTTTATTTTCAAAATCCTCAAAATCGATATGATATTTCCCATCTTCCCAAAGCACAAGGTCATTGCTGATAACCCTCCTGTGGTTATCTGTAATTACTTCCGTAAATGGATAGTATACCGGCTGCTGAATCAGCACCGTATCATTTTCACTTGTATAGCTCCTTACTGCCATAGCAAGTGCATATACAACCCCGGGCGTTTTTACCAGCCAGCTTTGCTCTATATTTAAGCCATGGTGTTCACGAAGCCAGCCTGCCACTGCATTAAAATATGCTTCTCCCGTTTCGGTATACCCAAAAATCCCATGTGCAACCCTTTTTTGTATTTCATCCAACACAAGGCTGGAGGTTTTAAAATCCATGTCAGCCACCCAAAGCGGCAATACGTCCGCAGGTTTTCCTCTTTTTACGGCGAAATCATATTTTATACTGTCTGTGTTTTTCCTATTAATGACTTCATCAAAATTTGTATTTTGTTCAACCATAAAATCTCTCCTCTCAAATGTTTGGTGCAAAGCCACACTATATATACAGTCCCTTATAACCATCATAGGAATCAATTGCATATTTAAGATCCCTAATCAAGTCCTCTTTATCCTCAATTCCTGTAGACATACGCAGAACACAATCCGTAATCCCATTCGCCATCCGTATTTCCCAAGGAACATCCGCATGGGTCTGTGTACAAGGATATGTAAGCAATGTTTCAACCCCGCCCAAGCTTTCCGCAAACGGAATAATCTTAGTATGCTTCAAAATATGCTGTGCCAGTTCTTTACTTTCCAGCTCAAATGTAATCATTGAGCCAAACCCTCTCGCCTGACCTTTGCAAATCTCATAGCCACAGCTTCCTTCAATCCCCGGATAATACACCCGTTTAACTTTAGGCTCTGACAGTAAATATTCAACAATTGCCTGTGCATTTTCCTGTGACTTTTCCATTCGGATTGGGAGCGTTTTTATTCCACGCAAAATCAACCAACTGTCCATCGGTGCAAGCCCCGAACCAACCGTTTTAATGATAAACCGCATTTTCTCAGATAGTTCCTCGGAATTGGTAACGATAAAGCCCGAAAGCGTATCATTGTGTCCCCCAAGAAATTTTGTTCCGCTATGAATTACAATATCTGCACCAAGGTCCAAAGGATTTTGAAAATATGGCGTCAAAAATGTATTGTCAACAATCAAAATCAAATTATGCCGTTTTGCAATGTCAGCCATTTTTCTGATATCTATTACACTCATCATCGGATTGGTCGGCGTCTCAATATAAATTGCTTTTGTGTTATCCCTTACATAGCTTTCCACATCAGCCTTGCTACAGTTAATATGTGAAAATGTAATTCCATTTTTTTCATTAATATGTTTAAAAAGTCTGATACTGCCTCCATATAAATCAGCGTCCGTTATCAAATGGTCGCCCGGACAAAACAGCTCCATCAATGCCGTAATCGCTGCCATCCCGCTTGAAAAAGCCAAAGCATCAATTCCATTTTCCAAAGCTGCCACTACTTTTTCAAGCTGCTGCCTTGTGGGATTTTGCAGTCTGGAATAATCAAAGCCTGTACTTTTTCCCACCTCCGGATGTGCATATGTAGCTGTCTGATAGATTGGAAAGCTAATTGCACCTGTTGATTCTATATTCCGTTCCATTCCCTCGCCATAAATACATTTTGTTGCAAACTTAAATTCCATAATAATCACTCATCCCTTTCGTTTCACTCAAGCACAAATAGTCATGAAATATCTTATTTTTCACACTAAATCATCCTTTTATTATTCAAATAAATGCTTTTTACATATCCGTATCAGACATTCGGTTTTTTATCTTTAATTCCGGCATGAGTGCTGATACTCTTGTATTTGCAGGTATGGATTCTGTAATAAACGTATTACCTGCAATCACGGAATTTCTACCGATAACCGTTTCTCCGCCTAGCACAGTGGCATTTGCGTAAATCACTACATGATCCTCTATTGTCGGATGACGTTTTACGCCCGATAATTGCTGTCCCTTCATGGTTGACAGTGCACCGAGCGTCACTCCCTGATAAAGCTTTACGTGATTTCCTATTTTTGTTGTTTCACCGATTACAATTCCCGTTCCATGGTCTATAAAAAAATACTCTCCGATATCTGCTCCCGGATTGATATCAATTCCCGTCTTTCCATGTGCGTATTCTGTCATAATTCTTGGCATGTATGGAATTTTGAGCTGATACAATTCATGTGCAATCCGATACACAAATATTGCAAATATCCCCGGATATGAAAAGATGATTTCCTCCCTGTCGGACGCCGCCGGGTCTCCCGCAAGTTCAGCGTCCACATCCTTTAATAGCAATTCCTGAATATCAGGCAGTCGGTTTATAAATTGAAATGTCAGGTCTTCCACTTCTTTATCAAACTCTTCTCCTCTTGTTCGTGTTGTCCGAAATAAAAGTGCCAAACGGATTTGCTTAAACAGCTTTTCATATACAATTGCAAGTGCGTTGCCCGCAAAATTGCCAAGCTTGACATATGCCGTATTTTCCTCCCCAAAAAAACCCGGAAATATAATTTTTTGAATTTCTATAAGCGTGTCAATGATTTCTGACTGCTTTGGCAAACGCTCTCCAATTCCCATTTCAAACATTTCCTGTTTTTTATAATTATGGTTTAATCGTTCTGACACCTTGCTAATCTTGCATATCACTGCATTATCTTCTTTCATTTGTCCGTACCTTTCTTAGTTATTTCCGTATTGCTTCAGGATAGATATATATTTTTCTCCGAGAATACTAAGGGGCATTTTCTTTTTCTTTATATACCCAATTGTCATTTTGTCCTGTGAGTCTAAAGGAATTGCCACATATCCATCACCGTTTAATTTCTCACATATTATTCCTGAGCATAATGTAAAGCCGTTCATCCCTGTCATAAGGTTTAACATCGTAGCCCTGTCGTCTGCCTTTATAATTCTTTTATACTTATGGGTAGGAAACATTTCTTCCGCATAATAAAACGAATTATTCTCTCCCTGTTCAAACGACAGACACGGATAATCAGCAAGCTCATCAAAAGCAATTTTTTTCTTTTGTGCCAACGGATGCTCTGCACTCATGTAGACATATACATCGCACTGAAATAGCGGAACAAATTCCAACTCCTTATCTATCAGTATTTTATTAAGTGCTTTTTCGTTAAAATCATTTCTTGATATTACGCCAATCTCACTTCGAAATTTTTCAACATTTTCTATCAACTCTGCCGTTTTTGTCTCATGTACTGCAAGTTCATAATCATTCAGCTTAAATTCCTCCGCAAGTGTCATAAATGCTTCAACCGCAAATGAATAATGCTGCATGGACACGCTAAATTTATTATCTAAATTTTCACCGGATGAATAGCGTTCTTTTAGCATTTCACTCATTTCTACAATCTGTCTTGCGTAGCTCAAAAGATTTTCGCCTTCCGTTGTAACGATTATACCTCTCTGGTTTCTAATGAAAATTTCTATTTGCAGCTCATCCTCCAAGTCTTTGATTGCACTTGATAATGCAGGCTGTGAAATAAAAAGTTCCGCCGCTGCTCTATTCATTGATTTTGTTTCTGCAATTTTGACTGTATATAATAACTGTTGTAATGTCATGTTATACCGCCTTTCTAAACCTATCTGTTTAATAGGTTTTTAGGACATCATACCACCCAACTATCTTATTTACAATATAATTATACAAAAATATTTCCGTACAGACTAATATATATATTCTATGTTGTGTTATAAATTATGCTTATAAGTGGGGATAGTTACCTTTTTACATATCTCTGGTTTTTGCTTTGGGGCTTGTCTGGGATTGTCATATGAACAAGCCCAAGCTCAATCGCAGGATTCATGTAATTTTTTCGGAAGGTTTCCCGTGATTTCAGACCAAGCTCATTCATAATGAACTGTGCTGTATATGGTACATCATATTCCATAACCGCAAGCATCTTTTTCACATACTCACTTGTTTCTGCATTTAGCTTATCAACCTGCTCTGCCACATCATCCAATATTTTATCTATTTGCTCCAGCATAAATTCAATAAACAAATCAGAGTTTCCATTTGCGTGACACTGTGCAATTGCGTTGTAGTATTCCTCTTGAAATTTTTCTATTTGACTCTCCAACGGGATATACGCAAACACACTCCTCCATTTGTATAAAAGCACTGTGTGCCATAATCTTGCCATTCGACCGTTACCATCTGAAAAAGGATGAATAAACACAAATTCATAATGAAAAATTGCAGCCAAAATTAGTGGATGAAGCTTTTTTTCATTTTTCTTCATCCAGTCAAACAACTTATTCATTAACTCCGAAACCATATGTGGCGGTGGTGCTACAAAGATACATTTATCCCCTGCAAAAACTCCCTCATCGCCTGTTCTAAATACGCCCGACTCTATAACTGTATTGTATGTCATAACTCCGTGGATTCTTTTCAAATCCGAAATACTGTATGGCTTTATTTTTTCTATTTCTTCATAAGCTGCGTAGGCATTTTTTACTTCCTGTATCTCATCTTGGCTTCCAAGTACGATATGTCCGTCAATAACATCCCTTACCTCCGATAAAGAAAGTGAATTTGCCTCAATTTTCAATGAAGAATGTATTGACTTTATTCGGTTGTTTCTTCGAAGATGCGGCTTTGATTCCAGTTCTCTGTGACTGCTTATTTTTCCCACCTTCTCAGATATGGATGCCACAAGCGTAAGCATCTTATTAGATATTGTATATGGCGGTGAATAACTTGACATTTCATGCTCCCATCTTGCTTATTATCTTGCTTATTATCTTACCACATTTTTTAAAATTTTAATACATGAATGTTTCGCAAATCGTTTGCATCTAAGAGCTTCAACTGCTCCTCTTCACTCATGTCTGCCAGCTTGTCCTTGAGCTTCATTTCCTTGTATAGCATACCACTTGTATTAAAGAATTTCCTTTTCGGACCCCCATTGCACAATATAGACAAATCATCACAAGGCACGCTTTACCCATTAAAAAAACATTCTCTCACAATGTATCTTCTTCACATCCATTTTCTATTTTAATATCAAAAATTGTTTCCTCGATTACCCTAATACATTCATCCGTATTATTTTTAATATCATTTCCCCAGAACCGGATTACCGTCCATCCCATAAATAGAAGCTTTTTATTAATTTCATCATCCCGCTCTCTATTTCTGGATATTTTGCTAATCCAAAAATCACTATTTTTTCCACGTTCCAGCCTTGGTTTTAGAACCTCCCAATCCTTTCCATGAAAAAACTCGCCATCACAAAAAATAGCTATTTTATATTTTGTAATTGCAATGTCTGGACTTCCCGGTAATAATTTGTAATTCTTTCTATACCGCAACCCTTTTTTCCAAAGGGCTTTTCGAAGAATAACTTCAATCTTTGTATCCTTCGACTTAATGCTTTTCATATTTTTTTTACGTTGTTCAGGCGATAACTTATCTGATGTCTGTATCACTCTTTCCATATTATTTAAATAACTGGTCCTTTCAATTGAATATTATGTATTCATATAAAAAAGCATTTTTCATCTTCTAAATCATCTTTCCTTTCAATTGTATCCGCTTTCCTTTTCCTCCTGATGGATATGTCCACTGGAATGGTGTCCCAAATTGCCCAGTAATCCCAAGCTTGTCATACTCCTGAATATATTCATCTATTGTTGCTATTCTATACACATTATTCGTTTCATTTACCGTAATAATATGGGATGCCCATTGTGTTACAGGATCCCCTTCTCCACCAATTCCTCCAAGCACCCACTTTGATAATTTTTCCTTATAGGCACCCAACCTTTGTTCAAGTGCAACAGACTTATCTATTCCCATAGCCTTTATACCACCGGCTCGCTGAAATTCAACTAAAAGGCTTCTGAGTTCCATATCATTTGGATTAAGCACATCTGCAAAAGCGTCCGCTGTGTATTCGTGCACACTGACACGGTCTGCCGAACTCCTTTTACAACTTAGGGAATAACTTTTCATCCCGTTATATGTGTCAACTTCAATAAGAACGTCCGTTTTAGGCATACCACCTGATGGTAATTTAGGAATTTCTGATGTAGCTTTTATATTATTTATTTCTTGGGGATTACAATACAATTTATCCATAACATCAACAAAAAGTGAGTATAAGTATCCCACAGCGGTCATTGTAGTATTTTTCCATTTTTCAAGATTCTGTCTATTATTAAGGGCATCAACTAACTTTTCCTCAAAATGTAATCCCAATTTTGCATGTGCTTTTCCCGACTCCATTAATCCAGTTGCCTTATGTTCAATCATTCTATATGCTTTTTCAAAAGGAATTACCCCATCTAATGCAGAATATATTTTCTTTTCTGTGATTTTTGCGTGGTATTTATCTGCATTTGTCTTTTCTTTCATATCTAGTCCATCAGGTACCACAACATAAGCCTTTTTTACATGTTGATTTATTCTTTTTATGTGCTCACTATGCCATTGTTGTTCTGTTATTCTGTCCCGAATTGATGTTGTATGGTGCAATATCCATTGTTCATGGTCTTGAAATTCAATCAAATATTGAAAATAAAATTGTTGATCTTCATAATCAGGATCAGCTATTCTATATCTTTTTTGTACGTTAAGAATATAATCTTTTGCCTTTAGAGTATTTATCATTTGCTCCAACGACATGATTCCATTAACTCCATGTTCATTTTTATATGTATTCTCATTTAACATACGTTCTTCCCCTCAAAAAACCATAAATTTTTAGTAACTATTGTTATTCAACATGTGCTGGTAAACAGTCTACAAATTGCCGTGCAATTGCATTAGCAAGGAGTGGTGGTATCGCATCCCCTATTTGTTCATATTTATCCTGCTCTTTATCTCCGTGAAACTGTACATAAGGACCTGCAAACTGGTACCAATCGGGAAAGCTTTGAAGTCTTGCAGCTTCCCGTGGTGTTATAGCCCTGTTTAACTCTGGATGCAATATCTCATCTAAACAATGTGATGTCACTGTAAAACTGGGTTCATCCCAAATCAGCCTTCTATTTCTACTTCCATAAATAGTATTGGGAAACAAATGTCTGTACTTTTCTATTTCACCTGTCTCTTTCAAATGTTCGTATGTAGCTTTCATACTACTTCCCACAGGAATAAGTGCTAAGAGCTGCTGTTTTCTTTTAATATGCCCCGGTCCCTTATGGGAACTAACATTATTATTAAAAAGTCCACTTTCCACAAGGTGCTTAGGTATGTCTGAATGGATCCCTTCGTCATTATAATCACCCCGCATAATAGCAATAAACCTTTTTTGATTATTTGTAATATACTTTGTAGGACGTTTATATTCTAAAACATCTTCCCCTTGCCCCATATCTACCTTTGGCAAATCGTATATTGCATCCCCAACTGTTACATAAGGATTTTCACACCCTGGTCCATGCGTTTTGGGTGGATACGAGAATTTTATATTTTTGAGATCCCTTCTTATTCCCACTAAAAATAAACGTTCCCTTGCCTGTGGCACCCCATAGTCACATGCACGCAAGAGAATTTGATCTTGATCACGTGATGCTAACCTATAACCCGGATTTTTTCTTTGATCTTCAAAAGTATCGCAGATATACTGAAAAATGGCACCCTTTTCCCCCTGCTTGTTTCTCTTGGAAAACATCCCTTTTACATTTTCAAATAAAATTGCTTTGGTTCTAACAGCTTGTGAAATACGGACAATATTACTAAACAAATCATCCCTCTCATCACCAAGTGTTCTTGTACCAGCTATACTAAAGCTTTCACAAGGAGCACCTCCAGAAACTACATCTATAGTTTCATTTTCCGAATCTATACCATATCTGGTTTGTAACAAATCCCGGATCATCCCACTATCAACAAGATTAATATCGCCATGAATCAACAACGTGCGGGCACTTTCATGCATAAATTGCTGTAGATATTCCGCACGAACGCCACCTTCATCAAGATTATCCTCTAAATGCATTACCTCTGCGTTATGACTCACTGAGTATGTTTCAACCGTGGTATCGGTCCATTCTACAGCTATTAATGGCAATATTCCAGCCCATTTAAAACCCGTACATAACCCTCCTGGACCTGAAAACAAATCAATACTCACCAAACTATAGTTTTCAGTTCTCATTCTTTCAATGAGACTATTATTCATTCCCTTTATCCTCGCTTTCCAGACTTTCACCATTTCCTTTAAGAATTCTTAAAGCTTCTATCAATGCGGTACGTCTTATAAACTCGCTGTATGAAGAATAAGCTTCAAGTCTGGCTGCTCTTTTAAATGTTTCAAGTTCATTTTCACTAACCCTTATACTAATTGATGTCGTTTTTTTCATGACTCTACCTCCAAATTATATTTTAACAATTTGTAGTGCATTGTCAATACCTTGTCCGACAGTAAAACATCAGCCTACCCCAGCTTCTCCGCCCATTCTGCTTCCTTAAATCCTGTCATCACGGTTTCCCCAACCACAATAATCGGACGTTTTACGAGCATTCCGTTTGTGGCTAAAAGCTTCAGCTGCTCCTCCTCGCTCATGTCCGCCAGCTTGTCCTTGAGCTTCATCTCCTTGTATAGCATACCGCTTGTATTAAAGAATTTCTTTAGCGGCAAACCGCTTGCTTTGTACCATTTCTTCAGCTCATCATAGGACGGATTATTTTCCGCAATATGACGGTCTGTATATGTTATATTGTTATCATCCAGCCACTTTTTCGCTTTCTTGCAGGTGGAACATTTTGGGTATTCTAAAAATATCATTATAATCACTCCTTAAAAAGATTTAATAGCCTTAAATAAAACATTACTTCCAAAACCTAGTTGCACAATATAGACAAATCACCTGCGGACGATATATCCTTTTTCCGCAAAATATCGAAGATATGCACTTATCAGTTCCTTATCCACAGGCGGGCATGTAATGTCTGAGCCCTTCAAAAATGCATCCGTATTACTTGTATCGAAGATTGCCTCATTATCGGAATATCTGCGTATGATGCTGTCCTCATTTCCCCCATCGCCGTCAAACAGGCAGGCAAGTATTTTCAATGCATTTTTCTCTGTATCTGATGCCACAAGCTCCCTCTGCCATATATCGTACGGGATAATTTCTATCGGATATCCGCACGCCTCTATTATATTCTTTACCTCCGCTGCAGGTGCAATATTTGTGTTGACCAAATTAAATGCCTTGCCATATGCATCCCCATTTGCCAAAATATGAGTAATTGCATCCGCCACATAATCTACAGGTGTGAGAAAAAATTTAATATCTGCCCCCGGCATCCTTCCAGTCTGAATTGCCGATACTAAAATTCGGCTTATCAAATCGCCCATTTCCCATATGCCTGTATCTTTTGTGCCTGTAATATCACCAGGGCGGAATATGCACGCCTTAAGTCCACGCTCCTTCGCTATCCCCACGAGCTTCTCCGATACCCATTTTGTCTGGGAATAACCGAGGAAATATCCATCAGCCGACTCCAGCAAATCATCCTCATAGGCAGTTTTTCTAAAATGGCTTGGATTATCATACACACTAAAGGATGATATATAGTTAAAATATTTCGGTCTGCCTCCGCATGCAAAACGCAGACATTCCTGCGTTCCATATACATTTGTTTTTCTCAAATACTCATATGGAAACATGAAATTTAGTAAGGCACCATTGTGGATGACAAGCTCCACCTCGCCTGCCAGCTTTTGGTACAGCGTTTCCTCTATGCCCATATGCGGCTTAGCAAGGTCGCCCAACACAGGATAAATATGTTGTTCAAATGCATCCTCCCAACACATATAATGCTGCATGTTTTTCTTAATCCGTTCCATGCCGTTTTCCTGACTCTTTGCCCTGCAATGACAGTATAACTTAACATTTGAAACGGCGGAACGCTTTAAAATTGAAGCAATCAGATATGCACCTAAAAAGCCCGTGCTTCCTGTCAGGAAAAATACCGAACATTCCGAAGGTTCCTTTTCGTAAGCCTCTGTAACTGCAATCTCATCAGGCAGCACACATTCCGCATACAAATTCGTCTGTGGCAAATCCAATTTGTGGTCCGCTACCTTGCTGCGTATCTGTTCCGCAATTCCGCATACGCTGGGATTCAGTAATATTTCCCTCGCATCAAACTTTACGGAAAATTTTTGCTCCAGTTCAACGATTAACTCCAAGGTATCAAAGGAATTTCCACCCAACTCCAAAAAACTTGTGTGTATGTCTGCACCTGAAATGTGCAATATCTTATCAAAGAGACTTCTCACACCCTGCTCGATTAAATCTGTACTTTCCTCCGTCTCCCCGGCATCCGAATCATCATGTATGTGGCGTCCCGAATACAGCAGCTTCAGCTCGTCCGATTTATATGCTCGTCTTATTTTGTGAATACGGAGCTTTCCATTATCCGTGCGGATTAAAGAGCCCGACTGCACGAACGCAATGTCATACGGCGAAACCTCAAACGCATTTGTAACCGCATGGTTAATCACCCCTGATATAGATTCATAATCAAATTTTTCGTTTGCATCCACCTCAATGATAATTACGACACGTTCCTTACCCTCCACGGAATAAGAAAATACACAAATGGCATGACCTGCCAGCTCACGTACCGTCTTAAAAATAGTATGTTGAACATCAGACGGATATATATTATGCCCATTTATGATAATCAATTCCTTGATACGCCCTGTTACATATAACTTACCCTCATACAGAACCCCCATATCCCCGGTTCTTAAAAATTCACCCTCATAGCTGTCAATTCTGTGGTGAAAATTTGCATTTTCATCAATATCACCCAAATATCCTTTGGCAACTGCAGGTCCCTGCAGACAAATTTCACCAATTTGGCGATTGTCTGTTACTTCCTGCGTCGGATTTTTCATATCTGCAATCACAACCTTAATGGTATCTAAAGGTCGTCCATTTGATACAATCGTCTTATTAATATGATTATCAGCGTCCTCCCCGGACAACACAACAAAGCGATTTTTCTTGTATGCATCGTAATCTATCTTCCGTATTTCATATCCCTCATGACCTCCCGTTGCCGTACATACCGTCTCCGCCAGCCCATATGAGAACATAAAGGTTTCAGGCTTAACATGAAACAAATGACAAAATCGGTCAATCGTATCCGATAAAACCATTTCCGAACCATTACCAAATACTTTCACTGACGTTAAATCGAACTGCTTCGCCATCTCCTCATCCACTATCTTCGTGCATAAGTCATATGCAGAATTTGGTCCTACCGTAATATCTGCCTTGAATTCCGTAATTGCCCTTAACCACAAAAGCGGATTACGGATAAAATCTGTTGTCTTGATTAAATATGCATAGCTTTCATCATATATCGTTTTAAAAATAACTGCCAGCAAACCTATGTTATGAAAAAACGGCACCCACGAAACACGGCACGGTAAGTCTGCCGGAACCAGACGCTTATAATCCGCCAAGTTTGCCATTAAATTTTCATATGAAATCATAACACCCTTTGGCTCATTTGTGGAGCCTGACGAATATTGCAGGTAAATGATGTCATCGCTCTTGGTGTCGTAAATTTCCGGCTCACTTTCTGTCGGTGCATGCTCTACCCAGTCATATATACATTTCATATCAGGTACCATAAGACCCTTTGCCTGTTCTCCAAGCATACCGTAAATATGTTTTGGTACCAAAACCGCATCAGGAGAACACGATTGAACAACTGAATAATAACGGTTAATTTTTCCCTCATCAATCGGGACAGGAAGTATAGTAAACGTAACGCCCAGCAGTACACAAGCATACACCATATAGATGTTGTCAAGAGAATTGTCACATAAAATAACCGCCCTTTTTCCGTGACATATGCCGTGTTCTTTCATCGTGGCGGCATAAGCCCTGACACACTCCCACAGCTTTCCGTAATTGACCTCCTGATGTCCCCGTTCATAATCAAGAGCCATAAAAATCATTTTGTCCCCATGTTCTTTTGCACCCTTTTGAATTTTTTGAATTAAATCATTCATCCTATCGTTCCCTCTCCATTTCCTTATCTGACTGCCGTTAATCTGTATGTAATTTCAATATGATTATAGTATAGCATACTATTGTTATTATAAATATCATAAAATTAAAATAAGACAGATGCTTTTTGAACATCTGCCTTAGTTGTCACTATTTTGAAGCATTACCCCTCATACTCAGACTTGAGTATAGAAAAATAAAGTCTTCCCACGTAACTGACATCTATATAGAAAAAATCCCTTAGTGTTCCCTCATATGTAAAACCACACTTTTCAATCACACGTTTCGATGCTTTGTTTATGGTTTTCGTACATACAACAAGGAAACCACAAAATTTTAATATATTTACCCCATACACTTTTCAATTTCCTCTATCAGTTTCATGTCTGCCGGAATCCACGGGACATCATATAATTCATCTTTTGTAAGCCATCTTGCCGTTTCTGCTTCTAATAACTTTAGCTCACCCTCAACTACCTCGCACCAAAAGCAGTCCATAGATAAATGAAATGCAGGATAATCGTATTCGATTGTATCAATCAACTCTCCTACATTGATTTTCGTCGCAAGCTCCTCCTGTATTTCCCGGATTAGTGCCTGCTGTGGTGTTTCACCCTGTTCAATTTTTCCACCCGGGAACTCCCATTGTCCCTTAAAATCTCCATATCCTTTTGCTGTGGCAAATATCCGTTTCTTCTCGGCAAACGAATCACATATGACTGCCGCAGCCACCCTGACTGTTTTCATTTTGACTCCTTATTTCACATAACAAATTCCATTTTCATCTGTCCAAGGCATGATAGCATCCTCTTTTACTTCAAATACGCTCCGTGATTTTTTTGCCACATATGGCATTTTTCTCACAAATGTATTTCAGCTCTTTTTAAGTGCGAATCAATTAGATGTAAAATATTTTGTATAGAGAAAATTTCATATAGATTTTACATATATATTCTCCGTAATTAAATTAGCCATATCAAATAAGCAAGCTATCTGCATCAAGCAAAAATTCTTTCACACCCATCATTAAGTACCCATTTTCATCATAACGCGGCTTCATACTCTTTTCAACAATGATTATTTTTTTGAAAGAATCCATCATACGCTCAAATGGCTTTGTTTCCTGTTCATACTTTTCCTGATTCGGAACCGCATATGCAGACTGGATATAATATTTTTTACTTCCCAATGAAGCTATAAAATCAATTTCCCTCTGCACGCGTATTTCTTTTCCAGCATCGTCCTTCTCTCGTGATTCAACAGTTCCCACATCAACCTGATAACCTCTGTACCTGAGTTCATTATAAATGATATTTTCCATGATATAAGTTCCTTCAATCTGTCTAAAGGACAGACGGGCATTACGAAGTCCCACATCCTCAAAGTAAATCTTATAAGGAGTACCGATGTATTTTCTGCCTTTGACATTATATCTTTTAACACGGGTAAGCATAAATGCATCTTCAGCATATCCAATATATCTGTCCACGGTTGCATCGCATGTAGCTGTTCCATGAACCGAATTCATTGTACTTGCGATTTTTCTCGGATTGGTAAGTGTGGAAATACCCGAGGCGATTACATCAATTACCTCCCCTAGTGCTGTCTCATCCTGCACTGAATATCTACTAATAATATCTCTCAAATACAAATTCTGCATTTGGGAAATCAAATAGGTTGTTTTCTGTTCTTCAGTTGCCATCAATGTCACTGCCGGAAGTCCGCCATAAACCGAATAGTCATCATATGCTTCGCCTTTGTCACCCTGCTTGAAAGCATAATATTCAGAAAAAGACAATGGAAGTACATGTATCTCATCACCTCTTCCCTCAAACTCAGTCAAAATATCTTTGGATAAAAACTTGGAATTACTACCTGTTACATAAACATCAAGGTTGCTCCTTCGAAGAAACCCATTTAAAACGGACTCAAAAGCTCCAAGCTTCTGAACCTCATCAAGCAACAGATAATAAGTTCCCACTCCATCTATCTGAGGCATTAACCAATTTATAAACTTGGACGGGTCAACCTTACGGTCTTGTTTTTCATTATCAAGAACAATTGGATTTTCTCCAATCTTCAATAAATCTTCTGCCGAATCAAATGCGAATCGAATAATATGATCAGATGCAATATTTTCTGCAGCCAAATGATTGTAAAACAATGTATTCAACAGATAAGATTTTCCACTTCTTCGGATTCCTGTAATAACCTTAATAAAACCATTGTGTTTTCTAACAATAATTCGGTCAAGGTATACATCTCTTTTTATTTCCATAGCAATCTCCATCTAATATTTTTGCCGTTATTGGCAATTTTATAATATAGATTATACCCGCTGTGCAAGGATTATACAACCTTTTCATCTAATATTTTTGCCGTGATTGGAATTTTCATTAAATACATAGATAGTGTACATCCTGTAAATTTTCAACATGAAATGTTTTTTTGTATTAGCTTGTTTGCTTGCTAATTAAATAATCGATCGTAGAAATTTTCTTATATTAGAAGGTAAAAAACGATACGATTTAAAGTCGTGTAAATCACCACTTTTATATCGGGCTATATCTGTCAATGAAATAAATTCGTTTTCAAAATCCTGTGTATAGTGTCCTTGATTATTTTCCCCCTTGTTCCTCCTTGATATCACAATTATTCTCATCCAACGCTCTTTCCTTTTGAAAAATTTCTATGAAAGTGCTGCATATTCTCAATTTCATTCTCATATATTTATTCGGGCATGGTAGGCTCTAAATGTTGTATCAGCTCCTGCAAGGAATTTTCAAACGGTTCCTTTTCAGGCTCGCCATCATTATCAAAGTCCTCCATAAATATCCTGCCCGTTTTGACTTCGTACAAAACAACATTCCCGGAATACCCCAAATAACCTATCGGCAGATATTCATTTACATTTCCGCCAAAATCATCACGCCACAGCTTAGCCAAATGCACAATGCCTTTCTTGTTAAAAAGAACATCATCTGCATTTTCATTCTCATATTTTATAACTCCAGATAAACATATACACTCATACTCATAAAATTTATCATAGCCGAAAATTCCCGGATGCCAGTATGAATTCAAATATTCCTCAATATCCTGTGGCAGCTTATATCCAAGCTCCTTTTCAAACAACGAAACATCAGTCTTATCTTTCTTTTCGATAAAATATTTTCCAGACAGAAACGTCTGCTTCAAATCTGAGTGAATCTTCGAAAAATCGAAACTATCGTCATAACGTATTTTCTTCAATGTGATTTTTTCTGCATAGGCTGTGATTGTATCCTTGAGTGTGCTGTTTTGTGGGTGGAAAATGGTTTCCTGCATCTTGGTTTTCTCCAATCTCATCGTAAAAATCATTACTTATTGTAACATTAATCAACATATCTGTCATTCGGGGTTTTTCTGATTGTGACGGGGAAATTTCTTTATCCAACGAGTGCTTGTAAAACCTTTTATTATAGATCCTTTCAAACGTTCTGTTGCCAAACATCGGGAATTAGTAGCAATTCTGGATTTCACCCTATAACAAAGAGAAATTATCATATCAAGATTATAATATGACATCTTGTGATACTTCGCGATTTCCTTTTTTTCGAACCTGTCAGAATTTCCGACAAGTTGAATTTTCATCTAATTCTTCATATATATGCGAGATATGTTCTACAACATTTGTTCGCGACGTTTGAAATAAATCAGCCATCTGCTGTTGCGTAAGCCATGTTGTTTCATCTTGTACTTTAACTTCAATATTTGTCAAACCGTCTTCGGATTGATATATAAAAAATTCACGATGACTATCCATTTTTAATCACTTTTTCTTATCTTTTAATTCCTGTTTTATAAAATCTAATATTCTAAATTATATTTTTTCACAATTATTTTTACCAAACCACTTTTCAGCAGTCTCTATCATAGCATCCGTTGGATCTTCACAATATACCACTAAATTCTCCATTGCACGCGTACAGCATACATAAAATAATTTTTGTGTTCGTATTAGTACGGATCTATTACATTTTGGATGTGAGGGATTAAATAGATACTCAAAGTTATAATCATTCCATTTTCCATTATTCAGAATTACTAATACATTTTTAAATTCTTCTCCTTTGATTTTATGCTGTGTTGAAAAAGGTGAATATCCCTCCAAATACATATACAAATTTACAAATTCTTCATAATTAACATTAGAAACTCTAGCATATAAATACTCATTTTCTTTAATAAAATTTTTAATATTATCATCCATTAAACACAAACCGCTCTCATGTGCATATAATATAACCTCATTTATTGTGTTTTTTTTCATTCCAACGATTGTATCAATTTTTTCCTTAATTACTTTTTTATCCGATAAATTTCTAATTCTAAAGGATGTTTTTCGAATAAATTCATTGTAATTTTTCATTTCATAAAGATCTATAATTGTCTGAATTTTAATTAAATGCCGAATAAGTTTATCACGCTTTGATTGAGATGACCTTTGCTCATCTATCTCTTTTTTATCCGAAATAAGATTATCTTTATCAAAATATATTCGTTTCACCCAACCAAAAGGCTTGTCCTTTACTAAATTAAAAAATTTTGCATTTTCAGCATCTTCTAAAAAAACTTCAATCTTCTTTCTTCCTCTATTGTTAACGTCTCTTACTTGATTTGAAAATCTCCAATCTACAGAATTTATCACATCACCAAAAGTTGTTGTTTCATCTATATCTATCATATTCTCCTTAATATATGTTATAAATTCATTTTTGAATTTCAACAAAGGATCTTTATCATATATTTTCATAAGCGTTGGAAATCCAGCATTGGATGCTATTAAATTATTCGTCAAATGAAGTTCTTTTGTTTCTTTGGGATTACTGAAATTCCATCCATTAAAATATCTTTTATCTTTTTTTAAATCTTCAGATAGGACGCCTCCATAAATAAATTTAATTGTACCTTGCTTAACTTTGCCTTCTCCCATATTCGGAGCATTTTTATCTTCAGATGGAACCTGTTTTAATTCATCTATACGCAATTTATTACTCAAATTCATAACTGATTGAGGATTCCTACGATTTTGCTTTTTCTGTACCTCAATCACTATTCCTTTTTCAATATGAGCATTTAAATCCCCAATACCATCGTCATAGATTGACTGCATGGAGTCCCCAAAAAATCCAATTAAATTTCGTTTTTTATCCCCTTGCAAATACTCTAGTAAAATCTCTATCACTTCTGGAAAAGCATCCTGATATTCATCCACTAAGATATAGTCATATTTACTGTTTAATATATCACATAACTTTGAATATTTCTTAAACATTTGATTTGCCAAAACAATTATCTCATCATGTGAAATACATCCATCTGCCAAATGCAAATATTCTGTATATTTCACCCCTTCTTTAAATTCATTGCTATATGGAATTTGCACTTTAATATTTTTATATCTTACTTTAGGATCATTGATACCTTCAATAAGAGTTTCCTTCAATTCATTTTGGAAAGATGATATATTATCCCATAAAAAATCATGTATTGTTGAAATTCTGATTTTTTTATTCAAAACACGATTTTCAATTTCATGGACTGCTGCATTCGTATAAGTTATACAGGCAATTTTTGCTATTGGATTT
Organism: Bacteroides sp.; assembly: GCA_023666705.1. Lineage (GTDB taxonomy): Bacteria > Bacillota > Clostridia > Lachnospirales > Lachnospiraceae > Coprococcus_C. The sequence goes on from JAMPBO010000017.1 coordinate 66,294, forward strand.
CTATTATAAATCTCATTAATAACAGAAACTAATGAATACGTTTTTCCACTGCCAGCCCCTCCACTTAAAAGAAAATTTTTGTTATCATCAATAAGTGCAAATATTTGCTTCACTTCTTTTTCTAATCCTTCTGCAGCCATTCCAATCCCTCCTTTATATACTCAGGCACTTTCCAATTTATAAAATCTTTTTTATCATCACTTTTACTGTTTAACAAAATATCCATTGCCAAAGACGGCTTCTTATTAACACAATCTTTCGCCAACTGAAAACTATCTTTTGTTTTATCAAAAAACAATTTTACGTTTTTTAATCCTTGAAACGTATTTGCACATTTCTTGATTTTTTCTTCATCATCTACTCCATCTAATTCTGTAAAAAACTTTCTATTGATATGGAAGAATGCATCTTCAAAACTTCTTGCATTATATGCTACCCCCTCATAATTCACTTCATTCGTTTGATAAACAATCAAAACCTTTCCATTTTTATCAGCTTTCCAGACAATTTCTTTTTTATCAGTTTCTTTATTGTCAACTTCATAAGCAGAAACTATTTTTTCTTCCATCTCTAAATTAGCCAATATGTCTTTTTCTGTTCCTCCATGAACTTCAAACTGTTCCTTTAAATAAAATTTCAAAGAACTATTACTGGTATATTCACCCTCAGACACTTTACACAATTTCGGCTTCTGTTTTACGCTTCCATTCTGATGTTTTCTGATATTACCTTTTTCGTCTTTATCATCCACTAGAGAATAAGTATCTATATCTGTAATAATTAATGCCTTAGTTCCTATAAATTTTATAAACGCAGAATATATTTCTGAATAATTTCCTACTTCAATAACGGAAATATTTTGAGACATTAAGGGTATCTCATAATCGTTATCTTGGTCAACCTTTTTCATCATTGCTGGAAGCAAAATACGCTCCGTATCTCCTTCTATTAAAATAATTTTATCAGCAAAAAATACCTCTGACCGATTTAACGTAAGATATTGTTTTAAAAATTTAAAATGATTATTTCCCTCTCCTTTTTCTTTTTGGTATAATGTTTTTAAATCTTTAAGATTTTTTGAAATAACATTATATCCATTATCACATTTTTCCTTTACAAAATATTTAATATCATCAAACTCACTTTCAGCCACAATATGAGATGAATGTGTTGTCATAAATGTCTGCAAGTTTATAGTTTCTTTTGTATTGCTAATCTTTTTACCTTCCCTCAACAAATTCTTTATATTTTTTACAAACACATACTGCATTTGTGGATGAGTATGTGCTTCTGGTTCTTCAATAAATAATAAATTTATATCTGCTGGTTTTTCATCCTTTTTATTGTCTTTTCTAAAATCACTCATTATCGTCTCTATTTTCATAATAATACTAAATAGATTTAAATATCCTAAACCATTATAATTCTCTGGCAAAAAATTTGATTGTTCATCATATACGACCGTTGTATTATCTTTTAAAAGTTTTGATACTTGAATTTGCGAAATAACCTTTACTATATTTTCATTCTTTTTAATTCCTCCAAACTTAGATAATTTACCCATTAAATTTCTAAAAGTCTCTGTATATATGCCATCAAATGCACTGTCCGTTTCGTCTACTTTTTTTTCAAAATTTAATGTTGTAGCATTGTTTTTGTCCTGATTCTTAGTTTTCTCATAATAAGCACTTGCTAATGCAGAAAGTTCTAAATCCGTTGCATTAGAAACATTTCTTCTCGCACTCACATAATTAAACGCAATTATTTTAGATACATCTATATCCTTATTGTCTAGAAATTTAAATGTCGTATTGTCTATGCTCTTGGTTTTATAATCATATAACACACAGTATCTCATAAACTCAAAATACTTTTTATGATTCTTTTTAAGAAATTTATCAAATGCCATTTCGGAACTAAGAGTTGTCCTATCTGCTTCGTATTTGGAAAACTCTTCCATTAGTTTTAGGAGATTATTTTTTAATACATACTCAAACCTTAGAATAACAGTTGTATTTTGTGGTTCCAAATCCAACATCAACTTGCTAATATTTGCCAGGTCATCTTTTTCATTATATTCTATATAAAAATCAACCCTAATTCCTGCCAATTCTTCTTCCTTAAAAGATGATTCTCCCTTTACAACTTTATATAATTTCCTCTGAAATAACGTGCTAAAATCATTAAAATCAAAATTTCCCACTTCACTTTTATTGCCCACACATTTACTTAAAATTGATAAAAAAGATGTTTTTCCACAATTATTTTTACCAATGATTAAAGACAAATCTTCTTCACAATTAATACTTGTCTGTTTTAGTAATCTATAGTTAAATATATCTACCTTTGAAATATGCATAACAATCCCCTCCATGATTTCATAAAATATGTGTAGAATTATAGCATTTTGTACAGAACATTACAATTCAAATTGCTTTTTCTTGAAATTATAAATCTTATTCCCTCAGCCTCTCCTTAACCGTCCTATCTCCACAACCTACCCTATATCTATCCTGTCAACTCAACTATCCCGCCCCAAAAGCAGTGGATATGTTTCCGCATGGTACAACAAACACAAAATCCGGGAGCAGGAACAATTTTTCCAAACTGTTCAGGCTCCCGGAGCCCCCTTGTTTTCTGCACTTTTCCGCTACTTTACCTCCCTGCCCGCGACATCAACACGACACACTCCACATGCCCCGTCCCCGGAAACTCATCCACGGCACATGCCCTTTTCACCTCGTACCCCCTGTTTGTTATTATCTCCAAGTCCCTTGCCAGCGAGGTTGGCTTACAACTGATATACACCATTTCCTTCACATTAAATGCCAGAATTTTCTCCAAAGCCTTAGGGTTTATGCCATCTCTTGGTGGGTCGAGTATGATAACGTCAGGCTTGTCCTCCACCAAATCAATTGCTTTCAACACGTCTCCTGCAATAAATTCACAGTTGTTAAGGTTATTGAGCTTCGCATTTTCCTTTGCCGCCTCAACTGCCTCCTCCACAAGCTCAATTCCGATAACCTTTTTTGCAACAGGTGCCAGCATCTGTGCAATTGTTCCCGTACCACTGTATAAGTCAAAAATGACCTTATCCTTCGCACCATTTATAATAGCATTCTCATTTAGTCCGTTGCCCATAACCGTTCCCGACATAATGTACTCTCTTGCCTTTGCGTAAAGCACCTCGCAGCCCTTTGTATTTGTCTGGAAAAATGAAAATGGCGAAATCTTAAATTTAAGCTCCAAAATCTCCTCGGTAATGTAGTCCTTCCCGAAAAGCACCTGCATATTATCACAGGCAACCACATCTCCCAAGGAATCATTTTCAGTATATAAAACACCTGCCATGTTGCCATTAAAGTCTGCACTGTCTGCCAACAAAACAAGTCCATCCACAAACTCACGCAAAACGCTCTCCTTATCAAATCCATACTTATCCCATTGCGTTGAGGTAATAAGATTTACAAGAAACTCTCCTGTCGCAAAGGATTGCCGTACAACCAAATTACGCAGGATACCCTCGTGTCGCATTTTATGATAATAAGGCACACCCTTATCCTTAAAAAAATTCAATGTATAATCAAGTAGGGCACTCCATTCCTTACCGACAATGCGACATCCACTTACATTTAATATATCATAAAATCCACCTTTTTTATGAAGCCCCAAAGCAAGCGGTCCATCTTTATATTCATCGCCAAATGTAAATTCCATTTTATTTCTATATTCATATCTCATGGGCGATGCAACGATTCCTTCCCAAGTACGCATTGTACGTTCATTATCATTTAGTTTTTTCCCTTCGCCAGAACAAATTTGCTCCAAACCTACAGTCCCACTGTCAGCAGGTTCTACAAAAACGCAGTTTTCTATTAAAGAACTAAACGTATTTGAAGCTTTCGTTTGTCCATTAGCAACATCACCCTTACCGATATATTTTCCGATAAGCTTTTTTACCATCTTTTCCTTTAATAAAAGCTGATTTTCATACGACATTGTCTGATAAGAACAGCCACCGCACATCCCAAAATATGGACATTCCGGCGACTCATTTTCCATCGGAGATTGTTCAAGAACCTCAAGAAGCCTTCCTTCCGCCATTCCACTTTTTCTTTTCGTAACCATAAAACGCACTCTTTGTCCCTCAAGTGCCCCCTTTATGATTACCTTTCTATCCTCATAAATAAGACTTCCCTTGTTGGGAAAGTCGTAATTTGTGATTATCCCCTCGTATATTTCTCCCTTTTTCAATTAGGCAGTTCCTCCATCTTCTACATATATATTAACAATAAGCAAAACTCTGCTTTTTCAAACAGGCGTTGCACAATATAATGCCTACCTATAAGTCATGCATTTTGCTCATGACCGTATATATTGTATAATTAATACACCTTATCGTTTTTCATATTTCCTTTTGATTTCCTGCATATACTGCTAAGAAATAATAAAGCCTTGTCACAGCTATATTCTGCCTATATATGGTCAAACGTATATGTCACCTCATCATAATCATCTATTTCCATAATAACAAATGTTTTCTCATGCCCTTCCTGTCTCGGATATGTAAGACTTCCCGGATTCAGTATCGTCACGTCGCCCTCGTCGTCAAGAAACGGCACATGCGTATGCCCGTACATTGCGATATCACATTCATTTTCAAGGGCAAGGTATCTTATGGTATCAGGACCAAAATGAACCGCCTGCCGATGTCCATGAACAGCATAAATCCTATGCCCACCAATCTGAATAATAATTCTGTCCTTAAGTGGCAACCCATAATCATTATTTCCAGCAACCATGTATGTAGGCACACCTGACATATGCTCCACCTCAAGATAATCCCAGCCGATGTCGCCAAGATGTATCATCATGTCTATGTTCCCTGCCTTCTTTATCGCCTTTTGCACATTTTCATTCCGCCCATGTGAATCGCTGACAATCAGAATTCTTCTCATAATTCCTCCAAAAAATTAACGTTATAATACTTCCTTTATCATTCTAAGTGCCTTGCCCCTATGACTTATTTTGTTCTTCTCCTCAGGGTCAAGCTGGGCAGTTGTTTTGCCATACTCAGGAACAAAAAAAATCGGGTCATAGCCAAATCCATTTTCACCTGCTGGCTCGTGTGCAATTGTTCCCTCAATTGTTCCACGCCTCGTTTCAACCCTGCCATCAGGCCATGCGGCAGCTATGGTACACACAAACCTTGCCGTCCGCTCCTCCTCAGGAAGTCCCTCCAGCTTGTCCATTATGATTTTGTTCTTTACGGAATACGGGGTATCAACACCCTCAAATCTTGCGGAATAAATCCCAGGTGCACCATCCATGGCATCCACCTCAAGCCCGCTGTCATCTGCAAGCACAAGACAGCCTGCCAGCTTACTTATGGCGGTTGCTTTAATCATCGCATTTTCCTCAAATGTACTACCGTCCTCGACAATGTCCACATCAATTCCTGCTTCCTTCATCGACATGATTTCATAGCCTGAATCAGCAAGAATCATTCTGATTTCTTTCATTTTATCCTTGTTTCCCGTTGCAAATATTAATCGTTCCATATCTTTCCTCACAATCCTAAAAATTTTATATATTGCAAAACCAATTTCCAAAACCAATTTCCAAAACCAAGTTGTTCAACCATCATTTGACAATCATCTGTTATTTGTAAACGCCTTAAGACAGAGGTTGCACTTTTCCGTTTTCTCTGCACTGTGCCACGTTTCGCCATAAAGACTTATATATCCCTCTCCATCCGTTATATCAAAGTTTTCCGTCCTCTCGTCATCCTCAATATTATACTCAATGGCAATCGGATGAATTGCTTTCGGCGTCTTAACCCTGACAACCACCGCAAATTTTCCGTCATCATTAAGGGCAATCGCCTCAGGAAGCTCCACGGTATAATATCCTGCATATTTCATGCTTCCCGACACAACAAACTCCCTGTCCGCAAAGGATTCCGTGTCCTGAAAATCCTTAACCACATAAATCTCAAACTCTGTATCCTTGTCCGTTGCATAAAATGACACCGCAGCAAGCTCCTCATTTTTTCCTGCCGTATAAACATTTGCAAAATATGCCTCCTGCTTTCCAAATCCCATCTGTCCAATCCAGCCAAGCAGGTCCGCCTGATAAATGTTGTCATAATTATCCGCTTCACCAACCCTTGTGTAAACAACGGATTTGCGGCAGATATTTACATCCTCATAGGACACATAGAAAAAACCGTCCTCACCAAAGTTATCGCCCCAGCTGTTTTTACAAATAAATGCACCATCATTTTCAGGTTGGATTGTAAAATTTTGTTTCGGATAATTGTCATCCCAGCCAACTACGACAACATCGTGATTCGGCTCCTCATCACCGTCATAATAATAGGTGCTGTGTTCCTCCGAATAATAAGCAGAAACACTGTCAAAATATTCCATCTGGGAATACAGGGACGTCTCTATTCCACCATAACGGAAAATGGCACTCTTAATCGTATCCATTTCCTTTCCGTTGATGACAAGTGCCTCCTCAAGGTGCTTAACTGCCTCAAGCGACGGGTCCGTAACGCCATCCCCATACGGGTCATCCCTCTCGTATACAGGTCCCTGCCATGCCGCAAGATAAGCAATACTCATCGTATGCTCACCGCCCTTGTTAAGGTCAAGATTGTAGCTGTTACACATAGTCATGTGGTCGGTGGAAAACATATCGCTCTCTGCCGGAAGCAGGGTTGTCTCAAGTGCACCCAAGGATGCAAATGCCCAGCATGTACCATATCTTCCCTGGTCCCTCACCTCCGTAACCCTGTCGTAATCCCTCATGTCATAGGCGGCCGGAAGCTTTTTCTCCTCACTGACAAGCACTATATCTATCCATTGGTTTTCCACGTGGTACTCAACACCATAGCTTAAATATTCCGCTATCTCATCAAAGGGAATATAAAGCGTGTTATCCTGAAACAGTACCTTCGTGCCAAGCTTTACGCTGTCATAATTATTTACAACCGCAATATCAGAGCCTATCTCCATGTCAATGGAGCAGTCCCCCTTCATGACAAGCACCTTACCGTCGCTGTACCTCAACACGGAACACGCCATCGGTCCACGCAGAAAATCTCCCTCAACCATAAGCTTCAGCTCGTCACTGACAAAAAAGTCATATCCAAGCTCATTCACGCCAGCACCCAGAACCGTGAAAATGGTTTCGTCCGAATTGAGCCTTTTCACAAGCTCAATTTGAAACTCGTCCGCACAGCTTTCAAACCACTTCGATTTATCAACCGTCACCACGGGATTGCGGTTTAACAAATATGCAATTACAACAAATGACAAAACAGCTGCCACCACTGTACATATTTTTCTCATTTTGTTACACTCTCTTCCTCGGTGGTTTTGGTCCCATAAATTGATAGAAATATGCCTTAATCATACCATTATAAATTTTTCTGTTCTTATCCGCCCGTCTGCCGATATATTTCTCCGCATCCTCGTAAGATGAAATCAGATACATGGACCAATCGCGAAGCCCTGCGAAGCTTTCCCCGATGGTTTTATAAAGTGCGGGCAATGCTTCCTTTTCCTCCAGCCGTTCGCCATATGGTGGGTTCGTTATGATAAATCCATAATGCTTCGGATGCCTCAAATCCTTTACGTCCCTTGCCTGAAAATGTATGTATTTGTCAACCTCTGCCGCCTTTGCATTTGCCATGGCACACTTGACCGTTTCAGGATCCAAATCATATCCCTGTATGTTCATTTCAATGTCATTTCTTATCATGTCATGTGCCTCATCGTATGCCGCATGCCACAGCGTCTTTGAAATTAATTTTCCCCATGAACCGGCTGTAAACTCCCTGTTAATTCCCGGTGCGATATTGGCTCCTATCAGTGCCGCCTCAATTGGAAATGTACCGCTTCCACAAAATGGGTCAACCAGCACCCGCTCCTTGTTCCATGGAGTCAGCATGATAAGGGCAGCCGCAAGCGTTTCCGAAATCGGTGCCTTGGCAACAAGCTGCCTGTAACCTCTCTTGTGCAGTGAGGTTCCCGTTGTATCAAGCCCAATTGTAACCATATCCTTAAAAATAAATACACGGACAGGGTATTCATCCCCATCCTCCTCAAAACGGCTCACCCTGTAGGTTTTGCTCATTTTTTCCACAATTGCTTTTTTGACAATTGACTGTATTGCACTTCCAGAAAACAATTTACTCTTGTTTGTCGTCGCCTTTGTAACCCAGAATTTGGCATCTCTCGGAAGAACCGCCTCCCATGCAATCGCCTTTGTGCCCTCGAACAGCTCATCAAAGGTTGTCGCCCGAAAGCTTCCCATTTTCAGTAAAATTCTCTCTGCCGTCCTTATAAATATATTTGCCCTCGGAATGGCAGTCTCGTCCCCCTGAAATGTAACGCGTCCATCTTCTACGGATACTACCTCATATCCAAGGTCAATAATTTCCTTTTTTAAAACTGCCTCAAGCCCAAAATGGCAGGGAGCAATCAATTCATACAGGTTATCCATGTTTCCCTCACATCTATTATTTCAAAACATAATGATACTCTTAACATTTTATAGACAGTATCAACCAACGTCAAGTGATAATAATAACCTATTTTATATGGTAACTATTTCATTCTTTTATGCACATTTCAATATTTCAGGGTTATTTAAAAGAACAAAGTGCCTTCGTCACTCTTTATGTTATCACAACTTTAATGGCACTTTGGCGAATCCTAGCAGCATTTTTAATTCTGCCTTATGGGGCTGTCGCAGTAAGGATTTAAGGCACATAGTTGTTTACCCGTGACAAGCTCTCTTTTATTTTGTATTTTTACAACCTGTGCTATCTAAGCATATTAAGATATTTT
>JAMPBO010000018.1 GCA_023666705.1 Bacteroides sp.
CCGTACCAATGACAGCGGTAAAAATGGGCAGGCGTGGATATGGCATTGAATTAAATACGGACTACTTCCGTGATGGGGTTGGATATCTTAAGGAAGTTGAAAGTGAAATGGAAATGCCGACATTGTTTGATTTTATAGAGATGTAAATCAGAAAGGGGAAGACGAAATGAGCGAAAAGAAAAATATTGTACAAACACAAGTAAGGCTTCCTGAAAGTATTTACACAGTGGTTAAACAGGAAGCCGAAGAAATAGGGGTATCAATTAATGCACATATTATTGAATTGCTGTGGCTAGGAATAAAGGCAAGGAATTGTTTTCCTATTCTTTCACCTGTGGAACATCAACAGATCCATGGGTAGATTCATAATCTCTAATGCCTTGTAAAATAAAATATTCCAATTGGGCATTCAGAGAGCGTAGCTCATTATCGGCAATAGCTTTCAATTTTAGGTGCGTAGTTTCCTCTAATCGTATTTGTGAAGCGACTTTAGCCATAATTATACTCCTTTTTTGAATTAGTTGTATTTTAGTATCACAATAATACTAAAATAGATTGACAAAATAATCTAGTTGCTATATAGTATCATAATGATACTAAAATACATCTGAAAGGGGTGCACTATTATGGCAACGGTATATGACAAAAATGAAACTATGAGAATGTTGGGCTATCAGTATGCAATGGAAATAATGTGTAGGGAAAAAGTATGGGAGGATATGGACAATATTGCCAAAGCAAGACCATACGAAGCTACCAAAACTATTGCAATTGATTATTTTATGTTGGGGTACATATATGGTAAACGGGCGGAGAGACGCAGAAGAAAGTAATATTTGAGAAAAGGAGGTTTTATATGAGTGAATTGAAAATATTAAATGTAAATGGAGTTGAGTGTTATGAGAAGGACGGAACAGCTTATCTGAAATTAGAAACAGTGGCTAGAGGGTTAGGATTTTCGAGAATTGCCACAAGTGGCAACGAGGTTGTAAGGTGGGAAACAGTGCGTAAATATCTTGAAGAATTGGGTGTGCCAACAAGTTGGCATGAAAATTCTTCGCAAGTGGGGAAAGATGGATTACCAGAATTTATCCCTGAAAACATTTTCTATCGCCTTGCCATGAAAGCAAAAAATGAGACAGCAGAGAAATTTCAAGCATTGATTGCTGATGAAATCATACCGTCAATTCGTAAGAATGGTGGCTACATAGCAGGACAAGAAACTATGACGGATGATGAACTGTTAGAAAGGGCTATCTTTGTGGCACAAAGGAAGATTGCAGAAAGGGACAAAATAATAGCACAGCAAAAAGAAAAAATTGAACAGGACAAACCTAAAGCAATCTTTGCTGATGCAGTATCAGCATCACATACTTCAATTCTAATTGGTGAATTGGCAAAGATATTAAAACAGAATGGTATAGACGTAGGACAAAACAGGCTGTTTGCATGGATGCGTAACCAAGGTTATCTGATTTCACGAAAAGGAACCGACTACAATATGCCAACGCAAAGAAGCATGGAACAGGGATTGTTTGAAATTAAAGAATCAACCTCTGTTAATCCAGATGGTTCCATTCGTACCAACAAGACACCCAAAGTCACTGGCAAAGGACAGCAATATTTTGTAAATAAGTTCTTGTGTCATTAGGCAAATGGTAATTTTTAATTAAGGGAAATTAAAAAAACCAAAAAAATCTTCTAAAAGATTTTGCTTACCTTTGGACAAATGTGCAATTTTGCCAATAATGAGAGCCAGCAGAAAAGGTACAACAATGCCAGGCTGCCATTTAATAATTTCCCAAATTACAATACATAAATTTTTAAGTGCATTAATCATAATTTCTCTATCCATATAAAATACCCCCTTTGGATTATTATACATGGATTTGAAATGATTTCAAAGAGAAAAAAACTACGATAGGAATTTTTTTATGATAAACGGAGAATTAATCGTTGACAACTTTGCAGGTGGCGGAGGTGCCAGCACGGGGCGGAAGGAACAGGGCAACTTAGATTTGCGTAAGGAGTGTGGGAAATATGGAATTTTATAGACAAATCCAGCCAAAAGCAAGGAAAGAGTATATATGCGAATACTGTGGACAGAAGATACATAAAGGTGAAGTTTATTCATATGAAACAGGTAAATTTGAAGGGGAAATGTTTGTCAGAAAACTCTGCCTTACCTGTAAAAATATTTTGGATGAATTTAGTAGACAACATTCATGGGCACAAGACGGATTTAACTGGACCGACGTAGGCTATTGGCTTCAGGAAGAATACTGCAACAATTGCAAACATTACATGGAAGATGATTGTGAGCATGTAATTGAAAGTTGCCCATTAATAAGGGCAGTGTTTGAAAAGGAAGGTGATAATTGAGAATGAGCAGAAGATTAGATGATTTACAAGAAATACCGCAAGACTGGTTTTATGAACTTACGAAAAACGAAGAGCCGAATGAATCAGATTTAGAATCCGTAGATATTGATTTATACCAGTCAGAATGTCCAGGGTTAATAGGAAATATGATACTCGAATTGTTTTATGGAAAAGATATGTTTTATTACATGCTCATGCAGAAAAGAGAACCAATCGGAGATTATGGTATGCATTGGATTAATAGGTGGTATAGGTGCGAGGAACAATATATTCACCAAATAAAGGAAATTTTAAATAAGGAGGACAACGACTCCGCTGTGACAATTGAAGGTGGGCAAGCAATGTGTTCGGTTTCAGAAGTTGAAGCGTGGTTGAAAAAAGAAGTTAAGGAATAGTGGGAAATAGGCTCAAAAAAAGCAGTAATGGAGGTTGCTTATGAACAAAACAAAGATTGATTGGTGCGACAGTACATGGAATCCAGTAACGGGGTGCCTGCATGTGTGTGAATACTGCTATGCAAGGAATATAGCACACAGATTTGGCGGCTATACAGAATTGAGAGATACGGATTTGGATTATCAGAAACTTTGCGAAAGTGAAATTATGGAGTTGCAAAAACCGCTAAAATTTCTAAATGACAAAGGCAAGGAGTTAAAAGCACCATATCCATTTTATTTTATGCCAACATTTCACCGTTACAGATTAGACGAACCACAAAAATGGAAGAAAGGCAGAAATGTTTTTGTGTGTTCAATGGCTGATTTGTTTGGGGATTGGGTGCCTGATTCGTGGATAGAGGAAGTATTTAAGGCTTGTGAGAAAGCACCACAGCACAATTATCTGTTTTTGACGAAGAATCCGAAACGGTATGTTGAATTGATAAACAACTCTGTTTTGGGAAAAACAGGAAATAATATGTGGTTTGGATATTCTTTTACAAACAAAGAAAATACGAGATGGTGGAATCCTGATTACAACATTTTTGTCAGCATAGAACCAATATTAGAACGTGTAGAGATACCAATGTGCAAATGGATTATTGTGGGTGCGGAAACAGGCAGAAGAAAAGAAAAGGTTATTCCCCAAAGAGAATGGATTGAACATATTGTATATTGTTGCAAACAACATAATATCCCTATATTCATGAAATCAAGCCTTGCGGATATATGGGGAGAACCGCTGATACAGGAATTTCCGAAAGAGTTAAGAAAGTGAGGTTGAGAGAATGGAAGAATTGAAATCTTGTCCATTTTGCGGACATAAACCGAAATTAACGCATTACACAGAAAAGGCAAATGCAAGAGCAGGAATATCGGAATTAAGTATTTACTGGGAAGTGCGTTGTAATTATTGTAGTTGTGTGCGTGACGGCGGATATTCAGAATATTTCATCAACGATGACGGACAACTTGTATTAAATACAAAAGAATATGAGAAAGAGCCCGTAGACGCAAGGAAAAAGGCGATAGATGAATGGAATAGGAGGTGTCAAAATGACGGAGAATGAAGCAATTAAGGAATTTAACAAAATGGTTGGCGGGTTCTGTCCAATTGCTGCAGAGGAACATGAGGAAAGGAACATGGATGTGATACTTTTAAAGCGAATTTATGTTATTTTAAAATTTTTGTTGTAAAAATTCGAATTATGTAGTATTTTATATGCATAGTGTAATACAATAAAGGGGGGGAGGAAATGTCAAAATTATCAATTATTAAGTTGTATAAGGAAAACTATGATTGCATTGGCTCTTGTTTACGAACACCATCAAGAGATATAACAGAAGATGAGTTTGGAAGTAAATGGTTAGAAACTTTTATTTTTGATATGTTTGAGACATTATACAATAGCTCAAGTGGTGTTGGCATAGCTGCAAATCAAGTAGGGTTATTGAAACGAATATGTGTGGTAGATATAAAGCGAGATGGTAAATCTCCAATTGTATTATTAAATCCTGCGTACAGTGCTGTTAATGATGAATTGATTAATTCTCGAGAAGTATGTTTGAGTTTCCCTAATGTATATTCAAATGTCAAGAGGCATAAAAAAGTATCTGTTGTGTATCAGAATTTTTATGGAGAAAAATGTTCTCTGATAGCGGAAGGTTTTAAGGCTAGTGTTTTTCAACATGAGATAGACCATTTGTATGGCATAGTTCATGTTGACTTAAACCAAGATGATGAAATAAATGAGAATTTAGATTATTCTGCACAAGTTGCTAAAAAAGCAGTAGAAACAATAGTTAGGAGGGGAGAATGTGGAAACAAAAGATAATAAGGTTTTTCTATATCTTGGATTAATAGATGCAATAATAGGTATTTCTGATTTCGTTATAAAAGCGATTAAAAATTCCCAAATTGTAATATCTCCACTTACAAAAATTTGTATATTGGTATTATTAATTTGTATTATGCTATATTTTGTTATAAATAATGTAACATTGGGGTATACTGTTCGAAAGTATTTAAGTTATTGGTTAAGACGACAGGACTCATACACGGTATTGAATAAAGAATGTATTTATACATATTTATCTAAAGATAAAATCGAGTATACAAAAAAACATGAAATAATATCTAACGTTAATAATTTACAACATTTTAGTGATAAGTTTAAATGGTCAAAAAACCAATCTGTAAGTGAGATTAATATTGTAGATGACAATCCTAATCATGAAATTTCTGTTAAGCGTATTGAGAATTGGCATCAATATTCAGTGGAGTTTGAACAATTGGGGAAAAGACAAGAAGAAACAATTAAAGTTACAATAAAAGATTTAAACGATCCTTATGGAGAGGCTATGCCATTTTTGTCATCTAATGTTGTATATAAGACAAAAAAGTTAAGATTAGTTATACATTTTAATGATCCAAGTTTAAAACCTATTAATATTAAATATAAAATATTTGATAATTATGCTAGCGATTATCCTCTAATTCAGAAAAATTTGGAATATGATGATGCTGCCCGTAAAATTGAAAAAAGTGAGAATAAACCTATCTATGGTTTTAGATATGTAATAACTTGGGACTTTAAAAATGATTGACTTTTGTGATGGTTGGTGTTACACTGTTCAAAAGTGAGAATCAGCATACGAGATTGAGTCGTATTAGGAGGGATTTTATGGATTAAGTAATTGTTAAGTTATTTGTAGCTAACTGTTGTTATATTAAAAAATGAATGCGAAGGGCTGAGTAGACAGGAATATTCCTGTCTACTCGCTTTTTTGTCTTTATTGCAGAAATGAGTATGAAAGTGCATAGCGTTATACTAAGGATATTTTATGTCAGAAAAAATGGTTGAAAAGAATTTATTATCACGAAAGCGATATTTGAAAAAAATTTTCGCACAATAGAATTGCTAGGTTGTAAATATTGTTATGCTGTGAAATTATGGCTGTTCTTATAAAAAAGGAGTGATAATCATAAGCGTATATAAATTCATATCTTCAATAATAGCATTCAAAGATTTCTTTTGGAATTATTAACATATGGTTCAAACAAATAAATAACTAAGTACAATAGGGTTTGATAAAAAGAAGACACCCTAGTTTTGCAACATTATGTATTTTATCTCTTGCAATTCCCAAATTCCATGATAACATAATATTAGAGCCAAAGAGCCAAGTAGATAGGAATATCCTATCTGCCTGGCTCTTTTTGTATTTATCGGTAAGGAAGGTGGCATACATGGCAAATAATGAAAAAGTAAATAAAGCGTTTGCCTTGTATCAGGAGGGCAGGAAGCTAAAGGATATAGCAGCAGAATTGGATGTTCCTGAAGGTACGATAAGGAGCTGGAAGAATCGCTACAAGTGGGATAATGGGGAAAGGGAAAGCGTTGCAACGAAACACAAAAACGTTGCAACGCAAAAACGCAACGTTGCAAATGAGCGTTGCAACGGTACAGCCATTATGGAGGATGCCATAAAGGAAACTTTTGATAATAACGAGCTGACACCACAACAGCAAGTATTCTGTGCACATTATATTAAGACATACAATGCAACCCAAAGTTACATAAAAGCATTCGGATGCAGTTATAACGTAGCAAATGCTGAGGGGTATAAACTACTTGTAAATCCTTGTATTGCAAAAGAATTAGACCGCCTGAAAGAGATTAAACGCAGGCAGATAGAGTTTGAGGAGACTGATTTAGTTGAATATCATATGAGGATTGCATTTGCAGATATTGGAGATTATCTCACATTTGGCAGCAAGGATGTGGGCAATGGGATAAAAGAGAATGTGGTAACGCTGAATGCATCAGATACGGTTGATACCCAACTCATTCAGGAAGTAAAGCAGGGAAAAAGCGGTGTGACAATCAAATTGGCGGACAAGCATAAGTCACTGGAATGGCTTGATAAGCATTTCTTATACAATCCGATGGATAAGCATAAGCAGGAATATGACAGACAGAAATATGAGCTGGAGCTTCTCAGGCTTGAGATGCAGGTAAAAGATAGTGATATGGCTGCATCTGATGTTGAAGATAATTTCATGGAAGCCTTAAATGCAGTTGCAGGAGAGGTGTGGTCAGATGGATAATGCGTGGCAGGTTCTTCAAAAAAGGAGGGAAAAGATCAAGGCTAGGGTTATCTCAGTCCATGCACAGAGGAAAAATAAAGCCAAAAGCGGAGGGTTTAACTTCAAGCCTTTTTCCCGTAAGCAAAAACAGGTTCTGACATGGTGGTGTCCTAACAGCCCGGTTAAAGAATGTGACGGAATTATAGCGGATGGGTCCATCCGAAGTGGAAAAACATTAAGTATGTCGCTTTCGTATGTATTCTGGGCAATGGAAACCTTTGACCAAAATAACTTTGGCATGGCAGGCAAAACAATAGGTTCTTTTCGGAGAAATGTCATATTTTGGCTTAAGCTGATGCTTAAATCAAGAGGCTATAAAGTAACAGACCACAGAAGTGATAATATGCTCAAAATCTCCAAAGGCGAGGTTGTAAACTATTTTTATATTTTCGGTGGAAAAGATGAGCGGTCACAGGATCTGATACAGGGTATAACCCTTGCTGGTATGTTATTTGATGAGGTTGCCCTTATGCCTGAAAGCTTTGTAAACCAGGCAACAGGACGATGCTCCGTGTCAGGAAGTAAGTTTTGGTTTAACTGTAATCCTGATAACCCAAGGCATTGGTTTAAAACAAATTGGATAGACAAGTGCCGATGCAACCTGAGCAAAGAGCAGATTGCGGAATATGAGAAAAAGGGCGTGGAACTTAAAAACCTTGTATATTTGCATTTTACAATGGATGATAACCTTTCACTTAGTGAGGACATCAAAAAACGATACCGTTCCATGTATATGGGAGTATTTTTTAAGCGGTTTATTCTTGGCTTATGGTGTGTTGCGGATGGGCTTGTGTATTCGATGTTTGACGAAAGCAGGCATGTCATACATGGTAAATGTCCTGAAAGCGGCATGCACGTTGTTTCAGTTGATTATGGTACCGTAAATCCCTTTTCGGCTGGCTTGTGGGGCTTTGACGGGAAAAGGGCCATAAGGGAAAAGGAGATATACTATAACGGACGGGAAAGAGGAGAACGGATTGACGATGAGGCATATTACAAAAAGCTCAAGGAGCTGATAGGCGATACAAAGATAGAGTATATCATAGTTGACCCTTCTGCAGCATCCTTTATTGAAACAATTAAAAAGTATGGTGAGTACATTGTCAAAAAAGCAAATAATGATGTGCTTGACGGAATACGTGTGGTAACAACATTTTTGAATAAAGGGAGGCTGCTGATACATGAGAGTTGTACAAACAGCATAGAGGAATTTGGATTATATTGTTGGAATGAGGAGAGCGGTGAAGACAAGGTCATAAAGGAAAATGACCATGCGATGGATGATATCAGGTATTTCTGTTACACATTCATGCGTACATGGCTCAGATGGGAATTTTAGGAGTGGTTTCTATGGGATTGATAAACTGGTTTAAGGGAGTGATTGATAAGATGTTCAGAAAGGACGCAGAGAAGATATTTGGTATTGACACTGTTTACTCTGCCAAGATGGAAAATGCAATTATGCTATGGAGTAAAATTGTAGACGGAAAACCTCCGTGGGAAAGTGAGGATGATGATATTGCAAGTATAAATTTTGCAAAATTCATAACATCCGATACGGCAAAAAAAATATGCCTTGATATTGACATCAATGTTACAGGGTCAGCAAGGGCGGATTATATCGCAATGGTTATACAGGATTTAAAGAAAGTGCTTAGGGATAAAGTGGAGGATGCATGTTGTACAGGCGGGATTATGTTTAAGCCGAATGGTTCAAGTGGGACAAGCTGTATTGATTATGTTATGCCAAATGAGTTTATTGTAACTGAAAAAAATGCAAATGGAGATATCCGTGGATGTATATTTCTTGATTTTGTCCAAAAAGGTGATAAGTTTTACAAGCGGTTGGAATATCACAGATTTGTCGGGGATATTTATATGATATCCAATAAGGCGTTTGTAAGCAGGGGAGAAAGCACGCTTGGCAGGGAAGTGTCATTATCGGCAATTGATGAATGGGTAGATATTGCACCTGAGGTTTTCATTGAAAATTTGGATAAGCCTTTGTTTGCATACTATAAGATGCCATACAACAATACAATTGATTTAAACTCACCGCTTGGGGTATCAGTTTTTTCCAATGCTTTGAAAGAATTAAAAGACCTTGATGTTGCATGGAGCCGAAAAAGCGGGGAGATAGAGGACAGTAAGCATATGACAATCATGTCACCATCGGTTATTCAATATGCAAATCACCATAAGCAGAAGCTTCCACGATTTGTAAAGGGTATGGATATGGATGTCAATGGTGAGACGATACACGAGCATGTTGCAACGCTGCTTACGGAGCAGAGAATTAATGACATCAACAGTATTCTTGCAATGATATCGACAAAATGCGGATTTAGTCAGGGCGAGTTTTGCCTGGACCCACGTACAGGAATGGTTACTGCAACGCAGGTAGAGGCTGACGACCGTGAAACAATTGAGACAATTAAGGATATGAGGGACGCCCTAAAAGATACCCTTGAGCATTTAATATATATCATAAATGCATACTGTTCCCTGTATGGATATGCACCAGTGGGAGTTTATGAAACGAGCTATTCATTTGGTGACCTTACATACAATTGGGAGGAGGATAGGGCGAGGCACTGGCAGTATGTACAGCAGGGCAAATTCCCATTGTGGCGGTATTATGTAATGTTTGAAGGTATGTCTGAGGATGAAGCAAAAGAACTGGTTGCGGAAGCACAGGAAGAAAATAATCAGAAGGGATTGTTTGAATAAATGTTAGACCCTCAATACTTATGGTATGTAGCGGATCAGGTTATTGATATTTGGGATGAACTGAACGAATGGGCAATAAAAGACATAGCGGAACGTATTATGATGGCAGAACTGTATGATTATGATAAGCTCCCTGGTACAGCAAGGTGGAGGGCATGGCTGTTAAGGCAGTCAGGCATGTATTATGATGAAATGGTATCAAAGGTAGCAAAGCTTTCCCATAGGTCAGAGGTTGCCGTACAGAATTTGTTTGTTGAAGCTGGTCTTATGTCCGTGGAAAATGATGCCTCAATATATAAACGGCATAATATTGAGGTGCCTGATATCCGCAAGGATAAGCGGTTAACCCAAATCTTGGAAGGTACATATAACCAAACAAACGGTGAATTAAAGAACTTTACAAGAACGACAATTGACGCTGGAAACAAATTAATGATTGATACCTTAGACAGGGCATACTTCGGTGTTAAAACAGGGCATAAATCATATTCCGAAGCCATAAAGGAAGCCATCGATACCACATCAAAAGCAGGACTTACCGTAACATATCCATCAGGGCACAAAGATACAATTGAAGTTGCAGTCAGGCGGGCTGTTATGACTGGTTTAAATCAGGGGACCGCAAAAATATCAATTGCAAATTGTGAGAAGCTTGGTGCAGAGTATGTTGTTATATCTGCCCACGAAGGAGCGAGAACCTCTGACAATCCCATTGCCAACCATTTAGGCTGGCAGGGGAAGATATATAAGCTGCAGGGGAGCACCGAGCAATATCCAAACTTGGAAGACGCTACGGGATTTCCCAATAATCCCCTCGGACTATGCGGCTATAACTGCAGGCATAATTTATATCCTCATTTTCTTGGCGACCCAAACCCGTGGGAAGATATAGCAAAAAAAGCTGAAGAAAATAAGGAAAGTTATGAAATAGCCCAAAAGCAGCATCAGATGGAAAGAGTAATCAGAAAGAGTAAGCAACAGTTACTTGGATATCAGACTGGAATAGATAACTGTGTGGATGAAAAAACAAAGTATGAGCTCCAAATGGAACATGACCGTTTGGCAAATCGTCTGCAAAGGCAAAATAAAGCATATAATATGTTTTGTAAGGAACATGACCTTGTAAAAGAAAGCGACAGGCTGAGAGTAGCAGGATGGAATAGAGACACGGCTAATAAGGCAAGGAGCGGTGCAAGTAGATATAACAAGGACGATAAAGCAGTAGCGGTATCTGAGAACAATACAAGAAAAGAGGTTCTATACAATAGTCAGTATGATTATAGCATTAAGTTAAATGGATATAGTGATGAGGTAAATAAAGGATTATCCAAGGCAGCAGAGAACGTTGCCAAATATGGCAGCAGGGATAATTACGAGTATATGCAGCTTGTAGATTTAAATAGTGGTAAGTTAGAAAAACTCATTACCGACAAAGACCGTTCCAGTGTTGGTGGAGAGAATTTTTGGCAGTTTATCAAAGAACATAAAGATACGGATTATGCATTTGTACATAATCATAATACTGACAGTGCCTTTTCGGAAACGGACATGCGGACGCTTTTGACAACGGAGAATGTAAAAATAATGATTGCGGTAAGAAATGATGCCATAATATATATTGCAGAACGTGAAGGCGAAATACTTAAAGATGCTATCTTCGATAGGCGGTATAAAGAAGATATAAATGAGTTGAATGTTAAATGTAGAAACGGTATAATTACAGTAGCTGAAAGAACACGTTTGAGAGAAGAAATTATAGTGGAAAATTTATTACGGGATTATACCAAACAGAAAGGATTATATGAGATAAATGGAAAGAAATAGTTGGGCGACACCTACATTGCAAGAAGTTCCTTTTTGGAGGGATGATATGACTGCTGATGAATATGAGGATGAACGGACATATTATCTTGAACATTATGACGATGTTAAAAACGGAACATATATACCATTATGGAAACAGGAAGATAGGAATATAATTTAGGGTATGCAATAAGTATTTTGAAATAATTTAAAATTTTACTTGACGGCTGAAAATCCCATGATAATATCATAATTATAAAATGATTTTTGGGGATGATAAAATTGAATAATACCCATTTCAGATGGTTTTCCTGCCCACGCTGTGGCAATCCGAAAATGTTAAAGCTTAGGAACGACACTAAGCTGATTAACTTTCCCGGTTATTGCAAGAAGTGTAAGGTAACCAGCATTATTACAGAGCCTAGAGCCAATTAGCAGAAACGTAAGTTATTTGCTGATTGGCTCTTTTTTACTTTATATCCTCCTATTAGTGTATGGCGTGCATATCGGTTTGCTGTTTCCTCTCAGACAGTGTGGGGTTCGAGTCCCCACATGCATATTACCGGCACGGGTATAAGTGCAAACCCATATTCCTGACGTGGAATTAAAAATAACGGTAGAAGGGAGTAACAAAATGAAGAATATTGAGGAGATACTGGAGCAGTTCGGTCTTAAGGTACCTGAGGGCAAGGAAACAGAGTTTAAAAAGGTACTGCATGAAAATTATAAAACAATAGCCGAGTATGACAAAAAGGTATCAAGATTAGAAACGGAACGTGATGGCTATAAGGAAAAGCTTGAGACGGCAGAGACAACCCTGAAAGGTTTTGAGGGTGTTGACATGGATGCAATAAAAACGGAGCTTGACACCTACAAAGCAAAGGTAAAAGAGCAGGAAGATACTTATAATAAGGCACTTTATGACAGGGATTTCAAGGATGCCCTGAATGCTGCCATTTCAGATATTAAGTTCAGTTCCGAAGCGGCAAAGAAGTCTGTGGTTTCTGATATCAAGGCGGCAGGGTTAAAGCTTATTGATGGGAAAATCATGGGGCTAAATGATTTTATTGCAGCATGTAAGGAGAAGGATGCCTCTGCTTTTATTGATGAGGCGGAGGAAAGCTTAAAAAACAGCCAGGCAAAGTTTTCCAGTCCCATGAAAACAAGCAGCAGAAAGCCGACTATGTCCGAATTGATGAAGATGAAGAATGAAAATCCGAACTTGGATATATCCGAGTTTGTGACGAACAAAAAGGAGTGATAACAAATGGCATTATTTGATGCAAAGAATTTTAATGGTGAGGTATTTGGGGCTTATGTCGAACAGACAGAGAACTTAAATAGAAATGAGCTACTCAAAAGCGGAGCAATTGTGGAAAAGCCGCAGTATGCTGCCATGCTGCCTGATCAGGTTGGAGGCAATTACATTACCGTACCGATTAAGGCAAAAATCAATGGTGATACGGTAAATTATGACGGTGGTACAGATATTAAGGCAGTAAGCCGTGCTACATATACACATGGACGAATTGTGGTAGGACGTGCCCAGGGATGGACGGAAAAGGATTTTACGTCTGATATTACGGGCGAGGACTTTCTTCCTGCGGCAAACGAAATTGCCGAGTTTTGGGATGATGTTGACCAAAAGACCATACTTGCTGTTTTGAAGGGTGTGTTCTCAATGACAGATAAGAAGAGCTTGGAGTTTGTCAATGGACATACTTATGACATATCAAACGAGGCAACAGGAAATACATTCGATGAGACAACGCTGAATACAGCAATGCAGCAGGCACTCGGTGACAACAAGGCGAAGTTTTCATGTACGATAATGCATTCGGCAGTGGCGACACATTTGGAGAACCTTAAGCTGCTTGCATACATGAAGTATACGGATAAGGACGGCATTGAAAGAGACCTTGCACTTGCAACACTCAATGGACGTACTGTACTTGTCGATGACAATATGCCTACGGAGGTTGTTGAGGCAGTGGAGGGAAACGAGTCGGAAGGTATTGCCGCACAGGAGGGCTATACAAAATATACAACCTATGTACTTGGAAATGGTGCAATTGAGTATACAAACTGCGGAGCCAAGAAGCCGTATTCCATGAGTGAAAATGAGTCGAAGAATGGTGGCGAGACTACACTGTGGAGCCGGCAGAGGAAGATTTTTTCACCATACGGCATTTCATTCAAGAATACAAATATTATGTCTCCGACAGATGCCCAGCTTGAGGACGGAAAAAACTGGACCTTGGCTAACAGCAATGAGGGGGATGCGAAAGCATCATATTTCCCTCACAAGGCAATTCCGATTGCGAGAATTATTACAAGGGGCTAGGTGAGGAGTATGGGATATGCCACATACGATTTTTATACAAAAAAATATTTTGGCAATTCCATAGCAGAAGCTGAGTTTGATAAGTGGAATGAGCGGGCAAGCAGAAAAGTGGATGCCCTTACATCAAGACGCCTGCTCACTGCTTATCCAAATGATGCTTATTCCAGTGAACAGATTAAGTTATGTGTCTGTGCATTGGCGGAAAAAATGATGGAAATTGACAAATACATGGCGGCATCTGCCATCCAGTCGGATGGGAAAAGTAAGATTGTTCAGTCCGTATCGGCAGGCAGTGAGAGTATCTCATATGCAGCCGTTGATACAATGTATGCGAGTGCCGTTAAGGACCAGCAAAGCATGAACCGCATGTATTATAACACGGTTGCAGAATATCTTGAGGATATCACGGATGCAAATGGCGAATGTCTGCTTTTCAGAGGGATGTAATGTTTAACGATATTGTAACAGTTTTTAATCATGTTGAGGATGTTTGGTATCCTACTGTTTTGACAAATGTGGAGCTGCAGGAGACAAACGGTCAGAACAGGTCTAAGGATGGCAATTCCTCTACGGACACGGCTTTATTATTGATTAATATTGATGATGAGCTGGAAAAGAAGTATCTGAAGCCAAAGGAATATGAAAAGGCGGAAGATAAGATTGGCAGGTTTACCCTGAGGGAAGATGATTTCTTTGTTGATGGTGAGTATATTGCGGATATAGTGGACGATACGGCATATGAAAGAGGATTTTTTGAGTACATGAAAGCAAATTATGACAGCGTATATTCTATTTCCAGTGTTGCAAGATTTTCTGTTGTTCCGCATTTTGAGGTGGGTGGAAAGTAATGTATGTGAACATCAAAACAAATTTCCCTAAATTGCTAAAGGAAGTAATGCCAAAGCGAATAAAAAAGGCACAGAAATACTTAGACGAGAGGGTTGTGAAGGATTCTGAAAGCTTCGTACCACGCAGGGACGGAAAGTTAATAGAAAGCGGTACTGATAGTACAGTTTTGGGTACTGGAAAAGTTATATGGGCTACCCCATATGCACATTATCAGTATGAAGGAAGGGCTATGGTAGGCAAAGAAAGCAGGAGTGCTTATGCTTACGAAAAAGAGACTAAGGAATATAACGGTAAAAGCCTTAATTACCATACAGCGGGTACAGGTGACCACTGGATTGAACCGGCAAAAGAAAAATATATGGAAACATGGAAAAAAGGAATTGCCAATATTCTGACGACAGGGGAGGAGTAGTGTATGGCTGATAAGAAACCTGAAGCATTAAGTGCTGACGAACAAAAAAGCGTATTGGAAGCAGTCTGTACTGCCATGAAAGCACATGCTACGGAAGTCAAGGTTAATTTTGAAAGCTTTGAAAAGACTGCGGCATGTATTTCCGTTTTTTCAGAAACGGGAGCCATGTACATATCCAAGGACATTCTTGGAGGCTTTCGTGGGCTTGTGCCTTTTTATATCGTGTACCGGGGATATCCGAAAAATGACAAACAGAGATTTGCCATAATCAAATATCTTGAAGAATTGTCAAATTGGATCTGTAAAAAAGAAAATTATCCTATGTTAGGTGATGGCAGGGAAATCGAGGACATCAAAGCAATGTCGGTACCATCGCTAAATCAGATAAGCGATTCAGGATCCTATGACTATGTTGTACCATATCAGATTATTTACAGAAAGGGTGATGATTAGTGGAAAAAATTGAAAGAAAATACCTGGGACATTTTATAGATGCCTCATTTGGTAAATCCACGACAAATTATATCCGTTTGGGTAAGGACTTAGAGGACTATCGTATTGATCTAAATCCTGACGGAGAGGCAACAAAAAATATTATTGGTGAGACGTCCTACAATCATAAGGGATATGAGCCAAGTGGAAGTGTTGAGACATATTATGCTTACAGCGGGGATCCTTTGTTTGAGCATCTTGCGGATATTGTTAATGAGCGTAAGACGGGAAGTGCCTGTATGACAACTGTTGTTGATGTGCTGCTTAAGCCTGACGGCACAGTTGAATGGGCATATCGTGAGGATGTGGTTGTAATTCCGCAATCCATAGGCGGTGATACGGGTGGAGTACAGATACCGTTTGAAATTCATTATAACGGTAACAGGACAAAAGGTTCGTTTGATGTGCAGACGAAAGAATTTAAACTTAATGGCGATGCCTGAATAGGAGGATGTAAGGTATGGAACAGTTAAAAATTAATTCAGGGCTGTATCAGCTTCAGGTTGTTGATGAAACAGGAAAAGAGCTGGGAATACTCTCATTTAACCCAATGGATTTTAACCTTCCTGCGAGATTGGACAAAGGATGGAAGAAAATCCAAAAATGCCTTGAGGAAGCAAAAAAGGCTTTTTCAAAGTATGCAGATACAGAGGACACGGATGTACAGATGGATGATACCTTTGCCGAGGTGGCAGAAATAATATCTGACATGGATGCGGAGATAAAGCAGCAGTTAAATTATATTTTTGATACTGATATATCTTCCGTGTTTGGCAATACCCATCTTGCGACTCCGACCAAAGAGGGCTTCCTGATTGAAAATTTCATTTATGCATTTATGCCTGTACTGGAAAGGGAAATGCAAAAGGCACAGGCAGCTTCTGCCAAGCGTAAGGAAAAATATACGGCAAGGTATCATAAATGATAGGGGTATTGCCAATGACCTTAAATGTCGGCGGCATTGAAAGAAAAATCAGGACAGATTTCAGGGACTGCATGACAATACTGGATGCATGTGCCGACCCTGACCTTACATATTATGATAAGCTTGATGTCATTTTGACAATTCTATATGAGGATGACATTGAGGATGAGTATGTGGAAGAAGCATTACAGAAGGCTATTTGGTTTATGAATTGCGGAAATACGATAGAGGAACGCTCAGGCAAAAGGTTATATGACTGGGAACAGGATGAGCAGATGATTTTTTCAGCTGTTAATAAGGTTGCAGGCAAAGAGCTTAGAATGGAGCCTTATGTACACTTCTGGACATTTATATCATATTTCCACGAAATAGGAGAAGGGCTGTTCAGTACGGTTACCCATATCCGGTCAAAAATGAACAAGAACAAAGAGCTGGAGAAGCATGAACAAGAGTTTTATAGGGAGAATAAAGCTCTCGTTGATTTGAAAAAGAGATATTCGGCAGAACAACAGGCGGAGATTGACTTTATCAACAGTCTCCTTGGATAGCGGGGTGATGATGTGGAAGCCGACGGATCGGTTATAATCGATACTAGGCTGGATATAAAGGGATTTGATGAGGGGATAAAAAAGGCAAATGCGAGGATGCTCACGCTTGATAGCAGTATCAGGCGGACGAAGCAGGAGATTTCAAGGATAACATCAGAAATGAAGGGACTTGAAAACAGTCAGGTTCCTACGGAGGAGTATGACAAGTTATCTGCGAAGGTAAAAGCAGCAGAACAAAGTTTTAATTCCCTGATTGCAAGAAGGGGTGTGCTCGAAAATGATGGGGTGTCCGTTGGAGATAAGGCATGGATATCACTCAATAATCAGATAGAGCGGGCACTACTGAAGCTTCAGGGGTATGAAGCAGAATTGGATGCGGTTGAGGTAAAATCCAAGTCGGGTACCGAGACGGCAAAATACGCCAAGCTAGCGGGACAGCTTGACAAGATGACGGCAAAGCTCAGTGAGCAGTGTATGAAATACGATGAGCTGAGTGCCAAAGAAAATAAAGTAGGAAAAGGTGTAAAAAACCTTGCCGCCTCTGCGAAAAAAGGATTTGCAGGTTTTCTGTCAGGGACGAAAAACGCAAATTCAGGAATGGGTGGTCTGACAAAGGGCGTAAAGTCCTTTACAAGCAGGCTGCTTGGCATAGCGAAGTCGGTGTTTGTGTTTGCGGTTATCAGCAAGGCATTATCGGCACTCAAAGAGAGAATGAGCACCCTGATAGCTGGAAATACACAGTTATCAAGCAGTCTTGCACAAATGAAGGGCAACATGAATACGGCGTTCCAGTCCATATTTTCTGCTGCGTTACCTGCACTTACGGCATTGTTTAATATGCTTGTCCGTGTTACGGCCGTCATAGCACAATTTACAAGTGCACTGTTTGGCAAGTCTATTAAGGCAAGTCAGGCAGCGGCTAAGGCAGCGGACAAACAGGCTTCCAGCATCGGTGGTGTGGGAAGTGCCGCAAAAAAAGCATCAAAACAGCTTGCATCATTCGATGACGCACAAATATTAAGAAGTAATGATGACAGCAGTGGCGGAGGTGGTGGCGGAAGCACAGGAATAGGTGCAGAGTATGCAGATATAGATGGAAGCTCAGCGATTGATAATTTCGTCAAGAAGTTGAAGGACTCTTGGGCAAAAGCTGATTTTACGGATTTAGGTAAATCACTCGGTGAGAAAATAAATGCTGCATTGTCATCTATTAACTGGACAAAAATCAAAAGCACATGCTCCCGTATAGCAAAGAGCCTTGCAACGTTTTTAAATGGCTTTTTGTATGGCACAGACTGGACGCTTGTAGGTGAAACGCTGGCAGAGGGCATAAATACGGCTATACTAACGCTTTATACGTTTGTGACCACATTTGATTTTTCGGCTTTGGGAAAGTCAATAGTAAATTCAATCAATGGATTTATCCGTAAAACGGACTGGAAGCAGACTGCAGTTACTATAAGCGGATGCTTAAAAGGTGCATTGTCAACGGTTATATCGCTGATAACAGGCATTGATTGGGCAAGTATAGGACGAAGCATAGTCCAGTTTGTAGTCAACATAGATTGGCTTGCATTAGCAGGACAATTGGCAGTAGCTCTTTTGGGGTTTGTAACATCTGCATTTGAATTATTGTTTGGCATGGTCGGAGAGCTGTGCACAAGCATTGGCGATTTCTTTGAGCAAATAGGATTAAACAGTATTGCAGGATTTTTCAAGGGAATAGGTGACAGTCTTGCTACGGCGGCGGAATGGATAAAAAATGTATTTAACACATACATTGTGCAGCCGATTAAGAATTTCTTTGGCATACATAGTCCGTCAACGTTGTTTGCGGAAATTGGTACATGGCTGATTGCAGGTCTTAAAAATGGTATTACTTCTACCATATCTGCAATACCGGGTATTTTTAAGTCAATCTTTACAAATGCATGGTCAGCCATAAAAAATATTTTCAGCAATGGTAATATCACTTCATTTTTTGGCAATATTGTCACTTCGATAAAAAATTTATTTAGTAATGTGGGTTCTGCAATAGCATCCGCAGTAAGTAAAACATTTGCATCAGGTGTAAACGGAGTATTTGGCACTATTGAAAACATTGTTAATGGATTTATCAATTCAATCAATAATTGCATAGGTCTTATTAACAAGATACCAGGTGTGAATATAGGCAGACTGTCAACGATTTCACTTCCTCGTTTGGCATCAGGTACGGTCGTTCCTGCAAATTACGGAGAATTTCTTGCGGTACTTGGTGATAACAAGAGGGAGACGGAGGTTGTGTCCCCGCTTAGTACAATAAGGCAGGCTGTCATGGAAGCATTAATTGAGGCTGGCGGCTTAGGTGGTGGTGATATAAACCTGACAATCAATCTTGATGGACAGGCAATTTATAAATCGGTAGTTAAGTACAATAACCGAAATACGGCAATAACACGCAGAAATGCACTGGCACAATAAGGAAGGTGGTAAATTGGCAAAATGGAGACCTGATTTTCAAATTAACGGTGTATCCTTGCCCATGCCTGATGGATTTACACAAACAGTCAGTGACTTGTGTACAGAAGAAACAGGGAGAACCTTGGATGGCGTATTTCATAAAGAGGTCATAGCGGTAAAAAGCTCTATGCCGCTTAAATGGTCCCATTTGGAATGGAAAACGGCATCACAGCTTGCAAAAGCGACAGATGGCAAAAATATATTGTCGTGTAAGTATATGGATGTAAGGAAACCGTATGCCATGACACAGATTAATATGTATGTTGGTGAGAGAAGTTTTGAACCCACACAGTTTGATGATGACGGAAAAGTGTACTGGTCAGTTCAATTTTCTGAGATAGAGATATAGGAGTGCATGATGAGGCAGGTATCAGATGAATGGAAAGAGAGTAATGCCAGGCTGCAATTTAATATTATTGCCGAGCTTTCGAGTGAACGTGTCGTAACATGGGGAAACAGCGATATTTTAAGCATAACGCTTAATGATGCTACAAGCTCAGAAAGCTCTTTTGACATAGGATTGTGTGAATGTAAGGAATTGACCATAAAGCTGGATAACCTGCATGGCAAATGGAATGTTTACGATTACTTCAATGCAAAAATCATACTTTCCGTGAGCAAAGAGCTGTCGGAAGATGTTGAAACAGTGCCGCTTGGGGTTTTTATGGTTGATGAACCTGAATGTTGTGACGGGTATATATCGCTGAATTGTGTTGATTACATGATGACGCTTGACAAGGAAATTGTAGGAATATTATCAGGCACAACCGTAGGTGATCTTGTCAACATCATATGTGATAAGAATAATCTGACACTTGCGACAAAAGAGTTTGGTGGCAGGGAAACGGTGATTGTAAATCTTGACACAACATCAATGACATATAGGGACCTGCTTAAATATCTAATGGAGGTCACCTGCAATTTTGCACGTCTGAATGGTAATGGAGAGTTGGAAATAAAATGGTATGACACAACAAAACGGGCATACGAGGAAAATGATGGGATTAAGAATATAGAGCATAATACGAACGAGAAGTTTAATACGGATGATGTTGTTATTACCGGGGTCAGAGTTAAAACATCATCAAAGACCGCATTATATGGGAAAGATGATTATGTGATTGAAATTTCTGACAATCCCCTGACTGTAGGGAGTGAGGCGGCTTTTGCAAAATCAATTGGGTTAAGATGTATCGGAATGACCTTCAGGGGTTTTTCGGCAAGTACAATATCTGACATTACGGTTGAGGCAGGGGATGCCTGCTGGGTAAAAGACAAAAGAAATAATATATATTTTTCATATATTAACAGTGTTACGTTTACAACGGGTGCTGCCATGTCGGTGGCGTGTAATGCGGTTTCACCGTTACAGAACAGGATAGATAAATACAGTATTGCAGGGCAAAGCAACAAAAAAATAAATGAGGTAAGAACTGAACTGGAAAAAAAGAATGTTGCGGTGGTCAGCTATATAAATCCTAAAAGCTATGAAGTAAGAGAGGCACCAATCAAGATAGCGGAGCTTGCCTACACTGTTAATGATGATTGTAAGCCTATATGTATTGTGACGGTGCAATTTGAACTGGATATGGATGGAAATGTTGAATTTTCACTATATGACAGCAATGGACCGATAGACTACGCCGTTTATACGGGATACTATGGTGCCGGTAAAAACATGGCAACATTTATGTTTTTTCAAAATGCACAAACCACGAAAATGTATACCTTACGCATTTTTGCAAAGGCATATGCAAATAGTGGGAGCGATATCAGGGTTTTATCGGAAGCATTAAAGAATGCACTGAATGCCATTATTTCCAATCCTTCCGCTCCAAACTTTAAAAATATATATGATACCGTAAATAACGCTAAGCTTAAGGCGGTCATACCTGAATTGGGTGCCAAGGCTGTGGTATTTGCACAGGGACTTGATGCACATAAGGTTGAATGGGACGGAACCCTTACCATTGATGAAAATATGCACCGTATACCTATTACTGTGCAGGATGCATTAAAAGTAAAGCATATATCAGGTGATATGGAACTCACCGTACAAAACCCAGCTAAGAGGGGATTCGAAGATACAATGGGCAGGGTATTGTTTACACCAGCCGAAGTACAATTGCGACCTCTTGATTATAACATGCTGATAACCCGTGTTTCGGTATCAAAAACAATTACTAATTCAGATATGGAACCGAATGAGTATATAACAGGAGACTGGACAATCAAAACAACGTATGAACTTGAGGGCATTTGTGAGGAGATAGATGTGGGCTACAGGTATGATGTTGAGATAGATAAAAATAAATACGATATTGAGGAAATCGGGGTGATTGTGGATGAAGTATTTGTTAAAGAACAATGATGACATATACACAGTGACAGATGGAGGGCTTACGGCCGTAGAGCATACAGATATTGATGCGGCACTCTTTAAGGCATATGGAATGGATGATGTACCAAATGCAGAAAAGATATTGGCACTTGAAGCACCAGTGCTGTTGTGCTGGGGAGAAACTGATTTTACAGTCAGGGCAACTGTAACCGCATCCCCGCCCGTACCTCAGATTATGGCATCAAAGTATATTGACTTTGACAGCACAATATCAAATATCAAAAAGGTAACGGTAACGGGAAGTGATGATATCCTGTGCAGATTTGCCTTTAAAAGAGCGAAAGATAAAGAAAACATATGGATGGTGTGGGATACAGCGTCTAAAGTATGGAGAATGGCAGAGGATGATGAGTGGAACACCAAAGGCGGGGTTGAAGATGCCAGGGGCTTTCCTGAAATGGCAGGATACAACATACAGATAAGATACCCCACTCTCGAATCATTCCTGACAGGCTTAAAGGTAGATTATATTAATACAGCTATGAGTAATATGGAGGGGATAAAAAATGCTTAAAGGTAATACAAAGATAGAATTGACAGATGTACATACAGGCAATACGGAAGTATTCGAGGATACCAACATGTTCACCAACGGACTGAAATATGTGGTGAATGGTTTAAACCAGTTTTATTCAACACTTCAATATGCACAAAGTACCAACAATAGGTACAACTTATTTCCCATTATTGAAAATTTGCTAGGTGGAATAATGCTGTTTAGCAATACTTTAGAAGAAAATGTTGAAAACATTTATCCACCGACAAAAAATAATAAAATGATTGGGTGTGCTAACATGTCCATGAATGATGTCCCTGAATTAACGGACAGGGGAAGCTTCAATGAAAATGAGTCGGGTATGAATGCCGATGGAAGCTATACATTTGTATGGGACTTTACGACCACGCAGGCAAATGGAAGTATAGCAAGCCTTGCACTTGTACCAAACTGTGCAGGCATAAATGGTATTAATTTAAAAAACATAACTAAGTCACACGGATTACAATTGGAAAGACTTGAAAAAAACATTGTAACAGGACCATATTCACAACAAATGGTGGTTCACAATCCTGATTACCAGGTAACAACATATGAAAAATGGATAGAATGTCTGGAAAAACAAAAAAAAGAAAACGAGGAGACAATAGGCATATCCCTTGGAAATTCCTCCTGGAATACAAGATTTTGGGCAAATCAAATTATAAAAGAGATTGATTTTGATGCAGGAAAAATTTATTGTGCACACATTGAAGACATAAATGGAAACTATGTGTTATTTACTTATGATATAGATTTCTCCACTATGTCTATTGGATTATATGAACACCGTTATGAGATGACAGGAATTTCAAATGTAAGAAGCATGATTCTTACATCCGCAAATCAGGGATTTTTCGGAACTTGTGTTCCGTTTTCAGGATACTATCAGATTAAAATATTAAAAATCAGTAATGACGAGTATGTTGTGACAGCTGTTACATCATCAGTTGAACCACGTTCGGCTGAAACCGAGCAGACAGGGGCATCAACACATTCAGTTATGTTTGTAAACATGTCAAGTAAAACAATTACGCAGCAGTTTACAAAAACATACCCGTGTTGGCTTGTCAATAACGGGAATAATGTATCATATTTGCCGGATGAACGGAAAATTGTATTTGGTTGTAGAAAATATGATGATGAAGGGAATGCAGAATATTATCTGGCATTTGTTAATATTGATGATTTTAATGAAATATCTTATGCATATGGTCTTGAAAGAACACCAGATATATCAAGTGTCAATAAAAGGGCTGTTTTTGATGGGTATTATGTTGGAATTGATTATGGTAATAATATGGTGCTGAACATGAATGATGAAATCAAAATAGATTTGATTGCGTGCAATGGACCGTTAGCAGAATATTATTATAACACCTATTATGAGACAGCGTATATAAGGGATAAAGTTATAGTCGGGGAATTTGACATTTACAGTGGTTATAGTTATCCCTATGTTGCATTTAAAGAGGTGATGCTTGGGACTGTACTCATGACTATTAACAACCTTGAATCACAGGTTGAAAAAACAGCTGATAAAACAATGAAGATAACTTACACGGTAAGGGAAGTGGAGGAATGAGACATGAAAGTTAAATTGTGTACTATTTTTGGAACCTTGGGGGCATGCGTGGCATCGCTGTTTGGCGGTTGGGATGCAGGATTAAAAACATTGCTGCTGTTTATGGCACTTGATTTCGTGTCGGGGCTGGCAGTTGCGGGAGTATTCAAACGCAGTCCAAAGACAAACACGGGAGCACTTGAGAGCCGTGCGGGTTGGAAGGGGCTGTTCAGGAAAGCCATGACGCTTGTACTTGTGCTTGTGGCATACAGGCTTGACCTGATTGCAGGAACAAATTACATAAGGGATGCTGTTGTAATCGCATTTATAACAAATGAAACAATATCCATCGTGGAAAATGCGGGGCTTATGGGTTTGCCTGTTCCTGCTGCAATAAAAAATGCAATTGAAGTACTGAAAACAAAAAATGACAGTGAAAATGAGTAAATACGGAGGAATGTTATTATGAAGAAATTTGGAATTGATGTATCAGAATTTCAGGGAGTTATTGATTGGGAAAAGGCGAAGAAGGGAGGCGTGGAATTTGCAATACTCAGGTGTGGATTTGGACAAAATACCACAAAGCAGGATGATAAACAGTTTGCAAGGAATGCTTCAGAATGTGAAAGATTAGGTATTCCGTATGGTGTTTATTTGTATTCCTATGCAACTGATGTTATAAAAGCCAAGAGTGAAGCAGATCATGTCCTGAGGCTGATTAAAGGTAAAAAGCTGGTTTATCCTGTCTTTTATGATTTGGAAGACGCTGCTACGGCTAAATGTTCTAAAATAGTAATCGGGGATATGGCAGAAGTATTTTGCAATGCGGTATCAGACGCAGGGTATAAGGTGGGTATATATGCCAATACAAGCTGGTTTAACAATATACTCACTGACAGCAGATTTGACAAGTGGGACAAATGGGTTGCACAGTATTATAAGGAATGCCAGTATGGAAAACCGTACATAGGATGGCAGTATTCATCAACGACAAAGGTTGACGGTATAAGTACAAATTGCGATGCAAACTATTTTTACAAAGACTATGCGGAAGAAAAACAAACAGAGGCGGTTGGCGTATTAGAAGATGCTGGCATACATGAATTAGAAGTAAGGAAAGATACTGCCGCTATCGCAAAAGAGGTACTGTCAGGCAAATGGGGCAATGGAGCGGATAGAAAAGCACGTCTGACAAGGGCAGGATATGATTATGATGCAGTGCAGACGGAGGTTAACAGATTACTGGCAAAAAACAATGTCAAGACCATTGATGAGCTTGCGAGGGAAGTCATTCAGGGCAAGTGGGGCAATGGAAAAGACAGAGTTGACCGCCTGACCAAAGCTGGCTATAATTACGATGAAGTACAAAAAAGAGTTAATACACTCTGTGGGTAAAGATTGGTATTTAAAACCAGTTTAAAATGATGTGATTAAATTACGGTTGGTAACGGGTTGGTAACAAAAAACTTAAGAAATGCCAGTAAATAAGCCATTTTTGATTTTCATTATTTAATACTTATTTAAGAATTGTGTTAAGGGTTTCTTAACACTCTTTTTTTATCATAAGGTTTAAAAGGAGAGGAGGATACCATGAAAGAAATAGTTTTAAAAACAAAAGGTCTGACGAAGCGGTACAAGGATTTTATAGCCCTGGATGCCGCAGATATCACAATTGAAAAGGGAGATATATACGGTCTTATTGGAAGAAACGGGGCAGGCAAGACAACATTAATGAAGGTGATTACGACCCTGACCAATAAGTCGGATGGCGAGTTTTGGCTGTTTTCTGAAAAGGACAGCAATCTTACGGCTACAAAGCGGAGAATCGGCTGTCTGATTGAAAATGCAGCTTTTTTTGGCAATATGAGTGTATATGACAATTTAAAATATTATGCAATCCAAAAGGGAATCGTCAACAAAAAGCAGATTGACGATGCACTGGATCTTGTGGATTTAGCAAATGCCAAAAAGAAAAAATTTAAAAATCTTTCACTGGGAATGAAACAGAGGCTTGGGATTGCACTTGCACTGATGGATAATCCTGATTTTATTATTTTGGATGAGCCGATTAATGGGTTGGATCCTATCGGAATTGCTGAGCTTAGGGACACCTTCAAACTGTTAAATGAAGAAAAGGGAATTACAATCTTAATATCGAGCCACATATTATCGGAGCTTTATCATGTTGCCACAAAGTTTTGTATTCTGGAACGGGGAAAGGTTGTAAAGGAGCTTACAAAAGAGGAGCTTGACATGGAATGCAGCAGGTGTATTTCCATCAAAACCGATGATGTGAAAAATGCAGCCGTTGTTTTGGAGCAGCAGCTTAAGACGACCAATTACACGGTCGTTGATGACGGAGAAATCAGGCTTTATGATTATCTAGAGCAGACAGCGAAGGTAAATAAGGCACTTGCAAAAAATGACATCAATGTACTCGGTATTACAGAAAACGGAATATCACTTGAGGATTATTTCAAGATAGTAATAAAGGAGGTAAAATAATATGATTAACATGATAAAGTCTGATTTATACAGGATATTCAAGGGAAAAGCAATCTATATTGCCATGCTCGCTTTAGCTGTAATAATTGGTGCAAGTCTGTATGAATTGACACCAGGGTATGTTGGAGTAAATGGTGCATTAGCACAGGATGAAACATATTTTGAAAGTGAAAATCCGGAAGGAAATGTGGAGATATTGCAAACGGAATCTATTTCGGACACGAGAGAAAAATTAAAGGCATACCCATACGCACTTGACAAGGGGATTGCCGCGTCAAATGCCAATTTATATTACATTTTCATTGTAGTAGTTGCAATTATTATTTCCACGGACCTTTCCAAAAGCACGGTTAAGAATACCCTGTCCTCTGCGATAAGCAGGTCAAAATATTATGGTTCCAAGCTGATCTGCTGCCTGCTTGTCTGCACGGCAGTGATTGTGCTCAACAATTACGGTGTATATTTTATCAATATATTGGTAAATGGCAAAGCCTTTAGCTCCAGCCTGGGAGAGATGACAAGGGTAACCTTATACCAGCTTCCGCTGATGTATGGTATCATAAGCCTGCTGGTATGTATCAGTGCTGTTGTGAGGAAAAATTCTGCATTTAACGGAATTTCAATACCGCTGCTTTTTGTATGTCAGCTTTTATTTATCGCCATCATAAAGCTATTGCGTGTAAAATCTACGTTGAGACAATATGAATATCAGACGGCACTCAGTATGCTTGCAAGGAACCCTGCAAATGAATATGTGCTAAAATGTACCCTGCTTGGAATGATTTATATTGTCATATTTAATTTAATCGGCTATTATTCATTTAAGAGGGCAGACATTAAGTAAAAATAAAGTGAGGACGTTTTTATGCAGGTGGCTGTGTTTTTTCTCGGCTTATTGGTGTTGATGCTTTTGATTTATATATTCCTTATGAAACGGGAGCTTGCACGTGTCCAAAAAAATATAAGACAAATCAGTGACAGTGACAGCAACAGCCTTGTCCATTCCGAAATAACGATAAAGGAGTTGGACAGGCTGATAGAGGAAATTAATGACATTATCCGTGAAGCAAGAGCTGCAAAAAGCGATTATGAAAATAAAAATGAACAATTGAAAAAAATGATTACGAACATTTCCCATGACCTCAGGACGCCGCTGACCTCTGCACTGGGCTATGTTGATATTATGCTGTCATCTGTGACGGACACGGAGCAGAAAAAGGACCTGGAAATCATAAAGGAGCGTTTGGAACGGTTAAAGAAGCTGATAAATTCATTTTTTGAATTTACAAAGGTGGAATTGATGCGTGCGGCACTTACGCTGGAGCCCATTAACATCGTTGGTGTTTTGGAGGAGAGCATTGCCCGTTATTTTGACGATTTTAACAGGGAAAACAGGGAGATTCTTTTTACCTGCCATGTAAAAAAGCATATGCTTGCTTCAAACAGGGATATGCTGCTGCGGATTTTCGATAATATAATCGGAAATGCATATAAGCACAGCGACGGAAATTTGGAAATTACGGTAAAAAATGAAGAAATTTTAAAGATTGTATTTACAAATAAACTAATATGTTCTAATCTTGACATGAACCATATTTTTGACGAGTTCTACACATATGATATCTCAAGACAAAAGGGAAATACAGGGCTTGGGCTTGCCATTGTAAAGCAGTTTGTCATGCGTCTTGGCGGAGCTTGTTATGCGGCAACGGAAAATGACGACTTGAATATTGTTGTAGAATTCAAATAGGTAATTGTAAGACGAAAAGGAAGGGACATGGAACAATGAGTATTAGAATTGGTATTATGGGTTATGGAAATCTCGGAAAGGGAATTGAATGTGCCATCAAACAAAATGATGACATGGAGCTTGCGGCAGTCTTTACAAGGAGAGAGCCTGCGACGCTTTCTATTCTTACGGAGGGAGTGCCTGTATATTCTGCTGACGAGGCAGTCAGCCACAAGGATGAAATTGACGTGTTGATTCTTTGTGGAGGAAGTGCAACTGATTTGCCAAAGCAGACAAAGGAATATGCAAAATATTTTAATGTAATTGACAGCTTTGACACACACGCAAATATACCTGAGCATTTTGCAAATGTAGATGCAGCGGCAAAGCAGTCAGGAAAGCTTGGGATTATTTCCGTGGGCTGGGATCCTGGCATGTTTTCCTTAAACAGATTGTATGCAAATGCAATTCTTCCGAACGGAACAGATTATACATTTTGGGGAAAGGGTGTCAGTCAGGGACATTCCGATGCCATAAGACGTGTGGAAGGCGTTTTGGATGGAAAGCAGTACACGGTTCCTGTTCCTGAGGCACTTGAGCTGGTAAGAAGCGGGGCAAACCCTGAGCTTACAACGAGACAAAAGCATACAAGGGAATGTTTTGTTGTTGCTGCTCGGGGAGCTGACAAGGTAAAAATAGAGGCTGATATCAAAAATATGCCAAACTATTTTGCTGACTATGATACAACGGTTCATTTTATTACCGAGGAGGAGCTTCGGAAAAACCATAGTGGTATTCCACATGGCGGTTTTGTAATCAGAAGTGGAAAAACAGGCTGGAAGGAAGAAAATTCACATGTGATTGAGTACAGCATCAAGCTGGATTCTAATCCTGAATTTACGGCATCGGTTATCGTTGCATATGCAAGGGCGGCATACAGATTAAGCTGTGAGGGCGTAACAGGCTGTAAGACTGTGTTTGATATTGCTCCGGCGTATTTGTCACCACAAAGCAGTGAAGAGCTGATTAAGCACCTATTATAAAATGTAAAAGGGCTGTCGCAGTAAGAGGGGCGACAGCCCTTTTTAGCCTTATAGAAAATTCCTTTGAATTTCCTATAAGGCACGCTCCTTACGGAGCCTGCTAGGATTCGAACTACAGCGTCGAAGACGCTTTGTTCTGCGATAGTTCGTTAAATTCCGCTTCGTCAAGCATTTCATCGAAGGCATCGGCTGCTGCCTCGTATTCATCATCATCTTCGATTGGAGTAAGCTCAATATCGTCACCACCAAGCTCTGTTAAACGGTATAAAAATACTTCATCCGCATCGTAGCCCTCAACAGGTGTTTTGGGGAGAAGTGCAATATAGTCCTTGTCGCTCACAGGAAACTTGGCAATTACATCACATTCAAGCTCCGTACCGTCTTCCAGTGTCATGGTAACTGTCAGTTCGTCTAATTCTTTATCGTTTTTGTTTTTCATTACATAAATCGTCCCTTCAATATTAATAATAAGTGTTACATATTATTTGGATATACACTTTCCATAAAATGGAAAAAGGTGTATAATTTTAGTTTAAGTGATGTTAAATATAATGTCAACTAAATGAGATTTTTATTTATGTGTTCAAAAAGAACGGAGCATATTGGCATGAAAGAACTGATGAAATATTTTAAGAATTACAAAATTAAGGCAGTGCTTGCACCGCTGTTTAAAATGCTTGAGGCAAGCTTTGAACTGCTGGTTCCCCTCGTAATGGCAAACATTATTGATATTGGTATAAAAAATAATAATACGCCGTATATTTACAAAATGGCACTGCTTATGATTGGACTTGGAATTATCGGGCTTGTCTGCTCCATTACAGCCCAGTATTTTTCGGCAAAAACTGCAATGGGATTTGGAAAAGAGCTGAGGCGGGATTTGTTTCAGCATATTGAGACCTTGTCCTATACAGAGATTGATGAGATTGGTTCGTCTACCCTCATAACGAGAATGACAAGTGACGTCAACCAGATACAGACAGGTGTTAATATGTTTCTAAGACTGTTTATGCGGTCTCCGTTTATTGTATTTGGTGCCACGATTATGGCGTTTACGGTTGACGCCCATGTGGCAAGGGTATTTTTGGTTACCCTGCCTGTGCTTATTGTAATTGTGTTTGGTATTATGATGATTACAATACCGTTGTATAGAAAGGTTCAGGCAAGGCTTGACCAGGTTTTGTTATCAACAAGGGAAAATCTTTCGGGTGTCAGGGTGATACGGGCATTTAATCAGGAGGAAAATGAAAAGACGCTGTTTTGTGAACGGACAGAGGGATTGACAAAGGAGCAGATTTTTGTTGGAAAGATTTCATCCTTTTTAAATCCACTTACGTATGCAGTTATTAATCTTTCCATTGTGGCAATTATATGGAAGGGTGCGGGGCGTGTTGCTGACGGATTTATTTTGCAGGGCTCCGTCTATGCACTTGTAAATTATATGTCACAGATACTTGTGGAGCTTGTAAAGCTGGCAAACCTGATTGTGACGGAGACAAAGGCGGTAGCAAGTGCAAACCGTGTCAGTCAGGTGCTTCTCACAAACAGTTCGCAGGTATACCCTGATGCTGTGGGAGCTGATAAGGAAGGCAGCAAAAGCGGGAAACACGCAGAAAATGTCAAGGTCCAGTTTGTCAACGCAGGGCTTACCTACAAGAATGCAAAGGAGCCATCCATAGAGGGCGTTAATCTTATAGTGAAAAAGGGAGATACCATCGGCATTATCGGAGGTACAGGCTCAGGTAAAAGTACATTTGTAAATCTGATACCAAGATTTTATGACTGTACGGAGGGACAGGTTCTTATAGATGGTATAGACGTTAAGGAATATCCGAAGGAGACACTCATTGACAAAATAGGTATCGTACCGCAAAAGGCAGTGCTTTTTTCGGGAACAATTGAGGATAACATGAGATGGGGAAAGGCGGATGCAAGTAACGAGGAAATCAATCTTGCACTTGATATCGCCCAGGCAAAGGATTTTGTGCAGGAAAAAGAGGGCGGAATAAAATTCATGCTTAACCAGGGGGCAAAAAATCTTTCGGGTGGTCAGAAACAGCGTCTTACAATAGCAAGGGCACTGGTAAAGAAGCCTGAAATACTGATACTGGACGATAGCTCCTCTGCACTTGATTACGCAACGGATGCGGCTTTACGTATGTCCATAAAGGAAAAAACGGACAATATGACGGTTTTTATTGTATCTCAGCGGTCCTCGTCCATTATGTATGCTGACAAAATCGTTGTTCTGGATGACGGATGCGTTGTGGGCATAGGTACCCATGAGGAGTTACTTCAGTCCTGTGAGGTTTATCAGGAAATCTGTTCTTCACAAAATAAGGCGAAGGATGAGGAACAGAAGGAACAGGTAAATATCACGGTAAAAGGCGGGGTGATGGCATAATGGCTGGAAATAAAAAGGCAAATGACAAAAAAAATTATGGAAATAAGGCTGTACTCGGAAGGATACTAAAGCATATCAGGCGGTATGGCTTTCTCGTTGTGCTGTCCTTTGTATGTGCAGCAATATCGGTGGCAGCAACATTGTATGCTCCAATTTTAACAGGTAATGCCATCGACCTTATCATCGGTCCTGCTAACGTGGATTTTGATGGTATAAAAGAAATTATCAAAACATTTATTATCGTAATTGCAGTAACGGTTGTGGCACAGTGGTTAATGAATATTATAAATAACCATATTACCTACAATGTAGTCAGGGATGTGAGAAATGAGGCGTTTTGTCATTTGCAGGAACTGCCGCTTGCCTATATTGATTCCCACAAGCACGGTGATATTGTCAGCAGAATTGTTTCTGATATCGACCAGTTTGCGGATGGATTGCTTATGGGCTTTACCCAGCTTTTTACGGGTATTGTAACGATAGCAGGAACGCTGATATTTATGCTGCTTATCAATGTACCGATTGCCCTTGTGGTGGTAGTTTTGACCCCTGTATCATTGTTTGTGGCAGCGTTTATTGCAAAGAGGACTTACAGGCTGTTCCGTGACCAGTCAGAGACAAGAGGGGAAATTACATCGCTGATTGACGAGATGGTGGGACAACAGAAAATTGTGCAGGCATTTGGGTATGAGGATGATGCGTTAGAACGGTTTGAGGTTATCAATGATAAGCTGGAAAAGGACAGCATGAATGCCACATTTTATTCATCCATAACAAATCCAGCTACAAGATTTGTAAACAGTCTGGTATATACTGCGGTAGGTATCATTGGTGCGTTAATTGCAATCAAGGGCGGGCTTTCCATCGGACAGCTTACCTGCTTCCTTAGCTATGCAAACCAGTACACGAAGCCATTTAATGAAATATCAAATGTTATAACGGAGCTGCAAAATGCAATTGCCTGTGCAGCAAGAGTATTTGAGCTGATAGATGAAGCATGTGAAATTCCTGACGATGCGGATGCAGTCGTACTCAAGAAGCCATCAGGTGAAATTAAGATAGAAAATGTTGCATTTTCTTATGTGCCTGACAAGGAGTTGATTACAGACTTAAGCCTTGACGTAAAGCCAGGTATGAGGGTAGCAATTGTCGGTCCGACGGGGTGTGGAAAAAGT
Source organism: Bacteroides sp. (assembly GCA_023666705.1). Lineage (GTDB taxonomy): Bacteria > Bacillota > Clostridia > Lachnospirales > Lachnospiraceae > Coprococcus_C. The sequence continues at coordinate 32,931 of JAMPBO010000018.1, forward strand.
ACACTGATTAATCTGCTTATGAGATTTTATGATGTGGACAGCGGAAGCATTGCAGTAGACGGAACAAATATTAAGCACATAACAAGAGAATCGCTGCGTGGCGGATATGGCATGGTGCTTCAGGAAACATGGCTGAAATCAGGAACCATAAAGGAAAACATTGCATATGGAAAGCCTGACGCAACGGATGAGGAAATCATAGAGGCTGCAAAGAAGGCACATTCCCACAGCTTCATAAAGAGGCTTCCACAAGGGTATGACACGGTGATAACAGAGGATGGAGGCAATCTGTCCCAAGGTCAGAAGCAGCTTCTTTGTATCACAAGGGTTATGCTTCTTATGCCGCCGATGCTGATACTTGATGAGGCAACCTCCTCCATAGATACGAGAACGGAAATCAGAATTCAAAAGGCATTCAATAAAATGATGGAGGGCAGAACCAGCTTTATCGTAGCCCACAGACTCTCCACAATACGGGAAGCGGATATTATCCTTGTAATGAAGGATGGTAACATAATCGAGAAAGGCTCGCACAAGGAGCTGCTTGCAATGAATGGATTTTACAGTAATTTGTATCATGCACAGTTTGCACATTGATGGGATTTATGGGGTTAAAAGAGGGGATTTATAATTGGAAATACAAGATATCAGAATCGATAAGGGAAAAGCATTTGACTGGGGCAGGGTTTCAGAAGAATATGCAAGGTATAGAGATATTTACCCTGAATTATTCTATAGGAAAATCGTAGAAAAGGGGTTATGTGTTAAGGGGCAGACTGTACTCGATATCGGAACAGGTACGGGAGTTTTGCCTAGAAATTTATATCGCTATGGTGCAGCATGGACGGGAACAGATATTTCCAGGGAGCAGATTGAGCAGGCTAAAATCCTTGCAGATAAGGCAGGTATGGACATAGATTTTCAAGCTGTAAGCACGGAACAGATGGACTTTCCGAAGGCATCCTTTGATGTGATAACCGCCTGCCAGTGCTTCTGGTACTTTGACCATGAAAGGGTTATGCCGTTACTTGCAAAAATGTTAAAGGATGACGGAAAGCTTGTAATATTATATATGGCATGGCTGCCGTTTGAGGATACCATTGCGGGAGCCAGTGAGGAGCTGGTTTTAAAGTACAGTCCAAATTGGACAGGTGCAGGTGAAACAAGAAAGCCGATATGGCTACCTGATATTGCGAAACAAATTTTCAACGTGGACTTCCATGAGGAATATGATTTATTTGTTCCGTTTACAAAAGAAAGCTGGCATGGACGCATGAAAGCGTGCAGGGGAATTGGTGCGTCTCTTTCCAAGGAGGAGCTTGCACTGTGGGAACAGGAGCATATTGCATTACTTGACAGGATTGCACCTGAAAAATTTGAGGTATTGCATTACGCTGCCATGGTGGTGCTTAGTAAAAATGCTTGTTACAATTATTGTAAACCAATATAACGATAGTTACCAAAAGGATTACTGCACCGCAAGCAAGCATTATCTGGTTGTTTTTTTTCTCATTTAAATAGGTCTGTAACTGGGCTTCAGGGATAAGTGCCTGCTGCTTTACCATTTTTAACTGCCGGTAAATACCCGTAATAATCATAATAATGGCGGAAACACCGAAAAAACAGAAATGCGTGTAGTACATGATGTTGTCAGTAAGCTCTTCAAGCTTCTCAGAGTAGAATTCAGAGTTAAAGCTGTAGTTTATGTTGCCTGCAATAATATAAATGCCATAGATAAATATTCCCCAATAAATTATAGTTAGAATAACGCTGAAGGCTGTTTTTTTTGGTTCTTCTTCTGAATTTACCGCACCACCCATAAAATCAGCTTTCTTGCTTTTCTTTAATTTGACAAGAGTCTGAATACCGCCCACAATAGCAGTTACAGATAAAGTGATTCCAAATAATACCCCAATTATTGTCTCGATAAGATTGATATTCATTTTTGTTTTCTCCTCTATTATAAGATTTCATTTTTCAGTTGGTGACAAATTATCACCAACTGCACCGGTGCAATTTATGGGTGCAGAAGCTTGACAAATAAGAAAGCCAAAGTATATAATATAACTATCAAGACGGACGGACAGGCGAGTCGTGGTCGCCTCCCCTGGCTTGTATATAGCTAAAAAATAGTCGTTTACTTTACCAGAGCAGAACGGCTATTTTTTATTTTTCATGTTCAGAATAGCGACAATCAGTAACGCAGTGGTTAAGATAATCATAAATTCTTCATATGTACTCATAAAACCACCTCCCAAATAACTCAGAGGAGGCATAGCACGTTCGCCCGCCCGCCTTGATAGGCACATTTTATATCATAACCTTGGTTATGTGTAGTTGCGGGTTACCGCTGTTTAGGGGACCCTTCCCCTTATTTTCCCATGCAGAATTCTTTAAATATTTTATTGATAAGATCGTCCTCAAGCTCCTCGCCTATGATTTTGCCAAGACTTTCATACGCTGCCATCAGGTCTATGGTATACATGTCCTCGCTCATATTGTTGTTTATGCTGTCAATCACAGCCATAAGACTTGATGCGGCACGATTCAGCAATGCTCTGTGCCGTGCGTTGGTGATATAAATCTGGTCATTATAATTGATACCATTCTCAAAAAACATCGTCTTCAAAAGGTCGTGGAGCTTGTCCTTTCCTGTACCGTCTTTTGCTGATATTTCAAGGATTTCAGATTTGATTTTGGAACTTATCAACATGTTATCCACAACAATGCCCAAGTCCTTTTTGTTCACCAGGGTAATGACTTTTTTGCTCTTTATGGCATCGATGATTTTGTAGTCATTTGCGTTTAATTTGGTGGAGCCGTCAACGATAAATAATATTAAATCAGCATCCTTAATATTGGCAATTGCACGGTCCACGCCAATGCGTTCAACCACGTCATCCGTGTCCCGGATTCCCGCTGTATCTACGATATTTAGCGTGATTCCGTCGATGTTGACAGATTCCTCAAGGGTGTCTCTGGTCGTGCCTGCTATGTCAGTTACAATGGCACGCTCCACGCCTAGAAGCATGTTGAGTACGGATGATTTACCGACGTTAGGACGACCTAATATAACAGTGCGTATGCCTTCTGTCATAATACGCCCTGAAGTGCTTGATTCTATGAGCTTATTTACAGTTGTCAACAACTTATCAACAGTGATTTTGAATGCGGATGAAAAGTCCTCGAAGGAGTAGTTTTCAGGGTCATCAAGGACAGATTCAATAAACGCAATGTTATATAAAATTTCTTCTCTTAATTTTGTAATAACATCACGCAGCTCTCCCGTAATCTGTCTCATGGATGCAGCAACTGCCATTTCATTTTTTGAGTGTATCAGATCCATTACGGATTCCGCCTGTGACATATCAATGCGTCCATTTAAAAATGCTCGTTTGGTAAATTCGCCCGGTGCTGCAGGGCGGGCTCCCATGCGTATTACGAGGTCAAGAATTTGTTTTAGCACAACCACGCCTCCGTGACAGTCAAACTCAACTGTATCTTCCGTCGTGTATGAATGTGGTGCTTTCATGACGAGACAGATGGTTTCATCGTATAGTCTGCCATCGTAAACAATGTGTCCGAGGGCAGCCGTGTAGGATGTCATTTGTGAAGGCCTCTTTTTTCGGACGGATGGTTTAAAAAGCGTATCTGCAATGGAAAGAGCATTTGGTCCGCTTATTCTTATAATACCGATACCGGAGCTGCCCATTCCCGTGGCAATCGCTGCAATTGTATCTGACATAATCTGCCTCCTGTCTTGAACGAAACATAATCTAAACGGAGTATACCACAAAAAATTATATTTGGATATGTTAATTCATGCTATATTTTACATGTAACAGGTTTCCAGATGCCTTTTTCTTGATTGTTTTTGGTTTAAGCTATATAATGGACAAGGTGAAAATCAGAAAGGTAATATAGATTATGGGTAATACATATATTGAAGAGGATTATGACATTGCCGTTGTCGGTGCGGGACATGCAGGCTGTGAGGCAGCACTTGCGGCAGCAAGAATGGGGTTTGAAACCATATTATTTACAATCAGTATGGACAGCATTGCAATGATGCCGTGTAATCCGAACATCGGCGGTAGCTCTAAGGGACACCTTGTAAGGGAAATAGATGCCCTTGGCGGAGAGATGGGAAAAAATATCGATAAAACCTATATACAGTCGAAAATGCTCAATGTCTCAAAAGGACCTGCGGTTCATTCCCTCCGTGCACAGGCAGATAAGGTGGAATATACAAAGCATATGAGGCTGACCTTGCAGTGTACGGAGCGGCTTACATTGAGACAGGCTGAGGTTACGGAGCTTTTGTATGAAAAGAAAGACGGCAAAAAACAGATTTGCGGTGTGAAGACATTTTCCGGTGCGGTATACCACTGTAAGGCAGTGATACTTGCCACGGGAACATATCTTAAGGCAAGGTGCATTTATGGTGACGTGGTGAACCACACAGGACCAAATGGGCTGATGGCTGCGAACGGTTTGTCTGACTCCATGTCAGAAGCGGGAATTGGTCTGCGGAGATTTAAGACGGGAACACCTGCGAGGCTGGATAAGAAAACGATTGATTTTACAAAGATGGAGGAGCAAAAGGGCGATGCACAAATTGTTCCGTTTTCATTTACCAATCAGGCGTCGGACATAGCACGTGAACAGATATCCTGTTGGCTGACCTACACCAATGAGGAAACGCACAAAATCATTAAGGATAATATAGACCGTTCGCCGCTTTTTTCAGGCTTTATTGAGGGAACGGGTCCAAGGTATTGTCCTTCCATTGAGGATAAGGTCATGAAATTTCCTGATAAGGACAGGCACCAGATTTTTATTGAGCCTGAGGGCGAATTTACAAATGAAATGTATATGGGCGGAATGTCCTCCTCATTACCTGAGGATGTGCAGTACGCAATGATACGGACGGTGGCAGGGCTTGAGCATGTAAAGATAATAAGAAATGCATATGCGATTGAGTACGACTGTATCAATGCAATCAATTTAAACAGTAATCTGGAATTTAAGGACATAGACGGACTGTTTGCGGCAGGGCAGATAAATGGAAGCTCAGGATATGAGGAGGCAGCAGCCCAAGGGCTGATGGCAGGCATAAATGCGGCGAGAAAACTGCAGGGCAGGGATGCCATATGCCTTGACCGTTCGCAGGCATATATAGGCGTGTTGATTGATGACCTTGTGACAAAGGAGACACATGAGCCATACAGAATGATGACCTCAAGAGCTGAGTACAGATTGCTGCTGCGGCAGGACAATGCAGATTTAAGGCTTACGGATATCGGACATGAAATCGGTCTGATTGATGAGGAACGATACAGGAAGTTTACAAGAAAAAGAAAGCTTATCCATGATGAGATAGCACGTGTAAATTCCGTGATGATAGGTGCAGGCAGCAGGACGCAGGCATTTCTTGAAGGGCATAACAGTGCACCGCTCAAAACGGCAGTTTCTCTCGGTGAGCTGATACGGAGACCCGAGCTTAGCTATGAGCTTGTAAGGGAGCTTGATACGGATAGGGATATGTCTGTTCAACTGGACGATGACATTGTAGAGCAGATTAATATTGCCATCAAATATGAGGGGTATATAACGAGACAGAAGCAGCAGGTGGAACAGTTTAAAAAGCTTGAACGGAAGTTGATTCCGAAGGATATCAACTACGATGAGGTATCAAATCTGAGAAAGGAGGCACGGCAGAAATTAAGTGAGGTAAGACCGGTATCAATCGGACAGGCATCCCGGATATCAGGAGTGTCGCCGGCGGATGTTTCAGTTCTTTTAATATATCTTCACAGCAGGTAGCTGACAAATAGGTGAAGCGGTGATATAATGTGACTGTTTATCTGCCAAAATGATAAAAAAAGCAGTGGGTAAGACAAATTTTTCAGGGAGGATTTTCAATGTTTCAGTTAAATAATTTTTATGATAACCAGAATATGACATGTATTGCACAGTTAGGTCAATACAAGGTTTTTGAGCATGCAAGGGACTTATCTGTTTCTCCACAGGGGGCTGAGATGGCATATTTTGCTGCCACAATGAATGTGAGAAAGAGACAGGTTTTGGTTGAGTTAAATAACACGGGATGTACGGTGCAGGCAGGAGCCATGCAGTGGATGCTGGGAAATGTACAGATGTCCAGCGGAATTAAGGGAGTGGGAAACTTCATTGGTAAGATGGTCGGCGGAGCCGTTACAGGCGAGTCGGGTGTTAAGCCTGAGTATGGCGGACAGGGACTGCTGATGTTAGAGCCTACATATAAGCATATTATCCTTCTTGATGTTGGAAGCTGGGGAGGAAGCATCGTTTTGGATGACGGACTGTTTCTTGCGAGTGACAGCACACTTCAGCATAAGGTTGTATCAAGAAAAAATCTTTCATCTGCTGTTTTGGGAGGAGAGGGTCTTTTCAATTTAAGCCTGAACGGTCAGGGAATTGCCGTATTGGAAAGCCCGGTTCCACAGGCGGAGCTTATACAGTTTAATCTCCAGAATGATGTTGTGAAAATTGATGGAAATATGGCAGTTGCATGGTCATCCTCCCTTGATTTTACGGTGGAAAAGTCAGGCAAAAGCCTGATAGGCTCAGCTGCATCCGGTGAGGGACTTGTAAATGTATACCGCGGTACAGGTACAATATTGATGGCACCTACGGCATAGGAGGAGAAACAATGGTATATCAAAGCTATTTAAATAACCAGAATATCGTCGTGACAAGCAGTCTTGGCGGTATGCAGGTTTTGCAGTATGCCAGGGATATGAGTGTTTCTGCGGCTGCATCAAGAATGGAATATTACTGTGCACAAATGAATGTGAACAGGAAGCAGCTTCTTCTTAATTTGAACGGAAATGGTTATACTATACAGGCAGGAGCCATGCAGTGGATGAGCGGAAATGTCCAAATGACAACAGGCGTTAAGGGCGTGGGAGATTTTTTCGGTAAATTTGTTTCATCAAAGGTTACGGGCGAGACAACGATTAAGCCGGTGTACGTGGGAGAAGGACAGATGATGCTTGAGCCTACATACAGGCATATACTGCTGATAGATGTGTCACAGTGGAATGGGGGCGTGGTTCTTGATGACGGGCTGTTCCTTGCATGTGACAACACGGTGGGACAAAAGGTAGTTGCGAGAAGCAACGTATCCTCCGCAGTGTTAGGAGGCGAGGGATTATTTAATCTTTCCCTTCAGGGAGCAGGCTATGCTGCACTGGAAAGTATTGTTCCGATGGAGGAGATTATAGAGATAGACCTTCAAAACGATGTTATGAAGATTGACGGAAATATGGCAATTGCATGGTCGGGCAGTCTGGAATTTACGGTGGAAAAATCAGGAAAGAGTCTGATTGGTTCCGCAGTTTCAGGCGAAGGTCTTGTAAATGTATATAGGGGAACAGGAAAAATCTGGATGGCACCGGTCACGACAATGCGGGCAGGGGCAGGAAAAACAGACTTTACCGAGAATGCATCGGCAGGACGCACCGGCTCTAAGGCTGGCAAGCTGGATGTGGCATCGGGAATTATGGAGCTATTCAGTTAAGGTAACAATATATAAAAAAGAGGTAAGACATTATGAAAGTAACTAGAGAAGATGTAAGAAATGTAGCTATTATCGCACACGTTGACCACGGTAAAACAACATTGGTCGACGAGCTCTTGAAGCAGAGCGGTGTGTTCCGTGAAAATCAGGAAGTGGCAGAGCGGGTTATGGACTCCAATGACATAGAACGGGAGCGTGGAATTACAATCCTGTCCAAAAATACCGCCGTTACTTACGGAGATGTAAAAATAAATATCATTGACACTCCGGGACACGCAGATTTCGGCGGTGAGGTTGAGCGTGTATTAAAGATGGTAAACGGAGTCATACTTGTTGTGGATGCTTTTGAGGGGGCAATGCCACAGACAAAGTTTGTGCTTAAGAAAGCGTTGGAGCTTGACTTAAATGTTATAGTCTGCATCAATAAAATAGACCGTCCTGAGGCAAGACCGTCTGAGGTAGAGGAGGAGGTGCTTGAGCTGCTCCTTGAGCTGGATGCAAATGAAAAACAGCTTGACTGTCCGTTTGTGTATGCATCGGCAAAATCAGGAGTTGCATCCTTTTCAGCGGACGAAGCAGGAACGGATATGAAGCCTCTTTTTGAGACAATTATTAATTACATTCCTGCACCTTGCGGTGACCCTGACGCAGGCACGCAGGTTCTCATCAGTACAATTGATTACAATGAGTATGTGGGACGTATCGGTGTCGGCAAGGTGGATAACGGATGCCTCAAGCTGAATCAGGAGGCGGTTATCGTAAATGCACATGAGCCTGACAAAAAGGTAAAGGTTAAGATTGGAAAGCTTTACGAGTTTGAGGGATTGAATAAGGTTGAGGTAAATGAAGCCTCCATCGGTTCCATTGTCGCCATTTCAGGTATATCAGAGCTGCACATTGGTGATACGATATGCTCACCTGAAAATCCTGAGGCGATACCGTTCCAGAAAATATCAGAGCCTACGATTGCAATGCATTTTATGGTAAATGATTCTCCGCTTGCGGGAAAGGAAGGAAAGTTTGTAACATCAAGACATATCAGGGACAGACTGTTTCGGGAGCTTAACACGGATGTTTCCTTACGGGTTGAGGAGACGGATACGACAGAGAGCTTCAAGGTATCAGGACGTGGCGAGCTTCACCTTTCCGTGCTCATAGAAAATATGAGGAGAGAGGGATATGAATTTGCCGTAAGTAAGGCGGAGGTTATCTACAAGGAAGACGAGAAGGGAAAGAAGCTTGAGCCGTTTGAAATAGCGGTTATTGATGTGCCTGATGAATTTGCAGGAACGGTTATCAATATGCTGAATAACCGTAAGGGTGAGCTTCAGGGAATGGCACCTACGGGAAATGGTACGACGAGGCTGGAGTTTTCCATTCCGTCACGTGGGCTGATTGGGTTCAGGGGCGATTTCATGACGGCAACCAAGGGAAATGGAATCATAAACACGATATTTGACGGATATGAAATATATAAGGGTGATATGAGCTACAGAAGCCAGGGTTCACTGATTGCGTATGAGTCAGGTGAGTCAATCACATATGGTCTGTTTAATGCACAGGAAAGAGGAACCTTATTCATCGGTCCGGGTGAGCAGGTTTACGGCGGAATGGTGGTAGGACAGTGCGGAAAGTCAGAGGACATAGAAGTAAATGTATGTAAAAAGAAACAGCTCACCAATACAAGAGCTTCCGGCTCTGACGAAGCGTTAAAGCTGACGCCGCCTAAGATATTAAGTCTAGAACAGGCACTGGATTTCATAGATACGGACGAGCTTTTGGAAATAACACCAAAGTCCATACGAATCAGAAAGAAGATACTGGACCCGACACAGCGTATGCGTGCGAAAAGAGCCATGCAAAGCTAAGCGTTTATGGCATCAGTACAAGGGTACAGGAGGCAGAAAGATGGGATACAAGGCTGTATTATTTGATTTAGACGGAACCCTGTTAGATACACTGGATGATCTTACGGCAAGCGTCAATTATGCAATGGAAAAAATGAATTGGCCGTTAAGGGAGAAACGGGAGGTAAGGCTTTTTCTTGGAAATGGAATTAAGAGACTGATGGAGCTTTCATCGCCGAAGGGGATAAGTGCTGAGGAGTTTGATGTGGCATTTAAGCTGTTTAAGGAGCATTATGATAAACATAATCAGGATTTGACCAAGCCTTATGATGGCGTCATAGCACTTATGGAGCGGCTGAAGCAGCACGGAATAAAAATGGCAATTGTATCAAATAAGGTCAGCAGTGCAGTTGCCATGCTTTGGGAAAAATATTTTGACGGACTGGCTGAGGTTGCCATAGGAGATGAACCAGGGCTTAACAGAAAGCCTGCACCTGATTCCTGCGAGCTGGCATTAAAAAAGCTTGGGGCCGAAAAAGCCGATGCGGTCTATGTAGGCGATTCAGAGGTGGATATGGCGACGGCACGAAATACGGGAGTAAACTGTATCACTGTTTTGTGGGGCTTTCGGGATAGGGATTTTCTGGAAGCACAGGGAGCTACATGCTTTGCCGTGACGCCAGAGGATATATTTAAGGAGGTATGCGGATAATGAGAAATTTGACAATGCTTATGGATTATTATGAGCTTACCATGTCCAATGGTTATTTTCATCATGGGTTTAAGGATAAGGTTGTCGTTTTTGATATGTTTTACAGAAAAAATCCTGACGATGGCGGCTTTGTTGTGGCAGCAGGACTGGAGCAGTTGATTGACTATATACAGAATATGAAATTTACCGACGAGGATATAAGCTACCTCAGAGGAAAAGGAGAGTTTTCAGAGGACTTTTTGGAATACCTTTCAGACTTCAAATTTACGGGAAGCATAGATGCAGTTCCGGAAGGAACCATATGTTATCCGAATACTCCGATTGTGACGGTAACTGCACCTGTAATTGAGGCACAGCTGATTGAGACCATGCTTCTCCTTACTATCAATTTTCAATCGTTAATCGCAACCAAGGCATCAAGAATATGCAGGGCTGCAAAGGATGCAGGCTCCATTGTAATGGAATTTGGGGCAAGGAGGGCACATGGAGGAGATGCTGCCATTTATGGTGCAAGAGCTGCTTACATTGGCGGAGCAGACGCAACGGCAACTGTCATTGCAGACCAAATGTTTCAGATACCTGCCATAGGAACCATGGCACATAGCTGGATACAATTTTTTGATTCAGAGTATGAGGCATTTAAGGCATATGCCGAGGTTTATCCTGATAACTGCGTCCTTCTCATAGATACCTACGACATAGTAAAGAGTGGAGTGGAAAATGCAGTCCGGGTTGCCCACGAGGTACTGGAACCAATGGGGAAGCGGCTTAAGGGTGTGAGAATTGATAGTGGTGATTTGGCATATTTTTCCAAGAAGCTCAGGAAAAGGCTTGATGCAGAAAACATGCAGGACTGTAAGATTGTCGTGTCCAACAGCATAGATGAATTTCTCATAAAATCACTTCAAAAGCAGGGTGCAAAAATTGACTCTTACGGTGTGGGGGAACGCATGATTACATCCAAGTCAGACCCTGTATTTGGCGGTGTATATAAGCTTGCAGCAGTTCAAAATGACAAGGGAGAATTTGTTCCCAAAATTAAAATATCAGAAAATGTTGATAAAATAACAAATCCGGGCAGAAAGAAGCTTTGGAGAATATACAGCAAGGAGACAGGCTACGGGCTTGCTGATTTGCTCACCTTTTATGATGAGGAGGTTGATGTGACAAAGCCGTATTCTTATGTTGACCCAATCAAACCATGGAAAAAAATGAAGTTTGAGAATGTTGACGTTAAGGAGCTTCATGTACCGGTATTCAAGGATGGCACACTTGTTTACAAAAAACCGCCACTTAAGCAAATAAAAGATTTTGTCGCATACCAGCTTGATAAGCTTGTTTGGGAGGAGGAGCAGAGGTACGAAAATCCACACACCCATTACGTTGACTTGTCAAAAAAACTTTATGAGGTTAAGGAGAGTATGCTGGCTGGGGTGTAGTAAAAGCAAATGAAACGTGCACACTGCATAACAAAATTATTTAATTTAAACAAAATAAAAGTGTAAAGTCATTGGGCTCTACACTTTTATTTTTAATAAATTTCTATCGTCTATTTCAAATAATTCCGCATTGATTTTAAAGCATTTTTTTCCAGTCGGCTGACCTGTGCCTGGGATATGGAAATTTCATCAGCCACCTCTGTCTGCGTTTTTCCCTCAAAAAATCTAAGCTTTATTATGTTGTATTCTCTGTCATCCAGTTTTTTCATAGCTTCCCGTAGTGAAATATTTTCAATCCAGTTTTCTTCTTTATTTTTCTTATCACTTACCTGATCCATCAGATAGAGAACATCCTGCCCCTCCTGATATACAGGTTCATTTAACGACATGGGAGTTGCGATGGCATCCATGGCAATTACAACATGTTCCTTTGGAATATCTATTTCATTTGCAATTTCTTCTATGGTAGGCTCCCTGTCAAATTTTTTTGTGAGCATTTCCCTTGCATAGATAGCCTTGTATGCCAGGTCTCTTAAAGAACGCGATACCCGTATGCTATTATTGTCCCGTAAATAACGCCTGCATTCCCCTATTATCATCGGCACTGCGTATGTGGAAAATTTTACCTCCAGCGATCGGTCAAAGTTATCAATCGCTTTAATAAGTCCCACACAGCCAACCTGAAATAAATCATCCGCACTTTCATTGTTATTACCTACAAACCGTTGTATTACACTTAGCACAAGCCTTAAGTTTCCTCTTATGAATTGCTCTCTTGCCTCCATATCACCCTGGTCGATCCGCTCAAATAAAGCTTCCTTTTCTTCGTTGCTCAGTAAGGGGAGCTTTGATGTATTCACCCCACAGATAATTACCTTGTTAAGTGCCATCTTGTATTCCTCCTACAGTAATTTTTATACTGTAAAGGATTTACATTTGAGGTAGTTTCTATTCATTTTTTGGCATGGCATTTTTTACCTTAACGTGAAGTAATTCATGTTATTGTTTCTCCATTGTCTGCCAGCTTTAACGAAAACAACTTAAAGTAAATATGATACATATAACTGTATAATGAAAAAAATTTTTCTAAAACAGATGTTGAAATATTGCGGGAACTATGCTATTATACAAAAAAGAACATGTGTTCTTAAAACAAGAAAGAATAGGGTTAATGCCGGAGTTATTGGAGACAAAGAAAAATAGTTGATATGAACAGACGGGTAAACCGGGGAGGATACGGAATGAAACGGGAATTAGGAGTAGCAACATAATGAATAAGGTATTAAATGATGATTTGATTTATTTGGTCTTTTCCATTGTTGAAGAAATACCAGAGGGGACAGTTGCAACTTATGGGCAAATTGCATCTTTAGCAGGAAAACCGAAAAACTCCCGTTTAATTGGCAAAATACTTAGTCTGTCAGAATTTTATGGACAATATCCCTGCCATAGGGTTGTAAACTGTAATGGGAGAATAGCACCATATTTTACGGAGCAGAAGAAATTACTGGAACATGAGGGAATCTCATTTAAAAATGAAACATGTGTTGATATACAAAAATATAAGTGGAAGGTATAAGATTCCCCCAACTTCGGGGGGGAATGATATTTCACTCCTCCGAGTCAATTTCCTCATCAGGGAAATCATCATAGAGAATTTGTCCGATATCCAAATCAACAGTGTCGAGATTTTTCAGTATCTCCACATCGCGGTTTTCAGGTACAACCTCCTCCTTTAACTCCTTTAGCACGTCCTCAGACAGACCTGTCATAAGTGCAACCTCGTCTATTTCAATTTTTCCCTTTAACATTCTTTTTGCAAGCTCGTATTTTTGCTTTGTTGTATTGTTCAATGTCATTTTCCTCCTAGCTTAGATTTTCTAAAAATGCTTCATTGATTTGAATTACATGGTCGATTGCCTCGGCACCCGGAGCACCGATGGTGTTCCGCTTATTTACACATTCCGTAAGGCTGATAGCCTGATAGATGTCATCCTCAAATACAGGGCTGATAGCCTTATATTCCCCGATGCTCATATCATCTAAGGATATTCCCTTGTCAATGCAGTAAAGGACAAGCTGACCGACGATACCATGGGCGTCCCTGAATGGTACACCATGATTGACAAGGTAGTCAGCCGCATCAGTGGCATTGGTAAAGCCGTTTTTGGCACTGACCTCCATGGCAGGCTTATTCAGCTTCATGGTGGAAACCATGCCTGTAAAAAGTGCAAGGCATCCCTTTACCGTGTCAATTGCATCAAAGGTAAGCTCCTTGTCCTCCTGCATATCCTTGTTATAGGCAAGAGGAATTCCCTTCATGGTTGTGAGTATGGATGTCAGGGCACCATAGACACGTCCCGTTTTGCCGCGGACAAGCTCTGCAATGTCAGGATTTTTCTTTTGCGGCATAATGGAGCTGCCTGTGCTGTAAGAGTCATCTAGCTCCACAAACTGGTACTCGTTTGAATTCCAGATGATAATTTCCTCCGAAAATCTTGACAGGTGCATCATAATAGTTGAAAATGCGGACAGCATTTCAATTACATAATCTCTGTCCGATACGGAATCCATACTGTTTAAGGTAGGTCCCTTAAAGTTAAGAAGTGATGCAGTAAGCTCTCTGTCAAGCGGGTAGGTGGTACCTGCAAGGGCACCCGCACCAAGCGGGCAATAATTCATTCTCTCATATATATCATTGATGCGGGACAGGTCACGCTTAAACATTTCCATGTATGCACCGATGTGATGTGCAAATGTAACAGGCTGTGCCTTCTGGAGGTGAGTAAAGCCGGGCATATAGGTATCGGTGTTTTCTTTCATCAGCTTGTGAAGCTGCTTCAGCAATGCGATTACCAGTCCTTTTACTTCGATAAGCTCATCCCTGACATAAAGCCGCATGTCAAGGGCAACTTGATCGTTTCTGGAGCGTCCTGTGTGGAGCTTTTTGCCTGCATCGCCAATTCTGTCAATCAGGTTTGCCTCCACAAAGCTGTGTATATCCTCATATTCGTCAGTAATTTCAAGTTTTCCTGCCTCAACGTCTGCCAGTATGCCGTCCAAGCCCTCTGATATTTTATTTTTTTCATTCTCCGTAAGTATACCCACAGATGCAAGCATTGCAACATGTGCCTTGCTTCCTTTTATGTCCTGTTTATAAAATTTTTGGTCAAATGAAATGGAAGCGTTGAAATTGTAAACAAGCTTATCTGTTTCTTTTGTGAAACGACCACCCCAAAGTTGTGCCATATTTTTATCCTGCCTTCCGATGTTTTTCTAAATAGACATTTTACAACAAAGAAAGGTATGCTTCAAGAATAAATTAATTATGTTAAAAATAGTTGCCTTTACAATAAGATTATCATAAAATAGACATAGCAAATTTTTTTGGAGGAAGTTATGAATTATAATGAGTTGTTATATACACTTCTTATGCCGGTAACAGGAGACAGCAGCAGACCTGTGCTGATTGCTATTTGTCTTATTGTTTCCATCGTGCTTATGGTTGTGCTGATTATTACAGGAAAGTCATCCAAAAAAGAGGATGATGAGGACGATGAGTAGAAAATAATAGGCACGTTCCTAAAGGAACCTGCCAAGGAATGGGCTGATGTTCAAAATGAGGAGAATAAACTATGAAAAATTCAGGAAGAGTCATTAAAGCTGTTCCTATACTTGTCTTGGTTACAATTGCAGTTGCATATTTCTGGGGATGGGATATCGGTGCAAAAATGAACCCTGACAAGACTGCATATAGTATGGTTGAGCTTACAACAAAAGTAAATGAGCAGATTGATGAAGGCTCAGACAGCAGCGTTTTTTATGTAAAAGGAATAAGTGAGGAAGATATACGGTGCATTAATGATTATATTTGCGGATTAAATGGAAATGTAACCCAATATTCAATTCTTGAAAAAAAGGATGACCATATGAAGGTCATGCTCAGATATGAAATATCGGATAATTACTATGTGTACCAAAAGTATAAGAACGGAATGGAAATCCCCACAGACAGACCAGCGGCGGCGAAGCTTTACGATGAGCTGACACAAGTGCTTGCATCTATTATAACCCCGACAATGAGTGACTATGAAAAGGAGCTTGCGATACATGATTACATAGTATCCCATTGTGCATATGGATATGTTGACTATTCCAAGGAATATGCATATAGGGCATATGGTGCCCTCGTTCAGGGAACTGCGGTATGTAATGGCTATGCAGAGGCTATGGCACTTATGCTGGAATGCTCCAATGTTGAAAATGAATTTATGACAGGTACTGCTGACGGAGAATTACATGCGTGGAACAGGGTTAAGCTTGACGGTGAATGGTATCAGGTGGATGCGACATGGGATGACCCGCTCCCTGACAGAGGTTCATTTGTAGGACATGAATATTTTAATGTCACGGATGATATTATGGATGACAGCCATATTTGGGATACGGACAGCTTTGATGCGTGCGACAGCATGGCATACAACTATTTTCAAAAAAATAATTATATACTTGATTACCAGAATTTCAAAAATGCGGTCACAAAGGAGGCATCCAGAAATATAACGGGCACAGTTGAGGTTGTGGTCACGGATTACAGTGAGGAACTTTATGACATGCAGTTTTTGGAAAATGTTCCGGGTGTCCAGTATTGCCAGTACAGTGTTGACCCTTACGGTGCCCATCATGTAGTTACAGTATATTTAAATCAAAGGGATTAGGGTTGATATGAAAAAGTTTGAGATAGAAGACAGCAAAATATTTATGAATGAATTATTTTCGGGCGAAAAATATGATAGCTTTTATATGATGGAGGCTGTTATAAAAACAGGCATTGACTACCATATAAACGGCAAAAACAATAAGGAATTTTATGATACGGAGGAGCTTGCGGAAGCCTTTCTGGAGGAATACATTTGTTGGAAAAATATAAAAGCAACAGTGTACGACCTGATAAAGGGAAAAAATCTTCCGCTAAGCGTTAAGCTTGTTCTTATGTTTAACCGCGATAATATAGTCAGGCTGGTTGAAATGAATAATCTGCCCCTTAGCTCGGAGGATATCAGTGCATTGTTTTTAAACATTTACTATGAAAAGGGTGAGCTTACGGCGACGACAGGTACATCATTAAAGTCATTTTCATTGGATAAATCCATTGATACTGTATGGGATCATACGGTGGAACGATATTATATATAACCAATTTGTTTAAAATAAAAACGATTATTAGCACTCGTATAAAATGAGTGCTAATTTTTTGTTGACATTGGCGTTTTCATGTATTATAGTATTCGAAGATGGTTTTTATAACCGATAAATAACAGAGCAAAAAGGGTTTAAGGAGGTATAACAACAATGGAAAAAAAGGGAAGTCTTTCAATTAATAGCGATAATATTTTCCCGATTATAAAAAAGTGGTTATATTCTGACCACGATATATTTATCAGGGAGCTTATCTCAAACGGATGTGATGCAATAACAAAGCTGAAAAAGCTTGCTGTCATGGGCGATTATCAGGAGGTTGACGGCGAGGAATACAAGATAGAGGTGTATGCGTCGGCAAAGGATAAAACACTTACCTTTGTTGATAATGGGCTTGGTATGACGGAGGAGGAGCTGGATAAGTATATTAATCAGATTGCCTTTTCAGGTGCTACCGATTTTATTAATAAATATAAGGATAAAGCAGGCGAGGACCAGATAATCGGACATTTCGGATTAGGCTTTTACTCGGCATTCATGGTTGCAGATAAAGTTACAATCGAAACATGCTCCTATCAAAAGGATGCAAAGCCTGTATTTTGGGAGTGTGACGGCGGTACGGAGTTTACAATGACGGAAAGCGATGATGATACAAGGGGTACGGCGATTACACTTTACCTCAATGAGGACAGCTATGAGTTCGCAAATGAGTACCGTGTCAGGGAGGTTATCCAGAAATACTGTGCATTTATGCCGTACAATATCTATTTTATCAACGAAGATAAAATGGAGGAGGAAGAAGCAAAAGAAAAAGAAAAGGACAAGATTATTGAGGTTGATGAGGAAAATGAGCTGGTAGGTGATGAGAAGAAAACTGAGGATGGCGAAAGTGGCAAGGAGGCATCCGGTGAGGAGGAGAAAAAGGTAAATCCTCCACTGAATGATACAAATCCGCTGTGGCTCAAGAATCCTAAGGAGTGTACAGAGGAGGAGTACATTGATTTTTATCAGAAGGTCTTTCTTGATTTCAAGAAGCCGTTATTCTGGATACACCTTAACATGGATTATCCGTTCAATTTAAAGGGTATTTTGTATTTTCCTAAAATCAACACGCAGTATGACCAGCTTGAAGGAACGATAAAGCTGTATAACAATCAGGTGTTTATTGCTGACAATATCAAGGAGGTTATACCTGAGTTCCTCTTATTGCTAAAGGGTGTCATTGACTGCCCTGATTTGCCGCTCAATGTGTCGAGAAGTGCACTTCAAAATGACGGCTTTGTAAAAAAGATATCCGATTACATTACAAAGAAGGTAGCTGACAAGCTGAGCGGAATGTGCAAAACGGACAAGGAGGCTTATGAAAAATATTGGGACGACATCAGTCCGTTTATCAAGTTTGGATGTATCAGGGACGAGAAATTCTGCGAAAAAATGACAGATTATATGCTGTTTAAGGATTTGGACGGAAACTATTTAACCCTTCCTGAGTATTTGGAGCAGGGCAAGGAAAAATATGAAAACAAGGTATTTTATGTATCTGACGTGCAGGCACAATCACAGTATATCAAGATGTTTAAGGAGGAGGGCATGAATGCCGTCTACCTTGTGCATAATATTGACAATCCATATATTACGCATTTGGAGGGCAAGAATGAAAATGTCAAGTTCCTCCGTATTGATGCTGATTTATCAGAAAACTTCAAGGGCGAAGCCTTAAGCGAGGAGCAGGAGAAGGAGTATACAGACAAGCTTTCTGAAATATTTAAGAAGGCAATCGGAAACGATAAGCTGAGTATTAAGGTTGAAAATCTTAAGAATGATGATGTGTCCTCCATGATAACCCTGTCAGAGGATGCCAGAAGAATGAAGGAAATGATGCGTGCATACAATATGGGAGGCGGTATGGATCCATCCATGTTTGGCGGTGATGGTGAAACACTTGTCTTGAATGCGAACAATAAGCTTGTAAAGTATGTGCTCGATAATCCTGAGGGAGAAAATACTGACATGATATGCTGTCAGCTGTATGACCTTGCAATGATTGCAAATAAGCCACTTGAGGCAGAGGCAATGACGGCATTTGTAGCAAGAAGCAATAAGATACTGAATATGCTTCTGTAAAAGCAGGGGTTAGCGTTGACAAAATAAGACGGATATAAGAATAGAAAAAGGCTGTCGAACTAAGGAACGACAGCCTTTTTCCTAAATAAAAAGCATTATTAGCACACCCGAAAGGTTAGCGAGAAAGTGTGACAGTGTGGAGATTGGTATATTGTGGGTTCTCTTATATACAAGTCCGTAAATTATTGCATTGATAACGATGAACAGCATATCATACAAAATCACGATAACGCTTCCCGTAGTCATGTGGCAAATGGCAAAAAGCACAGACATAATCACTAAGCTAACCCCAAACGGTAATAGTTTTGAGAGCTGTGGCTGAAAAAAGCCTCTCCAAGCGATTTCTTCACCCAATGCGGCAACGATTAGCTCCACAAGCAAGATTAAAAATTTATCAAATGCAAGAAAGTCAGTACGGTCTGAAATATGCTCCAAAAACTCAGGCAAAATATATTTTGCCAAAGTAAAACAAAGGATATCTGCTAACGTAGGTATGATAACCAGCAAAATTGTGATTTTATCCTTCAGCAGCTTTGGAACCGCTTTTAAACTCATAACATCCTTATCCTCCGGCTCCCTTGTAATGAAAAATACGATGATACCGATAAGGAGCGTAATGCTGGTAAGGGTTAAAGGCTCGCCGTTTACTTCCAGCTTTAAAAAAGCGGATAGTGAAAATGCAATCATAAGTAGTATTGAAATCAGTGATAATGTTTTAATTTTTTTCATGTTTACCTCCCTTTAAGGAACTGACAGTACTGTTAAATACATTTGTCAGTGCGTTGATTAATTGTGTTTCGTCATAAACCATTGAATTATTGGCAAATAAGCTTGCGTACCCGTGAACAAAAATAAACAGGGTAGAAAATAGTTCTTTTGCTTCTTCTGCAGATATATGTAATGTCTGCTGAAAAACAGAAAGAAGTGGTGCAAGTTCTTCCTGATTTAGCAGATCAGGCATGCTGTTTCCCGAAAATTCGTTGGTTTGAAACAAAAAACGAAATAAATTTTTTTCTTTAATTGCAAATGTAATATAATTCATTCCTATGGTAAGCATGGGATTTCCATAGTCTTTTTCCATGTTCATGATATAATTGGAATGATAGTCATCCGCTTTTTTATACACAGCTTTTTTTATGTCTTCCACAGTTGCAAAATAATATAGCACAGGCTGGGTAGAACAGTTCAGGTGCTCAGATATGTTTCGGGCGGTAATTCTGTCTGCACCCTCTTTTTGCAAAATGCTGAAAGCAGAATTTAGGATCATTTCTTTTGTTATTTTTGCTTTTGGCGGCATTGGTTCTCCTTTCGAAATGTAATTTTTTAAGTAATTGCGAAATACTGTCTTTTTAAACATTCGTTGTGCAATATAGACAATATCACCACAAGGCACGCTTTCGCTGCTTGTCACTCGCAACGGTGCTAAGCTCGAAAAAACCTCGCTAAGCACCGGCGGCTCCAAAGCACCTTGTTTGCGATATTGTCTATATTACACAACTACTTTTTAATAATTTGACATTTCGCAATTGCCTAAAATATAATTTATGTTATATAACATAAATTATATTTTGCCTTTTGTCAAGAGGAAAAGAGAGCGAAGATGCAGAGTATCATTTTTAAATGTAATTGAAAACAAAGGTTTAATATGGTAAATTTAAAATATGGATAAAAATTGTATGATTGTTTTATAATGATATGATTTTGAGAAGTAGGTGAAGTATATGAAAAACAAAAAACAGGTTGTTTTATATATCGTATTTCTTCTGACAGGTTTGTTGATGATTATTTTGCAGGCATTTGTATTTGAAGCACCTGATGGCTTTTTGGGCTTTTTAGTATGTCTGGTCAGCGTCTGGTTGATACTCGGAAGTGTAATTAAATTATGTAAATTAAGTGGTTCGTTTCGTGATAGTACAATTGATATGTTGCTCGATATTTTGGACAATATCCTTTGGTTTAAATAAATATGGCAACGGTAAGGAGAATACATGAAAAACCGGATGAAAGACAATAAGTGGCATGTTTATATGTTTTTAGCGATGTCAGTGCTGTTTTGGGCGGTTGTATCTGATGCATGGGGTTACTCGGAACATTTTTTGACGAAGCTGCCAAATGATTGGAACAGGTACATTTATGGCTATATAAGCAGGCTGGTGTGGGGAATGCCATTTTTGTTTATTCTTTATAAAAGAAAACAGGAACAGGTTATTCCGCTGAAACAGCTATTTGGATTTCATTTTCATTGGAACTCTTTTTTGTTGGTATTTGCCATTAGTACGATATGTGTGTTGATAAAAATGTTTTTCATGCACGGTGGCTTTTGGATTAATCCAAGCATCATTTTTCCGCAAGAGCTTTGTCATTTTTTCATTGTTGGTTTTGTGGAGGAGCTTGTGTATCGTGGGTATGGGCTGAATGCGTTGTCCAAATATATGAATGAAAGGAAAGCAAACATGATATCATGTTTATTTTTTGTAGCATTACATATACCTGCATATCTGATTCATTGGTATTGTGATGGTATATTTTCCCTGACGGCAATGCTGACGCAAGTGGTAAGTGTTTTCATATGCGGATTACTGTTTGGCATTGTGTTTAGAAAAAGTAAATCTGTATGGGCTTCGGTAATTCTTCATTTTTGGTATGATTTTGCCGTTGTTGTTTTTATCGGTTAGGTTTAGGCTTGACTAATCATAAGATATGAAATATAATTATAAAAAATTTTTAGGAGGATTTTTCATGTTAAGTGTGGTTGTAATGGAGAAAATTGCAAAATAAATATTGCAGGGATGATTTTTAGCTTACGCTAGGGGTCTGTCCGTTTGTTGACAACCAAGTTGTCAGCGTTTTCGCCTTTACATGCTTAATATTGTGGTATACTTCCATAGATAATTTTGGCGTGGCATCTGTCATGCTGTTTTTATTTAATAGAATAATCATATCAAGATTAAAAGACCATAGTATCTGAATGAATGAGGGTAGTTGTGGTCTTTTTTGTTTTTGTAAATCACTGTTTTGGGAAAGGTGAAAATTTTATAGTCGATTGCAGAATAAATTTGGAGGAGAATAGAAATGGAGCATATTAAAAAATCAATGGGAAATAAAAGGCAAGCTACAATGAGAAGTGAACGCTACAGAAACTATTTTAAGGTTCCCTTTATGATGGGACCAAACTGTTTAAGATTTTTGGATGAATTACTGGAGGAATATCCATTGCAATTATCGGCTGACAATTTTGTCTTAGATTTGGGATGTGGAAGCGGCATAACCAGCCTGTTTATTGCAAAGGAAACAGGAGCAACAGTATATGCAAATGATTTATGGATATCGGAAGAAAAAAACCGAAAGCATTTTATAGATTGGAACATGCAGGATAGGATAATTCCTGTATGTGAAGATGCTGCAAATTTGCAGTTTGATAAGGAAATGTTTGATGCAGTGATAAGCATTGATTCGTATCACTATTTTGCAGGAAAGGAAGGCTTTTTTGCTGATAATATTTTACCATATGTAAAGCATGGCGGCATTGTATTGATTGCAATTCCCGGTATCAGACACGAATATGATGGGCGGAGTAAGGAGCTGCTTACGCCATGGTTAGGAGAAGATGCCTACATGTTTCAAAGTGCTGACTTCTGGAAACGGATGATTGGAGGTCATAAAGACATAGAAGCTGTCAGGACATGGGAGCTGTCATCCTTTGAATTGCCTTGGCAGGAATGGTTTGATACGAAGCACGAATTTGCATTGAATGATAAAAAATATTTTGAAAACTATATTAAGCCGTTCACAACCTTTGTTGGAATTATGGTTAGGAAAGCGAAAGCTGGCAATGCTTTTGAATAAGGATGCAGGGATGTTAAAAAATGAGCGTGCCGGTTTGGTATTCTTGTAGAAAAATTATTGAAAACCTATAATATCTATGTTATATTAAGCATAGAAAAGAGGAAAGCCATAGAAGCGGCTACCCTCAAATAGTGATTAGCTACATTATGCAGCCGTCAACTAGTGCGAATAGTTGGCGGCTATTTTCTTTTGTCCTTGAAAATCTTATGGCAAAGACTTACAAGAGCTACAATGAATATCCCAATTTGGATTAAATCCGCATATGTAATATACATCGCATCACCCTCCTTCCTCTTTTGAATTCCGGAGGGCTTACCCTCCGTGACGGAGAGCAGCCGCCTTTGGCTCTATGGTTTTCCCGTGCTGATAATATATCATACATTACTATCGTAAACAAGTAACTTGTCTGCTTTGCCATTTCATTATATATCATTGCAAACAAAAGAATAGTATGATATAAAAACAACATAGAAGCAGTTAGGATAATAAGGGAATGGAGTGATTTATCAATGCTGTATTTAAGACCATATAAAAAAGAAGACGCAAAGACCATTCTTTCGTGGTGTGAGGATGAAACGGTATTTAGAAAATGGTTTGGTGAGAACTGGAAAATTTGCGAGCTGGAGCTAAAGCGGGAGGATTACCTTTTGCACAAAGAAAAATATTAATGAATGGGTATTGGTAAATTTGTTTACGTCAAGCAATAATCAAGTTCAGCGTAAGGAGAACATGAATGATACAGATAAGGGTAATGACAATTTTGGATTATGACGGAATTTATGATTTATGGCTTCAGACATCGGGAATGGGGCTGAATCTGACGGACGACAGCAGGGAGGGGATTGCGAAATATTTAAAGCGTAATCCTGCGTCGTGCTTTGTTGCAGAAGATGACGGCAAAATCTAATAAATGATTAACATTTGACGATATTATAAATATAGGGTATGATAGGGATTGTAGATACTTACAATTCATTTATGAATTTTCGTACGAAACAAGGAGGTGTCGGTATGAAAATTGGAGAGGCAAGACAAAATTACAATGTGTTGCTAAAATCCTACAATATGAAAAAGTGGGATATTCATCAACAGCAAATGGATTTGCAGGAGAAGATGAAGAAGGAACCTGAAAATGACATGTACAAGGAGCAGTCTGTTATATTGCAGCTTTCTTATGATGCACTTGATGAAAAACAGAGTGAATATCAGGAGTACATGGATAAGCTTTTGGCACAGGAAAATGCCATCATTGATAAGATTGCCGCAGAGCAGCAGGGCGAAGCCATGGAGGAATATGCCAAAAATATTGGCAAGATTATGGAGGTTGCCCGCCGTATTATGAAGGGGCATAAGGTTCCTGCACAGGACGAGAAAAAGCTTATGGAATTTGATGATAAGCTATATCAGGCGGCTAAAAACATCGGCAGTATGGTAAAGCTTAGAAAGAAAAAGGAATATGATTCCCTTTGGGATGATGAGGAAAAGAAAGAGCAGGTAGATGCCTTTGAGGAGGCAGAAGGAACTGAGGCGTTTGCAAACGGACCGACAGAGATGTCTGTTGAAGATACGCTGGCATCTGTTGAGGGCGCAGCCTCCGTGGATGTGTCGGTTGATATTTCAGTTGATGCCGCCATATAAGTAAGACCGTTTGAGGACGTTGGTACATGAATTAACATTTGGGAATGGTTGTACTGGTGTCTTCAAACGGTTTTTTATTGTATTAAGGGGCATCAACGCTTACCGCATTATTTGTATTCTGTATGCCGTAGTCTGAGGTGGAATACTGAGTGTCATAAATGTGGCATGTTTTATCCTTACCCGCATTCCCGGTATAAGGGAGGAAATACCTGTTGTTCTGCCAAAAGGCGTCATGATAATGACATCAGGTGCGATATTGAACCTGATTATGGGTGACATGTTGGACTCTACAAGTACGGTTATAAACCGGCTTGCACGATTTACAGTTACGATCCTGCCTTCGGTTATATTGTAGGAAGAAGAGCTGTTTAGCAGTTGGATTGTATAAGCCGCAGCTTGAGGCGGAATACTTCTTGTCATGACAGTGGAAAATGAGGCATTTATATTCATGCCGCGGCACAGCCTGTCTGCGGCTACGGTATTTCCCCACTGGTCAATAATCAAAGTATTATTATCTACGATTAAGGTCACACGATTTACATTATTCACACATCTTACACATTCATCATAAGAGATTGTAACAAAGCGGGTGCCACGCTCAGAGACTATATCGTCTATCACTGCATGAAATACATTGATTACAAAATTATTGCTGGCAAATGTGTCTGACAACTGAGATATGGCGATGTCAGCAGGGGTGTCAGATAAACTTGGCATAGCAGTATCGGTTTCTATATTCGGGGCAGCCATATTGTTATTTGGATTCATTTGGCTCACAGTATTTGTGCTGTCCATGGTAGGTTGTTCTCCTAAATAAAAGATTCCTTATATTATATGTGTCTATGGAAGCACAGTTACAGTATGTCTGTTGGGAAACGCACATTGTTTTTTGCTTTCGCTGGAAATTTTACTCATGATTGGAAATATATTTTGATTTGGATCATGCTTTGATGTATAATCGGTATGTGAATAATAAGGAAGCATGAAAGGAATCCAACATATGATAAACATAATAAAAATTATATTCCAAAATTTTGGCTTTATAGACTTTTTTATTATTGTGCTTTTTGTGGTAAATATTCTGATATTTATAAAAGTCAAGGAAAAGGCGGAGCGTATGCATAACGTCCTCTACCCAAAGGATTACAGTAAGAATTTGCCTGACAGGGTAAAAAATAATCTCCTGAAAACAGAGCAGATAGAGGAGAAGAAAATTGACATCAACGAACTTTTTTCTCTGCGGGAGCATATGAATTCGCTCTATGCATATTATACCGGAATAACCTCTATTTTTCCACTTTTGGGGATGCTTGGCACTGTGGTATCGCTCATTCCAATGGTGGATAAAATGGGAGAACAGTCAACAGGACTCTTTTTTACTGCCCTGACGTCAACATTTTGGGGAATACTGTCAGCTATCATATGTAAGATATTGGACGCAGGGATTTCACCCACCATTGAGGATGATGAGCTATATATAGAAACGGTTTATATTCCGGATAAGGCTCATAAGGAGCGTTAGAAAATAAGCCTGTCATAAACAAAAGCTATTCAAGAATGATTAGTTATTGGAATGAATTTTATAGAAATAGGGAGTACAATTTTCACAAATATATTGGCAGAAAATTATTTAGGGAATGTCTTGGCTATGACAGGATACTTGAAAGATAAACCGGGATTTGTAAGTAAGTCACTCAAACTTTCCCTATTTTTAAGGTTTTGTCGTGCCTAAAACATTATATTATATATCGTTTTCCCTTGTTTTTGCCCTCACTGGGTATTTACAAGGGAAAACTTTTTTGCAAACTGTCAATCACTGCCCACTATCTTATCAAGAAGTTTAGCACAATTACGCTTTGCCTCCCTGTCTGCATGGGCATATACATTCATGGTAATGCTGATGTCAGAATGCCCTAAGAGTTCCTGCACATCTTTTGGCTGTGCCCATTAGCAAGCAGCTCCTGAAAGGGAAGCCGTCACAAAAGTCTGCATTGATGAGTAATTTTATCATTCTTTGTTATACACTATAAACAAAAGAAAATCCAGACTTTTCTCAATAATTTTTAAGCGATTGCCCTGCCGAAAATTTTAAAAATGGTTGTTTTTATTTATTAAATTAAGTATAATATTTACATTTATTATATATTAAAGTAACGTATGTTAGAATGTCATCTGGTAAGGAGAACCGAAGAGCAATGAGTGAAAAAAATATACTGAAGAAAAATTGGTTTACTATTGTGATTTTGCTTGTTTTTATTTGTGTAGTTATATATTGTACGAATATCATCCATAATG
>JAMPBO010000019.1 GCA_023666705.1 Bacteroides sp.
AGCGTATTTGCAGCCTACGTATTCACAGATTTGTTTTTCTATCTCGTTTATATTTTCACCTACTGTAGACAGCCAGTTTGTATCATAGGCTGCTTTCATATATGCAAGTTCGTCTCCATGCATCGTAGGCGAGGCAAGATACAATTTATGTTCAAAACCCTGAAACGTTTTACTGTGCTTGTACATTTTCCTGTGTGTCCTTATAACTTATTTTTTGTGTATAATATAAATGTTTCTTCTTTTCTCTGCTTTTGGCTTCCATGCGAAGCTGCCCGATGTTAATAACCGCAGATTTCTCACCGTTTTTTACATTGCCTGCACATACGGGACATCCGCAGCGTTTTGCCGAGGTTCTGTTAAATATGCAGGTGCTCCAAATATGTCCGTCCGCACAGATCCAATATGCCCGTTTCCCGGAATGGGGTCTCAATCTTTTGGGGTCGATTCCCTCGTTTTTCTCGTAACACCATTCCTTCATCAGCTCCGGATATAGGGTTGCCAAGTCGTTATACCCCGGCCATGCCCTTTTACCCGAACAATACGGGCAGGCATTTCCCTTTAGTGCCCTATTGCCAACCGCCGCTTTCCATTCGTGTCCATTTTTACACAGCCACCAATAAATTTTATCTGTTCCTGCAGTTACATCCGCAGGCGATATCCCTTTATTTTTTTCAGGATGCCATTCCTTTGCCACCCCAGGAAATAATGTAGCAAGGTCCGTAACACCTTTTATGGGAAGCTTTCCTGCACAATATGGGCAGCCTGAATGCTTTGATACCCTGTCCTTAACCTCCGCCTGCCACAAATGACCGTTTTTGCAATGCCACCAAAGTCTGCAATGGGAAAATGCAGATAACTCCCTTGGTGAATAACCCCCATTGAGCGGCTCATCCCACTCCGCCAAAATATTTTCCATGTCCATTTCAATACAATATTCTTCAAGAGTCATAGCATTTGGTCACTTCCTTAACAAAGTAAAAATCCTGAAAAACGTCAAATTAAAATATGTATCTTTAAAAGATACCAAAAGGGCATAGAAAACCCTTTTTTCATATAATCAAAAAACCAATTTAGTGTATCCCTTATTGTCAAGCAATACTGATTACGCAAGCACTATCAATTGCTTACTTTCTTATAAATAGTTACAAAAATAAGATTTAAGCAAAAAAGATTTTTTCAATTTGAGCTTTGGTCAAATTGTATCTTTTGATTATTTTTATAATCTCCCCCTGATTAAATTCTGCACCTCGTTGTTCATTAAGCTTTGCAGAAAATGTCGATACGGAAATTCCTAAAAAACACGCCAGAGTTTCATTTGTATCGCCAAAAAAAGTCATGATTTCCCGCAACATATCCCCATTCATTTCGTAAATCACCTCATTATGCCATGAATACAGCATCAAAAATCGTTTCCCCATTAGTATCTTAATAAGCTACCAATTATTATATCAACATTTTAATATATGTCAATACATCTGAGTAAAATATTTGATGTTACACTTTGTTTATGCTACTATAAAGGTACTATTGACAGAAAGAAGGAATTACACTATGACAATGGGTGAATTGATACGATATCATCGCAAACGATTAGGATTGTCACAGGAGGAGCTGGGTAAATGCCTGAACCCACCTGTAAATAAAGCCGCTGTCAACAAGTGGGAAACAGGTACGGTAGAGAACATTCGGCGTACGCATATCAAGCAATTATCAAACAAATTTATGATATCCCCCTCTGACTTAATGTGCTGGGATACCGACAACCCGGATGAGACAATCATGGACGATGATACGCAAAAGCTTATTGCCGTTTTTTCTTTGTTAAATGAAGACGGGAAGGCAGAGATAGTCAAATATGCACATTACATTTCTTCCCGAAAAGAGTATAGAAAATAAGATAAATATAAAAGACCGCTTTTACAGTATGCAAAAGCGGTCTTTTATTCAATATTATCCCAAATTATCTGGTCTTATAATCAATACTTACCAAAATCATCGCCAAGTGAAATCACCTGCTCGTTTGAATTTGATACAGACGATGAAGAATAGGATGAGCCACCATATGAGGATGAGCTTGCATGTCCTGATCCTAAATTGTAGATAGAAAGCATCTCTCTCATTCTGGAAGCCTGGTTTGATAATTCCTCGCTGGCAGCCGCACACTCCTCACTTGTAGCAGAGTTTGTCTGTACAACCTGTGATACCTGTGTAATTGCCTGCTCGATCTGAGCCACTGCAGTTGCCTGATAGTTGGAGGACTCTGCAATACCATTGATGATTCCTTCGCTTTCCTTTACAACCTTGGAAATCTCCTCCATAGCCTTTGCTGTATCTTCTGCAATCTTAGAACCTGCATGTACTCTTTCGATAGACTCCTCGATAAGCTCAGCAGTCTCAGCTGATGCTGCAGCACTCTTAGCAGCAAGACTTCTTACTTCCTCTGCAACAACTGCAAATCCCTTTCCTGCCTCACCTGCTCTTGCTGCCTCAACAGCTGCATTTAATGCAAGAATGTTTGTCTGGAATGCGATATCGTCAATTGTCTTAATAATCTTTGAAATACTCTCTGATGATTTATTAATATCCTGCATGGAAACCATCATATCCTGCATCTGTTTGTTACCCTTAAGTACATCCTCGATTGCAAGTCCCACAAGGTTAGCTGCTGCATTTGCCTCCTCAGCATTTGCCTTTGTCTTGTCAGCAATCTCGTCGATGGATGCAGTAATCTGCTCAATTGCACTTGCCTGCTCGGTAGAGCCCTGAGCCAATGCCTGACTGGCACTTGCTACCTGTGAAGAGCTTACTGTTACCTGTGAGCCTGCATCGCTGATGTTTGACAAAGCATGAAGGTTGTCATCAACCAACTTCTTAAGTGCACTTGTCAATACGTCATCACTTGACTTAACATCAACCTGAACGGTAAGGTTACCATTTGCAACCTCTTCAGCAATCTGAGCCTGATACTTCATGTTGTTGATAACATGTGTATACTCGTCAACTAACTCACCAAACTCATCGTTGTTATATTTAACCATCTCAATGTCCACACGTCCTGCGGCGATATCCTTTGCAGCACTTGACAGCTGCTCAACTGACTGTCTGATTGTCTTAATCAGGGATGCAGCCAGGAATACTGTAATTAATACAGAGATTACTACCATACCAAAGCTGAATAAATCGGATCTTGATGCAAGTTGCTCGACGCTTTCTAAAGCATGGCTCTGTGAAGCCGAAATTGCATCTATCATCACCTGTGCCTTTGATTCATCTGCACCGATTTCCTGCATTGTTTCCTCGATTTCCTGTAGCTCCTGCTTCTGCGTCTCAGCAACTCTGTCACTGATATTACCAATTGCACTCATTCCAATCAGCACATTTATAATTATAAATATAGTTGGAACGACAAAGCCTATAATCATTTTTGTTTTCATCTTCATGTCTTTCATAATTATACCTCTCCTTCTTCATTTAAATCACTTGCTTGTTCCATAACCGATAAATCTTCATCATTTAATAATTTATCCGGATCCAACAGCAGTTTAACAGCGGTTCCTACTTTACCAATACCATAAACATACTTGTTTTGCGCCTTTTCCGCATGTCCTATCTTAGGCGGTGGAAGAATGTTATCTTCATTAATCTCAACCACCTCTGCGATTTTCTCAACAATCAAGCCCACTACAGTTGATTTTACATTAATGACAATGATACATGTTCTATCATTATACTCTATCGGCTTTTGCTTAAACCGCAGTCGGACATCAATGACAGGGACAACCTTTCCCCTTAAGTTGATAAGGCCTTTAATATAATCCTCTGTTTCAGGAATCGCCGTAATTTCCTGCATCTGGATAATTTCGTTTACATACTGGATTGCCAGCCCGAAATATTCATTTCCAGATTTGAAAGTCATATATTTACCCTTTTCATTGCTGTCATCGTTTGATTTAACCTTGGGTTCTGTTTCCTGCTTTTTAACTTCGCTTGCCTCCATATGACTACCCTTCCTTTCTATAATTTTATTCCACTATCCCGGCGGCATCCAATATCAGGGCAATGCTTCCATCGCCAAGCTGTGTACATCCGGACAGTCCTTTCACTTTCTTTATGTATGACGGAATCGGCTTAACTACTATCTCCTGTTCTCCGATAAGCTTATCGACTAACAGGCAGACCCTGTGCTCCTCAACCTCGAGAATTAAAATTACACCTTCTTCAACGTTTTCACGGTAGTCCTTCAGGTCGTACCATCTGCCAAGTCTGAGCAGTGGATAACATTCTCCACGTATCATGATGTATTCATCGCCATTTGGCTCATAAATCATCATGTCCTCTCTCACCCGGACAAATTCCTTAATTACACCTGTCTCCAAAACAAAGGAAGAATGTCCTACCTCCAAAACGATACCATCAATAATTGCGAGTGTCAATGGAATTTTCAGGCTCATTGTGCTGCCCATGCCCGGTGTGCTCTCTATGTCAAGTGCACCACCGATTGACTGGATATTTTGGACTACGACGTCCATTCCAACTCCTCGTCCTGAGTACTCCGTTACCTCCTCATTTGTTGAAAATCCCGGAAGTGTGATAAACTGGTATACCTCTTTGTCCTTGTAGGCTTCATCCGGTTTATTGTCATCCAGCAAGCCCTGCTTCCTTGCTTTTGCAAGTATCTTTTCCCTGTCAAGACCTCTTCCATCGTCCTGAACACTAATCCAAACCTTTCCTGCTTCGGTCTTCGCCGACAGGGTAACTTTTCCTTTCGCAGACTTGCCACTATCAACACGTTCTTCCTTATCTTCAATTCCGTGATCAACGGAATTTCTTACAATATGCATCAGCGGGTCAGAGATTTTCTCGATAATATTTTTATCAACCTCCGTATGCTCACCAATCATTTCAAACTCAATATCTTTTCCAAGCTTTCTGGATACATCAAATACGATACGGTTCATCTTCTGGAATACATTAGAAAGAGAAACCATTCGCATGGACATGATAACATCCTGTAAGTCAGTGGAAATCTTGGACAATTGACCTGCTGCCTTGTTAAACCGGTCAAGGTTAAGCCCCGGCACCTTCAAATCCGGATTTTGCAGTACAACGGATTCTGAAATAACCAGCTCTCCAATCAAATCCATCAACTGATCCATCTTCTTGACATTTACGCTGATAAAGGCATCCTTATTTCCTTTTTTGTCCTTTGCAAGCTTCTTTGCTTTGCCCGGCTCCTTGGATTTAATGACGAAATCACCAGGTGCCATCTTCGGCTTTTCTTTTGGTTTTTCCTTTGGCTTTTCTTTCGGTGCCTCCACCTTTTCTGCAGTTGCTTCCTTAATCTCAGGCTGCGTCCGTGTTTCGATGTCCTCCACGCTGGAATCCAAATCGATGACGGTTTCTTCCTGCTCGCCGAAATCAAAGCCCTGAAGGAATTCTTCAGCCTTACATTCAAAGATATCTACCTTTTGAATGTCATATCCCTCACTGATATATTTTCGGATTTCTTCCTCACCGCATTGTGCCTGCAAAAGAATCCGGAAGCCTTCCTCCAAAATAGTTGCGGCACTCTGCTCGTCCGAAATAATATCCTCAGGAGAATACAGCAAATCCTCTGCAATTTCCTTTAAGGCATATACTGTCTTGTAAGCATGTACATTTGCCATCTCCGTTTCAGGATAAAACGTAAGGTAAATCTTGTAAAAACGGCTGTCACTTGTAGCAACAGGAGCGATATAAAACTGCTTTGGCTCCTCATGTACGTTTTCAGCAGGCGGCTCCTTGCCTCCCTCTGCGTCTCCGTTTTTAACTTTGTTCAGAAACTTGTCAAGACCCGCTATAATCTCACTGGCGTCACCGTCTACGGGGTCGCCGTTCCGAATCTTTTCCATTTCGTTGGAAATGAAATCCTCTACCTCTAACACATGCTCCACAAGCTCTAAATGTGGCACATGTTCAGGGTGTGACTCTCTCAAATAATAGAATACATCCTCCAGCTTATGCGAAACAGCAGTGATATCATCAAACATCATGATACCCGAAGAGCCTTTAATGGTATGCATCGCCCTGAATATCTCATTTATGCTGTCTTCGTCAAAGCATTCTGCATCCTTCTGTTCAAGAACCGTTTCCTGAAGCTGTTCCAATAACTGCCCATTCTCAAACAGATACATATCCAGCATGCCGTCTGTACTAAATTCTTCAGCCATATACTTCTCCTTTCCTCTAGCATTCAAATATGTTTTTAACTAAATAACATTCAGTTTTTTTAGTGCCTGCTCGAAGCGGTCCTGATCGATGGGTTTTCCTGAATATATCGTACAACCCAGTTCAAATGCCATCTTGACATTATCTTCACTATTTAATGCAGTAGTCATAATAACCTTTACTGCCTCATCCTCCGGAATATTTCTTTCCTTTTCCAGATTGCGGATTCCAACAAGTGCCTGATAACCATCCATGACCGGCATCATAATGTCAAGACACACTAAATCATACGGGTCTCCATCCTCTAAAGCCATCATAAATGCGTCCACTGCTTCCATACCATCCACAGTCACATCACATTCACCATACTTAGATAAGAATTTTGTCATAAATTTCCTTGTCGCAAAATCGTCTTCTGACAATAAAATCTTCATGCCTGCTCTCCTTTACATTTTATTTAAATGAAGCGTTTTATAAGCGCTGCAATTCATTTTATCTGATTTTGTTTAACAGTGAGTACGTCCTCGCCGAAATATCAGACAGCTTTTCCTGATACTCGACTGCACCCAAGTCATATGCAACCTTCGGCATACCGTAAACCACGCAGGTAGATTCATCCTGACCAATGGTTTTGGCACCTGCCTTTCTCATTTGCAAAAGTCCTTTTGCACCGTCTCCTCCCATTCCTGTCAAAATAATTCCGACAGCGTCAGGACCTGCCAGCTTTGCAACGGAGTCAAACAAAACATCTACGGAAGGACAATGTCCGTTTACTCTCGGACCTGCCTTACACTCTACCTGATACACGCCGTTTACCTTGACAAGACGCATATGCCTGTCACCTCCTGGTGCAATCAACATATGTCCGGGCAGAACCCTGTCACCTGTCTCTGCCTCCTTCACCTGGATACGGCACTGGTCATTTAACCTCTTTGCATACATCTTTGTAAATCCCGGTGGCATATGCTGTACAACAACAACACCGGGGATATCGGTTCCAAAGCCTTTTACAACATCAAAAATCGCCTCTGTACCTCCCGTGGAGGCTCCGATAGCCACAATGAGATTACTCTTGCCTGCTGCAAGATGCTGCTGTTGCTGGTTATTCATCATGACCGTTTTCTTTATATTGCTAATCTTTGCTGTAGAAGCAATCTTGATTTTTACTAAAAGCTCATTTTTGATAAAGTCCTCCAGCTGTGCACGGTTTGTCACAGCAGGCTTGGCAACAAAATCCACGGCTCCTGCCTGCATCGCATCAAATACCTTGTCACTTAAAGAGCTGATTACAACAACAGGTAGCGGATATTGTGGTATCAATTTACGCAAAAACTCGATTCCGCTCATCCTCGGAAGCTCGACGTCCAACGTCATAACATCCGGCTTGAGCTTTAATATTGCGTCTCTTGCCTCAAATGGATCCTTTGCCGTTCCTACTACCTTGATTGCCGGATCCTTGCCCAAATTCTGGACAAGCAGCTCCCGAAACACTAAGGAATCCTCTACGATTAAAACCTTGATTGGCTGCATTACTTATCACTACCCTTCTCTTTTCCTAAATATTGACGGTTGAATAATTTGAAATGGTGTACTTCCACGGTCAAGGGTTTCTGTCGTTCCTATGAACAGATAGCCTCCCGGCTCCAAAGCATCATATATTTTTTGTACTAACACACGTTTTGTTGGTTCATCAAAATATATCATAACATTTCTCATAAATATTGTATGCATTTTCTTTTTAAACGGAAATGGATCCATCAGGTTAAATTTGCGGAAAATAACCTGACTTTTCAGTTCATCCGTCACTCTGTACTGACTTCCGTTATTTATCGCCTTGAAGAAATGTCTTTTCCATGACTCCGGCATCTTGGCAAGCTGGTCCGCATTGTAAACACCTGCCATCGCCTGCTGCAGTACGCCCGTTGACAAATCTGTTGCCAACAGCTTCATGTCCCACTGGTTTTTTTCCAGTCCGAAAAAGTCAGCCAGCGTCATTGCAATCATATAAGGCTCCTCGCCTGTTGATGCTGCTCCGCACCATACACGCACGTCCTTTCTGCTACTCTCCTTTTTCTTGACCCAAGGCAGTACTTCATGCTTGAAATACTCAAAATGTTCAAATTCTCTCATAAAATATGTATGATTCGTTGTCAGGAAATCTACCAGTTTTTTCTCCAGCTGACCTGATTTGTCTTTCTCAACGTCATCCATAAAGGCAGTAAAACTCTTCCAGCCTCCTGATTTGATATAATTCTCAAGCCGTCCGTTTACAATAACCTTTTTCTGGCTCAGGTCTATACCATATCTCTGTTTCACATAAACTGAAATCCTTAAAAACTCCTCATTTGTTATCATACATACACGCCTCCCGTAAAATAACTTAAATTAATAATTTATTTAATACAATTGACGCAATATTTTACAAAAGATTTCAAAAATATCAGGATTAAATTTTATGCCTGCCTCCGCTTTCATCATCTCAACCGCTTTTTCTTTTGAGTAATTTCCCTCCCCGGTCAGTATGCAGTACCGTTCAACAACAGCAACAATCTGTGCTGCAAGAGGAATCTCCTCTTTTGAAATAGCATTCGGATATCCGCTTCCATCCCAATTTTCATGGTGGCAGCGTGCAATATCAATAGCTACACTGATAAAATCATTATAATCACTATTGACGTGTAAGTCCTCTAAAAGCTTAGCACCAATATTCGTATGACTGCGTACGATGGCAACTTCCTCATCCGTCAATTTTGTTTTCTTTTGCAGAATCTCTTTCGAAATACCGATGTTTCCTATATCGCAAAGAGGTGCTGCTAACTCTATTGCATCAATGTAAGTATCTGAAATCTGTGTCTCAAACAATGGCGAAAGCTGCATGCCCTGTGCCAAAATCCTGCAATTATGACCAATGCGTTCCACATGCTCCTTTTCATAATCGCTGTTTTGAGCCGCAATATTTGCCATTGCATATAAAATATTTTTTTTCTCATTTTCCATCTGTGCCAGCTGTTCACTTACGGAAATCTGAAGCTTTCGGTTCATTTCCTTAAGTTCACGTTTTACCTCATGCAGACGCAGATGAACTCCGACACGTGCCTGTACCACTGCGGCAATGAACGGCTTTGTAATATAGTCCTCACCGCCCAGCGAAAAGCCCTCAATAATATCCTTCGGATCATCAAATGCCGAAATGAAAACAACAGGGATATCCTTTGTGTCTCTATTTTTTTTCAAAATTCTGCAAAGCTCGTATCCGTCCATTCCCGGCATGGAAATATCCGTTAAAATCAGCTCAGGCAACATTTCCTTTAAAATCTCCAGTGCCTGCTCCCCGCTTTCTGCCAAAACAGGGTCACAATTCATATCCTTTATAATTTCTCCCAGTATTTCCCTGTTTGTCTCTACATCGTCTATAATTAAAATCTTTGCCTTGCCTGCGTCCCTGTTCATGTGCTCACTCCTCATCATTACAGAAGATTATTTAACTCTTTGAATTCAGCATCCACTTTATCATAATTTTCCTTCTGGATTGCCATTTTTAACCGTAAAACTGTACGTTTAATCTCCCTAGGAGCTTCGTTTGTCAACTGTTTTACCGTATCCATAAACATCTCTGCCTTTTCCCAGTTTTCCATTTCCACACAGAGAATCAGCTTTGACAATGTTCGCTTTAAGCTTTTTAGGTTTGCATCCGTGCCGTATGTTCTAAGCTCCTCTAACGCTTCATCCTCATCGGCGGACTCATCCGTACCTGAAAATGCTCCTGTTACACGTTTTTCATCATTTGGCTGTTTAAGAACGGCATCCTCACCCTCACAGATATCTACCCAAATTGAAAATGAAAATGTACTTCCTTTATTTTTCTCACTTTCAACCTCTATTTTTCCACCCATCAGCTCCACAAGCTGCTTGCTTATATTCAGTCCAAGACCTGTTCCGCCATATTTTCTGGAAATGGATGCATCCACCTGTGAAAAGCTCTGAAACAGCTTATCCCTGTCTCCCTCGTCAATTCCGATACCAGTGTCCGATACAATGAAAAAAAGTTCCATCCGGTTGTTTATCTGGGCCGTCCGGATTGCCTCAACGGTAATCTTGCCCACCGTCGTAAATTTTTGTGCATTTGACAGCAGATTATTCAGAATTTGGACAATTCTAAGCTCATCCGCTATAATACATTCCGGTATCTGCGGGGATATTGTCACAAAAAATCCCAGCCCTTTTTCCGTAATTTTGTTGATGTGATTTGCTTTCACATAATCCATCATATTTCTAAAGTTAAACTTACGTGGCTCAAGACTAAATTTGCCTGCCTCAAGCTTGGAAAAATCAAGAATGCTGTTTATTATTTTATTCATGTCATCGCAACAGCGTTCTATCAGATTCAACGACCTAACGGTTGCCTTATCAAGCTCCTGCTCGTTTAGCTCCCTCAGGTTTCCCAAAATGCCGTTTACAGGTGTCCGAAGCTCATGTGTAACATTTGCAACAAACTCCGATTTTACCTTCATTGCCTGCTCGGCTTCTTCCTTGATACGGTCAATTTCCCTGTTCAGAAATTCCTTTTCCAATATGTCGTTCGCCATACATATGTACATCCCTGCATCGGAATCATCCTTAAGGAGTCTTGCCTCCACAGGAAAGCAGGTAAGGTTTTTACGGTATGCAACTAAATTCTTTAACTCATTTCCAACGAAGCCTTCTGATACAAATTCGTTCTCTTCCAACCGGAAATCATTTGGAAAAACATCACAAATATTTTTCCCGCACAAATCATCGTTGTATTCCAGCTTCTGCCTTGCGGCATCATTCACATAAGAGATTTTCCCGTTTTGGTCGAACATTAAAATCATTTCCAAAGCATCCTCTATTGGAAATATACATTCCTTCCCTAGTTCCATCTCTTTCCTCCTCAGACACAATTCAAAAAACAAGCAACAAAGAAAACTATTTTTGCTGCCTTATCTATTTTTTATTCTAAAAAAATTATTTTTTGATTTTGTTGGTGCAAACGGTCAAGCCCTAAAAGATAGCATCGAAACGCCGTTTTCGCGTTATATTATATACCCTCATCTGCAATTTTTCAACATAAATATCAATTAATTTGTGTCATAAATTAATAACA
Organism: Bacteroides sp.; assembly: GCA_023666705.1. Lineage (GTDB taxonomy): Bacteria > Bacillota > Clostridia > Lachnospirales > Lachnospiraceae > Coprococcus_C. The sequence continues at coordinate 11,333 of JAMPBO010000019.1, forward strand.
TTCCAAGTTTTGGTAATTTTGTGAAAGAAATGTCAAATTATGTATCAGTAATTTTTTTCCTGTACTTCAAAATAGCTCTGCGGGTGGTTACAAGTTGGGCAGACATCAGGTGCCTTTGTCCCGACAACAATATGTCCACAGTTACGGCACTCCCATACCTTTACTTCGCTTTTTTCAAATACAGCGGCTGTTTCAACATTCTTTAACAGAGCACGATACCGCTCCTCATGCTGTTTTTCAATCTCACCTACAAGTCTGAATTTTTCTGCAAGCTCCGGGAATCCTTCCTTCTGTGCTGTCTTGGCAAAATCCTCATACATATCTGTCCATTCATAGTTTTCACCATCTGCGGCTGCGGCAAGATTTTCTGCGGTATTTCCAATTCCATTCAATTCCTTAAACCACATCTTTGCATGCTCTTTTTCATTATCTGCCGTTTTTAAAAACAAACCTGCTATCTGCTCATAGCCTTCCTTTTTGGCTACCGAAGCAAAATAAGTATACTTATTTCTTGCCTGTGATTCACCCGCAAAGGCAGCCTCCAAATTTTTTTCTGTCTGTGTTCCTGAATACTTTGTTGATTTCATGTTTAGCCTCCTACCTTTTCCTCTAATTCTGTATTCTTATTTGTTCTTCTTGAACTAATGGATACCGTATTAATTTATCTCCATCCAAATCTTCTTTGTACATATCAACAGCACTAATTTGATGGTTATCATACGTTGTATAATAATATATTCCCTTCGTGGCATTACAACAAGACGTATAGATGGTTATTTCATATTTTCCATCACCCATATTACAACAACCTCTTTGTTGGTCAACCGAATTCAGGATATGGAAAAATTGACTTACACTTTCTTTTTCTCCCGTCCCGGAAATTGAATTCATTTTTGTAAATACGACTCTCACAAATCGGGATTGTGAGGATAAATCTCCCGGAAGCCCCAAAGCTCCCATCCCGCGGCTATATGTTTTTAAATTTATTTCCTTTGCAAAATGATTCGCTGGCGATTCTGCAGATAAATTCATATAATTATTTAAATTGAACATCTGCATATCAAAGGTTGGATTATTCGTTAATGCTCCAACCGGATTTTCATATATTTTTAATCCTTCCCTTACCGATTCTATCGTTATGGATGCTTCATGATCTGAAATAATCCAATGTAATTCAGAAACCGGGAACATATTATTAAATGGTACATTTAATAAATTTATTTTCTCTACTAATCTTCTAGCTTCCTTTACAGTAGCACATTGACACAATATCCATGGAATAAATTCAAATTGGGCAACATTATCTGTTCCATCTGCCTCTTCATTATAATGTGCATTTCCAACAAAGTTGAGACCTGCCATACCTAATCCTTTTTCATTTATTCCATCATAATATAGTGGATAATCCTCTGTTACATGTGCCATGCCAATGATGGCATAATGAGATTTTATATTCCCCATCCTTCTAAAATTAAACGAATAGTTTCTTGGCGTTATTGTGATTTCTTCCCCATAAGAAAATTCGTAGTCCAAGGTTCGTCCAAAGTAAAAATCATTTGTTTTATATGTTACCGCTGTACACATAATAGCTCTCCTTTCCAAACTATATATTGTATTCATTGTAATATACCTCAAATCATGATATATTACAAGTATGGGAAACCATAGAGCAAAAGGCGGCTTTACCCTCCTGTTTTAACGCAAGGGCTACCCAAAACCCTCCAGACGAAAGAAAGGAGGGCGATATAATGTATATTACATATGCGGGTTTAATCCAAATCGGAATATTCATTATTGCCCTTGTTAATCTTTGTTACAAGATTTTCAGGGACAAGAGAAAATAGCCGCTGCTACCTGCAATAGCAACGGCTGCCTCGTAATGAGGTGACTATAACGCTTAGAGGGTAGAGCCGCTTCTATGGTTCTCCCTTTTCATGTGTTTAATATAACATATATGAAAGATACTTGCAATGATTTATAATAATATTTATTTTCTTTATTTACCCCACCAAATAACAGCATCTAAGTTTCTCCGCTAATTGCCTGATTGATGAACTCCAGTAATCTCACATTTTCCTTCTTCACAGCCGCCCCATAGTGCTGTCCGCCAAAACGATCCCCTAGAATTACCGTGGTATTGTCCACATACCCATTTAAGATGCTGACATCCACAGACATTACATCAATATTTCCCTCTTTTAATGCTTTAAAAAGCATTTCGTAGCTTTCATATTCACAGAAAATCGGGTTTACCTTCAAGGTATTCATGGTATCAATATACTTTAAAAAGGTTTCTCTGGTCGTTGAATTTTTAGGAACACCAATATACTTTCCGTCCAAATCAGCCAGTGAGCGTATTTCACTGCTCCCCAGGGAATTTGTATTCTCACCGGAGGTCTTTACCATCAGTCCAATATAATCCGTATAATAACTATCTGAAAAAGCAAACCGTTTTTGCCGTTCTTCCGTAATGGTATAGGTGGCAAAAAGGCAGTCCACTTCTCCCGATGCCAGCTTTTCTTCACGGTCAGCTACCGTCACCCCTACAAATTCCACCAATTCCTGTGCTTTTGCGTCCTCCACACTGACATGAAATAGATTTGCCGCTGTCTGATAGGCAAGCTCTACCTCCAGTCCGGACCATGTATCTGTTTCATTGTCATAATATCCCAAGTCCGGCACATCCATTTTACACCCTACAGTCAGATATCCCTTTTTGCGGATTTCTTCCACATAATTTTCATTGACCTCGACTGTCTCCTCCACGCCCGGCTCCGATACATTCGGATTTTTATGTACACAGGCACAAAGAACCAGAGCGATACAGAGCAAACAGCCAATCAAAAGCTTTTTATTCATTCTTATCCTCCACTCTGTTAAATACCTCGCGATCCAAGTCGCCATTCTGATGTGCTACAATCGTGGTACATACCGCATCACCTGTAATATTTACCGCAGTCCGGACCATATCCAAAATTCTGTCTACGCCCATAATCAGCATGATTGCCTCCACAGGAAGTCCAACAGCAGAAAATACCATAGACAAGGTTACCAGTCCCACAGAAGGAATACCTGCCGTACCAATAGAAGCCAGCGTCGCTGTGGCAATTACAGTCAGATAACCGCCTGCTCCCAAGTGCATTCCATATGCCTGTGCTGCAAATACAACTGCCACACCCTGCATGATAGAAGTTCCATCCATGTTAATGGTGGCTCCGAGAGGAATGGTAAAGGAGGATATTTTTCTGGATACGCCCATTTTCTCCTCTAAGGTATCAATGTTCAAAGGAATGGTTGCATTGGACGTAGATGTTGAAAATGCAAATGCCATAACCGGAAAAAATTTCTTTAAAAACTTTACCGGATTTAATTTTGTAAACAGTGCCAATAAAACCATATACACGATTAAACACTGGACAGCCAGACCAAGCAGAACACTTCCCATATATTTCAGCAAAGGAACAAATGCGTCAAATCCCAAATTGGAAAAGGTTTTTGCTATCATACAGAATACGCCGATAGGAGCCAGCCCCATAACTAAATTTGTCATTTCCATCATCAAATCATTGCACTGGTTCAAAAAATTAGTAATCAGCTCTGCCCGTTCGCCCATTTTTGCTAACAGTATGCCTACCAAGAGGGCAAACAGGATAATCTGAAGCATCGTTCCATCTGCCAAGGCGCCAATCGGATTTTCCGGTATAATATTTAAAATGGTATCTGCTACGGAAACCTTTTCTGCAACAGTGACCTCACCTGCCTCAATTGTTGACATATCCAATCCGATTCCCGGACGCACAATGGATGCAACTCCAATCGCAACTGATACAGCCAAAGCGGTAGTTACCAGATAAAATACAATTGTTTTACCGCCTACTTTTCCAAGTGCCTTTGTATCTCCAATTGCAGCACTTCCGCAGATTAGAGAACAAAATACCAAAGGAACGACGAGCATTTTCATCAGACGGATAAAGCCGTTACCAACGACATAGAATATTCCATCGACTAAAATGGTATCCCTGAAATAAGAATTAGGTACCCATAAATTTAAAATAACACCTAAAATCAAACCCCCGATTAAGCCCACAAAAATTTTTGTGGTAAGTCCCATTTTTTTCCTTTTCTTACTTTCATTCGTCTTTTCTTCCTGCATAGTTTCCCTCCTTTTCTATCCCTTATACTCTGCTACATAAGCCTTCAAATCATCAATCCATTGCGGCATCGTGTAAATTTCTGTCAGCTTCATCATAAGATTTTCCAGAAGGGTAGAAACCTGTCTTCCATCATTGGATGAGAAGGTTCCTTTCACCAAGGAAGAATCGTATCCCATCAAAGCAAGAATTGTTCTCGCAAATTCGTATCTGCTGCATACCCCTTCGCAGGAAGCATGATAAATGCCATACTCGGTCTTATCTAAAAGGATGCTGATAAAACGAGCCAGTTCTCCGGCACTGGTAGGCGTGCTAATCCTGTCAAAAGGAGCCTCAAAGGAGGTTTGGGATTTTCCCTGTTCTACAACATAGGAAAAATAATCCTGTGCCTTTTCACCGCCTGCCGCACCGTAAACCCATGAGCTGCGGATAATCAAATGCTTTGGATTTAATTCCTTGACGTAATTTTCCCCTGCAAACTTTGATTTTCCGTATACGGTCCGGGGAGCGGGAATATCAAATTCTGTCATTCGTCCTGCACTTTTTCCGTCAAAAACATCATCGGTAGAAAGCTGAATCAATTTCGCATTCAGTCTCATAGTCACAGATGCCAGATTACGGGCACCTAAAGCATTTACACGAAATGCCTCTACCATATTTTCCTCACAACGTTCTACATCTGAAATGCTGGCACAGTTAATGACAATATTCGGATGGTATATATTTGCTGCCTGCTCCACTGCTTCCATATCCGTAACATCCACATCCATGTCTGTTCCAACTACTTTATTTTTTGTATCTTCTTTCAAAAGCTGTACCAATGCAGAACCAAGCCTTCCTTTTGCACCTGTAATCCATATGGAATCCTTTGACATATCGTTTCCTCCTTCTTTATCTGAATTAAACAAAAAGCCAAAGGAAACACAGCTAGCACCTTTGACTTATATTAGTCAGTATATCATAGGAACAACAATTTTACAAGTTTAAAAGAAGAGGGGATTCAATCCCATATCATTATTTTGTTATTGACAATCCCTCTGATTTGTGTATAATAAAATTCGTGCTTAAAAGTTGTGTAAAAAGCTCTGAAAACCTTATATATAGGGGATTGGTCAAATGGTATGATAGGGGTCTCCAAAACCTTTGGTGGGAGTTCGATTCTCTCATCCCCTGCTAAATAAAAGAAGTCTAAAATGTTAGTGTTTACTAGGGTTTTAGGCTTTTTAATTTTTTAAACAATTTATTTTGCAAAAAATAATTATTATGAACAAATCGTTGCAATAATCTTCTGTATATGTTATATTAGACATAAGAAAAGGGAGAACCATAGAAGCGGCTCTACCCTCAAATCAATAGCTAAACCTCATGCGAGGTCAAGCCGTTGCTATTGCGAGTAGCAGCGGCTATTTTCTTTTGTCCTTGAAAATCTTGTAACAAAGACCAACAAGGGCAACGATAAATATACAAAACTGATATAAATCCGAATATGTAACATTCATCATACCGCCCTCCTTTCTTTCGTCTGGAGGGTTTTAAGTAGCCCTCCGTTAAAACAGGAGGGTAAAGCCGCCTTTTGCTCTATGGTTTCCCATACTTGCAATATACCATGATTTGAGACATATTACAATAAATGTCCATATTAATTTTCCCTAGGTATTGAATCTGTCTGCTATGAACTTCTCCTTATGCACCCTTTTTATTTTCTCTTTCCCATTTTTCAAAATCTTGTTTCATGTGTAAGAAGTTTTTCTTCTGGTCGGCAAAGTATGTATTATTATTCTTTGCATATTCAGCAAGCCAATCATCTAAATCAACTTCTTCCGTATACGAATAAACCATCATAGCCAATAGAGACTGATAGTTTTCATTCTGTAAGAGTTTTGAACCATCTTTAATTGTTCTGCTTGTTAAATCATCTAATGATTTTTTATAAAAATCCATATCACTCTTTATGTCTTCCATATCTAAATCAAAACTCTCAGCAATAAATAATTCATCTAGTATTTTAGAATTTTTCGCAGCATTCATCTGCAAAAAATCAAGCATCATTTTTTCAAGTAAATCCAGTTTGTCAATAACAACCTGCTTGTCCTTCGTACTTGCTTCCTTATCAATTTCATCGAAGAGCAATCCCTTTTCATTTCTTTTTGCTTTTCTTAAGCTTCCACTAAATTCTTTCAGAAATTCGGCAAACTTATAATCCTCAATTCCCAGCTTTGTAAATCTATCAAATAAAGTAAGAAATACAAAAGAATCCTTTTTATTAAAAATGGCTTTACTATCTCCTGTAATAATGTTCTCCAACCGGTGCAGATTATTATCAAAAGCGTTAAATTCCTCATCTGTAGCATGATTATTCAGATATTTAAACGCTGGTTTCGCCTGCGTCTTCCAGTTATCAAAATGGTTCATGCACATCATTGTTTCTACAATTATTCTTTCAACAGCCCCTTTATTTTTATCCTTTTCAGAATAAACATTACAATCCACAAAAAATCTGCCATTCAGAATTTTACGAATACGGCCGGCAAACTTATCAATATAGGTAAAGGCTTTCTGGTCAGTATTCATAGATACATGATTGTTATAACGTTTGATATATCTGGAAATATTGTAGCTATCACAATGCTCATGTATCACAGTCTCAATCTGATATTCATCAAATTTTTCCTTTAATTCCTCAGGAAGCTTATCAAAAGTCTTATTCTTTATATCAAATATGGCATCTTCATATATAACAGTTTCATTCTTATCTACCACTTTTTTCTTATAAGAAATTTGTGAGTTTTCTATTGCAGAAGTTATTTTATAATTCATATATCTAAATTTAATCAATGCTGCTGTTCTACAACCACCATCTACAATATGTAGTTTTGAATTTACCTCTTCCCCAAGAATAATCGGAGGAATATAATCATCTGTCAGAACAGTCATCACAAGTTCATTTATTTGCTCATTGTTCCATGCAAAGTTCCTTTGAACATCTGCTTTATTATCAATATCACCTTTCATGTTCTTTTTAAGGTACATCTCTAATGTATAGGTCTGTTTTCTCGGTCTTGCCATTTTAAATTCCTCCAATTTATCCTTAGTGTATGTAATGATTAAAACAATACTGAAATATTTCTATATGAACGAATCGCTGCATAGCAGTCAGCATATTGTTTCTCACTAATATGCAGTTCCTCCCTAATCTCCCCCGGAGGATAACCAGCTATATTAAGCCTCAATACTTCTTTTTGCAGACTTGATAGCCGATTAAGATATCGCAGCATTCTTTTACTATATCCTTCCTCATCCTTTTCAAACAATTCCTTTTCAATCAAAAAGTCATCAGCAATCATATCTCCGATGATAGTGTTTTCATCATCTTCAATCAGTGTATCAAGTGAAATCGACACACTATCTGCCTTACGTTTCTCACGATTTCTTCTTGTCATTTCTGTCTTAATCTTATTTGATAAGCAAGAATATAAAAAAACATCAAACGGCTGCGAATTGTTATATCGTCTCATTACATCAACAAATACTTCATTTGCCAAGGAATAAAAATCATCCAAATCCTTATCTGATAACCCACCAAATTTCAATAAAATCTTGTCAACAGTCTTATGAAGTTTTTGGGCATTATTCCTATAATATGAATCTAAAATTTGTTCCATCTTTAATACACCCCCTTTCATCATTTATGTATTGTTTATTTCTACTTTTGAATGTTTGCAGATAAGTCTTTTATTTAGTTATTGTTGGTAAAAACGATTATAGAACGTATGTTTGTTTATGTCAATAGTTATTTTCGAACGTTTGTTCTTTATCAAGTATCTCATAATTAGTGCTTATTATTAAAATGCTGCTGTTAAATCATATATTTAAGTTGACAAATGCTTATAATGTGCTAAAGCACATTATAAGCATTTTAAATGCTTACACCTTTGATATGATACTTATATAACCGGTTATAAAACAAAATATAAGGAGGAATTTACGATGGCAAATTTAAATCAAAAATTTGCAGATAATGCAAGAAAATATGTAAAACAAGGACCAACCACATTTCGAAAATGGTTTTATGGTTCCGAGCAAAAAGGTATCCCCTGGTGTGCAATATTTGTTTCATATGTAGCAAATGTAACAGGAATATTAGGAACACTAGTCAAAAAAAGTGCTAGTTCTGGTGAAACCGCACGTTCAAGTGTCAAAGCCGGTTGGGGAAAATGGTACGAAGGACATAATACAAAACCACAAGTAGGCGATATCATTCTTTTCACCCATAACGGTAAAGGCAGATATCCTAATCAGGATATATATTTCAGCGACCACATAGGAATTGTATATAAAGTTGATACAAACTATGTTTATACTGTTGAAGGAAACACCAATAGCAATGATAACGATCGTTCGATAGTTAGTGAACATAAATACAAACTATATTCAGGATTAATCAATGGCTATTTCCGTCCTAATTGGCCTACGGTTGAGCCACCAGTTTCTAATCCAATTCCTAATCCAGTTCCTAATCCAGTTCCTGACGCTATCTATCGTGTACGAGCCGGAAACAAATGGTATCCTGCTGTGAAAAATTCTAATGATTACGCAGGTATTATCGGTATCCCAATTACAGATGTTGCTATAAAATTTAGTAAAGGAATTTACAAATACAGGGTTCATGTAAAAGGTGGTAACTGGTTGCCATGGGTTACAGGATATAATATAAGTGATGACAATAATGGCTACGCCGGAAACAAAAAAGAAATTGATGCGATTCAGATTGTTTATGATGGCAAACTTAAAGCACATTATCGTGTAAGCCCCGTCAATCGCAATTATTATCCATTTCAAGATGACAATGAAACAACAAAAGGACAAGATGGTTATGCAGGCAGTTTTGGCACAAGCATTGATCGTCTCCAGATAATACTTAAAAGCTGACATTTCCTATAAGGGGAAGAATCCAAAGTTTGATGGTTTACACAAATTTAGGATTCTTCCTCTTTCATCGCTGTTATATTTTGCTGTTAAAATATTCCTGTGTAACTTGCAATTGTTTCTTCAAAATTTCTTTCCACATATGAGAGCGAATTTCACCAGAACCTTTTGACACCTTTGTTAATTTAACATTACCATTATCATCTATTTTTCGGTAAAAATAATGGTCTGTATCTTTATATAATTCCCAGCCATCGCTTTCGCAAAATCTCTTTAATTCTTTCCATCTTGGCACTGTAACATATCTCCTATCTTTTGAGGGTCATCCATAATTAATGCCTTAAATATATAAGGAATATGTTTTTTTCTATTTAAACTATGTGAATATATTTCGTATTCATTATAATAATCGAGTGAATAGTCCAATATTGATTGTCCAAGTTTTAATCGTGCTTCTTTTTCATCTTTTCCATTTTCAATAAGATCAATCTCATTCAGTGATAATGTAACCGAATTATCATTCTCAACATATTTTAATGCTGAAAATTGATATGCTTGCAGAATTTCCAATATAGTATCCAAATTAGAAAGCCACATTTTATCTCTTGTTCTTTTTATAAATTTAGGTTTTTCATGAATAACACTATCACAAGTAGCACTCCACTCATTTCTCACATTTGTAGCCTGTTCCATCAACATATCTATCATCTCCTTTATACCCCCATTATAACAAAAGTGTACACTTTGTCAACAGTGTACACTTTATTATATGTCAAATATCTTTCTTTTATTCCAAATTCCCTACCAGATTACCTACATCAATCGCTTGCGTACTCTCTACATAAATTTCGTCAATCGTTTTTTGTAGGATACAAATTTGAATATGATGTTGGAATTAGATAAAACAGATAAATTTTATTCTCCCAAAAATAGAAATTATAGCTTTGAATAAATGGACAAGGAACGATTTTCAAAACAACTCAAATTTTAAGAAAAACCAAAAAACAAATGTAGAAATATATATTATAACCATCATTTCACTAACTGTTAACCTATCAAAAAAGGAGAAAAAAATTATGACGTGAAAATCAACAAACAAAATATTATCAAAATGGAAAGGAGAAAATCGTAACAAATGAGAGATACTTTCAAAATCAATAACAACACATTCGGAGGAATTATATATTCTACGGATTTTCATACGGATTGCAAAAAAGAAAATAAAAATGGTTCAACGATTGCACAACGTATTATTTCTGATAAAAAGTTTGACAAACAATGCATGAATAATATTAAAAATAATTTATCAAGGAAGGGAATGAAAAATTATGAATAAACTTACATATAAAAAAATTGCTGATTCAATCATTGAAGTTAATCTTTTAAACGGTTACACAATTATTGCAATCCGTACATGGAATAAAAATACACATGATTACACAGTCCAATTAAGATTAAAGGAAAACACAATTGACCGGTGGGATGTGATTGAAGAGGCACAAAACCTTAAAATTAACTGTAATTACAAGTTTATTAACTCTGCTATTTTGAAGCTGGTATCAAATTTATTATATGATGGTTTCTTTGATTATTATATCGAGCGGTATAAATATGAAATAAAATGCTTTGAAATGGGAGATGAAATAAAGTGTATGGAAGCTTATCATGGACAAATTATGCGGACAGACGGCTATTGTAATAAAAATTGCCAAATAACGCCAAACGGTTATTAGGGGGTGCTGATTATGTTAAATAAACAATATAATTTATATTCTGTTGATACCGGACATTTTTACAGTAATCACGAGAAATATTTACATGATATGAATTGTAAGTACCGCAAAGAACGTAACTATGTCCAAAATCAACTGCCTGAATTAGAAAAACAGTTAAAGCAGCTTGGATATACAGATGATGATATCAAACACCTTAAAAATAATAAATCTGAAGAAGTTAATGTTATTGAATCATCTGATGACACAGTTTCTAAATATATAAGCCTAATAAAATTGATAAAGCATAAAAGAGAAAAAGCAAAAGAATCAAAAGAGAAATTGCTTACTCTTCTATCAAATAAAGCTACACAAAATGAACGAACAGATGGAAAAGACCATATTCGTTATATAAAAGAAGATAGCCTAAATGATACAAATGTAATATCTATTTTTGATTCTGCCCTTAGCCGGACTATTGGTATTAAACAAGATGAATTTACGGAAGATTTAATGATTGTACAAGTCTATTATTTTGATGTATTTAAAGATATTTCCTTTTATGGATTTGTGTATAAAGGCGAGAAATATAAATATTTCACATCTTCTGCCGGACAAATCCGTAAGAAGAAAGCTGTATTTATAAAAGAAACTATTTGGAACCAGGTTGAAAAAACGATTATGTGCGGGCTTACCATAGATAAAATCAATGCAAAAGGCGGAAATAACGTCAATAAACATTTGGCTTATATGGCTTTAACCAATTCTGCGACTGATGAATGGCAAGAATTTGATATTGATAAAACGATTGTCATTGATGATTTTGAAACTAATGTGTATGGAACCTTTGATTTTGTAGATGAAACTGACTATTCGATTACAAGAAAAACGGATTATATTCCTATCCCCCACACTGATGGGGCCGGTATGATATTACCATCCGTATCAACCAAAAATTTTATGTTCCGTGCACCTTGGATTAAGGGATTATTAGGAGTATTTGATTTTAAGCGATTTATAGAAGAAAACAACTACTCTCCTGTCATCATTGATATTTATGGGAAAGAACATAATGTGATTAAAGAAGATATTCAAGTAATCTTCACCAAAAGTCAGATGAAGATGTGGAAGTATTATGATAGCTGGGAAGAATATAAGGATCATTTCAGGAAATATCATTGCAATGCCGGCAGATGCAATATTGAAGCAGACAGAATTGGCAATGCCAAGATAAACTACCAAATGCTTCAAACACTTACAGACATTACAGATAATGAGATTGACTTGTTGACGCAAAAATCTGCCGAACGGATTCGTAATGTATGTAATTCAAAGGATACTATGTTAGACATACTTGGTGTAACACCTTATAACACACATATGACACCGTTCCAGAAAGCAGTCAAGTTATATCCCGCTCTTTTAAATGATACATACGCAAAAGATGTAATACGAGAAGTTAAAAATAGTTTATTAAAAAAGTATCGTAGCGGAAAACTTGAAGTAAATGGTAAATATACTTTTCTTTTACCAGATTTCTATGCAGCTTGTGAATATTGGTTTGGACATATAGATAACCCAACAGGATTATTGGACGATAAAGAGGTATTCTGTTGGTTATTCAAACGATATGATAAATTGGATTGTTTAAGAAGTCCACATTTATATAAAGAACACGCAATCAGATTTAATATTGCAAATGATATTTATAATGAGCGTGCCGGCAGGCTTAGGGAATGGTTTACTACAGATGGGCTTTATGCAAGTACACATGACTTCATCAGCAAAATTCTCATGTATGATGTCGATGGGGATCAGTCGCTTGTGGTTGCAGATAAAGATTTTGTGAAAATTGCAGAACGGAATATGAATGGTATTGTCCCACTTTATTATAATATGCGGAGGGCTGAACCAACAGAAATAAATAATAAAAACATCTATGCCGGACTTATTGCAGCTTTTACAGGTGGGAATATAGGGACTTACAGCAATAATATTTCAAAGATTTGGAATCATGATGTATTTATTACCGGCACCGACGAAGAAAAGCAGGAAGCTATTTCATGTGTAAAAAGGTTATGCTGCCAGAATAATTTTGTGATTGATTATGCCAAGACATTATATAAACCTGAGTTTCCTCATGAGGTAAATGAAAAAATATCAAACTATACCAATGGAAAGCTGCCAGCTTTTTTTGAATATGCAAAGGATAAAGAAAAATCGCAAGTCCAAAACCGGAACAAGAGCTTTGTAAATAAAATATATGACAGAATACCAAATAAACCTATTAATACAAGAGGACTTAAATTAGGGCAGATAGATTATCATATGATGATGTCTAATCCAAAGATTATATGCAGCAGGGAAGTATCTGATTTATACGATGCACTAAATAAGCAGTATCGCTACATGATTAACATGAAGGATGAAGATGGGGATAATCTACATTATATTGCCTGTAAAATCAGAGAGGCATTTATTAAATTTGGATATTCTGATGAAACTCTGGCAGATATGTTAGTTGAATATTTGTACGGTAGGAAGAAACGGTACAAACAATTATTGTGGTTCTGTTATGGTCAATATGCTGTCAATAATATTGAAAAAAATTTAAAGGACAGAGGTGAATATAAAAACAGCAAATATGTGCAATGTATCGACTGTGGTGAATGGTTTGAGACAGGCATACGAAATATGAAAAAGGTCCGATGTGATGCCTGCCAAAGAGAATATAGAAAACAATGGGACAAAAACAGAAAAAACGCAAATAAATAAATTTCCACTTTTGTTTTTTCGCCCATGGTATATGGGCTATTGACAAATTAAGAATTTAAAATAACCCACTACAAATGGATGACCAAAAAATAAGTTTTGTGTCTATAAGGGGAACAACAACGGAGGTAGGATACTGTTTTGACATTAACACAAGAGGACTTAATAAAGCAAATTGCAATGAAAGAAGATATCAATGCAGCGACAGTTCAGACTATATTTAAATCAGCTGAGAAAATTATTTATGACTACTTATCTTCTACTACTCCATCTGAAAGTAAATTAATTAAATTATTAGATGGATTAACTTTGGAATGTCATTATATTCCAGAGAAAAAAATTCATACATATGATGATATTGTTTGTAAATCCCGGATTTGGGCAAAACCCAAAATTACCAGATATTATAACAGAAAGCTGAATGGATATTTTGATAAAGAGTAATGGAGGTGGATATCTATGGGTTGAAGAATGGAAAATAAAAAAAGTCTTCTTAATTTAAACACTGTTAATATTGTTCCTAATCTATCTGTACGAATACCATCTGTCGGAGAAATTCTTGAAAATGAACAACATTATTATAGTGTCGTATCTTCCCTTACCACTACCCCGTTTCAATATATGGTTCAATTAGATGATATGGGTATTGATTACACAACCATAACAGAATATGAATTATTCAAAATGCTATTTCCTATATATGCCCAATCTGATCTGTCAATATTGTTTGGCGATTTAAATACATCTGATTTTGGAGTTTATACCAATCATCAGGATAATACCCAAATTATATACAGTCCGCAAAATAATATTATGATTGATGAGCCTGTATATCACGATTTCGTTGATGTCATACGAAAAATAAACCTTTTCGGAAAGGTAAAATCGAAGCCGGGAAATGATGCGGCAAAAAAATATTTACTGGAAAAGGAGCGGAAAAAACAAAATCGGAATGCCCGAAAGCCATATGAGCCATATTTGGAAAAGCTTGTGATTGCGTTAGTTAATACCAGTGAATTTCCATATGATTACAATTCGTGTATGGATTTATCTATCTATAGATTTAATCAAAGCCTGAAACAGATACAGCATAAAATCGCCTTTGATAATACTATGATCGGTGTATATGCAGGAACTGTCGATGCTTCTAAAATGCGGAATAAAGATACTTTGTCTTGGATTCCAAATAACTCATTTCGGTAATAAGACCGCAACTGGTCTTTTTATTATAAAAAAAATAAGTAAACACAAGGAGGACAACAAATGAATATTGATAAGTTTACAATTACATCCTATGACCAGATTACTGGTTTTGACAGGACCAACGGAAGTCTGGACATGATTCTTGATGAATTAAGCGACTTCACACTTTCCCATGAGGAAGAAAAGACTGATATTACCGGCAAAGGTGGCAGAATTATCAGTTCTCTAAAGAAGAATAAGAAAGTTACCGGCAAGGGTACGAATGGTATGCTCTCTGGTGGTGCTTTGGCAGCAATGCTCGGTGCAGAAGTTGAAGATGGCAAGCATATAATCAGATATACTGACGCTATCACAGTAAACTCAAATAAGGGGCTGACTACAGAAGCAGCCGTTGGTACAGCTGGTAATGAGATTGGCATAATTTATGTAAGGGATACAAATAATGCCTATATTTCCGGTGGAAAGAAATTAACACAGACAAGCGGTGAACCTGCTACCGGAGAATTTTCTTACAATCCTGAAACGAAGGAAATCGCTTTCTTCGCAGGTGACATTTCCGACGGAACAGAAGTAATTGCATTTTATGATGCCGAGGTTGAGGGCAAGAAGATTTCCAATAATGCAGATAATTACAGTAAGACACTGCAGTTATTTATTGATGTAACCTGCCAGGACGGTTGCGACAATCTCTTCCACGGCCAGTTTATTATTGACAGAGCAGACTTTAGCGGTACATTTGACATTGCCGGTGGTTCTGATCCTGCTACACTTGGTTTTGAATTTACTTCCATGCCTAATTTGTGTACTGGTAAAAGTGATCTGTGGGATTTTGTACTTTTTGACTAACAAAGCTTATGATGGTGGGCAGTATCAGACTGTCCACCGATTCAAATACGGAGTTCAAAATGACAGAAAAAAAGAAACTTCCATGCCGTGTATGCGGAACACCCTTTGAGCCATGTGCAACATGCCAATCTGATAATAGAATGTTTCGATGGCGTAATTTTGCATGTTCATTGAACTGTGCAGAAAAATATATAAGTGATACGATTGCATACCGTGAACCACAAAAGACATTTCTGTCACTGTAACTATAAAACAGGTGTAGATGTGTCTATGAAACGCCAAACAGAAAACATAACAAAAAGACTTATTAACGAAACCAAATAACGGATATTGTGTATTGTAAATGTATAGGGTTATAACTAATATACAATATTTTATGTAATGGTTATAACCCTATTTTTTACGGGTAGAATTGAGGTGGTTACCATTAAAAAAAGAATAAGCTTTGATTCCTTAGAGGAAGTTTATCAATATTATAATAACCAGGTTTTAAAAATTGTAAATATCAAGCAGCTGTTATTTTATTCGGATATATGTAAGGTTCAACCTGATTGGATTGGAAAATCTATATATGACGGCAGATTGATTGCATATTACGGAAAAGAACGAACGAAAGAATGTTGGGAGCGTTGGAAACGATATGATACAGACCCATAATATATATTTGGATTATGCTGCTGCCACGCCATTAACAGATTCAATTAAAAAATATTTAATATCCCTCTTCGATTATTATGGAAATCCATCATCCATCCACTCTGTATCAGAAAAGCCAAAGCAAATTATATCAGAGGCAAGACAATCTGTAGCAAAATTCGTTAATGCGAATCCAAAAGAAATATATTTTACAAGCGGCGGAGCAGCATCTAATACTTTAGCGGTTCGCGGATTTTATGCCAGAAATGATTGTACAGTCCTGTACTCTCCAATTGCACATAAGTCCATGATGAAATGTGCACAATCCTGTTTTGGCAATGTTCAGCTACGGGTAGATGAAACAGGGGTACTGGATATATGTGATTTGGAAGAACGGTTAAAAATATGTGTAAACCAGCCATTTGTAGTAATAGATTATGCCAATCCTGAAATTGGAACGATACAAGACATTGAAGCCATAATTAAAATGGTTCATTCATATGATGGGATTGTGTATCTTGACTGCACGGGATCTATTCCACAAATACCAATAGACGTAAAGACAACCAATATTGATATGATTGGATTTAGCGGTCATAAGCTGGGCAGCTTGAAAGGCTGCGGTGTTTTGTATAAAAAACCAGACATTGAACTTGACCCTTTAATTTATGGAACGCAGGAGCAGTCTCTGGTAGGCGGCACAGAAAATGTCTTAGGTATTGCTTCATTAGGGAAAGCAGTTGAAGAACATGCCTACTCTTCTATATCCCCATCCAACAGAGATTATGTTTATAACTATATCATAAATAATATCCCTGACAGCTATTTAATTGGTGCTGCAACAGATTCCGGAAACAGACTGCCACACAATTTATATGTGTGCTTCAAGGGGGTTGAAGGTGAATCTTTAATGATTTTGCTGGATATGAATGGAATACAGGTAAGTACGGGGTCTGCCTGCTCATCAGGTGATTTGACACCATCTACTACCCTGTCAGCTATCGGAATGAACAGGGAAGATATTTATAGTTGTATCAGACTGAGCTTCAGCGGGCAGGAAACAAAAGAAGCTTTGAATTATACATGTAGAAAATTAAAAGAATGTGTAAGGAAGTTAAGAAGTTTTGCATAATACAATAACAATTAAAATAGGTTGCTTAAGACAATAAATATAAAAATAGATGACACATTTGTAATGTAATACTTAATATAAGCGAAAATAGTCAACCAAGTCTACTACTTTCCTTATATTTTTAAAGTATGGAGGAATTAATTATGGAAAATATAATAGAAAATATAGACTGGATGCAGGTAATATCTGTTGTTTGGACAGTTGTGTTACTGCCTGTACTGACATATGTAGGAACACAGATTCGTAGTTATGTGCAGTCAAAAAGAATAGACAAATATACGGATATATTATATAAAAATGTGGTCAATGCTGTTAAAGATGTATATGAGACTGTAGTAAAAGATATGAAAGGCAGCGATGAATGGACGAAAGAAAAACAGGACGAAGTAAAGGAACTTGCCAAAACAAAGGCAGTACAGGCATTATCTAATTCTGCTTACGAAATATTAAAAACGGCAAATGGGGATTTTAACGAGTATTTGGACGGACTTATTGGCACTGCCTTGTATGATTTAAAAAATAATGAAGTAAGGTGACATTATATAGATGGAGGCAATTAAAGAATTAACAACACTCAACTTTTCTTTCATATTTATTTCAGTTTTCATTATTCTTATTGGGTTCAAAACAATTATTTCATTATTTGAATGGTTTATTGAAAGGCTTGGTCTTGAAACGAAAGGAATACGGAAACAGCGTGAAGAACATGATTTATTGATTAAGACATCAGAGGATTTATCAAAGCTTCAGGAGCAACATAATGAATCGGTTAAACAATCAATCAGGCATGATGAAATTATAAAATCAGATATTTCAGCTTTAACAAATACAGTAAATGGTATCGCCGCCACATTAAGTAATATGCAGGCAAAAGAAAATGAAACAAAATTAAAAGAGATTAAGGGCAGTCTGGTACGTTACTATAATAAATATAAAGATATTGGTGAGTGGTCAAAACTTGAAAAGGATGCGTTTTGGGACTTATTTGACGATTACGAAAAGCGTGGCGGCGATGGTTATATTCATAGCATTGTTGAACCGGTAATGCGAGAACTAAAGGAATTTGATTACAGCACAAAATGCTGATATCAGCACAGCCGTAACCAATGCCGTTGATGACTGCATCAGGGAAAATATTCTGTCTGACTTTTTAAGAAAGAACAAGCGGGAGGAATCGCCATGAGTATATTTGAATATGACGCCGAGCTTCACGAGAAAACCTTGAAAGAAACCGGCTTCTCCAACGACAAAATCACAGAAGCCCTTATCAATAATTTTTCCCTATCGCCTGAGGATGCCCAAAAATACCTCACTCAAACGGACAAATAAAAATCAAAAAACCACCCCTGTACTCGCCAAAATTATGGGGTAGTTTTTTATCTTGACTGTCAAGAAGAATGTATGAAACGCAAACCAGAGATTCAAACAGCTACTTATTAACACCACTCCCTTTTATGGGGGTATTTTTATGTAGAAGGGAGCAATGTAAATATATGAATGACGATTTATCAGATGCTTTGGTTAAACAGTTTAAGGAAATACAAGCCGAAGCCATACGAGCTGGCAAAAAAATGTATGATGCAGTTGTAGATAAACTAAGTTATATAAATATAATCCCTATAACAAATATTTTACTACATAAAACAAATATTCTGATTGTATAATGTAGAAATAAATGGTAAAATGGATTCATCTATCAAGAAGAAGGTATACTTATGTACAGAAGATTGGCAGAATCCATACCAAATGATATAATTGACAAGATATATGAATATGGAAAAGAAAATCCAGAACGTATTGTTTACAGATTTTGTAAACGAGGAATGATAAATGATATAGCATTTTTAAATTCTTACGATGAATGCATGCTTGAAAATAGAGCAATTACGAATTCTATTGATAATGTAATAACATTTTCAACTTCATGTTCATTAACAGACAAGAAACCGAAACAACTCTGCAAGCTTATAAAAAAAAGATATTTTTCACAATTTCCTACCCCTTGTATAATTGTCGGTCATACAATTGGTGGGTTATCACAAAAAACTAACGAGCGAGATTCAAATTATCCTGATAAAAATCATATAGATTGGTGGATATATCAGGATTGTATTGGAGATATTATTGCAGATTTTAAAATTATGGACGATATAGATATTGGGGTGAATAAAAATGAATAGTATTTTTTTAAAAAATGTTCCAAATGTTGGAGACTTATTTATAAATAAGATATTATTGGAATATGATTTAGAACCAGTAATATTTGTATGTAAAGATAATTTTAACAATTTCTTTTTATGTATTTGTGATGATTTTATTGGTATAACGAGGTCATGGATTGCTGTCAAAATATCTGTTGAAGATTTAATAGACATAATAAATGATAAAATAACTTTGCTTTCTGCTTTTAAAAAATCAGAGAGTAAAACTATCGTTATCGATTATGATCCTGATAAAGAAACCTACAATTATCGCATGATGAACTTTACCGATATCGATGAAAATGAACTTCCATATGAAGATCAATATTTGGATGAAACAGAAACTTTTAAAGATTATATTAATTATCTGAAATTATATATTATTTCATATGACATACAATATGATTCTGATTATTTAGATACAATTTTCATTAAAATTAACAAAGATAACCAGGAAGATAACTTTTTCATCGAAAAAAAATATAATCAAATTGATGAAGAAACAGTAGAAAAAACAAATGGTGTTATTATATCAAATAATAGATTTCTATATGCAGCTTAGGAGACAAATATGAAAAAAAGTAAATTTCAATTTCAAAATCCACGAATTTCCTCATTTTCAATTAACGAAAATGAAAATTTCGATAAGGATAAATTTAATGGTTTCTCGATTTCTACAAATTTGAATATACAAATATTAGAAGATAATGATACGGCAAAGGTAACACTTACAATAGAAATTGGAGACAAGACTGAGCAATATCCATTTTTTATGCATGTTAAGACTTATTCTTTGTTTAGAAACTATGGAGCAGATAATTTTAACGATTTATTAAAAATCAATGCACCAGCATTACTTTTATCAAATGTACGACCAATAATTGCACTGATGACGTCACAACTTGGTTTCAAACCATTTTATATTCCATTTATGAATTTTACAGATTCTAATGATGAGATACAAGAAGACACCTAATGGTGTCTTTTCTGTTATTACTCTTCTATCTACGAGGATATAGATATAGATTCAGATTTATTTTCATTATGTAAACAATATACAACCTTACCATATGCCATAAATTCCTTTTATGTATATTACTATATTAAAATATACTTTCAGGTTCTTCACCTTCAGAGTAACAGTTTTTTATGAGATAGCAGATACAGAGGATGTAGTATATATAGGAAATGACCTGCCAAACGAATGCACACGTTATGTATATACATATAACCTGCATGGGACAGCAGCAAACGCAAAGGCGAATGCCACACAGGGAATACCGAAACTTCTTGAAATCGCAAAGGGCAAACATTTCCGTGGGAACAGGGGGGAAAGCACATTCGAAACGCTAAATTTGGCTGGTACAGATATGATTCCCGTTTTGCACTTCCATATATGATGAAAGGGGAGAGATAGAAAGGTATAATGTATTCCATGCCTCTGTGATTATCAGACATTCAGAGGATGGGAATTTTTACTTGTATGACATTAGTATGCCTTATAGGTACTTTTGTTTTAAATGTTATAGGTCATGATATTCAAAAATCTGCCCCACAATTGTTACAATGATACTGCTTTCCTACTTTTTTACTTGCCAAACCAAATAGGGATGTGGAAATGACTCTGCTTGTAATTCCTATTTTTTTGTATTATTAGATTTGCAATACGGACATTCGATAGTTATAATTTGTAAATCAAACTCTGCATTCATATTATTTTTTGAATTACTATTTCTTATTGCATTTAAACCACTATTTGGCTTATAATCATGTTTCCATAATAACTCCATTTTTTTACCACATATTTTACAATTGGCATTATAATCCATATTTGATTGAAAATACACTGTTTTATTACATGCTTTACACAGATAACATAAGGTTTGTATTTTATTCTTCATAATAATCTACCTATTGATTGCTTTTGATTATATTATATCATCTAATTTGTTTATTTTCAACTTTATCGTCTACAACAGATGTTTATGTTCGTTTCCATAACTAACATATAGTATGATATTCAAAACATTTAACAACAATTTAACTGGAATAATAAACAAAATAGGTATTTTTAATAAATCATTTAATACAATTAAACGTGATTTATCATCAGGACAAGGTTTACTTGCCAGTTTATTCAGTGGAAATAATATAACTCAACAGGATATACAAGCAATTACTGCATTTGATACTGCTATGAAAAATGGATCAACAACTGCACAAGCATGCCTCATTGGCAGATAATATCCCTAAAATAGAGGAATATATATCCAAGCTTGCCGAACTGCTGGATATGGATGTAAATAAACTCACGGTTGCACTTGGATATGACCTTGAATCAGACAAACAGGCAATTGCCAAAGATAATTATGTGACCTAGAACAGATATATTGACTGCCAGAGGGAATAGACAACACGTAAACCAGAGATTCAAACAGCTACTTATTAACACCACTCCCTTTTATGGGGGTATTTTTATGTAGAAAGGAGCAATGTAAATATATGAATGACGATTTATCAGATGCTTTGGTTAAACGGTTTAAGAAAATACAAGCCGAAGCCATACAAACCGGTAAAAAAATGTATGATGCAGTTGTGAAAGTTGATTCTGCCATGGCAGAATTGAATAAAGTCAGCAATGCTTCTGCTTCTGAGATTAAAAAATATTTTGATGAAGTGACTAACAGTGCAAAAAGATATGGTTCAGAAGTAAGCGATATGATTAATGCCACAGCCGATTGGAGCAGATTAGGATACAATTTATCTGACAGTAAAAAGTTGGCAGAGATTTCCACTTTGTATACTCACATCGGCGATGGTATTGATATGAGTGCGGCAAACAGCACTTTGATTTCTGCATTGCAGGGATTTCAATTAGAAGCGGAAGATGCTCTTGAAATAATAGACAAATTTACTGGAGTAGCGAACAATTTTCCAATTGATAGTGCCGGAATCGGTGAAGCATTACAACGGAGTGCTGCTTCATTTTATGCTGCCAATACTGACCTTTCAAAATCAATTGCATTGATTGCAGGAACAAACAGTGTTGTCCAAAATCCTGATGCCGTAGGTAACATGTGGAAAACAGTTTCCATGCGAATCAGAGGAGCTAAGCAGGAGTTAGAAGATATCGGAGAAGAAACTGATGGCATGGTTGGGTCTGCAACACAGCTAAGAGATTTAATTCAAGGCTTAACTGGTTTTGACATTATGGTTGATGAAGCCGGCACTCAATTTAAGGATATTTATGAAATTGTGGTCGGAATTGGTCATGAATGGGAAAATCTCACCGATATTGAACAAGCTGAACTTCTTGAGGTTTTAGCTGGTAAACAGGGGAATGCTCTTAGTGCCGCCTTGAATAACATTTCGATGATTGAAGATGCATATAGGGTTGCTGAAAATTCTGCCGGTTCTGCATTAAGGGAACAAGAGGAATATGAAAAAGGTATTCAGTATTCATTGAATCGCCTTGAAGCTTCTTTCCAGACATTTTCAAATCATATTTTAAAATCTGACTTCTTAAAAGGAGTCATTGATTTTGGTAATGGTGCAGTTAATGTATTAGATACAGTTACAAATAAACTCGGTTCCTTAGGAACCATAAGAATCGGTGCCGAAATATTTGGTATTACGGAATTCATTAAGAACTTTGCTCAACCTTGGAATAAAGGTACAATTTTAAACTCGCTTACAGTTTTTTAATTGGGCTAACATAGATAAGAAAATGATAAAATGGTTCATAGTACAAGTCTATGCATTGGGAGTTCTAAAATAAACTAACGAGGAGTAATTGCTGGAATGACCTCATGAATATTCGACTAAAGCGGAATTGATAACAATAGACGTAAATGTGCGAAAGGCAGAAAAAACAGAATATTCGGCATATGGTAATCTGTATGCAAATACAGAGTGTGCCTAAGTGCTATTAGCAAGGGTTTTAAACAAAATCAGCAGCACACATTCCTAAGATTATAACATCTAAACTAATAACCCTGTAAAAAGGACTAACAAGTTGAATAGGAATGGATGTTCATCGACTACCGATCCTCAGAGTATATTCTACCTCATTGAATATGCTTTTAAAGTATAGTGTTATATGGAGTTTCTAATAATTTTCTTACATATAACAATACAAGCAAAAAATTATTGTTACTACTTTTCCATCACCAACTACGCAAAATAGAATGGACAAAGTAAAAATAAATTAATCCTATAGAAGATATCATTAAAAAAACAGCTTTACATATATTCATGTAAAGCTGCTTTCTGTGTATAAAAACACAAACAAAAATTTCAAGAAAGGTCGTGCTAATTTACCACGTATATCCACAATTTTTACATTTAAAACTTTTATTAATCTTCTTGCTAAAAATACCAAACATATAAACTGAGCCAGCTCGTTCTAAACCACCTATTTTTTGAACATTGGTTGATGAACATGTCGGACATTTAGGTTTGTTTTGCCACTCTTTTGCTATTGCGTTGTTGTGGGCTATTTCTTGTGGGGAAAGATCTGGATCTGGTTTATATATTTCATCATAAACTTTAGTCTTAAAATCCATGCATACGATTTTTGCTGTATTTTCATCACAATGCAGATAGTCTTTTATGACTTTTGTTGCTTGTGAAAAGTCATTTTTTCCAATTAGATTACATATATTATAAAACGGTGAATCTTCTGCTTTGTCAAGAACGTTTAACATTTCATCTACTGTCATTTTAATCCTCCATTATCTATCTAAACTTAAAATAATATTAGCATATTATACGAAGCAATGCAATTAAAAGCTGTAGGCGAGTCTTTAAATGTATTAAATTCTATAGAAAATGTTTTAAACAACTTTAGCGATAGCGGAAGAATTGTCGTTCTTCAAGAGTTGAAACGAGCAACCAAAGGTTATTCCTTAGAAGCAGTAAAAGCAGCAATAGCCCAATCAAAACTAAATGAAGAACAGATCAAAAACATTCTGATTGGACAAGGATTGGAGGGACAGTTTCTTGAAACAACCACAGCAGAATTAGCACAAATAACTACAAACAACGCTCTTACTGCTTCACAAGAAGCTACTACTGCTTCCACATTAGGACTAGGCAATGCATTTAAGGGGTTATGGGCAACTATCAAAAAACATCCAATAATAGCAGGTGTAACTGCTATTATTGGTATTGGTACTGTTATTTCAAGTATTTATAATAAACATCAGGAGAAAATAACTGAAACTTTAAAGAAATCAACAGAACTCACGTCAACCTATAAGCAGGAAAAATCCGAGTTAGATTCGCTTATTGAAAAATATAAGGATTTGAACGAACAGCTCACAAATGCTTTTCTGACAACCGAAGAATACAATTCCATAAAAGAACAATTATCTTCCCTTCAGGAAGACCTGATATCAAAATATGGCAAAGAAGCTTCTGCCATTGATATTGTTAATGGAAAATATGATGAGCAGATAAAAAAGCTGGATACAATTTCCAGAAAAAAGGCTCAGGATTTTGTTAATGAAAATTCCTCGAACATTAAGGAAGACTGGAATTTCTTAAATGATACCAAATCCATAACAAAACAGCGTAGGACAACCAACGGCAATGAAGAAATTTATAATAAATATCTACAGGGCTTAAATGGTATAGACGCAATTCATGATTACAACAGTAATTATAGTGGCAATGGTGTATATTTAAATTATAAGTATGAGGGAACCGCTGAAGAAATCCGTAAACAAATTAATGCGGATATAAACGCTTTACGCAAGCAGTATGGGGACTCAAACGAATATGTGAATGTTGTTTTGGATGATTTGTCTGAATTATTAAAGAATGAAAAAATCAGTTCTGAACAAATCAATCAATCTATTCAAAATATGTCAGAGTATGCCATATCCTCTGTTAATGGTAATTCCGAAATACAATCTGCTTATGATTCCTTGGTTGACGGAATAGAAAAATATAATAATGCCCTTGAGACAGGCGAAGGCATTGACAAAGCTTATAGTAATTACGAAAAACTGCGTGATGAGTTTAAAAATGTATCAGCAGATATTCTAGGCATAGAATATGTTTATGGTGACTTATTAAATAAAATTAATGAACCATTAGATTTAAGCTTTAAGCTGGATACAAACATAAACAACGGGAACAAAAACACTGAACGATATCTTAATAAGTTACAAGATATTACAAGTGACCAGTTGCGTTCTTTGAATTATGACGACTTACTAAGTGTAAACAGCCTCAATAATTATAAAGATGCTTTTGGACATCTAATTAAACAGCTTGATGTTTCCGAGGCTGGCGTTGATGCATTAATTGACAGACTAATCGAATTGGGTTATATAACCAATTCCGCAGACATACAGAATAAAGAAAATATACTGAATGCCCTAGGTTTTAATAAAAATGCCAGTAATGCTACTGCAGCAAAACGCAATATAACCGCTAATAATGTATATAACAGTCTGACAGATGAGCAAAAGCATATATTAGGTGGCAACCTTGATTTAATTCCACAGGAATCATACAACTGGACGGAACGGCAATGGATGGATTTCATAGAGAAACTAAATAATAATGCCGAAGTGGATATTACCGTTAATCCTGCCAAATCACTTGATTCCATAAAAGATGCCTTTTCAGGGTTTGAGTCAATTTATGAAGATATCCACAATGGTACTACCGTTGCAGCCGATTAACACCACTCCCTTTTATGGGGGTATTTTTATGTAGAAGGGAGCAATGTAAATATATGAATGACGATTTATCAGATGCTTTGGTTAAACAGTTTAAGAAAATACAAGCCGAAGCAATACAAACCGGTAAAAAAATGTATGATGCAGTGTTGGAAATAGATACTGCCATGACCAACCTCTATAAGGTAACAGATGAAACAGAACTAAAATATACTCAATTCCTTGATTCTGCATGTGATTCCGCACAGAAACTTGGAAGGTCTGTATCAAGCCTGATTGAACAAACAGCAAATTGGGCAAAATTAGGATTTTCACTGGACGAGGCAGAACAACTTGCTAAAATAAGCTCGATTTATGCAAACCTCAGTGAAGCAGATGACAATACTGCTGTATCTGATATGGTTACGGCAATGAAGGCTTTTAACATTGAAGCATCAGATGCAATTAGTATTGTCGATAAACTAAACAAATTGGGGAATGAATATGGAACTTCAGCAGCATCACTCGGTGATGGATTATCACGGTCTGCTTCCGCAATGGCAACAAGTGGAACAGACTTAAATAAGACTCTTGCAATGCTGACCGGTGGTACAGAAATAACCCAGAATGCTTCTGAGTTTGGTAACTTCCTAAAAATTGGGAGTATGCGTATCAGAGGCATGAAAGGCAGCCTAGAGGAATTAGGCGAGGAAGTTGATGAAACTGTAGATTCCATCAGTAAGGTTCAAACCCAGATTCATAATCGTACGGGTGGAAAAGTAAATATCTTTGATGACATGGGTAATTTTAGGGATTACTATGATATCATGAAAGATATTTCCGAGGTATATAATGATTTAAGTTCAACAAATCAAGCCGACCTTACAGAAATACTATTCGGTAAGCAAAGGGGAAACCAAGGTGCTGCCCTTATTCAGGCATTCCAATCCGGGCAAATCCAAAAAGCATATGAGGCAGCTCTTAACGCAGAAGGTTCTGCCATGCAGGAACAAGAACGATGTCTGGAATCGCTTGAGGCAAAAACACAGAAGTTTGAAGCAGCATTTCAATCACTATCTTCTACTGTACTTGACAGCGACTTTTTAAAAGGATTTGTAGGTTTTGGAACTGGTGCAGTTAATGTATTAGATGCAATAATAAGTAAAATTGGCATTCTAACTCCACTATTAGGCGGGTTAGGTGCTTTCCTTGGAAGAGATAAATTAAAACAACAATTTTGTCCTGTATGGTAGTGATGCCATATTGCAAATAACCAAGTAAAAAAATCATGGGTGTCAAATTTCGGGGACCAACTAACAACTCAACACAAAAGTATATACCAGTAATGGTACTATATGATAGGGTCGAAAGACGGGAAAAGTTGATGTTTGCCATATGCTAACCAATAACGCTAAGTGGTGTATTTATTAAAATGGGAATTAATAAATAAAATGAAAGAGTCCGAAGCCAAGCTATAGACAGCGTGGAAAACTGTCTCCCCTACTCTTCTACTTAAAAGAAAGAGGGATGAAGGTTCAACGACTGGAAGGCACGATATCTCACTGAGATATGGAAGTACAGTCTAATTTCATATATGCGTGAGAAACATATATGTCTATGCTCGCTGGTAACCAGACCAGCAAGAAGGTAACTTCGAGAAGTAGTGTAGAATGAGATTGAATATAAAATACATAATAGATTTTTAAGTTTAAAGAGTACATATTACAATAACAGTGATACGATGAGAATAAAATATGGAAAATGACAGTATTGAAACAGCTATTAGATGGTCTTCTGACAAATAGAAACTCAAGTAAATAATTTATAATCCCTTAAAAATTTAATATTGTAATCTATCATCATATACTGTATAATATTATAAAATAATACAAATAATTGTATATTATATATTTATAAATACTATATATAGTATTTATAAGGGAGTGGATTACAAATGATTATAGATATGAGTGAAGAACGTGCCAAATCATCGGTAGTAATTGATAAGAATATCAAGCCCAAAGCACTGCATAAAATTTTAAAACATCAAGTAATATTAACACTTATACAATATGTTGTTTCTATAATTATTTTTATTATTGGTATATGTTTATATATTAAGGGAGATTTATCTAATTTAATAATCGGAACAATACACATTAATGATATTGAAATTCAAAATTTAAAAATAAACATTGGAGCTTTTTTGATATTAATTTCTGTTTATATGTTTATGAAAATTACATTGAATTTAAATATTAGCTTTTACAAAGGGGAGTAATGTGATGATTCGACAATTAATAAAGAAATATTCTGAACAATTCTTATTTAATACTATTTGTGTTAATTTTGGATTAACGCAAATATTGCAATTGGATAACGATGATGGGTTAAAATTTCAGATTGATTTATTTAATGAGCATATTTTATCAAAAATAAATCTATTAATAAAACAATGTAAATATGTTATTATTGAAAACGAATATACAGAATCCGTGTGGAAAGAAATCTTTTCTTTACACTATGCTCATACTTCCTATTCGTCTAGCAATAAAGTAATGCGAGTACATTTTTTTAATAGCGACATTGAACATTTTAGCCCTGAAAATATTAAAATATTAGATAATAGTTATTTAGGTTATATTACATTGCGCCCTGTACCAGATTTTAATTTAATGTTATCTTTTATAATGCCAAATTGGAATGTTTTAAAATTTAATAATGAAGATTATATTATGACATGTGAGCAAATTGTACATATATCATCTTATGCTATAACTATAAAAACTTTTCCTTTTTACTCACAAGATACGGTTGTTACTACTTGTGCCCAGGCTGATATTATTATGTTTGCAACATATACAAATAAAAAATTTAATCATAAATTAATCAAAGTAAATGATATCCAAGAATATATGAAGTATAGTCCTTTGCCAAGCAAAGGGCTTACTGGACCAGAAATGATGGAGATATTTCGTTCAAATGGTAGTCCAGTGGATTATCATTTAATGAAAAAAGTCAAAAAAAGAGGAATTTCCAAAAAACAAGTTTCTTTAGAAGAATACTCATATTTTATAGCTTTAAATCATATTACAAATATTTTAGATACATATATAGAAAGCGAGTTGCCAGTTATTTTGTATAAGGCAAAACATGTTATATTAATAATTGGGCATACTAATGATAATCCAAAAAAATACATTGTTTATGATGATTCTGGTGTATTTTTAAAAAATGTAATCGGACAGAATAGTTTTATAGGTTTGGCATCAAATAAAGAACTTTTTCCTAAAAACAATGAAAAAACATATTTGATATGTGCAACACATGAAAGAGTATACTTAACTGCTGAAGAATATAATGGTTTTGTACGGAACCAAATATCCCAATTAAATATTGAAGAAGACGATATTGTTAAAAAGAGAAATATTATTGTTGATAATACTGAATTAAAAGCACATTTATTATCTATATTAAGAGACGCCTCAAATTTAGACGATATAACAAGGGAAAAAATTTTAAATTTATCATATTGCGATTTACCTCATTATTTATGGTATACTGAAGTACATCTACATAATGGTTCAATGATTGTATTAATTGGTGATGCTACATATCCAGTTAATACTAACTTGAATATATTTAAGTTGTGTTTTTTAGTTTCATCTATTTATGAAATTAAACTATTAACACATATTAAAAAATAAAGGAGGTAATTTATGCAAACGAACTATAATAACACGCCCGAAAATCCAAATATTGATCTTAAACAAAAAAACAAAGAAATACAACATTTGTTTTTGAGTAGTCAAAAAGATTTTCAGAAAAGAAAAGAATTACGAGAACAACGCTTAAAGGAAATAAATGAATATAGAGATGAACAAGTTGCTGCATTAAATCATTAGTATGAACTTAATAACAAAGTCATTTTTATGTTTGAACGGAACTCCACAAAGTTTGTTTCATACAAAGACATAAAAAACTGATGGTAGCCCTGAAACTTGTATATGTAGCACCAACAGAAGAAACTACCCTGAATGAACTAAATCTGTTCGAAGATAAATGGGATACCAAATGTCCAAAGATTTATAAATCATGGCATGATAACTGGTAACCCTTTCCACTTATTTTAAATATTCGGAAGCTGTCAGACGACTCATTTATACTACGAATGCCATTGATGGATTAATCGTCGGCTCCAAAAAGTGGTCAAGTCCAAAACGGTTTTTCCATCTGACGTCAGCTTTCTGAAAATACTGTATCTGGTAACCATGGATATCACAAAGAAATGGACAGGGCACCGTCAGTACTGGGGACAGATTCATTCCCATCTAGAGATTTATTTTGAGGAACATCTGAAAGGATGCAGTCTGTAAATAATCCTGTTGCAGCAGGTCTTATTGATATACAGAAAAATCCCTGTATAATACAGACAAGGGCAGAACTAGGAAAGTCGGTTCTGCCTATTTGCAACTATTTACAAATCATATATCGCTTTTTGAGTTTCCACAAAACTTGAAACGGTCTTATCATATATACATTTATTTTGTCTTTTCTATTCACGAGGATTTTGTTTCAGATTTATTTTCATTATATAAACAATATGCAACCCTGCCATATACAATAAGCTCCTTTTTCATGTATATTACTATGTCAAAATATGCTTTCTAGCTTCTTCACTTTCAAAGCAGCACCTTTTTATCACAACTTCGTCTTTAGATGCGAATAAAATCGCAATAGCAGGAAGAAATATATCGTTTAAAAAAAGAATATAAGTCAACTCTTAATTGAGTTCCACAAGTAATGTTTTTATTTTTATATTTTCCTTCTAACAAATAATTTATATTTGCCGTGAATTAACATCCCTTCTCAGTTTGTTAATGCAATTATAACAAATAAAAAATTACATTCAATCTCATTAAAAGAAAAGACAGGTGAGATTGAATTTAAAAAGACATGCAAACTATTGAAATTTACATGTCTTTTAGTGATTATTTAAAACATACTCTTAACAAACACCTTATAATACTTATCATCGAGCAATATGAGTGACTTCTCACCACTCTTCCACTCGATTGATATAAGATATTCTTTGGAGGATTTTTTACCACCTATTCCTGCGACAGCACCAAGAGCACCGAACACGGCAACTCCCAATGCCCCTTTCCAAAAGGAATATTCAGATGAATTTGGATTGTTTTCGTCTAGGATGGCGTAAGAAGAAATATATCGTTTTACAAGTGGTACTAAATCTACATCGATATCTAATGTAGAACCACCAAGTATTTTCCTATTTTTATATTTTCCTTCTAACACATAATTTATATTTGCCATGAATTAACATCCCTTCTCAGTTTGTTAATGCAATTATAACAAATAAAATAAATATATTCAATCTCATATTAAGAAAATTAAAGGTTTTAAAGAGGAAATAGATAATATTTCAAAAACAATACGAAAATTTGAAAAAATAAATTTCGACTTTTCGGGTATGTCTGGTAAACAAATTCAGTTATTTAAAGATTATAAACCAGACCAACTCCAATCCTACATCTCCGCAATTCAAGAAATCAAAAATGCAGATTACGGTAATTTTAGTGTATTTGAAAACACAGCATATCTTGACTATGCAAACGCTTTAGAAGGAGTATCAGCCTCCCAAGCTGCATTCCTGCTCTCTACCCAGGGATTAACCAATGCACAGATTGCGGAAACACTCAGCATCAAAGAAGGAAGTACGGCAGAAGCATATAAGGCAATGGTGGAAGCTGGACTGCTAAAGTCCAAACAATCGCTTACCAATGCAGAATTACAAAAAACCATTGCCACCAAAATTGGTAATGAAGAAGATGCAAAAGCACTTATGTCTCATATGGGGCTTGCTGTTGCTATTGAGGGTGAAGAAGTACAGACAGTACAATTAACTACCAAGAAATTACAACAGGCAGTTGCTACTGGATTAGTGACGGAATCACAAGCTCAGGAAATTGCAATGACATCTGGTGTTACTGTGGCAGAAAAGGCGGCTACTGCTTCTACTAAAGGTTTAACTGGAGCATTAAGGGCATTATGGCTGACAATGAAGTCTAATCCATTACTAATGATTGCAACGGTTGCACCATTCGCAATTGAGGGTATATCAAAACTCGTTGATGCCTTAATTACAACAAAAAAAGAACTCGAAGAAAACCGGCAGAAAATCCGTGACCTTGGTAAAGAAGCCCGCAGCTCGGTAGATTCCATCAATTCAAACTTTGAGTCAACCAAATCTACAGTTGACAGTGTGGCAGAAAGATACGCCACTCTGGCACAGGAAGTCGGCAATCTCGGAAAAGCATCACAGAATCAGGGTACTCTTTCCAATGATGAGTATTCGGAATTTCTTGACATCAGTAACCAGTTGGCTGACCTTTTCCCACGCCTGACAAACGGATATAATGATAACGGTGATGCGATCCTTAATTTAAGTGGCGACATAGATACAATCACATCATCCCTCTACGGCTATCTTGATGCCGAGAAAGCAGTTGCATCCCTTGATATGCAGGAAAAGATGGGTGACATATGGGGCGAATACTCACAAAATACCAGTGATTATTCAAACGAGTATAACCGTCTGAATGATGAAAAGAGAGGTTTAAGCAGCTTTTATGATGCAATGCTGAATGACAGCATTGATTCCCTGCATCCTTATTATGATGACTTTGGAAAACTATTCGCAAAAGCAGGAATAGATAATTCCGTATTAAATGAAGTTTCCGTATGGTCAGATTTTTCGGAGAAACAGCAAAATGCCATCAAGGATGCCTATGCCCTTCTAATCAAGGAATATGAAAAGGATATCAATGATTTTTCAAACAAGATAGAAGCTGAAAACAAAGACTTCTCAAAATACCTGATTACATCTTTGCAGGGAACGGATTATTATGAAGAACTGGGTGATTACAAATCAATTGTCAACTCACTGCTTACCAATTACGGGTATGACATGGAACTTTATAACATGCGTGGAAGCGGTAATTGGGATAAAGCACTTGAACAGATTAAGCAGGACATTATCAAACCGTTCAACAACCTGTCCGATGAAGACAAGGAAGTATTTCAGGAGTATTATAATAACCTGCTGTCTTTGGACACAGATGCCTCATTGGCAGATAATATCCCTAAAATAGAGGAATATATATCCAAGCTTGCCGAACTGCTGGATATGGATGTAAATAAACTCACGGTTACACTTGGATATGACCTTGAATCAGACAAACAGGCAATTGAAACGGCAAAAACCCGCATGGGATACCATTCTGGAGATAAACTTTCAAGGGATGAAATATTCCATAACATGACGATAAATAAAGTTGCTAATTCATTGACTGGTGATAATATTACATTGCTTGCTAATGCTGATATTCCACAGGAGTCATACAACTGGACGGAACGGCAATGGATGGATTTCATCAACGAACTCCAAAAAGAAGCAGACGAAAACCCGTTAGAAATCCCAACCTCACTAGACACCACGGAAGCCTTAAAAGCCGCCACGGATGCATTTTCCAAATTTGGCGATGCTGAAAATGGTTTATATGCTGACATTCTGGCTGGTAAAAACATTGATTCCGGTGATATATATGCCTTAAAGGATGACTTCGGTGATATTGACGGCGGCAGGGCACTTGAAAACTTTGCAGATGTACTACTGCAATTCCCTGGTGATGTGGATAAGGCACAGGAAGCACTGAATGCTTTGGTAACGTCCTATCTTGATGAATCTGATATACTTGATAACATAACTGAAGAACATAAAGATTACATCATACAGGAATTAGAAAAAATCGGTGTCATAAATGCCGAAGAAGTTGTAAATGACCGTTTAAATGACTCCGTTAAGGTCAGTATCAAAGCATTTCATGAATTTTCCAAAGTATTGTCAGAACATATCGACATTTTGAAAAACGGAAATTCCGAGACTGAGGAATATAAAAACTCACTGGAAACAGTAAAGACATCCTTTGAGGAATTCTTAAATGCCAATTCAGGTTCGGGTGAAATGGAAATCAGTGCTTCGTTATCCGATGACTTTATCATTCAGAATCTTGAAGATATAGAATCCGCAGCATCAGGCAGTGAGGAAGCCCTGAACCGTCTCCGTGTTGCCGCATCCAAGGACATTGCCGCCAATATAAGCATGAATGTCCCACAACAGGCATACGATGGAATACTGAACCAGATTAATTCATGGATTGACAATACGGATTTGGATACCCTTGAAGTTGGAACATATATAGATGAATTACCGCTCGTACAGGGATTACAGGATCTTGTTAAAAAAGGTGCCATTGCCCAAAAGGATATGAACAATATTCTGGCAGGTATCGGTGCGACACCTGAAATAAGCATGGAGCCTGTTCCCGTTACTTTGCCAAATGGTATTATGGGTGCAACAATAGGTATGGTTACCAAAACCTTACAGCTTCCACGTATCCGTTACAAAATGGCTTCTAATTTCAGCGGTGCTAATTTTTCTAATTCCATCCCTGCTTCTTCTTCCAAAGGCAGTGGCGGAGGTGGTGGTGGAGGTTCAAATAATACGGCATCCGAAGAAACCAAATCCACCATTGACTGGATAGCAAGGCATTTAGAGCAGCTCCAGAAAACAATTGACAAGACAAAGGCAAAGTTTGAAAACCTGTTTACCCTAAAAAACAAATCCAAAAACCTTGAAAAACAGATAAAACAGACCACTGCCCTTATGAATGCGGAAGGAACAGCCGCAGACAAATATCTTGCAAAAGCAAAGCAGTATGCCAAAAGTTCAGGCTTATCTTCCAGTCTGCAAAAAGCCGTACAAAACGGACGGTTAAAAAAATATTCCCTTGCCGACCTGATAGCGGAATACGGACAGGAAACTGCCGATAAGATTAACCAGTATCAGGATTATTGGGATAAGTACCAGGCTGCCATGCAGAAGGAAGAAGAACTTATCACCGAAATCCGTGGTCTGAAAGAACAGAAATACCAGTTATATATTGATGAAGCCACTGCAAATCTTGAAAAAATTACTGCACAGGCTGCAAATGCCAGGGATAATTATAAGACACAGAACGAATATCTTAAGCAACAAGCCAAATGGATTAAACAACAGTATGACTATGAGATTAAGATTGCCAAACTGAACAAGGACAAAGTAAAGGTCAAGCAGCTGGAGGCAGAAAAAGCCGAGGCACTGGCACAGCTTGAAGTCCAGAAATTTGAAAACATAGCTTCATCTTATGACCATAAAATACAGACGCTTACCGAAACAATGGACAAAGCAGCACGTGAGATTGAACAGCTTGAAGCAGCAGGGAAAAACATTGATGTAAGCCTGTATAAAACACAGCGTAACACTGCCCAATCGGATTTAAAAACCTACAAGGCGGAGCTTACAAAATTGGAAGAACAGCTCAAGAACATAAAAAAGGGAACGGACGAATGGTATGACGCAAAAAAATCAATTGAGGATGTAAAAGACGCAATATCAAAAACAACCATTACCGTTTATGAGCTAAATACTGCAATCAATGAGTTACAGTTCCAGTTGTTTGAGGACACGAGAACCCAGATTTCACGCATTGCCCAGGAATATGACTTCATGCTTGGGCTTGCCGACGACCTGAAAAAGATAAATGAAGACAATGCACAGTTCACCGACATGGGATACATGGGACTTGGCACAAATG
Source organism: Bacteroides sp. (assembly GCA_023666705.1). Classification (GTDB taxonomy): domain Bacteria; phylum Bacillota; class Clostridia; order Lachnospirales; family Lachnospiraceae; genus Coprococcus_C. The sequence goes on from JAMPBO010000019.1 coordinate 47,299, forward strand.
CCATCGGATACTATGCGTCACTGGAAAAGCAGACCTCTGACAAACTGACGCTGGATGAGTTAAACGGTATGCTTGCGAAAGGCATTCTTTCCAATAAGAACTACACCTTTAACTCCGTTGATGAGCTGAGGGACAAAATTGATGAGCTGTATGATACATGGCAGAGTGATATCCAGGCTACTTACAGTTACGAGAAAAACCTTGCCGATGCCATGACCGAAAAATACCAGGCACAGCTTAGCCTTGCCCAGAAATTAACCGATGAGCGTAAGGCATCGTTACAAGCCGAAAAAGACCTGCACGATTACCAGCGTACCATATCCAATCAGGTAAAGGACATCAATGCATTACAGATGCAAATCAATGCATACCGTGGTGATACGTCAGAGGAAGGCATGGCGAAGCTCCAGGCATTACAGAAATCCTTATCTGAGGCACAGGATGAACTTAAGGAAACGGAATATGACCGTTATATTTCAGACCAGGAAGACATGCTTTCCACCCTGTATACCGAATACGAGGAATTAATCTCCAAAAAACTCGATGACTTCTATGGACTGGTAAAGGAAGGCTTGGCATCTGCCAACGGACACTCAGCGGATATTGCTGATGCACTTGGTGACATTCAAACCACCAACCAATATACATCCCAGTTTAATTCCATAATAACCGCAATTGCAAACGGACAGAACATCCAACAGGCAGTTGCCACTGATATCACTAAAATACTGGATGTTTTAATTCCCTTAAGCGGTCTGGATGATGCCCAGAAAAAGAATGCCAAAAATAAAGCAGCGAAGCTTGAATCCGCAGGGATGCAGGGGTTTGCCAGGGGTGGTGTCATATCTGACACTGACATAAAAAAGCAGGTGGAAGCCAACGGAGACAGTGTACTTGTTTCTGCACAGCCTGGTGAAAGGATTCTTACACCGGTTCAGAACCAGAACTTTGAAAAGCTGATTAACAGTGATCTGGTTCAAAATCCTGCCCTGCTTACAGACATGTCCGGTTTGTTACAGTACACCAATGCTCCTGATTTAGTGAAATCCACAGGCGGCGGCGGTACTGTTGCAATCAACATTAACAGCATAGATTTACCGAATGTAATCAATCCTGAAAGCTTCGGGGATGAATTAGCCCACCAGCTCCAGAACAACAAAAAGATACAGAACTTAACCCAGGGACTTGCTTACAGCGGAATGCTTGGAAAATCCGCAAACAGCGTAAAACATATACACTAGACTTAAAGATCTGCCGCTTTAACGGTTGAAAAACCATGAAGCGGCAGGTTCTTTTTGTACATGGGAGAAATTGTAATTTGCAAAGTAATGCTGTTCTTGAAAAGTTTTTTGAATATGCATAAAAACCATAGAATGAAAAAGTAAAATCTTAAAATATATTTATGTTATTATATAGATAATTTTGATGTATCAGTAAAACCTTTCTTTTGTTCACAAAAAATTTACAATTCGTTCGTTGATTGTTCTGTTCAAATCAGCGTATAATACAAGAAATCAGGCTGATTTCTATAGTGGTGAGTCTCCACCAGTAAGAGGGACATTAAAATAGCGTGTGAGTCTCCACCAACAAGAGGGACATTAAAATAGCGTGTGAACCTACACCACAAAAAAAAGGAATTAAAATAAGGAATTAATGATATAATATGTAGGCATACTATATGAGAGTGTTGATGTTTTCACATTGACCAATAATGACTATATTTAATGTGTGACAATATTTTCATATTGTCCCTGAAAAGCATCTGCTTCGGCAGATGTTTTTCAGTTGCATCATTCTTCTATTCATTTGTGCATGATTATTTTTGAGGTCGGAAATGGTTCCCGACACACTCTAAAAAAGAGTACCTGAGATGATGGATACACCGCCCATCCAAAAGTAATCATGCTTTTATTATATATTCCCACATTTTCAACATATAAATATAAAGAAGCGTTATCAAGTCAGAAATAGGACATTGACTGTATGCTTCTTCAAGAGAGGGTATTTCTTACTGCCCTCTCATTTTTTATGAACAGGAGGAAACCAATTTGAAACGGAACATTGACCCACACACGGAAAAGCTGTACCAGAAAGAAATAAAACAGTTACAGGCAAAAAACATAAGGCTCCAGGAAGAACTGGATTTCTTTAAACAATACTATGAAGAATATAAAACACTTTCCGGACGGATGAAGAAAAACATCCAAAGATATGAAACAATGACAAACGAGTTAGACCAGATAAAGGCTGAATATAAGGCTTGGCTGGATAAATGCAAAAACAATATGGCTATAACACCATGACCATCTGCTGTTATTCCATATTAGAGGAGGAAAAAACATGTACGCTACAAAATTTATATACAATGGACACAGCTCGGATGAATATGGAATAATAATTGCCAATTTTGACGGTGGGCAGGAATCCGTTACAGGCGGCGAGGTTGAAGTTACGGCAGTCCAGACTCCGGGTAAGGATATTTATGATTACTATACCTCCCAGCTTCCAAATGTGCTCACATGGAATTTCAGTGTCATCAAAAATCCGTGCATGGCAGCCGATGAAATGTGGTTTTCAGCGGATGAGGAACGGCACATGGCAAAATGGCTTATGGGTGAGGACGGATACCATGAGCTGTACTTTGAGCAGGAAGATTACACGCAGGTATATTACATGGCATACTGCAATGTCAGCCCACACCAGATAAATGGAAGAACCATCGGCTTTGACATTACTGCCACCTCCAATTGCGGCTATGGTTTTTCAAAGGAATATGTAAGGACGGATACCTTTACTTTAAATGGTAAAAAAAAGCCCATCCAGATACAGATAAACAATGACCTGAAACGAAACATATACCCACAGGTTACAATCAAAAACGGCACAGGCAGTTTCACCATAACAAATTCAGACATAGCAGGAAATGTCATATGCCAAAGCTCCTTCAAAAACATAAACGGCACCCTTGAAATGGATTCCGGAAATGACATCATAACGGGACTGCCAAGCCCTGACAGTTTCGTCAACTGGGGCTTTTTATATTTTGTGGACGGCATGAACGAACTGACCTGTGACTGTGAAGCTGATGTGGAACTGACAATAAAATACAGGGAAATAAGGAGGGTAATCGTATGACAAACCAGCCAATCAGCAACATCATCAGACGTAATCCGCACAGCGGGAAAATAGAACGCCCCACTCTCCTGCTCCAGAATAACGGATTTGAAACAATACATAAAATCGGCAATTACCATAACTGGACTTTTTCCGCAAAAGCAAACGGCATGGATGAAATCAGTTTCACCGTCAATAAATACACAGACAACAAGCGGTGTCCGTTCTGGGAGGAGCTTTCTGATTTAAAAATTGTCGAGGTAAAGGACTACGGGCGTTTCCAGATAAAGGTGTCCTATGAGGATGCCGCACAGACCGTCAAGACCGTTACAGGACAGTCACTGGAGACTGAACTGGGACAACTGCCATTATATCTCCATGTCAATGATGAAGAGGCAGTGGACATGGTAAAAACGGAATATTCCTCTGGCAATTACACGGATGAGGGAAATTTTATCCCTACCGTCTTTTACAATGAAAACGATACAAAACATTCACTGCTGCACAGGGTTCTGGCAGACAAGGCTCCCCACTGGACAATCGGACACGTAACCGAATATGTCACAAAGGATGATGCACCTGATACCGAAGCGGAACCGGTTTCCTCATTCCAGAGGACATACACCGTGGACGGCACAAGCATTTATGATTTTCTGACAGGTGACGTTGCGAAAGAAACAAATGCCGTATTTATATTTGACACCTTTAACCGCAGGATAAATGTATACAGCCTGTATGACTGTTACGTTACGGACAAAAACGGCAACAGGGTACAAAAAAGCCAAGCCATCGGTGAAGACACCTCCATCCTGATATCCAAAAAAAAGCTTGCCGGGCAGATAAGCATTGAATCAAATGCGGATCAGTTAAAGAACTGCTTCAGGGTTACGGGCGGTGACGACATCATTACCGCTTACGTTGCGGCAGTCAACATGTCAGGGGACAACTACATCCACATGTTCTCCCCATACCAGCTTAACAGTATGCCCAGACAGCTTTCTGATGCCATAGGCAGGTACCAGAAAGAAAAATCAGAACATGAGAACGAATACACCGGGGAAGACGGTATCTTTACAAAGCTGACAAAGGCATATGCCGATCTGTCTTATTATGAATCATCCATGATGCCCAAGGTAGAGTTGACCGAAACAAGTGCCGAAGAACAGTTTCAGCTGGTAAAAAAAGAATTAAAGGCTTTAAGTCACGGTGTCGGTGTTTACAGGTTAGACAATTACACTTCAGAGTACCATTCAGCTATGGATAACAACGTGGAATCCTTAGCGGAAGTATACGTTGACAGCAGGTATGATGTCGAGGTCGTAAAAGGGACAGCCAGCTATAACGAAACAACCCACGAATGGACTGGTGTCCTGAGATACAAGCGTAAAACCGATGAAACAGACAGATACCCTGTGGAAACCGACATTTCGGAATTAATATCCAAATATGCAGTCACACTAAAGGTCAGCGAGGACGATGAAATAAACGGACAACTGGCATACACGGAACAAAAAATATACAAAGCCCTGTCCAAATCCTCCATTGCGGAAATAGATTTTGGCATTGAGGAAAACATCGCAAAGAAGATTGCAGAAACAGCCGGTACGGAAATTGAAAACATATCTGATGCAGAAATTGAGGCGGTATCCGATACAGAAATAAGAAAATACTTTGAACAGTTCAGCTTAAACAGGCTGAAAGGCTTTGCGGAGGGCTACAACTCATGCATCAGCATTTTGTGTGAACTAAACGAAGCAGAACCGACAAAAAACGACAATTTAAGCACGGAAACGACAAAAACCGCCAATCCATCCAAAACCCTGTATAATAAATATGCCAGACGATACCACATCCTGACAGGTCTGACGGATGAAAACGGAACTGTCATCATTGAAGGTGTCATACCCCACAGGCAGCAACAGACAGATGACTGTAAAACCACGATTGAAGCGTTGGAAAACCAGCAAAAGGAATTTCAGGAAACATGGAATTTCAAAAACTATCTATACCGTATAGACCCCACAGGCGGTCTGTTTAAAACATTTGCATCCTACAGGCGTGAAAGCGAATACAGCAATGCCAATTACACCTCGGATGCCCTTGTGGATGACAACGGATACATTGACATAGCAGAATGTATTAAGAAAGCAAAAGCATTACTGGATGCAGCTGAAAAAGAACTCCAAAAAGCATGTATGCTCCAGAGGACACTCTCCACTTCCATGAACAATCTCTTAATCCTCCCTGAATTTAAGGAATTTCATGAATCGTTTGGGATGTTCAACTATTTCAGGGTACGGACGGAGGACGAGCTGTTTAAAATGAGGCTGGTCGGTGTCGATTATGACGAATCAAACCCATCCGGACTGTCCGTTACATTTTCAGACCAGATAATAACCCTTGGCTCCACGGAAGCAATGGGCGATGACATCCAAAGCATTTTAAGCCAGGCTGCATCAATTGCAACCTCCTACCCTGCTGTTGCCAGACAATCGGAACAGGGAAACAAGGCACAGCATACCTTCAATGAATTAAAATCCGATGGACTAAATTCCATGCTCATGAAAATCAAAAACTCCGATGACGAGGAAGTCACCATATCCCAGAGCGGAATCCTCTGCAAAAAAATGAATGACGAAGGAACTTACGGACTAAAGCAGTGCAGGATTACAGGCAACGCCATGGCATTTACCGATGACGGCTGGCAGTCCATGCGGGCAGGAATCGGGGAAATGGAAATCACCGATCCGATTACGGAAGAAACACACACTGTATACGGTTTTGTAGGCGATGCGGTAATCGGCAATCTCCTTGCAGGTCAGAAAGCATACATCGGTGACAAAGACGGCAATGTCGTTATATCCAGTGAGGGCATCAGACTAAAGGGCGGCTCCATTGCATGGGAAACTCCGATTAACCAGGAAAACATTAATGGATTGGCTGGTGATTTAAATAATATTAACAATTCCCAGGAAAAAATAAGAAATGATTTCAATACTTTCCAGAATGATGTTACAGCTTCTTTGGGCGTTACGGAAATCACATCCGATGCTGTCATATCCCCAAAAATCGGCGGCGGTTATCTGTATATTGAAAAGGATGGCAGTTACGTTGAAATCGACCCTGGTAATAAACGTAAACCAGCCGATAACATACAGGATTCATCTGACAATATGCAAAATTCATCTGCCAGCACACAGGATACAGCCGATAACACCATTTTTAAAATACATGTAAAAGATAATGGCAACAGTAAGGATATCATGAAAGTAACCAACGACCATGCCGAGATTGCAGGCTGGACAATCGGAAACAAGTCCCTTTACAACAACACGGATTCCATGAAATCTGAAAAGGACGGCACGTACATCGGCACTGACGGAATCAGACAATACCAGTCTGATGCCAATGGAAAAAGATACGTCAATATCACGGATGGCAGGCTCACGGCTAACGATGCAGAAATTTCAGGAAAAATAACCGCAACAAGCGGTACATTTACAGGTAAAGTTACAGCCACAAGCGGTACCATCGGTAAATGTTCCATTGACAGCAGCGGAAATCTGCAAGTACCTTCAGCGAATATAACAGGGAAAATCACCTGTGATAAATTAGAGGGTGGAACGATAAAGGGACAAAAAATTGAAGGCTGTACTATTACTGCAAAATCGTTTAAATATTCAGACGATGAATTTACCTGCGAAGTAGCAGACGGTTTTCAAATTAAAAATAAGACTGAAAATACATCTACTTCATATTCTATTGTAGGCAAAGACGGCAGTGCGTCCTTATTTTCTAATTCATTAACTTTTTATTTAAATGGTAATTTAAATGGCACAAATGGCAGATTATCATGCGACGGAAGTGATCTTCATATTAATAATGGATTATATGTTGGCGGATTTTTAGATATTGGTGGTTCATTGGATATTGGTACTAATTCAATTAAAAGTGATGGTTCTGCCATTGTTGATGTCTCTTCAAAAAATGTTCTTTATTTTGGCATTTCTGATTCAGATACTACTATTCCAACCGCATCATCAACTTCTGTTTTACGTGGTGGAACAGTAAAAATTTATGCACATAAAAATGGCAATATATATATAGGTAATACTCCTGATAACGGTGTATATTTAGGTCAATCTGGTTCTACTGCCATCACCTCAGATGAAAATTTCAAACAGCTTTATGACATGGATAGCAGATATGAACAATTCTTCTACAATCTGAAGCCTACCCTTTATAAATATAATACCGGTCACAGAACGCATATTGGATTTGGGGCAAGAGCTGTTGAAAATGCTTTAAAAAAATCAGGACTTACAACAGAAGAATTTGCCGGTGTGCTTATTGATACCAATGTTGATATCGGTGAGGACGAAGTGTCAGATGCAGATGGCACTACTCATTTTGATGAATTGTATTCTTTAAGATACGAGGAATTCATAGCCTTAAACACGGCAATCATCCAAAAACAGCAGGCAGAAATAAAATCCTTACGGGACGAAATCAACGCAATCAAAGAAGCATTAAACAGAGGAGGTGTTTTATAAATATGACAATAACAGAATTAGACCAGCTTCAACAGACAAATAAGATTCCTGAAGTAACCGTTGATTTAATCAATGATAACTATACACGGGTTACGGCAAAGCAAATGGATACCGCAAGATATCTTCTGGTAACCGTTACTGAGGATGGCACCAAAAAAGTATTCCGGAATCCACAGGAAATAGATGTCCGTATCCGTAAGCCTGACGGTCGTTCAGTCCTGAATGAGCCTGTCCCCATAGAGGATGGACGGCTCTTAATTGAGCTGACGGAACAAATCCTTGCGGTTTCCGGTTGTGCTGAAATGGAACTATCCTTCACGGATAAAGTAACTGCAAAAATCTATTCCACCAAAATCATTCATATGGACATTGTTTCCCAGGTCTATCCAAATGACAACATTATATCTTCATATGAATTTGACAAGCTGAATAAACAGCGTGAGCATCTGGTGGAGATTGAAAACCAGATTACTGAAAGCGAAAACATACGCAAACAAAACGAAACCATACGTTGTGAAAATGAAATCACCCGTATTGCAAATGAAAAACACCGGCAGGAAGCCGAGGCAACCCGTATTGCAAATGAAGAAAAAAGAATTGACTTTATCAATCATGTGGCAAATTCTTACATTATCTCAGGGGAAGCAAATGAACCTGCCAACCAGGAAGCCCTTTCCTTTTGGATTATAGATAAAGACATTACAGACGATACAGTGATCCGGTTGCCTGATACAACAATAAAACAGGAAAATATGCCAAAAAGCTAACTTTTGCTTGGAAAGGAGGATGCCATGGCACTTTTATCAAGCTTTAAACGCTGGAAAAAAACAATTAAAAACGCAAATGGAAATTACGAACCGATAGCATGGTGGACACGTGCGGAACAGGTTGACCGTGGAAATACGAAAAACGGCACGACTGTAGAAGATTCATTAAATGCACTGGAAGAACCTGCATACACACAGGCTGCTTCCCTCTCCAGCCTGTCTTCCGGGGAAACATACAAAACAGCCTTTGGAAAAATATCAAAGGCTGTCTCAGACTATATTGAGCACAAAACATCTGTCAACGCCCACAACGACATCCGTGAGTTAATAAATGCATTAACGAACCGATTAAATGCCCTTGCGGATTCAGATGACGAAACCTTAGACCAGCTTTCAGAAATTGTTGCATATATCAAGAGCAACAGAAGTTTAATTGAAAATGTGACAATCAACAAGGTAAATGTTGCTGATATAATTGACCGTTTAGATTCAATGGAGATAAATAAACCACTTTCAGCCAATCAAGGTAAAATACTGAAGGATTTGATTGATGAAATAATAATTGCCCTGACTGAAGTAGATACTAAAATTGAAAATTCGGAGACAGCAATAAAAGAATATGCAGATGCAAGATATGCATCCAAAAATGCTGTAAACAGCTCTTTAACTGGAATTAACAAAACAATATCAGAAATGAGTGGCAGCATATCAAGATTAGATGCCAAGGATGCTGAATTAGCAGAAGCTATAGATAATATCCAAAATGATTTAGTAATTCCATCTGATTTAGTTACAACGACTGATTTAAATACCGCTATTGATACAGCTAAAAGCAATGTATTATCTTCTGTTGGCACTAAATATACAACAACAACCTCTTTTGATTCATTTAAAGATACTGTAGGTAATACATATGCCAAGAAAACTGATTTAGCTGCTACAAATAGCAGCCTTTCAACTACAAACACTAATCTTACTGCTTTGGAAACATCATGTAATACCAGATTTGCCAATATAAATACAAATTCAGTAACTTCTTCCGGAGATATAAGTAGTGGTGGTTCTATTACTGGTAAAAATTTAAATGTTGGTACTTGGAAAATATCAACCGACAGTGAATTATATACCGATATTACAATATCATCTAGTGTTTTCAGATTTTTCTTGCAACCAGTTAAAAATAATTCCGACCCTTTAAACACATGGGTTATATCTTCTCAATATAAGGATACTGACGGTTTTAAACCATATTGGTATATAACAGCACAAGGAAAATTACGCACTTTAAATAATATTGATGCTGCTGGAATAATAAATTCCGATACATCTATAACTATTAAAGATGATCAGTTTAAAATTATGCCAACCCCATCAAATACAAGCAATTTAGGCTTTTATAACTATGCCAATGGAACTGGTTTTTACTTCAATCTCCCAATTTCAACTGCAACTGTTGACGCCACGGCAAATAATAATTTTTTAATTTCAGCAGCTTGGTATCGTGCAAGGTTCAATACAACACAGTTTAATGCGAATGTGTCAGGACAGGTGTGTATAAAATCACCGTCTGGGTACACACATCTTCAAGCTGTATGCACGCAAAATACAGATGGTAGAAAAGTTGACAGAGTGGCTTCAAATTCATCCGGAACAGTTTCTGTGTACGGAGAATTTGGAACCAGCGGAACGTATGTCGCAAAATCAGTAGCAACTTCTTCTTCGGACATAAGACTTAAGGAAAATATTGAACCAACAATGGTTAATGGTCTTGAGGCGGTCAATAAAATTAAATTAGTTCAATTTGACTGGAAAGACAGCGGTGCTCACTGGAATGTGGGAATGGTTGCAGATGAAATAGAAGAAATAGATGAGAATTTAACATTTGGGGGAGGTTATGATGAGGATGGTGTTATGAATGCGAAAGGAGTAAATGATTTTTATTTGCTTGGGTATTGCGTGAAAGCAATTCAGGAGTTGTCTGAGGAAAATAAAAGGTTGCACGAGGAAATTAACATATTAAAAAAGAAAATGGAGAAAATGTAGCATGAAAAAATTCGGAATTGATGTATCAGAGTTTCAGGGAGTTATTGATTGGGAACGGGCAAAAAAAGGAGGTGTGGAATTTGCAATACTCAGGTGTGGATTTGGACAAAATATCGGAAAACAGGATGATAAGCAGTTTGCAAGAAATACTTCAGAATGTGAAAGATTAGGTATTCCGTATGGTGTTTATCTGTATTCTTATGCCGTTGATACTGCAAAGGCGAAAAGTGAAGCAGAGCATGTACTTAGACTTGTTAAAGGCAGGGAACTCACTTATCCTGTCTTCTATGACTTAGAAGATAACGAAACAACAGCAAAATGTCCTAAAACAGTAATTGGCGACATGGCAGAGGTATTTTGTAATACGATAGAAAAAGCAGGCTATAAAGTTGGTATATATGCAAGTACAAGCTGGTTTAACAATATACTCACTGACAGCAGATTTGACAAGTGGGACAAATGGGTTGCACAGTATTATAAGGAATGCCAGTATGGAAAACCGTACATAGGATGGCAGTATTCATCAACGACAAAGGTTGACGGTATAAGTACAAATTGCGATGCAAACTATTTTTACAAAGACTATGCGGAAGAAAAACAAACAGAGGCGGTTGGCGTATTAGAAGATGCTGGCATACATGAATTAGAAGTAAGGAAAGATACTGCCGCTATCGCAAAAGAGGTACTGTCAGGCAAATGGGGCAATGGAGCGGATAGAAAAGCACGTCTGACAAGAGCAGGATATGATTATGATGCGGTGCAAACAGAAGTTAATAAGATACTGTCAAAGAATCATGTTAAGACTGTTGACGACATTGTAATTGAAGTCATTGAAAATAAATGGGATAACGGGGAAAACAGAAAGACTAAACTAACCAATGCTGGTTATAATTATGATGAAGTACAAACGAAAGTCAACAAGATTTTGTCAAATACGAAAACCGTTAATTCAAGCAATGGGCTTAATTTAAGAAAAACCGCCGGGACATCTGATACTTCAACAACCATATACGTACTTTCTAATAAAACAAAAGTTTCTCTTATTGGAAAAGCTACTAAGTCAGATAATTATACTTGGCAATATGTAATTGTTACAAGTGGGGATTTCAAAGGTAAAATTGGTTGGGTTGCGGATAAATACTTAACATAAGATGAAACAATTAAGGGATAGAGTCAAAAACTCTATCCCTATTTTTTACGATTCAAATATCTGTTCATACACCTTCAGAACTTCACACAAAGAGGTATCCCCGCCATCTTTTCTTCCCGTT
>JAMPBO010000001.1 GCA_023666705.1 Bacteroides sp.
GCAGTGGAGTAAGGAAAACAGGCTGGGTAACGATAAAGAATCAAAAGTATTATTTCTCACCAAGCAACGGCAAGATGGTGACAGGAAAGAAAAAGATCGGAAATGCGACCTATTATTTTGGCAGTAATGGAGCCAGAAAAACAGGCTGGGTAACAATAAAGAATAAAAAATATTATTTCTCACCAAAGATGGTGACGGGAAAAAAGAAGATTGGAAATGCGACCTATTATTTTAACAGCAATGGAACAAGAAAAACAGGCTGGGTAACAATAAAGAATAAAAAATACTATTTCTCACCAAAGATGGTGACGGGAAGTAAAAAGATAAAGAATGATACCTATTATTTTAACAGTAAAGGAATTTTGCAGACCAACTGTATTGTAGGAACCCAAAAAAGCGGTTATTTTTATGTAGATGAAAAAGGATGCAAGGTAACGGATACCGAGGTCATGCAGGCGGTGGCATTTGTAAAGGCACACACCGAGGATTCATGGTCAAATGAAGTGAAATTACAAAAGTGCTTTGATTATATGTGGAAAAATTCTACCTATCAACGGTTTTACGGCACGCCGTCAACGGCAAGTGAAATGTCGGGGTATGCCAATTATGTATTTTCTACCATGCGTGGAAATTGTTTCCGGTATGCGGCAAGCTTTGCCTATGTTGCCAAGGTTTTGGGATATGATGCACGTGCGGCAATTGGAGAGGTTTCTTCCTTGTTGGGTGGCATGACCCCTCACGGATGGACAGAAGTAAAAATAAATGGACAGTGGTATATATGTGATGTAAATATGAAACGGAACCACCCAAATGTCAGTACCTATATGCGTACAGAGGCAACGTATCCATACAGGCACAATTGTAATGTCAGATACACATTAACATTTCAAAATGGACATGCAGTATGGAATTAGAGATTAGTTAAGGAGAAAAAAATGGTTTTTAGCTCATTGGTGTTTTTATGTATATTTTTTCCAGTTATATTTTGTCTGCACAGTGTAATACCATCCATAAAAGCAAAAAATGTGCTGTTAATCATGGCAAGTCTGGTATTTTATGCTTTTGGGGAACCTGTTTATGTAGTTTTAATGGTTTTAAGTGCATTTTTAAATTACCTGTGTGCCCGCTTTATGGGAAAAGCAAACCGTAAGGCTGTGTTAGCTCTGGCAGTCGTGGTCAATATCGGGATTTTGGGTGTATTTAAATATAGTGGATTTTTGGTAACAACAATAAACAGCGTATTTCATTTGAATATAAATGTTCCGGAGATTACCCTGCCGATCGGTATTTCATTTTTTACATTTCAGGCATTATCCTACGTGATTGATGTGTACCGTGGACAGGTTGAGGTGCAAAAAAACTTTGGAAAGGTACTGCTTTATATATCATTTTTCCCACAGTTGATTGCAGGACCGATTGTAAAATACAGGGATATTGCATATGAGATTGACAACCGCAGCACCAATTTGAAGGAAGCTGCCCTTGGCATGAGACGTTTTATTTGCGGACTGGCAAAAAAGGTGTTAATTGCCAATGCCATGGCAGTTGTTGCGGATGCAGTCTTTATGCAGGCACCTGCCAATGTAAATATTGTTGGGGCATGGATTGGTGCTATTGCCTACACAATGCAGATTTATTATGATTTTAGCGGATATAGTGATATGGCAATCGGGCTTGGACGTATGTTTGGCTTCCATTTTAAGGAGAATTTTGAACATCCGTATGGCTCGCTTACAATTAAGGAATTTTGGCGACGCTGGCATATTTCCCTTTCCTCATGGTTTAAGGAGTATGTATATATTCCACTTGGAGGAAACCGAAAGGGACGGCTCCGGACAGGGATCAATAAGGTTATTGTATTTTTTCTGACAGGTCTTTGGCATGGTGCCAACTGGACGTTTGTTGTGTGGGGATTGTTTCACGGTGCATTCAGCTTTTTGGAAGAATTTGTGCCAAAGCTTAAAAAGCTGCCCAATTTCATATTCCATATTTACACCATGCTTGCCGTAACGGTGGGCTTTGTGATTTTCAGGGCGGATACGCTTAAACAGGCGTTTACTTTTATCGGTAAAATGTTTGCAGGCTTTGAATTTTCTGCTGTTTCCATGTCCTTTGCATGTCAGCAGCTCACACCGTTTTTCATTGCAATGCTGATTGCGGCAGTGATTGGCTGTGGAATGCTTCGGAACCTGACAATGAAATTAAGAGCCGTGTCGGAACAGGAGGAGCTGACCAAAAAAGAAAACATTGTACAGGTTATTTTATTTACGGCTGCGTTTTTATTGCTTTCGTGGTGCATCATCAGACTGTCAGGCGGCTCGTATAATCCTTTTATCTATTTTAGGTTTTAGGAATGTAAAAAACAATTTTTGAATGTGACAACGTTCAAAAAAGGAGATACTATATGAAAAAATATTTGATATTCATAATCGCCTGCCTTTTGGTCTGTCTGCTGCCATTTGTTGGAATGGCAGTGCGTCCGACGACGGTTAGCACGGAAAATAAAGCGATGGCTGAATTTCCAAGTCTAAAAGCAGACGACGGAAAATTAAATTTAAAATATTTTGAAGAGCTTGAGGAATATTTCAATGAACATTTTGCATTTCGGAATGAGCTTGTTTATGCAGATGCAAAGCTTCAGACCTCCATCTTTCAGGTTTCCAATGTGGACACGGTAACCTATGGAACGGACGGCTGGTTGTATTATTCCTCGACCTTGGACGACTATTTGGGAAATCAGGTCATGTCCGGGCGGCAGATATATAATCTTGCCCATAACCTGTCCATTGCCAAGCGGTATGTGGAGGAAAAAGGCTGTGACTTCATGCTGGCAATTCCGCCAAACAAAAACACCCTGTATGGGGAGCATATGCCATATTATAATTCTTACATTGTGGATGAAACCCACAATATTGATTTGCTGACACCGAAGCTTGAAAAGCTTCATGTTCCTTATGCCGATTTGCTTCAAATGTTTCGGAACGAAAAGGAAACCTTGTATTTGAGACGGGATTCCCACTGGAACAATAAGGGTGCCGTCATGGCATACAACTGTATGATGGATACACTTGGATATCAGCATGAAAATTATGCGGATTGTGACGTTACCCGTACGAAGGATACGGACGGCGATTTAAATAAAATGCTTTATACTTTTTATGGAGAGAAGGAGTTAAATTACAACTACCATATAGAACACGGTTTTACATATTCCGAAAAGTTTGAAAGCGTTGAGGACGGATGGATTGAAACCAAAGGCGGAACAGGAAACGGTTCACTGCTGATGTTCCGTGATTCTTTTGGCAATACACTGATACCGTTTATTGCGGATCAGTTTGAACAGGCATGGTTCACCAAGGAAAATCCGTATGGGCTGGAAAGTCTGATGGAGCAGTACATGCCTGATACAGTTATGTTTGAGTGTGTGGAGCGGAATATCGTTCGGTTTATCAATATGCCGCCGATTATTTCAGCAATCAAAACAGAGACACCTGTAATTGGGGAACGCATGGAGACAGACACAAAAATAGACATAAGCCCATTGGAGTATGACAGTAATTATTATAAAATCAGCGGAAATGTGGATGAAAAGCTTTTGGAAAATGAGACGGATATTATCGTGCGGCTGAATGATACCTGTTACGAAGCATATCATACAGGTGAAAATACATATGAGCTGTATATAAAAAAGGATACGATTGTAAGTCAGCCGTTGGAGCTAGAGGTTTTGCTTCGGGATAGTGAAAACTGCAGATCGGTTCAGATAAAAAACATAGATGAAGGAGAACGATTACAATGATGGCAAAAGGAACGATGAAAAAGATACTGATACTTGGCACGGCAATGCTTTTTTTACTTGGACTGTGTGCATGTGGAAAGGCAACAGTTCAAATTCAGGACGGCGGTGTTATGACGGAGCTTGAGGTTTCCGTACCAAGCACGGTAGAAAAAATATTAAAGGATGCGGATATTGTCTTAAATGATGGGGATGAGGTAAGCCCATCACTTGACACAAAGATTAAGGATGCACAGGAAATCGTAATATCCAGAAAGGTTACGGTTAAGCTGACGGTTGACGGAGAAACAAGGGACATTGTTATGGTTGGCGGTACAATCAGCGACCTTTTAGCACAGGAGGGGATTACCCTTGGAGAAAAGCAGCATGTAAATTATGACTTAAATGAATACCTTACAGATGGAATGGAGGTTAAAATTCTGTATTCCTTCAATGTAGAGGTAGTATGTGACGGTAAAACCCAAAAGCAGGAAACAGAGGCAGAGACGGTAGATGCTGTATTGAAGGAATTAAACATTACGTTAGGTGCGGATGACCGTGTGACGCCTGATGTGACAGCAGCAGTAACCGATAATATGCAGATTATTGTAAACCGTATCACCTATGATACAGTTGTGGAAAAAGAGACCATTGAATATGAAACTATACGTGAGGAGGATTCCTCCATTACACAGGGACAGGAACAGATTAGTGTAAGTGGGGAAAACGGCGAAAAGGAAGTGACTTACAAGGTTACCTATGTGGATGGTGTTGAGGATGCAAGGGAGGCCGTGGAGGAAACGGTTACAAAGGAAGCGGTCAATGAAGTAATTAAGGTTGGCACAAAGGTGGCATCAGGCTCAGGAGGCTCTGGTGGTGGCAGAGAGGAAGTATCCAGAAAAGCATTTTATGATTGCGACGGTTCGGGACACGGCTACTATGAGATAACCTATTCAGATGGTACCGTGGAGTATGTAGACTTTTAATTATAATATAAAGGCTGTCGCAGTAAGGGTTTAAGGCATACGGGTAAACAACTGTGTGCCTTAAACCCTTACTGCGAACAGCCACTTTTACCTTATAGGAAAGTACTTCGTATTTTTATATTGACAGTCGGAATTTTAATGGATATAATAGCAATGTTTTTATTGTGCTACTTAGTTAGCGAATTAGCACTTTAAATCATTAAAGTAAACAAGGAGATTGATATGAACGATAAATTGTTGCACACCCCTGACGGAGTCAGGGACATATATGGAATTGAATGTAAGAAAAAGCTTAAAATTGTTGATAAAATCCATCATGTGCTTGCACTTTTTTCTTATCAGGATATAGAAACGCCATCCTTTGAATATTTTGATATATTTAACATGGACAAAGGCTCAGCTCCCTCAAATGAGATGTATAAATTTTTTGACAGAAATAATAATACGCTTGTGTTAAGACCCGATCTTACACCAAGCGTTGCAAGGTGCGTTGCAAAATATTATGCCAATGAGGAGCTTCCAATCAGGCTGTGTTATCAGGGAAATACATTTACAAATGCACCGCTGCATCAGGGAAAGCTCAATGAATGTACACAGATAGGCGGTGAGCTTGTAAATGATGACAGCTCTGCTGCAGATGCCGAGGCAATCGCATGTGTCATAAGCTGCTTAAAAGCATCAGGGCTTTCGGAATTTCAGATTGAAATCGGTGAGATAGAGTATTTTAAAGGACTGATTGAAGAGGCAGGACTTGATATTGATATGGAAAATAAAATCAGGGATTATATTCATATCAAGAATTTCTTTGGTTTAAGCGAGTTTGTTGAAACCCTTGATATAAGCAGCGGGATGAAGCGTGCATTTACGTCCTTTGAGACATTGTTCGGCGGTCTTGACATGCTGGAGCGTGCAAGAGGGCTTGTCTCAAACAGCACGTCACTTTTGGCGATTGACCGCATGGAAAAGGTATATCACGCCCTTACAAATTACGGATATGAAAAATACGTGGACTTTGACCTTGGAATGTTAAACAGATATAATTACTATACAGGAATTGTATTCCGTGGGTATACATATGGAACGGGAGATGCCATTGTAAAGGGTGGACGATACAATAACCTTCTGTCCCAGTTTGGCAAGGATGCAGCGTCAGTCGGTTTTGCCATTTATGTGGACGAGCTTATGATGGCTGTGTCAAGAAATAAGGTAGAGGTAGAGGTTGATTATTCCAATATTCTTGTTTTGTACGATATAGAGTATCAGGCAAACGCGATAAAGCTTACCACGAGCCTTAGAAATAAAGGAAAGAAAATTGAGCTTATCAGAAAATCCTCAAAGCATACGGTGGAGGATTATGTGGAATATGCAAAGAAAATGCATTTGTCAGGAGTGTATCATTTTACATCACAGCTTGATATTAACGTGATTTCCGTTATTGATGATGCAAAAGAAACCATAAAGCTTGGGGATATCATGTAGCAAATTTTTATTTTGCGGAAGGAGACGCTTCAATTAAAATTAGACATTTTCAAAATATAGAGTTTCGCAATTGATTAAATTAAAATAATTGAAAGGACAACAGGTATATAAGATGAGATATTTAACATTTGCACTTGCAAAGGGTAGGCTTGCAAAAAAAACGCTGACCCTTTTTGAAAAGATGGGAATCTCCTGCGGGGAAGCCCTTGACCCCGACACGAGAAAGCTTATATTTACAAATGAGGAGCACAAAATAAAATTTTTCCTTGCAAAGGCTTCGGACGTTCCGACCTATGTGGAATACGGAGCTGCGGACATCGGTGTTGTTGGAAAGGACACCATATTGGAGGAGGGCAGGAATCTCTATGAGGTCATGGATTTAGGCTTTGGAAACTGTAAAATGTGTGTCTGTGGTCCTGCGTCTGCAAGGGAGCTTCTTACAAAAAATGAGATAATCAGGGTGGCAAGCAAATATCCTAACATTGCACAGGATTATTTTCAGAATAAAAAAAATCAGACAGTGGAGATTATTAAGCTGAACGGCTCCGTAGAGCTTGCACCTATTGTGGATTTGGCTGAGGTTATTGTGGATATTGTTGAGACAGGCTCAACCCTTCGCGAAAACGGGCTTGAGGTGCTTGAGGAGATTTGTCCGCTTTCTGCAAGGGTCGTTGTCAATCAGGTAAGCCTTAAAATGGAGCATGAGCGTATCAGAAAGCTGTTAAATGATTTGAATGAGCTGATAAAAGAGTAGGCGTACTATATTTATGGTGAAACGAAGAAAAAGGAATTTAAAAATAAACAGGAGTAATCAGCTGTGAAAAAAGAAAAAACGAGGTTTATTTTTTTAATTTTACTGATGGTATTCATTGAATGTTATGGTATATGGTGTTTGATTACCGGAATTGGAGCACTAGCGAGCAAGACAACTGGTAATTTATTTGATAATGAAGCTGTAAATACATATGTATCAGGGGAGACCGCTTTTGCTGCCAAGGTATGTGAATATAAACATTCAATCAACTTTATTCCCGTCGGAACAGAGTATTATTATGCAGTGGTAGATGAGAGCGGTACAAATTATTGTATTGTCAGAGCAAACAAATCATGGTATAAAGATAATTTCGGCAGCAATGGGTTTGCTGCCCAAAAGGTTGTTCTTGAGGGAAGGATAACAAAATATCAGTCGAAGGTTAAAAATCTGATTGAACAGCACAATATAGACTTGGCTGAAAATGGAATACAGTTTAATACATCAAATTATGTTGATTTATCCTATGCAGGTTTTGCGTGGTGTAAGGTAATTGGCGGAGCATTTCTTTTAGCAGGTTTTTTGATGGCTGTATACATAATACGTGTAAAGAAACCGCAAGATCATCCCATGGAATATAAAAGTGTGCAGCCATCCGGACTTAATTCTTTGGGATATAAAAGCGTGCAGCCTTTTGGATTTATTTCCATTATGATGTATTTAATTGGTTGCATTTTATGCTTTTGGATTTTGATGTTTTATTAATATAAATGGAGGAGATTAGTTATGCGAATTATAGAATTAAACGAGGAAACAAAAAAAGATATCCTTGCCAACCTGTTAAAGAGAAGTCCTGACAATTACGGCTCCTACGAGGCGACCGTCAAGGAAATCGTTGAGGACGTCCATAAGAATGGTGACACTGCATTGTTTCAGTATACGGAAAAATTTGATCAGGCAAAAATCAATCAGGACAATGTAAGGGTAACAAAGGAGGAAATTGACGAGGCATACAGTCTTGTAGAACCATCTTTGGTTGAGATTATAAGAAAAGCAAAGGCAAATATAAAGGAATACCACGAAAAGCAAAAATGCTATAGTTGGTTTGACTCCAAGGACAACGGAAGTATGCTGGGACAGAAAATTACGCCAATTGACAAGGTGGGGGTATATGTCCCGGGTGGAAAGGCAGTATACCCATCCTCCGTTCTTATGAATGTCATACCTGCAAGGGTTGCAGGTGTTGGAAGCATTATTATGACTACTCCATGCAACAGTGAGGGCAAGGTATATCCGACTACGCTTGTAGCTGCAAATGAGGCAGGGGTTGACATAATTTACAAGGCGGGGGGAGCACAGGCAATTGCCGCACTTGCATACGGAACGGAAAGCATCCCTAAGGTGGATAAGATTGTGGGACCGGGCAATATATTTGTGGCAATTGCAAAACGGTGTGTATTTGGACATGTGAGCATCGATTCCGTTGCAGGTCCAAGTGAGATATTAGTCCTTGCCGATGAAACGGCAAACGCAAGATATGTGGCTGCCGACCTTTTATCACAGGCAGAGCATGACGAGATGGCGTCAGCAATCCTGATTACAACGTCAAAAAAGCTTGCCGAAGCAGTATCAGAGGAAGTGGAGCAGTTTATAAGTGAGCTTTCAAGAAAGGACATCATGAGTAAATCCGTTGACACCTACGGATATATTCTTCTTGCAAGGAATTTGCAGGAGGCAATTGATACCGCAAATGAAATTGCAAGCGAGCATCTTGAAATTATGACGGCAAATCCCTTTGACACAATGACAAAGATTAAAAATGCAGGGGCAATCTTTATTGGGGATTATTCCTCAGAACCGCTTGGAGACTATTTTGCAGGACCAAACCATGTGCTTCCGACAAACGGAACGGCAAAGTTTTTCTCGCCTCTTTCCGTCGATGATTTCATAAAGAAGTCAAGCATTATTTATTTCTCAAGGGAAGCACTGCAGCCTGTTTCACAGGATATTATAGATTTTGCAACGGCAGAGCAGCTTACGGCACATGCAAATTCCATAAAGGTGAGGTTTGAGTAAGCCCAACTTCGCCATTGCACAACGGACGTTAGCGAAAATTTAAGTTTCGCAATTGATTAGTATGAGTGATTATTATCAAGGAGAAAATATATGAATGATGTAAACTATGGTGTTTCTGATTTGGAGACGCTTAGAAAAAGAGCACAATTATTTAAAAGGCTTCGGGACGGCGGCTTTGTTGTTTTGTTTATCAGTCTTTGGATTGTACCGTTAATCATGTTTCAAATTACAGGCGGAACATTTCTTGCTTTTTTGTTTTATGCAATTTATGCGATTGTGGAGGTTTATTTTTTAAAAAGTGCCAAAAAGACGAAGAAGATATATATAAAAGCATATAAGGAGGCACTTGTAGTACCTTCCCTTGCAAAAAATTTCCAAAAATATACATATCGTCCTGAGGGGCAGATTAGTAAGGACGAGATAATGAGTCTGGGACTGTGGAATCAGCAAAGAGATGCCTACGAGGTAAGCTCAGAGGATTTGCTTACGGGAACATATAAAGACGTGTATTATGAACAGGGAGATTTGAATGTAAGGTTCCATTCTAATAATGGCAAGGTTATGTTAGTCTTTTATGGTGCAATTTCTAAATTCCGTTTTAATAAAAAGGTTTCAGGAAGATTGATTGTTACTACGGAGAAGAATTCGCAATATTTTTCTGCCAATGGACTGCCTGCCATAGAGACGGAAAATCAGGAATTTAATTATAAATTTGGCATTTATGCGGAGGAAGGACATGATGCATTTTATGTTCTGACACCCCACTTTATGGAATATGTGCTCAAGCTGTATGAAACAGTGCCACATTCCCCAAAAAGCGGAAGAGAAATGGTAATTATGTTTGATGGCAACAGTATGACGATACTGAGAAGTAATGTCAGAATGTTTGAGGTTTCCCTGGAAAAAGAATTTGATTATTTTAAGCTTCAGCAGGAAATTATAAGCGATATGGACAAAGTACTTAGTGTCGTGGACATTTTGAATATCGGCAGGGAGGAGCTGCCGCAGGAGAAAGCAACGCAGAAAGAAGCGGTAGAGCAAGAAAATAAAACAGAAAATAATGGAGCAGTTGCTAAATTCCGATTAAAATGATATAATTTATAGTTGTATTTTTGAATGTTAGGAGCGTGATTGTTTGTCTGACAGAGTAGCAGAGATTTCCAGAAAAACAAATGAGACAGATATACGGATGACACTCAATTTAGATGGCACGGGATATGCGAAGGTTGATACGGGCATCGGTTTTTTTGACCATATGCTGATTAGCTTTGCAAAGCATGGATTTTTTGATTTGGATTTGACCGTAAAGGGAGATTTATTTGTAGACAGTCACCATACCATTGAGGATACGGGCATTGTTCTCGGACAGGCAATACAAAAGGCGTTAGGTGACAAAAGCGGGATAAACCGATTCGGAAACTTTATGCTTCCCATGGACGAGACACTTGTGATTTGTGCACTTGATTTGTCAGGAAGACCGTATCTTTCGTATGATTTAAATCTTACGGTTCCACAGGTGGGTTATATGGATACGGAGATGGTAAAGGAATTTTTCTATGCCGTTTCATACAGTGGGGCGATGAACCTCCACATAAAGCAGATATCGGGACAAAATAACCACCACATGATAGAGGCAGCCTTTAAGGCATTTGCAAGAGCACTTGATATGGCGTGTACCTACGACCAAAGGCTTGAAGGAAAAATACTTTCGACAAAGGGAAGCCTGAATGGCTGATGATTACAGGGAGGAAAAATGATGGATTACAAAAAGATAGTACCTTGTATTTCTCTTGAAAATCCCATAGAGGACGCATTGTTTTTTAATGATGCGGGTGCAGATGAAATTGCATTTTTCGACAGCTCCTGTGATAGGGAGGACATTGATAAAAACATTGCAATTATAAAGGAAATCACAAGGCAGATAGATGTACCGCTGATTGCATGCGGAGGTGTAAGACGTTTAGAGGACATCAAAAAGCTTCTCTATGCAGGAGCGTCAAAGGTATGCATGAAAAGTGCACCGCTGCTTGATATCGGAATTGTCAGGGAAGCGTCCGAGCGGTTCGGCTCCGAGCGGATTATCGTGACCATTGATCTTACGGATTGTGACAATCCCGTGGAGTATGGCAGAAGCCTGAAGAAGAACGGTGCAGGTGAGCTTTTGCTCATACATAAAAATGAACTGAATAATTATGCGGATGTTGTCAAGACTATCAGAAGGGAAGTGGGACTTCCGGTTATGGCACAGTCCTACTCTGACCACGCAAAGGATGTCTCCTCGCTGCTTAAGGCTACGGAGGCTGAGGTTATCAGCCTATACAACATAAACAGACATGATATTATGGAAATCAAGCAACAGTGTAAGTCTGACGGTGTTTTGGTAAATCTGTTTGAAAGCCGTATAAAGTTTGATGAATTTAAGACAAACAGCGACGGACTGGTACCGGTTATTGTACAGCATTACAAAACCGATGCGGTTCTGATGCTTGCCTACATGAATAAAGAGGCATTTGAAAAAACAATTACAACGGGACGTATGACATATTACAGCCGAAGCAGACAGGAGTTGTGGACGAAGGGAGAGACAAGCGGACATTTTCAGTTTGTCAAGTCGCTTACCCTTGATTGTGACAAGGATACCATTCTTGCAAAGGTTTCACAAATCGGAGCGGCATGTCACACGGGAAGTCCTACATGCTTCTTTACAGACCTTGTAAAGAAGGAATATAACGATACCAATCCACTCAAGGTGTTTATGGAGGAGTATGAAATCATACGGGACCGTAAAAATAATCCGAAGGAAGGCTCATACACCAATTATCTTTTTGACAAGGGTATTGATAAGATACTGAAAAAGGTTGGTGAGGAAGCAACCGAGATTGTGATTGCAGCAAAAAATCCTGACCGTGAGGAGGTCAAATATGAAATATCGGATTTTCTCTATCATATGATGGTGCTTATGGTAGAGTGTGGTGTTTCATGGGAGGATGTAATAAAGGAACTTGCAGACAGAAGATGATATGATAGGAGGATATTGAAATGGGAGCACTTTTAACTGAGGTTGTCACTTATATTATTAAATTTTTTGCAATGATTTTTTGTGCCGGACTTGGAATTTACGTTGGCAAAATATTGAGAAAGAGAAAAAACGAAAAGATAGCTGCTGAAAATACCGAGCAGTAATCAGGAGGACAGTAAATTGAAGAACTACGGTGTAAATGAACTTAGAAAAATGTTTTTGGAGTTTTTTGAGAGCAAAGAGCATCTTAAGATGAACAGCTTTTCGCTGATTCCACACAATGATAACAGTCTGCTGCTCATCAATTCGGGAATGGCTCCATTAAAGCCTTATTTCACGGGACAGGAAATTCCGCCGAAAAAAAGGGTTACAACATGCCAGAAATGCATCCGTACAGGTGATATTGAAAATGTGGGAAAGACAGCAAGGCATGGTACATTCTTTGAAATGCTTGGAAATTTCTCCTTCGGGGATTATTTTAAGCATGAGGCAATTGCATGGACATGGGAATTTTTAACGGATGTGGTAGGTCTTGATGCAGACAGGCTCTATCCGTCTGTCTATGTTGATGACGATGAGGCATTTCATATCTGGAATCAGGAGATTGGAATTGCTCCGGAAAGAATATTTAAGTTTGGCAAGGCGGATAACTTCTGGGAGCATGGTGCAGGACCTTGCGGACCTTGTTCTGAGGTTTACTATGACAGAGGCGAAAAGTATGGCTGTGGCAAGCCTGACTGTACGGTTGGATGCGACTGTGACCGGTATATGGAGGTCTGGAACAACGTATTTACCCAGTTTGACAATGACGGTAAGGGCAATTATGAGGAGCTTGAGCATAAGAACATAGATACAGGAATGGGGCTTGAACGGCTTGCAGTTGTGGTTCAGGACGTTGATTCCATATTTGATGTTGATACGATAAAGGCAATTCGGGATAAAATTTGTGACATGGCACATGTTACATATAAGGAAAATGAAAAAAAGGACGTATCAATCCGTCTGATTACGGATCATATCCGCTCCGTCACATTTATGACCAGTGATGGCATTTTGCCGTCCAATGAGGGCAGGGGATATGTGTTAAGGAGACTGCTTCGCCGTGCAGCACGTCACGGAAGGCTTTTAGGCATTGAGGGAAGCTTTTTGGCAAAGCTTTCTAAGACTGTGATTGAGGTGTCACATGATGCATATCCTGAGCTTTTGGAAAAACAGGAGCACATTTTCGCGACCTTAAATCAGGAGGAGGAAAACTTCAACAAAACGATAGACCAGGGACTTTCCATACTGAATACATTTATTGCAGATATTAAAAAGTCGGGCAAAAATGAGCTTGGTGGGGAACATGCATTTAAGCTTTATGATACCTATGGATTTCCACTTGATTTGACAAAAGAAATCTTGGAGGAGGCAGGTATTTCGGTTGACGGGGACGGCTTTGACAAGGCGATGCAGATTCAGAGGGAAACTGCACGTAAGGCACGTAAGACTACAAACTATATGGGAGCAGACGCTACCGTATATGAGCAGATTCCTGCCTCGGTTGAGACAAATTTTGTGGGCTATGACAAGCTTACGGCTGAATCCTCCATCGTAGCCATGACAAATGAGGAAACGGTTGTTGATAAGCTTTCCGAGGGCGAATCAGGTGCTATCCTTGTAGTGGATACACCATTTTATGCCACCATGGGTGGACAGTGCGGTGATACGGGAATCATCAAAACATTAAACAGCACATTTGTGGTAAAGGATACGGTCAAGGTTGTAGGAGGAAAGACGGCACATATCGGCTATGTGGAGTCAGGTGATTTTTCGTTAAACGAGACGGTAACGCTTGTTGTGGACAGCGAGCAAAGAGCACTTACCTGTAAGAACCATTCTGCAACCCATTTGCTTCAAAAGGCACTTAAGATAGTGCTTGGGGGACATGTGGAGCAGGCAGGCTCCTATGTGTCAAAGGACAGATTAAGGTTTGATTTTACCCATATGCAGGCGATGACCAAAGAAGAAATTGAAAAGGTCGAGGCAATTGTAAATGCGGAAATCGAAAAGGATTTAAGTGTTTCTACAGATGTTATGAGCCTTGAAGATGCAAAAAAGACAGGTGCCATGGCACTGTTTGGGGAAAAGTACGGGGATACGGTAAGGGTTGTATCCATGGGTGAATTTTCCAGGGAGCTTTGCGGTGGTACGCATGTTCCAAATACAAATGTGATAGGAAGCTTTAAAATAATTTCAGAGCAGGGTGTTGCCGCAGGCGTAAGAAGAATTGAGGCACTTACGTCCAAGGGAGCCATGGAGTATTATGCAAAGCTTGAGGAGGAGCTTTTGTCTGCTGCTGCAGCGGCGAAGACGGAGCCTGCCAAGCTGGCTGAGCGTATTACGGCAATGCTGGCTGAAATAAAAGCACTTCAGGCAGAAAACCAGAAGCTTAAGGATAAGATGGCAAAATCCTCTGTGGGTGATGCAATGGCGGACGCAGTAGAGGTATCGGGTATAAAAATTCTTCCTGTAAAAATGAAGGATGTTGATATGAATGCCCTCCGTAATCTTGGTGATGATTTTAAGGCAAAGCTTGGAAGCTCAGTTATCATTCTCGCCTCCGATATGGGAGACAAGGTAAACCTGATTGTTATGGCGACGGACGATGCAGTTGCCAAGGGAGCACACGCAGGAAATATAATTAAGGAAATTGCTCCTATGGTTGGCGGTGGCGGTGGCGGACGCCCGAACATGGCACAGGCAGGCGGAAAAAATCCTCAGGGAATTGACGATGCACTGGCAGCCGGAGTAGATAAGGTGAAGGCACAGTTATAGACGTTTTTGAATGAAAGTACAAAAAATTGCCAAAAAAAACATTTTTTAGTTGACGAAAAAATATATTGTGTTATAATTAAGGATGTGCAATTTGGAGAATACCCAAACAGTTGTTGATTGGCACGAAAGATTTGATATTTGATATTTTGCAACTGGAGGGAGGGTGAGGATTAGTATGTCTAACGTAATCGTAAAAGAGAATGAGACTTTGGATAGTGCACTTCGCAGATTCAAGAGAAACTGTGCGAAGGCAGGTATTCAGCAGGAGATTCGTAAGAGAGAGCATTACGAAAAGCCGAGTGTGAAGCGTAAGAAGAAGTCAGAAGCAGCTAGAAAGCGTAAGTATAAATAAGCTTATTATAAAGATGTTACCTTTGCGGGTGGCATCTTTTTTTATTGCGGGGAATATATTTAAAACAAAATGAGTTTTTTATGACCAGAGTAACCTTGGTAGACCAGAAAAAAGTATACATAGACGGTTATAAAACCGTGGTATCCATAGACGACAACAAAATTGTCATTGATTGCAAAAACAAGCTGCTTGAAATTAACGGTTCCAATTTAAGCATCCTGCTTTTTACGGGGATTGAAATGACAGTTGCAGGCTTTATCAGCAGTATTGCGTGGAAATATTAAATTTTTGTGGTGATATATATGATAAAAAAAATACTAAATTTTTTAGCGGGATACGTTCTTGTCTCCATACATGGTGACGGGGTTGACCGTTTTATCAATATCTGTATGGCAAAAAAACTGCATATATGGAGCATCAAAAAGGATAAAAATAAAACCCTGCTTTATGTCAGCAGAACGGATTTTCAGAAATTCGGTTCCTTTGTGGAAAAGACAGGTGTAGAAATTCATGTTATAAAAAGCTTAGGAATCCCATTTCTGTATGAAAAAAACAAAAAAAGAAAGTGCTTCGTCATCGGTTTTTTTCTGTTTTTATTTTTGGTATGGGAATTTACTACATTTGTATGGGATATCAATATAAGTGGCGAGGGCAGGTATTCTGCGGAGGAAATAGAAAAGAACATCAAGCAAAATTATGTGCAGCTTGGGACAAAGCTTACAGAGGTAAACTGTTCGGATTTAGAAAAAATGCTCAGGGATGAATATTCTGACATTGCATGGATTAGCTGCGAACTAAAGGGCACCCAGCTGAATATAAAGCTGACTGAGACGATTTTGCCTGAGGATATAGAAAAACAGAGCAAGCCCTGTAATATTGTTGCGTCAAAGGACTGCATTATATCGGATATGATTATAAAAAACGGTACGGGAATGTTTGAAGCAGGTGCGGAGGTCAAAAAGGGAGATATCATTATTACGGGTGCGGTAAACATTTACAATGAATATGATGAGCTGATTGAGACAAACTATGTTCCGGCATCAGGAATTGTGTACGGGCAGAGCAAAATGCCTTATGAGGATGCATTTGATTTGTCCCATTACGAAAAAAACTATACGGGGAAAAAGAAGCACTATTACGGAATTATTTATGGTGACAATTTATTTGAACCGTTTCAGTATGATATGAGCTACAATAACTGTGACATCATAACAAGCTATGACGGAGTACGTATATTTGACACCTTTTACCTGCCGCTTACCTGCAAGAAAACCACGGTTTCCGAGTATGAGCCGGAGCTTGCAGCGTATACGGAACAAGAGGCGGTTGAAAAGGCAAAAAATAAGCTGAATGTATATATGGCAGAGCTTAAGAAAAAAGGGGTGGAAATACTGCAAAATAATGTTAAAATATACGTTAAGGACGGCAAATGTATTGCCTCAGGATATCTTGTGGTAAAGGAGATTGTGGGGATTCCATTAGAGCTGTCTGTATTTGAACAAGGAGATTAAATTACGTATGAGTTCCTATTCTGAAAATATTACCATACCGGGTGAGCATATCCAAAATGTGTTTGGACAGTATGATAAAAACATCAAAATAATCGAAAAGGAATATAACTTAGCGGTTGTACTTCGGGATGACACCTTAAAGCTTGTGGGCGGAGAGGTTAATGTAAAAAGAGCGGTATCTGTTTTGGAGGAAATGATTAAGTTAGCCCAAAATGGTAATGCTATTACAGAGCAAACGATTAAATATGCAATTTCCATGTCAAAAACAGGAAATACACAGGTGGTAAGTGAGCTTGATATGGACGTAATCTGCCATACCGTAAGCGGTAAACCCGTGAAACCAAAGACACTTGGACAAAAGAAGTACTGTCAGGCGATTGAGAAGAACATGATTGTTTTTGGTGTGGGACCGGCAGGAACGGGAAAAACCTATCTTGCAATGGCAAAGGCAATTACTGCATTTAAAAACAATGAAGTGGGAAGAATTATTCTTACAAGACCTGCCATAGAAGCTGGGGAGAAGCTGGGATTTTTGCCGGGTGACCTGCAAAGCAAGGTTGACCCCTACTTGAGACCGCTCTATGATGCACTTTATGAAATTATGGGTGCAGAATCCTTTCTCCGGAATATGGAAAAGGGATTGATTGAAGTAGCACCGCTTGCTTATATGAGAGGCAGAACATTAGATAACGCATATATTGTTTTGGACGAGGCTCAAAATACAACGCCTGCCCAAATGAAAATGTTTCTTACCAGAATCGGTTTTGGCAGCAAAGCAATTATCACAGGTGATTTGTCCCAAAAGGATTTGCCGAGGGATACAAAATCGGGGCTTGAAATTGCCTTAAAGGTAATACGGTCAATCGAGGAAATATCGGTTATTCATTTTACAAGTGATGATGTAGTGAGACATCCTCTTGTACAAAAGATTGTGGATGCATATGAGCAATATGATGCAAGACAGTCGAGGGCAAAAAATAAGTGAACCCTTGATAAGTCTCATCTGATATGATAAAATGTGTTAGTTATGACAAAGGATGCGAGGTTTTACCCATGAGTGTTTTTTTTGATATTGATACACCGCTTGAGGTTCCTACTAACTATGAGGCGATAGTTACGGATATTATTGAAGCATCCTTGGATTATCTGAAATGTCCTTATGATTGTGAGGTAACTGTTTTATTTACCGATAATTCCGGAATTCAAGCCATTAATCAGGAACAAAGAAGCATTGATAGGCCTACGGATGTTTTATCGTTCCCTATGCTTGAATTTGAGACGGCAGGTGATTTCTCATTTATCAGGGATGAGGAAATGTGGAATTTTAATCCGGACAGCGGAGAGCTTCTCCTTGGAGATATTGTGTTAAATATCAACCGTGTTGAGGAGCAGGCAAAAAGCTATGGTCATACGAGAAGAAGGGAGCTTGCGTTCTTAACGGCACACAGCATGCTTCACCTTGCAGGCTTTGACCATATGGAGGATGATGAAAGAATCATAATGGAAGAAAAACAAGAAGAAATTCTTAACATGAAAGGATACACGAGGGATAATGAAAAAGAGTAAAAGAATCGCGTGTGCATTGCTGGGCACGCTCATATTATCAACAGCTTTGTCAGGCTGCGGCAAGGACAAAAATAAGGAGGAAAAACAGGATACCTCATTAAATATTACACCTACCGCAACGATGGGGGATGCGGAGGATATTGCAGTATATTCCAAGGAAGGCTGTATTTTAAATGACTTTACGGGAGAGTGGATTGACGAGAAATTTGAGAACAAGCGGGCACTTTGTATCATGATTAATAATTTAAGTGATGCAATGCCACAGTCGGGTATACAAAAGGCGGATGTAACCTTTGAGTTCCCTGTTGAGGGCGGTATTACAAGATATCTGTGTGTATTTCAGGATTACACTGATTTAGAGAAGCTTGGACCAATCAGAAGTGCAAGACATTATTATGTGTACACTGCCATTATGTTGGATGCGTATTATGCCCATTATGGCTGGTCTGTTTTTGCTGAGGATGCAATCAAGACAACGGGAATGGACAACTTAAACGGTCTTACCTTAGATGGAATCATGTATTACAGGGATAACAGCAGGAGTGCTCCACATAATGTTTACACAGACAGTGACTACATTCAGGCAGGGCTTGACACCATGGGATACAGGGATGAGCATACAAGTTCCTACGAAAAAATGTTTAAGTTCAACACAAAGGATACAAACCTTGACAATGGCACCACTGCCGATAAGGTAAGCCTTTCCTTCAGCAACTACCAAAATCCTTGGTTTGAGTACAATAAGGAGGATGGCTTATATTATAGATTCCAGTATGGCGGTGAGCAGATTGATGCCAATACGGGTGAGCAGCTTCACTACAAAAATGTTTTGATTTTTGCTGTCAGTATGCCTGAGATTGTAGACGGTCTTTTGGATGCGGATTTATATTCCGGCGGCGAGGGCTATTATGCAACAAACGGTGAGTACGAGAGCATCAAGTGGAAGCGGGACGGTGACGTAATCAAGTTCTATACAGAGGACGGCGAGCAGCTGAAAATGAATCCAGGTAATACATTTATTGAGGTAATGAAGACAACACAAATGGATACGATTTCTTTTGAATAATTAAATATGTTTATGGAAATAATTTCTTCAAGGAGTGACTGCCATGAAGAAATTATTTTTATATATCGTAATCGTTACTGTTATATTTTTTTGTACCTTTTATTATGCACGAACCTTTTACAGGGAGAAAATGCAGGCGAAGGCACGATATACACAGGAAGCGGAGGCTACAAGTGAGGAACCAAATGAGGAGACAATTGTTCTGCCACAGCCGGAGGAAACGGAAGAAAAATACATTGCAGGCATAAAAAACGGATATGTCATTGTGTATATGGATGATGAGGATACGGTTTTTGAGTACACGGACATAAGCGTTGATGCAATCAGGGCTACGCTTCCTGAAATGTACAAGAAGCTGCAGCGGAAGATAGAATTTGAGGATAAAAAAGAAGTCTTTGAGTTCCTTGAGGACCTGGCAAGTTAGGAGACTAAAATGTACGATGTGATTGTAATTGGCGGAGGGGCAGCCGGAATTGCTGCAGCTATTTCGGCAGGCCGCCTCGGTGCCAAGGTACTGATATTGGAAAAAAACAAAAAATTAGGGAAAAAGCTTTATGCAACAGGAAACGGAAAATGTAATCTGGCAAATGAGGATACCTCAATTTTGAAAAATTATTTTTCATGGGGAGAATTTCCAGATTTTCTGAACAAGGTCTTTCTGGGAAACCCAATGGAACGAATGACAGACTTTGTCCATTCCATCGGGGTAGGTACATACGCAAAAAACGGATATATTTACCCGCTGGCAAATCAGGCGTCGGCTGTCGTGTGGGCAATGCTGGATGAACTGTCGCGTGTCGGGGTGGAAATTGTAACCAATACGGCAGTGACGGAGCTTGCCGTGGAGCCGGACAGGGTGCGGGTGATGACCGCAGGCGAAGTCTATGTCGGAAAGCATGCTGTTTTGGCATGTGGAGGGAAAAGCTACGAATCGCTTGGTGGCTCGTCCATGGGTTATGAGCTTGTAAAAGCCCTTGGCGTAGAGCTTACCCCAATCAAACCGGCGTTATGCCCCGTAGTTACAAAACAGGATTTATCGAACGCATCGGGCGTAAGGGTGGCGGCATTTGCGACACTTTTTGTGGATGAGGTTTTTATGTATGAGGAGCGGGGAGAGCTTCAAATAACGGATTACGGGCTGACGGGGATTATGATATTTAATTTCTCCTCCTATGCAGCAAGAGCCTTGACGCTCAAAAAAAAGGCATGGCTTTCCATTGATTTCGTTCCGCAGCTTTCCAGATCCGAAATATGGGCAATGCTTTCGGCGGCAAAGGAAAGAACCTGTCTCGGTTTTTTAAATGGGCTGATAAACGATAAGCTTGCACGCCTGCTCCTGCATGACTGCAAAATTGATGCTAAGAAAAAAACGGATTGTCTTACCAAAACAGAGATTAACAGACTTTTGGATAGCTTAACGTCATATCGGGCAGACATTACAGGCTTAAAGGATTACAATCAGGCACAGGTTTGTTCCGGAGGCGTTTGTCTGTCTGAAATTGATGCAGACAGTATGCGGCTAAAAAAGTACGGCAACATTTATGTGGCAGGGGAGCTGGTAGATATTGATGGTAAATGCGGGGGATATAATCTCACATTTGCAATACTTTCAGGAATAAAGGCAGGTACAAGTGCTTATGCTTACGATTAATCAGGTAAAGGTGCCAGTGGAGGCAGATCAGGCGGCGATACATAAAAAGATAGCCCACATGCTTGGTACTTCTAATTTTAAAATAAACAGGATAACAAAAAAATCTATCGATGCACGAAAGAAGAATGAAATTTATTATATTTATTCCTTTGAGGTTTCATGTGAGCAGGAAGCCCAGATAGTAAGACATAATAGCAACAATAATAATATTATGTCAACCGAAGAAAAGAAATACACATTTCCATACACGGCTACACAGAAAAATGAATTAAAGCCTGTCATTGTAGGAGCAGGACCTGCAGGGTATTTTTGTGGACTGTATCTTGCAAGGGCGGGATATGAGCCGATTATTCTTGAGCGTGGAAGACAGGTAGAGCAGCGGACAAAGGATGTAAATAAATTTTGGAATGAAGGTATTTTAAACCCTGAGTCAAATGTTTCCTTTGGCGAGGGCGGTGCAGGTACGTTTTCTGACGGAAAGCTGAACACGGGCATTAAGGATAGGGAAGGAAGAATCAAAGCCGTTATAAACGATTTTATAGCGTGTGGTGCACCTGAGGACATCGGCTATTTGAGTAAGCCCCATATCGGAACGGATCACCTGTTTCATGTAGTTGCCAATATGCGGCGTGAAATTGAAGCAGTGGGTGGCAGGGTATGCTTTGAAACATGCTTTACAGGGTTTGAAAAGAACGGCGGCCGTATAAAGGCATTGGCACGGATAACAGGTGCTGACGGAGAAAAGGAAACTGTTACATTTGACACAAAATCGCTTGTGCTTGCGATTGGTCACAGTGCAAGGGATACCTTTGCAGGTCTTCATCAATTAAATGTATGTATGGAGCCGAAGGCATTTGCCATGGGGGTACGGGTAGAGCATTTAAGAAGCCTGATAGACGAAAGTCAGTATGGAAGCCGCTATAAGGAGGTGCTTCCAGCGGCTGATTACAAAATGACCTATAGAAGCAGCAGTGGAAGAAGTGTGTACAGCTTTTGTATGTGCCCCGGCGGCTTTGTTGTCAATGCCTCCTCGGATGTAGGGCAGAGTGTTGTCAACGGAATGAGCAACCACAGCCGTGATGGGGAAAATTCAAACAGTGCCATTGTGGTCAATGTGACCCCTGATGATTTTAGGGAGGATGGCTTTGACAAGTACGGCGTTCTGGCGGGTGTGGAATTTCAAAAAAAATATGAGGCATTGGCGTATCAGGAGGGAAAGAGAGGGATTCCCATACAATTATTTGGCGATTACAAGGCAGGTAAAGTATCTGCGGACATCGGACATGTAACGCCAAATATAAAAGGGGCTTATTGCTTCGGAAACCTGAATAACTGTTTGCCACCCTATGTAAATAATGCTATAATTGAGGGGATAGAATATTATGGCAATAAGCTTCGGGGCTTTTCCGGTTACGATACGGTTTTGTCGGGCATAGAGACACGCACGTCATCCCCGGTAAGGATTTTACGTGACGAAAATTTTATGAGCATAAGCACGGCAGGCATTTTCCCCTGTGGCGAGGGTGCAGGCTATGCAGGCGGTATAACATCGGCGGCTGTGGACGGCATTAAGGTTGCCGAGGCAGTGGCAAGATATTTAAATGAAATGTAAAGGGATATACAGTATGAATTACAGGGAACGACTGAAGGATAAGAAAAAGATAGTAATTAAAATAGGCTCGTCCTCCATTATACATGAGGAGACAGGTGGTGTAGATTTCAGAAAGCTGGAGCATCTGGTAAGAATTTTATGTGACCTTAAAAATCAGGACAAGGATGTTGTGCTTGTTTCATCAGGTGCAATCGGAGTCGGTATACAGGCGATGGGGCTTGCTACAAAGCCGAAGACCGTATCCTTGAAGCAGGCATGTGCCGCTGTTGGACAGGGGCAGCTCATGATGATGTACCAGAAGCTTTTTATGGAATATAACCATATGGCAGCACAGGTACTTTTAACCTTTGATGCCATAACCAATGACGAGAGACGGAGAAATGCGGTCAATGCCATGAATGAGCTTCTCCAGCAAAATATTATACCTGTTGTCAATGAAAATGACACGGTTGCCACAGAGGAAATTGAGTTTGGGGATAATGATACCCTATCAGCAATTGTTGCCCATCTTATCAAAGCAGATTTGCTTATTTTGCTCACGGACATTGATGGATTTTATACGGATGACCCCCATAAAAATGCGGATGCAGAGAAGATATCCGTGATAGAGCAGATTACGGATGAATTTAAGGCGATGGCAAAGGGCTCAAACACGATGTACGGAACGGGCGGAATGGCGACCAAGATTGCCGCTGCAAGAATCGCAACGGATTCAGGGGCAGATATGGCAATCTTACATGCATCGGATTTAAGCCTGATTAATTCACTGATAGATGGAGAGGATGTCGGTACATTATTTCTTGCACATGACAGTGAGGACTTTGACACATTTGACTTTATAATCAATAAAAAATATCTGAATTAGGGAGTTTAATTGGCAATTGCGAAATTCTGCCTTTTGAAAACGTCCGTTGTACAATATAGACAAATCACCACAAGGCACACTTTCGTTATGTGTCGCACGTAACGGTACTAAGCTCGAAGAAACCTCGCTAAGTACCGACGGCTCCACAATGCCTTGCTTGTGATATTGTCTATATTATACAACTACTTTTCAGTAATATGACATTTCGCAATCACCTATTAGGGAGTTTAAATGAACGAGGAAAAAATACAGCGTATCAATGTTTTATATAAAAAAAGCAAGTCCGGGGAAGGGCTTACCCCCGAGGAGACAGCGGAACAACAGGCACTTAGGAGAGAGTATATTGAGGATTTTAAGAGAAATCTCCGTGGAACACTTGACAATGTAGATATAAAGGAAAAGGACGGTTCCATTACACATGCCAAAGATATCCCAAACAGGCATAAGAAAAAGTAACCGAACAAAGATATGGATGATAAAAAGAAACTGCGGAAACGGATGCTTGCACTTAGAAGTGGGCTTGCAAAAGCTTATGTCATAGAGGCATCCCATGAAATCTGTACATTGCTTCAGAGGTGCCAGACCTACAGGAAAGCAGACAATATATGTCTTTATGTGCCTGTAAACAATGAGGTTAATGTCACAGAGCTTTTTGAAAGTGTATCGGCTAAGATTTACCTGCCTAAGGTACAGGAAAACATTATGGAATTTTATCTGTATACGGGAATGGAACACCTTGTAAATGGAGCTTACAACATTCCTGAACCTGATAGTGGTGTCCCCTTAACGCCTGATGATCATACGCTTGTTGTTATGCCGGGTGTTGCATTTTCCCGCGATGGATATAGGCTGGGATACGGAGGCGGATACTATGACAGGTATTTGCAGCGGTATCCGCAATGTAATAAAATTGCAGTATGCTACAAGGAGCAGATGGTTGACACAATTCCGTTTGAGGCATATGACGTGAAGCCTGATTCCATTATTTCAAATGAGTAAGCTTTTATGAAAGTGTGATTGCATCATTGATATTGCAGAACGTTACCAATAATTATATTATGTAAACAAATAGGAGAATTATGATTTATGTTGAATGAACTTGGAAAAAAAGCAAGGGCAGCCAGCCGTATTTTGGCAAAGCTTTCCCAGACAGAAAAAAACAATGCACTGCTTGCCGTAGCGGATGCACTGGTTGCAGATTGTGACGAAATCATTGCGGCAAATGATATTGATATGGAGGCGGCAACAAAAAATGGCATGTCGCCTGCACTGTTGGACAGACTGAAACTCACAAAACAGAGATTTGAAGACATGGCTGAGGGAATCAGGCAGGTGGTTCGTCTTGAGGATCCGATTGGTGAGGTTTTGTCCATGAAGGAGCGTCCAAACGGTCTTATCATCGGACAAAAGAGAGTTCCGATGGGTGTCATCGGCATCATATATGAATCCCGTCCAAATGTGACGGTTGATGCATTTTCTCTGTGCTTTAAAACGGGAAACGCAGTCATTCTAAGGGGTGGAAGCGACTGTATCCACTCAAATATTGCCCTTGTCAAGGTGATCAGGAGTGCCCTGTTATCTGCAGGTGTTACGGAGGATGCCATTTCCCTGATTGAAAATACAGACAGGGAAGTTGCAAGGCAGTTTATGAGACTCAATCAATATGTAGACCTGCTTATTCCAAGGGGTGGTGCAGGGCTGATTAAAACCGTGGTGGAAACTGCAACGATACCTGTTATTGAGACGGGAACGGGAAACTGTCACATTTACGTTGATAAAACTGCGGATTTGGATAAGGCGGTCGCCATTATTAAAAATGCAAAGCTTCAGCGGCTCGGCGTCTGTAATGCCTGCGAATCGCTTGTGATACATAAGGATATCGCACAAACCGCAATTCCGCTTATTGCAGGTATGCTCAAGGAAAATGACTGTGAAATAAGGGGTGATGCGGACTCGGCTGCAATTTCATCTTATATTGTTCCTGCCACGGAGGAGGATTACGGGACGGAATATCTTGCGAAAATTATATCCGCTAAGATTGTGGACAGTCTTGATGAGGCAATTGAGCACATTAACAATTACAGCACAGGTCACTCGGAGGCGATTATAACCAACGATTACGAAAGTGCCCAACGGTTTTTGGCAGAGATTGACTCCGCTTGCGTTTATGTCAATGCCTCAACCAGATTTACGGATGGATTTATGTTTGGATTTGGTGCAGAAATAGGCATTTCCACGCAAAAGCTTCATGCAAGGGGACCGATGGGGCTGCTTGCACTTACTTCCACAAAGTATATTATTTATGGAAATGGTCAGATCAGAGAGTAGTAATTTATATAAAAGATAAGGAGAGTAATGTATGTCAAACATGAAGTTTACCGGCTCGAAGCAGTATGTTGCTTCACAGGAGCTGATGGCAGCCGTGGATGTTGCGAGAGCACTTGAGAAGCCTTTGTTGATTAAGGGGGAACCGGGAACAGGAAAAACAATGCTTGCGGACGCAATTAGTGAGGCGTTTGGAATGAAGCTTTTTATCTGGAATATTAAGTCCACAACAAAGGCACAGGATGGTCTTTATGTGTACGATACCATCCAGCGTCTTTATGACAGCCAGTTTGGCGAGGAGGGTGTTGATGATATTGCAAGATATATCAAGCTTGGCAAGCTGGGCGAGGCATTTAAGTCTGAGGAGCAGGTGATTTTGCTGATTGACGAGATTGATAAGGCAGACCTTGAGTTTCCGAACGATTTGCTCTGGGAGCTTGACAAGATGGAATTTTATATCCATGAGACAAAGGAAACCGTCAAGGCAAAGACAAGACCAATCGTTATCATAACGTCAAATGCCGAAAAAGAGCTTCCGGATGCGTTCTTGCGAAGATGTATTTTCCATTATATCAGCTTTCCTGAAAAGGAGGAAATGCAGGAAATCGTAAATGTTCATTTTGAGAATATGGACGAGAATCTGTTAAAGCATGCCATGGATACCTTTTACTGGATCCGGGAGATAAAGGAGGTCCGAAAAAAGCCAAGCACATCAGAACTGATTGACTGGCTGAATGCACTTATCATGGGCGGAATAGACCCTGAAACACTGCGGGAGAAGCTTCCGTATCTGGGTGTGCTGATTAAGAAGGATGAGGACATAGAGACTGTAAAGAAGAGGAGAATATTTTAATTGTTTACGGATTTTTTGTACGTTTGCAGAGACAAAGGTTTAAAAATATCCCTTACGGAGTGGATTACATTTATGGATGCACTTGACCGTGGGCTTGCATATTCTTCCCTTGAGGGCTTGTACAATTTGGGAAGAATGATACTGGTAAAGACGGAATCGGACTACGATAAGTACGACATTGCCTTTATGGAGTATTTTAAAAATGTCCATGTGGAGGAGGAGCTTCCTGCCGATATTCTGAAATTTCTGGATAAGGGCGAGATGGACACAACGGATTTGAATAAGGATATTTACAGCTTTGACCGTGAAGTTAATATGGACGAAACCAAGCGTATGTTTCGTGAGCGGGTTACGGAGCAAAAGGAGGAGCATAACGGCGGAAACTATTGGATTGGAACAAGCGGTGGCTCTGCATTTGGACATGACGGACGCAATCCCGGCGGTATACGTGTGAGCGGACAATCGGGCATGAGAACGGCATTTCAGGTTATGGGAGAGCGGAAATATGCTGATTTCAGACACGATAAAACTTTGGATATCCGCCAGTTTCAGGTTGCTTTTAGAAAGCTCAGACAATTTTCAACAAGGTTGGATGTTGCCAAGACAGAGCTGGATTTAGATAAGACAATTGATTCCACCTGCAATAACGGCGGCTACTTAAAGCTTGAGTTTGATAAGCCGAGAAAGAATTCCGTTAAGCTTCTTTTGCTGTTTGACTGCGGCGGTACGATGATGCCGTTTAGTGAAATGTGTAATGACCTGTTTCAGGCAGTTCACAAGGCAAATCATTTTAAGGATGTAAAAACCTATTATTTCCACAACTGTATTTATAGTAAAGTGTATAAGGATGCTGAGTGCGAATATGGGAACTGGATTGATTTAGATGATTTATTCCGCCATACTGACAAGGATTACAAGGTAATTATCGTAGGAGATGCACAGATGGCGCCGGAAGAATTATTTGATAAAAACGGAAATTACCGGGGTCCAAATGATGGACGAAGTGGGTATGAATGGAATAAAATGTTTAGAGAGAAATATAAAAAGGCTGTGTGGTTAAATCCAAGATTTCATGGCAGGCTGAATTCACTGGCATGGATGGAGTCCGAAAAAACCCTGGCTGAGATATATGATATGTATCCGCTTACGGTTGATGGTCTCAAGGAAGCAATAACAAAGCTAATGGCTCCAAGATAATACACAGTCTGATAAATGAGAGGTGATTACATGGGTGAGGAATACAAAACAGGAACAGGTATTGTTTTAAATGGCGGCGGTGGAAAAGGTGCGTATCAGATAGGTGTGTTAAAGTCCCTGAAGGAAAACGGGATTTTGGACAATGTAACAGCTATTTCCGGCGTTTCAATCGGGGCAATCAATGCCATGCTTTATGCCATGGATGATTTTTCCCTTATGTATGATGCATGGCGGGATATTGATATGGAAACCGTGTTTGATATTGATTTGGATATGCTTCTTTCAAACCGGTTTCATTTTTCAAGGGATGAAATGCTTGAAATGATATCAAAATACATTAATTTTGAGAAACTGATTAATTCACCTTATGATATTTATGCAACCATGTGCAGACTCGGAAGTTCGGAAAACGGAAACCCTGAGCTTGTGGAACTTACAAACAGTATAAATGGCGGTCAAACTGAGCCAAAATATGTACGGATAAAGGATTATGATACAGAAAACATTAAAAAAATTCTACTTGCATCAACAGCACTTCCGATTGTATATGAGGCAGTGGAGTTTGAGGGTGGTTATTACCGTGATGGCGGAATATGTGACAATGAGCCGATTAAACCGCTTTATGATGCAGGGATACGCGATTTTATTATAATCGGTCTCCAGCATGGAAAAAAGTTTGACGGTTCCAAATGGAAGGATGCGAAATTTGTAACTATATATCCAAGCTGTGACTTAGGAAGCCTGATATCAGGTACATTAAATTTTACGGACAGGGCAGTTGATTTCAGACTTATGCTTGGTGAAAAGGATGGGCTTCGGGCAATTAAAACACAATTTGAAAAGGATGATGCATACATACGTATGGAGCCGGCACTTGCCAAAATGGATTACGATGAAATTACAATGCGTTTAAAGACGGAGCTGACAGTAAAAAATGTCGAGTCCCGTATCAACTCCAACATAGATAAATTTAATAAGCTTGCACAACAATTTGAAAATTATTAAAGGTTAAAAGGGGGTATTTTTATGTCAGACAAAATTATTACAATCGGAAGGCAGTTTGGAAGCAATGGAAGGGAAATCGGAAGAACACTTGCATCAAAGCTTGGAATTCCTTTTTATGACAAGGAACTCCTTAACGAGACAGCAAAAAACAGCGGCATGAGCGAGGCTGTACTGAAAACCCTTGATGAAAAGCCATCAAAGAGCTTTTTGTACTCCATCGTCATGGATCCGTACAGCTTTG
The DNA here is from genome assembly GCA_023666705.1 of Bacteroides sp. Classification (GTDB taxonomy): domain Bacteria; phylum Bacillota; class Clostridia; order Lachnospirales; family Lachnospiraceae; genus Coprococcus_C. Next base: position 29,148 of record JAMPBO010000001.1, read on the forward strand.
GATTTGCTGCAAACGGCTATCATACGGACTTAAACCAAAAGGCGTTTCAGGCAACCTTTGACACCATCAATAAAATAGGAGAGGATGGACCATGTGTTATTGTTGGACGATGTGCAGATTATGCCCTCAGAAAAAATCCAAATCTGGTGAGCCTGTTTATCCATGCTCCTTTAGAAAAACGGATTGAACGGATTATGGAGCGGTTCAATCTGACCTACGACAAAGCGAAATCCCAGATTTCAAGGGAGGATAAGGCAAGGGCATCCTATTACAATTTCTACACGTCAAAAAAATGGGGTGCACTTGACAGCTATGACGTATTTATAAATAGCAGCTTGATGAGCATTGAAGATAATGTGGATTTTATTATTGAATACATGAAGAAAATAAAGTAACTAGGAAAGGAAAGACATTGCAATGAAACGATTGATAAAAAGCTTTTCAAGAGCTTCACTGATACTTTTGTTTGCTGGGGTTGTTATGCTTGCCTCACTAATAAGGAGCAATACATTTCCACAGCTTTTTATGCCTGCCCATGATTATGATGAGGTGCTAAAGGACGGCTTGAAGAAAGGACAGCATATTAAAGGCAGTATTTATTACAGTTTTGGAAGCTTTGCATCGCAGGAAAGCTACACACAATATGAAAATTCAAGGACAGCCTCAAAAACCACAGGTTATTTTTATATGATTCCTGTAGGTGAGCAGGGCATGGCAGCAATTTATGTCCGCAAAGATGATTTGAGTGCAATGAAAGCTTTAACAGAGGAAACCGAAGCTTATCTGGCAGGCGGTGAATTACCAAAGACAACCATACATTTTGAAGGCACTGCAGTTAAAATGGAAAAACAGCTGAAAGGTTTAGAGGCGGCTTTCAGGGATGAACTGAAGCAAGCGGGTTACACGGAAGCTGACATAGAAGAAATGATTTCAACCTACACCGATGGCGAATGTCTTGTGCTTTACGGACCTGCGGATATGTCCGTCATGTATGTTATGACTGCCATTGCATTTGTACTTATTTTGATAGGAATTGTTTTAGTTGTGCGGAGGTACCGGAAAGTGGCGGAATATGATAAGATGGGAACAGGCGGATTGACACAGACGACAGATGGGGTTGAATAAGATAGGAATGGACATCTGTAAAGATGTATGGTGTAAATGGATAGGCAATTGCTGATTGAAAGCATCCACGTGAGTGGGTGCTTTTTCTTACTTAAAATAAATTTGAAATTTTTGTATAAGAGACCTGTTTATAGGACTTATAATGTTGTATAATATATAGGAGAAGTAAATCTTCTAGCCCGCAAAGGTATAATAAATATTTTTACATTTGGCATAACAAATGTGCCTTTCTGTCCCTTTACTTTCTGTATAAATTAATTTAATATAAATTAGTATAAATAATTTAGGGAGAAGCGAAATGGAAAAAAGCAATTTTAGAAATGAGCAAAATATTTTGATTTAAAAATATAGTTATATTATATAAGGTTACAAGAACATTGTCCGATGTATATATTCTAAAGATTAGAGTTTTGCTCATAGGTATTTTAAATTATAAAGGAGGTGAATGAAAATGATACATAATTTGTTATATTTGATACTCTGCCCATTTATTTTTTTATGGAATGGTCTTGTTGGAACCCATAGTATAATTTATTTAATACTTCTCATAGGCATGCTGTCTACTCGAAAAAAATAATATTTTATAGATATTAGTAAAACGCATTATTAATTATACTATTTGAGGTTGATGTAAGTGTAGCATCGGTAAGCGGGGCGGTAATAGACAAAGAAACAGAAAATTCTGATTGCTCAAATGATGTTGAAAATTCACATTTTTTGTAATATACTAAAATTATTGTAAATAAAAATAAGAGCTACTCAGATGACAACAAGTTATAAAAAACTTTGAAAATTACTGATTGTCTTGCAAGATGAGTATTCCGTTTTAAATAAGCACCTTTTTCGGAAATTCAGAGCATTCTTTTCCGAAAAAGCAGTGCATACCTTTCCAAAAAAGAGTGTAGGTATCAATTAATACTCAGATGGAATCTCTATTTCATGCTCTATCTGAAAAAGGTGAAGGTTATCCTTCTTAAAGCTTTGATTACACAAAGTTCGTTGTATATTGGTGCAATTCATTAGACGCAAATGTATACCGAGCAAAAATGAAAATAAAAAACGAAAGGATTAAGTATTGTTATACTGGTAAAATTATGCAGGTAGCTTATGATACATTTTTGCAATCTAAAGTTTTTGCTACACAAAATTGTTTGGATGAACCCTATAGATATGTGTGTACTTATTGCGGTGAAGAAGTATTTATTGCTGCAAAGGACAGCAATAGCATGGTAGCTCATTTTAGACATCGTAGTGGTAATAATGATGTTGATTGCGACAAGTATCTTGGCAAATTTGGATCGGTAAGTGTAAAATCTGAAAGTCAAAAGAGCGATAGGGAAAAGGTGGAATTCTATTTCAATAATACTACGAAGTGTTTTACTATAGGGATTCGCTTTAGTGAAAATGAAATATTAGAATATGAAGGGAAAAATGCTGTCCTTGAGATAAGCATTCGCAGAGATGCCAAGCCGTTCTTTAGTCAAAAAATAAATAGTGCAAATTTTCCGACGGATGATGCAAAATTGGTTGTGCTTGAGACATTTTCCCCAGTTTATTTTATATCAAATTCATTTAGTCATAATAAAAAACCATATATGATATTTCGTGAAAAAGAACCTTCTTTTTTTAAAATCAAAGGAAAAGAGCAGGAATTCAACGCAAAATTAGTTAGAAGCGATGCATTATATACTGGTGTCCGATATTTCGTTGCACTTGCGGGTAGCAATAGAGTTCAATTAAAACTAAGAAAGTTGTCAGGAATATATATTGAGCAGGAATTTGATTTTATGTTTATTGAAAAGCATATATGGGCTTCTGTAATTATGATTAAAAATAAAACAACTGAAATTGACGATGCTCTTGCACAGTGGAACTATACACTTGATACTTCCGAAGCTATTATGTTATTATGGCCGCCTTCTTATGAAATTGATGACATTAATTTTATATGTGCAAATGAAGCATTTTTATCAAGTAGTTTTCAACTACAACCTTGCAGAAATATTAATACAGATTTTGATAGTATTCAAGCAATTGATTCGAATATTACAAAAGTCACAGTTGACAAGCACATCAAGATTTCAAGAAAGGGAGCTGAAATAGAGATAAATGCTCGAAACTCTAATTTGCTTTTAAAACAAAATAATGTTGGGGAGCAATTTGTAGAAAAATTTACTGTTCCTAAAGAGAATAGATATTATCTGTTTTCTGATAGTGGCGTACGAGAATTGACATATGGTGAAAATGTTGTATTAACTGGAAATTCTTATATATGTGAATACTCAAATGGATGTCTGATACGAATTATAAAGACAGTTGAAGATTCTGAACTAAAGGGAGAAGAACTGTTTATTGACATAATTAAACATTATAAAGTTTTTGAACCATATAAAGGTATTTGTGCCGATGGGAAACCTGATTTCATAGTGAATTACATAAATAGTTGTAAAAAAACAGGAATAATTAATTCTTTAGTCAAAAAATATATTGAGGAGAGCAAATTATGAAATATTTAGATCTTTTATCATCGGAAGAAATACAATATATTTGCACCTCAATACCACATTGTGATATCATAAAATATTTTAAAAAGAATCCGAAGGAATTTACTAAAATTCGTCCGGGATTTCGCCCTGCCACCGTAACCCCAAAGGATGCTACAAAACTTTTGACAAGTAATATAAGTCGTAATTTTGTGTCTTCATTTGTTGAAAAGATTATAGAAAGATGGCTATTGCAAATACAGGATGCATATGAAAGATATCTTGATGAAGAAAAAAGTGAAACGGCGGCTATTGTTCATACATTATCTCAGTCTTATTTTTCAGATAATGTTGTGGCATATTTTAAATTGACTGATAAGGATTATTCAGATGAACAGATTTCTTTGATTTCTGATATGGTGTATGATTACAAAATCACCAAACAACAGATAGAGGATTTAAATGAGAGCATTCAAAAACTTAAAACAACTATTCAGAATATGGAATCAGAGACAAAAAAGAAAGATTTGGAAACAAAAAAAATTCAAAAGAAACTTCAACAAGCTTTAAAGGAATTAGAACTTTTTCAGGGAATTTCATTAGATTTAGAAAGGTGCAAAGATAAAGTAATAACTTTAGAAGTTCAAAAGAAACAACAAAAAAAACGGATAGATGAGCTTTTGTTGCAAAAAAATGAAATTATTAAAGAAAAAGAAGCATTAGAGAGCGACATAGTTTTACGTATCGAAAACGAAAGAAAGAGAAAATTAAATTCAGGTGTTCGAGAGTTTTCTTTATTGAGACCAAATGATATGAAAGAATTTCAAGAAAATCTATCTTATATTTTTGAAGACTTGGGAATCGGAGGTTCTGTACCTGGTATTGCATTGTTGAATAAATATCTTGCTAATGTATTGTTTTGTGGTATTCCCATAATAATAAGCGAACAATCAGGCTTGACGCTTGCCATGTGTGTTGCAAACGCTTTAATTGGGACACAAGAAATATCTTTATTAAGGTATACTCCAGATGTAACTGAAGAAGATATTTTAAATTTTCTGTCTGAGTCTAAACGTGTTATTCTGTTGGATAACTTTATCGGTAATTATAACGAAACATTATTACTTCCGATTGTAAGAATGTATGGAGATAAGATTATTTTTATGACAATACCATACGATCGTACGTTGAACTATATTTCTTCAGAGTTTTTAAAATATTGTAGTTACATAAACGTAAGTCATTTTAACCAGTTTACTGCCCAAGTTAAAATAAATGAGGATCCCCTTACAGTAACTGAAGAAATATATTCAATGGAAATTTCTAATAAACGAAGTCGTCATCTAAGAGTATTAAACGAAATTCTTGTGGAATTGTCTCTTGAATATTTGTCAACAAGTGTAGAACTGCATGGAATTTCAAATGATGATGATATTTCCGCTGAACTAATATATAATATACTTCCTTATTGTACTTATGTTTGTAACAAACAACCTATGCGTTTGTCGGAAAAATTACAGAAGTATATGGGTAGATGTTCCTATAATAAGTTGATTGGAGAATGGTTTACGAATGAATGAAATGATAAAATCCATGTCTATTGATATGAAAATTTTGCCATATACAGCGGAGAGTGAAGATTCTTTTATATATCGAGTTTTATTTTCTGCTTTGGGACAATGGTGTTTGTATATTCCACTCGGATCACAAAATGGTAGTCATGGAACAACAAAACATAACCAAACACATATATTAAACAATTTAATAAGCAAGTATAACGAGTTGTTTCCTAATACTGAAAAATCTCTCTGTTCTGATGAAGTTCGGTTATCTGTATTGATTAGACATATATATCAAGAAGTTGGATATCTGTTTACAGACAATGAAAATCACAATCATTTATGTGATGTACAACGTGTTGTTAACACAGGAACCTCAAAGTTATGTTTGAATTTATTGAATAAAAGTGAAATCAATGGACTGGGAGTATTTGACTTAGAAGTTGCTCCTTCGATTACATGGCAAGAACTTCTAATAAGAGATTCACTTACGCCAAAACAGTATATAAATTCAAAATATGATATAGTTATGTTTGAGGATAGAGATTTGAATTATGATGATATGCAGTTTTTTAATCCGCTAGCCCATGCTTCTCCATCTCAGTCTTGGAATAATAAGATTTGCACAGAATTTACCATAGGACGTAAAAGTCTCACAGGACCATTTTATTTAATTCAGTCGTGTGATGGGAATATTCTATATAGTTTGGAAGAGCAAAGTGCAACAGATTATAAACTAACAGCATTTGAGTATAGAAGGTTATATTTTGCACTAAAAAGTTTTTACAATAATCCTGTAAAGATGCGAATTAAAAAAATAGATAATACATATTCCAAGCTTGTTTTTCAAGGTCATCTTCCAAATAGAGAATATTATTTACTGTTGCTTATTTCTTGGCCGGATCAGTGTGCTTTTAATAAGACAGAGTATATAATTAAAAATAGTTTTTTGCCATTTGTTTCTGAGGTAATATCAAATCTTGGAATCAAAATTATAGGAGGTTAAATTATGGCTAACAATGGAGTACAACAATATTATGATGAGATTAGAAATCGTCTAAGTAATTATATAAAATCAGATTATCTTGCCAATAGTGAAACTTTATTACTATACGCTGAGGATCTCCTTGGTAAAACATGTTCTGATGCTACTAATATTGCAAAAGAACCATATATTGAAACGGCTGCGTCATATAAAAAATTGAAGAGTGGGATTAAGAACTCTACAGAGGAAGAAATACCCACTCATATAAAGGAGTTTTTGATAAAGCTAACAGAAGCGAAACTTGGTGTATTTGAGGATCCATTTGAGCATCAGGTTAAGGCATTGCAATCCTTCATTTCAGGAAAAGATCTTTTTGTATCAACTGGAACAGGTTCAGGTAAAACAGAGTGCTTTATTTGGCCGATTATTTCTAAATGTATTGATGAAGCTAAAAAAAGACCAGAATCATTTAAATATAATGCTGTCCGTACCTTGATTATTTATCCGATGAATGCCCTTGTTTCCGACCAATTGGCACGTTTTAGAAAAATAATGGGTTCACCCAAATATATTGAATATTTTACAAAAGATGCAAAAGCGAATAGAATTCCTCATTTTGGTATGTATACTGGCAGAACTCCTTATGCTGGTGATGCAAAAATAGCAAGCAACCAAGAACTGGCAAAAACTTTTAGAGAGAATTATTTGGCGGATGAAAATGCTACCGAAGAAATACAAAGACAACAAAAATTAAATATTGATGGATTACATCGTATTAATAAGTACCCAGCTAGATATGGCGAAAATGGTATGCTAAAATTCGTGGAAAATTTGGAAAAGAACATTCATAGCCCTGCTCCACTTGATGCGGAATTTATTACTCGGTTTGAGATGCAATCTTGTCCTCCGGATATCCTTATAACTAACTATTCAATGTTAGAGTACATGTTAATGCGTCAAAGAGAGTCACACATTTGGGACAGCACAAAACAGTGGCTAAACAAAGCTGAGGAAAACAAGTTGCTTATTGTTTTAGATGAAGCACATATGTATAGGGGCTCTTCTGGCGGCGAAATAGCACTCCTGCTAGAACGCCTTTTTATACGATTGGGTATTGGTCTTGAAAAAGTTCAATTTATTTTAACCACTGCCAGTATGCCTCTTGAAGAGCAGAAGGCAATCAATGATTTCTATATAGGACTTACAGGAAAAGCTCCGTCTGACTGTGAGTTTTTATTTGGCGAAAGAGAGGAAATCCCTGAAGAATCTGAGATTTCTCTTAATGTTGATGCTTTGGCAGGAGTTGGTCCTGAACAGGTTCAGGATGATGAGATTGCTAACAAAATCAAAAAGTTCGCCAAATTAGTGTATTCAGAAAGCTTACCAAAAGATATTACGGGCAAAGAAGCACAAGAGTGGCTTTATAATAATTTGCCTCGATATGCGGCGTTTGTTGAATTAAATAAGCTTTGCAGAGAAGGTGCCAAATCGTATAGTCTGATAAAAACTAAGATTTTTGGCAAGCATCAAAAAGCAGAATTAGCGTTGGACTCTTTGCTGTCCATAGTTTCTTTGGCATGTAAAGATGGCAATATTCTTTTTCCTGTTAGACTGCACATGTTCTTGCGTGGTTTACAAGGAATATATGCTTGTTCGAATCCCAATTGTTCCTGTGCCAGATACTCAGAAGAAGAAAAATTAAAGCTTGGCAAAGTAATTTCTCTTCACAAAGAAAACTGTGAATGTGGTGGACGAATATATGAATTGGTAAACCATGTAAAGTGTGGTGCATTGTATTTAAAAGTGTATGTCCAACGTAATGAAGGACAATCCTATTGGTATGTATTCTCACAACGTGGATTAAATGGTGATGTGAATTCTCTAAAAGAGATGCTTTTGTATATCATGCCTGAGAACTATGATAGAAAACCTAAAGATAAAATTGGCTCTCTTGATCCCTTTACGGGTAAATTATACTTATCCGAGAAAGATGATCCTAACTTATTAAAAATTATATATACAGAGAAATTTGATTCAAAAGAACAAACATATACTTTTGCAACTTGTCCTAAATGCAGAAAGCCAATGAGATTGAAAAAACCGAGCGATTTCTCTACAAAAGGCAATATTCCTTTTTATAATTTAACAAAAGCACAGTTTGAATTGCAACCATCAAAATCTGATATGATAAATCGAGGGAAAAAGGTCTTATTATTCTCAGATTCGCGTCAAAACGCAGCGAAACTTGCACGAGATTTGTCAAAATCTTCAGATGCGGATGCATTTCGTCAAGCTGTTATGCTTTCTACTCTATTGCTTAAAGTAGATGAAAAAGAACATTCATTAGCAGAATTATATCCGGCATTTTTGGATGTCTGTATCCAAAATCAATTGACATTTTTTAGTGGATCAAGCAGAGATAAATTTCAAGACAACAAGAGAACCTTTGAAGATACAAAAAAGCGTTATGCACGAAAGGGTAAACCTATGGATTATTCTGTCTTGGCACAAGAGTATCAGAATCTTCCCAATGAGTATTACGAACAACTGCTAACTTTTTTTACTGAAAGCCCTCGATCCTTTAAGGATATAGGAATTGGTTTCCTTGCTCCTGTTTCAGAGGCGTTAGAAGATTGCGTTTTTGATTTAGAGAATCAAGGAATAGAAATTAATTCCGACGATTTGTATAAGGTGTTAGTATTGTTATTCTGGGATGTTATGGATGATTGTGCGGCACTTGGTGAATCCATACCTGACGATATACGAAGAGATTTACCTGGTCGTAGTAAGGCTCAGGATTTTGGTCTTGCCTTTGATTTTTTGTCTGCTTTAGACTCGAAATTAATTAAACTACTTCCACAATATCTTGGTATTCAAGAATCAAATAAGGAAGCTGTAATTACAAAGATAAGAGATGTATTTTTTGGTTTTGGATCAAATAATAATAGGTATTACATTAAACTTTCAGAAGTGAAAATCGAATTGACTGATGAAAATTTCACATGGTATAGATGTACAAAGTGTGGCAAGTTGTCTCCGTTCAAGTTGGGTGATTATTGCGGGGCATGTTTTGAAAAACATAAGCTTATAAAAATAAGTGACACCGATTTGGAACGTTTTGATTTTTGGCGTATACCAGTTATAAATGCCCTTGAGAAAATTGATGAGATTCATACTATTGACACAGAGGAACACACTGCACAACTATCTCATAAGGGTATTAAGAATGAGACTTGGAGTCGGACTGAAAAATATGAAATGCGTTTTCAAGATATTAATGCTGGAGAGCATGGCGAAAATTCTATCGATGTTCTTAGCTGTACAACCACTATGGAAGTTGGTATTGATATTGGTTCTCTGACAGCAGTTGGGATGAGAAACATTCCACCAATGCGTGAGAATTATCAGCAACGAGCCGGACGAGCTGGACGAAAAAATGCAGGCATATCAACAATTGTTACATATGCTTCTGGAGGCGTCCATGACAGCCACTACTTTGCACATCCAGACGAAATGATATCAGGTCCCCCAAGAAAACCTTGGATAGATAGAGATAATCCAAAGATTTTGCAACGGCATAAAAATATGTTGATTATTAATGGTTTCATGTCATTACCAAAGATGAAGGAACGTTTTGATAGCATTATGGACATTGGTGTTATAACCTTCTGTGAAGAATTTGGGGCAGCGTTCATAGAATACGCAAAGGACTTGCCTTTTGACACGGAAAGAACAACTGAAAGTTTTGAAAAAATCAAATTAACGGTTCTTGCCGAAGGAAAACGAGCACAATATACTGCAAATGATAAAGAAACAGATGCTTTTGATGTGTTTTATAGCGAAGGTTTTATTCCGTCATATTCCTTCCCTAAAAATGTAGTTCGTTTTTTTGTTGAAGAGGAATCAAAAAAAGGAAAACGTGCCCCTCGAGAAATAAAATATGCACCTGAACGTGACATTGCTGTTGCTTTGAGTGAGTATGCCCCTGGGCGATTTGTTACTATTGATAAAAGAATTTATCGGAGTGGTGGTATTTACGCAAATCCCCGACCAAAAGGGTTTGAAGCTAATCAGGCAGAATACTATTTCGATAGCCCAGATTATTACAGTGATGTTTTTGTGTGTACGGAATGCAACTGGTTTGGAACCAAAGAAGAGAATGCTCAGGAAGGAGTTTGTCCTTATTGTAGTGCATCTGTTGATCGTCGGAAAATGTTAAAACCATGGGGATTTGCTCCTGTCAAAGGCGATGAAGTACGACATGAAGATGAAAGTGAAGAATTCACCTATACGGAAGCTCCGTACTATTCATATGTACCAAGTACATCTGACACCATGCAAAGTTATGGTAAAAGCAATATAAAGTATACGGAGCTTTCTGATAAAAAAGTTCTTACAGTGAATATGGGTAAGCACAAAAATGGATTTAATATATGCAAAAAATGCGGTGGTGCTGATGTGGCGGAAGAAAATAATGCCAATAACTATAAATTCTCACAACCGTATCATGATTATCTATTGTGTAGACACAACGGAACTGTCATGCAAAACATTTTTCTTGGATACGAGTTCATGACAGATATGTTTATGTTGGATTTGGAGTATGATTCAAATAGATTGGTGGGAATGGGGGACTCTAAGGAAAAAGCAATTTTAAGAGCGGCTGTAACAACATTGCACGAAGCGATGAAAAAAGCTATTTCATTGGAGCTTGATATCGATTATAATGAAATTAGCGGGGGATGGAGACCTCGTATTGAAAGAGATGGAAAGTCTCATATTGAAATGTTCTTCTATGATAATTTAACAAGCGGTGCTGGATATTCGTCTTTAATTGGGACAATTTTAGATAAGGTTCTAAATAGAACTCGGGATATTTTGAGCAATTGTGAATGTTCCAGATCGTGTAAAAATTGTCTTGATAATTATTATAATCAGAGGAATCATTATCTCTTTGATAGAAATCTCGGATTGCAGTTGTTGGATTATGCAGAGATGAACAAATATCCATCTAAATATGAAAAGAAGGAAAAAGAAGTTATGCTTTATCCTTTGTTGAAACTGTTAGAGGAAGATAGTAGCAGAGAGCTTTCTGAAACTTTAAGTTTTGAAGTCATCCCTGCTCTCATAAAAAAGGATATTACAAATCCACAAAAAATTTATCTTAATCCGTATGATTTAACTGATTGGTTGCCTAATACATTTATGGATGTTAAAGATTTACTTAGTATGATATAATAAATGAATATCGTCATCTATATCTGGCGGAAATAATCACTTGGAGGTATAATATGGCTCAAAGGAATAAACAAGACACAAAATTAAAGAATTATTCTCCACTTAGATATCCTGGTGGTAAAAGTAAACTTGCATCTTTTGTTTCTCTGGTAATCAAAAAAACTGATATAAAAAGTCCTATTTATATTGAGCCTTTTGCAGGTGGAGCAGGGATAGCTCTTGAGTTACTTTTTAATGGAACAGTCGATGAAATAGTCATAAATGATTACGACAAAGCGATATATTCTATGTGGCGAGCGATATTAACGAATACTCGAAAGTTTATTGAGCTTATAGAAAATACTCCATTAAATGATGCTGAGTGGAGAAAGCAAAAAAATATTTATATCACTCAAAACAAAAAGTATTCGCTTGAACTTGGTTTTGCAGCATTTTATTTGAATCGTACAAATCGTTCAGGAATATTGAGTGCTGGTCCCATTGGTGGTCATAATCAGACAGGAAATTATCTTATTGATGCAAGATTTAATAAAGATGATTTAATTGCACGAATCAAAAAAATTTCAAAACATAAACAAAGAATTCATTTATACAATCAAGATGCACAGAAATTTTTAAATGGCTATGCACGTAGATATATAAAAGATGCTTTTATTTATTTTGATCCACCGTACTATCATAAAGGTAAACAATTATATAAAAATTATTTTGGACATAAAGATCATCTGAAGATAAGAGATATAATTGTAAAGCTAAATTGTCCATGGATGGTAAGCTATGATAATGTTGTGCAGATTCGGGAAATGTACAATATGTATCAAGGATATAATTTTGATTTGGTATATAGTGTAGCAAACACTGGTTTGAATTCAGAAATTATGTTTTTAAGCAATCAAGCATTGGTACCATCAACTAATGAATTAAAAGCAGCAAATATAAAAATCAATTTTAGAGAATGTACTTGACTATTCTTTAGACTTCCACGCTCCTCCGTGGTATAGAAAAACGAATGAACTCAATTATCTTCGACACTTAACATATAGTGTGATTGCTACATAACTGGAGTGGGGATGTAAAAGTATTTCATAATATGTGGATAAGCTAAATAAATTTGAATTATAGGATAGAAGATTAGATTGATGTGAGGTGTGGAAATTCAGAAAATATAGAAGAATTCTAAAATGCACTGATATTAGATTGGTACATTTTAGAATAAAGTCATTGACAAAGTATATACTATTGTATATACTTTGTGTTTAAAAGGAGATGAATTTATGCAGGCAACGATTCAAAAATGGGGGAATTCACAGGGTATAAGAATACCTAAAGCATTTCTTGAAGCATTGGGAATGATGGAAAATGATCTTGTGGAACTTAGTAGAGTTGATGATAACATTGTAATTACAAAAGTTAAAAAGGAAAAAGAACTTACACTTACATTAGAAGATATATTCAAAGATTACGATGGAGAATATTCAGCAGAGGAATTTGACTGGGGAGCTCCTGTTGGAAAGGAAGTGTGGTAAATGTATAATCCGAAGCAAGGGGACATAGTTTTTTTGGATTTTTCTCCACAATCCGGACATGAGCAATCGGGAAGGAGATCAGGAGTGATTATCAGCAATGAACAGTTCTTTATAAGAACTAAATTTGCTGTAGTGTGTCCGATTACGAACACGAGCAATAAATTTCCATTGCATATTCCGTTAGATAATAGAATAAAAACGACAGGTGTTATACTAACGGAACATATGAAGTGTTTGGACGTTATCAGTAGAAATATTCAGTTTGTCGAGAGAATGCCAGAGGATTTATTAAATAAGACATTGGCATATATAAAGACATTTTTCTAATAGAGTGCATTCAAACAACTACACAGGTTAAATACCATTTCAAGCATAATTGCTACATAATAGAAATTTACAAATATACATATATTCGCATAAATATATACGCATGAAAAAAATTTAAGACTTTTCCCGGAGCTGCACCTTATTTCTTGCAGTTCTCCGTCTGTTTTCGTCAATATCGGCATAATGCCGCCTTGTTGTATTGACATCGGTATGTCCCAAAACATCAGCAACAAGGTAAATGTCGCCTGTTTCCTGATAAAGTGACGTGCCGTAGGTACTGCGGAGCTTATGCGGCGTAATATGCTTTAAAGGCACAGAGCAGGCAGAATATTTTTTAACCATGTTTTCAACTGTCCGAACACCGATTCGTTTACGCTGGGAAGACAAAAACAATGCATTTTCATGTCCCTTTTCAGGCGTTATTTTCTTACGTTCCTCCATATAAACAGCTAAAGGTTCAGCAGCCTCGTCGCTGAAATATACAATGGCTTCCTTGCCACCTTTTCTTGTAACCTTGATACACATTTTATCATAATCCACATCTGATAAATCTAAACCGACACATTCCGATATACGGATACCTGTGCTTAACATAAGCGTTAAAAGGGCTAAATCGCGGTTTTTTGACTTAGAATGAAATTGTAACTGTCTATCAGTCAAATGATTGCCATATTCAACGGTATCAAGAAATTCTGCAACCTCGTTTGGTTCCATGCGGATAATCTGTTTTTCGCGTATCTTAGGCATTTCCACCTTAACAAGCGGATTTTGGCTTACAAGGTCATTCTTGTACAAATATGCGTAAAAAATTCTTAAACTCGTTAATTTACGCTTTAATGCAGCCTTGCCGTTTGTGTATATTTTGCCGTTTTTAGAATATTTCTGCAGATAGTCAAGATAATCCTCAATAAACATGGAATCTACATCATTTAAAACATCGAGAGAAATGTCCTTTAAACTGTCGAACGATTGTTTATCATAAGACTCATATATGTATTCAAAGAATGTTTTTAAATCACGGACATAACCAAGCTGTGTACGTGAAGCTTTTGATTGCTGGATACCTCGGACAAATCGTTTTACATATGGAGGAAGTTCCTCACAAATTGCACGAATATAATCTAAGTTTTGCATTTCGTTTTGTTCATGATAAGTGTAGTCAGCCATACATAAAACCTCCTGTGAATATAAGTTGCATGATAAGATGGTATAAACATTAATTTAATTAATCCATTAATTGGAAATGCCATAGATTAATTATAACACTTCTGTCGTAAAATGCAAAGTTTTATTTTCGTAAAACCTGAGTTTTGCGAATAAATTTATCAAAACACACCACTACTATTTGTTAGCTGAATTATAAACTTACATACATTAACATTAAAGGAATTCACGACTTTATTATTTTATGATACAGAAATACAATGTCAGAATTTAAATAATAAAGCTTGTCTGCCGATGCATTGGCTATACCGTGCAAACAGCAAACAAGCTCAAAAATTGTGTAAAACCGCAGGCATGATAAAACAACAGCCATGCGATAACGATAATTATCATATCAATTTTTTCTCTTGATTTTCAAGGACACACCCAATATGCTTAAGAGAAACAAAATTCCAAGTCCAATAACACCGACTGGCTCTGCATTATCTCCTGTTTTTGGACTGGCTGGAGTTTTTGTAGTCGGTGCCTCTGTGATTGATGTTTCAATAGTTGATGCTTCTGTGGTCAATGTCTCTGTGGTTGATGTTTCCGTAGTCGGTGTTTCCGTGGTCGTTGCCTCAGTAGTCGTATTTTCCGTAATTGGTGTTTCCGTGGTTGTTGTCTCGGTAGTTGTATCTTCCGTAGTCGGTTCCTCAGTAGTTGCCTCTTCTGTGGTTGTTGTCTCGGTAGTTGTATCTTCCGTAGTCGGTTCCTCAGTAGTTGCCTCTTCTGTGGTTGTTGTCTCGGTAGTTGTATCTTCCGTAGTCGGTTCCTCAGTAGTTGTCTCTTCTGTGGTTGTTTCTTCTGTGGTCGTTTCTTGATTTTCCTCATAAACAGGTGTCAAAACAATAAAGGCATCTTCTGTGCTGAGCGTATTACCTGCAACAAAGCTGTTGTCGTTATTATCTTTCCAGCCTGTAAAGGTAAAGCCGTCTACTGGTTCACCTGCTTTTATTGTATAGATAAATTTCTTATTATCCGAGCTTATCTGATAAACGGTTATTCTTTCCGTACTCAGGATTGTACCGTCTTTTTTCAGATAATCCAGCCGTCCTTGTTTTTCGTATACACAATAAACATCTAAGCCGTCAAGAGAAACCGTTACATCATCTCCTGCCTTCAATAAATCATCAGCAGAAGAAACAGCGGCATCCCCGTCAATGACATATCCGGCAAAGGTATTTTCTCCACCGGCATTATATGCAGCCAACCCGCACGCTATCTCGTCCTGGTTGTTGTAAAAGGAAACGGCGGTTCTGTAATCCGAGGCGGTATCATATGTATGATAATTGATATAAGCCGTCTTTTTATATATGGCATATAAGGTAATATTCTCCCTTTCTGCCGTAAGTGTAGTAAGTCCTTCTGTTGCGTTTTGGTCTGTATTCCAACCCACAAACTCATATCCTGTCTTAGAGGCGGTATAGGTTAAATCGATAGCATTTCCGTTAAGATAGCTGAATCGTATCAGTTTTCCACCACTGAAAGTATCACCTCCGTTTGTTGTGACATCGTAGGTCACATTACAACCTGCTGCGAAAATGGCATATGTAGTGTTGCCATCCTTCTCTGTTGATATCACAAAGCCTTCTTTTTTTGCAAACATTTGAGAGGTAATATCAGTGGACAGTGTTGCAATCCTTCTACCAATTGTATATCCTGATTCGACTGTGTCAAAAACTGCCGTGTCGTGCAAATTATTTACGCTGAATGTATACATTCCATTGGCTGTTCCCAAATAATACACACTGTCATCACTATATAAATCATTCGCACTAATAACAACCCTATTCTTAGAATATACATTACCAACCCCACCACCGGTAAGCCTTCCCTCTGAGCCGCTAATGATAAAATTTGCATAAGCACTGGTGGAGTCATCGTATACATTCCATTCCAGATTATCGTAAACCTTAGATTCAGAAGCAAGCACTACATTGCCTGCACTCTCCGCCATATAAAGCCCTGTTTTACAATCATGTACATTCACTGTTGCACTCGTTAAGCTTCCTGTGATTTTAATTCCATAATTGTCACAATTATATATTTCCAGCCGATTCTTCCATTCCATTGGACTTGATGTGATAAAATAAGCATTAAGACCATCATTGTTACAGTTACGTATCGTATCCGTGTGTGTATCCGTAAAGTTAGGAATATTTGGATCTATATTTTTATATAAGCCGTACACTTCCATTCCGTTATTACAGTTTTCAATCAGATTATTGCCATAAGAATAATTATTATTGTTCGATAGTTTCAAGCCGGTTTCACAATCATGTACATGGGTATCTGCAATATTCACAACTCTTACAGAGTCAATCCCTGTCTTACAATTAAAAATCTCAGATTTCCCATCATTTACATTTCTGTCCGTATATTGCGTCAAATCAGCGTAAACTCCCCCATTAGGAGAATAATAAGGGCGTTCTAAGCTGTATACATGTAATGTGCCTGCACCTGATTCCACAGAAATCCCCGATTGTGTTGTATCAGAATCTCCCTCCACAACACAGCCATAAAAATAGGATGTGCCACCTCTCATAAGTACAGATGTTTTTCCACCGACAAAGCTTGTATCATAGACAGTTGTCTGATAAGCACCTATGAGGTTTTGGTCCTTGTTTTGGTATCTGCAACCGATAACCGTCGTATTAGATGAAGCATGCAAATCACTTCCAACATTAAAATCAGTGATATCACAATCTATCAGATAACATATATAATTTGTTGTAACTCCGACGGAATATACGGAATCTCTTGCCTGCAATGTTGTGTCAACTATGGCAACGGCATCGCTTGTTATTTCAATTCCTGATTTGCAATCTGATATCCCGCAGCCTGATATTACAGCCGTGCAAGAGCTTAAGCAAATACCTGTATCGAAGCCTGTGATATGGCAGGCTTTAATTTGAGGCATCTGGCTAAAGTCATAATCAACCGATGCGAAATCTTTTGAAGTTAATTTTCCGTCGCCCTTATATCCGACTGTGTCGGAAGCACCCTCCCGTGCCTCCATGGTTAGGTTTGAAATAATTGCATTTTCATATCCTGACAGATATTTGATGTAAAGTCCGGTAATACAATCTGTAATTGTAGTGTCGCTGATTGTGACTGTATCCATATCAGAAATAGAACTGACATTACATCCGGAAAGATTAATTCCCGTATCAAAGCCTGTGATTGTACAGCCTGTAATTTCTCCTACTGCACTGCCACCATGATCAATCGCAGTTTTTCCCGGCTGTGAGGTGCTAAGCTCACAATTGGATATTGATTCAATAATATAAGGGGTGGCTTTGGAATCTGCTGTCGTCTGTCCAAGAACGGTTCCTGTACAGTTTTTTGCCGTAATATTGGAAAAGCTTGCCCTGCATGAAGCGTTTGTAGATTTAAATAAGAGTCCGCAGTTATCCATATTGCAATCAGAGATGCTGACAGGGCACGGTGCACCCTTCGACCATATACACGGCTCTGGGCAATTCATAAATTCACATCCGGTGATATATGTTCTTTCTGTTACAGCATTTGTATACAATTCAACTGTCGCTGCGGAAAACTGACTGTCTGTACAATCAAATTTGATGTGTCCCTGCACATATAGTGCTCCATTTTTGATATGTGTATTCTCGATTGCTACGGTATTTGCCACAAGGGAAAATGTATGTCCGTCTGTATCTATGCTGTGACCATTACCATAAAGAACAAAATCCTTTTTGACATCCTCAATCTGCTGACAAACTAAAGTAGCATTGGAAGACAATGTGATATCATCATTTAAAATAATGACTATTGGATTTTTCTTTTCGAAGTATATTGCTGTTGTTGCTCCTGAAGTAGTCCACCCACTGCCATCACCTGCCGCATGGCTGAACAGGACATTCCAATCATCCTGAGAATTAATTTCAATGCAATATCCTCCCTCTGGCACTTCCAGAGGTGCCGCATTTAACAACGTATCTATTGCCGTGACAGACGCAATGTAGATATCCGTTATCTTTGTATCAGTTGTTGCATAGACAATCCCTGTCATGTCCGTATCTGGAGCATCCATATAAGTTGCATCCATGTAGGTAGCATCCGTATCTGTCGCTTTTTGCCCTGTGTTTTCGGCATAAGACATAGGACCTGGCATATTTAGCATCAACAGACATGTACACAGTATTGCACAACTAAGATTCCTCAGTTTTCTTCTCATTGTTATGCCCTCCTCTTTTGTAATTTTCGAACCAATTTAAATACATTATAATATATTTTCAGGGGAAAAAACACAAAATACGCTTATTTATTATAGTGAAAATACGATAATTCCGATGATAATTAAGACATTTCCAATGATTTTGTTTTTTGTCATTTTTTCCTTTAAAATTGTTGCACCAAGTATTGCGACATAAATGTAACCCGTCGCCTCCAATATGGGACCAAACGACAAAGGAACCCCCTTGTATGCCAAGGTGGTCATAAGTGTGGACAGGAAAAACATACCGTATGCCAGTATAACCATCGGATTTAAATATTCTTTGATTTTGTTTTCATATTGTTTGCGTGAAGATAATTTTAATATAATCTGTGAAATTGAAGAAATAAGCACAGATATAAGAAATATAATCACATAAATGAAACTAACCTTCATGATCCTTTGCAACCATCCATATTCCAATTATTATAATAACAGAGCCGACAATCATATTCCAAGATATTTTTTCCCTGAAAATAATGGCACCCCAGACAATACCGAATAATATGACTGCCGCTTTGTTGGCATATGCAATCGTTAAATCAAATTTCTTCAGGATTTGCTGCCAAACAATTGCATAGGCAAACATGATAACCAATACCATTCCGTATGCCAAAAGAAATTTCAGGGAAAACATTTTCTGCCGTGCGGCTAATTTGGAAAAAACGGAGCCTAGGGAGTAAAGTAACAATATGGAATATAACAATATATAATTTTTTATGTTATTTTTCTGCTGTTCCATCTGAGCTTACCTTTTCCCTGATAATGTATTGTGGTGCCTTATTTAGGCATATGTAAATCCTGCCGATATACTCTCCTATAATGCCGAGCACGATTAAAATAATTCCGCCAAGCATAAGTAACACTGACATTGTCGAACTCCAGCCGAGCAAAATTGCTCTTGGATGATGTACCTTTCTTATAATCAGTGAAAGCATAAATATAAATCCTGCAATGGCAACAAGAAAGCCAACACAGGTTGCAATTCTGAGGGGTTTTACGGAAAATGCAGTAAAACCGTTTGACCACAATGAGATTAATTTTTTTAATGAGTAACCCGATGTTCCGTCTAACCGTTCCCTGTGGGTCACGTCAACATTTGCAATGTTTTTTGTGGAGCGAAGAACAAGTCCTATTACATATGGATAAGAATTTTCGTACCGTATCATTTCATCCACGATAAAGCGTTTTACGGCAAAATAACTGGATATGAACAGATTATGGGGCTTGTCCAGCAGATATTCCGCCATTTTACTGTTGATTTTGCTGCCCAAATTACGGAAAAATGAATGTT
Organism: Bacteroides sp.; assembly: GCA_023666705.1. Classification (GTDB taxonomy): domain Bacteria; phylum Bacillota; class Clostridia; order Lachnospirales; family Lachnospiraceae; genus Coprococcus_C. The sequence continues at coordinate 49,125 of JAMPBO010000001.1, forward strand.
TTTTGTGATTATATTTTGCATATACCACATCATAGCCATCCTCTATCTTCGAAATCAGCTTTCCGACCTCATTTCCGGGTGTTTGTCCGTCATCGTCAAGACATACAATAATGTCACCCGTGACATTGTTAAAGCCTGCCATCAGTGCGGCATGCTGTCCGAAATTACGTGCAAGATTAATACCGCAAATATTGGGATATTGGTTACACAGCTCCTTTATCACCTGAAATGTATTGTCAGGAGAACAGTCGTTGACAAGGACAAATTCCCAGTTATATTTATTTAGCTGCTGCATGGCAGCATTTATTTCTTCTACTACCAGACTAAGCGTATGCCCGGAAGCATAACATGGTATCACAAATGAAATTTTATCCATTGTGCTCCTCCTTTATCATCCCCATCAATATCATATCATAAAACCTGCCATCGATACAAACCTCATCCTTTAAGTAGCCCTCCCTGCAAAAACCTGCTTTTTCATAGCTTTTTACCGCACCTAAGTTAAAGGCAAATACCCGAAGCATAATTTTGTGGAGACCAAGAACAGAAAACCCATAATCCGTAATCAATTTTGCGGCTTCCGTTCCATAACCCTTTCCCTGGCTTTCGCTGTCCCCGATAAATATGCCGTACTCTGCTTTTTTGTGTGTTTTGTCAATATCCTTAAGGAATACCGAGCCGATTTTTTTATTGTCCTGTTTTACTTTTATGACAAACTGCACTGCCTTTCCTGCCCGGACAACGTTATTTAACCAGCTTGTATGGCTTTCCTCCGTAAATAAATTTCGGTCAATAAATTTATCACGCACGCTGTTACGCCATTTCACAATGTCTTTTGTATCATCCTCACAGATTGAAATTAAACATATCTTGTCCCCATTCAGTTCCATTTTGCTTCTCCTTAATTTGAATATCAACCTTGATAAAAGCTGCCAATTTTCTCAATGATGTAGTCAATCTCACCCTCGGTTAAGCCGTAATACATCGGAAGTCTGACCAGTCTTTCGCTTTCCCTTGTCGTGTATTTATCCTCACCTGAAAACCTTCCGTACCGCATTCCTGCAGGTGCAGTATGAAGCGGAATGTAATGGAACACAGTTAAAATTCCCTGCTCCTTTAAGTATGCAATCAGGTGGGTTCTCTCCTCTACATCCTTTACCTTAATATAAAACATATGGGCATTATGTACACAGTCTGATGGCACGACAGGAAGCTCAATCAAGCCTTTGTCTGCCAATGGGGATAACCCGCTATAATAATGCTTCCATGAGATAAGGCGGTTTTCATTAATTTGGTCAGCTATCTCAAGCTGTGCCCATAAATATGCCGCATTCATGTCACTTGGTAAATAGGAGGAGCCTGCATCCACCCATGTATATTTATCTATCTGTCCCCTGAAAAATTTACTTCGGTTTGTTCCCTTTTCACGTATAATCTCAGCCTGTTCAATATGTTCAGCGTCCCTGATAAGCAGGGCACCGCCCTCTCCCATGCTGTAATTCTTTGTCTCGTGGAAGCTGTAACAGCCGTAGTCACCAATGGTTCCAAGGGCACGTCCCTTGTATGTGCTCATCACGCCCTGTGCCGCATCCTCCACAACTGCAAGCTGATATCGTTTTGCAATATCCATAATCGTATCCATCTCACATGAGACGCCTGCATAATGGACAGGAACAATCGCCTTTGTCTTTTCGGTAATTGCATGTTCAATCAGTGTTTCATCAATATTCATGGTATCAGGTCTGATATCCACAAACACGACCTTAGCCCCACGTAAAACAAATGCATCTGCTGTTGAGACAAATGTGTAGGATGGCATAATAACCTCATCACCCTGCTTTATGTCAAGGAGCAAGGCTGCCAGTTCTGTTGCATGGGTGCATGAGGTTGTAAGCAATGCCTTTTGTGTCAGCATTTTTTCCTCAAGCCAAGCGTTACATTTTTTGGTAAATTCGCCGTCTCCGCATATTTTATTGTTTGACACTGCCTGTCTGATATAGTCAATTTCTTTACCCGTATAAGGTGGTACATTAAAATTAATCAATTGATTTCCTCTCCTGTAAACTATTTTCTATAAATATGCCGGCATTATGATATCCACGGTAGCACTGATACTTGTCATAATATAAATGCAAATAAAGCATGCCGCCACATAATTTCGTTTTTCATGAAACAGCTTATCCGCCAGCTTGTACCAGCCGTGTACGAACAGCACACTTAAGGAAATAAGCATTGGCAAAAGATATCTGCCCTGTGCCTGAAAATCATTGACATAGGAATAATAAATGCTAAGTGACATGGTGATGGCACACATCAAAATCATTAACACCCGCATCAAAGCGTTGTTATAGTTGTCTTTATCCTTACGCCATTTATGGATATCGATAAAGTATCCCAAAAGACCAAGTGTAAATAAGCTCCATATAAAATAATAGCTTGATTTGTTCAGGGAAAGACTCATATAATCAAACTGACCGACAAAGCTTTTTAAGGAAAGATAAAGCCAACGCATACCGACAAGCATTTGTGGCAGGGTGATACCCATTCTCTGCGGGGTGCTTCTGTTTGACGGCTTATATGCCTCCTGTGCATACAGCTCACCGCACTCATTGCTGGCACGCATGCCAAGCAAATCGCCGTCATACAATATGAAGTTACGGATAAACCACCAGCCTGCAACAAGAAATGCAGCAAGAAACACCCACAGAATCCGCTTGAAAATAAAGCTTACTTTATGTTCAATCCGTTCATCATCCAACACGGATTTCACCGAGTAAATCAGTGCAACGACAATAATACCATAACAATTGTAATAGGATATCAGACAAAGACCGATGCCGACGCCGAGAAATATGCAGTCTCTAAGCTGCCATTTATGTTCCTTTGCCTTTAGCATGGCATAAATAATCCAGCTCACCGTAAAGATGCCAAATGCATCATTATTTACATAGGAGGATATAAAAACAAATTGTGGCAGGAGCACGATGGAGCAGACAAACAGTCTGGCATATACCTGATCAAATAGCAGTTTTCCTATTTTGATGCAGAAAACGACCGTTCCGATGGAAAAGCATACACTTGTAAAACGTGCCGCAACAAGTAAGGCGGTAGCACTTGTGGAAAAAATGCTTACAATTTTCATAAATAAGGCACTGATGATATAGGAAAAAATAGGCGTAAAGCCATAAGAAATACCCCAGATTTCGTTCCGTATCCGTTCGTCATCCCCTATAGGCAGCTTGCCATATTTGTATATAAAATCAGGAATTGCATATCTCATATGCTCATCCGGGGCATGGTTATACGGAATCATGACTGACCATGAAAAAAACAGCAAAAAGCATATGGTAATTATTATGAAATAAAAAACTTTATCAGAATTTAAATTAATCTTTTTCATATCCATATACAAAGCAAAATTATATTTTTCCTGCCCTTTCTTTGGTATTGTAAGACTCTGCCATAAATTGCATCTATTTTACACCATAACATTTTACAATACAATATGAATATTAAAATCTTAAATATTATTTAATAATTCAAAAATCTGCGGTTTATAAAAGCCTACTTAAAACCTTTTGGAACTGTTCAGGCAAATCTGCACGAAACTCCATGTACGCCCCGCTCACTGGATGCTGAAAGCCAAGAATGCCTGCATGAAGCATCTGTCCATCCGTCTTAAATGGCTTGGATTTTGGACCATATAAGTCATCGCCAAGCAAAGGATGATTGATGCTTGCCATATGAACCCTGATTTGATGGGTTCTCCCCGTTTCAAGACGACATTCCAGCAGGGAAAAATTGTTTTTCAGCTGATTGACCACCGTGTAATGGGTAACTGCAGTTCTGCCGTTTTGTGTGTCAATTGCCATTTTTTTCCGGTCCGTTTTGTGGCGTGCAATTGGTTTGTCAATGATACCGCAAGGCTCACTAAAATGGTTATATACAATGGCTGTATACACTCTTGTGATATCATGTACCTTAAACTTTTCCGCCATGACATGATGTGCCGTATCATTTTTGCAGGCAACGATAAGCCCTGTCGTATCCCTGTCTATTCTATGTACAATTCCGGGACGCATGACACCGTTAATCTGTGATAACGAATCCCTGCAATGGTACATCAGTGCATTTACGAGTGTATCATCAAAATGTCCAGGTGCAGGATGGACAACCATTCCCTTTGGCTTATTTACCACAATAATGTCAGCATCCTCATAAACAATATCAAGAGGAATATTCATTGCCTTTATTTCAAGTGCCTCAGGCTCAGGAATACAGATGTGTATGCTGTCACCTGCACGAAGCTTATAATTGGATTTTGTAGGGGCAGCGTTTACGGTTATGTTTTTACTGTCCAAAAGCCTTTGGATATAGGATCTGGAACACGAATTTAAGGCAACAGAAAGATATTTATCAATTCTGTTGCCTATATTTTCGTCTTCTGCTTCAATTTCAATGAAATATTCTTCCATAATTCAAACCTGTTCTTCTTCGTTTTCTTCCACCGTTTCACGATTCCCGGCATTATTTCGTATGCGTAAAATCTCGTTAAATTCTTCATCCCCATATTTAAAAATAATAAGGATAAAAAGTAAAATCATACCGACAACAACCATGATATCGGCGACATTAAACACGGGAAAGCTGATAAGCTCAAAATCGAGAAAATCCACTACATAGCCAAGCCGTATCCGGTCAATCATATTTCCAAGGGCACCTGAGATAAGCAAAATAAGGCAGATACGCACAGGAATATAGCTTCTGTTTCCGGAAACATTGTAATAAATCTTAAATGCAAACAGTAACGCAATCACCGTCAGGATAATAAACAGGACTCGCTTGCCCTGAAACATTCCCCACGCAACCCCTGCATTTCTTATATAGGTTAGTGAAAATACACCGTTAATAAGCGGATGCGACTCATATAATGCAAAGCTGCTTGTAACCATAAATTTTGTAAGCTGGTCAAAAGCAGTTAAAAATCCAATCACGATAATTGGTAAAATAAAAATTGGGATGGTTGATTTATTTTTCATGTAGCCAATGTCCTATCTTCTTCTGGTATCAGTTCACTATAACTTTGGATTTACGGTTGCAATATAATTTGTCATTGCCATTTTCATATCCTCGTCTGTAACATTCATATCAATATAAGCATTGCCAATTTCCTTTATTAATATGAATTTAACCTTATTTCCTGACATCTTTTTATCATTCTTTGTAAATGCAATTACTTTTTCAATATCAAAATCTTCAGGAAGCCTTGGGATGTCATACATTAAAATACTATCAATAACGGTATCCAAGGTTTCTTTTGTTATATTGCCTTTGTCATAGGATATCTGACATGCCAAAATCGTTCCGATAAAAACGCACTCTCCATGTAAAAATTGAAAATTCATATATTTTTCGATTGCATGTCCAAGAGTATGACCAAAATTAAGCAGTGCCCGGTCTCCCTGCTCTGTCGGATCCTGTTCCACAACATCCTTTTTGACAACGTTACTTTCCCGTATCATTTTTGCGACAGCCTCCATATCACGGCTGGCAATTAGTGTTGTATTTTCTTTCAGCCATTGAAAATAGGCGGCATTTTTAATCAGTCCATGCTTTAGGATCTCACCCATGCCTGCATGATACTGTCTTTTGTCAAGCGTGCCCAGCACGGACAAATTCATATACACAAGCTTTGGCATGTGGAATGCTCCCACCATATTTTTGTAGGAGTCAAAATCAACTCCCGTCTTGCCGCCAATACTTGAGTCTACCTGTGCCAAAAGACTGGTAGGAATTTGGATAAAATCAATACCGCGAAGATAGGTTGCTGCAGCAAAGCCTGTTAAATCACCTACCACACCGCCGCCAAGTGCAATTAAGAGGTCACCTCTGTCAAAATGCTCTAATATCAGCTTTTCATATAAATCCCGTACAACATTTAAATTTTTGCTCTGCTCTCCTTCAGGAAATACAAAGCTTACCGCCTGTAAACAACATTTTTCTATAGAAACCAATATAGCATCCATATATAAGGATGCTACATTCGTCTCTGATACTACACAAATTTTTCTTCCCGCATAGCCAAGCTCCAAAAGCCTGTCAGGGAGTAAATCAAAGCTGTCTGTGTATACAATGTCATATATAGGCTTACCATCTTTATGTACTGTTAAGTCATGCATGGTATGTTACGCTCCTATCAACATTATTTTTTATATATTATACAAACTCGAAACCGTCCTCGTCTTCATTTTCATTTGGCTCGGTTCCATCACCAATCAGTGCGGTTTCATTGACATCAACCTCAACATCATCAATGACAGTCTCGATGGTTGGGATTTCTGCTTCTGCCTGCTTTGGTTCACTTTCCTTTACAGATTCATCCTTCTTTGGTTCCGGTTCAACCTTGTTTTCCTCTTTAGGTTCAGGCTTTACTGTTTCCTTTGCAGTTGGTTGTTTTGGTGCAGGTCCAGGCTTACTGTCCTTTTCAGCAGCAGTTTCCTTCTTTGCACTCTGTGCGGATGCTGCCTTGCCTGCTGTCTGTGAGGATGTTCTTCTTGAGCCTGACTTTCCTGTATTTACCTTAAAGGTTGTCCCACCCTTATTTTTCTCTGTAACTGTTCTGCCGTCATATGGATTGTAGCGTCCTTCGCTGTTCCCCTTATCAGGATTAAATGGGTCAACAAAGTTTTCATTTGCACCAAGATTAGCAGTATATACAGCACTTGTACTTGTCTTGCTGTCATCGCCGTATCCACCGTCACCAAAGCCGCCTCCACCAGAAGCTCCTCCTAGTGTGGATTCATCCCTCATTTGAGGGTCGCCTGAGAATGAACCAAAGGAACCGCCGCCTGCCGCATTTGCTGCACCACCGCCGCCACCCGGCAATAAGCTAAGTGCCTTCTCGTCTATGTAAGCATCTACATCAAAATCATTTTCCTGAAGAAATTCAAACTGCATTTTCATAAGGGAGCACAAATTAGATTTGTATGCAGCATACTGTGTTTCAAGAACCTTGATTTCCTCTGTGATTTTGGCAAGTCTTTTTTCTGCATCGCTGAGAATATTTTTTGCTTTGTTTTTGGCGTCAAGCTCAATGTTTTTGGCTTCCTTCGTTGCACGCGACTTTGTATCCTCGGAGTCCTTTTCTGCAAGCATGAGAGATTTCTCCAGTGCTGCCTCCTTGGATTTATAATTTTGGAGTCCGTCAGTCAGCGTGTTTACACTTTCCTTAAGCTCTGCATTTGAGCGGTAAAGCTTTTCGTAGCTGTCTGCTACCTCCTTGAAAAATTCGTTTACGTCCTTCTTGTCGTAACCGATTCCCATGTGAAACTTTTTCTGCTGAATATCAACCGGTGTTAACATCCCATAACCCCCTCGTAAATATAATGATATTTGTTAATATCTTCCCAATTGTGGAGATACTGTTGATTCATTCAGTATTTCCTCACGTAAATCGCCGGTTACCTCGATATTGTCCGGTGCGGCAATAAATATATTGGCAGAAATTGCCTGTAATGTACCGTTTAAAGCATAGCATGCACCGCCGATAAAATCGATAATACGCTGTGCCGGGGCAAGCTCCACCCCTTCCATGTTAATCACAATTGTCTTTCCATTTCTGAGGAAATCCGTTACAGTCTGTGCTTCATTGATTTCTTGCGGTTTAATTACATACACTTCGCTTCTACCCCTATAACTTTCTGAACGCTGTCTGCTGTTACTGTTAAATTCCACTAATTTGTTGTTGCTTGCTGTCGGTCTGCTTGCCTGAGCCTGCTTTGCGGCAGCGTAGGCTGATGTTGACTGCTGTGCTTTGTATAACGCATTTGACTGACTGCCGGAATAGCTTGTCTGCTTTGGCTGACTCGTTGCAGTTGGCTTTTCCGAAGATGCAGTTTTGCTTCCGCCTTTCTTTGTTGATTTGGATGAGTAGTAATCGTCGTCATCATCATCGTCGTCATCGTCATCAAATAAGTCATCATCAAATTCATCGTCGTCTAAATCTTTCATTTTAAAAAAGTCTAAAAAACTTTTTTTTCCTGCTTCTTTAGCCATAAGCAATCTCCTTATTTATTAATGTTTACTGTAATTGCGCTCACCAAAAATACCTGTTCCGACACGAACCATGGTAGCACCCTCTTCAATTGCAACCATGTAATCATTCGTCATCCCCATTGAAAGTACATTCATACCAATATTATCAATGTTTTTGGATTTTATGTCAAGTGATAATTGGTACAATTTTCTAAAATGGACCCTGTTTTCTTCGGGATTTTCCACAAAAGGAGCAATTGTCATCAAGCCTTCCACCTTAATGTTCTTAAAATCCTTAATTTGCTCTATAAAATCATCAAGCTCTGACACATCCAGACCAAACTTTGTCTCCTCGTTTGCGACGTTCACCTGAATTAAAATATTGCATACGACACCCTTTTTTGCAGCTTCCTTGTCTATCTCCTTTGCAAGGTGTACGGAGTCGACGGAATGAATCAGACATACCTTGTCAACGATGTATTTTACCTTGTTTGTCTGCAGATGTCCAATCAGATGCCATTTTACAGGTCTGGAAACCGCTTCGTATTTATCCACAAGCTCCTGTACCTTGTTTTCACCATAGCATTCCATGCCGTATGTCATAAGCTCCTCAATATCGGATAAGGGCTTTGTTTTGCTCACGGCAATCAGCGTTACATCCTCTATGGGACGTCCTGCTTTTTCACAGGCTGCTTTTATGTTAGTCTGTACCTGTTCTAAATTTTCCTTAAGCACCGTAAAAGCTCCCTTCTAATAAATAATTTGATTTTCCTTTACACTGGAAGAATCAAGTATAATGTTATCATATATTTTTAGGGTACCGTCACTTTCAATCAATGCAAATTCATCAATTGTCTTTATGATATTGACAACCTTAAATTCGGCGGTTCCCCTGTTTGCAGAATAAACGCCCTCAAGCTTTGTCGTCTCCAAAACAGAAACGGCAAGGGTTTCGTTTGTATCAATATTGTACAGCACATCCGAGGCTTCAAGCGAGGATGGGTCAATCAGGCAATACTCCCCGTCTGTTTCGTAAATGGTAGGTGCAATCTGCTTGATTGTAAGCTCGCCGTCATCGCTTTTTGCCTGCAAATTAAGTCTGTTTGTACCACTCTGGTTACCACCGCCCGAGAAAAAGCTGACTGGTACTTTGTAAACCTCTTTTTCAACAATGGAAGAAACCGGAATTTTAAGTCCTGATTCCTCCTCCATGAAAATCTCAATTGACAGATACCGCTCACTGATAAAATTGGACAGGTATTTGTCTATTTTAATGTTGATATAGCTTCCATCTGAGCCTGTAAATATTTCAAAGGGCATAATAATCTTGTAGCTTGAATTATTGATGCTGAAGCTTATCTTCGTCTTTTCACTGAGCTTACTAATCTGCTCCGCAGTTACGGGTGCTATGATGTTCCATTCCTCACTCGGAATAATTTTTACGATGGGATTGTTTGCCGAAACAATATCTCCCGTCTTAAGGGTCTGCTTATTGTATTCGGATTTGTCGAAATCCTTGGCTGAAACACTGTTAATGTCAAAGCTCTCAAAGCCGTCCGTGTAATAGGTGACAAGTCCGCTGTATGGTGCGGAAACTGCGGAGAGCACTGCCCGTTTATTGTCCCCGTTTTTAATCTCCTGCATCAGGACTTCATTTGACAGCTCAAGTACCTTGTTGTTGACATCAATTTGAAAATGGTATGCGGAGTAAAAGTTGACATCCTTATATCCGACCTTATACAAGGATATCAGGGAACGGATGTCTTCGTAATCTTCTGTCTTTAAGATATTTTCCATCGTTTCCGTGTTGTTTATCGTGTCATATACCTGACCTGTCTCGTCGATGGTGCACACGGTCGAATTATTTTTTACTTTTTCTCCGTCACGGATATAGTAGCATATGTAGCCTGTTTTGTCAGACATAATAATCTGTTCATCCCTTATGGCAAGACCTTCTAACTGGATGTTGTTGTCAATACTGCTCTTGTTGACCTTATAGGTAGTAATGGGGTCTTTTCTGGATGCAACAAACACAGAAATCAGTACATAAATAAGTATGGCAAAAATGAGGACTGTTGCCACGTTTATTTTGATATCCCTGTTAAATACTACAATTTTGTTATCTCTTTTATCCATATTGCATATGTATCCTTTTATTGTATGTAACACATAATTTTTGCAATGTCCGTATAGAGCTGATTTCTTGAGTCTGCATTGGAGGCAACAAGAAAATAATCCTTGCCGTCTTTTGTCAGCCATAATGCCAGACAGTTGCCTGCTCCTGTTGTCGTTCCTGTCTTGCAGGCACTTATTTTAAAGCCTGACGGTAACGAAGCTTTTCCGCTCACAAACATATTTGTTGTTTTTGTTTCCGTCTCCACTTTAATGCCATAGGAATCCTTATAAACATAGGAAAAGGACGCCAACTGGCATATTTCCTGTATGTATGTATGTATGTTAGCCTCTTTTGTAATTAAATATAAATCATAAGCTGTGGAATAGTGCTCAGGGTCATCCAGCCCGTGTGGATTCATATAGTGGGTATTGGTTGCCCCGATGGCATATGCCTTTTCATTCATGAGGGAACAAAAACTTTCTACATCGCCTGCAACATACTCTGCAAGAATCAGTGCGTAATAATTGTTTGATTCAATCAAAAGCCCATGCATCAAATTGTCAATTGTTATCTCACAGCCTGCCGTAAGCTCACAAGGTCCGACACCGGGTGTGGTAATATAGTAATTATGGCTTAAGCGTACCACATCATCCGTGCTTATGGTTCCGTCTTCGATTTTTTCACAGACAACAATAGCGGTCATAAGCTTTGTCATGCTGGCAGGATACATTCTCTGGTGCGGATTTTTTGCAGCAAGAACAGTTTTGTCCGTATCATCAATGAATAAGCTGTAGTACAGCTCATCATATCCATCTGCGTTTACGTTTTCCGTGCGGGACACAACAGTATCTACATCCGTATAGGAAATACCTGCATGTTCCACCAAATCCATGTTTATGTATACGCTGCCGTTATCATATTTATCTGATACGCCACTTTTTATAAAGCCAATTACAAAGATTGCAGCAGCCGACATGATTACTGCTGCAATAAGCTTTTTTATCTCTCGATTCATATTGACTAATGCTTAAAAAGCTCCCTCCAATCTAAGTCTCCCCGGTCAAGTGCCTTAATCATAAGCTCCGCCGTTGCAAGATTTGTTGCAAGCGGTATATTGTGTATGTCACACAAGGAAAAAATATTATTTATATCTACCTCATGGGATTTCTTGGTCTGTGGATCCCTGAGGAAAATCATCATATCCAATACATTACTTTCAATCATGGAGCCAAGCTGCTGCTCTCCTCCTGTATGTCCTGCCAAAAATTTATGGACGCTTAAGTTGGTAACCTCCTCAATCATCCTGCCTGTTGTACCTGTGGCATAAAGCTCATGACGAGACATAATATCTCTGTATGCGATACAAAAATTCTGCATTAACTTTTTCTTTGCATCATGGGCAATTAAACCAATGTTCATTTAACAGCTCTCCTCTAGTATTTTAGTTTTTGTATACTGACATTTAATACCATACCTATACCAAAAGATATACTGAGCAGGGAACTAAGTCCGTAGCTGATGAAAGGTAATGGTATTCCGGTGTTTGGAAGAATTCCGGTTGCCACACCAATATTTATAAAAGATTGATACGCAATTAGCATGCCCACTCCGGTTGCAATCAGCATGCCCTTTGTGTCCTTTGCCTTTCTGCCTATACTTATACATTGTAACACTATTAACAGTATAATTGCAATAATAATTACACTTCCAATGAAGCCTAATTCTTCTCCCACAACGGAGAAAATAAAATCAGTCTGCTGCTCCGAAATAAAGTTTGCATCCTTTACGGTTGCCATGGTAGATGTGTTTAGACCCTTTCCCGAAAGCTGTCCGGAGCCGATAGCCATAACGGAATTATTTTGTTGTGAGAAATCATCACCGTACTGGTCAGGATAAATAAACTGTAATATTCTTCCAACCTGATATTCCTTAAGCAGCTTCTGGTCAGGTCTTTGTATATACCAGAGAAAGCTTCCTGCAATCGGCACGAGTATCAGTATGGCAAGTCCAATAATTTTGTAGCTGATGCCTGCTATATATAAAATTGTGACAAGTATCATGGCAAGACAGATTGTCGTGGAAAGATCCGGCTCGGCAATGACAAGAAATAATGCAATTGCACAATATAATGCATACTGTGCCAGACATTTAAATGTATTTATCTCATCCTTGTATTTATCAAGAAATGCCGCACTGAATATAATCATAAATATCTTGGTTAATTCTGATGGCTGGAACTGGACACCTGCTATAACAATCCATCTTCTTGCATTATTTACGGTTGTACCAAATAAAAGCACCATTACAAGCAGTATTGCATTAATGACAAATAATATCTTATAAAATTTGCAGATAAATTCGTAGTCAATAAGCGAGACAAATATCATTACGATAAAGCCTAATACCACACCAAAAAGCTGTCTGCTTAAATAGTCGCTGTTTGCACTGTTAATAACAACGGTTCCGATTGCTATAATAAGCATCACCGAAAAAAGCAATTTAAAATTATAATCCTTGCGATTGAACTTTGTGAACATTTTTATCCTTCTTCTTAAACAACTTGAAAAGACCTGTGCCTTCTCTGTCTTTCTCTATCAGCATCCCTGAAATTTTTCTTGCAATGTTATCGTATGCAGTTCCTGATTTGCATTTTGTTCCTGCAACCGGTTCTCCCCTGTTTGAGGAAATGACAATGTTTTCGTCATCCATGATAGTTCCAATCAAATTAATGGAAAGGATGTCCACAACATCGTCAACGGACATCATGTCACCGCGTCTTACCATGTCCTGACGGATTTTATTGATAATCAAATCAATTCTTGGCATTTCATTTGCATCCAATATACCGATGATTCTGTCCGCATCCCTGATTGCCGATACTTCAGGCGTTGTAACTACAATTGCCCTTTGGGCTGCTGCAATGGCATTTTTAAAGCCATGCTCGATTCCTGCAGGACAATCAACTAATATGTAATCATATTCCGGTTTTATCTGCTCAATCAGCTTTCGCATCTGCTCCGGTGATACGGAAGTTTTATCTCTCGTCTGTGCAGCAGGAAGCAAAAACAGTCCGGGACACTGCTTGTCCTTTATGATTGCCTGACTTGCCCTGCAATTGCTTTCAATAACATCAACAAGATTATATACAATTCTGTTTTCCAGTCCCATTACAACGTCAAGGTTCCTTAACCCGATATCCGTATCGATAAGCAAAGTCCTGTATCCCAGCTTTGCCAGACTGTAACCAACATTTGCGGTTGTAGTCGTTTTTCCCACACCGCCTTTTCCAGATGTAACAACAATAACTTCACTCATGAATACCCCTCCTGATATAAGCCATATACAAAAGTATTTTCCCTGCCTCCGCATCCGGAAAGAACCTCGCCGTTTATGTTTCCTATGACAACAACGTTTCCTTCCGATGTTACCGACCCGCCATACTCAATATCGCCGATAATAACAATGCTCTCCTTTGCCTCGAGAGACTGACCGTTTTTTATATTGCCGATATAAAATAGTCCGTCCGTATCTTTTGGTACAGCTTCCGCTTCATCATGGGTATCTTCTATTTCTTTTATTTCCTTTTTTGTTTGAATATTTAGTCCTGTATTTTGTAAAAGAAAAATAATTTCTTCCTCGTCTTCCTTGGTAAGCATTTTTCCTTCAAAGGTAACTTGAATCGGATTATTATTTTCACAGTATTGTTTTTGTGTGCCAAAGCGTTTCAGAAGCTCGTCCTTAATCAGCTCCACCGACGCCGTTTCCTCCATAATAATTCTAATTCCCACGTTATTACCCTTGACAATAACGGGACAATTGTTCAAATACTTATCACCTCAATATGAATTTGATTAATCTCCACCCACATTGTCACCACTCATGTGAGCATTGACAAGCTTTTCAGGGTCATACAGATATGCATATATAAAGCCGGCAACCTCTCTTGCATTACCGGAATAAAAACCATTTTGAATAACACAAGTTATGGCAACCTCAGGATTCTCATATGGTGCATACGAAACAAACAGTGCATGGTTTCTTCCGACGTCGCTCTCCTGTGCAGTACCTGTTTTTCCTGCAACTGCAACATCAAGTCTTTTTACAATATCACCGTAGGAGGTAACAACCTGCCGCATTCCCGAATGAATGGTATTCCAGTTATATTCGCTTAGCTCTATTGTGTCATACACCTCCGGTTCCTGTTCCATTACGATGTTTCCCTCATAATCAGTAACCTTATCAATGAGCGTGAGGTCATAACAGGTTCCGCTGTTTGCGACTGCTGTTATATATTTTGCAAGCTGAACCGGCGCATAGGAATTTCTTCCCTGTCCGATTGCACTACGGACCGAGTCATTGTTTGACACAACCGGCTCTATCTCAGGAACCTCAACACCCGAAACCTCAGAAAGTCCAAATTTTTCTGCATATTTTGACAACCGTTCCAGCCCGTACGAGTCTACATATTGATGTTTTTCATTGATGGCAAGACTATATCCCACATTGTAAAAAAACATATTACAGGATGCGGCAATTGCACCCTCCACGCTAAGATATCCGTGCCCGTAGTTGTACCAGCATTTTGGTGATGGGTCAATCTTGTCAAAGACATCATAGCAAAGAAAGCTGGTTGATGTGTCAATTACGCCCTCCGATAAGCCTGCAACAGAAGACAAAACCTTGAATGTGGAGCCTGGTGCGGTTCTTTGCTGGGTTGCCCTGTTATACATCGGTCTTGTTTCGTCCTCCAGCAGCTGATTGTAATACTCAGAGTTTATCTCATTCGTGAGGTAATTATTATCATAGCTTGGATAACTTACCATTGCCAGTACATCCCCTGTGTCCACGTCCGTTACGACCACGGCACCTGAGCATGGCGAAAGTGCGAGCATGGCAGGTGTAATATCAAGATTTTGGAGCTTCTTTATGAAAAACTCATAAGGACCATACAAGCCATTTTTGTATTCTGCATATTCCGTATCGTTATTCTTGTCCAAAACACCCTGCTCATACAGCAGATCAATCACCGTTGCACCTGATATTTCTGCTGATTGTATCATACCTTTAATGATTTCGTTGTCGAATTCTGTGTCCTCTCTCAGACATTTTACAATATACTCACATAAAATCGAATATACCTCGTCGGAGTCGTAATAGTTACTCTCGACCTCCAACAATTCAATATCAATTGCCTCCACGCTAATCAGATACTGTAAAAAATCTGCAAGGGAGGTCTGGTTATTTACATATGCCTTAAACTCCGTGCTTTCCCTGTCAATAATAGAAGATTTCATCACCCCATTGGCACTCAGCATTTCACAGATATACTCCATATAATCCTGATAGGTTATATCCAGTTCGGAAAGCGGTGTGAATTCTGTAGTGAGAATTGCATCAATTCTGCTAATAATGGTATCCTTTTTCGTTGTAAATGCTTGATATACATTTTTTTCAACCTCAGATGCATCCGCCCGCTGCATTTTATCCATAACAATGTAATGATTGTTAAATAATCCGAAATACACCTCCGAAATAGCAATCTGATAGTTTTCCGAAGGGGTCACATAAAGCTCAGGTGTAAGGTTCGACAGTATGATGGATGCAATTTCCTTCTCTAACGTGTCATAACAATACTTTTCCAAATCTGCATCGATGGTCAGGTATACGTCATTTCCTGCTGATGCGGGAACGGTTTCCACATTCTCGATGACTTTTCCGAGATTATCCACATACATGGTCTCATAGCCTCTGGTACCCCTTAAATATTCCTGACAATACTGCTCGATTCCTGTTTTTCCCACAATATCCTCGGCAGTATACCTGCTTGTTCCCGTATATTTTGAATTGTACTCGGAAAGCTCCGTATCCGATATTGCACCGATATAGCCGATAATATGGGCAAAATATTTTGCATCGTTGTAACGCCGCAATGATTTTACGGCAACCTCCATGCCGAGAAGCTCGTCACAATATTCGGTAATTGCCGCATTGCTCGCCTCACTTATGTCATAAGCGATTGTGACAGGCATGTACTGCTGGAAACGGTTCTGCCATAGCTTATAGCGGCAGGACAAAATCTTAAGCTGCTCCTCCCTGGAATATTTGTCGGATATCTCAAAGCGTTTCGTGCAAAGGTATTCCACGATTTCCTCTGCCGTGGCATTCTTGTGCTCGTCGGTAAGGCTGTCAAAGGAATTGGCACCGTACACATCCTTTTTAAAATTTTCAAGCTGGGTTTCGTAGATTGTAAACTCATAGCTGCCGGATGCCGTAAGCTGTATTGGAAAATCTACAAACAGGCGGTCATTGTTTGACTCCAGTATTTGTATTGTCCTGTGTACAATCTGGTTTCTAAGCTCTGATTCGGATATTCCAAGCTCCTTTGCTCTTGTCTCCACATTATTGTTGTTGCTGTATACAACCGAATAAGAAAGCTCATTGTATGCAAGAAGCTTACCGTTTCTGTCAAAAATATTTCCTCTGACAGATTCTATCGTCAGCGTTTTTTCCGTTTTGTATATGAAGTTTTCCATATGCTCCTGTCCTTCAACAATCTGAAGTGCAAACAGTCTTTTTACAAGAATAAAAAACATCACAATAACAAGCACGGTTACAGGGAATAACCTGTGCTTCACAAAATCCAGTATAATCTCTTTTATTGATGTAAGAATTTCACGCAGTAATGACATTTCAATCAACTCTCTTCTTTTCGTTTTAACCTTTTATTTATAAACACATATATCTTATATACTATAATCGTAAGCAATGCCGTGCAAAGCATTTCGGGCAATATTACCCTCGTAAAAAAGACGCCGAATTCCAGCCGGTTCTTTAACAGGAAGGAAATCAGATACACAACCGTATTAAAGAAAAAATCGTCAATGATAATTACAATCAGAGGAAGCAGCACATCCTCAACCATGTAATTTTTGTGGAAAAATCCGTTTACATAGCCAATTATCATATATAAAAACATGTATGGACCGAGCACGGGTGTAAAGAAGCTGTCCACAAGAAGACCGCTGAAAAAACCTATCAGCATACCCTCCTTACGTCCCCGCATAAGACCAAATGACATGGTAAGTATCAGCAACAGATTGGGGGTTATGCTTCCAAGATTATGAAAGCCGAAAATCGTTGACTGAAGAACAAAATTGATTACTATTAATATTGTTAACGAAATGGCACGTATCATGTTTACCTCTGTTAATTCAAAGTTTTTTTCGTATCTGTTATGACTAACACTGCGTCAATATTTGAAAAATCTACAGTTGGTGTAATGTATGCAGTCATGGTTAAATTGTTGGAATCAAGCTTTATATCAGCCACATACCCTACCGTGAGCCCCTGATGATACCGCTCAGATATATGGGAGGTCACAACCTTATCGCCCACGGAAACAGCAGCATCCTTATCAATGTCCGTTGCCACAAGGTATCCGTTCTGATATTGGCTTAAGCTTCCCTCCACGGAGCAAAGTGCGTTTGACGGCATAATTTTTGCACTGATTTTTGAACTGTCGTCTATCACCGCCCGTACTTTCGCGTATTCCTCCTGACATTCGATGATAATACCACAAAGTCCGTCTCCTGCCATAACATTGGCACCCGTGAAAAGACCGTCCTTTGTCCCCTTGTCAATATAAAAGGTTGAAAACCACGATGTGGAATCCTTTGCAAATACGTGGGCAACCGTCTTGTGAAATTCAGGATAATTTTCATCAAGGGAGTATAACAGTCTTAAAGTAACAAGCTCATCAAGCTTTCCCTGATAGATTGTTATTGTGCTTTTTGCTTCCTCAAGCTCTCTCTTTAAAGCTTCATTTTCCTTGGTGAGCTGCTCGATTTCCTGAAGATTTTCAAGCTTGTCATCGGTCCAGAGACCAATGGAATTAATGCTGTTTTGAATCGGTACGATAAACTTGTTTGTATATTTCTTTATGATAAGAATACTGTCGCTTGCAAAGTATGACATAACAAGCAAGATAACGCATATAATTGTAAGTACCAAAAGCAGATACTTTGGGCTTATGTCTTTTTTTGAGTCGAATCTCATTTTAATATTCCTCTCTCAAGCATGCTGACGTAGCAGTTGTTTCCTACTATAATATGATCTGACAATTGTATGCCGACAAGTCTTCCTGCCTCGCATATTCTTCTTGTAGCTTCCATGTCAGCATCACTTGGCTCAGGTATTCCTGAGGGGTGATTGTGCACAAGAATCATAAACACAGCCTCATATTTTAGTGCTTCTATATAAATCTCACGTGGAGATATGATTGCGTAGTTTACTGTCCCCTCGGACATGAGCAGTTCCTTAATTAGCCTATGTGCAGTGGAAAAAAGCATAAGATACGTTTGTTCCTTTGTCGCATATTTGCATTTTTC
Source organism: Bacteroides sp. (assembly GCA_023666705.1). Taxonomy (GTDB): domain Bacteria; phylum Bacillota; class Clostridia; order Lachnospirales; family Lachnospiraceae; genus Coprococcus_C. Next base: position 67,662 of record JAMPBO010000001.1, read on the forward strand.
CATGAAATACGCAGCAATGGATTTGGGATTTGAAAATGTAATATCCTCCCGCAGCCTGCCCGTATTCATTCTTTTGGCAAGCTCGGCAACAGCTAAAAGCTGTGTTGCCTTTATATCACCCACACCCTTAATGGATGTAAGCTCCTCCCTGCGTAAAAAGTTTAACCCGGAAAGCCCTTTGTGGTAAAAATGGGCATTGAGTATTCTGTTTGCCAAATCGACAGAGCTTGTATCACGTGTTCCATTTCTTAATATAACGGCAACAAGCTCCGCATCGCTGAGTGCCGCAATTCCATATAAAACGGCTTTTTCATATGGACGTTCGCAGTCAGCAATATCTCTGATTAAATTATTCATATATTCCTTTCACCTCTCCGGGGTGCAAGGAAATCATTTACAGAACCTTATATATAATTATACCAATAATTATGCCGATAATACTTGCTATGTTGATTGTTATCTTAAGTCCAAAGGTAAGAATCAGGATACCAAGGTCAAGTACAATGGGTTCTGATAAACCAAATGTCTGACCAAAATTAAGCCAGGCAAGCCAGCTTATTCCACGGCACAGATATCCGATAAAACCACCGAGCACAATTCCACTCAGTAATATAAGTAAAAAAGTCCATTTACTTTTGTTAACAGCTCCAGCCATATGCTACCTCCAAATAAATTCTTTGTCTAGTCTACCATACAATAAGACCTTTTTCTACAATTTTTTGCAACGACATCATAATACCGAATTTTGCATGGGGATACGTAAGTCCACCCTGAAAATATACCGCATACGGCTCTTTCATCGGAGCGTCTGCACTGAGCTCTATGGATGCCCCTGACACAAATGCCCCCGCCGCCATAATAACCTGACTGTCATATCCCGGCATATCCCAAGGGATTGGAGTGACAAAGCTGTCAATTGGAGCGGCTGCCTGTATTCCCTCACAAAAGGCACAGACAAGCTCAGGCTTCCCAAACTCAACCGCCTGTATAATGTCATATCGTTCCCTGCTGCTTTCGGGAACTGTTTTAAAGCCAAGTTTTTCGTATATTTTTGCCGCAAATATGGCACCCTTTAAGGAGGCGGCAGTAACTGCAGGTGCAAGAAAAAGCCCCTGTGCAATATTTCTTGTGACACCAAGGGATGCTCCAACCTCCTTGCCAAGCCCCGGCGTTGTCAGTCTGTAAGCACAGTTTTCTATACATTCCTTTGTTCCGCAGATATAACCGCCAATCGGTGCAAGCCCTCCACCCGGATTTTTTATGAGGGAGCCAACTACCATATCGGCTCCAACCTCGGACGGTTCCATCGCCTCAACAAATTCACCGTAACAGTTGTCAACCATGCAGATAACATCAGGCTTAATCCCCTTTATATAGGAAATCAGTTCTCCAATTTGTGCAACTGAGAGGGTAGGTCTTGTCTCATAACCCTTGGAACGCTGTATTTCTATCAGCCTTGTCCGCTCATTAATGGCATTTTTGATACCCTCATAATCAAAATTACCGTTTGGCAGCAAATCTACCTTTTTAAATGTAATTCCGTATTCTGCAAGTGACCCCTTGCTTTCCCTTATGCCGATAACACCCTCTAATGTATCATATACCCGTCCCACGGGCGAAAGAATTTCGTCACCCGGACGTAAATTTCCCGCCAATGCAATGTATAATGCATGGGTACCGCATGTAATCTGCTGTCTTACAAGGGCGTCTTCCGTCTTAAAAACCGTTGCATATATTTCCTCAACAGCCTCCCTGCCGCTATCATTATATCCATACCCTGTCGTACCGTAAAGGTGCTGCTCTGCCAATTTGGCATGCTGCATTGCCTTGATTACCTTTATCTGGTTCAGCTCTGCCATCTTATCAATACGGTCAAATCTTTCTTTTAAGCTTTCTTCCATTTCATTGCAGAAATCGTAAACCTTTTTATCAATTCCGTTATCAATGTAATACTTCCTGATTAAATCCTGTGACATTCTTTCCTCCTGTCAGTTTATGATATTTTTTTCTGCTAATTTATCCATAATAAAGCGAAGCTGGTTTTCAATGTCCGGAAGCTCGTCCTTATCTACCCATATGACTTCCCGCTCCCTGCGGAACCACGTAAGCTGTCTCTTGGCAAAATGTCTTGTGTCACGCTTGATTCGGTATACTGCCTCATCAAGACTGGTTTGTCCGTCCAGATAGTCCAGTATCTCCTTGTAGCCAAGTGCCTGCATGGAAACCATCTGCCTGTTCACATGATAATGCTCCTTTAAAAATAGGAGCTCGTCCACAAGCCCTGCATGAAGCATCAAATCAACCCGTTTGTTTATTCTGTCATACAAAAGCTGCCTGTCACAATTCAGGACAAAATATCCAAAATTGTACGGGGAGTGATTGTTTTGCTGCGTTTCATTGTGCATGGATATTTTTTCTCCTGTCTGCTCATAGTATTCCAGTGCACGTATTACCCTTTTATAATTGTTGGGATGGATACTGTCTGCGGATTTTGGGTCAACCTGTTCCAGAAGCTTATGTATATAAAGAGAACCTTGTTCCTCATGTAGAAGCTCATATTTTTTTCTTATATTATCTACAGCCGTATCCTCAAAGGTAACGTCATATACAACCGACTGTATATAAAATCCTGTTCCACCGGCGATAATTGGTATTTTTCCCCTGCCATAGATACCCCTTATGGCATCACAGCAAAGCTCCTTGAAGGAAGCAATATTAAATGCCTCATCAGGCTCTAAAATATCAATCAGGTGATGGGGGATGCCCTGCATTTCCTCCTTGGTTATCTTAGCAGAGCCTATATTCATATGCCGATATACCTGAACGGAGTCCGCCGATATAATCTCACCATTTATTTTTTTTGCAAGCTCAATGGAAAGCTCTGTCTTACCAACAGCCGTGGGGCCTGTTATAATTACAAGCGGCTTTTTGTTCATATCCATAAATATCCTCTATACTATAAATCTAAAATGTGTTTTTTTCATGTCCATAGCGGACCGCTTATTTTACTTTATACAATCCGCTTAAATTTCTTTTCCAGCTCCTGCTCGCTTATGGATATAATCGTCGGTCTTCCGTGCGGACACGTGTAAGGATTTTCTAAAGTCAGCAGCTTTTCAATCAGTGCATTTGCTTCCGCTAATGTAATTTGCGTATTTCCCTTGATTGCTGCCTTACATGCCATGGTTGAAAGCCGTTTAATAAAAACATCATCCGTTACATATCCCGAATTGTTAATCAGGGATCCGACAAACTCCATAAACATCTGTCTTCCGTGTATGCCATAAATATTTGATGGTACTGCATTAATTTTAAACTCATTTCCGCCAAATTCCACAATATCATAGCCAATTTTCATAAACAGGTCATAATGGTCAAGGATTGCCTGCCGCTCTGCATAGGAAACCGTAATTACCATAGGCGGCATAAGCTGCTGTGATAATACCTCACGTCCCTTAAGGGTGCTCATCAGTTCCTCATATTTGACCTTTTCATGGGCGGCATGCTGATCCATGATATAAAGATTTTTTTCATATTCCATCAGCCAATAGGTTCCAAATACCTGTCCGATAATCCTGTGCTTTGGTCTTGCCTTTTGCGTGAGAAAATCGTCGTCAAACATACTGGTCTGCCTGTCTGCCTGGGCAGTGTACTGCACACCCTTATCCCGCATCACCGTGTTTTCAATCTGCTCTGCATAATTTGGCGTTTGGGGTTCCTCATTTTTACTTTGCTGTTCCTCATTTTTCTTTAAGGATTCCAGTATCTTATAGGTAGGACTATACTTTCCTGCCCTGATGTCAGGCTTAGGTGTATGGTGTTCCTTCCGGTTCACCTCATATGGCTCCGCAGGCTTTGTCTTTTCTGCCGCAGGTTCTTCTTTTTCCCCGTAAGAAACCTCCTTCGGAATAATTTCTTTTCCGTTTAGGGCATCCTTTATCGTGTGGGTAATCGTCTCAAACAACTGCTTTTCATTGTCATATTTGAATTCCATCTTGGTCGGATGCACATTGATATCGCATTTTTCGGTAGGCAGGTCAATATAAAGCACGGTAAACGGGAACTTATGCTGCATGACAAAGGTTTTGTAGCCCTCCTCAATTGCCCTGTTTACCACGTTGCTTCTGATAAATCTCCGGTTAATGAAATAAGTTTCCAAGCCTCTGTTGCCTCGTGCAATAAAAGGCTTTCCGATATATCCGCTGATTTTGATGTCGCCGTCCTCACAGCTTACCTCCATAATGTTGGATGTGATATCCCTGCCAAACAGCTCATAAATTGTATTTTTTAAATCTCCGTTTCCTGAGCTGCTAATCTTTGCCTGTCCATTCACAATCAGCTTTAAGGCAATATCAGGATGTGACAATGCAATCCGAAGCACTAAATCAGCAATATAAGAAGCCTCTGTCATGGAGGATTTTAAGAATTTTTTTCTGGCAGGCGTATTATAAAACAGATTTCTTACTACTATGGTTGTTCCTTCCGGAACACCAATCTCCTTAAGCTCCTCCTCCACACCGCCATTTATCACGTATTTTACGCCCGTTATGGAGCCGGCGGTTTTGGTCACCATCTCGCACTGTGACACGGCGGCAATGGTCGAAAGTGCTTCTCCGCGAAAGCCAAGTGAAGTAATGTAGGATAAGTCCTCTACCGTTTCAATTTTGCTTGTGGCATGACGTAAATATGCAGTCTGGACCTGCTCCTTCGGTATTCCGCAGCCGTTATCCGTCACCCGGATAAAGGAAAGTCCGCCTTCCTTTATCTCTACCGTTATGGCAGTGGCACCTGCATCGATGGAGTTTTCCAAAAGCTCCTTGACAACGGAGGAAGGGCGTTCGATTACTTCTCCCGCAGCGATTTTATCTATTGTTGTCTGGTCAAGCAATTTAATCATATCAGACTTATCCTTTCAATCTTTCCTTTAGCTCCTGAAGATATAGCATCGCCTTCATCGGCGTCATGTTATCCAAATCAAGGTTTTTAAGCTCATTTGCAACCGTCATTTCAACAGGCGATGAGAACAGTGACATCTGTTCATAGGATGGCTTATTGTCAGCCTTACCACTGTCGTCATGCTTATTTACCGTTTTGGTATCAATTCCTTTTGCCTTGAGAAGCAAATCCGAATCAATCAGCTGGTCACATATTTCCCTCGCACGGACAAGCACCTGCTCCGGAACACCTGCAAGCCTTGCAACCTGAATGCCGTAGCTCCTGTCTGCACCGCCTTTAATGATTTTCCGTAAGAAAACAATGGACTCCCCATCCTCCTTTACGGCGATACAATAATTATTCACGGCGGACAGCTTTCCCTCAAGCTCCGTCAGTTCATGGTAATGTGTTGCAAACAATGTCTTTGCACCTAAAATATCTTTATCCGCAATATATTCTACAACCGCCCACGCAATACTGAGACCGTCAAAGGTGGAGGTTCCCCGTCCGATTTCATCCAGTATAATCAGACTGTTTTTCGTTGCATTTCTAAGGATGTTGGCAACCTCATTCATTTCAATCATAAAGGTTGACTGCCCCGATGCCAAATCATCCGATGCACCTACCCTTGTAAAGATTCTGTCACAAAGTCCGATATTGGCATAGCCTGCAGGAACAAATGAGCCAATCTGTGCCATCAGCACAATCAGTGCCGTCTGACGCATGTATGTAGATTTTCCTGCCATGTTTGGTCCTGTTATAATGGAGATACGACTCATGGAATTGTCCAGAAATGTATCGTTATCAACGAAATTACCGTCTCCGATTACCTTTTCCACAACAGGATGTCTGCCATTTTTAATATCTATTACACCATTCTCATTTATTTCAGGTCTGACATAATGATTTTTCACTGCAACATATGAAAGGGATGCAAGGGCATCAAGCTCCGCAATATAATGTGCCGTATTTTTCACACGCTTTACTGTTTCACCAAGCTTGTCCCGAAGAATGACATACTGCTCGTATTCCAGCCCGTAAAGCTTATCCTCGGCACCGAGAATCGTATTTGATAAATCCTCAAGCTCATCCGTTGTATACCGTTCCGCATTTGCAAGTGTCTGCTTCCTTATAAAATAATCAGGCACCTGCTCCTTAAAGGAATTTGTAACCTCAAAATAATAACCGAATATCTTGTTATATTTGATACGGAGATTTTTAATTCCCGTTTTTTGACGTTCCTGTTCCTCAAGCCCGGCAAGCCAGCTTTTACAATTTGTCTTTGCATCCTTAAGCTTATCAATCTGACTGTCATAGCCCGGCTTAAAAATGCCTCCCTCCTTAATTGCAATGGGCGGCTCATCCTCGATGGCAGAATCAATCAGTACATATAAATCATCAAGCGTATCCAAATCCTCATATATGGCTTTAAACCTTGGGGCATCAAGCTCCCGTAAAAGATTTTTAATGTCAGGAAGATACTGAATGGAATTTTTGAAGGAAAGCAAATCCCGTGGGTTTGCCGTCTTTAATGTTATTCTTGCAAGCAGCCGTTCCAGGTCATAAATGGAATTTAAATATTCCCGCAGTTCCTCCCTCGTTATCATTGCAGTATTTAAATTTTCAATGGAGGTAAGTCTGTCCTCTATGGCTTCCTTATCCATAAGGGGCTGCTCCACATATTCACGTAACAGCCTTGCCCCCATGGCTGTCCTTGTCTTGTCCAGTACCCAGAGCAGGGAACCCTTTTTCTGCTTGTCCCGGATGGTTTCTGTAAGCTCAAGATTTCTTCTTGTGGCAGCATCGATAACCATGTAGGATTCTACAGAGTAAATGTTGATGCTGTTTATATGGTTTAAGCTGTTCATCTGCGTATCATACAAATATTGAAGCAGTGCACCGGACGCAGAAACCATTGCAGGAAAATCAGACAACCCCAAGCCCTGCAGACTGTTTACCTTAAAATGCTTTTGCAACAGGCGTGTTGTGTTATCCAAATCAAAATAACGTCCATCCACAACCGATTTTGTAATGGAAAGCTTATCAATAATAAAGCCAAAATCATTGGACGAAAAATCAAAATCCTCCCTGCATATCAACTCTGACGGCTGATATTTGTTAAGCTCATCTATCACCTTTTCCTCTGACTTTACCGTACAGGTTTTAAAAATTCCCGTGGATAAATCTGTCACGGCAATTCCGTATCTGTCTTTCAGACAGGATATACACATAATATAATTATTTTTTCCCTCGTCGAGAAGCTCCGTTGACATGTTTGTTCCCGGAGTTACAATTTTTATTACCTCACGCTTTACAAGTCCCTTTGCGAGACGCGGATCCTCCACCTGCTCTCCTATGGCAACCCGATAGCCCTTTTCCACAAGGCGGTTAATATATGTATCAGCAGCATGATATGGCACACCGCACATCGGTGCCCGTTCCTCCATACCGCACTCTTTTCCCGTCAGGGTGATTTCCAGCTCCCTTGATGCAAGCAATGCATCGTCAAAAAACATTTCGTAAAAATCACCGACTCTATAAAATAACAGACAGTCCTTATACTGCTCCTTTGTCACCAGATATTGCTCCATCATAGGAGAAAGCTTAGCCACGTCATCACCCATCCTTTCGTATTTTAAGGAAATTTATACTTGTTCACCCATAAAATAAAAGCCCTTACATTCATCCAGTCTGACAGTTACAAGCTGACCAATAAGCGTACTGCTTCCCTTAAAATGAACGGTTATGTTTTCACTTGTACGTCCTGTTACAAGGCGGCTGTCCTGATTATTTATCTCCTCAACCAAAACCTCCCTGCATGTGCCCTCGTATCTCTTTATCTGATTGTTTGATATGGTGTTGACCCGTTCCAACAATCTGTTAAAACGCTCCTTTACAACTTCTGCCGAAATCTGGTTGTCCATGGAAGCGGCTGGGGTACCTGTTCTTTTTGAATAAATAAATGTAAATGCCTGGTCAAATTTAACCCGTTCCACCACATCAAGGGTTTCCAGAAAATCCTCCTCGGTCTCGCCAGGGAAACCGACCATAATATCCGTTGTCAGCGATATATCAGGCATTGCAGCTCTTATTTTATCCACAAGTGCCAAATAATGCTCCTTTGTATACCTCCGGTTCATTTTGTCAAGGATTGCTGACGAGCCTGACTGGACTGGCAAATGAAGATGTCTGCAAATCTTGTCATTGGCAGCCATAACTGCTATCAGCTCGTCCGACAAATCCTTTGGATGGCTTGTCATAAATCTGATACGTGAAAGCTTTGGAATCTGACACACCATTTCCAAAAGCTGTGGAAATGTAATCTGCTCATCATCCGTCAATTGGACAATCTTTCCATCTGTATAGTCAAATATTTTTCCGTAGGAATTTACGTTCTGCCCCAGAAGCATAACCTCTTTTACACCGCACTCCGTAAGCCTTTTGATTTCATCCAATATCTCATCAGGTCTTCTACTCTTTTCCCGTCCTCTCACATAAGGAACAATACAATAGGTACAGAAATTATTGCAGCCAAACATAATATTGACACCTGATTTAAAGCTGTATTTTCTTTTTTGCGGAAGTGCCTCCACGGTCTGCTCTCCCTGCCTTAGGACCTCAATAACCTGATTTTTTGTGTTAAGCTGTATGCTTAAAAGCTCTGCCAGCTTGTATATGTTATGCGTCCCGAAGATAATATCAACAAAGCTATACTTCTTCTTTATTGTTTCTATCACATGGGGTTCCTGCATCATACAGCCGCACAGACAGATAATCATGTCGGGATTGTTCTGTTTGAGACTTTTTAAATGTCCCAAATGACCGTAAAGCTTCTGATTGGCGTTTTCCCTTACCGTACATGTATTGTATATGACAAGGTCAGCATTTTCCCCCTCCTGCTCACAAAAACCAATTACATCCAAGATACCCTTTAGCTTTTCGGAATCATGGGCATTCATCTGACATCCAAAGGTCGTTACGCAATACGTCAATTCACGGTTTTTCTTTGTGCTGATATCATGTATCTGTTCCTTGCATATATTCATAAAATAATATTGTCTGTCTGGCTCCATAAGATGAGCCCTATTTGTATCCATATGTAATATCCTCTCATTAATCATTTCTAAATCGTTCAACTGAATAATTATAAGACAGATATTTCATTTTTTCAACCATGTAAATGTAACAAAAACAAAGGGGCTGCCAATTGAATGCAGCCCCAGTGCAAAAGGTGTAAAATGGTAACTCTACATTGGTGCTCCATAATAAGGAACTATGATAGATGCACCATTATAAAGGGTGTCGCTTGTTAATCCGTTAATCTCCATGACCTCTGCAATGTAGGCTTCCATAGAGTCATATTCCTCTGATATGTACTCCTTGGCGATACTCCAAAGGGTATCGTCTCTCTCAACGGATATACACTTGAAATACTTTTCGTTGTGTGTGTTTGCACTTACATCACGGCTTATGCCTGATGCACCAAATATAATGACAGAGGCAACAAGTAAAATACTTATGCAAAGGATAAGTTTCCTGTAATTGCTATGAATAAAATAAATGACTGTTTGTTTGTTCATACTATCACCTCCTGAACGTGTGTTCTTCAACTGTTATTACTATACCGTACATTTGTTCGTTTGTCAATACTTTTTTCGAATAAATGTTCTTTTTTTTGATATAAACGCTTTACTATCATATTTACATTTATCCCTGTATTGTCCTGCCGCCTCTATATATTTGTTTTACCATATCATTTGTCCCATAAACGTCTCTTTCAAATAAAAATACTTGGTCATTGTACGAAAAAAAAATTTATGCTAGAATAACTTGCAGCTTCACTTATATTTTGATGCGGAAAGGAAGAACGATTATGAAGCTTCAAAAGCTTTTAAGCTATACGAGAAAAGCGGTTGACACCTATGGAATGATAGAGGAAAATGACAAAATTGCAGTTGGTATATCAGGTGGAAAGGACAGTCTTACACTTTTATATGCCCTTGCAAATTTAAGAAGATTTTATCCGAAGCATTTTGATATAATTGCCATCACGGTTAATCTTGGAATTCCCGGCTTTGAAACAGAGGAAATAAAAAAGCTCTGTGACCGTCTTGGTGTAGAATACTACGTTCTGGACACAGAGATTTATGAGATTATATTTCATGTCCGGAAGGAGTCAAACCCATGCTCCCTGTGTGCAAAAATGAGAAAGGGGGCCTTAAATGACAAAATTGTCTCACTTGGCTGTAACAAGCTTGCCTATGCCCATCACAAGGATGATATTATAGAAACCTTTATGATGTCCCTGATATATGAAGGACGTATTCATACATTTGCACCCGTTACCTATCTTGACCGTTCCGGGCTTACACTGATACGCCCGCTCATGTTCTGCAATGAAGGTGAAATTAAAGCGTTTGAACGACAGATGGAGCTTCCTGTCGTAAAAGCAAGGTGTCCTGCTGACGGCTTTACCAAACGGGAATATGCTAAAAATCTAATCAAGTCACTTGAGGCAGAAAATCCCGGCTGTAGGGAAAAAATATTTAACGCCATCTTAAATGGAAATATTAAGGGTTGGCAATAAGCTCTGCAAGCTGCTTCTGCCACATGTGAAGTGACGCATCACTTGGCATACGCCAGTCACCCCGCGGGGAAAGACACACACTTCCCACCTTAACTCCGTCAGGCATACAGCTTCGCTTAAACTGCTGGGTGAAAAACCGTTTATAAAATGTATTCATCCATTTTAAAATAATATCGCCTGTATAAATTCCTTTAAATGCTTTTTTTGCCATATAGTATATCTTATCCGGTGCAAATCCGTACCTCACAACATAATATAAAAAGAAATCATGAAGCTCATACGGACCCACAAAATCCTCCGTTTTTTGTGTGATATTGCCGTTTTCGTCAGGCGGTAAAAGTTCAGGGCTGATTGGCGTATCAATAATATCCATCAGCACGTCTGTACTGTTCGGAAATAAATTATGCCTGATAACGCTGTCAATCATCCATTTGACAAGTGTTTTCGGAATGCTTGCATTTACGCCGTACATACTCATCTGGTCCGCATTGTAGGTACACCAGCCAAGTGCCAGTTCACTTAAATCTCCCGTTCCGACAACAATAGCACCTATTTTGTTGGCATAGTCCATCAGCACCTGCGTTCTCTCACGTGCCTGCACATTTTCAAATGTAACATCCTTGTTTTTCGGGTCATGACCGATATCCCTGTAATGTGTCAGGCATGCCTCGGCAATCGGAATTATTTTTGTGTCAATCTGAAGACTGCTCATCAGCTTCAGGGAATTGTTGTAGGTCCGGTCTGTGGTTCCAAAGGCAGGCATGGTGATTCCAACCAGATTTGTCATCGGCAGTCCAAGCCGTTCCAAGGTTTTGGCACAAACAAGCAACGTGAGCGTGGAATCCATGCCGCCAGAAACGCCGACAACCATTTTTCCGTCCGTGACACTGAGTCGTTTGGCAAGACCACCGACCTGCATGTTAAAGATATCATTGCATCTTGAAAGCCGTTTCATTTCATTGACAGGAATAAACGGATATTTTTGCACATTGTATATGGAGCCGTCAGAACCAAGGAAAGCATCCTTGATATGAATTTCACGGATGGCAACATTTTTACAGTATGCACTATAGGAATCCTTGTAGGTTTTTCCCTTGATTCTGTCCGCTCTTATTTTTCCAAGGTCAATATCTGATACAAGCAGATAATTGTTATCGGCAATCTTTTTATTTTCGATTAAAACACGTCCGTTTTCCACAATCATGGAATGTCCTGAAAATATTAAATCCGTCGTGGACTCACTTGAGCCTGCAGATGTATAAATGTACTCACACATAAGGGCAACAGACTTGCTCTTTACGATATTGCGTCTGTACTCACGTTTGCCGATTGTATCATTGCTTGCCGAGAGGTTTAATATGATTTCCGCTCCGGATACCGCCATCCATGTGGACGGTGACACGGGTGCCCACATATCCTCGCAAATTTCCACACCGAGTGTAAGTCTTCCGCAGAAATTATATATGATGTCATTTCCCACAGGAATTTTGTAATCCTCACAGTCGGTTGCCACATCGGTTGCAGAAACCTCTGATGCAGAAAGGTCTGCGGCATAGGAAAACCACCGTTTCTCATAAAACTCATTATAATTTGGGATAAATGATTTAATGTTGATGCCATGAATGATACCGTCAAATATAATGTATGCGGCATTAAACAGCTGGTTTTCTATTTTACAAGGTGCCCCTACCGCAATAATCATGTTAAGATTGGCGGATGCCTTAACAATACGGCTTATTGCCGTTTTACATGAATCAAGCAGCACATCCTGAAAAAACAGGTCCCCACAAGTATAACCGGTGATGCAAAGCTCAGGAAAACAAATGATATCTACATTTTGCCTGTGTGCCTTTTCCAGTATATTGATAATCTGGTCCGTATTATAGTCAACGTCAGCAACCTTAACATCCGGTACTGCAGTACAAATTCTGTAATAATCAAACATTTTTTCACCTCTCACTTAAATCCTTTTGTAACCCTTTTAAATAATGCACAAGAGCCCCCTGCTCCTGCCTGATAAAGTATTCCTTATCAAGCTCCTGATACTTAAAATTTTTTGGATGCCCTTCCTTCATTCGTTCTATGTACACCGAAAGCTCCGAAAAACGCATGTAGTAAAATTCGTTTCGTGCTGTAAACATGATAATTAGGAAGCTTATGCCCTTTTGAGCCTCAAAGTCCCGCATAAATTCAATCTGATGCTCGTGTATATTTCTCATGTTAAAGGTATCCACCGCACATTCCTTTGCATCAAAGCATACAGGAATGCCCTGCACCACCCCGATATAGTCAACCGTGGAATCTTTTTCAAAATATGCCAGTGAAATATTTCCCTTTTCCTTGTCTATTTTAACAGGTGTTATGGGCGTGGGAATTTTTTGGACAAGCCCAAGCCCCTTTTGTCTGTAAAGCTCGTTTGTATGGTTAATCAGCTCCTCAAGGGTTGAACCCCGCAAGCCTCTGGAATTCCATGTCGCCATTTTGCTTCACCTCAAATGTTATATATTTCTTCTGCCGGCACCTTTGACATATCATGCCCACATACCGTCATAAATATATCAGGCAGTACATCCCGTATTTCAAGTCCATCAGGGAAAACTATCTGTCCCGCATGAAGCAGCTGGTGCTTCAGCTTAAAATTATCCCTGACATACCGGTTTACATCCTCACTGCCGTATTTGTAATCACCAATGACAGGATATCCGAGATATGCCAGATGTGCCCGTATCTGATGGGATTTGCCAGTTATGAGCTCCACCCGTATCAGTGAAAACCGTTTTCCCGTGCAAATCGGTGAAAAGCGTGTTTTTATGGGACTGTACGCCTTATCATTCTTATATTGTTTTGCAGGGATGACATAGGATTTATTGTACTCCCTGTCTTTTCTTATATAGGCATTGTCTGTCAATGCCTGATTAAAGCAGCCCTCCACGATTGTATAGTAATATTTACGAAGCTTCCGCTCCTTCAGCATCGATGCAAGCATCTGACTGCCATGTAAGGATTTGCCTGCCAGTATGATACCTGATGTATTCCGGTCTAAACGGTTACAGACTGACGGCTTAAATGCATCCTCATCCGAAACAAGTCCCTTACTGATACAGTAATCAACAATAGCTTCATTTATGGAGTAATCATCCTCCTTAGCCTTTTGTGACAACATCCCTTGCGGCTTATGGACCGCAAGGATATGCTCGTCTTCATATAAAACTTTTAAGCTAAAGCTGCTTTTTTCCCTGCCTGCCGTTTCTTTTGCATCGGATGTTTTAAATTTTTCTATTGTCTCCTCCGAAAGATAAAGCTGAACCGTATCGCCGTCCGAAAGCTTCTCGTCTCCCTTTGCCTTTTTATTGTTCAGGGTAATATTTTTTTTCCGCAGCATTTTGTATATAAAGGAGGAGCCTGCCCTGTCCAGATACTTGAGCAGATATTTATTTAACCGCTGCCCTGCCGCCTTATCGTTTATCCTTAACTCTCTCATATTTTTTCCTTACACGCACATATCCTTAATATTTTGAGCCACATGCTTATCTATGGTTCTGGTTTTCTCATTTGGTTCACTGATGGAATTTGCTTTCTTGATATATCCTTCAATGGTATCATAAATAAAAACCGCATATTGATATTTGCTGTCCTTAAAACAGCCTTTAATCCAGTTTTCATACTCCTTTTTCCCGTCATGGACATTTTTATCCAATACGAGTGCACATACCTTCCCATTTTTTACACACATTGCCTGATAAAATTTAAAGCCCTCATACTGTGATATGACAAGGTCATACATCAAAAAACCGTATTGGTTCTTAACTGCTTCCTCTATTTTTTTGTGGCTTTCTTCGTCCAAGGGCTTAAATTTCACACACGTAATAAATGCAATAAAAAACTTTGCCATGGGAAGTGTCAGCAAAATTGCAAAAACAATTCCCACACGGTTTGTGGAGCCAAACATCAAAAGCATGGTTATCACGATAAATTCAATCATTGCAACAAATATGATAAATCCCACAAGCTTTCCCCGTCTGTATGCCTTTAAATAACCGTATTCTCCTTTGTTACTCTTACTCATATTACTCTCCGCTCTTTATAACATCTGTCAGGACAAAAATTTTACAATAAAGGTGGATGGAAATATTTTTGCTGCAATCCGGTACAGCTTCATCGTTATCCCATACACGGAAAAATGTGAATTATGGTAGGCGTCCCGCAATGCCTTGGCAACCACCTTTTTGGGGGCAGCCTTAAACATTTTCTTAAACAGCTTTGTCTGTGTATATTTTTCTGCAACCTCAAAAAATTCTGTTTTGACAGGTCCCGGACATACTGCAGTAACGCAAATTCCCCTGTAAGCAAGCTCCCTGCCCAGTGCCGTGGAAAAACTTTTTACATATGCCTTTGTTGCCGCATAAACCGCAAATGATGGCTGTGGTGCAAATGCAGCCGAGGATGCAAGATTTATAATATTTGCCCTTCCCTCACGCATGTATGGCAGTGAAATATGTGTGATTTCTGTAAGCCCAGTGACATTGATATCACACATGCCACAGTTGTCCTTTTCACTGATATCCTCAAAATGTCCTATCATGCCATAGCCTGCAGCATTTACCAGCACTCTTATGGACGGCTTTTTTAACTCCAGAAGCTTTTTATATTCCGCAAGCTGTTCTTGATCCGTTATGTCACAGGTTATGGGCTGTATGGTAACACTTTTTATATTGTTTTTAAGTGCGGTAAGCCGCTCTGTTCTTCTTGCCAGCACCCATATTTCATCAATTGTTTTATATTTTTCGGAAATCTGCTTTACAAATTCCCTTCCAAGTCCTGATGACGCTCCTGTTACAACTGCAATATTCATTATAGTAACCTCCATCCGGGTAAATATTTATTTTTCAGTATACCCTTATTCAGCTTTCCCCAACCCAAAGGATATCCGTCAACCAGAACAAGTGTCCAGCCGTCCACTCCCCCGGCTTCTATTGTCTCGCCCTTCAGGTATTTTATTACTCTGATATCCTCATGGGACAAGTCGATTTCATTATCAAAATCACCCTTCGTAAGTGTCATGGCAAGGGATTGGCTTGGTTCAAATCTGTTTTTCTTATTTTCCCCCAGGAAAAGTCCGCACCGCAATATTCTAAGTCCCTTAACATCAGGAAAGCTATCAGTAATATAGTAAAGCTTATCGTCTGACATTTCAATTCCTGCCACATCAATTTTATTACCAAGCCGTTCAAAAAATGCAAGTGCCTCCGCACTTAGCTTCGCTTTTTTCCGCCTATAGCTTCCGAAGTTTCCACGGCTGTCACAGGTGCCATCCTTTCTTGCAAGGCACACGAAGTGTCCTTCTCCCTCTACTTTGTGCGGCCATATCCTTGCACATTTTTTAAGTGCGTCATTTCCGGACAGTGACCACTCCGGATGTCCGTCACCAAAAAGCCCGTACTTGTCAAATTCGCATAAGGAAAGCCGCTCGTCGAGAGAAAGCATATATTCCACGGACTGTTCATTTTCCAAAGGTGAAAATGTGCAGGTAGAATATACGATTGTTCCCCCCGGCTTTAACATATCAACAACATACTTTAAAATGTCCCTCTGTATGTCAACAAACACTTGGTTTTGATTGTTTTCCCATGCTGTAATCATGGACTGGGACTTTCGGAACATGCCCTCTCCCGAACATGGTGCGTCAATCAGTATTTTGTCAAAATACTCATGAAACCGTTTGCCAAGCCGATACGGTGCCTCACTGATAATCAGGGAGTTTACCACACCAAACACCTCCAGATTTTTAAGAAGTGCCTTTGCTCTTGATGCACTGATATCATTTGATACCAGTATGCCTGTACCGTTCAGCTTTGCGGCAAGCTCCGTCGATTTTCCCCCAGGTGCTGCACAAAGATCAAGCACTCTGTCACCATCATTTACAGGCAAAACAGACGCAGGCGTCATGGCACTTGGTTCCTGAATATAATACAGACCTGCGTAATAGTATGGATGCCTGGATGGCTTATCCACCGTTTCATCATAATAAAATCCGTTTTCACACCACGGAACTTTTTTTAAATGAAACGGATTTATTTTCAGGAATTCCTCAACTGATATTTTAAGCGTGTTGATTCGTATGCCGTGATGCATCGGTTCATCCAGACATTTTTTGTATTCCTCAAACTCCTCCTTTAAGAGCTTTCTCATATTTTCCTCATAGCTTTTCGGTAAATCCATGTATATCTTTATATATCAAGGCTTTTGTCAGCATATGCCCGGATATATATTCCATCCTCTCTGTAATCTTCCTCAAGTATGCTTCCCGTTTTACGGATTTTATTGAGTATGCCTGCCTCAGAATACGGTACAAGCTTCTCGATATAATTCCTGCTCTTATTGACCTCGTCCGTTATGGCATCAATCAATTCCTCAAATCCCATCTCTTTTTTTGCGGCAATATATACGACATGGTCTGCCTTAAAATCCTTAATAACGGGAATTGTTTCCACCTTGTCAATCTTGTTAAATGCCGTAATGACAGGCTTATTTTCAACCCCAAGACCGCCAAGTGTCTCATATACCGTGGCAATGTGGGTATCTGCACATGGACTTGATATGTCAACCACATGCAAAATAATATCGGAATACTTTGCCTCCTCTAAGGTAGAACGAAACGCATTAATCAGGTGATGGGGCAGCTTCTTAATAAATCCTACCGTATCCGTTATAATGATTTCCTGACCGTTTGCGAGCTTATAACCTCTTGACGTAGGGTCAAGGGTTGCAAACAGCATATCCTCCTCAAGAACACCTGCAAGGGTCAGCTTATTTAAAAGTGTAGATTTGCCTGCATTCGTATAACCCACAATCGATACGATTGGAAGGTTGCCCGACATACGCTGCTTCCGCATAACCTCCCTGTGCTGCTTGACATCCTCAAGCTCCTTTTGGAGCTGTCCGATTCTGTCACGGATAATTCTTCTGTCAATCTCAAGCTTTTTTTCTCCCGGTCCTCTTGTTCCGATACCGCCGCCAAGACGTGAAAGTGAATTTCTCATGCCAATCAGCCTTGAGGAACGATACTTAAGCTGAGCAAGCTCCACCTGAATAATACCCTCACGGGTCGTGGCTCTCTTTGCAAATATATCAAGAATTACCATAGTTCTGTCCATGATTTTTGTGTCCAAAAATTCTTCTAAGTTTTTCATTTGCATCGGGCTTAGCTCATCGTCGGACACAATGCCTGACGCATCAAGCTCTGCAACAAGTGCTTTAAGCTCTTCCGTCTTTCCGGAACCTATGTAGGTCGCCTTATCCACAGCTTCCTTTTTTTGAATCAGTCTGCCAACGACAACGGCACCTGCCGTTTTTACAAGATCTTCCAATTCATCTAAATTGGCATCAATATCCTCGCCCTTATCCAAATCAACGGCGATGAGTATTACCTTTTCCATTTCCTTGTCTGTATTATACATATGTCACCATCTACTTTACATAACATTATTATTGTAACCAGCCATCCTAAGTTTCTATTTAAAAGCTCTATCTCGTGGAGGCTGACCGAATATATCATCCGTCGGTTTCCTCCGAATCATATGTCTCATTGGTATCCGCCGGTTCCACGATACTGTCATTTAAATCATATATATCATGCACCACATAAGGATTGGGATTTACCCTCGTATAGACATACTCATAAATATCCTTTCCTCTGTCATCATCTGCATAAAGCGTTGTAAAATTTTGGGTCAGACTGTAAGCCTTCTCATATTCTCCAAGCTCTATGTAACATAAAATCTGGTTATAAAGCAATTCTTTTTTGTCTTCGCTATCCTGCCCAAGATTTGCCTCTATGTAGGAAAGTGCCTTGTTATAATCCTTCCTTTGCATATACAGAAGTGCATACCGGTTTGCAAGTGCCTGTGTAAATCCATATGCATTTGTGTAAATGTCATAGTATTTCAGCATGTTATCATAGTCGCCAAGCATTTCATAGCAATGCCCTGCATATAAGCTTAATTCCACATGACCGTAGTCCACTACCTTTGCAAATACCAGTGCCTCATCCTTATAATTTCCATGGGAATAACTGTCAAGGGTTATGGCAATCACACTAAGCTCATTCACCTTATCCCTGTCATAATCCCTGTCTTTATATTTTGTGAGTATTGTGTCATAGGCTTCATATGCCTCGTAATACTCTGACAAATGTATGTGTGCATCCGCCTTATACATAAGCGTGTCCACATCCTTCTTATTGGAAAACCATTGTTTGCAGCCTAAGGATTTATCAAAACAGGTTATAGCTTCCTCGTAGCTTCCCTCGTTATAATACTCAATTCCCATGTCGCGGTATTTATTTTTCTTTGTAAATAAATGCAGTGCACTGATTATAATGGCAGGCACTAAAATGACAACAGATATCAATCTGCAAATAATCTGTATCTGCCGGTTAATTCTTTTTCGTCTTTTTCTGCTGCTACTTGTACTCATATATGCTTCTCCCCCCCTGCTTTGAATATCACACGTCCCTAAATTAATATTAATAATTTATAAGGCTGTGAAATTCATCCAGTGTTAAATTATGCTCAGTCATAAACCTTGCCGCCTCCTCGCCCACATACCGGAAATGCCACGGTTCATAGCTTATCCCTGTCACATCAGCCTTATCCTTTGGATAACGCACCACAAAGCCATATTGCGTGCAGTTGTCGGTAAACCATTTAATCGTTTCATTTGTCTCCAAATCCTCAGTCAGTCCATAAACGCCTTCCTCCGTCAGGTCGAGGGCAAGCCCTGTCTCGTGCTCGCTGTGCCCGACTGCCTGAACGGTTTCTAACGTTTTTTCATATGCTTCATCCTGATTTAAGCCCTTATCCATAAGCTCCTGGACATTTCTGTCAATTACACCCTGCTGTGTCTCCTTGTCCCTGTATGCGGAAATGATGCTGTAATGGTATCCTGCATCATTACATGCCTTAAGCATTCGGTACAAATCAATGTAAGCACGCTCATCAATGATGGCTCCGCTGTTTAAAACATGCTGCTCAAACTCATAATCCTCAGGAATTGCAGTCTTTGTATTCACAAGCAAAAGCAGCTCTTTATTTTTGTCGTAAATTGCCTGACACTCATTCGCAAGCTCTGCATTCGGGTCCTTTAATTCCGTTACCGCATCCGACTTTGTCGCTACAGGTGCCAGGTCCTTCTTTTTTTCCTTTTTATCAGGCTTAAGGATATTTACAACAAGTACAATAATCAGTGCAAAGACAACGAGCACCGTAATTGTATAAATAAGCACACTGTAATCCCCTGCCTTTGTGTGCCTGACCAGCAGTCTTGTATATCTCCTAAAAAATTTTTTTATCTTTTTTCCTGTTTTCTTAAGCGATTTTAATAAACGTGCAAAAAACCCCTGTATATCCATATAGCTCCTCCTTTGCAATGATTAAAGATCAGCTATTGCAGCAGTTCAAGAATGGACTGCTTTGGAATAGCTCCCACTGAGCGTTTTGCAACCGCTCCATCCTTGAATAAAATAAGCGTTGGTATGGACATGACATTATATGACACGGCAAGCTGTTGTGCATTGTCCACGTCACACTTGCATACCTTCACATCGTCTGTTTCCGATGCAATCTGCTCAATAACCGGACCCATCATTTTACAAGGTCCGCACCAGTCTGCATAAAAATCAACAAGCACCGGCTTATCACTCTTCATTACTTCTTCTTCAAAATTATCATCATTTAAATAAATCATTGCGTTCTCCTTTACAAATCATACTCGTCACGAAGACGATTTTGTTCATCCAAAATTATCTGCTTTAGCTCCCTCGACGATAAAACCGTACAATTTTGTCCTCTTGTTATTTGCTGTATCAAGCCGTCAGAGCTTGCAACTGTTATATTATAACACGTTTGGTTGGAATTAGTAAACTTTTCTATATATTGGTCTGCCGTTTCCCCTTCTTTTGTATAAATAACCGTTATTTCATCCGTCGTATTTTCGGAGCCGGGGTTATTTTTTAATTTATACCCATCAAATACCACAATTATACCGTAATCCGTCATGCCTTTATAATTTGCCAGTATGGAAAGAAGTCTGTCCTTTGCTGAATCCATATTAAGATCTGCAAGCTCCTTTAAATCCTCCCATGCAAAAATGACATTGTAGCCATCAACGATAAGCAGCTTCGGCAGCCTTGGCTGCGGCTTTCCAAAATGAGTTTTATATTCAGGTGCATGAATCTTTTTCTTCTGGTAATTTCGTTTTGCATTTTGGTTGGAATATGCAGTTTTATTAATTATCTCATCAATTTCATCCACGCCGATGGAATAATCAAAGCTGCTTCGTTCCTTCCTGTATTCGGTACCATAATCCGTTCTTTCACCATTTGGGCTGTCATCCGTTACATGCATGTATTGTTCAACCTCGTACCACGGAACAATAAAGCCTGCCCCATGTGCACAAAATACAGAGGAAGACATGTTATGCAAATCCGCCTCAGGGTC
Organism: Bacteroides sp.; assembly: GCA_023666705.1. Classification (GTDB taxonomy): domain Bacteria; phylum Bacillota; class Clostridia; order Lachnospirales; family Lachnospiraceae; genus Coprococcus_C. The sequence goes on from JAMPBO010000001.1 coordinate 88,680, forward strand.
ATAGCCGCACGTTTCTATGATTTCATTTTGGTTATGACATTCAAAATAGCCGCTTGGCATACAGGAAATATTTCCAAGCCCTCTGGTGTATTCACTTATATTTTCCTGATATTCCCTGAGGGTAATAACAGGACCGCTTCCCCTGATAACTGCCGTATCGCCATCTAAAGCAGGATCCGTCAGGGAGCACCTTAACAAATCAAGGTCCGTCATTGCCTTGCCAAGTAAATCTGACGGAAGGGTAAGCTCAAAGTCATAGTAAGGCTCCAAAAGTACAGAGCTTGCCTTCATCAAGCCCTGCCTGACTGCCCTGTATGCAGCCTGACGAAAATCGCCTCCTACCGTATGTTTATCATGAGCCCTGCCGTTTATCAGGGTTATCTTGACATCCGTAAGGGGTGAGCCAGTGAGTACGCCCCTGTGAAGCTTTCCTCGCAGGCAGGAAATAATATGCTTCTGCCAATTTGCAGACAAAATATCCGTACTGCAGTTTACATCAAAGGAGATACCGCTTCCCCGTTCTCCCGGTTCAAGCAAAACATGTACCTCCGCATAATGCCGCAGTGGTTCAAAGTGCCCCACTCCCACTACAGCTTCGGCAATTGTCTCCTTGTACTCGATTTGTCCCATATCAAAGTCTGGCAAAAAGCCAAACCTTTTTTCGACGAGTGCCGCGATAATTTCAAGCTGGACAAGCCCCATTATTTTTATGGAAATTTGTTTATCTTTTTCATCCCATGAAACATCCAGTTCCGGAATTTCCTCTCCGAGGCTCACGATATCAGGATAAATTTTTCCTGCATCCACCCCGTCAGGAACAAGCATATTATATTTTAACACAGGTTCAATGACCGGAAGCTTTAATGCACCGCCGTCATCACCTAACAGCTCACCTGCCCTTGTATGCTCTAAGCCAAGCACCGTGCATATACTCCCTGCATCAGCGTACCCTGCCGTCTCATATTTTTCACCGGAATAAAACCGTATCTGCGACACCTTATCCTCCCCTATGATATCGCGTACCTGTAAGTATCCGCCTGTTATTTTCATATGGGTCAGGCGGTTCTTTTTTTCGTCTCTTGCTATTTTATATACAGTTGCAGAAAAATTACTTCCATACTGCGGAGCCTCGGAATATTTGCTGATTCCTGCAAGAAGTGTCTCAACATTTACAAGCTTTAACGCTGAGCCAAAATATGTGGGAAAAATTTTCCTATTTTTTATCAGTGCCGTTATATCCGCATCTGAAATGGAAGCTCCGTTTAAATATTTCTCAAGAAGCTGTTCGTCGGACATTGCCATGCTTTCATATGTATCTGTTGTAAATGCTTCGCTTGAAAAGTCGATGCATTCATCACAAAGGGAAGCCCTGACCGCTTCAAAAACCTGCTCCTTTGTCACATCAGGCATGTCCATTTTGTTTACATAAATAAATGTGGGAATATTGTAAACCTTGAGAAGCCTCCACAGCGTCCTTGTGTGGCTTTGCACGCCCTCAGACCCGCTGATAACCAGAATTGCATAGTCAAGAACCTGAAGTGTCCGCTCCATCTCAGCACCAAAATCCACATGTCCCGGTGTATCCAACAAAACATATTCCACATCCATGTATGTGAACCTTGCCTGCTTGGAGAATACGGTTATCCCCCGTTTTCTCTCAATGTCTTCATTATCTAAAAATGTATTTCTTTTATCTACCCTGCCAAATGTCTTTAAAACACCTGCACTGTAAAGAATCGCCTCAGACAGTGTGGTTTTTCCCGCATCCACATGAGCCAAAATTCCGATACATATTTTTTTCATTTACATTTTCCTTTTGCAGCTACATATTTTTTATTTCCAGTTCCTCTTTCAGCTCAGTAAAGTCATGGATACATGCCCGAATCTGCTTTAAATTGTCCAAGCCATTACAGGTACTGTCACCCGTGATTGCAACAATATTTTCAACCCCTGCATTGATTGCTGCAAGGATGCCTGTTTCGGAATCCTCAAAAACAATACAGGATTTTGGCGGAATCTTTATCATTTTAGACGCCACAAGATATAAATCAGGAAACGGCTTGTCCCGAAGACGCTTGTCATGGTATACGATTTTGTCAGGATCAAACCATCTGTACAAATCAAAGGTTTCAAAATAATACATTACATTTGACAGATTTGCCATGGTTGCCATCGTCCTCGGAATATTATACTTGTCCAGATAATCCAGAAATTCAACAAGCCCCGGAGCAAGCGTAAGCTTATTCTTAGCAATGAGCCTTCTGTAAATATGCTCCTTTTCATCGCTTAGCTGCTCCAGTGTATCCTTTGAAATTTCATATCCGAGAAAATGCTCTAAAATATCCTTTGCAGATTTGTTAATTATATATTCCTTTTTAGTTATCTCATCAGGATATACTCCCGTAATTTCCTCAACATAAAGTGACCATGCCTCAATGTGGTATTTTGCATCAAAAAGCATCGTCCCGTTAAAATCAAATATAACTCCTATTATTTTATCCAGTTCAAACATAGTATCTCCTGTCTTATAAAACACCCCATCCGATTTCAGGATTCGGATATGACGTATAACCCGGTAGCGGTCCTGCTTCCCGTATGAGATTTGCCTTAACCTTTTCTCCGTACATAAACGGGTCGTTGCCCTGTACAATTCCCCACTCCATAAGCTTTGCTGCCCTTGCCGACACATACGGCGTGGCAAAGGAAGTTCCCGATACGGTAGCGTAACCGCCGCCTGGACTTGCCACCCGTATATTGACACCTGGTGCCGCAAGGTCAGGCTTTACCTGATTGTCGATGGAATAACCCCTGCCTGAAAACGGTGCATAGGCAAGCAATCGTTCATCGTAGGCACCTACGCTTATGATACTTCTTGCCGAAGCAGGTATGGTCATTGTCGTAAACCTTGACGGTGTTATAAATCTTACTTCTGATGAGGTCCCTTCGGAAACGGGAAGCCATAAATCAACCCTGCCGTTTAATATGGATTTTGGGTTAAAGGAAACCGTCCATATCCCCGCTTCAATGTAATCCCGCTTCGGTGCAATTGACAGATACGTTTCCTGATTTTTATTGTAGGGTGTGGGATAACCGTTTATAACATTGATATCCATATTAAGCAGATTGTAGCTCATGACCTCATTATATGAGTTAAACGGTCCAAGCACAGTCCCTCCCGGTGTGGTAATGAAAATATCAACCACATCAACAAAGTCTCTCCATATTTGCAAATTGATGCCAAGCTCATATGGATTAACCTGAAAATCCACATACTGCCACGCTGTATTTCCGAGCATGATTTGTGCATGTCTGGCACTCCTGCCCTCATTTCCCATACCCGTAACGAGGCTGATTTTGGCAGTGTCAGCAACACTGTCTATATATTCTTCAATCATGGAATTGGATCCATGGTCACCGTAATTATTTCCGAAGCTTAAGTTAATGACCATCGGCAAGTCGTATCTCCTGGAAAAGCTTACGGCATAATCAATTGCAAGCATTAAGGACACGGTATTCGGATACCCTGACACATTGCTGTTATCCAGTTTAATGGCAAGGAGCCCTGCATCAGGAACATCCCTTGCAACTATGCCTGCCACGCCCGTCCCATGTCCGGAATAATCGTATGTAGGCAGTTGTTCCCCTGTTTTTAGTGCAGTGTTTATTTCTTCTCTTGTAAAAAACCTGCCAACACCATATTGATTGGGATTTTCCTCACTATATGGCAGTGTCTGGTCCCAAATGCCGACAAGCCTTGTCGTGCCGTCATTATTGATGAATGCTCCTGATTTGTAATCAATCCCCGAATCAATGACTGCAACAACGACCCCCTGCCCTAAAAGCCCATCTATGCTTAAAATGGACTCTGCCGCCGTAACCTCAAGATAAATACTCTTTGGCTTTTCTATAAAAATAACGGACGGAACACGGGTAAGCTGTTCTATATTTTCACTTCGGATGCGGATAATTGCATAATTATTTTGAAGAATTGTATAGGAAAAGCCAACGGATTGGCTTACCTCCTCCAAATTACCGGTATATCTTATAATGAGCTGCCATTCATCCAAAGAACTGTTGTAGCCCACATCCAAGTCCATGGAATTTCTTCTTTCCTCCTGTGGTACGGCAAGCGATAAATTAAGCTCTGTTCCCAGCTTCGCTGGATCATAAACCATAAATTCACCCGTAAAAACATATTTATACTATAATACAAATCCCAGATAATATTTATGCAGATTTTTTTACAAACCGGTTTACAATTCGTGTAAATATATCCTTCGCCTCCCCAAATTCCTTAAGCCTTGTGTAAAAGAGGAAAAATACAACATTTGACAACACGGCACAGATGAACAGCCTGATGATGATTGTACCGATTCCCGCCCCCGTAACAAGGCTGCATGCCAGATAGCAGACCGTACATGCAATCAGCGTAATAAATGCATACAGGAACAACCGTAACACATATTCCTTTTTGCTTCTCTTAAACATCGTCTTAAAAATATTGTGGAGAATCCAAGGCATACCCACACATGACACGGATATGACGGATGCAACCAATATGCCGTAAATTCCAAAAAATTGAACGAGTATGATGTTTAATATCAGGTTTGTAAAGGATGTGGCGAGCGGACGGAATCTGTCCTCATGCCATATTCCTGCTGCATTTTTATAGGTGTGGAGCACTAAATTCATCTGGTCAACGAAGAAATATACGGTAAAGCAGATATCAATAAGAATACCCAATGTATTTTCCTCTCCTGCCCAAAGAATCATAAACGGATGCAGCAGACAAAGCAGACAGCAGCAGCATATGCCCACAAGCCACGCCACAATAAAGGTAAATTTCTTCATGTCGTTATAATTTTTGTCATCTGACTCAAGGATAATACTATTTCCGATGCCGGCAGTACAGGACGCATAAATAACCTGAAGCAGCGTAATGACCGACTTCACGATATAATAGTAATTGTTGTAAATTGCCAGCGGCGTAAGCCCCATGAAAATAGATATGACGATAGAATCCATTGACATAACCATAACCATTCCGATTCTTGAGGTAAACAAATCCTTAATCCGCTGGTTTATGCTCTTTACAATTTCAGGTGACAGCTCGCCCTCCGGTTTATATTCGGGATATTTTTTTGTGGAGAAATACGCCACCACAATATTTGTTAATACCTGTGTCAAAAATGAAACGATTAAATACAGATAATAGCTTTTAAAAATAATAACGACAAGAAACTGTCCCACATATTGGAAGGTATTTGTAATTAAGGAAACCTTACTTGTAATGTCGTCCCTCTGGTGTGCCGTGAGCAGACTTCCCCTGTAGGCAAACAGCCAGTAGGATATTACCGTACAGGCAAGATTAAGCAGATAAATAATATATATATTTACATCTGGTGGCACCTCATCCACTGCATTTTTTGCAATCAGATGCGGAACAAAGGGAAGTACAATCGTTCCCACAACAGCAATAATTCCGCCAATAATTCTGTAATACTTTCTGTAAAGCTTGAGAAGTGCACATATCTCCTGCTTATCCTGCCTGATAATAGGCTCATACATACTGTAAACCATGGCAGAGCCTACACCAAGCTCAGCCATATTAAGCACAAGTAAAATAGACGAAAAAAGTCCATTCAGACCAAGATATTTGATACCCATAAAGTACATAATCGCCGTTCTCATAAAAAATGGCAGCAGAATTTGGTATACCTTGAGTATCATTCCAAAAAATATATTTCTTGTGGCATTTGTAACTCTACCCTCGTCCACGTTTCATCCCTAACCTTTCGTGGCATGACTGTCATGCCTGACTTACATTGCAGCATTACGGATAATTCCTCCTGCAACACAAATGAATCAGACAGTCCTGCCAGATTATGTGCAAAGCACACTTAACTATATATATTATATTTTACGTGCATAGTCAAGACTTATCCATCCTGCACCGCTTATAAGCTTTCCCCATTTTGATGCACCTGTTCCGGAAGCCTCTGCAACAATTGTATAAACCTCGTTCATTCTTACGGACCCGGTCACGGAATAATTTGTTCCTGCCCCTGACCTTACGTTTAGCACAGCCGTCGTAATTTTCACGTTGTAGCGTTGAAACGAATTTGCCCCAAGCCGTTCATTTACTCTTGCCTGCACCGCATCATAATCATATCCTGCAGCAGTCAGTCTGTCCTTTCTATCCTTATCAATACCCCATTTCCCCGCAATTACTTCATCCGCCAGCTCCTCTATGGTTTTCTTCTTTGAAAGGAGTTGATTTACCCTTGCCTGCACTGCATCGTAGTCATAGCCTGCGGCAGTCAGTCTGTCCTTTCTATCCTTATTGATACCCCATTTTCCCGCAATTACTTCATCTGCCAGCTCATTTATTGTTTTCTTAGGATTTTCTCCACCTGCATACTCCTTATAAAAGAAATTCATATCACAGTTTCCCGTGACACCATCAACCCGCCCTGTTGATGAATATTGCCATCCCACATAGGGCTTTTCGTATTGACATTCCTTGTAATATTGTGCAACCCATTTATCCCACTTGTCAAATCTGCTGTCAGTCAGTTTATTGTTCAGCCAGTAAAGATTTGCATATATCCCAACCTGATAACCCGCTTTTAGTATCTCATTGCAAAAGGCTTCTGCGATATCCCCCATCACGGACGTTGTACAGCTTCCCAAGGTGTCATTATCTTCCATGTCATAAAATACGGGATACGTAAGTTTTTTTCCCTTAACAAGACGTATTACATGTTCCGCCTCGCTTTTTGCATGCTCCACATTTGTTGAATATGAATAAAGATAAACTCCATACGGAATATTAAGTGCTTCGCAGGCTTCTGCATTTGCCGCAAACCGCTTATCATCCTGAGACTCCACATTTTCTCCGAAGCCGCATCTTAAAATTGCAAACGTTACTCCCGATGTCTTTGCCTTTTGCCAATCCACAGCTCCCTGAAACTCCGAAACGTCAATTCCAAACTTTTCCATACATAAAATCCTTACATAACACATAATTCAATATGATAGTATGAATTGAATTTATTTTTTAGAACAAAACTCTACTGCAGATTTTGCAAACAGAAAGTTAAGTCCGATGCCAATTGTTTTTTTATTTAATCCCAGTTTATGGCATCATGGGAAATTGTTCCGTTTTCTTTTATGTCCTGCTCTACTTCCTCTAATTCCCGACGTTCTGCTTGTGTCAGTTTTGTAAAATCCGGATCCCATGCAAGGACTAATTTTTTTATAAATGCAAGTGCAAATTTCTGTTCACTTTCTGGCAAAATTTCCATAAGTTCAATAACCTGCTTTGTTGCTGTACTCATATATTACACTCCTTTTCGTGTTATTTATATATATCCCCTCTCGAATCCACATTGATTATATATAATACTTCTATTTCCCCATTTGGAAGATAATTATATATAATTCTGTATTGTCCTACCCTCAGACGTTTTCGTCCGTCTGAATAGCCTTGTAATGTTTTTATATCACCTCTTGGCGGTGTTTCTGTAAGTCCCTCTATTGCCGTCTTTATTCGCTGTCTTGTCGGCTTATCCAAACCATTTATATATTTTGCCGCCTTTTTACTATACTCAATTTGCAACAGTTTTTGTATCCTTTCTACCGATTTGCCATTTATTGGACTAACCATAGCATACACCATATTGAATGCAATATCAAATAGTTTCACTTTACTTTTTTGTCACCTTTTTGAATCCGTAACAAAATAAAATCCTTGGAAAACAAGGGTTCAAACCACTTTCCAAGGATTTTATTAACCAATGCCGGTGGTGGGACTCGAACCCACACACCCTTGCGGATAACAGATTTTGAGTCTGTCTCGTCTGCCAATTCCGACACACCGGCAAGCAAGAGAAAATATAACACATTTGACATCTTATGTCAAGAATATTTCCCCTGCTTCATACTTAAGGTATTTTGCACTATCATGCACAATACTCTGTTATTTATATGTTACATTCTTTCCCGCACCCTTGCTTTTTAACAGCTTCTTATATGCCGCTTTTTTGCTTTTCGGAACCTTGATTGTTGCCTTGGCATTTATTCCCTTAAAGGCATTGGAGCCGACTTTTGATTTCGTAAGCTTTGTTGTGCTTATCGTTATATTCTTTAACTTTTTACAGCCATAAAAAGCCTGCTTGCCAATTTTCTTTACATTCTTAGGAATTGTTATGGCAGTCAGTGCCGTACATTTATTAAATGCACCATTTCCTATTGTCGTAAGTCCTGTTCCGAGCGTTACCTTTTTAAGCTTCGTGCAGCCTGCAAAAGCTGAGTTGCCTATCGTTTTTACATTACTGCCAATCTTAATCTGTGTAAGAGCCTTACAGTTATAGAATGCCTTATCTCCAATCTTTGTCAGGTTTTTATTCAGCGTTACCGTCTGAAGCTTCTTACATCCGCTGAAGGCTTCGCTTCCCACAGCCGAAATATTTTTTCCAAGGGTTACTGCGGTAATTCCTGTTTTATTTTTGAAGGCTCCCTTATATACCGCAGTTACCTTAAAGGTCTTTCCCTTATACTGAATTGTTGCAGGAATGGTTACCGTTCCCGATTTCGCCGTTGTCTTTATATAAGATACCGTCTGTTTGCCTGTGATTTTGTATGTTCCCTTTGACTTTGTATCCTTGAAGGTCTCTCCAACCTTAGGTGTACTGACAGGCTCTGTCGGTTCCTCAGTCACTTCCTGCTCTTCCGTTGTTTCCTGTTCCTCAGTTGCTTCCTGTTCTTCAGTTGTTGGCTGTTCCTCAGTTGTTGCCTGCTCTTCCGTTGGTGGTTGTTCCTCGGTCACTTCCTGTTGCTCAGTTGTCGGTTGTTCCTCGGTCACTTCCTGTTGCTCAGTTGTCGGCTGTTCTTCCGTCGCTTCCTGTTCCTCGGTCGTCGGCTGTTCCTCACTTGTTATCGGATTGTCAGACACACCTGTCACAATAAATGTGATATTGTTTTCTTTCGCATATTGCTGTGCATATGAGCCTGATTTTCCGTATATCTCAAAATCAGAACTGCAACCAGAAAATGCATCGCTTCCGATACTCGTTACGGCATCCGGAATTTCTACCACAGCTAACTTCCCGCAACCGGAAAATGCACCGGAACCGATGCTTGTAACACTTCCCGGAAGTTCTATGTCGGTCAGGCTGTCACAATTATAAAATGTACGAAAGCTTATGCTTTTTACTCCATTTGGAATTTTTACGTTTTTCAGGCTGTCACAGTAAGCAAATGCACTGCTTCCGATTCGTGTTACGCTTGACGGAAGTTCCATGTCCGTCAAGCCTGTACAACCGTAAAATGCATTGCTTCCGATACTTGTAACACTTTCCGGAAGTTCTATGCCTGTCAACCCTGTACAGCCAGAAAATGCTCCATAAGCGATGCTTTTTACTCCACTTGGAATTACTATATTCCCTTTCATTCCTTCCGGACACCGGATTAACTCTGTTTTATCTTTATTGTACAATATTCCATCTGCCGAGCTATAGTATAAGGATGCTTCGTCAACGGTTATACTTGTCAGGTTTGTGCAGCCATAAAATGCATAATTTCCAATACTCGTAACACCTGACGGAATTTCTATGGTTTCAATACTTTCACAATTCAAAAATGCATAGCTATCTATACCTGTCACTGTTTTGCCGTCAATTTCATTCGGTATGACAACTGTTGTTTCATTACCGCTATATCTGGAAATCTTTGCAGTTCCGTCTGCCGCTTCGCTGTACTCGCAGTCCCCTGATTCCTCAGGTTCATTGATGATAGCAACAAATTTAATGCTTCTATACTCTGCATACTGTTGTGCATAAGAATTTGCTTCTCCGTAGATTGTAAGGTCGGTGCTGTGTCCAGAGAATGCAAAACTATCTATATCAGTCACACTTGCAGGGATTTTTACACTTGTCAAGCATGGACAAGTGGAAAATACTGCAAAACCTATTTCTTTAACACCGTCTAGGATTTCTACTTCTTGTAAACATTCACAATTAGAAAATGCATGGCTTCCTATTCGCTCTACACTTGATGATATTTCAACTTTGGTTAAGCCTGAACAATAAGAAAATGCACTCTGTCCTATACTCGTTACATTCAATGGTATTTCTACTTTGAACAAGCTGGAGCAATTATAAAATAAATAATCTTCTATACATTTTACACTTGATGGTATTTTTATTTGGGTTAAACTGGTGCACTTATAAAATGCGTACTTCCCTATACTTGTTACACTCGCTGGTATTTCTATTTGGAGCAAACCTGAACAACTAGCAAATGCATATTCTCCTATACTCGTTACACTTAATGGTATTTCTATTTGGGTCAAGCCAGCACAACCATAAAATGCATGCCCTTCTATACTTGTTACCTTATTTGAAATTTCCAGTTCTGTCAAATTTGAGCAACCAAAAAATGCATATTCTCCGATAGTAGTCACACTATCCGAAATTACTAATTTTCCTTTTATCCCTTGCGGACATCTTAATAATTCTGTTTTCTCTTTATTGTATAATATGCCATTCTCTGAACTGTAAGCCAAAGAAGTACTGTCCACCGTTATATTAGTTAAATTTTTACAATTTAAAAATGCTCTGCTATCTATAATTCTCACACTTGCAGGAATTTTTACACTTATCAAGTTTTTACAATTTGAAAATGTCGCATAGTTAATTTTATTAACCCCATTTAAAATTTCTACTTCTATTAAGTTTGTACAACCATAAAATGCTTCCTGCCCTATGCTCTTTACACTCGATGGTATTTTTATTTTTGTCAAGCTGGAGCAATTAGAAAATGCCCCCTGCCCTATACTCGTTACTTTATCTGAAATTTCCAGTTCTGTCAAACCTGAACAATTTTCAAATGCACATTGCCCTATAGTGGTTACGCTATCTGAAATTATAACTTCCCCTTTTACCCCTTGCGGACATTTTAATAATTCTGTTTTATATTTATCGTATATCATGCCATTCTCTGAACTGTAAGCTCTAGAAGAATTGTCTATCGTTATATTGACCAGGTTGATGCAATCTTGAAATGCACTGAAATCTATGCCACCTACACTTGCAGGAATTTCCATACTAGTCAATCCCGTACACCCTTTAAACACACCCACCGTTATTTCCATTACACGTTTTGGAATTTCTATTTCTGTGAGACTCGTACAATTTTCGAATGCATACCACCCTATGGTAACTAGATTGTCTGGCATTTCTATATTTGTCAAGTTTATACAGTCTCTAAAAGCTCCATCTCCGATATTGGTTACTCCATCTGGAATTTTTATGGTTTTTAGGCTTTTACATCCTGAAAATGTTGCCGGCCCAATATTGGTTATTTCACTTGGAATTTCTATCTCTGTTAAACTCGAACAATCTTGAAACGCCCCTTGACCTAGGTATGTTATATTTGGGGACAATTTTACACTTGTTAAAGCAGAACATTCCTTAAATACCATATCTCCTATATATGTTACTGTGTCTGGGATTTCTACTGCTTTTATGTTGCCATTATACGGCATATATGTTAAGTCATATATACTTGTAACCTTTTTTCCATTAATTTCACTTGGTATCACAAGTTCTGTTTCGTTTCCATCATATCTGCATATCTCTACAGTTCCATCGTCAAGCTCACGATATGTCCAATCCTCAAACTGAAACCACTCTTCCGCTTTTGCAACTTTACATGTAAAAGGTGCAAAGGACACTACAACCATGATCAAACTTAAAATAATACTTAATTTTTTCTTCACCTTCATAAAAATCCTCCTCCGTCCCTGTGTGACCATCAACAAGAGATTGTACACCTAAATAATAGAATCCATATTTTTTAAATTATATTATTTATATGTTACATTCTTTCCCGCACCCTTGCTTTTTAACAGCTTCTTATATGCCGCTTTTTTGCTTTTCGGAACCTTGATTGTTGCCTTGGCATTTATTCCCTTAAAGGCATTGGAGCCGACTTTTGATTTCGTAAGCTTTGTTGTGCTTATCGTTATATTCTTTAACTTTTTACAGCCATAAAAAGCCTGCTTGCCAATTTTCTTTACATTCTTAGGAATTGTTATGGCAGTCAGTGCCGTACATTTATTAAATGCACCATTTCCTATTGTCGTAAGTCCTGTTCCGAGCGTTACCTTTTTAAGCTTCGTGCAGCCTGCAAAAGCTGAGTTGCCTATCGTTTTTACATTACTGCCAATCTTAATCTGTGTAAGAGCCTTACAGTTATAGAATGCCTTATCTCCAATCTTTGTCAGGTTTTTATTCAGCGTTACCGTCTGAAGCTTCTTACATCCGCTGAAGGCTTCGCTTCCCACAGCCGAAATATTTTTTCCAAGGGTTACTGCGGTAATTCCTGTTTTATTTTTGAAGGCTCCCTTATATACCGCAGTTACCTTAAAGGTCTTTCCCTTATACTGAATTGTTGCAGGAATGGTTACCGTTCCCGATTTCGCCGTTGTCTTTATATAAGATACCGTCTGTTTGCCTGTGATTTTGTATGTTCCCTTTGACTTTGTATCCTTGAAGGTCTCTCCAACCTTAGGTGTACTGACAGGCTCCGTCGGTTGTTCTTCGGTTGTCGGTTGCTTCTCCGTTGTCGGCTGTTCCTCGGTTGCTTCCTGTTCCTCCGTTGTTGTATGCTCTTCCGTTGTTGGTTGTTCTTCCGTAGCCTCCTGCTCCTCAGTTGTTGGCTGTTCTTCCGTCGCTTCCTGTTCCTCGGTCGTCGGCTGTTCCTCACTTGCTATCGGATTGTCAGACAGACCTGTCACAATCAGTGTAATATTGTTTTCTTTCGCATACTGTTGTGCATATGAGCCTGCTTTTCCGTATATCTCAAAATCAGGACTGCAACCAGAAAATGCATCGCTTCCGATACTCGTTACAGCGTCTGGAACTTCCACCACAGCTAACTTCCCGCAACCGGAAAATGCACCGGAACCGATACTTGTAACACTTTCCGGAAGTTCTATATCGGTCAGGCTGTCACAATTATAAAATGCATGAAAGCTTATGCTTTTTACTCCATTTGGAATTTTTACGTTTTTCAGGCTGTCACAGTAAGCAAATGCACTGCTTCCGATTCGTGTTACGCTTGACGGAAGTTCCATGTCCGTCAAGCCTGTACAACCGTAAAATGCATTGCTTCCGATACTTGTAACACTTTCCGGAAGTTCTATGCCTGTCAACCCTGTACAGCCAGAAAATGCTCCATAAGCGATGCTTTTTACTCCACTTGGAATTACTATATTCCCTTTCATTCCTTCCGGACACCGGATTAACTCTGTTTTATCTTTATTGTACAATATTCCATCTGCCGAGCTATAGTATAAGGATGCTTCGTCAACGGTTATACTTGTCAGGTTTGTACAGCCATAAAATGCATGATTTGCTATATTCGTGACACTTGACGGGATTTCTATGGTTTCAATACTTTCACAATTCAAAAACGCATAGCTGTCTATACCTGTCACCGTTTTGCCGTCAATTTCATTCGGTATGACAACTGTTGTTTCATTACCGCTATACCTGGAAATCTTTACAGTTCCGTCTGCCGCCTCGCTGTACTCGCATTTTCCTGATTCCTCAGGTTCATTGATGACAATAACAAAATTAATGTATTTTCTCTTTGCATACTGATGTACATAAGAATTTTCTTCTCCGTAAATTGTGACGGAAGAACCAATAGTAAATACAATATCATCCATAACAGTCACACTTGCAGGGATTTTTACACTTCTCAGGTTTGGACATTCTACAAATGCAGCACGTTCTATTTCTTTTGCACCACTTAGTATTTCTGCTTCTATTAAACTTTCACAACCGAAAAATGCACTCCGCCCTATACTTGATGGTATTGTTACTTTTGTCAAGCTGGTGCAATAATCGAATGCATACTGTTCGATACTCGTTACACTCGTTGGAATGTCCACTTCTGCCAAACCGTAGCAATGTTCAAATGCACACTGCTCTATTTTTGTTACACCCATAGGCATTTTAACTTTGGTCACACCGTAACAATATTCAAATGAACTTTCACCGATAATCGTTACGCCATCTAAAATGATGACTTCCCCTTTGGTTCCTTCCGGGCATTTTATGAATTCTGTTTTATCTTTATTGTATAACATGCCATTTTCTGAACTATAAGATAAGGAATCACTATCAACCGTTATACTAATCAAATTACTGCATTCCCTAAACGCAGTGCAGTGTATGCTCGTCATACTTGCAGGGATTTCTATTTCTGTCAATCCCGTACAGCCGCAGAATGCACCCAATTCCAAAGTCGTTATATTGGCAGGAAGTGTTATGTCTGTCAGGCTTGTACAACCTTCAAATGCATAACTGCCTATGCAAATCAGTTCATCTGGCATTTCTATATTTGTTAAGTTCACGCAGCCTTGAAATGCCCCACTATCTATATGGGTTACTCCATCTGGAATTTTTATGCTTTTCAGGCTTTCACAACGTGCAAATGTTGACTTTTCTATACCGGTTATTCCATTTGGAAGCTCTATCTCTGTCAAGCTTGAACAACGTTCAAACGCTCCAGAATCTATATATGCTACATTTTGGGACATTTTTACACTTGTCAGACTTGTACAACCTGAAAAGGTCATTCTTTCTATACTGATTATTCCATCTGGAAGCTCTATCTCTGTTAAACTCGTACAATTTTGAAATGCTCCATAACCGATATGCGTTATATTTTGGGACATTTTTACACTTGTCAAGGCAGTACATTCAGAAAATACCAAATCTCCTATGTATGTTACTCCGTCTGGAATTTCTACTGTTTTTATGCTGTCCCGGCAATACGAAAATGGTTGTCCCTCTATTCTTGTAACCGTTTTACCATTAATTACACTTGGTATCACAACATCTGATTGGTTTCCATGATAACTTGAAATTTCAACCGTTCCATCTTCAAGCTCCCGATACCCCCAATCTATCGGCATCTCAATCTCAGGTTCCTTTGTTGTAGAAACAAAATGAATTCCTTTTCTTTCTGCGTAATATTGTGCAGCAGAATATGCTTCTCCATAAATTGTAAGCGATTCGTTATGGTTATTAATAGCCCATTCATTGATATCCGTTACGCTTGCTGGAATTTCCAGTTCTGTCAAACCAGCACAATTTTCAAATGCACCTTCATCAATAGTGGTTACACTATCTGGAACGGTGACCTTCCCTGTTATCCCTTCCGGACATTTTAATAGTTCTGTTTTATCTTTATTGTATAACAAACCATCCTCTGAACTGTAAGACAAGGAAGCACTGTCTACCGTTATATTGGTCAGATTGCTGCATTTTCTAAACGCAATGCCGTTTAGGTTCGATACACTTGCAGGAATTTCTATTTCTGTCAATCCCGTACAGCCACGAAACGCACCTAATTCTATAGTTGTTACATTTGCTGGAATGTTTATTTCGGTGAGGCTCGTACAATTTTCAAATGCATAACACCCTATGCTATTTAATCCGTCTGGCATTTTTATATTTGTCAGGCTTGTACAATCTTTGAATGCCCAATCGCCTATCTGGGTTACTCCATCTGGAATGTTTATTTCTCTCAGGCTTGTACACCCTAAAAATGTCTCGTGTTCTATGCTGGTTATGCTATTTGGCAGTTCTATTTCTGTCAAGCTTGAACAATCTAAAAACGTTGAACCACTTATATACGTTACTCCGTCAGGAATTTTTATTGTTTTTATGTTGTCCCGACAATCCATAAATGTATCGTTGCCTATTTCTGTAACCTTTTTACCATAAAGTTCACTTGGTATTACAAGGTCTGTTCTAGTTCCAGTATACTTATATATCGATACCGTTTCATCGTCATGTACATAATACATCCAGTTTGGCCGATCTTCCTCTTCATACATAATAACAAATTTTATGCCAGCAGACTCTGCATAATGTTGTGCAGGAGAATTTGCATCTCCATAAATTGTAAAGGATTCGTTATGGTTATCAAATGCATCCGGCTCTATACTCATTACATTTATTAGAAGTTCCATTTTTGATAAAGCCGAACAACCGTAAAAAGCACGCTTCATGATTCCGTTTACGCTTGTTGGGATTTTTATTTCTGTCAAGCCGGAACAATTTTCAAATGCATGTTCACCGATATTGTGTACGCCATCCGGAACGACGACTTCCCCTGTTATGCCTTCCGGACATCTTAACAGTTCTGTCTTATCTTTATTGTATAACATGCCATTCTCTGAACTATAAAACGAGGAAGCACTGTCCACCGTTATATTGGTCAGGCTGCTGCACCCGCTAAACATGGTACTGTCAATCCTTCCCATATTTGCAGGAATTTCTATCTCTGTCAATCCCGTACAGCCACAAAGCACATCTGATTCCATTACCGCTATATTGTCTGGAAGTTTTATTTCGGTCAGGCTTACACAATTCATAAAAGCACGATGCCCTATGTCATTCATGGTGTCTGGCATTTCAATATTTGTTAAGTTCGTGCAATCTCCAAAAGCCTCTTCTCCTATGCTGATTACATTGTCTGGAAGTTTTATTTCGGTCAGGCTTGTACAACCTGAAAATGTCTGGTCATCTATACGGAATATGCCATTTGGAATTTCTATTTCTTCCAGACTTGAGCAATTTTGAAACGCATTGTGTTCTATATATGTTACATTTTGGGACATTTTTACGCTTGTCAAAGCAGTACATCCTTTAAATGCTGAATCTTCTATATATGTTACTTCATCCGGGATTTTTATTGTTTTTAATGTCTCGTTTTGCTCAAATGCCGCATTTCCTATTTTTGTAACCGTATTTCCGTCAATTTCACTTGGTATTACAACGTCTGTTTCGCTTCCCGTATAACCTAAAATTTCAATTGAGCCATCGTAAAGCACACTATACTCCCAGTCGGTCTGCTCCTCAGGTACATTTATGGCAACAAAGTTTATACTTTTAATATTAGCATAATATTGTGCATAGGAATCTAATTCTCCGTAAATTGTAAGTGCCTTATTATGGTTATTAAAAGCCCACTCATAAATATTCGTTACGCTTGCAGGAATTTCCAATTCCGTTAACTTGGTGCTATTATGAAATGCAAATTCCCCGATGATACTCTCTACTCCATCCGGAATTATTACTTTCCCTGTTATGCCTTCCGGACATCTTATTAGTTCTGTTTTATCTTTGTTGTATAATATACCATCCTCTGAGCTGTAGGACAAGGAATCACTATCAACCATTATATTGGTCAGGTTGCTGCAACCGCTAAATGCATCTAATTCCATAGTCGTTACACTGGCTGGAATGTTTATTTCTGTCAGGCTTGTACAATTTAAAAAAGAATAGCAGCCTATTTCGTTTAGTGTGTCTGGCATTTCGATATTTGTCAGGTTCGTGCAATCCCCAAAGGATTCATCTCCGATACTGGTTACTCCGTCTGGAATTGTTACACTTGTCAGACTTGTACAACCTGAAAATGACCAGTTTTCTATACGGGTTATACCATTGGGAAATTCTATTTCTGATAAACTTGAGCAATTTTGAAACGCCCAATGACCTATATATGTCACATTGGGGGACATTTTTACGCTTGTTAAAGCAAAACAGTTTCTAAATGCCGAATCTCCTATACGCGTTACTTCGTCTGGAATTTTTACTGTCTTTATTTTCTCATTTATCTCAAACATTCCAGTTCCCAAACTTGTAACTCTTTTTTCATTAATTACACTTGGTATCACAACATCTGTTTCGCTTCCGTTATATCTGCATATCTCTACAGTTCCATCGTCAAGCTCCCAATAACTCCAATCCCCATAATATAAATACTCATACGTCATTGCTTTACACGTAAAAGGTGCAAAGGACACTATAATCATTATCAAGCTTAAAATAATGCTTATTTTTTTCTTTCCCTTCATAAAAATCCTCCTCTTTCATATTTATCCTAATAGTATTCTATTTTCCGAAATCATATTTACCACTAATTTTATATTTTTTTCCATATATTTTCAAGGTATAACCACATGAAATTAGCATGAATTCCAAAAATTAATTTGTTTTTTTGCTAACCAAAGACTTTTACTACTAAAATTTAACAATTTTCATGCTCCATAGGAGTATTCAAGTTGACAAAAACAAACAAAAAACGCAGAACCGTCATATCTCCCCTTTTATGCACAGTCCTGCGTTTTTATGGTTTTCATTGTACGATGCCTTTTGATACCGCCTGAATTTTATCCGTTTACTCAAGCTTCAGCATCGTTCTTTTCAGTCGCTTGATTATCTTTTTTTCCAACCTTGAAATGTATGACTGGGAAATCCCCAGCAAATCCGCCACCTCCTTTTGGGTAAATTCCTCATCATTGTCCCCAAGCCCAAATCTGAGTTCAATAATTAACCGTTCCCTGTCTGACAAGGTTTCCATCGCCTGCATCAGTATATTTTTATCTATCTCATCCTCGATATCCTTATATATCATGTCGTCATCCGTTCCCAAAATATCAGACAGCAACAGCTCATTTCCATCCCAGTCCACATTTAAAGGCTCGTCAATGGATACCTCGATTCTTGTTTTTAAGCTTCTCCGCAGATACATAAGAATTTCATTTTCAATACATCTGCTTGCGTAGGTTGCAAGCTTTATATTTTTATCCGCCTTAAATGTATTTATCGCTTTAATTAGCCCTATTGTTCCAATCGAAATTAAATCCTCCACTCCGATTCCCGTGTTGTCGAACTTTTTTGCAATATAAACAACCAGTCTGAGATTGTGTTCAATCAGTGTTCTTCTTACATCCTCATCCTCAAGTTGTCTGATTAATTCTGCTTCCTCCTCCTGTGCCAGCGGTGCCGGCAGTATCTCGGAACCTCCAATGTAATGAACCTCATTTTTAGGAAATAATAAAAAATTGGATATGCTTTTTATGTTAAACCTCACTTTATTGCTGCTAACTAAACTAATCATTTGAATTCTCCTCTCTAATTTTATTCATGCTTGTGTGCAGTAAAATATGGTAGTCGCTGCCCGAAAAATTTTGTCTGCATATTCCGGCAACCACATTTGTAAAAATCCTGTTTGTATCTAAAATACAAAGCTTTTCCAGCTTAAATGCGGGCATAACCGCTGCCCGTTCGCTAACGGTGCTATATAAAACGGGATAAAATACAGGGTACCCTTCTCCTCTTGCACCCTCATAGTCAAATACACCTGTTTTATGGTAATCCTCAAGATAAGCCTTTAAATGATTCCCTGCAATTTTTGTGGCAAGCTTGTAGCTTATAATCACAACCGGATTACCTGTGGCATAGTCCGTCAGCATATTACCTGAATCCATATATGCCTTACATTTGATACATCTGCTACGTACCATAAGAGAAACCTCATAAATATTTTTTTCATACTCCCGAAAGCCTTTTACACTTTTGCAGATTAACAGCATAAAAAACAGATAAACCAGAAGAACGATATACGAAATATAGTTTCCCCTTGCATCGATGGCAAGACCAACCACCCCATAAGTAGCCATCATTGCAATTAAAATGGAAAGCAACAGTCTCACACTTCCTGAAAACGACCGAAACGTAAAAAAAGATGTCGTCATAATTATGTAAATTGCAGCATATAATATATAATGTATCACTTTGCCAAAGCCCAGCATCAAAATGTATTCCGCAGTTGTAACAGCACCGGTCAGCACAGCCCACACCGTTATTTTTGTTATTTTTATGCGGACCCCCATAAGCATAGCTGCCAGGATAAGCACAACCATATTGATTATGCTGCTCCATACGAGCATCACATCCGCATATAATACATAGGTCATAAACACCCCCTTTGTTTGTTGGCTTTATTTTTCTAAATTATATCCGTATCACATTGAAAAGTTCGTCGATTCCTGTATGAGAATTTCGTAAAAAAAGTACAAAATGAGACATTGAAAAAAGTCGAAAAAGAAAGAAAAAAAGAGACTGCCCCATTGCCAGTCTCTCTTAACTATATTTTATCTTATTTTCTTAGCCACAACAACAAACCTTCCGTTCGTTTCATGGTATGCACATGTGGAAAGTGTGATTAACTTATCTCCGTATTTTGCAGTGGCAGGAATTTCATATGGCGTCAGCTTTTTGCAATTTGACACGTAATTATCAAATTCCTCTTTGCTTCCCGCATCAAAAAATTCATAATACTTAAAGCCTTCATAATCCACCTCATATATTTTGGAGCGGAAGGCAGCTATAATCTCATACTCTCCACTGCCATAAATGGTGTCGAAAGTTATCTTCTTATGCTTTGCATAGTAATCCTCGTCATCATATTCCTCAAGCTCATGGAACATTTTTCCCGTGTTCATATGGTGCCCGTATATGATAATATTGTCACTTGGCTTTTTTATATCGCTTGTTGTATCTGCAAAAAGCGTTCCCGCATAACTATACTCCTTATCGAAGTCCCGCCTGATGTAAAATTCCTCATCGTACATGGACTGCATGACAGGATAATCAACAATCGTATCCTCGATTGTCAGCCAGCCGATAAAATCGGTATTTCTCCTGTACAGATAAACAAATTTCCGCAATATGGATTTGCCGTCAACATTGTAAAATCTGTCTGCATCTGTATGGGAAGCCGTTTCCGTACTTTCAGGCAAATCAGGAATGTCCTCATTTTCTGCCACAATCAGCTTCCGGAGCTCGTCAAACTTGTCCTCACTCTGCTTGCTTTCCCAAAAATATTTTATAAGATATACGGCACATCCTATAAACACGGTACACAAAACAATAAGAAGACCCCAGTATAAAGCCTTCGACAGCTTCTTATTTTTTTTCTTTGCCATAAATTCCTCACGTATCAATTAAAAATACTTTTTACTGCCCCATAGATTATTATGCCTTAACACAGTATATTCCGAATACGCCTGCTCAAGTATCTGCTTTTCATTTGGAAACTTAAGCAAATGATACGCCTCATGATACTTGTAGTAACCCGAGTCCAAAAAATATTCTTCCTTTTGTGGCTTACTAAAGTAGCTGTCAGCCATCATCAAATACCAGTGAACATCCTTATTCACAACATCATATGAAGTATTAAATGTGTAATTACTTTTTCCAATGTACTTAATAATCTGGGCGTTGACTCCCGTTTCTTCCCTGACTTCCCGAAGTGCAGTTTCGTTGTGCTGCTCATCCTTTTCTACAGTGCCTTTTGGTAATACCCATCCTTCATACTTGTTTTTGTAATTTTTGTAAAGTAATAATACCTTTCCTCTGAAGATTACCACACCGCCACAGCTAGTTGCTTCTACCATTGCAATTCCTCCTGCAATCTAAAAAGATTTGGTGGGTATATAGCAGGTTCCGGAGGAGCCTGCCAAATACATAGCAGGTTCCGAAGGAGCCTGCCAAAACATAGCAGATTCCATAAAGAGCCTGTTATTTTGTTAAAATTGTGTTAATTATATCAAACTATGCGGTATATAGCAAGAATGAGTTTCTTACGATTATTTCCAAATTTTAACCACTGTGGCAAGTTATTCCTCAATCAGCTCCATTTCAAAGGATATCCCCCATATCAGTCATCTACTGGTAATACGCATCAAATATCTGCTTGGCAACCCATGCACCTGAAACTCCGTAAATCTGGTAATCCTCCACAATCACGCTCACAACAATATCGGGGTCATCCGGATTTGAAAATCCGATAAACCATGAATTACAATTTCCTTCATCGTCGTATTCCGCCGTACCCGTCTTTGCTGCAACATCATATGATGAGCCTGAAAAAAATCTCGCTGCCGTACCATAATCACCGACTGCCTTCATATTATCAATGAGAATATCCGCTTCTTCGCTTGTCATCAGGTTTCCATATGACTTACTGGAAAATTTTTTAATGGTTGCACCGTCATCATTTTCAATGGACTGTATCAGATACGGCTTCATCAGCACACCACCGTTTGCAATTGCCGATGCAATCATGGCATTGTGCAACGGTGATATTTTTGTGTCGCCCTGTCCGATTGCAGTTTGCGGAATCTGGTCAGGTCTGCTGTCCCCGTCTATCACAAAGGAGGACTTGACATATTCCCCGTCATACGGAAGCTCACAATTAAACAAAAGCTGTTCCGCCGTTTCCCGGTAACTCTTATAATCAAGGGTGCTTCCAATGTTTGCAAAGGAAGCATTACAGGAGTTGGCAAGTGAGTCCTTCAATGTTTCAGTTCCATGCACACTTCCGCCTATACAATGAATATCCACACCTGAAAATATTTCATTTCCCGTACACTCATAGGTATAATCCAAATAATCCTTTGGGTTTTCCCTTATATACTCAAGCAGCGTGACAACCTTAAAGGTGGAGCCTGGTGCATATCTTCCCTGTGTGGCACGGTTTAATAGAATGGAACTCTCCGCACCCTCCTCAGTCTTTAAATATTCCCACACGCCGTCTATGTTGTTTGGATCATAATCCGGCTTCGAAACCATAACGAGAATCCTCCCCGAATCCGGTTCCATTACCACAACGGCACCGTTACAGCCGCCAAGTGCATTGTACGCTGCACTCTGAAGCTTATAATTTACTGTTGTAATAAGGTTATCCCCACGGTTTTTTTCCTCCAGAAGCTGCTTGTATACACGCTCAAATATATTAATGTGGGAACGGAGCATATAAAAGTTTCCTGCAAGCTCCAGTCCCGCCTTTCCATAGCTGTCATAGCCTACCAGGTGGGCAAACATATTGCCATGGGGGTAGCTTCTTGTCGTAACGCCCTCCTCGTCGGTCGTACTTGTTGCAATCACTTCCCCATCACTTGTTATAATATCCCCCCGCTCAACAACATCCGCAAAGGAATCCTGCCTGATGTTTCTTGAATTTGCGATAATGCTCTCAGACTTAAACTGCATAAAATATATAATATATCCAAACAGCAGCATAAATACAAAAACCATCATATACGTTATCACAAGTATTGGTTTGTTCTTTATTCTATTGTTTTTTGCCCTCTCTTTTTCTTTGAGCAGGAATTCTTCCTCCCCGCTCAACTGCAAGGGCACTTGTTCTTGCCTTTTCTTTTTCATGCCTAGCCGCCTCTTTATTATTTATTATACTGACTCCCTGCACAATGGCAAAAATAATCAGCGTACTCATTACGGAGCTTACACCATAGCTGATAAGCGGAAGTGTGACACCGGTTGACGGTATAAATTTTGTCACACCGCCAAGATTCAGCAATGACTGGATAATGTATATTGTGGCAAAGCCAAATGCAACATACTTATAAAATGGTCTTCTGCACTTCATTGCCACATTTGCAAAGGAAATGAAAATGCTGACAATAACCAGTATCAGACAAAGTCCAAATATCACACCCATTTCCTCACATATTGCAGAAAATATAAAGTCACTCTCACTGACAGGAATCGAACTTGCCTTGCCAAGCGTAAGACCTGAACCTGCATAGCCTCCTGTACCGATTGCAAACAGGGACTGTGACACCTGATAACCGCCTGTATCAATGTGGGCAAACGGATCCCGCCATGCTTCCACACGGACCATAACGTGGGCAAACAACGAGTCCTTAAATAACATATATGCCCCGCAGACTGCCGCCACACCAAGGGAAATTCCACCAACCAGAAAAACACTTCTTGATGTTGCCACATACACGAGGAACACATAGGTTATATAAAAAATGACTGCCGCACCCAAATCCTTTTCCAGTACAAGCACACCCATAAAGCCTGCCGAAATCAGTGCATTTACAAATAAATCCTTAAACGTATTTGCCTTTACAAGCATACTTGCCACGAAAAAGACAAATAAAATTTTTACGAATTCCATCGGCTGTAAGGAAAGGGAGCCGATACGAATCCAGTTACGGGAGCCGTAATTCGAAAAGCCAAGCCCGGGAATAAAAACCGTGATTAAAAATATGATTCCAACAATTCCGTAAACTGTTCCCATATCCTTAAGCTTTTTCCATTTTACTATGATAAGTGGGATAAAGGATGTAATAAACAGTCCGATTGTCGCAAACAAAAACTGTTTCATTGCCAGTGAAAAATTCAGCCTTGTCAAAATAATATAGCCAATCAACAGCAAAAACGCCATATTATTTGTAAGCAGCCTCGACGACTCCTTGTATATGGAATGAAACACAATCATATAGAAAATGGCAACAAATATCTGAACACCATAAAATACAAGTATTTTTATTTGTCCCAGCCTTAAATATAAAATCAGAAAATTAAAAAAATGTATCAAAAAGACATAAACAATCTGTTTGTTTAAATTTGAGCTGCTATCCTCCTGATTTTTTGATGACATAATAACGAAGCATTTTACAGTATACAGTATCATAAACAAAAGGCTTAAATACTTTGCTGCCTCGCATATTAAATTTATCATATTACTCTACTCCTCTAAACAAATGACCTGTTGTTGTATCAAAATCCAAAGCAAAAGTTTTATCTCCCAAAATCAGCCTGTGATAAATAACGTCCAAAACCTGTTTTACCGTTTCCGTAGTTTCAATGGTAAAATCAATTCTTGCACAGGAAGCTTTAAGCTGCTTTGCAATGTCCGCCACATCCTTGTCAAGCATACAAAAGGCAGATTTATTGTAAAGCCTGCTGTAGCATTCCTCACAATGGGAAACGCTGTAAAAAACATTTCCAAGGTCATCCTTTATTTTGTAAATTTCATGATTCCCTGAGCATGTACCCTTTGTCCTGCCGATGCACTGTGCAGTTAACATAACTCTTGTATGCCCATATAAAAGCATTTCGTATGGCACATTCGGCGTTTGCTCCCTCAAAAGGGCAAGCTCCTTCAAATTCAGCTCCACAGGCAGCTCATAGGTCATGGACGGACAAATTCCCTCTAAAGCAGAAACCGCATTTTGATTATAGGCATAAAGGCTTGACGCACATATAATATGGATATCATGCAATATGTGTTCATCCAAATCACACACACAGGAAAGTCCGTCTATATTCCTAATATATATACCATTTATATGTTTATTTGGCAAATATTTCTTTAAATCAAAGTTGTTTTTAATGATATCAGGCAATAAAATATATAATTCCTTTTCTGTTGCATTTATTGCTTCCATACAAGCATCCGAAAGGGTGGAAAATAATGCTGCATCCAAGATGATTCCTGTTACAAAATCATAATTTAAGACAATTTGAAGCTGCTTTTCATGCTCCGTATATACACGAATATTGTAGAAATCAGCACAATCTGTCATATTATTAACTATATCAGTGTCCCTATTTGCTACAATTTCAATGTCAGCATTACCAGATTTCCTTGCCGTGAGTTCCGTATCCTCATTTACAACCAGACAATCTGTTCTCCCAAATGCTCTTTTTACATTTGCTTCAAGGTTTCTTATGGCTTCCCGCTTCAAATGCTTCAAAACACTTAGGGGGATAAATGCATTTTCATCCACACATATATCAAGCTCAGTAAGCACATAATCCGTATTGCCAAGCTGGGAAAGTTTATTTTTTATAAGCTCCATGTCAGCCTTTTTATTCAATGAGGCCTCCACAAGGTCACCGTACGCTGTTCCCTCATAGGCTTGGTCAAACAAACAACAGGAAACGGTAAAGCAGGCGGCTTGTCCCACGATGCCGCAAAACCTGCCTGAAAGTACGGTCTGCTTTTTTCGTCCAATTATATTGTTTGTAATTTCATCAATCAAATGATTACATCTCGTCCTGTAAACATCCTGTCCCACTTTGATAAGCCTTGTTTTTGGTGCATTTAAGGAAACCGTCATGCCGGGCATCCCGCTAATGCCCGATGTAAGATCCATACTGCTGTCATCTGAAAGCTTTATTTCAAGCACATCCTGCTTAAACAGCTCCCTTGTCAGCTTTATTTTTACCGTGCCCTTATTTACATCCGTCAAACGTCCCACACATACGCCCTGATTGTTCGGACGGTCCTTTGAAATCATTTCACTGCCGTTATGCATAAAAAAATATCCATCCGAAAATCCACCTCTGTTATATATGGACGCAAGCTTAAATTTATATTCTTCTGCCTTGTCGTGGCGAAAGCAGCCTGCCAGATAATCATTAACCAGTGTGTTATATGCATCTACTGCGGACGCAACATAATATTCATTTTTCATTCTGCCCTCTATTTTAAAGGAGTCTATCCCTGCATCCACAAGCTTCGGTATATTGACGAGGGAGCACATATCCTTCATGGACAGAAGATACGCCCCGTCATATTTCTTGCGGCATGGCTGTGCACATCTTCCCCTGTTGCCGCTTCTTCCACCTGCCAATGAGCTTAACAGGCATTGCCCGCTGTAGGAATAACACATTGCACCATGTACAAAAGCTTCCACCTCGATATCCACCTTCGCCTTTACATATGCAATTTCATCCAGCGGCATTTCACGTGCCACAACAACTCTTGTGGCTCCGTTTTGCTTCATAAGCTGTGCACCATGCCATGATGTTATATTCATTTGCGTGCTGCAATGAATGTTTAAGCCCGGATAATGTGTCTTTATATAATGAAATACACCTATGTCCTGAACGATAACCGCATCAAGACCATGTGCGTAATAATCACCTATATAATCATCAAGCTGTGCTATTTCATTGTCTTTCAAAAGGGTATTTACCGTAAGATATAATTTACAGTTATGAAGATGTGCAAATTCAATTGCATCTAACAAGGATGCGTGGTCAAGGTTTTGGGCATATGCCCTTGCCCCAAATTTATCGCCGCCAACATAGCAGGCATCTGCACCTGCATGTATAGCGGCTTTTAATATCTCATATGACCCGCACGGTGCGAGTATTTCAGGTTTCCTTATATTAGTCGTCATTTCTTCCTTTTTCGGCCTCAAGCTGTATAATTTTTCTCTGCAATGCATTAATCTGCTCTTTGTACTCATCAATCATTCTAAGGGCTGACTCATGCTTAATCTGGGCTTCAATAACCTCATGTCTTAGGTCATATAATTGCTGTTCCTTGTTGCTGTCCTCTGACACCATACTGTCCGCCTTTGACTTTGCCTTGAAATAATCATCTGCAATGTTAAGGGCAAGAAGAATTCCCTGATATTCTGCATTCATTCTTCTGTATTGGTCGGATGCCTTACACTCTGAGATTTTATTATTTATGTATGTTGCTATATTTTGTAGATAATCCTCACCCTCGTAACCACTCAAAGTATAAACTTTACTGTTTATTACAACAGGAATATCAATTTTCTTAGCCATTTTTATTTCTCCTTCGTTATATTTAATCGTTCATCAGCATCTCAAGTCCAAAATGCTGATAGCAGAGTTCTGTTACTATTCTACCACGGGGCGTCCGATTAATAAACCCATTTTTTATAAGATATGGTTCATATACATCCTCAATCGTTCCCGAATCCTCACCGATAGCCGCTGCTAATGTATCCAAACCGACCGGTCCGCCGGAAAATTTGTGTATCATGGTTTCCAAAATGCTCCGGTCCGTGTTATCCAAGCCATAGGAATCAACCTCCAGCCTGTCAAGTGCCGTTTTTGCAACATCATAGTCTATTGTACCGTCATGCTCCACCTGTGCAAAATCCCGGACCCGTTTAAGAAGCCTGTTTGCAAGCCTCGGTGTTCCTCTGGAACGCTTTGCAATCTCAAGTGCTCCCTCATCATTGATATCGACAGCCAGCACCTTCGCAGAACGTATAATAATCTGCATAAGCTCGATTACGTTATAAAACTCCAATCGGTTGACAACACCAAAGCGGTCCCTAAGCGGTGCCGTGAGCATACCCGCCCTCGTGGTTGCACCCACCAACGTAAACTTTGGCAAATCAAGACGGATGGATCTTGCACCTGCACCCTTTCCTATGACAATATCTATGGCATAGTCCTCCATTGCAGGATAAAGAACTTCCTCAACCTGCCTGTTAAGACGATGAATTTCATCAATAAACAGTACATCATGCTCCGATAAATTGTTTAAAATAGCCGCAAGTTCGCCAGGCTTTTCTATGGCAGGACCCGATGTTATTTTCAGATTCACTCCCATCTCAGCGGCAACAATGCCTGCAAGTGTTGTTTTACCAAGCCCCGGAGGTCCATATAACAAAACATGGTCAAGCGGCTCATGCCTTTTCTTTGCCGCTTCAATGAACACCTTGAGATTGTCCTTCGCCTTTTTCTGCCCGATATAATCAGCAAGACAGACAGGCCGCAGCCCCTGCTCTATATTTTCATCTTCCGTTGTAATTTCAGTGCTTATTATTCGTTCCATATAAAACCTAACATGTTAAATCATATTTTTCAAGGAATTCTTTAATAATTCCTCAACTGACATAGTTTCATAACCGTTTACCTTCTTTATTGCACGCAATGCCTCAAGATTGGAATATCCAAGTCCCGTTAGTGCCAAAGCCGCCTCCGACACGGTATCATTTTCTTTGATTTCATCGGTACTCATGGTATCTTCTGTACCCAGTACATCCTCAAGCTTAAATTTATCCTTTAAGTCAATGACAACCCGTTGAGCCGTTTTTGCACCGATTCCGTTTGCCTTGGCAATCGCCTTATGATCTTCTGATAAAACTGCAATCCGAAGCTCGTCAACCGTAAGCGTGGAAAGTATCGATAACGCTCCCTTGGGACCAATTCCGCTTATTCCAATAAGCAGCTTAAAAACGGACTGTTCTTCCTTTGTAAGAAACCCATACAAGCTGATATCATCCTCACGGACATTCATGTATGTGAACAAGGTAACGCTATCATGGATACGGAGCTTGTCCGTTACGTTCTGGCTGGTAAATATCCGGAAGCCGATTCCATCCTTATCCAGAACTACTTCTTCACAGTCAATGGCTTCAACTGTGCCCTTTATATATGCAATCATTGTCTACTCCTAAAAAGAGTGCTGCCGTGGCAGCACTCTATGTATAAAATATTCTATAAGAATTCGAAATCCATATCCTCTTCTTCCTCGCCGTCTCCTATCATCATACGGTCAGGCTTACGAGAATCTTCAATCTCTCCTACAAAAATCTCATCATCATCCTCAGATGCACTGCTCACTGGAGCTTCCTCTTCAACCTTTTTGAAAAATCTTGAGGATGCAGATTCCTTAACCGGTTCTTCCTTTACAGGCTCAACCTTTTTCTCAGGCTTCGGTGCAGCTGCACCCGCCTCAAACTTACTGCTCTCTTTCTTTGCGTTTGCAATAATCTCAGCAGCAGCCTTTTCAGCATTTTTGATAATATCGTCCGCTTTTTTCTTAGCGTTGCTGTCATCATCGTAGGATGAAACATTTTCCATCTTCTGAACCTTGCTTTCAAGGTCAAACATTTTTAATCTGTTTTCCTGAAGTGAGGCGTTAAGCTTGTCCAAACTGTCCGATAATTTGGCATTTTCATTATATACGTCCTCATATGCCCTATATACTGTATTAATGAAATCATCAACATCCGCACTCTTGTAACCCAAGATACCTTTTTTAAATTTTTTTGTCTTTATATCGATTGGTTGTATCATGCTATCTGTCCTCCGTAACAAAATCATATAATGAAATTATAACATATACCATAAAAAAAACAAGCATCTTATTTTACTGTTTAAAAAATGTTAAAATTTTTTTCATGCCACAGGCTTCACTGGCATATTTACCATATGCAAAAATTATGTAGTTATTATATTTTTAATATGCTATAATTTTGTTAATCATATAAACTATTTCAGGCAGGTCAGGAGAATTTTGAGATGGAAATTATAACAAATGATGCCCACGAAAATAAATATTTGCAATTAGCACTTTACTATAATCCTGCGGATATTTGTCTTTTTGATATTGAAACAACAGGCTTTGCAGCCGAGGCAACAACGCTTTATCTGATTGGATGCTGTTTTTATGAGAATGGTGTGTGGCGGATACGCCAGTGGTTTAATGATGACGGCTGCTCGGAGCAGGAAATTATCCTGGCATTTACCGAATTTATTTCTAAGTACAAGTATATTTTACATTATAACGGCGACGGCTTCGACATACCTTATCTGGCAAAAAAAATAGAAAAGTATGGCATGGACTACTCCTTTGGATCCATTGAAAGCATCGATTTATACAAAAAAATTAAACCGTTTAAGAAAATACTCCATCTCGATAACCTAAAGCAAAAATCAATTGAAAAGCTGATTTCCATTAACCGTTTGGATAAATATTCCGGCGGCGACCTGATTAAAATATACAACAATTTTATGGCTGACAGGGATGCTGCAGGAAAAACACTGCTTTTACAGCATAACTATGAAGATTTAGAGGGACTTTTATATTGCTGCTGTCTGCTATCCTATACAAAGCTTAAGGCAGGCTGCTTCTCGGTACAAAAAATGTCTGTTAAGGAAAACCGCCTGTTATTCTCACTTACGTTGCAATATCCGATTCCAAAACGTATTTCTCTTGGCATAAGTGACATTATCATAACGGGAAATCATAATGAAATGACAATCAATGCACCTATCTTTTCAGGCGAGCTGAAATTTTATTTTGATAATTACAAGGAATATTACTATCTGCCTGCTGAGGACATGGCTGTCCACAAAAGCGTCGCAGCATATGTAGACAAAAATTTCCGCATACAGGCAAAAAAAGAAAGCTGTTATCTCCGCCATATGGGGCACTATATCTCACAGATTAATGACGGAATCATGTCAGGCTACCGAAAGGATATCAGGGACAAGGAAACCTTTATCGAGTTAAGCGATTCCTTTTTACAGGACATGGATATGGTGAATGCCTACGCACGCCATGTTATTTCCTGTGTAATATAAAGTGAAGCTTCCTCTTAAATCAAAAGGACTGGCACGCTACCATGACATCAAGTATAAAATTTCCACTTTCTGTATAGCAGTACATTTCCCCACCAAGCTGTTCTGCCGCATCCTGTATGGTTGCAAGCCCAAAGCCATGGTCATGTCCTTCTTTATCCGTACCCGGCACCGTTCCCTTTTCAACATTCAGGTCGTCCCTGCATCTGTTTCTGATTCGTATCAGCAGGTAACTTCTGCTGTATTTCATTTGTACGGAAATCTCCCGTTTTTCTTTCTCAAGCCCCTTTAAGGCATCGCATGCATTTTCCAGTCCGTTTGAAAGTATCTGACAAAGCTCCATATATGGAAGTGCCTCATCCCCAACTTGTATGTTCATATGATACTGTGCACCCATTTTTTCCAATTTTCCTGAATACTGTATCAGCACTGCATTTAGATATGGATTGGCACAAAATTGTCCCGTAAGTACATTCATTTCCGCTTCCATCCCCGCAAGATACTCTTGTGCCTCCTTCGTCTTTCCTGCGGAAAGCAGTCCTGCAAGTGTTATCGTATGCCCTTTCATGTCATGCTTCATTTTACGTATACGCTGCTGGTTATCGAGCTGTTCCTCTAACATATTTTTCTGTTCCTGCAAAATATGCTCATTCTGCCGTTTCCGGTACAGCAGAAGCTGTCTGTATAATGCCGCAAAAATGGTTGCATAGGTCATTGGCATCAACACAAGTATGAGTAAAAACGATGGCATTTCCTCTGGTCTTTGTGTAACAATAACAGGGAAATTTCCTTTTACTGCAAGCAAAATATAATATAATGCCGTCATACCAGCAAAGACACCCCATCCGTCTGCAACAGACTCCTGTAACTCTAAATAAGGCTTTCTCAGATAGCGGATTGCCAGCCATTCCAACAACGGGAACAGCACAAGCCTTCCGATAAACATAAGAATGTACTGTTCGCCGCCTAAATAAAAATCTAATATATTTGTTACGGAAATAATCCACAGGGCAACCGTATCAGCAACACAAAATGTAAAGAAAAATCTTCCCTTTTTATCCTTGGATATAAACCAAAAAAACAACAGGCTTGGCAGGGTGCAGGTCAGTATAAAGACCTTTCCCATCATTTCCGCACCATATAAGAATAAGCCTATAACATTAAGTACAAGCAATGGTCCCATTGCAATTCCCGTGAGAAGGAAGGTTTTTCTTCTTCCATAGCGGGAACGGTACAGCAGCATGAACAGTATTAAAATATGAAACAGTGACCACAGCACCGATAACTCACGGAATACGGTCATCAATCTACCTCCTCAAACAAAATCTCATGGTACCTTTTCTTAACCTGCTCATAATATCGTCTGGATATTGGTATCGTATGGTCAGAAATAATCAGTTCTTTCCCTGTTAAGTTATCTACATGGCTCAAATTGACAAGAAAGCTTTGGTGAACACGGCAAAATACATCATCATTGAGCTTAAGCATAAGCTCGTCTAATTTTCCGCCACACTCCTGTACCGTGCCACCCTCACAATGAATGAAAAGGTTATGTCCCCTGCTGGCTACATATAATATTTTGTCATAGGGAATGGTTCCCGTTTCCCCTTTCCATTTGAAGGATAATTTCTTTTTCTTTCCCGCCATACGGCTTGTGGATACCCGCTCTAAAAGACGTCTGACCGCAGCACCATTTATCGGCTTTAACAAATACTGTACCGCATAAAGGTCATATGCCTCCCTATAAAAATCATTACTTGTTGAAACAAAACATATCGTTGCATTTGAATCCCTGCTGCGGAGCCTTTTTGCCAGCTCAATTCCACCCATGGAATGCTCCATATAAATATCAAGTAAATATAAGTCAAAAGAAAGCTGCCGTTCTTCCACATCGGAAAGAAGCTCCTCCGCCTGAAAATATGTCCTGACATCATTTCCCTGCAAAAAGATTTTAATACTACGCACGTCCTCCTGACAGTCATCACAAACTGCTATCCTCATAAGTGTTCTCCCTTCGCTTATATACTTTATCTAGCCAATAGCACTGAGGACTCCTCCGTATAATCCTATCCCTCAAGTCTACAGTGCCGCTCTACCTTTGCAAAGGTCCGTTGTGTAATATAGACTGGCACTGCTCATTGCTTTCGTGCATATTATACCACACTTGTGCTACCCCCTCCCACGTTATTTTTGCTTCCTGACATGTTATTTTTGCTTGCACGTTTTGCGGATTTTATTACGTTATCGGTATAATCATTTTTAAAGCTTCAGAACAAAAAAGCAAAGCCTTGAAGCACTATATCTTCAAGGCTTTGTTTTTATGGAGCTGGCGGGAATCGAACCCGCGTCCGAAAATTCTTCCATTATACTTTCTCCCATCACAGTCTATATATATTTATTCCCTCAGCAAAGTGCCTATAGACAGGCACGTCACATCGGTAGCTTCATAAATTTTCCCTGACCGCAAAGCTTAAGTCAAAGAGTTTCCCACGATTTTGATGCCGGTATCCTAAGCTGTGGGGTGCCTAAGACCGACAGCTGCCACTAGGCAGCGTACGCGTAATTTTCGTCTGCGTTTATATTTAATTTCTAAGTTTTTAGGTGGTCCTAGTCCACCGATGGCTTATATAATTTCTAAATCCCCGTCGAAACCAGTACAACCCCCTGGTTTATATCAGACGAAATTTATTGCTGCTATTCTGCATCCGTATCCGATGCATCTGTTCCTGCCGCATCGGAGCTTGTTGCATCTGTGTCACTTGCAATGTTATCCGCAATAAAAGAATATTTACCGCTGTACATGGCAGACCAGTATTTTTGAATATTGTAATCTAATGTATCAGGATTAATGGTAGCATTTGCATCACGCTCAGCGGCATATTGCTTATAGATTACCTTTCCAAGCGGATATCCGATTGCTGCACCTGCAAGAAGTGCACAGACAAATAAAGCAATCAGATTCTTTATCTTTTTCTTTTTTATATTTTTTGCCCTGTTTTTTTTCTCCTGTTTATACCTGTCAACCTTTGCCTGACTCATAATTATCTCCTTATTAATCCGTAAATCAATTGAGGTTTCTTATCTTGAAGTCCCTCTCTGCTTCTCTTTTGATATCCTTCTTTGCAATATCAGCTCTCTTATCGTACAGCTTTTTACCTCTTGCAAGACCAATCTCCAGCTTTACGAGACTTTCCTTAAAATATACCTTAAGCGGAACAAGCGTGTATCCCTTCATTTTCTGTTGACCGATTAAGCGGTTAATCTCAGACCTGTGAAGCAGGAGCTTTCTCGCCCGCAGCGGGTCTTTATTAAATATATTTCCCTTTTCATATGGTGAAATATGCATTTGGTAAATATAAACTTCATTGTTGTCCACACTGATAAAGGATTCTTTTATGCTGCACCCGCCTGCCCTTAAGGATTTCACCTCCGTACCTGCAAGTGCAATCCCTGCCTCATAGGTATCCTCAATAAAGTAATCATGGTATGCTTTTTTGTTATTTGCGATAAGCCTGATACCTTTTTCCTTCGGCATTTGCATTCACCCTCTTTACTTTGCCAAATGTCCTACGACATTATATCATTACACATTGAAAAATCAATACTTTTCTTTATTTTATCACATTTTAACACCTTAACTCTCACCTTGTCGCCAAGCTGGTATCTCTTTTTTGTCCGTTCGCCTATCATGGCGTATTCATCCTCGTTAAAATAATAACAGTCATCATACATGTAAGCCACGGATACGGCTCCCTCCACGGTATTTTCAAGCTCGACAAAAATAAAGTTTGAGGTAACGCCTGATATCACTCCATCATATTCCTCGCCGATGTGCTCTGACATGTACTCGATTTCCTTCAGCTTGATAACCTCCCGTTCTGCTTCCTCTGCACGTCTCTCCTTTTGGGAATTATCGTCAGAAACCATCGGAAGTATACGTTTATAATGCGTTATCCGCTTTTGGTTCAGTCCTCCATGAAGATTTTCCTTGATAATTCTATGAATCTGCAAATCCGGATATCTTCTGATAGGCGATGTAAAATGGCAGTAATACTTGCAGGACAGACCAAAATGACCCGAACATTCCGTGGAATACCTTGCCTGCTTCATGGAACGGAGCATCATTTTGCTAATCAGTGCCTCATACGGCTCACCGTCAATTTTTTCAAGCACCTTTTGAAGCTCTTTTGGATGGATTTCATCGTGTCCCGCCTTCATGTGAATACCAAAATTGCCCAGGAAGAACAACAAATTTTCTATCTTTTCCATATCAGGACTTTCATGTGTCCTATATTCAAATGGAAGCTCCTGCCAAAAATAATCCTCAGCGATTGTCTCATTTGCCATGAGCATAAAATCTTCAATAATTTTAGTGGCAGGGTTTCTGTCATAAGGCTTAATCTCAATCGGCTTGTGGTTTTTATCCACTATTATTTTTGTCTCAGCAACATCAAAATCTATGGAGCCTCTCTTATGCCTGCATGCCCTTATAATCTGTGACAGCTCAAGCATCAAATCAAACATGGAAACCAGATAATCGTATCGTTTTAGTGGTGCATCCTCTGTTCTGTCCAGAATTTTTGCCACATCCGTGTATGTCATACGCTCATTTACATTTATGACGCCCTCACATATTCTGTGATTCACAACCTTCCCCTTTTTGTCTATATCCATAACACAGCTTAGCGTCAGCCTGTCCACGCCTGCATTCAGGGAACAGATACCGTTTGAAAGCTTGTGGGGAAGCATTGGAATTACGCTGTCTACAAGATAACAGCTTGTTCCTCTTTTCAGTGCCTCCTTGTCAAGCTCTGATTTTTCCGTCACATAATTTGATACGTCCGCAATATGGACGCCTAAGGTATAAATTCCGTCCTGATAGCTTAAGGTTATGGCATCATCCAGATCCTTTGCATCCTCGCCATCAATTGTAACGGTGTACAAATCCCTGAAATCCTCTCTGCCTGCAAGCTCCGCCGCATCCACGCTATCTGAAATATTGTTCAGGCTGTCCATAACCTTTTTCGGAAACTCCGTCGGAATATCATATGCCTTGACAACGGATAATATGTCAGTTGCAGGGTCATTGATATGACCTAAAATCTCCACAATCTTACCCTCAGGAGACTTTCCCTTTCCCCCGTAATTGGTTATATGGCATACAACCTTATGCCCTGACATTGCACCCATGGAATCCTTTTTGTCAATGAATATATCATTGGAAACCTTTTGGTTGTCAGGTATGACAAAGCCAAAGCCGTCCTGCTTATCGTAGGTTCCCACAATAAGCTCCATGCCTCTCTCAAGAATTTGGACAATCTGACCCTCTGCCCGTTTTCCCTCTGTACCGTCCTTGTATGCTTTCAATAATACACGGTCACCGTGAAAGGCATCTAAGCTATATTTGGCTGGAATAAAATAATCGTCCTTTTCGCCCTCAACCCTGACAAATCCAAAGCCTTTCTTGTTGCCAATAAAAACTCCTACCTTTCGGTCGTCATCCATTTTTTTGTATTTTCCCTTTGGTGTTACGGTAATTTTTCCTTCCTTGACAAGCTCGTCCAATACCTCGGCAACCTTTTTCTTATCCTCATCGCCAACCTGAAGAAGAAAACGGATATCCTTAAGCTTCATCGGCTTATATTCTACATCACATATAAACGAGTAAAGCTTTTCCTTTATGCTGTCTCTTTTTGCCCCCATAAATGACACCTCCTACTTAAGTAAAAAAAGATGCTTTGAAATAGCCCAAAGCATCATTGTAGTTCTAAATAAACTTTGAAGAAAGAAGTAACGCAAGTACCATAAATATAATTCCAATTACAATGGTAACTTTCATCAGCACCGCTTCCTTTGACTTACCCTTGTTCCTGCTCCAGTAGGTTTCCGTGGAACCGCTGATTGAGCTTGTAAGTCCTCCTTCTTT
Organism: Bacteroides sp.; assembly: GCA_023666705.1. GTDB lineage: Bacteria > Bacillota > Clostridia > Lachnospirales > Lachnospiraceae > Coprococcus_C. Next base: position 125,445 of record JAMPBO010000001.1, read on the forward strand.
GCCTTCCTGCATCATAACGATAATCGTTAAAATAACAGCTATTACTAAAAATACAATAATCAATGGCGTTTTCAAAAAATAACCTCCTAAAATAAGCACACTACGCTTATGTATATATTTGTTCACACTTGTCTTATATTACCATATCACAAAATGGATGGCAACTGTTTTTTTGAAAATATAAAAGCTGCCCATACCAAGAAAATCTATACAGTAACCAGAAACACATTACGATATCATTTTCTTAGTTCAGGCAGCCTCACATGTGCTACATAAATTTATAAATACTGTTTTTTCCAAGCTGGTCTTCAATTTTCATAAGCTGATTATATTTTGCCGTTCTGTCGCTTCTGCACGGAGCTCCCGTTTTTATCTGCCCTGAATTTACCGCAACAGCAAGGTCTGCAATGAATGTGTCCTCCGTCTCACCCGAACGGTGGCTTATAATGGTTTTATAATTGTTACGCTGTGCCATTGCGATTGCATCTAACGTTTCGGTGAGGGTTCCAATCTGATTTGGCTTAATCAGAATTGCATTTGCAATTCCATCCCTGATTCCGTCTCCCAGTCTCTCGGTATTTGTTACAAATAAATCGTCACCGACAAGCTGTATGCTTTCTCCAAGCCGGTAGGTCAGTACCTTCCAGCCCTTCATGTCATTTTCATTTAAGCCGTCCTCAATGGAATATATAGGATAACGCTCCACCAGATTTTCATAGTATTGAACCATTTCCTCGGCATTTCTGTATATGTCCTTACCCGCCATTTTACTTTCGCCCGGAAAATAATATCGTTCCAGATTATCGTCATAAAGCTCAGATGCCGCTGCATCAATGGCAATTTTTATATCCTTGCCTGCCTCATAGCCTGCCTGATCGATTGCCTCCATAAGCGTATCTAATACATCGTAGGTTGTTGCAAGATTCGGTGCAAAGCCGCCCTCATCTCCCACACCTGTGGACATTCCCTTTTCACGCAGAACATTCTTTAAGTTGTGATAGATTTCCCCTGCCATTTCCATTGCCTTTTTGAAGGAGGATGCACCGACAGGTGCAATCATAAACTCCTGAAGGTCAATTGTGTTATCTGCATGCTTTCCGCCATTTAGAATATTCATCATCGGAACAGGCATATATTTTGCATTTGGTCCTCCGATATACCTATATAACGGCATATGAAGGGAGTCTGCTGCAGCTCTTGCAACAGCAAGTGATACACCAAGTATGGCGTTAGCACCATATTTTGATTTGTTTTTTGTTCCGTCCGCCTCAATCATCATCCGGTCAATTGCAACCTGATTGTAGACATCCACACCTACAAGCTTGTCACATATACGGGAATTTACATTGTTGACTGCCTTTTCAACACCCTGCCCTAAAAATCTGCTGTCATCATCCCTAAGCTCATGTGCCTCATGTTCTCCTGTGGATGCACCTGATGGAACGCAAGCCGTTCCTGATGCTCCACTCTCACACTCAACACAAACCTCAAGGGTCGGATTACCTCTGGAATCCAAAATTTCCCTTGCCTGTATATGTCTTATTTTATCAGTTTTCATAGCCAACCTCCATCATTTCAGAACCTTCCGCCTTAAAGATTACATCCATAACCTTGTAAGAATTGGAAATTCTGTCTTTTCTTATGAGAGTATGTGCAGACTATGATATATTTATACATTACTTAGCTTCATTTTCCGCTTTTTCAGCAATTATTTCCAGCATATATGGCACAATATTCGGATCAAGCTGTGTTCCTGCCACGCTTTTTAACTCATTTTCAATATACTCCGTGGAAAGTGACTGGCGGTAGCATCGTTTACTTGACATGGCATCATAGGTATCCGCAACAGCAATAATCCGTGCCACCAACGGAATATCCTCTCCCGCCAGACCCTCACAATAACCTTTACCATCATACCTCTCATGGTGATAATGTGCACCATCTGCAATTCCCTTTAATGAGGTGAAATTTTTCAAAATGTCCGCACCAATCTGTGGATGTGTTTTTATTACGGCATATTCCTCATCTGTCAGCTTTCCGGGTTTATTCAGTATATCATCCGGAATTCCAATTTTTCCGATATCGTGAAGAAGTGCCACATAATAAATATGCTCCTGTTCCTCCTCAGAAAGTCCCATACGCTTTGCAAGTTCCCTTGAATATTCTGCCACATGGGTGGAATGGTCATTGGTATATGCATCTTTTGCATCAATCGTACCCGCAAACGTAAGAAGGGACTGCACCAGAATTTCATGGTACTGTTTCTGACGCTTTCTTGCTGTATTGAGCTTTAGCCTGTAAATTAAGGTAATCACACCGATAATAAGTGCCATGCCAATAATCATCATTCCGACTACAAACCATGTGTGCTCAATGAGTCTTTTTTCTTTTATGATGTTAAAGCTGTAAACCTTGCTTTCATCACTGCCGGGAATAAAAAACCGAAGCTGAAACGTATACTCACCACCCGGAAGGTTTGTATAGCTGATGGAATTGCCCGAATCGGTAATCATATGCTCCTCATCATCAAAGCCCTCAAGCTTATATGCAACCTGAAACTCTGACATGTTATCATATGCAAATGCAGCATAATTAATTGTAATACGGTTTGTATCTCCCTTTACCCGCAAATCTGTCGGATGGTCATATGTAACATTGTCGACTACAACATTGTTTATAATGCCCATCGGAAGAACATTTTCAGGCACCTTAAAATTAAATATGCTGATACCATTCCTTGTTGCAAGATAAAGTGCCCCATCAAAAAAGCAATGTCTGGTATTTGCATTTAACGAGCCTGTCATTCCATAGTTAAAGCCGTAGGTTACCGGGTTCCCGTCTCCGCCTGAAAGAAGATTTTCCTTATCGACTTCCAAAATTCCACTGTTTTGCAGCAGCCACAGCTTATCATTCATCATGTACATGTCAAAAATGCTTCCTGCTTCTTTTTTTAAAGCTGTCAGTTTTTCAAAGCTTCCTTCCTTCATATAGTAAAGGCTGCTTCCTGCACTTACAAAAAAGCTATTTTCCGTATCCTGTAAAATTCGGAGCACCACACCCTCGGAAAGACCATCCGAAAAGCTGTAGGTTTTTATTTGTCCGTCCTTAATTTCATAAATACCATTGCCATCACTTCCAAGCAAAAGTGTTCCATCCGCAAGCTCTAAAATACACAAAATAGACGGCTGTTCAAAGTCCGTATAGCTTTCTTTGACTGCCCCGTCTGTTATAATGCTGATACCGTTTTGTGTACCAACTGCAATACTTCCGTCCGCAAGCTCACACAAAACTCTTGCCTTGTTATTTGCCAGTCCGTCCTCCACAGAATACATATCCATTTTATATGTATCAGGATGAAAGCACACCACAGGCATATCAGAGTAAGACGCAATCCAAATGTCACCGTTTTTATCGGCTATGATATCTCTGATTCGGATGCCATCAAACTGTTCAAAAGCCTTCGAAAGTACACTGTTTGTTCCCGGTGCCTTGCCATCTGAAACAATAATTCCATAATTTAAGCCTGCATATACCTTCCCATCTGAGACGGCAACTGCATTTAAGCTCAGCTCTGAAAATGTATCAGGCTCATATGCACCAAAGCAGCCCTCCGCATATCTTACAACGCCCTGACTTCCTGAAGCGAGCCAGATATTTCCCATATAATCGACAATTGAATTGTTTACGTCAATTGCCTCAACCTCCCGGAGTACGTTACCGTCTGCATCCAAAAAAGCAACATTCTGCGAGCCTGAGGCTGCGATGATTCCCGGTGCAACCTCCCTCAGGTTATTGACAATATAAAGGATATCCGGTGCATACTCCGTAACCGTTATATCCTGATTTGCAAAGCCTGTTCCCGTAAATTCCAGACGCAATATGTCACTTCCAGAGCCACCGATGTATATGGAACCGTCCTTGCTGCCTGTCACGCTGTAAATGGTCTCCTCTTTGGTATGGAAGAAATCCTCAAAGCCTACAACCTTGATTGCCTCACCGTTCTCAAGAACCACACAGCAGCCATCATTGTTTACTGCCCAGAGACGTTCATAGCAATCAACGCCCAAGGAATAAAATGAATTGCCTGCCACCTCATCGCAGGTGTATATATTCATTACTCCGTCCTTTATCTCACATACTCCCGTTGTTGACGCAGCGTAAATTGTTCCGTCAGGAGCCTCCGCAAAGCCTCTGACACAGAGAAATGTATCCTCAGGCTGTCCCTCAGGCTTTGTAATTTCTCCGTTTTCCATAATAAAAACACCGGCGTCGTTCGTACCAATCCAAAGCCTATGCCCCGAATCCTCAAAAATACTCCGCACGGACGAGGACGGCAAAATTCCCTCGGAGCTGTAGTTTTTAAACTCCGTACCGTCATAACGGATTAATCCGCCATAGCTTCCAATCCAGATATATCCGTCAGCGGTCTGCAGAATATCATTTGCCTCACCGGTTGGCAGACCGTTCCTCTCATTAAATACGGTCTTAACAAGTGGAGCTTCCTCCTCTGTAGCAAGTACATTAAATTTTCCATATAAAATAGTCGAAATACAAATAATCAAACAAATAAAAACATTGAGCTTCTTGAATTTTTCTTTCATATCAATCTCCGTTTCTATAATTTAACTTATTCTGAACAATAAACATACTTTCCTATATATTACAGTATTTTTCTATTCCAAACAAGTGTTATATGCGTCATTTGTCTATTTTTGCACTTTAAAGGGCTGCCGCACTAAGTACGACAGCCCTGCTTTTAATCATATAAAACAGATATTGTATTGTCATTTATTCCACGTCAGATGTACAATGCGGACACTTAACGGCATCTATGTGTATCTCTGACTTGCAGTATCTGCAAAGCTTTGTGGTCTTTTCCTCCACAGTCTCCTCTTTTTTCTTTCCGACATTCATAAGCTTATTAATTCCTTTCATCATAAGGAATAAAACAAGTGCCATAATGAGAAAGTTAATAATGGCAGTTAAAAATGCACCGTATTCGATGTATTGTCCCGTGTTGAAAATCTCAATATGTCCGGCGACCTCTGCACCGCCGATACTGTTAATAAGCGGATTAATAAAGCTTTCTGTAAATGCTGTTACAATGCTCTGAAAAGCAGCACCAATAATAACACCTATGGCTAAATCCATTACATTACCTTTTAATGCAAACTCTTTAAATTCTCTTAAAAACTTTTTCATATTGTATCCTCACTTTCTCTTTTTCCATGTTTTATTTATTTTACGATAAGTGATTTACCTGTCATTTCCTTTGGCTGCGGCAACTCAAGAATTTCAAGCAGTGTCGGCACAATATCTGCCAGACATCCGCCCTCACGAAGCTTCACGCCCTCCTTATAGTTATACAAAATAAATGGAACAGGATTTGTAGTATGTGCCGTATGCGGTTCACCTGTCTCATAATTAATCATTTGCTCTGCATTTCCGTGGTCAGCACATACAAAAAGCACGCCCCCAACCTCGGTTACTGCATCAACAGCAGCTCCCACGCACTGGTCAACACGCTCAACCGCCTTTATGGCAGCAGGGATGACACCTGTATGTCCAACCATGTCAGGATTTGCAAAGTTTATAATAATAACATCATATTTATCTGACTTTATTGCATCCACAAGATTGACACCTACCTCAGGTGCACTCATTTCAGGCTGCAGATCATAGGTTGCAACTGCCGGTGACTTGACAAGTGTCCGGTACTCCTCTTTATTCGGCTCCTCAACACCACCGTTAAAGAAGAAGGTTACGTGTGCATACTTCTCTGTCTCAGCAAGCCGAAGCTGTGTTTTACCACAGGCTGCAAGATATTCGCCAAATGTATTGGCAACATCCTCCTTTTTAAATGCAACCAGCTTATTTGGAATTGCCTCGTCATAATCCTTGAAGCATACATATACAAGCGGCATACGACCGTTTGGTCTCTCGAATCCGTCAAAGTCATCACAGCAGAACGCTCTTGTTATCTCTCTTGCCCTGTCAGGTCTGAAATTAAAGAATATAACAGAATCATTTGGTTTTACCAGCGATATTGGCTTTCCATTTTCAGTAATGACAGTCGGAAGAACAAACTCGTCATATACTTCCTTGTCATATGACTCCTGCATTGCCGCAACAGCATCCTCTGCCTGCACGCCCTCTCCTGTTACAAGGGACTTGTATGCAAGCTCTACTCTGTCCCATCTATTATCCCTGTCCATGGCATAGTAACGTCCTGACATGGAAGCGACCTTACCTACACCGATTTCCTTCATTTTTGCAATCAGTTCCTCAAGATATCCTTTTCCTGATGCAGGAGGTGTGTCCCTGCCATCAAAGAACGGATGCACATACACATTGGAAAGTCCCTGCCTCTTGCAAAGCTCCAGTATTGCATAAAGATGTGTATTGTGGCTGTGAACGCCTCCATCGGAGAGCAGACCCCAAAGGTGAAGATCTGAATTGTGCTTCTTACAATTGTTGATTGCCGCAAGCATTTCCTCATTTTCAAAGAAATCTCCATCCTCAATGGACTTTGTAATTCTTGTAAGCTCCTGATATATGATTCTTCCTGCTCCTATATTCATATGACCAACCTCAGAATTACCCATCTGTCCGTCAGGAAGTCCCACATGAAGTCCCGAAGCATTTCCTTTTGCAAAGGCAGCCTCTGCCATAAGCTTATCCATAACAGGAGTATTTGCAAGTGCAATTGCATTTCCCTCTGTCTTGTCACTTAAGCCATATCCGTCAAGTACCATTAAAACTACAGGTTTTCTACTCATTTTTTTGTCTCCTTTATATATGTTTTTGTTAGTTATAATAATCCCACAGACTTATACCATTTATGCCGAGAGGTATCTCGTGGTCAAGTCCGATAAATTTTCCGTTGTCACTCCATAAAACTTCCTTTACAAATGCATATTTTTCCTCATCCCATGTTGTAAAGTCATCTAGCACAAGTCCGCCCGTATCTCCTGAGTTGGCATTAAAACACCAAAATGTGTGGTGAAGTCTGTGTTCTTTTATGAGCTGACGCATATAAGTCATCCACGTAATGTTTGGCTCTGTCATAAAACCGCCCCACTCACCAATGTGAAGTGGCGCAATATTTTGCTCATATATATAAAACCAGTTATCCTTCCAGCAATCCTTCATCAGGCTGTCATAATCATAATCCCCCTGAAACCACGGCTGCTCGTAAACCGTCGGTCCGTAATCATGGGGTGAATATACAAGCTTATCCTGATATTTACCCAAATCAACGGGATGATCCGCAACACCTCTTAAGTTTCCGCCCCACCAGTTAAAGTAGTAATCCTTTTCATCGGTGGAGGAAAAATCGCCATTTTTCTTAATGTCAGTGGGATAAATCTCTATTCCCTCAACAAATACAAGTACGTTTGGATTTTTTTCCAGCACAGCGTTTGCCGCCTGCTCGGCAACATACTTCCAATTGTTTGCATCCGTTGAATTATCCCACTTTGCAGCACCAGCCCCCTCATAAGGCTTACCGTGGGGTTCATTTTTCAGGTCGTAAACCAGAATGGTATCGTCATTTTTATATCGGTCCGCCATCCATGAAAGTGACGCCAAATAATCACTTGTTGATATTTTATCCGTATACCACAAATTAACAGTGTGCCCGCTTGCATTTGTCTCAGCACTGTGTATGTCAATAATAAGCTTAAGACCGTTGGCCCTGCACTGTCCAACAACATACTCAAATATCTGAAGACTATCCATGCCTACCAGGTAATCATTCGTCGCCTGATTGAAGTTGGCATCAGGGTACTCTCCCTTTGACCAGGACAAGATAAGCTCTGCAGAAATCGGAACTCTGATAATATTAAAGCCATGATTTGCAATTTCCTGAATGGACTGGTTCAGATCGGATGCCCACAGCCCGTCAAAAGTATTGGTGCCTGTGTTATATCCAAACCAGTTTACACCTGTAAGCCAAACCTCGTTGCCATACTTGTCCACAATTTTACTGCCCTTTGCAAAAAGCCAGTCATCTGTGGTAGGCTCCGGAACATCCATTGCCCCATAATCCACATCGCGTTCCACTGTCACAGTATCCTCCGTCTGTGCAGACTGTTCTGACTGCTCAGATGCCTCTGTCGTTGTCACTGCCTCCCCGCCTGCAATTTCTTCCGATGCCGTGGAGACAGCCGAACCAGTATCCGTATTGCTCTTTGCCGCATTTTTGCTTTCCAGTTTTTTCCCTACAAGAATACCAAGAAAAAACAGTACAATCAAAAGCTGAATAATGATTACAATAAGAAGCTTTTTATTCATGGTTAATCCTCATATTTATCTTCCCATCAAATTAAAAATTGGAACCGTTCCAGCCCCAATTTGAGGTTGCATAGTACTTTACATACACACGGTCCGGTGATATGTTTAACACCTGCTTCATGATATCGCACACCCTGCCTGTGAAGGTGCTAAACGCCTGCTTATTCTCACCGCCGTAGATGCTTACATCCACAAATGCCGAAGGCTGGCTGTCATCGCCTCTGAAATACAAGGTACATTCCGGCTCAATCCCTACCATAAGCCAGTTTTCACCCTTGCCAAGTACCTCCCCGGCTGCCTGTGCCAGCATGGTTTTTATCTCCTGCTCCTGTTCCTTTGAAACCTTTGTACTTACCTTTGAATTAATAAATGGCATAGATAAATCCTCCTTTAACTTATAATAATATCGCAATAAAATGCATCTTTATTTTCTTTTGATGTAAGATAGCGGTATCTTACACATTTTCCCTCATTAAATCTCACATACAACGCAGAGTACGGATAGGCAATGCTGCGGTTAAAGTCCTTAAATATCTTTTCCGCATATTCAATTGTATATTCCTTCGTCCTGATATCTACGACGTATATGTTATAATTTACGGTCACGGTATAATATTCAACATCCTCACACGCATCTAAATACGTGATTAATTTGTTTCGGATATGGTCATTTGACTGTAAATTAACCTTGCTCATATATTCATTTATTACTCTGAACATACTATACCTCCGGTATACAGCTAATATTTTTGTTTGTCAGGTATCTTGTTATGTATCGCTTTAAATTCATCATAATGCTGAATAAAGAGCTTGATAACCTTTGGATCAAAATGCTTTCCGCTCAGACGCACAATTTCATCGAAAGTGTCCTCCAGCGACCAGCCTTTTTTGTAATATCGGTCTGACGTAAGTGCATCAAAAACATCACATACTGCCATCAGACGGCTTATGTATGCAATTTCCTCCCCCTTCATGCCCAAGTATCCTGTTCCGTCCCACCTCTCATGGTGCTCCTTGGCAAGAATACATGCCAAATGCAGCATTTCACCAGGACAGTTTTTAAGCAGTGCTTCACCATATAACACATGGTTTTTCATAATTTCATATTCTTCATCGGTAAGCTTGTCCGGTTTATCCAGGATTTCCTCGCTGATCATCAGCTTGCCGATATCATGCATCATGGATGCGGTTGCAAGCTTTTCCACATAATCATCCTCAAAGCCTGACGCCTTTCCAAGCACTCTCATATATTCGGCAACACGTTTAATGTGCTCTCCCGTGTACTTTGACTTGCTCTCACTAATCTCCGCAAAGGAATAGATAAGCCCCTTCTGATTTTCCTGCATCGTTACGGCGGTATCCACGGCTGTCTTAATCATCATTGCATTTCGTTCCACGATAAAGTATGCAATAACGGACATCCCGAAAACAATCAAAATGTGTGGAACCGTACAACCGATAAGGACATCAACGATATTATCGTATTTACAGCCGATAAAAAACTCACTGAACTTGAGAGAAAATATATCTGATATAAATATGCCGCAGGTCATCAGCAGCGACGTAAAAAGCACCAGAGTCTGATTGTAGTATAAAGATGCCAACAGTATCGGGAACAGCATGACCGGATACGCATAGGATGAAAACAGCGTAAGCATCAACGTGGCTATGATACAAATACAAAGAATAACCACATGCTTTGTTGCGGGTGAGCTGTCAAACTTAAATACATTTACTACCAACGTGGGAATCAGCGCAATAATAACGGACGACGCAAAGAAAATAATCAGAAGTGCCAAATCAATGTCTGTTGTAAAATAGCAATAGCCAAACATTATGAGCAGCATCAAAACAATGACTCTCATACATCTGGCTGAGATCTGATTTATCCTTCTGTAATTGTCGTTCATCATTTTATTAGAATTCATTGACTTCTATAAATCTCCCAACTGCACTTGAATACCGTCACGCCATATATGCTCTAAATCATAAAAGTTCCGTTCTTCCTCAGAAAATATATGGACTATTATATCATAGTAATCCAACAAAATCCATCCTCCATTTGCATATCCTTCTCTATTTTTAAGCTTTGCTCCCGCAGCAGATAAAACCTCCTCAACCGCATCACACATAGCCTGAACCTGATTTCGGTTTAAGCCATCCGCTATAATGAAATAATCCCCCATGGAGGATATCTCCCTTATATCAATAATCTTTATGTCATTTCCCTTTTTATCCTGTAACGCATCTGCTACAAGCCTGCAGTATTCTTTAGACTCCATACTACCTCCCTATTTAGAATTATTTACATAATAATTGTATGTCAGCTTTGACATGTAATCAATATCTCCGCCTCTTTGCTCCAGAAATATCAGTGTATTTTGCAGGATATGTACAATACACTGATCAAGATCCGTAAATGCCTCTTTTCGTATTTCCTCCATATCCTTTAAAGATTTTCTGTTTGGCTCAATATAATCAGCCACAAAAATAATTTTTTCAAGCAGCGTCATGTTCGGCTTCCCCGTCGTATGCACCGCAATTGCCGACAAAATCTCCTCGTCGTCCACGTCATACTTATATTTTGCATAAAATGCACCAAGCTTGGCATGAAGCATATCTGGATTTTTTTCCTCTATTTTGTTGATTGGTATATTGTGCTTTCTTGCCTTTTCCAGCTTTTCCTTTGTTGCAAGACCTTTTGCACAATCATGCAAAAGCCCTGCCAGCCTTGCCTTTTCAATATTTGCTCCATGAACCATTGCAAGTGCCGCCGCCGTATATTCCACACCGAGTGAATGTTCAAACCGCTTTTCATTTATTTTGCCTTTCAGCCTGATTAACATTTTTTCACGTGTCATAGCCTGTCCACCCATATAACCTATTTTTTTCAATATATTTTACAACAGAATCCGGTAATAATCCATAGGGCATATTGCCATCGGATATTTTTTTTCTTATGGCTGATGATGATGCATCTATATACCCCATATCGATAAATTGAATATCAAAAAAATCAACATCCTTTTTCAAACCACAGAGAAATGCTTCCATTTGGTCATAATCCTCTTTACGCCTTGCAATAAGCAGTGTACACAGCTTAAGAATTTCTTTGTATTTATGCCATTTTCTTATACTCATCAATGAGTCAGAGCCTGCCATAAAATAAATTTTTGACACCTGTCCGCCATTCATGATTTCACAAAGCGTGTCATAGGTATAAGTCAGTCCGCCTCTCTTTATTTCCATATCCGAAACCGAAACCAAATCATGTTCAGATGCCACAAGCCCTAGCATTGCAAGCCTGTGTTTTGGTGAAATAATGTCCTCATTTTCTTTGTAGGCAGGGATATTATTCGGCATCAGAATAAGACGCTCCATATCCCTATACTGGGCAAGCGCACTTTTTATAAGCATAACATGACCATTGTGTATGGGGTTAAAGGTGCCCCCGTAAATTCCAATACAGCTTCCCATTCAAATATTTCACCTGTTATTTTTTTTGTTCTTATTCAACCTGTATAAAACGATTTTCTTTCCTATAACCTGCACAACCTGACTTCTCGTTCTTTCAGCAAGAGAGCATGCAATCTCCCGCGGGTCGTCAATACAATTTTTTAAAACACTTATTTTAATGAGCTCACGCTTTTCCAGTGCCTCGTCCACTGCCTCCGTAAGCTCAGGTGTCACACCTGATTTTCCCACATTTATGATTGCATCCATATTCATGGCAAGCCCTTTTAAATGTGCTCTTTCCTTACTTGTCATACTCTGCTCCTCATGGCTATTTAAAACTACTTATAATAATCAAATTCCAGACCGTACAGCTTGACTGTATCGCCCTCCTCAATTCCAAGCTCCTCAAGCATATCCAAAATTCCGTTATCCTTGAGGAACTGCTGAAAAAATGCAAAGCCCTTCTCCGATTCGAGATTGGTGTATCCAAGCATTCTCTCAATTCGCGGACCTTCAACAATAAATACATGCTCCCTGTCAGGCGATTTTGTAACCTCAAAGGGTAAGTCAGGATCATCCATCGTATTCAGGTCCATTTCAGGCAAAAATTCTATGATTTCGTCAGGGGCTGTCTTTACCAAATCATTTACATACCATAACAGCTCTTTCAGTCCCTGACCGGAAACTGCTGAGATTGGGAACACCTTGATTCCCTTCGGTTCATATTCCTCACGCATAAGTGTAATGACAGTCTCGTAGTCCTCCGGTGACAGTGCATCGCACTTATTTGCCGCTATTACCTGCGGTCTTGACGCAAGCTGTTCATTATAAGCCGTAAGCTCCTTATTTATGGCTTCTATATCTACAATAGGATCCCTGCCCTCAGTAGATGCCGCATCAACAATATGAATTAACACCTTTGTTCTCTCAATATGCCTTAAAAATTCGATTCCAAGTCCCACTCCCTCAGAAGCGCCCTCGATGATTCCTGGAATATCCGCAATAACAAATCCGTTCTTTTCGCCCAAATCCACAACACCCAAATTTGGAGTCAGCGTTGTGAAATGGTAATCTGCTATTTTCGGCTTAGCGTTTGTAACTCTGGAAAGAAATGTGGATTTACCCACATTTGGAAATCCTACCAGTCCCACATCTGCAATCATTTTAAGCTCAAGGGTAACCCAAAGCTCCTTTGCAGGCTTTCCCGGCTGTGCATACTTCGGTGCCTGCATAACGGCAGTGACATACTGTTTGTTCCCTTTTCCTCCCCTGCCGCCCTTTAACAGTGTGACCGGCTCTGTTTTGTTTGACATGTCAAGAATCACCTTGCCCGTCTCAAAATCCTTGACAACCGTACCTGCAGGAACCTTCAAAATAACATCTTTGCCATTTGCTCCGTGGCAGTTTCTTTTTCCGCCTTCCTCGCCGTCCTCCGCCTTATATTTTCTTACATGTCTGAAATCTGTCAGTGTATTTAATCCGGGGTCAACAACGAATATAACATCTCCGCCGTCTCCGCCGTCTCCACCATCCGGACCTCCGTTTGGCACATACAGCTCACGTCTGAATGATACATGTCCGTCTCCGCCTTTTCCGGATCTGATGAATATTTTTGCCCTATCTGCAAACATTTGCCTGTGCCTCCCTATAAAGTAATAAAAAGCTGTCACACCGGGCAGCCGGTACAACAGCTTTCTAATAAACTACTTTGCTGATGCTACAGGATAGACAGAAACCTGCTTCTTGTCTCTACCCTTTCTCTCATACTTTACAACACCATCAACAAGTGCAAATAAAGTATCGTCACTACCGCGACCAACATTTACACCAGGATGTATCTTGGTTCCGCGCTGTCTGTATAAAATATTACCAGCCTTTACGAACTGACAATCTGCTCTTTTCGCACCAAGTCTCTTTGACTCTGAATCTCTGCCGTTCTTCGTGGAACCGACACCCTTCTTATGAGCAAAGAACTGTAAATCCATTCTTAACATAGTTACACCTCCTTGAAGTATATTCCTATAAATCCGTCACCATACTCCTTGTATAAATCCGTAAGACCTATCACAAGCGATTGTATGAGCAACTGCCCCCTCTCGTCTGATGGGGACTCAAATTTAAATTTCAGATTTCCCGAATCTCCTGTCTCAACCCTTGCCTTATTGTCAGTCAAGGCTTCTATGGAATTTATCGTGTTAAAGGAAAGTGCCGTGACTGCTGCACAAAGGATATCCTTTCCCTTTGCGGCATATCCCGCATGTCCCTCCAGCGAAAACCCCATGTATGTCCCGACAGGATTTTTGTAAAATACTACCTTAATCATACTATCATCATTAAGCGTTAATCGCTTTAATCTTGACCTGTGTATAAGGCTGTCTGTGTCCCTGCTTCTTGTGATAGCCGGTCTTTCTCTTGTACTTGTATACAACAACCTTCTTGCCTTTACCCTCGCCAAGAACAGTTGCCTTTACTGAAGCATTTTTGCAAGCCTCACCACAAATCATATCTTTGTCAGTGTTTACTGCAACAACATCAAATGATACCTCAGAGCCTTCCTCTGCATTAAGCTTCTCAACCTTAATGACATCTCCTTCAGCTACCTTGTACTGCTTACCGCCTGTTGCTATAACTGCGTACATATGGTTACCTCCTATTATCATTACTCGCCAGCTTCGGTGCTGCCATCGGGCAGACTTTGACCTCACTGTGCGGCATACTCACATAATATAGCACCCTGACAAGACAAAGTCAAGAGTCAAATTGCGTAAATACCTCGTGAAGTGGTCTCCGCTGCTTCTTTCTTGTCATTTCCACAAGGCCAAGCCTTGTCATTTCGAACACATTTACACCAACGTAGTCAAAAGCTGTTACATGCTTTAACTCATTCAAGAGCCTGCTGATATTTTGGGGAATGGTCATGCTTATAAAATCGATAATGATAATTCCGCTTATATTCCGAAGCTTAATCTGCCTTCCGATTTCCCTGACCGCCTCAATGTTAATCTTATATATTTCATCCTCTTTTTTTCTTCTGTTAATTGATTTTCCACTGTTGACGTCAATGACCGTCATTGCCTCCGTATTTTCGATAATGAGATAGCCGCCCGATTTAAGCTCTACTCTCTTTTGCAGACTCCTTCTTATGGAATTGCTTATTCCATAACATGCATCTAAGGAACGCATTTGGTCATCATAAAATTCAACGGCAGATACGACGTTCTGATTGACAATATTGTCGTGGATATCCTTATCATCCGTAATAACCGTTACACTTCCACGCATTCCTGCCAAGTCCTTGATATATTCATCACAAGGTCTTATAACGGAATAAAGGTTCAGATACCTTGCCCTGTAAAGCATTTCATCAAGTCTTTTTATTGTTTGAATCACATCCTGATACAGCATGTCCTCATATTCCTTTATTTCTTCCTCCGTATGGCTTTCATCTGAATAAAAATCCGCCGTCTTTGTCCGAAATATAATACCGTAATCCGTTTCTGCACACAGACATTCCTCTCTTATATCATCCAGTGCAGCCTTGGCGATTCCCTTAAGGTGCTTCCTTAGTGCGTCCCCCTTTATTTTGGCAGATACTCCAATGGAACCGACACGACGGATTGCCGTGTATTCACCATTTAGTGATATGTGTGTCGTAACCATGGGCTGCTTTGTCTTCATGCCGTCCTTAGTCACCTGTACAATTAACTCATGTCCTACCTTGAGCGGTACATCACCGTCATAATCCTCAAGGGGCAGATAACCGGTTGCACCTTTTTGGATATCAACAAATGCCGCATTAATATTTTTTACTATATTAGAAACCTTTGCAATGTATACATTTCCAATCAGGGATTCTTCCTCATAGCATCTGATATCCACGGGTGTTCCATCTTTGATGGTACATCCTACTGTTATTCCTTGTATTTTTGTCATAACAAATTTTGTATCCATAATATCAAACCCTCTTTCACTAAAACGTGTCTCCTGCCCGCAAAAGCGGTTCCAGACAATCCCGCTCTCCCATGTATGTCTCAAGCCGGTGTACCCTGTAATCATAAGGGTCATATTCCACACCTGCAAGACCTGTAAGTGCCCCGAGTACAGAGTCAGGCTTTATATTCATTCTGCTTCCCGACGCAAGCAGCATATAAATGCCCCGCTTTCTGTCATCCACACCATTTTCGGTTATAGTGCAGGAAAATTCCTTAAGCTCGTATATATATGGCTTTATATCTGACAGCTCCTCTCTGGTTTTTGTCTTTTTCAGCACCTCTATACGCTCACATTGCATTAATTCATCCAGTCTGGAAATCAAAGCTTCCATATTATCGCTTTCACATTCTTCATTGGTATACACAAAATAATCCGATGCTGTCACAACCGACATGGAATTTTTTGCGTTTTCCGGCAGCATGGTGATATCCAATACCCTGATACCGTCTGCCATTTTGGCATTCAGCTTATGTTTCATGTCCTCCGCCGTCGTTACGGATACAAATTCCCCGTCAAAATATTCTCCCCCGGACGTCATACCAAGGGGCATCGGTGCCGCAAAAGATATAATCTGATGTGGCGAAAAGCCTTTTGAGTAAGCTACATCCAGCTTTGCACGCCTGATTGCCTTTTGAAAATACCGCATGACGTCAAGATGTCCGATAAACCTTAACACACCTGTTTTTTCATATTTGATTCTAAGCTTCAAAGCAGACACCTCCTCCATACACGGCAGAACCGCAACCCTGACATTTCATCCTGCAGTTTGGTGTTACAACACCCTCCCTTGCCCGTTTCCATTCCTTGAGCAAAAATGCTTTCGAAACGCCTGCGTCAATGTGGTCCCACGGAAAGACCTCATCATCCCTTCTTGTACGTGCCGTATAAAAATCCATGTCAATTCCATTTTCCTCAAAGGAGGTAATATATCTGTCCATATCAAAAAATTCCGTCCATGCGTCAAATATGGCACCCTTTTTATAGGTGTCATAAATACTTTTACAAAGCCGCCTGTCTCCCCGTGCCAAAACTCCCTCAAGAACGGATATCCCCGCATCGTGGTAAGTGAACTTAAGACTTTTTTTATTTTTTTGCGACAGGAACGCATCCTTTACAAAATAAGCTCTCCGCTTATATTCCTCCCCGTTTATCATAGGTGCCCACTGAAACGGTGTAAAGGGCTTTGGAACGAAAAAGGAGGACGACGCATTCACCATGACACGTCCGTTTCTCTTTTCCTTCGGAACTGCATCGAAATATTCCTCGGATATTTTTTCCGCCAGCTCCGCAATACCGAGCAAATCCGCATCCTGCTCTGTGGGAAGTCCCATCATAAAATAAAGCTTCACCTTATCCCAGCCGCCCAAAAATGCCTGTCTGCTTCCGTTTAAAATGTCCTCCTCGGTTATCCCTTTATTGATAACGTCACGAAGCCTTTGGGAGCCTGCCTCAGCGGCAAAGGTAAGCGAGCTCTTTTTTATATCCTGAACCTTGCTCATAACGTCAAGGGAAAATGCATCGATACGAAGTGATGGCAGCGATACATTGACATGGTCCGTCTCCTTTAAGGATATCAGGTAATTCAAAAGCTCGTCCAAATACTGATAGTCACTTGAGCTGAGCGAACTCAGGGAAATTTCCTCATACCCTGTACCGTCAAGCATTTGCCTTGCATAGCCTTTCAGCAGCTCCACATTCTTTTGTCTTGTGGGACGGTAAATCATTCCCGCCTGGCAAAACCTGCATCCGCGTATACAGCCCCGCATAATCTCAAGACATACCCTGTCCTGCGTTGCCTGAAGATATGGCACTACAGGCGTAAGCGGATAGGTCACTGCCTTAAAATCCGTCACCACCTGCCGTTTTACTTTGGCAGGTACATCATCATAAAGGGGCAGCACACTTTTGATTGTTCCGTCCGCATGATAAGCCACCTCGTACAGCGACGGTACATAAATGCCTGAAATGTGGGAAGCCTCCCTTAAAAATGCCTCCCTTGTCATATCTGATTTTTTATATACCTTAATCAAATCAATCAGTTCATCATAGGAGGTTTCCGCCTCCCCGATATAAAACATGTCAAAAAAATCCGCTATCGGTTCCGGGTTGACCGTGCATGGTCCTCCCCCAATTACAAGTGGGTCACCCTTTTTTCTGTCCCCTGCAAATATAGGTATCCCTGCTAAATCGATTACCTGCAATATATTCGTATAACACATTTCGTACTGGATTGTAATTCCCAGCATATCAAACTCACTTATGGGAGATTGTGTTTCCAGGGAAAAGAGAGGTATCTTCTCCTCTCTCATCACCTTATCCAAATCAGGCCATGGACTGTAAACCCTCTCGCAGTATGTATCCATTCTCCTGTTAAACATGTCATATATAATCTGTATTCCAAGATATGACATGCCAATCTCATAGACATCAGGAAAACACATGGCAATTCTCACATCCACGTCACAGGGATTTTTTTTCACCATGTTGACTTCATTTCCGATGTATCTGGCAGGCTTTTCTATATTCATTAAAATCCGTTCTTTCAAGGCAAGGGACATATACTTGTAACTCCTTTTGCTTAATTTTTAAAGCTGTGAATCGGTGCAGGTATTCTGCCGCCGCGGTTTATAAATGCATCGCAGGAATATTTGTTGACCGGCATAATCGGAGCATAGCCTAAAAGCCCTCCAAATTCCACTGTGTCTCCTACGTCCTTGCCTATAACAGGTATGATTCTTACGGCTGTTGTTTTCTGGTTTACCATTCCAAGTGCCATTTCATCTGCAATGATTCCTGAAATCGTTGTTGCCTTTGTGTCACCCGGTATGGCTATCATATCAAGACCGACCGAGCACACGCAGGTCATTGCCTCAAGCTTCTCAAGGGTAAGTGCACCTGCAGATACAGCATCTATCATTCTCTGGTCTTCACTTACGGGAATAAATGCCCCGCTTAAGCCGCCCACATATGACGATGCCATAACACCACCCTTTTTCACTTGATCGTTTAACATTGCAAGTGCCGCCGTGGTTCCCGGTGCTCCTGCATATTCAAGTCCGATTTCCTCCAATATTTCACCTACGCTGTCTCCCACGGCAGGAGTTGGAGCAAGGGATAAATCAATAATTCCAAACGGAATTTTAAGCCGCTCGGATGCTTCCTTTGCAACAAGCTGCCCAACTCTTGTAATCTTAAATGCCGTTTTCTTGATTGTCTCACAAAGCACCTCAAAATCCTTTCCGCGGACGGACTCAATGGCTGCCTTTACGACACCCGGACCGCTTACGCCCACGTTTATGATTCTGTCAGCCTCCGTGACACCGTGAAACGCACCTGCCATAAACGGATTGTCATCAGGTGCATTACAAAATACGACAAACTTGGCACAGCCGATGGAACCCTCCTCCTTCGTAAGCTCTGCCGTCTCACGGATTATCTCTCCGATTAGCTTGACTGCATCCATGTTAATTCCTGTTTTGGTGGAGCCTGTATTAATGGAGCTGCACACCTTAGATGTAACAGCAAGTGCCTGCGGGATAGAACGTATTAAAAGCTCATCCGCACTTGTCATCCCCTTTGATACAAGTGCAGAGTATCCACCAATAAAATTGACATTGCATGTTGTTGCTGCTGCGTCAAGCGTTTTGGCTATCTCAACAAAATCTGCCGTGCTTTTGCACACTGAACCGCCAACCAGTGCAATCGGAGTTACTGATATTCTTTTGTGCACGATTGGAATACCGTATTTTTTGGATATGTCCTGTCCTGTTGCCACAAGATCCTTTGCGGACTCAGTTATCTTTTTATAAATTTTGTCACAGGTATCCTGTAAATCCTTACCGACACAATCAAGAAGACTGATTCCCATTGTGATGGTTCTGACATCCAAATTCATTTTCTGAATCATTTCGTTTGTTTCTATAACTTCATTGATACTAATCATATGTCTGACCTTTCTCTTGCATTTTACAATCTGTGCATCATATCGAAAATTTCTTCCTGCTGTGCCTTAATCTGAACGCCAAGCTCGTCGCCTATATCTGAAAGCTCATCAGCAATCATGACATGGTCCTTTGTGGCTGCTGACGTATCCACAACCATCATCATATTGAAATATCCGTCTACGATTGTCTGTGCAATATCAAGAATATTAATGCTGTTTTGTGAAAGATACACGCATACCTTGGCAATAATACCAACCTTATCCTTGCCCAACACCGTTATAATTGTCTTTTTCATCCTTTTGTTATCCTCCTGCTTCCCTGCTTATGTATATTTTTATTTCATCGTAAGTCTTGTTCTTGCTTCCACTACAGACATACAAGACTGCCCGGCGTATTTCTTCCCGCAACAGTCAGGTTGAACTCCCTTACGTCATCTGCATATTCATTTCCCGAAAGCTCATTTTTTACAGCCTCATAGGCAAGCTCCGGATAATTATTCTTTTCGCTTAAATGCCCTAAAATAATGCTTTTTATGTGGTCATTTAAAAGGGTCCGTATCAGTCTTCCACCTGCTTCATTAGACAGATGCCCCCGTTTCCCCAAAATCCTCTGCTTGACATCGTAAGGGTACGGTCCCACCTGCAGCATCCGTATGTCATGGTTTGCCTCAACAAGCAATATATCAGAATTTTTAAGTGCATGTATCAGATAATCATCATAATCACCCAAATCCGTTGCGATGGATATTTTCTTTCCGTCACAGGTAAGACTGTAGCACACGGGGTCTGCGGCATCATGCCATATACTGTGGGGCTCTACCGTAATACTTCCTATGCAAAAGCTTACATCCGGCAAAATTGGAACAAGCAGCTCACTGTTAAACTCACCCAGTGCTTTCATGCTGCATAGCTCGCTGCACGTATCAGCCGTTGCATAAATTGGAATGTCACAGCTTCTCGATATGACACCCAATGCTTTTACATGGTCAATATGCTCATGTGTAATCAAAATTCCGTCAACATCAGACAAATCAAGGTTGATTTCCTCAAGCCCTTCCTTTATTCTTTTTTTACTTATTCCCACATCCACAAGAAGTGTGGTGTTATCATTGCCGGCATAAATACAGTTTCCACTGCTTCCGCTGGCGATTGTTTTCATTTGCATTTTTGCACCATTATCCTTTATAAATCAGCTCTGCCTGTAACCACAGGCTCAAGCACCTTTTTCAGCTTATATTTCATATAGTCCGGAGTATCTAAAATATTTCTGATTGGTATTTTATAATTTTTCTTTTTAATATACTCCTCCTTGGAAAGCTTTCCTGCCACGTGATACAGCCTTGGAAGCTCCATTGTCTTAAGCGTAAGCTTACTGCCTTCAAACATAAGCTTAAAGCTCATAATTCCAACCTCCTCCAGATAAATTATTTTTATCTTGAGTACAGGCTTGTCGTCCTCATCAAACGCAACTGCAGCACCTGCAGCAATGGGAAAGCTTTTTCCTTTAATTTCAAGTAGTTGATACACATAAGGTTCACCTTTTTTATAGCCAAGCCTTATGTTATATATAATGCCGTCTTCGCATACTTTAAAATACAGGCTATCATGCCGAAATCCAAGCAAAATACTCTTGATTCCCGTCTGGTACACCGAATACATGCACTGTATGGAAATTGGAAGTATGCTTCCCGCATATTCATCAAATTTATATTCCGTTCCAAAATGTGTACCGAAATACTGCCTGAACCGCTTTGCAGAATTTGGTGCCAGGTCATGCAGCTTTTTCATATATTGGTCTAAAATGGAACCCTTAAAATAAAAGCTTCTGTTTATCATGTCCCGTTTAAAATTGTCATCACAGGCAGCAAACTCAGCCAATAGCTTAACAATCCTTCCGTCAGGAAAGATATCACAGGCGGACGCCGTCGTTGCAATCACAATCCCCCTGTCCCTGTTTACGTATACATTTTGTCCAAACACTCCGTTATACAGAAAGCTTCCGTCTGTAAGCAGCCATATTTGATATCCGTAGCCTGCTATGTTATTCCGGTCCAGCCTGACATGCATTTTCGTGGATTCCCCCACCCATTCCCTGGGAACAAGCTGCTTTTTTTCACCGTTTACCATCCACGCTCCGTCGTTTAAATACAACTGTCCAAGCTTTAGCATATCAACGATGGAAAGCTTCATTCCAAACCCACCCTTTTCAATTCCCATGGGACATTTATCCCATGTTATATCATAGATATCCATAAAAGCAAAGAGCTTTTCTGTAAGATAATCCATAACAGACTTACCTGTACGCTTAACGAGTATGGCAGCAAGCATATAGGTATTCATGCTGTTATAACTAAATCCAGACGCAGGCACAAGGGAAATATCACTGCTCATATATGCCCTCCGCCAATCCATTGCAAACACGGAGCCCACCTCATCAAAGCTTACACAGCTTGTCATTGTAAGAAGATTTTTTATGGTAATCTCCTTCATACCCCGCTTAAAAAAAACACCGTCATGTGCAGGAAATATGTCTGCCAGCTTTTCATTCAGGGATAACAGCCCCTCATGCTCTGCAATTCCCACTGCCATGGAAATAATCGATTTGCACATTGAAAATGATACACGGCGGTAGTTCCTTTTGTACGGTTCCCTGTAATACTCGGCAATCACCTCTCCATCCACCATCATCCCAAAGCTGCAAAGATGAATGGTTTCATCCGCCGCAAGTGTATCATACAGCCTTTTTACAGCTACAGCCGACACGCCCTTTTTATTTGGAGACGCATATGTTACATCCATGCTTTCCTTTGCTGCCATAAACTCCGATACATCATTTCCCTGATACAGGGGCATTTCATCAATTTTACCCGATGTATACTTGAACAAAAAATCGATAAATTTAAAATCCATCTGAATACTCATAAAAACTCCTTTAAGCCAATGTCATGTTTGATATAAGCTTTTCCTGATACAGGCTTTTATCTGCAAGCTGTAACACGTTTATTTTATTTTCTCCGATGTATGCATTCATATATTCGGACATTCCGTCGTCAAGACAAATACTGCACGCACCTGCAAGCGACGCATTTCCAATCACTCTTACCTTTCCCTTAAATTTTTCAGGAAGCAGCCCAATGTAATATGCCGTGTCCAAATTCAGGTGAAAACCAAAGCCGCCTGCTAGAAATACCACATCCATATCCTCCTCATTAAGACCTGCCTCTGCCAGCAGAAAGTCAATCCCCGTTCGGATTGCCGCCTTGGCAAGCAAAATTTCCCGTATGATGTCAGCGGTAAGCGTAATCCCTGATATTGTGATTCCCTTCTTGTCAAATGGCTCCTTCAGCGTTCCATAAACCGATATGTTTTTTGTCCTACATCCAAGTGCAATGGCATCTAATGTGTTACTGCCGTATACATGTTGCTTTCTTGTGCATCCCTCAAAGGCAGGTCCACAGGACGCAGATGTTGCATAATATTTCCCACCTGAAACCACCACCATCTCGCCGTTAGTTCCCAAATCAAGAAACATCCAGTTACCCGTTTTGCCGTCATGCCATGTTGGAAGCAGGCTGTTTTCTATATAAGTCATCCCAGACAATATATCACCGCCGATAAATGCACTTGCCGTCCCCGACAAAATAAGCGGTGCACCAAAAAAATAATCATCCTCAAACAAAATTGACGAGGAAGTACTTACAGACTTTTCAAGCTTCGTCGCAAATGGTGCGTGTCCCATACTCTCCAAATCATATTCCAAAAGAATACTAATCATGGTTGCATTTCCGCATATGCATATTTTTTTGATGTCCTCAGGCAAAAGTGTAAGTTCCTCAAGCATATCCTTTGCATTGCTTCTCAAATCATCACAGACCATTTTCTTCATGGTCAGGAGCTTTTTTTTGTCAACAGCAGCAAGGATCCGGTTAATTACATCACTGCCATACAGTGACTGCCTGTTTTTAAAGCTTCGTTCCGATAGCCTTTGTCCCGTATCCAAATCCAAAATAACGGCGTCAATACATGTGCTTCCCAAATCAATGGCATATGCATAGCCTTTTTTATTGTTATCTTTCATACTTAAAATATAGCCTTCGGCTTTTTCTCTATTGGTCGGTAGCCCTGATCATTCAGCACCTTTAAAATACGCTCCTTATGCTCAGGACCAAATGCTTCGATTGTCAGAACAAGCTCAACTGCCGAGTTACGGTTTACGGTTACAAACTGGTTGTGCTCCAGCTTAATGATATTTCCGTTTTCCTCCGCTATTATGCCTGATATACGCTGCAATTCACCCGGCTTGTCCGGAAGCAGTGTTGACACAGTGAAAATACGGCTTCTTGCAATCAGACCATGCTGTACGACAGATGAAAATGTAATTACATCCATATTGCCACCGCTTAAAATGCTGACAACCTTTTCCCCCTTCGGCTCCAAATGCTTTAAGGCAGCCACCGTAAGTAAGCCGCTGTTTTCCACAAGCATCTTGTGATTTTCCAGCATATCAAGAAATGCTACAATCAGCTCGCTGTCCTCAACAGTAATAATATCATCCAGATTTTCCATAAGATATGGGAATATTTTACTTCCCGGCGTTTTTACTGCCGTACCGTCTGCTATCGTATCGATATTCGGAAGCGTTGTCACCTCATTGTTTGCAAAGGACTCTTTCAGACATGCCGCCCCCTTTGGCTCGACTCCGATAACCTGAATTCCCGGATTCAGCATCTTTGCAAGGGTGGATACACCTGTTGCAAGTCCGCCACCGCCCACAGGGACTAAAATCTTGTCAACAAATGGAAGCTCCTTTATGATTTCCATTGCGACCGTACTTTGACCGGTTGCAACATCAAGGTCATCAAACGGATGTATAAATGTATATCCCTTTTCCTCTGCAAGCTTGAGTGCATATTGACAGGACTCATCATAAACCTCACCATACAAAACAACATCTGCTCCATATGCCTTTGTCCGGTTCACCTTTATCAATGGTGTTGATGTAGGCATAACGATAACAGCCTTTACGCCATATGCCTTTGCAGCATAGGCAACACCTTGGGCATGATTTCCTGCAGAAGCAGTGATAAGTCCTTTTTCCCTGTCCTCCTCAGACATGGTACTGATTTTGTAGTAGGCACCACGAATTTTATATGCTCCCGTAAGCTGCATATTTTCAGGCTTTAAATACACCCTGTTCCCGCAGATTGATGAAAAAAATTCACTTTCTATCAGGCTTGTTGTATGAACAACCTTGCTTACTACCTCATATGCCTCCTCAAATTTCTCTAATGTCAACATTTAAAACACTCCTATCTTTCTTTAAATCATGTTTCTTACATATCAAATAAGTCATCATCCGACTGTATTTTTTCGATATCGTTATCTATGATAATCTCTATATCGGACTTCATATCAAAATCAGCAAACAAAGCCGTAACATAACTGCCTGGATTAAATCTTTGCAAATCCTCAATCTTTTCTCCTATTCCTATGTATTTAACAGGAACATTTAACTCTGCCTGAATTGCAATTGCAATACCGCCCTTTGCGGTTCCGTCCAGCTTTGTAATAATAATACCGTTTATCTCGGTCACCGAGCTAAACTGCCTTGCCTGCTCTAACGCATTTTGACCTGTTGTTCCGTCAAGCACAATCAGGGATTCCACATTTGCCTCAGGATATTCCCTTGAGATAATTCTTCTCATTTTGCCAAGCTCATCCATCAGATTTTTCTTGTTGTGCAGTCTTCCTGCCGTATCAATCAAAAGAATATCTGTATTTCTTGCCTTGGCTGCCGTTACCGCATCAAACACAACTGCCGATGGGTCTGAGCCTTCATTTTGTGCAATAATGTCAACCCCCGCCCGTGTTGCCCATGTTTTGAGCTGGTCTATGGCTGCTGCACGGAATGTGTCCGCTGCCGCCATAAGCACCTTTTTTCCCTGTGACTTATACTGTGCCGCAAGCTTTCCTATAGAAGTAGTTTTGCCAACACCGTTCACTCCTATAACAAGAATCACGGTTTTCTTATTTTCAAAATCATATGCCGTATCGTCAACCGTCATCTGGTCCCTTATAATATTGATAACAAGCTCCTTACATGCAGCCGCTTCCTTTATTTTCAGTGCCTTAACCTTATCCTTTAAGTCATCGATGATTTTTTCCGTTGTCTCAAAGCCCATATCGGACATAATCAGCGTCTCCTCAAGCTCATCATAAAAATCATCATCAATCTCATTTGCCTTGAATATGTTTGTGAAGCTTTCCGCAATGTTATTTCTCGTCTTGGTAAGCCCTTCCTTCAGTCTCTTAAAAAAGCCTTTTTTCTCCTTTACTTCCTCGTCCATATATACCTCCTTTTTGAAGCCTTTTCTAGTCATCAAGCTCAGATTCAATCATATTGACGGATACGAGTGTTGACACACCCTTCTCCTGCATTGTTATTCCGTAAAGGATATCAGCAGCCTCCATCGTTCCCTTTCTGTGGGTGATAACGATAAACTGTGTATCCTTTGTAAGCTTGTTTAAATACTTTGCAAACCGCTTTACATTTGAATCGTCCAGTGCCGCCTCAATCTCATCCAACAGACAAAACGGGGATGGCTTTAAACACTGAATTGCAAACAACAGGGCAATCGCAGTCAGACTCTTTTCTCCACCGGAAAGCTGCATCATATTTTGGAGCTTTTTGCCTGGCGGCTGTGCAATAATCTTGATACCCGTCTCAAGAATATTTTCCTCATCCACAAGTGCAAGGTCTGCCTTTCCGCCTCCAAACAATTCCTTAAATACCTTTGAGAACATAATCCGTATGTCCTTAAACTTCTCAGAGAACTGCTCCTTCATCGCCCGGTCAAGCTCAGCAATAATATTTCTAAGATTTTCCTCTGCCTTTACAATGTCATCATGCTGCGCCTTTAGGAACTCATATCGCTCCGCAACCTGCTTATAATCCTCAATTGCATTTACATTTACGTCTCCAAGCTGTTTTATCTTGCCCTTTACGGCAGATATTTCCCGCTTGAGACTTCCGATATCAACAAATTCCTCATCCCTGAAGTCATTGGCAGAATTGTAGGTAAGCTCATACTCTTCCCACATATAATTATTCAAGCTTTCACTTTGCTCCGAGAGTTTTTCAATGGATGCATTAATCTTAAATGCGGATTTGTCAAGTCCGTTTATCTGCTGGGAAAGCTCCTCTCTCTTGTCAAAAAAGTTCTTGTGCCTATCATTCAGCTCACTCTTTTGCCTTATGTACTCCGACAGCTTTTGTTCCTTAATTGATGCAATCCGATTATTTTCCTCAAGCAAAAGCTTAAGCTCCTCAATTTTCTTCTGGAGCTCGCCAACCTCCTTTGAACCGCTCTTTTGTTTAAGGGTAAGCTCAGATATATTCGCCTTGACTAAATTTTCATCTGATTTAATTCTCTGGATATTCTGCAAAACAAATTCATATTGCTGCTTTACCGTATTAAAGTCAAGGTTTAACTGATTGATTTCATCGGAGGAAGAAGAAAGCTCCGCCTTATCCTTCACAAGCTGTTCCTCAAGCTCCTCAATCCTTGTCTCAAGCCCCTTGATGGCATCCTCCTGCTTTTTATTATTGTTAAGCAGTTCTTCCTTATTTTGGTTTATATCCTTTATCTGTGTTGACAGCTCGTTGTTTTCCCTTGCTATGGCAGCATATTGCTTCTGCTTTTCCTCCAGTCGCTTCTCAAGCTGTTCCATGTTAAGGGAATATGTGTTTTTCCTGATGGAAAGCCCGGATATTGTCTCACCCAGCTTTTCTTTTTCTTCTTTTAAAAGCTCACGCTTTCTTACAAGCTGTTCCCGCTTCTTTTCACACTCCGCAAGCAGCTTTTTGGTCTCCTCAATCTGCTCGGATATCTCATCAAGCTCTCTTTTTCTTCCTAAAAGATTTGAGGAATTTTTAAATGCGCCACCTGTCATGGAGCCACCCGGATTAATCAGTTCTCCTTCTAAAGTGACAATTCGGAGTGACTGCCTGTATTTTCTTGAAATTGCGATTGCATGGTCAATGTTATCTACAACAACAATTCTTCCAAGCAGATAATGTATAACCGTCTGATATTTTTTGTCACACGAAACAAGCCTTGCAGCAATGCCTACAAAGCCCGGTTCCTTATCCAAATTTTGGTTGTTTTCCGTTCGGGCAGCAATGGAGTTTATCGGTAAAAAAGTAGCACGTCCAAACCGATTACTCTTAAGGTACTCAATCATGGACTTTGCCGTTGCTTCATCCTCTGTCACGATATTTTGTATACTTCCGCCAAGGGCGGTTTCAATTGCTGTCTCATATTTCTTTTCAACATCAATAATGTCAGCAACTACACCGATTATCTTAGGATTGTTTGTTTTTTGCTCCATGACCCTCTTGATACTGTTCCCGTATCCGTCATATCGTTCCGTAAGATTTCTCAGTGCCTCCCTTTTGGATTTAAGGCTGACAATCTGATTATTATAGGCAGCAATATCCTCCTTTGCCCTTGTGCTTTCGCTGTTATTTTCCTCAAGCTCACTGTTTACCCTTGCGATGCCTGCCGACACATTATCATATTCCGCATTCAGGCTCTCCATGTCCTTTACAAGAGCTTCTTTCTCGGCAGTATATTTTTCTTCCTCACTTTTACTTTCCAGAAACCGCTGGTTCAGCTCTGTTTTCCGCAAATTAATGTTTTCAAGCATGGTGTCATATCTGCCGACCTTTGCCTTTAACGTTCCGCCTTCATTTAAAAATTCAATAATTTCACTTTTTGAGTCTTCAATTTCCTGCTCGGCATCCGCAATCGCCCGCTTAAGCTTTTCATTTTTCCCAGTTGCAAGATCCAGCACATCATCCGCAGCATCAAGCTGCTCATCCAATGAAGCCTTCTTATCATAAAGTGCTTCAAGCTCCCCGCCAAAGCGTTTTAGCTCAGCATTTGCCTTTTGAAGCTGTTCCTTTACATTTTCTTCATTTTGATTATAGGATAAAATCTGCTGTTCAATTACATTGATTTCACCCTCGTATTTTTGGTTGGAAAGCTTTTTATCATGTATTTCATTTTTTGTTTCGTCTATCTTTTCATCAAATTGTGAAAGCTCCGCCTCAATTTTGTCATACTCATCCTTGGCAAGATCAAACTCCTGTCTTAGCCTTACTGCATCAGTTTCCACAATTGCGAGCTTCTCCTCATATTCCTTGAGGGATTCCTTGTTCTTATCAACGTCCAGAAGAAATGCATTGATATCCAGTTTTTTCAGTTCATTCTTGAAAATTAAATATTTTCTTGCAGTCTCAGACTGTGCCTTCAAGGGTCCTACCTGTTTTTCAAGCTCACCTAATATGTCATTGACACGTGAAAGATTTGCCTGTTCACTTTCCAGTGACTTCTCTGTTGCAGCTTTATTTTTTTTGTATTTCACAATTCCCGCCGCTTCATCAAAAAGCTCACGTCTCTCCTCAGGCTTACCGCTCAAAATCCGTTCAATCTGTCCCTGTCCGATAATGGAATAGCCCTCTTTGCCGATACCTGTATCAAAAAACAGACTGTTCACATCCTTTAACCTGCTTGCAACACCGTTTATCAGATATTCACTTTCACCGGAGCGGTATACACGTCTTGCAACCGTAACCTCATTGTAATCAATCGGAAGACTGTGGTCACTGTTATCAAGCGTTATGGCAACATAAGCAGATCCTTGCGGCTTCCTAAGCTCCGTTCCGGAGAAAATAACATCCTCCATCTTTGCACCCCTGAGCTGCTTGGCACTTTGCTCGCCTAACACCCATCTTACCGCATCTGCAACATTACTTTTGCCTGAACCGTTCGGTCCGACGATGCCTGTTATGCCGTCATTGAATTTGAACAAAATTTTATTTGCAAAAGATTTAAATCCATATACCTCTATGCTTTTTAAATACATTGTAAATACCCAACCAATCTCATCCTATTTTAGAAGCAGCTTTAAGCTTTCGTATGCTGCCTGCTGCTCGGCAGACTTTCTCGAATGTCCCATCCCCTTTGACAGCGGCTGGTCACCCATATATACCTGAACGGCAAATTGTTTATTGTGCTCAGGTCCGTTTGAATTTATTTGCTCATATCTTAGCGGGACACCTCTTTTTTGTGCATACTCCTGCAGCTTCGTCTTGGAGTCCAAAAAAATCTGCTTATGCTCAATGTCATTTAACAGAAACTGATACACAAAATTTTTGGCAGGTTCCAGTCCGCCATCAAGAAAAAGTGCACCAAGCACAGACTCAAACATGTCGCACAATATGGAATCACGGTCTGCTCCCCCTGTAAGCCGTTCCCCCTTACTATAATAACCGTATTCCCCGAACGAAAGCTGTCTTGCAATTTTACATAATGTAAATTCACACACAAGACTGGCTCTAAATTTTGTCAATTCTCCCTCTGATTTTTCCGGATATTCCCGGAATAAAAAGTCACTTACGAGAAATTCCAGTATGGCGTCTCCCAAAAATTCAAAACGCTCATACGAAATTCCCTGCTTTAAGACTGTTTCGTTTATATACGATCTATGGGTAAAAGCGATATCCAACAGCCTTTTATCCTTAAATTCGTACCCTATTAACTCCTCGAGTTTCTTATACTTTTGATTTTTCATACACTACGCCTCCTCAAAAGCGTTTACAATTTTTCCTGTTACATCTTTTTTTACAAATGCCCTGCATTGGGCGATTGCACTTGAGACTTCATTTATTTTTGAATTCCCGTGAATTTTTACAACAAGCCCCTTAAGGCCCAGCAATGGTGCTCCCCCCTTATCATCCGCCTTGAACCGTCCAAGCAATTTTTTCAGTGGCTTAATAATAAATGCTGCACCAAATTTCGTTGCCGGACTTGATTTAAATATTCCCTTGAGCTCTGACATAAGCATAGAGGAAAGACCCTCATAAAGCTTTAATATTACATTTCCTACAAATGCTTCACATACAATTACATCAGCGGCGCCGTATGGAATTTCCCTCGACTCTACGCTTCCGATAAAATTTATGTCCTCACATTCCCTTAAAAGCGGAATGGCAGCCTTTACAAGTGCATTTCCCTTTTCGTCCTCAGCTCCTATATTAACAATTGCCACCTTAGGATTTTTTACTCCCACAATATTCTCCATATAGATGGAGCCCATTTTTGCAAACTGCAGCAAATTTTCAGGCTTTGCATCCACATTTGCCCCGCAGTCAATCAGAAGGGATGAGGATTTTCTCGTCGGGATGAGAGGTGCCAGCGGAGTACGCTTTACTCCCTTTGCCCTGCCCACAATAAACTGTCCGCCTGCAAGAATTGCACCTGAGCTTCCCGCTGAAATACATGCCGCAGCCTTACCTGACTTCACGGTGTTCAATGCAAGAACAAGGGAGGAATCCTTCTTTTTCCGTATTGCCTCCACAGGTGCCTCATGGCATGATATCACCTCCGTGGAATTGATGATTTCAATTCTACCCATGTCCAAATTTTCCTCTGACATATATTGTTTAAGCTCGCCCTCGTTCCCTACGACAATAAAGCTTACGTCATCAAAATCCTTCATGGCAGCGGCAATTCCCTTTACCATAAACTCTGCACCGTTATCCCCACCTAAAGTATCTATTGCAATTGTAATATTTTCCATTTCTGTTATACCTTTCTATAAATACTATCCAAACATTATAGCTTTTTCATCGGATTTAGTCAAATAAAAAGAAGCCACGAACAAAATCATGGCTTCCTTTCCATATATACCGATGTTACTCAGCACTGATGATTTCCTTCTTATTGTAAGAACCACAAGCCTTACATACTCTATGAGGCATCATAAGCTGACCGCATTTACTACACTTTACTAATCCTGGAACAGACATCTTCCAGTTCGCTCTCCTCTTATCTCTTCTAGCCTTTGAGCTCTTATTCTTTGGACAAATTGACATTTGGGTTACACCTCCTTATCTTATCACCTTGGCGTAAATAATCACACTTTTGCTATTATACAAATTATGTTATATGTTGTCAACCACAATTTTACAAATACAGGCGAAAAATGTTATTTACTTTTCTCCCTTGTTAAATCAGTCCCACTGTCTCCCTTGCGATTGCAAGCTCCTCGTTTGTAGGCACAACATATACAGGCACCCTTGAATCCTTTGTGGAAATGATTACTTCCTCACCTCTTGCCTTGTTTGCCTCATCATCGATTGCAATACCAAGATAGGTTAAGGTGCTGCAGGAAAGCTTTCTCACAAGCGGGTCATTTTCGCCCACGCCTGCAGTAAATACAATTGCATCCACGCCGTCCATGGCAGCCACATATCCGCCTATTATTTTTGATACCTGATAGCAAAATACCTTCATTGCAATATCGCATCTTTCATTACCATCTGCGATTCCCTTATTCAAATCCCTGAAATCACTTGATACCCCTGAAATGCCATATACACCTGACTGCTTGTTCAGAATATCCATAACCTCACTTATGGTCTTGTTTTCCTTACCTGCAATAAATTCAATAATTGCAGGATCTATGGTTCCGCTTCTTGTTCCCATCGGTATTCCCTCAAGCGGAGTAAGACCCATGGTTGTATCGACTGACTGACCATATTTCACCGCACAAATACTGGAACCACCGCCGAGGTGACACACAATAATTTTTGTATCTTCTATTTTTTTACCGAGAAGCTCCGCCGTTCTTTTTGATACAAAGCTGTGGCTTGTACCGTGAAATCCGTATCTTCTCACCTTATATTTTTCGTAATATTCGTATGGCAAACCATAAATATATGCACAACTTGGCATAGTCTGATGGAACGCCGTATCAAAAACCGCAACCTGCGGAACACCCGGCATAAGCTCCATACATGCCTTTATTCCGATTAGGTTTGCAGGATTGTGAAGTGGTGCCAAATCATTGCACTCCTCGATTGCCGAAAGCACATCCGCATCGATAAGGGCTGACTTTGCGAATTTTTCTCCGCCGTGTACCACCCTGTGTCCGATTGCATTTATCTCATCCAGAGATGCAATTGCCCCCTGCTCCTTATCCGTAAGCTTATCAAGTACAAGCCGCACTGCCGCACTGTGATCAGGCATGTCAGCGGATATTTCAAGCTTGTCCTTTCCTGCCGTCTGGTGTGTAAGCGTACCATCCAGCTTAATTCGTTCACATATTCCCTTTGCAAGAACCTTCTCACTTTCAGAATCAATCAGCTGATACTTCAGTGACGAGCTTCCGCAATTGATAACTAATACCTTCATATATTACACTCCTAACATTACTTTTGAACATAAGTGGTTATGTATCAAGTGCCTGTGCCTGAACAGCAGTGATTGCCACAACGCCCACAATATCGTCAGCGGAACAGCCTCTTGATAAATCATTTACCGGCTTTGCAATACCCTGTGTAATCGGACCGTATGCATCCGCCTTTGCAAGCCGTTGTACCAGCTTATAACCGATATTACCTGCATCAAGGTCAGGGAAAATAAGCACGTTTGCCTTACCGGCTACCTTGCTGCCAGGTGCCTTTGATGAAGCGACCGACGGAACAATGGCAGCGTCTGACTGAAGCTCACCATCACACTTTAAGTCAGGATTTTCGGCATTTACGATTTTGCATGCCTCTATCACTTTGTCTACCTCCGGATGCTTTGCACTTCCCTTTGTGGAATGGGAAAGCATGGCAACAATCGGCTCCTCGCCAACCAACAATTCAAACGATTTTGCAGAGCTTTCTGCAATAGCTGCCAGCTCTTGGGAATTCGGACTTTGATTTAAGCCTGCATCTGAAAATATAAAGGTTCCGTTTGCACCCATATCACAATTTGGAACGACCACAAGGAAAAATGCTGAGACAAGCTTTGTGCCCGGTGCAGTTTTCAGCACCTGAAGTGCCGCACGCAAAACATTGGCGGATGAGTTTACAGCACCTGCAACCATTCCGTCTGCATCACCTGCCTTAACCATGACGCAGCCAAAGTACAGCACATTTGTGAGCAAAAGCTCCTTTGCCTGTTCCGGGGTGACACCCTTTGACTTTCTAAGCTCCACAAACAAAGCAATATAGTCGTTCAGCTTATCACAATCATAAGGGTCAACAAACTTTGCCTTAGACAAATCCAGCCCGTCTGCCTTTTTCATAATACTTGTCTTTTCACCCACTAGGATGATATCCGCAATCTCCTCCTTCAAAATCTTATGAGCTGCCTCAAGTGTTCGTAAATCAGCAGTCTCCGGAAGCACGATTGTTTTCTTTTTCGATTTTGCTCTTGATTTTATATCATCAATAAATCCCACTGCTTTTTCTCCTCTTGACTTAATTATTTTTATTATAATAAAAAACTATATCGTACACAACAAAAAAATATACAAATTTTTCCCTTTATTACAAATAGAAAGCTCATATTAATCTAACAGTTGATCAAGCTCATCATTGTCGACAACAAGCCTGCCGCGTCCGTTTTTCTTTCCATAGTACATAGCCTTGTCCGCCCTGCTTACAAGTAAATTTGCATCCTTGCATATTGTAGGATATACCGAAAGACCAATACATACATTTACAGATATATCATTGCCATCGAAGCTTACCACGGTTGATTTAATCTCCTCATGCATAACCTCTAATATATCCATTGCTTCCTTCTCGTCCTTGCCCGGAAGTACAAGCAAAAACTCCTCACCCCCATAGCGACATGCAAAGCCCCCATGCTTTTTTGCATACTTTTTATCAACCGAAGCAACCATCTTAATCACATTGTCTCCTGCAAGATGTCCGTAGGTGTCATTGACAAGCTTAAATTTGTCTATGTCAAAAAGTGCCACTGAAAGATGCTGATTTGACTTTTCAACCTCCTCCTTCGCCTGTTCAAACAACTCCTTGAAGTATACCCTGTTATATATACCCGTAAGTCCGTCCTTTCTTGCAATGTCCTCTGTTTTTAAATATAATAATGCACTCTTTATCGCAACATTAAACTGTACAATACATGTTTCATAATAAGAAAGTCCCTTTTGGAAGAAATCCGATTGGTTGCTTCCAATTATCATCATTCCATAAATTTCATTATCATTTATCATTGGCAGCACTGCCAAGGTATTCAAATTTGTATCACCTACAAACGAAAACATTTTTATGTCCGCATCATAAAATATATTTTTCTCATATACTCCGTTTTTAACATTATTGTAAATTCCATCGATATCCTTTTTTAACCGCTGCTGCATTTCCGTGTAATTTGATTTTACAATACAGCTTGGTTCTTCATTCATATATACGCCCTTGTCAACATATATCACACAGAGTCTCGGTTTTTTTACTTCCATAATCGAATCAACAATCACATTCATACATTTTAAAACATCAAATGTAGATGCCATGTACTTCATGACCTCTGTCTGCGACTCAATCTCAATGTTTGCTTCCTCCAAATCCTGATAAGACCTTGTAAGCTCAATCTTCTGGAAGTTAATCTGCTCGTTTACAACCTTTATTTTGTCCTGATACTCCATAAGCTGTGCATTGACATCCTCGAAATGTGAATTTTCAACCATAAGCTTATTGTTTTTTGCCTTGTATCTCTTGTGCTGCTCCGTGTACATGTCAACCACAAAAAATCCTGAAAGTATGGCAACAAGCTTAAACATGATATAAAACAGCATTTCTGTATCGTGCATACTCCGTGAGAGGAACAAAGCGACGATGATGTACGGAAATATGGAAAAGATTTTTCTGAATGACAAAATATAGGTGTCATAGTCAGCATATTGGAGAATTCCCTGTACACACAGAATTGTTGAAAAAAATGTAATTACCGTAAAAAGCATAATATTTTTCGGCACAAAAATCTCAATGGTGGCAAATGCATAAATCTGTACCCATCTCATCGCAAGGAATATTTTTTTCGATTTTTCATCATCACGCTTTCTGAGTACCTCTTCCGCAATTGAAAATCCGAAGACGATAATACAAAATACAACCGTAAATACGGTATTGGTGTATTCCTTTGTAACCCTGTATAAAACAGCAAACAAAACCATAAAAATATAAATTAGTCTATGGTATAGATGCTTGCTCTTTATAAAATTTGATAAATCAAATTTAGCCATATATTATTACTCCCAATAAATTTCCACAACATCACCCTCATAAATCTGATCTAAGTAATCAGTATGTCGACCCCTGACGTTTGTGATTAATCTGCTTCCCTGAACCTTTGAACGGTCAAAATCGTAAAAGTCAAATATATCCACAAACAAATACGTTACTTTTCCCTTCAGCGTAACAGGCGTGCTGTTTACAATTATGTGGAGGTCAACCGTAGCAGACCCCTTTGGTGCCTCAATTTCTTCTGTTTCCTCTGCTTCTTCATTTTCTGCTTCTTCTGCCCGTTCTTCCTCAGGCAAATCCTCAAAGCTTAAATCATCTGTCCATTCAACGACGAAATTTTCATATATTTTGTCTGTCGGTTCTGCAGCCTTATTATTGACTAAAATCCTGCCCTCAGGACTTACATCCATAAAATAGAGCAGTTGCTCCAGTGTATAATACGGCTGCATTTCTATCTCGTCCCCATCCTGTATGCTGTACATCTGCGTTTCAGGATGACCGTTTACAACCGCAAACTTTGGACATACAATAACAGCATTGTTCACGACAAATTTAAGGGTTCCGCTATATTCAGGAAGTTCCCCTAACTCCATGCCTGCCTTCTCCCCCACTGTAGAAGCAACGACCTCGATTTTATCATTTGCTTCAATGGGCGAGTTCATACCGACAATTCTGCCATTTTGTTTAATCACAGCCGCTTCACCGTCATATCCGCGGACAATCCTTGTCTTTCCGTTTATCTTAAAGGTAATATCCTTTCCTCTCTTGGGAAACAGCTTGTCATTTGGAAGACCATATTGGACTGCCGCATCAAATATGGTAAGCCTGTCATTGTTGTAGAGCTTAACCCTGCTTCCATTTACGTTTACAAATATAAAGTTGTTTTTCTGGTCAAAAAAACTTAAGCAAATTCCGATTGGCGTTACATACAATGCATCCTTCTTCACGTTTTCAACGAGGAAATTTACATCGTTCATAACCTCCTGCCCCCTGATTGCAACTCTGTCATGGGAAAGTCCAAGCTCATCCGCAAGATAATCGGTAAAGCCCATAAGCTTTCCACCACCGCCCACAACAAACACTGCACTGACGGGCACACCACCGTTTAGGGATATGATTTTCCCTGCTATTTTTCCTGTTATCTCCTTTTTGACACTCTCTAAGGTGGCACTGATTTCCTCTGCGTTTATCTTGTGTGCCACTCCCATAATATCCTTATAGTTAATTACTTTTCTCTTAGGGCTTGCGGTTTTCAGCATCTCCGCAGTATCAAAATCAATCAGATACTTTTTGATTAGTGCTTCTGTAAGCTCGTCCCCTGCAGCCGGAATCATTCCATAGCCGATAATGCTTCCGTCCTTTGTAATACAAATATCAGACGTACCTGCCCCCACATCTACCAGTGCAATGTTGAGCAGCCTGTAATTTTCAGGTATTGCAAGATTAATAGCTGCTATCGGCTCCAAGGTAAGATTTGTCACGTCAAGCCCTGCAAGCTCAACAGCAGAGTATAGGCTGCTCACAACCTCCTCCGGCAAAAATGTTGCAAGAACATCCGCACCAATCTTTACGCCCTTATGACCTTCCAGATTATGTATTTCGTAATCATTTAAATAGTATTTGATGACCGTGTAGCCTACACAATAATATTTTGTCGTTTCCTTGTCCTCAGACAAATTTTCCAACACAATATTATGTGCATTCTCAACACCAATCAAATCAATTGAATGAATGTATTCCTGAGTAACAACTGTATTTTCGTTGAATTCATACTCCCCATGTCCAACGGCAGTTCTAAGTACACGTCCGGCAGCGGCAATACATACGTCCTTAAGCTTTCTTCCGTTAAGCTGCTTTTCAAGCTCCTCCTTAACGAATAAAATATCCTCGCTTACTTTGGCAATATCATGTATTTGTCCATCTATCATAGACCTTGTATCATGGTACTTGACAGCCATGGCAACAACATTAAATTTATTCTGTTCCTTATATCCTACGGTACCGACAATGCTTCTGGTACCAATATCAAGTCCAAAAACCAGTGGTTCAGGATATTTGGTTAATGCAGCCATATTTTTCCTCCGATACGCACATTTACACTATTATACCATCTGACATGAATTTATTCAACTGCACATTTATCTGTTTTGCCGAATTTTCATAGTCTGTTTGATTGTTTATAGTGAAATCTGCATATTTTTCATAATATTCATCCGGCTCCTGACTTTCAAAAATTTCATTACATTTTTCTTCGTCATAACCTCTTTGTTCAAAAAGACGCCTGATACGCTCTTTACGGTCAACCTTAACATACCAAATCTCATCACATATGCTTTTGTATCCATCCTGAATTAAAAGTGCTGCTTCTATTACAAAAAGCTTGTGTTGTTTTTTTCTGCTTTGTTCTTCAATCAGCTTAAGGATATGCTGCTTGACAATGGGATGGGTCATTTCGTTAAGCTCCTTTCGCTTTTTTCCATCGTTAAATACAATGGTACCGAGTCTGCCCCTGTCAATTTTGTACGGCGGCTCCTCCGATAAAATATCTGTTCCAAAGTGTCTGGCAACAGCCTGATAAACATCCATGCCCGGCTCCATCAATTCATGTGCCAGCTTATCCGCCTCAACGACATATGCATCATAGTTTTTCTTTAAATCATATAAAATCCTGCTCTTGCCGGAGCCTACTCCGCCCGTAATTCCAAGTATCTTCATCGCTTCTCCAATTTATATTTATTTTGCCTCATACCAGCTGTTGCCACTGTGAATGTCAACAATAAGATTAACGGCAAGTGAAGCTGCCTCCATCATGTTTGACACCATGATTTCCTTTACCTCATCCAGTTCGTCCAGATGTGTTTCCACCAGAAGCTCATCATGAATTTGAAGCACCAGCCTTGACTTAAGCTTTCGTTTCTTTAGCTCCTTATTTACCCGTATCATGGCTATCTTAATGATATCCGCAGCCGTACCCTGCACCGGTGAATTCATGGCTGCACGCTCTCCAAACTTTTTCGTCATAAAGTTTCCTGACGCAAGCTCAGGAATCGGTCTTCTCCGGTTAAACATGGTAAGCGAATATCCCTTTTCTTTGGCGTCGGCTACAGCTTTATCAAGAAATTCCTTTACCCTTCCGTAAGTGTTAAAATACTTCTGTATATACCCCTCCGCCTCTTTTCTTGAAATATCCAAATCCTGTCCGAGACCAAAGGAGCTGATTCCGTACACAATACCGAAATTAACTGCCTTTGCCTTTCGTCTCATAAGGGAATCCACTTTTTCAAGCGGCACGTCAAAAACCTCAGACGCAGTGATTGCATGGATATCCGAATCCTTGTTATATGCATCAATCAGCGTTGCGTCACCTGACAAATGTGCCAGTACCCGAAGCTCTATCTGTGAGTAATCCGCATCCAAAAATGTATATCCGTCCTCTGGAACAAATACCTTCCGTATTTCCCTTCCAAGCGGAAGCCTTGTGGGAATGTTCTGTAAATTTGGTTCCGTGGAGCTGATTCTTCCTGTAGCAGTAACCGTCTGGTTAAACTTTCCATGTATTCTTCCATCCTCACCGATAAACACGGACAGTCCCTCCACATAGGTGGAATTCAGCTTTGTAAGCTGCCTGTATTCCAAAATCAGCGGAATGACCGGATGCTCTCCCGCTATTTTTTCCAGTACCTCAACATTGGTTGAGTAGCCTGTCTTTGTCTTTTTTCCACTCTTTAATCCCAATTTTTCAAATAAAATCTCACCGAGCTGCCTTGTGGAATTAATGTTAAATTCACAACCACAAAGCTCATATATTTCTGTTGTAATTTGTGCAATTCTGTCCTTGAGCCTGTCTCCGTATACTTTAAGTCCCGCCTTATCAACACGGATTCCATTTTTTTCCATATCATAAAGGGAAAATACACACGGATATTCTATATCTGTATATAGCTGATACATTTCACATTCAATCAGCCTTTCCTTTATTTTTTCTGTAGCCTTAGCAGGCACAATGGATAAATATGCAAAATATTCCATAAGTGCTTTGTCATCAAAAGAATTTTCATCTATGTGTTTCTTTCCTACAAGCTCTTTCTTTTCCTGCACCGATATATCAAGAAATGTGTCTGCAATATCATCGTAGTCATATTTATCCTTTAAGGGATTGAGCAGATAGGCAGCAACTCCGCAGTCAAATATATTGTAATCCTCAGAAAGCTCTACATACGGAAGTTGTGATTTAACATCCAGACAGCACAGGGCAAGTCCTTCCCTGCAAAGCGATAACAAACTATCGGCAAACAGACTGTCCGTTACAAAATTTACAAACCGTATCACATAAGCTTTTTCCCCATCAAGACAGACAGACGCACCGATTGCATTGCCCGCCTCCCCAATATAGGAAAATCCAATCAGTGCTGCCCGCTTTGCCTGCTTCATCAGGTCATTGTAGGCATCAAAATCCTCCACAAGAACAGCATCTGCTTTCAGGACATCGTTTGTCTGTTCCACACCCTGAAAGCGGTGCATATGACTTTTTAGCTCCAGGTCCTTAAATATTTCATAGGACTCTGCATTAAACGGCTCGTTGTAAGCACTGTCCTTAAGGTCTATGGCAATCTCACAGTCAAGCCTGATTGTGGCAAGCTGCCTTGAAAGATATGCCTGTTCCTTAAACTCACACAGATTATCCTTAAGCTTACTTTTTTTCATACTGTCAACCGCACTGTATACACCGTCAAGAGAGCCATACTCCACAAGCAGCTTTTGTGCAGTCTTCTCCCCAACCCCCGGCACTCCCGGAATGTTGTCAGACGTATCACCCATAAGCCCCTTCATATCAATAAATGTAATAGGGTCAACCCCGTAAAGTGCCTTGACGTCATCGGCATGGTAATTTTCGATTACCGTTTTTCCCGCCTTCGTCTTTGGAATTCGTATCAGTATGTCATCCGTTGCAAGCTGCAGCAAGTCCCGGTCTCCTGATAATACGGTAACCTGATACCCCTGTGCCTGTCCCATTCTTGACAGTGTTCCAAGTAAATCATCCGCCTCATATCCCTCCTGTTCCACGATAGCCACATGCATCGCCTTAAGAACATCCTTAATAAGCGGAAGCTGTTCCCTTAATTCATCAGGCATAGGCTTTCTTGTGCCCTTATATTCCGCATACATATCATGCCTGAAATTCTTTTTCTTTACATCAAAGGCAACACACAAATTTGTTGCCTGCTCCTCATCCATAACCTTTAACACGATATTTAAAAAGCCAAGCACTGCATTTGTATGTCTGCCATCCTTTGTCGTCAGCTCAGGAAGCCCATAAAATGCCCTGTTCAAAATACTGTTTCCGTCTACCAATAAGAGCTTATTCTTCTCCATGAATTCCATCCTCCTGTATTATAAAAAAGCTTTCCACCGTGTTATATATTTTAATTTTGTCGTAGAAGGTCATTTCATTTTTGGTATTTTCACGAATCGTCCGTGCAACTGCATCATCACGGCAAACACTTAAATATCCACCAAATTCCTCACAAAAATAAGTGTCTCCCTGTGCCTGCTTTTTCATAAACTGTTCGATATTATATACCTTAAGAAGACATCTGCTATAAAAGAAAAACATCACGACAACCATAAACGTAAACACAATGCTAAAGGATGAAACCTTAAATCTCTTTGCCTTTTTTGCCTTGTTCTCAATTCGTGAAAGCTCCTCATCCAGCCTGTTTTTAAAGTCAAGGGAAAACTCTTCGTTATTATCAAGCTGCCGCATGCCGACAATGAGAGTATAATATATCTCCAGCTCCTCCTTACAGTTACTGCAATGCCGCATGTGTCTTACAAACTCCACCTTTTTATCTTCCGGAAGCTGTTCTTCTACAAATGACAAAATATTTGATTGTGCTTCTAAGCATGTCACGAAACAAGCCCTCCTTTATAACAGGTTTGTCATACAATGTTCATTGTACCCAATCATGATAAACATATCATAAAATCACTCAAAATACAACTTGAAAGGGCTGCCGCAAACGTGCAACAGCCCACATATAAGCATATCCTATAGAGTTGATTAAAGCTTGAAAATATCCATGCTCTTGTCAAGCTCCTGTGCAATTTCCTTTAATGCAGTTGATTTACTGGAAATATCTTCAACAATGGAGGAAACCTCACATACAGATGCGGATGTCTCCTCTGCGCTTGCAGCATTTTCCTCTGCAATAGCAGTAAGATTTTGCACAACATCCACAACATTGACTCTTGCCTCATCCAGCATTTCCGTCTTCACGGAAATACGGTTAATGCCATCAATGGAGTATCCCACACCCTCATTAATCTGGTCAAATGCCATGTCAGTCTGCTCTACCTGCTCACTCTGTGCACGGATAATTTCCTTTACATCATACATGGTTTCTACTGCTTTTTCTGAATCAGAGAGAAGCATCTGAATAATATCCTCAATCTGTCTTGCAGACTCATTTGACTGCTCCGCCAGCTTCTGTATTTCAGCAGCAACCACTGCAAAGCCTCTGCCCTGTTCCCCTGCACGTGCTGCCTCGATGGACGCATTCAGTGAAAGAAGATTTGTCTCCTCTGCAATTGAAGTAATAAGCTTTGTTGCCTCGCTTATTCTAAGAGCAGACTCATTTGTAGTATTGGTCTGGTTTGCAATTACGTCAATGTACTCTTCTGCCTTCTTGTTGACATCATTGAGACGTGCAAGAATATTCTTTGCGTAATCTGTAGATTCCTTCATGCCCTCTGCGTACTTAAGAAGCTTATTTACCTCGTCGTTGGTCTCATGTACCATATTACCCATAACCATGACATTTTCCGTTGCCTTCTGGGTTTCCTCCGCCTGCGACGAAGCTCCCTGTGCAATGTCATTTACGGCACTTTCAACCTGCTCCATTGTAGTCGAAGTTTCGTTTGCATCAGAATTAAGTGCATCAGCAGCACTCATGACATTTTCACTTTTTGTCTTGATATCACCGACAACCGTCTGCATTTCTTCCAAAAGCTTAGAAAGTGCCCTGCTCATTCTTCCACTCTCATCATGGCGTTCATTTAATCTTTGCTGTTCACTGTCCATGGTAAGGTCCATGGTAGATGCCTTGACCGTAAATCTTGAAATTTCATTGATAGGCTTAAATATAAGTGCTGCAAAAAGGCTGCCAACACCAATTCCAAAAAATACTACAAGAAGAAGTCTCAACAGACCACTCCTCGATATATCCTTAATTTGACCTAACAGCTCGTCCTCATCAGCCGTACAGACAAGTATGTACTGTTGTTCCTCATTTACATATACTCCCGCATATTTTTGGGCACCCTTAAACTCATAGCTGATAACGGAATTTTGAACCTTCTTGCCTGCACTGATATCTGCAACCGTCTGCTTCACAGCCGCATTTTCAACCGGCTGACCAATTTTATCTGCTGTAGGATGATAAAGCATGGTTCCATCAGGAGAGACAACATATATATAGCTGCTTGATACTCCCTGCAAGCCCTTACCTGCCACAATACTTTCCAGTGTCTCAGAAGATAATGCCTGCTCTAAACCGACAAATCCGATTTCAGCATCCACACTCTTTCCATAGGAAATTGCCAAATCCTGAATATAATTCTGGTTTACTTCCTTAATTGATTTTTTTACGTTTACATTGAATGTGAAATACATCACAAGTCCCGAAACCAAAATCAATAGAACCTGTGCCAATGTAATTTTGGTTCTGGTTGAACCAATAACATTAATTTTGTCATCCATGCGTAATGTCTCCTTCATGTTAAAATTTTGCTGTCAAAAATAACAATTTAATTTTACCAAATCACGCCCTGATTTTCAATATAAATCTTAGCTTTTGTGTGTTCCTTCTACGTACTGTAACAAATCGCAGGACATTCCTGTTTTGCTGCTTAATGCTTACAGCCGTGCTCGTTACATTTGTACTGCATATCAGGGTCTGTCGGGTCCCACGTATGCCAGCTTTTCAGCTTCTTTACCGTCGGCTTTGGAAATGGTCCGTTTTTATTGCTGCTCATTATAGTTACCTTCGTACCTAAGGAGCAGTTGTCATATATCCATTTCGCATCCCCTGCCTGTAATCTGATACATCCATGGGAACAGGTCGTACCCAGCTTGTTATACTCAGCCACGTCAAGGGAGTTGTTATTGTTCCACGAATTGTAACACTCCGAATGAAACAGATAATTTCCCTGTATCTGCGTACACCACTGCCCCCAGCATGGTCCTACAAGCCCAAGCCATCTGTATTTGTATGGGGTGTAAAATACACCGTTTGGCGTGCTGTCCCCCGTGGAGCACACAAATGTTTTTACAGGGATTGTATATCCCTTGTTTCCATCCTTTGCATATATGGTAACGGTATTATTCTTCTTGTTGACCTCAATGTTATACGAGCTTCTCTTTCCAAGCACCGCATCCACATCATTGAGTCTTTTCCCGTTTTTTCCGAAGT
Organism: Bacteroides sp.; assembly: GCA_023666705.1. Taxonomy (GTDB): domain Bacteria; phylum Bacillota; class Clostridia; order Lachnospirales; family Lachnospiraceae; genus Coprococcus_C. Next base: position 169,714 of record JAMPBO010000001.1, read on the forward strand.
AATATTTGTAACCTCTTGCATATGCCCATCTGTTTTTGTACATAACACCTGTCTTGCTGAAATAATAATAATCATCGCCTATTTTTAAATATCCGACTGCAAGCGTGCCGTTTTTCCTGACGTAATACCGTTTGTTATTTAATGTTTTAAAGCCCGGCTTTGTGCATAAAATACCCGACTTACTGAACAAATACAATTTTCCTTTTATTTTATAGGCACAATTTTTAACCGGTATTCCGTCTGCCTTATAATAGTATTTTCTCCCGCTTTTTGCAGTATACCAGCCCTTGCGTTTTACTTTCTTTGCCGCCTTCACCGTTTTGGCAGGCTCCACCACCTTTGCAGTTTCTACCGTTTTTATCTCTTGCTGCTTCTCCCTTTTTTCGATTGCAGCGTCGGCATCTGCATTGGTAAATCCCAATATAAAAATAACGCTGCTTAACAGCATTCCACTTACTATAATTATTTTCTTCATTGTATTTTTCATATTGGTTACCCCCATAGTGAACATCAGCCCATTCCAAATTTGCTTTCAGCAAATGGGGCTGACGCTTCATGTCAAGTTTTCATAGAAAACTTGACACAACCAGTGACAAAAAGGGGACATCGATTCAATCATGTCCCCAATATCCTTTGATGTTTATAAAGCTATGATATCCTGTATTATAATTATTATACCATGATTTAACTTTGCTTTATCATAGTCCGCATAATTATACCATATCAATCTATATGATTAACCGTTGTATAGTTTTAGTTATCAATCAGCTTTCCTTCGTCATTCCAGCTATACAGCTTACGGATTTCCTCGCCAACCTTCTCTGACGGATGCTCTGCCGCAAGCTTCTTCATAGCCTTGAAGTGTGCCTGTCCGCCTGCCGGTGACATGTCAAGCAGGAATTCCTTTGCAAAGGAACCATCCTGAATGTTCTTTAAAATCTGCTTCATTGCCTTCTTCGTATCCTCAGTGATAATCTTAGGTCCTGTTATATAATCACCATACTCTGCAGTATTTGAAATTGAATATCTCATTCCTGCAAAGCCTGACTGGTAAATGAGGTCAACAATCAGCTTCATTTCATGGATACACTCAAAGTATGCATTTCTCTCATCATAGCCTGCCTCAACAAGGGTCTCAAAGCCTGCCTGCATAAGTGCACAAACACCACCGCAAAGCACAGCCTGCTCACCAAAGAGGTCTGTCTCAGTCTCGGTCCTGAATGTAGTCTCAAGAACACCTGCTCTTGCTCCGCCGATTCCAAGTGCATATGCAAGTGCCTTCTCCTTTGCCTGTCCAGTCGCATCCTGATGAACTGCAACCAGACAAGGAACACCCTTGCCTGCCTGATACTCACTACGTACCGTATGTCCAGGTCCCTTAGGGGCAATCATTGTAACATCCACATCCTTTGGTGGAATAATCTGATTGAAATGGATTGCAAATCCGTGAGCAAACATAAGCATGTTTCCTGCCTCAAGATTTGGCTCGATATCCTTCTTGTACATAGCTGCCTGCTTCTCATCATTTATAAGAATCATGATAATATCAGCCTTCTTTGCAGCCTCCGCAGCAGTAAATACCTCGAAGCCCTGCTTCACAGCCTTGTCCCATGACTTACTTCCCTCATAAAGTCCGATAATGACATTGCATCCTGACTCTTTTAAGTTGAGTGCATGTGCATGTCCCTGACTTCCATAACCAATGATTGCAATTGTCTTTCCATCTAAAACCGAAAGATTACAATCTTCCTGATAATAAATCCTTGCATCTGCTGACATTTTTATTTTCCTCCTAAAAATTAAAATTTATAGTTATTACTTTCGAAAGTAATGACATCATATATAGCGGACGACTTATTCACCGTTTCCTCTTGTAAGTCCCGTAAGTCCCGTACGAACCATCTCCTCAATCTGAAATCCGTCCAACAGTGAAATAAATGCTTCGATTTTATTTACATTTCCGGTTATCTCAATCATAACGGAATCTGAAGACACATCAACAACATTTGCCCTGAACACGTTTGTCAGTGAAATAATCTGCTGTCTCTCATCCAGAGAAGCCTTTATCTTTACAAGAAGAAGCTCACGGCATACGGATGCTCCGTCCTTAAGCTCCTTAATCGCTATCACATCCTCCAGCTTAAGAAGCTGCTTTTGAATTTGACTAAGAATTCTGTCATCACCGCTGACCGCAACAGTCATACGTGAGTACACCGGATCCTCAGTCACACCCACTGATAAACTGTCAATATTATATCCTCTGCGGCTAAACATACCGGATACTCTGCTCAAAACACCTGAAGTGTTGTCAACTAACAATGATAATACCATCTTCCTCATATTTATGTATCCACCTTTCGTCCTATTAGACCTTATTTTAACCATTTCGTTTTAGTCTGTCAATAGTCTCTCGACTACCTTCACCGCTTCATTGGCATCCTTGGAATATCCATGTGCCCCTATTTCGTCAGCAAAATTTTGTGAAACGACAGCTCCGCCAATCATTACCTTATATGGCAATTTTTCCTTTTTGACCCTATCACAGACTTCCTTCATTCGCATCATCGTTGTTGTCATCAGTGCTGACAAACCTATAATTTGTGCATGATGCTCCTTTGCCGCAGCAAATATAACATCCGCAGGAACATCCTTGCCAAGGTCAACAACATTGTAGCCATAATTTTTCAGCATGAGAATCACAAGATTTTTTCCTATGTCGTGGATATCTCCCTCCACGGTTGCCATGACAACCGTTCCCCTTGCCTTCTTTTTCTTCTGGGAAAGCAGCGGGGTCAGGTATTCCACCGCCATATCCATAACCGTTGCACCTGCAATCAGCTGCGGAAGAAAATAAACCTTTTTCTCAAATAATTCGCCCACCTTGTTAATTGCAGGAACAAGCTCTTTATCTATGATACCCTGTGGCTTTTCGCCGGAAGCAATTGCATCCTTTAAATCGTCTATGATTGACGACTTATTTCCCTTCACCACATCTACAAATATTTTGCTGCCCTCTATACTGCCCTTACCGCCTGTAGGCTCATCCTTTCCCCGTTCCACAACCGACATCGGAATGACCTTTTCCACATAATGAATGTCTGCGTCCTTTTTACCCAAAAGCATATCTGTTGCATAAATTGCATTTACAAGGGATGACTGCTCAGGATTACAGATTGCCATGGTAAGACCCTTTGAGATTGCCATGGTAAGGAACGCCGTATTTACATTTATTCTCTCCGGAAGTCCGAATGAAATATTGGACAAGCCGCATACCGTCGGCAAACCAAGCTCATTTTTACAATAATCAATGGTATCCATCACAAGAAACGCTGCTCTTTTGTCTGTTGCAACGGTGGCAACCAGTCCATCCACAATCAGGCTGTCTCTTGAAACACCCTCCTCCTCGGCAACTGCAATCAGCTTATTGATAATGTCCTTTCTCTCTGCAAGGGTTTCGGGTATTCCCTCATCTGAAAGCGGAAGTAAAATACACATGGCACCATATTTTGCAGCAATCTTCATAAGGGGGCGGCACTTTTTTTCCTCATATGATATGGAATTTATAATCGCCCGTCCCGGATAAAGCCGCAATGCTGCCTCTATCACATGAATATGGCTGGAGTCAATACAAAGTGGTCTGTCGGTAACAGATATCACCTGCTTGATTGCCTCCTGCATCATTTCGCATTCATCGATTCCGTTTACACCCATATTGACATCGAGAATATCAGCTCCACAGGCAGTCTGTGCTTCGGCAAACTGGACTGCCTTGTCAAGCTTTCCCTGTCTTAATTCCTCCTGAAAGGCACGCTTACCCGTAGGATTTATTCTTTCACCAATAATCAAAAACCGTGAATTGATGTCAATTGGAACGGCAAGCCCCTCACTGGCAACCGCCCTTGGAAAAAACGGTTCATCATCCGCATATATTCCATTCTTAACCCGCTTCTTCAATGCTTCTATATGTTTTGGCTTCGTTCCGCAGCATCCGCCTATGATGCTGACCCCTGCATCAACTAAATTTACCCCATGCCCAGCAAACTCATCAGGCGTCATTGTATATTTTGTGACACCGTCAATCAGCTGTGGCATACCATTGTTTGGCTTTGCAAAAACGGGAACCTTGGCATACAGCATCATTTTTTCAACTAAGCCACGCATTTCCGCCGGTCCAGTTGAGCAATTAAGACCAACCGCATCGGCACCCAGGGACTGGAGTACCACAACAGCCGCCTCAGGGGTTGTCCCAAACAACGTTTTTCCGTCCTCATTAAAGGTCATGCTCACCATAACAGGAAGGTCGCAGGTTTCCTTTATGGCTATCAGTGCTGCCCTTGCCTCGGCAAGACTCATCATCGTCTCAACGATAAACAAATCCACGCCTGCATCAAATAAAATTTTCGCCTGCTCCTTATATACATCAATCAACTCCTCAAGAGGCATATCTCCAACCGGCTCAAGCTGCCTGCCTGTCATTGTAAGATCTCCCGCAACATATGCCCGGTAGCCCTCCTCGGCAACTGCCCTTTTTGAAAGGGCAACAAGTCCCTGATTAATGGAAACAATGTCTTTCTCCAAGCCGTACTCGGCAAGCTTGATTCTGTTAGCCGTAAATGTTGGTGCAAGCAATATACTGCTTCCTGCTTTTATATATTCCCTTTGAAGCTTAATCAGCTCCTTCGGATGATCCAATATCCATTTTTCAGGACATACCCCTACCGGCATTCCTGCATCAATTAGATTACTGCCCGTAGCACCATCCAGAAAAATAAATTTTTGGTCGATTAATTTGCGAAATAATTCTTTATTCATATGTGCTCCTGTTTCTTTCTATTAGTAATGTGGAACCTCGTCAAGCCAGTAGCAAAGCACGGGCATACCGGGATCTGCAATTTCATACACCTGTGCCGCAAATGAAATCGGAAGATTGATACATCCATGGGAGCCGTTATTTACATATATGGTTCCGCCGAACTCACTTCTCCATGTTGCATCATGGATTCCGATTCCACCGTTAAAGCCCATCCAATAAGTTACCGGAGTTGCATAATTTTCACCTCTTAAAATAACCTTATATGCCTTGTTGTCCATGGCAAACAGACCGCCCGGCGTCTTGTAATGATTCGGATTGTTCAACCATCCGCTCACGATATCATTATCCAAAACAAGCTTACCACCCACGTAATAGTATAAATGCTGGTTTGTCAGGTCTATCTCAATATATGTACCTCCGATGTCATTCATTTCACCCATTGCATATCCTGTCCGTTCACAGGCAGGCTCCTTGATAAAGCTTTTCTTTTTACAGATCAGCTCATAAAGCTCCTCTGCTTCCTTCTCTTCATCAATGACCCAGCCATAGTATTGACCGTATATACCGATTATCTCACCGTCATGGGTCTTGAATTTCCGTTCCGTATCGCTGGTGGTATATTGTTTGGCAAATTTGGCAGCATATGCGTTTACCTTATCCTTTGAAATTTTAAGCTCACCACGGCTGTCAATATACGCCATTCCGGCAAGCTCCTCCTTCGGTATGGAAACCTTATAGCCCTTAAAGTCGTATACTGCATCTATGGAAAGGAAATCCTCCGCCTCCTGATAGCCCTTTAAAATCTCCTCGGAGTCTTCCTGCACCTTCGCTTCAATATAACAACCTGCCTCGGCAATATTTACGGAAGGAACTCCATCATTTAATGCCCCTTTCACAGTGCTTAGCACCTGTTCCGTATCAAGTTCAGTTCCCGTCTCATCCGGAACAATCACTGCAGTTCCCGATGAAATATCAACCACTGCATCTGTTGATTTCTCCATATTTTGTGTCTGAAGCTGGTCATAGGACATAACAAGCTCACTCAATTTCTTTTCATCATAGTATGCTTTATATTTTACGTCATATACATACTTGCTGCCAAAATGCATAAACCATAAATATGGCTTTTGTCTTTGCTTGATATCCTGAATCGTCTCTGACAATGAGAGGGAAAGTCCTCCGTCGCCAACCTTAATCGTCTGCGTCCCATTTGAAAAATCGAGCTGAAGTGTGTACTCATTCATCTCTTTTTTTAAAAGAGCTTCTGCATCCGCAAGCTTTTTTCCTGACACATCTACTCCATTTATAATTGTATTTTCATAAAAGAACATGCTGCTGATAAAAAAACCTGCCAAATATACAATTATCAAAGCCGATACAACCGAGATTGTCACAATCCTTGTGACCTTCTTCTTTTTCTTATATACGGCAACCGCAGGGTCAACAAACGGCACTGTTGCTTCCATTGTGGCAGCCGTTTCATCGGTATGCTCCTTATCTGCTGTTTTGCCGCTATCTGCTACCTTATCCTTTTGGGTATCCCCACGATTCAATTTATTTTTGTTTGTTGTTTTATCTTGGGATTTTTTCTTTTTCTCTTTCATATTCCGCTCCTATGTCCATTAATGTAAGCCCATTTACTTAGCTGACCATTCAAGAACAAATCTGTTTCATAAACGAAATCTGTCTTTGTCAAACGGACTGACGATGCATGTAATGTTTTACCCATGCCATACTATATTATATTAAATATGCTTTTTTTTCAACATAAACAGCAAAATAATCTACGAATTAATTTATGGATTAATATTTAAAATAACAAGCTCAGGAATATTGTTTACCCGTACCATGACAGAATGACCTCCCACACCGCTTGTCACTATCATTTTCGTTGTACCATCCTCATATATTCCGTAGTCATATTCCGGAAAAATATTTGGCTTTGGAGAAATTACTCCGCCCAAAACAGGCAGCCGTAACAATCCTCCGTGATTGTGTCCCGACAAAATAACATCAGACTGCCACTTTACATATACCGGAAAAAAATCAGGATTATGGGCGATAAGCACGGTATATGCCGATTTGTCATTTTCTCCTGCAAGCACATTCATTTCCTCAAAATCAAGCTTATCCTTCCTGAATTTTCCGTAATATTTTATAGGTATGTCAAGCCCGCATATATGAATGTGGCTTCCCCTTATGTTTAAGCGTTCTGTTTTGTTCCTCAAAAGTGTTACTTTGTCATTCAGCCCTGACACATACTGCTCCCACAACGCTGCAAGCTCCGTGTCCTCCTCCAGCTCCCTCTCATGGTTTCCCATTCCGTAATATACATCCGCAATTTCCGACAGACGGTTTATAAACCCTGACATACGATACATGTCCTGTTCTCTTTTTGCACTGCACACGATCATATCCCCCGCAAGAAGAATAGCATCCGGCTTCTCATCCGCAAGCGTGCGAAGGATTTTGTCCCCATTTGCAAAGCAGCAATGCATATCCGCAATACATGCAAACTTAACAGGGTCCGAAAGCTTTCCCTCCGACCCGGTTTCATAGCGTGTCACCTTTAATTTTCTGCATTCAAAAAAGCTGATTACATAAACTGCAATTACAGCCAATATGAAAATACAAACTACATATCCCACAGTTCCACCCCTTAACTACAGCCTGCCAATCACGTATTTCCTGTACCGTAAAAACGGCTCCGACAGCATAAATTCCTGCGGGGAGCCCTCCCGCTCTATCGCCAGCTCATCCACTATTTTTCCCGGCTTTCCCGACATAATATAAATTCTGTCGGACAGGCTCACCGCCTCCTCAATATCATGTGTAATCAGAATGGTTGATAGCCTGTGCTTATCTACAATGCTTCTGTACCATTCGTGCATATTTGCCCTTGTTATGCCATCAATTGCACTAAATGGCTCGTCTAACAGCATCACCTGCTTCCTTTGCATATATGTCCGAAGCAGTGCTGCCCGCTGTCTCATACCACCTGAAAGCATATCTGGATATTTGTACTCATAGCCCTTCAGTCCAAACTCATCCATATAGGGAAGCACCTGTTCCCTCGCCGCCTGCTTTTTGACCTTTCCGATAACAAGCGGCAGTGCAATGTTATCCAAAACAGTTTTATATGGAAGCAGCATATCCTTTTGAAGCATATACCCCACATGTCCTGTCTGCCCCGTAATATCCGTTCCATCCAAAGTAACCGTGCCCGAAACGGGAGCAAGCAGACCTGCGATTATGTTAAACAATGTTGTTTTGCCTACACCGCTTGCACCTACCAACGAGACAAATTCACCTTCATTTACTGTCATGCAGATATTTTCCAGTACAGCTGCTTCATCATAAGAGGCATTTACATTTTTTACACTCAGCTTCATAATTTTTTCCTGTCTTTGCGTTATTCAATGTACTCATTCGTAAAGCCCGTTCCCCCGGCAATGGGCTTTTCTACGTATCCGTTTTCATTCACCCAATTGTAAAAGCTGTCCCATCTGTCCTTATCAATTATACCCCAATATTTGGCTTCTGCAACATATTGTTTACTCAAATACTGTTGACTTGCCTTAACCATGTCAGCATCCAGCTCCGGTGCGTACTCCAGTAAAATTTCTGCAGCCTCGTCAGGATGCCCAGCAGCGTATTCATAGCCTTTTCTTACCGCCTGCATAAATGCCCTTGCCTCATCAGGATTTTCCTTGAGGAAGTCATCATTTGCAATAATGACAGGACTGTAAAAGTCAAATATCCCATTAATATCCTTAAACAGAATAAAGTTTGTAGCTATGTTTTCCAGTTCAAGCTTAATTCCGTCCCAGCCATAGTAAATCCATACACAATCTATATCGGAATTTAATCCTGCAACAATATCACTCACATAAGCAGGAACAAGCTCCACCTTATCAAAGTCCCCTCCTGCCGTTGTAACTACATTTTCCAAAATACCCTGCTCAATCGGAATTTCCCAAGTGGCATACCGCTTGCCCTCAAGCTTTTCGGGACTGTCGATTCCCTCCTCCGCAAGTGATACAAGACCTGATGTATTGTGCTGCAAAATAGCGGCAACTGCTGTTACAGGAAGCGGGTTATCGGTTCCCCATGCTGCAGCAAGATATTCCTGAAAGTCGATTCCAAACTGTGCATTTCCTGATGCAACCAAATCCGTAGCACCGCTTTCAGGCGGCTGGATAATGTCAACCTTAAGTCCTGCATCCTCAAAATAGCCCAGTTTTTCCGCTACATAAAGTCCTGTGTGGTTTGTGTTAGGCGTCCAGTCAAGCACCATTGTCAGTTCCGTTTTATCCTTCTTTTTTTCTCCTCCGCATCCTGTAAATACAAAAATTACAAAAAGCAAAAGAATTCCGAAGCTTCTTTTTTTCATCTTATTTTTTTCCTTTCCAAGGCATGGCAGCCTTATTCGCAAGATCAACTGCCTTGATCAGCAGAAGGCTCAGCACTGAAATAAGAACAATAACGGCAAACATTTTATCGTAGGAATAGGATTTTTTTACTCTGGTCATGTAAACACCAAGCCCCTTGTATCCGCCAAGCCATTCTGAAACAACCGCTCCTACCACTGCATACGCTACGGCAATCCGCAAGCCGCCAAAAAACCGGCTCATGCTGCCCGGCAGCTTTATATGCCAAAAAATCTGGAATTTGTTGGCACCCATGGTTTCAAGCAGCTTTATTTCGTCGGCGTCGGCATCCTTGAAGCCGTCTATGAGACATGCCGCTACCGGAAAAAATACAATCAGAACAATCAATGTTATCTTTGGAGCAACACCGTAGCCCATCCATAAAACAAGCAGCGGTGCAATTGCCACTGTAGGTATGGTCTGGCTCACAACCAGCATCGGATAAATACACTTGTATAAAATTTCAAAGCAGTCCATGATAACTGCCAGAAAAAAACCAAGTAAGGTTCCAATTGCAAGACCAAGAAATGTCTCATAAATTGTTATTTTCATATGATCCATTATTAGCGGAAAATCACCGATAAATGCCCTTACAACCTGATAGGGGGAAGGAAGCATGTATTCCGGCAATACGCCCGCCTGGCACAAAATCTGCCACAGGGCTATAAATATTACAAACAAAATAACCGGCAAAATTTTATCAATGATGCTTGGAAACTTTCTTTTCAATGGTAAGCACCTCTCCTTCAGGCTTGTACACAATCTTTACATAGGTTGACACCTGATTGGTACCGCCTGCTGCGATGGCAACCTTTTGACAGCCTGTTACAATTTCCATAAGCTGGTCATAATCTCCCTCTATGGTTGTCTCAAACGGACCTACATATGTGGAAAGACCAAAGCTCTTAATATAAGCGATAACCTCATCGACAATTCTTATAACCTCCTCGTCATCTGTTACATTAGGTAATACCTGGATTGCTACACTTGCATTCATAATTTTTCCTCCTATTATTTTATTTCCATAAAGTAAATAAAAAGGTTTTCGGAATGCACCAAAAACCTTTTATTAACATAATCATATTATAATCATTGCACGTGCTTCCTTACACCGGTATTAGCCGGATCAAGTTCCAAGGGTCGATTTAAAATCTCTCAGCAATTCCTTTCGGGTTATGCCCCCCTAGCCGTTTTCTTATTCAATTTTAAGCTCTTTTATTGTACACGATAACCGCAATATGTCAAGCCCTATTTTGTTTTTACCTGTCAACTTTTATTTTTGTCTCATCAGTTCAGTCATATATTTTATTTTGCCTTGACAGACTTTGCCTTACTGTAGCTTCCATAGCTCACCCTGCCGTAGGCATCCTTGATATACGGTCTTACCCTGTAGGTATATTTCTTGCCCTTCTTTACGGTTTTATCCTTGTAAGACAAGGTTTTTCCCGACTTGATGGTTTTGATACACTTGTACTTTGATGTGCCTGCCGTCTTGCGGTATATCCGGTATCCATCTGCATTTGTTGACTTTCCCCATGCAATCTTGACATAGGACTTCGCTGCCGCAAGTGTTATTTTTGCAGGCTTGGAAGGCTTAACAATTGCCGTGCGTGAAACCGTTGGTGTATATGCTGCATATATGCGGTATGCCTTACCCTGGTCATTTTTTGCACTCACATAAGGTCTGACACGGTAAGCATATCTGACCCCCTTCTTTACCTTTTTGTCGGTATAGGTTGATACCCCTGCTTTTGCCGTATATATTTTCGTATAGCTCTTGTCACCCTTTGCCTTGCGGTAAATTTCATAGCCGTCTGCATTTTTGGAGACAGCCCACTTAAGCTTTATGCTTTTTGGCGTCAAAACCGTTACCTTCAAGGTCTTTGACTGGTACGGCTTTATAAAGCTCTCACTGTCTGTCCACTTCTCAGTGGATGCCGTGTACGCCGCTGACTGGGCATTCCATTTTCTAATTTTATAATTTATGGCGTTGTCAGGAAGTATGGTTGCCGCTTCCTTTAACTGTATCTGATTTCCCTTACCAATGCTGTACTTTTTCGTCAGTGTTCCCGTGGTCTTGTCATAATATGCCATATCATAAGAGGCGGCTGCGGTCTTCATGGCAGCAACAAGCGTTCCCCCACGCCACGAGGCTATGCTTGTTATTTTATTATTTTCAAGATTCAGATATTCAAGGGAAAGGTTTGCCAGCGGACTTACATCCGTTATGACGTTCCCACTTAAATTGAGCTTCTTTAATCCCGTAAAATAATTCAGTCCTGAAATAGATGTGAGACCTTTTCCATGTAAATCAAGCTCCGTCACATCTAATATCTCGTCCCTTGTAACAAGACCATCCCCGTTTTTATCATACTTGCTTGTAATCTCGTTATAAAGCGTACTGTCCCCTATGCTGTTATTCGTATTTTTGAAGGTAAGATATGCAACATTTACATTGCATGTCTGCTCAAAATTACCACATTTAACCGTGATGGTGGTGGTACCATACTGAACTGCGGTAACATTTCCTTTACTGTCAACCTTGGCAATACCGCTGTCTGATGAACTAAATTTCACATCACCGAGTATGGCATCCTCTGGCAGCGGTGTGACGGTAATGGTATCCTTTGCCTCCTCCTCAATGCTGATACTGTCTTTATTTAACTGTATTCCCTCAAGGGGATGAACGACCGTAATGGCAACCGTTTTTTCAATTCCGTTTGCCACAACCTTTATGTTTGCCGTTCCGTAAGCATTCGCTGTCATGGTTCCATTTGCATCTATGGACAACACCTCAGGGTTATCACTCTCCCACTGTATTTTATACGGGTCCGGATTTGCAGGCTTTGTTGTTATGGTAAGTGCCTTCGTATCTCCCATTGTTATCTTCGCCGCATCCTTTGCAAAGGAAAAATCAGACAGTGGATTTGTGACAGTTACAACACAGCTTGCAGTGTAACCGCCATTTTTTGTCTTGACGGTAATGTTTGCCGTTCCCGTATTCTTTGCCGTTACCTTTCCTGCTGACGAAACTGTGGCAACCGCTGAATTTGACGTGCTCCATGTCACATTTTTATTGGTTGCGTTTGATGGCAGAACCGTCGCCTTTAAGGTCAGGGTTCCGCCGCCCTTCATGGCAGCCGTTGTCTTATTAAGCTTTACGGAAGTTACAGGCACTGCTGTTACCTTCTGGGTAATTTTAAGTGTTTTCTTTACCGTACCTGTCTTTACGGTCAGCGTATCCGTATAAGTTCCCACTCCCAAGCCTGCCTTGAGCGATATCTGAATCGTAACGGATTTCCCCTTTGCAAGCTTGGCACTTGCCAGCTTCCTGGTTATCGTAAAGTTCTTTCCTGATGACAGCTTGGCAGAAAGATCCTTTATTGTTACCCCACCGTTGTTTGTTATTTTAATCGTTGCTTTTCCTGCACTTTTATAGCCTGCCTTTACCGAGGCAATGGTTCCCTTGCCTGACAGCTTTATGCTTCTTACACTTTCCTTTTCCTCGTGTGCACGGTAAGTATTAATCAGCCATATTCCCGTGGTAGCGACGTCAGACGCAGTCCATCCGCCCTCCGTCTTTGTACAGGATGGCTTTAAATAGGATGCCGACTCGTCCTTATTACACAGGCTCCAGCAGCAATAGCTTATATTGTAAGAATCGCACAGATTAATCCATGCATCCGCATTTGCTGTATCAAAATTTCCATTTCCACTTGCATCGCACACACCAAACTCTGTTACAAACACAGGCGTTCCTGCAGAATTTGCAGTTTTAAATTTATTCATCAGATCCCCGTAATGGGTACCCGAATAAAAATGGAATGAATACAAAACATTTTTTATTCCATCCTTGGCAAGCGGCTTTGCCGCAACCTGGTCAACGTCCTGCGACCATGTATTTGTTCCGCATATGATAAGTGCATTGCTACCGCAGCTTCGTATGGTCTTACATATTTTTTTGCAATAGGTATACAAATCCTTTCCGGAACCGTTATACCACGGAACCCCAACAGGCTCGTTACATATTTCAAATATTACATTGTCATAGGATTTATATTTTGTTGCGTATTTCTTGAAAAATTTATTTGCCTCAGTCATGTAATCCAGAGGGTTCTCCGCATGAATATGCCAGTCAATAATCACGTACATGCCAAGCTCCGTGGCAGCTTTTACACCCTCCTGTATTTTTTTATCCATCTCAGCCTGATGACCCCTTAAATATCCGTCCTGGGTAACATAGCAGGCAAGTCTTACCGTGTTGACACCCCACTCATCCCGAAGCGACTGGAATGATTTTTTATTGACATAGGCTGCCATTTGGGACCACTGGATTCCATGTGTGCTTGCACCCCTAAGCTGGTACGGGTCACCATTTTTGTCAACGATAATTGGAGCGTTGTATCCGCTCACAGTTTTCAGCTTGAGTGCTCCATGCATACCTACAGGCGTTTCACTCTTTGCCAGATTTTTGGTTGCCCCCGTAACAGAATATTTCAGCTTTGAGGACGAGGTTTCCTTTGGTGCATATGTAAATGTAACGGTAGGCTTTCCTAAGGTTGCTCCTCCCGTAAACCCAAACTTGGCATCATTTGTACAGCGAAAGGTCTCTCCTGCCTTTATCTGTGCCGTGTGGGTAATGGTTATAACACCGTTACTGTACTCCGCATTCATTCCCCAGTATTGAAAGCCCGACAGATTTCCTGTTACGGGTATCTTTATTTTCACGTCGGTAATTGCCCTTGAAGTTCCGTTTTTCACGGTATAATTGTACTCTGCCCAAGTACCGCTGTCAGATTGTTTGTTTATTGTTGCCTTAACGCTGCTTGAGGTTGACGCACATGCCGAAAGCTGTGTGCACGAAAAAATTCCAAACACCATAGCTACTGTCAATATCCATGAACAAATTCCCCATAAAAGCCTTTTCTTCATTTTCTTATATACCTCCTTGAAACAACACGCTAAAAAACGCTTACTGCACTTCAACGTCTGACACCATGACCCTGCATGTGCTTACGATGCCGCTTCCGTCTGCCGCACCACAGCTCACATATGCCTCCCCGGCGGAAACAGCAGTAATCTCGCCCTGCTTTGACACGGTCACAACAGAATCATCTGATGTTGACCAGACCACGTCCTTATTCCCCGCCGACTCAGGCATGACATGTGCCTCAAGCTTCAGGTTCTCTCCCGTCTTCAGGTTACATTTATTTTTGCTTAATCCAATACTATCCACCTGTGCAGTTACGGCAACCTCTACCACCTGTGTCGCCCCATATCCGTCTGCCGCCGTACACAAAATGTAAAATACTCCCGTATCCTGTGCCTTTACGGTTCCGTTTTGATCCACAGACACGGAATATGGCTGCAGGGACGTGTATGTCACCGTCCGGTCCTCTGCATTTAACGGAAGTGTAAGTGCTTTTATATCGGCGGTTTCATTCACCGAAAGCTCCACTCTTGTTTTGTTCACGATAATGTGCTTAACATATATCTTTGGCGGAATTTCTTTTGTGTATGCCTTTATTCTCGGCGTGTAATCAGGGTAAAGATCCCGCCAGACACCGATGCTTCCCACATAGGACTGGTCAGGCTCCATATGGTTGATATATTCTATGACATTAACAGTATTTCCTGATGCATCCGTTCCTTTTACATAATGGTTTGCGTCTGCCATATACTTGACACCGATATCCGATGTAGCCGTATCAAGATCACTCATTGTAAATATAATAGAAAAACGGTCTCCTCCCATTAAGTCCACAGACTGGGCAAGCGGTATTGTATATAAGCCTGCATAGGTTGTCACACCACTTGTCGTGCACGCCTCAATTTTTGTACCGCTTTCCGGGTTTCCCGGCTCCGGATTTCTGTATACCTCAACCGTGTAGCTTATGTTGTCATCAAAAAGCACAATTGACGCTGCACTAAGCCGCTCCCAGTCACTTCCATTTACGGTAAATACCTGAGCCAGCTTGCCGCCATTATTCATATTGACGGTTATGCCTGCATTTGTCGTTCCGTCATACTGGTAATTAAAGTCGTAATTATCAGCAGTTTCAGGATAAAAGGAAAATGCATCGCTGTTTGACAGTGACGAATCCTCATAGGATATCCACAAATAGCTGTCAGTGCTTCCCCAACTATTTTTAATCAGCCACGCACCATCTGACGAAGGCTGATTGCCTGAATTAAATTTGGATTTGCTGTATGTATCATCCCAGCCGATTACCATAATGGCATGATTGGTTGACTGGTAAACGTTTTGATAGTATCCGCCTGTAGATGAATTGTAATATTCATTAGAATGGAAAAATGCGGCTGCAACGCCCCCATTTTGCATAATCTGCTTCTTGACGTCGTCCTTATTTTTCATTGAAATAACATAAGCATTTTGTAAATGAAGTGCATCCACATATGCCAGTGACGCACTCAAGGTAGAGGTTGGTGATGCATTTGAATAGCTTAAATAACCCGTTTCGTTGGCAGGTCCCTTCCATGCCGCCATGGAAAGCAGGGCAAACCAGTTATTGCCTCCCAAATTAAGGTAATCCTTGTAAAGCACATTTGTCTGATCCCCATCCAGATTGCCTAGTGGATCCGTGGATTGATGATATGTAAAATATGCAAGATGGTATTCTGAATAATCAGGACTTGTGGCAAGTCCTGCAGATATGGCGGCAGACTCTACCGCTCCCAATGAAGCAAACGCCCAGCAGGTGCCATAGCTACCCTGATTTTTGACTGGTGTAACAGCGTTGTAATCTCTTGCATCATAAGCCGAAGGCACCCTTGCAGATGCAAAGAAAGAAAAAAGCGGCGTGTATTCCCCTACCCGCTCTCCGTCGTCCATATAACTTTGAGGAACGTCCACATCCAAAGCCGCATCTGACGGTGTGGCATTTTCCTCCCCGGAAACAGATGTTATCTCCGTATCTGTATGTTCAAATACTGTATTTGCCGTGCTGCCGATACCCATAAAAAGAGACATCCCAACAGCCAGACCGATATTTATTATTTTTTTTGCAATCATCTGCAAGCCTCCCATTATGTATCAAGAACCAATAAACCACATATATTATTTATTTTACACTATTTTCCTGCAATAATCCATACAAAAATTAACCCAATTTCGTTTATTTCGTTTATGGATTTCCAAAACCTTTGATGTACACAAATCCCTCGTCATTTACCCGTTCCATATTGTAATTGTCATTGATTATGGCTTCCACAAAATGCTGCCCGCTTGTGTCAACAACAACTACTTTCATACCAAGTGCAGCCTCGACGTCCGCTACCGTAATATCATCCAAAAATACTTCCTCTCCGCTTCTAAGCATATTGGACGGTATATTTAAAGTGTCTCCAAGTTCATGTCCCAAGGCTCTTTGCTCCTTCAACTGTTTTATTAAATCCGACCCGGTGATAAGCCCTGAGACGGTAATTGTTTCGCCGAAAAAGTCATTTCTGATTGCAAACACATTTATTTTAAGACCATCAAACAGCTCCATCAGCTTATCTGCGAAACTCCTTATGGTATCATATGTAAGTTTTCCCGTCGCTATGGTGAGAATCCGTTTCAGAGTTCCTGACAATTTAGTATATTCTGCCGAAGCCTTAAGGTCAGCAATTGCCTCCCAAAATTCCTCTATAAAAAGCCGCATCATTCCCACGCCGTTTTCAAGCTGAATATATCCGTCGTACCGCTCCTCCTCCGGAAAATCCCTTCCCGCCAT
Source organism: Bacteroides sp. (assembly GCA_023666705.1). Lineage (GTDB taxonomy): Bacteria > Bacillota > Clostridia > Lachnospirales > Lachnospiraceae > Coprococcus_C. Next base: position 186,693 of record JAMPBO010000001.1, read on the forward strand.
AATGTACCATTCATCACTTGCATGAATAAAGTGGAGCCCGTATTCCCCATAAAATTTTGTCTGGTACTGCTCAACCATATCGATAACCTGTGCCGCCTCATCCCCATTAAAAAGTGCAATGGGATAAAGACCTTCCCTGTATTTCGTAATTCCTGCCGGCACAACGGAAACACTTTTCATAAAAGGAAGATAGCTTGCCAGATCGTTTATGGTGCGTGCAAGCTCCGCACCGTCATTGACTCCCTTGCAGCACACAATCTGACTGTTCATTTCAACATGCCCATCATAAAGCCTGTCTATGTATTTAAGTTTTTCTCCTGCAAATCGGTTATGAAGCATCTCACACCGAAGTTTGGGATTTGTTGTGTGGACAGAAATATTAATCGGTGCAAGCTGCATTTTTATGATTCGTTCTATATCCCTGTCATTCATATTGGTCAGGGTAATATAATTTCCCTGAAGAAAGGAAAGTCTTGAGTCATCATCCTTAAAGTAAAGTGTTTTGCGCATGTCAGGCGGCATCTGGTCGATAAAGCAGAAAATACATTTGTTGCAGCATGACCTATATTCGCTCATCATGTCAGTTTCAAATTCTACGCCCAAGTCCTCATCATAGTCCTTGTCTATTTCTAAAAGCCACTCCTCGCCGTCAGGCTTTCTGATTAGCACTTCAATATATTCATCCTTCATCAGATACCTGTAATCAAATACGTCCTCAATTTCCTGACCGTTAATTGCAAGAAGTACATCCCCTGCACCAACGGAAAGCTCCTCCGCAATTGACTCAGGACATACTTCTTTAATTATATGCTCATATTTTTTCAATGCCTGTTCCCCACTTGGCACGATTTATTTTGCTAAATCGGCTTTTTTCTTATAATAATGCACGAACCTGCTATAAATGCCACTGACAAAAGGCAGGTTACTGCTACATTCATAGTATAATCCACAGGCATGGTTTTGCCAACCATAAGTTCATTTGTTTCCATAAGCTTTGTTGGCAGATACTTTTTTACATCGGGTACGATTGAAAAGATATACATAACAAAGAAAATGCATGCCGTTGCCACAATCACAGCCGTATTTGAATTAAAAAAAGTGGACAAAAACAGCATCAGACAAAGAAAAAAGACACCAAGAAGATAACAGGCAAACACACTAAATATTATATTTTTTGCAGCTTCATTTTGCCAATAATATTGATTGTACGCATAGGTTATGCCAAATGTAACCGCATACCCAAGCGTCCACGTAAGAAAAAGCGTTGTAAGCTTCGCAAGATATACCGCAACAGGGCTTATCCCCTTGGTATAAAGAGGCACAAGCGTACCTTTTTGATACTCACTTGTTATAATGCCGCTGAACATGATAATCAGTATGATAAGTGCCATAGGGATATTTTTATAGAACTGTGCCCACGACGCCGTATCATTTACAGTAATTTCCCCAACGACAGCAATCCCCGACGCATTAAAGCTGTCACTCTCCAGTGCCATTTTTAAAATTTGAGGCGTCAGCTTTGCGATGGCAGGATTCATAATTCCAAACAGCAAAAATAAAACTGCCAGTATTACCAGTTTTCTCGTTCTCGCCATCTCCATAAATTCTTTTTTTAAAAATGCAATATATGTGGTCATTTTTCACCCTCTCCAATCATGCTTAAGTATAAATCCTCCAGTCCCTGCTCCTCCCCTTCATGGGAAGCCTTTATCTCATCCAAGGTTCCGCACAGTGCAATTTTCCCTTTACTCAAAATTGCAATATGGTCACACACCTTTTCCACATCCGCCAATATATGGGTAGAAAAAAGAACCGTTGTCTCTCCCTTTAATGATATAAGAATATCCAGCAGCTCCTTGCGTCCCAGTGGGTCAAGTGCAGAGGTAGGCTCGTCGCAAATCAAAAGCTTGGGTTTATGCAGAAGTGCCTGTGCAACCCCCAGCCTTTGCTTCATTCCTCTTGAAAATCCCCCGATTCGTTTCTTATTATTTTCAAGTCCAACCATGTCAAGGAGGTCACAGGCTCTTTTTTCCGTATCTGTCTTCGGCATACCTGTTATGGCACCGCACAGCATTAAATATTCATAAGCAGTCATATAACCATAAAATTCAGGCACATCCGGAAGATATCCTACATATCTGTTTGTCCTGTTTTTTCCAAACAAGACCTTTTCTCCCGCAACATAAATCTCTCCGTCGTCAACCGCAAGTATTCCTGTAATCATTTTCATGGTCGTTGTTTTTCCCGCTCCATTTTGTCCGATGAAGCCATATACGGAGCCTGCAGGTACACATAAACTTAACGCATCTATTATTTTATTTCCACCAAATGACTTTGACACATTTTGCAGGGTAAGTACATCCATTACTCGTCTTCCTTTCCAAACAGAAAATATAATATCGGTCCCACATATGATATTAATGAAATGACAATCCAGATTGTTCTGTTGCCTGTTTTATAGTTTTTATGCGTTAATACATGCTTAAGTGCAATAAACAGCAGGACAAACTGACCTATGGCAAGCGGTATTAACAACGGTAAAAATTCACTCAGATTTTCCATCTTTCATTCCTCCCTCCAGCCTTTTCTTTAAGCTTTTAAATTTTATATAATTATTTAGTGGTTCAAACACAGGCATATCAAGCAATTGCACTGTATCATTCCACACAAGCTTCGCATCCCTCGGTGCATTGAGATCTAGTTCAAACTGCTTAATCCAGCTGTCAAACATTGTAAAATATTCATCCCCATGGAGTGTCATTTCATCCTCAACCATGAGTGTTTCCACATCATTTACAAATTGCTCCACATAAGAAACTGCATCCTCATAATCTTTACTTACACAATATGCAATTGCCGCCTGAAAATGGAATTGTGCGGCAGTATTCGGATGAAGCTTATTGATATGATATGCTTTCATAACCTGTTCCACGCGTTCTATAGTATCGTGACAGACCTTTCGGTCCGAAATGTTTGTCTCAATATAAATAATTGCAGTGGTAACCAACGACAGGATATCCGTATACATGTCCATCTGTGCCATTTGATTTGCCATGGGCACATTTCCCTGTATTTGATATGCCTTTATCAGGGTTGTGATATTATTGACATATATAAATTTATCATTTACCCTGCCTCCAAGAGAAGAAACCACACTATCAGTATTTCCAAGCAGCAAATCCGCGAGTGCCTTAACTTCTATTGTGGAATTGCACACATGAATATCCTTGCAATGCTTCAGTATATGTTCTGCAATACTGACAATCCGTAAGAGAAGCTCCCGCTCCCCCACATCATCCCCTGCAAGCTTATAGTGATTTAAGTACAATGCACACATTCTGAACAAAAATGGGTAACAGGAATAATATTTTTTTACAAGCACATCACATTCATCTATTACCTCCGCATATGTTTTTTCCACAAAGCTTATCTTAAGGTCTTCATATATTTTATAAATCTGTTCATCACTTAAATACGGCTCGTATCCCATAAGCTCATCAATGGAAATGTCAAAGAATGAGGCAAGCGACGGTAGAAGCATAATATCAGGCATGCTCTGCCCGTTTTCCCACTTGGACACTGACGCCTTCGTAACACCGATAAACTGTGCCAGCTCATCTTGCGTTATCTTCTTCCTGCGTCTGTGCATGGCGATATTATCAGAAAGCTTTAAGAAATTCATAAAGCATTACCTCCGAATTTTTTTATTATTATAATAGGAATTATTTTATCCCACAATGGAGATATACGATATTTTAGTCAAAAAAATCAACCAAAAGGAAACAGCGTAGCAATTGCTACGCTGAGAAATAACATTGTTCGACTGTTTCGTAAATCAGGGGTTTGAGTTGGCTTTTTGTTTCTGACAATGTAAGCTCTAAGGAAACATCATAGGGAAACTCTGCATTTTCATCGCTGTCACCCTCCCTGTAAATTGCCTGAATTTCCTCTGAACCTCTGTGGACAAATAAAATAATGTAATGAAATCTGTCCTCCGACTTATCATGTTGTTTCAGTTTTGACTTTAACTCCCCTGAAAGAACCTCACACTCAAAACACATATGCGGCAGGAAATCAATATCAGAAATCAAATCCTTCAGCATAACCTCTCCCCTGTTTGTGTGAATTACCATAATTATCCTCCTTATAAAAATAAATTTATAATAATATTAAACTATAATATATTATCATTTGTTAAACAAGTGTTTTAGGGTCAATCTGCAGGTAATGGCATACCTCCAACATCTCCGTGGCATTCAGCTTGCGGTTACCATCATTCTTTAATACATCTAAATCTACACCGGTGGCGTCCGAAATATTTTCTGCCGATAAAGAATGATCAGCTATGTAATTTATTAAATGTTTTGTGACATCCATACAACCACCTCGCTTTTTCTTGATATTAAGGATTTATTGTCTATTATATTCTTATTTTGAAAGAATTTCAATATTTTAAAGCATACTTTAACGAAGAAAACTTGACAGCCCCAAAAAACATTTGTTACTATAGCTTGGATAAATTATTTGAGGAGGCTTTGAAATGAAAAATCCTGCTATTTCCAAAATGCTGAAGCAGTACAGAAAACTTAATAACCTTAGCGTGAAGGAAGTTGCAGATTACCTGTATCAAAGTAAAGTCGAGGTTGCCACGAAAACAATCTATGGCTGGGAAAGCGGTCGCACTCAGCCTGACGCTGATATCTTCATGTATCTTTGCTACCTTTACAAAATTGACGACATACTTGGAACATTTGGTTATTCCACTCCGTCGGAACAACCCTTAATCCTTTCGGGCGAAGAAAGAAACCTCATATTGGCATACCGGAAGCATCCTGAATTTGAAGAGGCAATCAAAAAGCTTCTTGACCTGTAATACTCTTACTGATAAATAATTTGATTTTGGGCATACTATTTCACATACATTATGTTACAGAAAGGAATGTCCAAGTGATGCATAATAATGACACAAAAATGCTTCTTCAGGAATGTGACTCAGGCTCCAAAATGGCAGTTGCTTCTATTGATGAGGTTCTTGATAAGGTTGACAGCAATGAACTCCGTCAGCTTCTTACGGAAAGTAAAGATCACCACTCTAAGCTAGGCAATGACCTGCACTCCATTCTCAATGAATATGACATTGATACCAAGGAACCAAACCCTATGGCAAAAAGCATGTCATGGATTAAAACAAACGTAAAAATAGGAATGGACGGCAGTGACTCTGCCATAGCAGATTTGATGTCTGAGGGCTGTGATATGGGTATCCGTTCCTTAAACAAATACCTGAACCAGTATAACACGGCGGAACATGCAGCAAAGGATATATGCAGCCGCCTGATATCCATTGAGGAAGAGCTGAACAAAGGGCTCCGGAAATTTTTGTAGAAGCTTACAGGTATATCACACCCAAAAATTTTTGAATCAAAAAATATTTTATGGCAACGGTACATAGGGTATGTCCTTTTACCTCTTATGTACCGCTACATATGCTCTCTTTTTATTTTTCTCCACACAAATGCAAAGCAGACAACATGTGCCAACACCGTTACAAGCCATGTGATGGGATATGACAAATATAAAACTCTTGTCGTATGGTACTCACTGACTGCAAATATGGTAAATATCCAGACAAGTCTTAAGCCGCAGGCTCCTATCATGGAAACGATTGTAGGCATCACGGAACGTCCCAAGCCCCTTAAGATACCAACCATAACATCCATCATTCCACACAGGAAATATGGTCCGCAAATATACTTTAATCTGACTAAGCCTGCTTCGATTACAAGCTGCTTGGAGGAATAGATACCCAAAAGCTGCCTGCCAAATAAAACCGCAAGCTGCCCGAACAAAAGTCCCGTGACAATCACACAAAGCTGACTTAAAAAGACAATTTTCCATATTCGTTTTATTTTTCCCGCACCGTAATTCTGGCTTGTAAATGATATTGCAGTCTGGTGAAATGCATTCATTGCCATATAGACAAAGCCCTCTATGTTCATTGCCGCTGCATTTCCCGCCATTATCGTTGACCCAAAGGAATTTACCGACGACTGTATCACTACGTTGGACAGGGAAAACACCGTACCGTAAATTCCTGACGGAATACCGATATGTAATATTTTCTTCAGCGAGTCACCATAAAAGCGTATTTTCCCTATAAATAGCTGATACATTCCCTGCTCCTTACACAGGCACCGCACAATCAGAAAAGCTGAGATACACTGTGACAGTATGGTTGCAAGTGCAACACCTGCAACATCAAGCTTACAGACAATAACAAAAAACAGGTTCAGAATCACATTGATTATCCCTGCCGTCAGCAGATAATAAAGCGGTCTTTTCGTGTCTCCCACCGCCCGTAATATGGAATTACAGAAATTATAAAGCATGACAGATACAATTCCCATAAAATAAATTCTTAAATATTTGGATGCAAGGGGAAAAACATCCTCAGGCGTCTTCATCCATATGAGAATTTGCTTTGTATACAAAAGACCAAACACCGTAAGAATCAGTCCGCTTATCACGCTTAATGCAACTGCCGTATGCACTGCCTCATGGACAAGACGCTCTTCCTTTGCCCCATAGCATTTTGCTACAAGAACGTTTGCTCCTACGGAAAGTCCGATAAAAAGGTTCGTCATCAGATTGATAATTGGACTTGTAGAGCCTACCGCAGCCATAGAGCTGTCGCCACAAAATCTGCCTACCACCACAATATCAGCCGCATTAAATAAAAGCTGTAATATACTGGAACACATAAGCGGAATTGCAAACTTGAGCATCTTAGGCAAAATGGAACCCTCACACATGTCCATGGCATATGATTTTGACATATAAACACCTCTATTCAATCCATTTTTGCAACGTGAGCATAAACTGTACGGCGTCAATCGGCTTTGCAACGTGGTCATTCATCCCCGCATCCTTACACCGTTTCACGTCATCATCAAAAGCATTTGCCGTCATTGCAATAATTGGGATTTCACTATTATCCTTTCGCTTAACCGTGCGGATTTTTCTTGTAGCCTCAAGCCCGTCCATAACAGGCATCATAATATCCATAAGAATGATGTCAAAATTCTCAGGTGCCTTTATGTACGCATCCACTGCAAGCTGTCCGTTTTCAGCAGTTGTAATCTTAGCTCCCTTTTCCTCCAGCATATATCTTGCTATCTCAAGATTGATTTCGTTGTCCTCCACAAGCAAAATCCGCCTGCCGGCAAAATCAATATCTCCGCCACCCTCGTCAGAAGCCTTTACAGAGGATTCCTTGGAAGAATGGTCGATTTTCAGCGGCAGCGTAAGGGTAAATCTTGTTCCCACATCCTGCCTGCTCTCCACCGTAATTTCTCCGCCGATTTTATCAACCAGCTTTCTGACAATTGCCATACCAAGACCAGTTCCCTGAAAGGTTGTTCTTGCTGACTGCTCCTCCTGGGTAAACGCTTCAAAAATATGCTTCAGGAACTCAGCACTCATTCCGATACCCGTATCCCGAATCACAATTCTTACATTCACAAAATCGTCGGCAGCATCCAACTCCTCCATATGAAGGAACACCTCACCGCTTGGCTTATTGTATTTGACACAGTTACTCATAATGTTGAGAAGAATGTGCCTGATATGCAGCGGACTTCCTATCAGCCGCGGATATTTTATATTGTCAGGAATATCGGTATGTATGGAAATATTATTGTTGCTCGCCTGTCCCTGTTCAATCTGACAGCAGGAGTCAACAAGTTCCCTTACATCAAAGGACTCCTCCGTCAGTATAATGTCTCCACTTTCCAGCTTGCTCATATCAAGAACATCATTTACAAGAGAAAGCAGGTAATTGGCAGAAATGCTTATCTTATTTAGGGAATCATCAATCCGCTCCTCATCGTCCCTGTTATTTTTTATAATCTCAAGCATCCCCATGACTCCGTTAATCGGCGTACGGATATCATGGCTCATTCTGGAAAGGAAGTCACTCTTTGCAGCATTTGCCCGCTCCGCCTCCTCAACTGCCATTCGGAGCATTTTCTGTTTTTCCAGCTCATCCAAAACCTCATCATTTATATCCTCAGATGTATAGGTAACGTTTGTAATACATCCGTCCTCCGTCCTGTGCTCCACAATAAAGCTGTCACGGCACCAGCCCCTTAAGGTTCCCTCATACCGCTTGCTTATAATCTTCATGTCGGCAAGACGTGCCTGTAATGTATCCATGCAAAGAAACTCCTGCATTTCATTCTTATATTCACCTACCACATAATTATCATGAATCAGCTTCATCAACACATCAGCCTTGCCCCTCTTTGGAATTGCGGCTTCCGGACCTACTGATGTGACAACCTGTTCATATTTATTGTTGACCAAATCAATGGAATAAATGGCTTTGTAAATACTTCCCAGTGCATTTGTGATTTCTGTTTGTTTTTTCAGTGATATATTTGCAGACGCAGCAAGCTTGGTCGCCTTGTCTATATCCTGTTCCTTTCTGATATCATCCTCAATATCCAATATTGACAAAACCACAATCTGCTTTTCATTCGTATACTCGGCACTCGGCACAATTTCCATTTTTACCCACCGGAACTCTCCGTTGACAAGTCTTCTATACCTGCAGACCAGTGACTTTTCTCCCGCCTTAAACATTTTTTTCAGGCGTTCAACATTGCAAAATTCAAGATATAAATCAACGTCATCTGCGTGAATGTTTCCTGCACTTGCATAATTTTTTGTCCACTGGGATATTTTAATTTTCTTTTTTGTGTTCTTTCTCTTAGGATTCCTTGTCTTATTTTTATTCCAGATGATATCTGCCCTTGCCTCAAAAAAGCTCTCATCCGTCAGATTTACCTTAAGCACCTTTAAATACATTTTCGTCAGGGCAAGCAGTGTATCAGCTAAATCGATGGACTGCCGTTTCATCATCCGTTCCTTTTGGTACACGTCATCAATATTACGGAATGTGGCAATCCACATCGGATCCTTTAATGCATCATATGTATCAATTTTAAATTCACTGACCCATATAGGCAGACCGTCCTTTGTCTTTACCCTGTATTTTTTTGGGGTAGTGTCATTCATAAAAGAAGTAACGTCAAATAATTTCCTGTCGTCTTCATATACAAGATTGATAAATTTACCGTCCGTGGCAGACATAAATTCACCAAAGCTCTCATAACCAAGACTGTAAATCAAATAATCACACGCAAAAACAAATGTCAGCCGCTCGTCATAGCATCCGCCTGCTATGCCCACCGCCACATTTTCTCTAAGTGCCTTGTCAATGGCTTCCTGGGCGACATCCCCGATTTTTCTGCCATCGCCGGCATAATTAATTTTGTCCGTGTAAATCTTTTGAATATTCATGACAGCCACTCTTTACCCTTTTCTTTTTATCTGTTTATATTCTATATTACTTTCACTTATATTTTATCACCTTTATCTGTTTCCTGTAAACCCATCCCGCCAAAGATGTCTGCCTGATAATATCGGAATAATTAAAAGAACCGCCTTACATATATTATCCGCAATCATACAGTACCAAACTGCCCGCAAGCCCATATGCCATTTCAAAACAACAAGGGCAGTCATAAAAATACGCACACCCCACATACTGAAGGTTTCAACAAAAAATGTATACTTCGTTCTTCCCAGACCATAAAAAATCCCCTCTGCAACTATCATAAGTCCGAAAAACGGTTCAGAAAATGCCACAAGCCTGAGCATTTCCGCTCCCAGCACTGCGACTTCTTCACTGTTTGTAAGCAGGCACATAAGTGGATAGGAAACAAAATAAAGGATAACGCCGCTTACACACATCATGGAAAGGGTTACGGCAACACTTGTTTTTGACACACGCAAAAACTTATTCCGGTCCTGCTCTCCAAGTGCATTACCAACCAGCGTTGATGTTGCCGTCCGGAAACCGTATCCTGCTATGTAAAACATTGTTTCTGCCGTAACTGCTATGGAATGTGCCGCAAATACCGTAGTGCCCATGTCAGAGACAAGCCTTGCAAAAATGACATAGCCGAGACAAGATGCCATGCTTGTCCCAAGAACCGGCAGGCTGACCCTTGCACACTCCTTGAGCTGTCCCAAATCAACCTGAAAGCTCTTTAAATCCCAGTGTAATAATTTATTTTTTCTGTATGCTGCAAACATTACGCTTCCAAATACGACATAAGACACGGCAGATGCAATTGCCGCACCCTTTACTCCCAATGCGGCAGTATAAATGAGCAGATAATTTAAAACTACATTGATTACATTTGCCAGTACACTGATATAAAGCGGTGTTTTTGTATCCTTTGTAGCACGGAGTGCCGCACCGAATACCGAGCCTGCCGCCCGAAATAACACGGAACAGCTTATAATAAAAAAGTAGGCGGATGCATCTGCCCATATTCCCTCCTCGGCACCCATCCACCTTGGGATAAACGGACTAAGTGCCATGGAAACAACACCTGTCAGGCTTCCTATGACAACCACAAGCAAAACTGCCTGCTTTGATATTGTCTTAACCAGTGCCCCATCCTTTTGTCCGATTGCCTTTGCTATCATTGCAAGAATACCGATTCCGACTGCAGAATACACACTGCTGACCAGCCATGTTATGGTTGTGGTGACATTTACCGCCGCCGTTGCCTCCTTGCCCAAATGCCCAACCATTGCAGTATCAACATATTGAAGCAGTGTGGACAGTATTTCCTCAATAACAGTAGGAACAGCAAGCACAACCAATGCTTTCAGCATGGATTGTGCTTCCGTTTTGTCATTTGATTTACCACGTATCCGCATCATATGTGCCGTCTTCCTTCAGCTTAAATTCTATATCCTTTAGCCTTACTCCCTCTGCACCAACATATAACCGCATAACCTCAAATCTTCCGCCAAGCAGTACATCCCTTGAAATGCTGTCAAGCTCCCCGCCTGTTCCATGAAACGTCATCGTGCTGACAGGAAATCCGTTTTGGAACAGTGTGCAGGTCATTTGTGCAAGCTCACTTAAGTCCGAGCTTCCACGCAAAGTCACATGGTAGGTTCCCGTAACCTTCGTATCAAATGCCAATACATAATTTGTTCCCATTACGGATGGTGTGTCATCAAGCGGAATGACAATCTCCCTGTCAAGAATGCGGTACTCCACATCCGACATATCAAAGTCATCCTTATCCTTGGACCGTCCCACTACCTCGACCATTGTTCCTGCACCCATCATACGTTTCATTGCCTCCGTATGCATAACAAAATCACATATATTGATGGCATTACGCTGAAGCTCCCCACGGGTTATGCTTCCTGCTTTTAGTGCCTCAAGTGTATTGTCATGGGATGCGTTTGTTTCTCCGTCAGGACAAACCATGTAAAGGTCTCCCTGGGAACGTGCCATAGCCGCAAAATCCGTAGTCTTCTGTCCACCGTCAGGCCGCATTGTAATAGCAGCCCACCAATCCGTCATAACGATGCCACGAAATCCCCATTCCTTACGCAAAATCGTCGTTGTCAAATCATAAATATTTGCCGTATAGCGTCCATTTAGCTTTCCGTAAGTAGTCATGACGCTGTCACTGTATCCGCTTTTCACTGCCATCTCAAAGCCCTTCAGATAAATTTCCCGCAAAGCCCGCTCGGAAATAACGGACTCCGAATGTCTTCTCCGGAATTCCTGATTGTTTCCACAAAAATGTTTAATCGTTCCGCCGACCCCGCAGCTCTTAAGTGCCCTAAGCTGTGCCGTTGCCATTGTTCCCGTAAGTAACGGGTCCTCAGAAAAATATTCAAAATTACGTCCATTTAACGGATGCCTGTGTATATTCATTCCCGGTCCCAAAAGACATTCCACCTTGTTTGAAATCATTTCCAGACCCAGAAACCGAAACAGGCGAAAGTTTAATTCCTCATTGAAAGTACAGCCAAGCAAGGTTCCGTTCGGAAGGCTGAATGCCTTGGCACCACAGTCAAACCGCATTCCCGACGGTCCATCATCACAGCAGGCAACAGGAATTCCAAGCTCGCGGAGTGCCTTTGACACGCCGCCAAATGCAGCAGCAGTTCCCGGTGTTACGAGAGAGCTTCCCATGCCCTCACCACGGATAATTGACGCAAGCTCCTCATCCGACAACTGACCCACAAACTCCCGCATAAGCGGTGAATAGCCGTCACCCGTCTCCGCCTCCAAAACATCTCTTAGCATAATCCCTTTATGACCTGTATATGGAATTTCCTCAGGCAGGCATGCAACACTCTTTTCCTCCTGCGTCTTTGCCGCAAGCGGTACCCTCTCATATGTAATATTCATTGCCTCATTCGGCTTTATTCTCTCAAATTCTTCATACGGTGCAAGTGCCTGCTCCAGCTGTTCAAGCACAATTTCGTCCAAGGTAACGGTATCTATCAGCATTGTATCCCTTACATTTTCACCAAGATAAAAGCTGTAGCTTCCCTGCTCAAGCAAAAAGCAGTATGCATGTCCTGTAACACCGCTGTCATCATAGGATGCAAAGGTTGAAAAATCTGCTTCCAAATGCACCCTGCAGGTCTCATTTCGTGCAAGCGTTTTCGTTTTGCCAAATGCCACAAGCACCCTTGCAGGCTTTCCCAGCTTACCCATTGGTGCACAGGCATAAATCTGGACAACCTGCTTTCCTTCGCATTTGCCTGTATTGGTAACATCCACGTCAAAAGAAAGCATTCTTTTTTCTACGTCACACCGAAACCTCTTACACTCCATGTCAAAGGTAGTATAAGACAGTCCATAGCCAAATGGATATCTTACCCTGTCCCTTGCAAAGGTCTCAAAATACCGGTAGCCCACATAAATATCATCACAGTAAAAGTTCTTTACCGCATCTCCAAAATTTTTATCGGAGATATAATCGCTGACAAGATATGCGACCGTATCTGACATTCTTCCTGACGGACATACCTTTCCCGTAAGCACATCGGCAGTTCCGTGTCCTCCCGTCATGCCACCCTGCCATCCGTAAATTACGGCATCAGGCTTCACTGTATCCACAAACTGCATATCTATAATGCCGCCCACGTTTAATAAAACAACCATACGCGAAAAAGCGTTTCTCACCTTATGCAGCATATCCATTTCAATATCAGTCAGACAAAATGAGCCTGGTGTATTTGTGCTGTCCTTGTCCTCTCCTGCTGTTCTTCCTATAATAACAAGTGCCGCATCCGAGCTTTTGGCTGCCATATCCGCAAGTGCATCATCCACAGGCATTTCCTCCTGCGACCACGGCTCCATCCCCCATCCCAAGCCCTTGATAAACGGATGTTCCTTTTCCCACTCCTCATACACATTAAGGAGCGGTTCATTTATGGTGACTACGTTGCTTTCCCTTAAGCCCTCCAATATGTCCGTCACATGCGATACGTTGACCATACCACCTGAGCCGGTTCCACTCTTGTAATAATTTGTCTGTATTCTTCCAAAAACAGCAATTTCCATTCCCTTTGTAAAAGGCAATGCGTTATTGTTATTTTCAAGAAGAACCAGTCCTTCCGCCACAGCCTGTCTTGCAACTCTTTGATATTCATTCCAATCCAAAACGTATTTCATAACATAACCTTCCTGTTTTTTTATATTTGCAGCCGCATTATTCTGAAAGCCTTAAGCTTAAATCATACTGGAATGTGTCCAAATTATTATTTGCCACATCTAAAGCCTGCTCCGTATCGTAGTCACAGAGCAAATCATTTTTTATCGCGACAATGCGGTTGTTTTTTCCCTGCTTTAGAAGCTCGATTGCATAGGCACCCATTAAGGAGCCGTACATTCTATCCTTTGCTGTCGGCTGTCCGCCCCTTTGAATGTAGCCGAGCACCGATACCCTTGACTCAATACCCGTTTTCTCCTGAATCATTTGTGCCAGCTCACCTGCGTCCGTAACACCTTCTGCAACAACCACAAGATAGCTGTTTCTTCCATCCGTATGACGCTGCTTTATGGCGTCACAAATACAATTAAAGTTTCCGTCCCATTTTTCAGGAAGAACAATGGCGTCCGCTGATGTTGCCATACCTGCCCAAAGTGCAATATAACCTCTTTTTCTTCCCATGACCTCGACAACACTGCATCTTCCGTGTGAGACCGATGAATCCCTGATTCGGTCAATTGCCTCCATCGCTGTGTTTGCCGCCGTATCAAAGCCCAAGGTGTACTCCGTACACGCAACATCCCTGTCAATGGTTCCCGGAATGCATATAATGTTTACTCCTTCTTCCCTAAACTTAATTGCTCCCCGTAAGGTGCCGTCTCCTCCGATTGCGACAACGGCATCTATATTATTTTTCTTTAAATTTTCCGCAGCCTGTTTTCGGTATTCCCCACTCAAAAACCGTTCACTTCTGCTTGTAAATAAAAAGGTTCCACCCTGATTGTTAATATTTCTCACATCATCAAGTCCAAGGGGCATGGTCTCCCAATCGATAAGCCCGTCGTAGCCGCGAAGCACCCCGACAACCTCAATTCCAAAATTAAATGCACTGAAGGTTACCGCACGTACCGCAGAATTCATTCCCGGAGCGTCACCCCCGCTTGTCAAAACAGCAATTCTTTTTATGTCACTCATTTTTATCCTCTCCATATGCAAAATAGCAATTTTCCGCCTGACTCTTTGTGTCCGCATATATTATACCACGCTTATTTATGATTGCCAAATTTTTTCAACATACAATGACAGGCAGTCTCGCCCCTAAACGGCAAAGCAATTCGTTGCTGATGCTTCCTGTTTTTTCTGCCACATTTGCAGCATATAAGGGATCCGTTCCATTTGATATCAGCGTTACCGTATCTCCGATTGACACATCGTTTACATGTGTTATGTCAACCATAAGTGAATCCATGCAAACCCGTCCTACTATAGGTGCAGTCTGTCCGTTTATCAAAACAGATCCCACATGATTTGAAAGACTTCTTGGAATACCGTCCCCATATCCCACGGGAACAATGGCAAGCACACTGTCCCTATTTGCCACAAAGTCCCTGCCATAGCCTGCACATTCCCCTGTCTTGAGTTTCCTGATGAGTATAATTCTTGATTTTAGTGATAAAACAGGTAACAGGTCAAGCTTACGCTTCATGCTGTCCTCCGGCAGGCTTTTCACACCGTAAAGTGCAACCCCTGCCCTCACATAATCACACTTAAGTTCAGGATAATTGAAAAAGCCATAACTGCTTTGAATATGTATCTTAGGAACATGAATGCCTGACATTTTAAGTTCGTTTATCAGCCCATAAAATCCATTTATCTGTCCATATGTGAAATCTACATCCTCTTTTCTTACACTATCCGCACAGCAAAGATGGGTAAAAATCCCATCAACTCTTATATATTTCATGTGAAAGACTTCCTTCACTGCATCTACCGCAGCCATATCATAGCCCAGTCTGTGCATGCCTGTATCTATTTTGATATGTGTTTTCACATGCATTCCCTGCCCATTTAATGCATCCGTGTATTCAGGGCTTACAAGCGTCTGGGTCAGGTGATACCGTTTCAGTTCCTTTGCCCGTTCTACCACCGTATAGCCAAGTATCAGGATTTCTCCCCGTACACCATATTTTCTAAGCCTGATTCCCTCGTCTATGGTTGCGGCTGCATATGCCCTGACTCCCATCCTGTCAAGACAGGTTGAAATTTCATACCCTCCATGCCCGTAAGCCTCCGCCTTTACCACCGCCATAAGCTCACATTCCTGCCCCATGGCATTTCTTAACACATTTACATTATGCTCCAAGCGTGAACGGCTTATGGAAATGTATGCACGGTCCATGCCTTTTATGCTTCTTTCCCGCCTATACTTACCGGCAAAGACTGACGCCACAACGCCAGACAACACCGACAAAGTACAGACAGCCACAAAATTAACAAGAAAATCCTCTGAAAGAAATGCCAAATGTTCCGACAGCCCTGAAATAGTGCTTAATATAGCGATTATCATGGGATGAATGATATATATGGTTAAGGATGCATCCCTTGCCCACACAAGCTTCTTTCCCCGGATGCCCATAAGGTACCGAAATAAGAAATACATGCACGGCACAAGAAACAGATACATGCTGTCATGCCTTTGTACATTTAGTCCATGCAGTGTAAGTGCCTCCAACAGCATAAAAATAAAGCAGACAACAAAGGCAAGCAGACATTTTTTTCCGACAGCCTGTCTCCTTTGCTCCGCCAGAAACCCACCTAGCACAAAAAATATGGGTGCAAAGAAAATCCCATTTCTTGTATAGCTGCACACCTGGAATATCCAGTGATAAATCTCCAAAAACTTCCCTGTCACTCCGTACCAGCTATCACCAAACAGCCCTACAAGATAAAGAAAACCTGATAGGAAAAATGCACCCTTATAATCAAAACGCCTGATGAACCATAAGGCAAGCATACTTCCCATCATTGCTGCTGGAAGATACCAAAGATGGTATATGGTTCCGTCAAACAAAATATCCCCCATAAAATTTAAAACAAAATTATCCTGCCTGAAATATCCGTTTCGCACATTGACAGGCAAATACAGAATGATGGAACCTCCATATAAAAGAGCTGTTTTTTTTACAAACTTCTTAAGCCTCTCTCCCTTGTAGTCGTATCTGCTAAGCACAAAAAAACCTGATGCCATAAAAAAGAACGGCACTGCAGTTCTTGCAGCAACCCGTGTCAGTATAAAATTTCCCGTATCGTTTATTTTTCCCAGAGGGGATGTGTGGATGGCAACAACAAGCAGGGCAGCAATTAATCTGAACGCATCTATTCCTGTATAATACTCTTTCGTTGTTCTCATATTAAAGATATAGGCTTATCAGCTTGTCCAGCATATCGGAAAAAGACAGCCCTGCTCCTTTCATCATATTTGGATAACGGCTGTGGGATGTAAAACCGGGAATGGTGTTTACTTCATTAAAAACGATTTCCCCTGATTTGGTGTAAAACATGTCTACCCTTGCAAAGCCTGAACAGCCCAAAGTCCTATATATGGTCATTGCCGTGTCCTGTATCCGTTTTTCCGTTTCTGTGTCAATTCTTGCAGGCATATATATTCTTGAAGTTTTCAGTGTATATTTTTCTGTATAATCAAAAAAACCGCCTGACAGCTCAATTTCATCCACTCTTCCACAGATAAGCTCATCAATTCCAAGAATGGCACATCCAACCTCAAAGCCGTCTACTGCCTCCTCAACGATTACCTCACTGTCATGGCAAAATGCCGTATGGATTGCAGCATCCAACTCCTCCTTTTCCTTTACCTTTGTAATTCCGAAGGAGGACCCTGCCCTGACAGGCTTCACAAAAAGCGGATATACAAGCTCCTTTTCTATTTTTTCCTTCGCATCATCAATCCCCCATTTTTTGAAGGTAACAGCTTTGGGAACCTTTATGCCGATTCGTTCAACCAGCTTATGTGCCCTGTCCTTATCCATGCATATGGCAGACGCAAGTGTATTACATCCAACAACGGGTATCCCTGCCATTTCAAACAAACCCTGTAAGGTACCGTCCTCCCCATTTTTTCCGTGTAATACCGGGAATACCAAATCAACCGGAATCATCTTAAGTGCTCCTCCATCAGACTCCAAAAAACCTCTGACAGACGGGTTTTGCGATACAACAATGGGATGTAGCAGTGTACTGTCATCTTTCCATGTATCATCCGCTATACTTTCATACGCTCCCGTATAACGGTACCAGCTTCCCTCCCTTGTGATTCCCACAGGGATAACATCAAATCTGATTGTGTCAATGTTACATAGCACAGAATATACGGATTGCAGTGAAACCTCATACTCTGTGGATTTTCCTCCAAAAATAATTGCCAGTTTCTTCTTTGACATAATGAATACCTCTTTCTTTCATTTGTATTTTTTATTTCCACCCAAACAAAAAAACACTTCTGTCATATACTAAAATTGTACCAATAACAGGAGTGTCATTTTTTTGTTTGTCCACAAAGTATTCAGTTTTTTTCCTACGGAATTTCTTACGATTTTCCTACAGTGCGTGGAAGTGTCACCGTAAATTCGGTAATTTCATCCTCACTGGCTGCATTTATCGTACCGCCGTGAAGCTCAACAATCTGCTTTGCAATTGCAAGTCCAAGTCCTGCTCCTCCGCTTTCCGTACCTCTCGACGAGTCAAGCCGATAGAACTGCTCAAATATCCGTTCCAGTTTTTCTTTTGGAATGGTATCTCCACTGTTCACAAATTTAATGATAACCTTATTGTCGCTTACGACAGCATTTATTATTACCTCCGAAGCATTGTAGCTGTAAATAACGGCATTCCTCAACAGATTATCAAATACACGGGAAATTTTATCACCATCACACTGTACCAGGACATCTGCTTCCATCTCAAGCTTACAGGAAATATTCTTTTCAGCAAGCATGGGCTTAAACTCATAAACAAGCTGCTCTAAGAGACGGGTCAAATTTATTTTGCCGTACTGCAATGTGATATGTGACAAATTAAACCTTGAGATTTCAAAAAACTCATTAATCAAATCTTCAAGACGTTCCGCCTTTTCAAGGGAAACGGATAAATATCTCTGCCTTATCTCCCCGGAAATCTGTCCCTCATCCTTGAGAAGATTGAGATAGCCTATAACAGATGCAAGCGGTGTTTTCAAATCATGGGCAAGATACATAATCAAATCATTTTTCCGCTGCTCCGTCTCAAGAATATCATTTTTTTGTTTTTCTATGGTATTTTTCACGGTATTGAGCTTCCGCTCTATGGGGAGCAGCTCAGGCGACATTACGATTTCTTCCGAGCTTTCATTTGCAAGATTATCAATACCCTGATGAATTTCGTTAAAATATTTTGTAAATCTGACAACACAGCTAAATAATGAGAAGAAAAAGATGGCTGCAACCACAAATAAAATTATAAGGGATTCATGCTGACGAACGATATGTGAATACGAATCGACAGCAGCATCATAACTCATTCCAAACACATTATGGAGAAATTCCACTGACCAGTCTGCAAATCTTCCATCAAGTACATAACCATAAAGAAAGTACGCACCAAATATTGCAATAAAGGTAATCAGCACGGTACGCAGGATAAACATTGTCTTAAATTGTTTGAAATCAACTTCTTTTCTTTTCCGCTTATTTTTCAATTGTATATCCAACTCCCCAAACTGTTTTTACAAATTTTGGTTTCTTTGCCGACTCGTTCATCTTCTCCCGCAGCCTTCCAATATGTGCCATAACCGTGTTGTTGTTATCGAAATATTTTTCGCCCCAGACAGCTTCAAACAACTCTTCCGAAGGTACAACAACCCCCTGATGCTCACACAAATACCACAGTATGGAAAACTCAATCGGCGTGAGCGAAAGCTCTTTTCCGAACAGCTCACATTTATGTGTATCCTTGTTAATGATAAGCCCTCTGATATCGTACTCCCGTACCTCACCCTCATTTATCCCGACAGGATGATTGTACCGCATATATCTTCTTAGCTGTGTCTTTACCCTTGCAACGACCTCAAGGGGATTAAAGGGCTTTGTTATGTAATCATCGGCACCGATGGTAAGTCCCATTATTTTATCACCATCCTCCACCTTTGCCGTCAACATGATAATGGGATAATAATAATTCTCCCTGATTTTTTGGCAAATGTGGAATCCATCAATATCAGGAAGCATAACATCGAGTATTGCCAAATCCAAATCCGTTTTGGCGATACACCTTAGTGCATCTTGTCCATTATAAAATTTATGAACAACGTAACCGTCATTTACCAGGTAGACCTCGATTAAATCAGCGATTTCCTTTTCGTCATCCACAACTAAAATATGCTCGCCCATGTGTCATTTCCTCATTTTATCCATGTTGTAATTTATAAAATATATAGATAGGGACTGTCGTATAAAAGATATTTATACCATAATATCCTTCGTACAACAATCCCATGTTGTTAAATCATCGTAATAAGGTCATACTCTTTTGTTCCATAACCAATATCTGCTGCGGCATCAATGGTATGCGTACCGTTTAAGGACTCCACCCTCTGAAGAAAATGGTCGCGTCCCGGGTCATCAGATTTGTATATCAAATCCATACATGCCTGATCAAGTGCCACAGGGTCAAGGGATGACAAAATTCCGATATCCTTCATGCAAGGGTCCTCTGCCACTGCACAACAGTCACAGTCAACGGACAGGTTACACATCATGCTCACAAATGCAATATTTCCCTTAAAATATTCCATAATACTGCCTGCCGCATCTGCCATCGACTCACAAAATATATTCTGCTCTGCCATATGATCCCAAACAATCGTCTGGTCATTTGTAAACCCGCCTGAATGAATCAGCGATTTTCCCTCACTGGACGCACAGCCGATAGAGAGCTGCTTTAATGCACCGCCATAGCCTCCTGCAGGATGTCCCTTAAAATGTGACAATACAAGCATGGAATCATAGTTGGCAATATTTTTTCCAACATAGTTTTCCTTCAGCACGGTTCCCTTTGAAATTGGCAGCACAATGTCAGGACCTTCAGCGTCCATCAAATCAACATCAAAATATTTATTCCAGCCATGCTCTGCAATCAGCTTCTTATGCTTTTGCGTAGAATTTCTTTCTCCGTCATATGCCGTGTTACATTCTACAATGGTTCCGTTTACTGCCTCCACCATTGGACGCATAAATTCAGGTCTTAAGTAATTCTGGTTTCCTTTCTCACCTGAATGTACCTTCACTGCCACCTTGCCCTTAAGCTCAATGCCAAGTGCGTTGTACATCTTTACAACCGCCTCAGGTGTAATTGTTTTCGTAAAATAAACCTTTGCCTTTTCCATGTACTACTCCTTTCCTGCGAAACACGTTAAGATTATTCATTTTCTTCATATTGGCATGTTTCTGTAAAACCTGCCATAAACTACAATGTTAAAACCATTTTATTTTTTATCTTTAAAGAAATCAGGATGTTCAGCTCTGTACTGTGCTTCCGCCTCTGCACGTTTTTTCACCGACCTTTTTGCCGATACAAATGCAAGAATATAACATGGGATGCAGATAACCGTACAGACAATCGCAGGCGTAAGACAATAATAATCCTTATCATAAACTGCCATCCAAAGAAAAATCGCCGGTACAGCAAAAACAATTGCTACACATGACATAAAGGTTGAAAACCCTGTTTCCCTTAAAATTAAAAATCGCATTGTAGTCCTCCTATGTATCATGATTCATCTGTATTAAGTAATTATATAGCAAAGCAGATTTTCATGTCAAGACGAAGTAAGAGGCTGTCGCAGTAAGGATGTAAGGCACATGGTTGTTTACCCATGACAAACCCATTCTTACTGTAACAGCCTCTTATCATTTTTCTATATACTAAAATCGTACTTTGTTCCGCTGTTTTGTATTTCTTCTGCCTTAACAACGTCCCAGTCTACCAATTTCATTTTTGCAAGCAGCTCATCCATGCTGTCTGCCTGTATGCTGATATGCTTGATACTGTCATTCCTTTTTGCATAGTCGGAAAGCTCCTTTTCTGCTTTGCTTTCCGTCTTTTTTTCTTCTTCCTTCTGCTTCGTGCGTTTTTCTTCCCGAATTTTCTCAAGGTTTTCTCTTGATTTTGCACTTGATTTTTCCATTTCTGCAAAGAAGCTTGTTGTGCCATCCTCATTAAGCACAATACCCATTTTTGTAATTGCTACGCCGTCCTTTCCGAAGCTGCTTTCAAATCCAAACTGCTTATTGATTTCCTTGGACATTTTCACTGCATGTTCCATACCCTTAAGCTTTTCTTTTGCATAATTTTCATCATTCGCCATACGCTCCAGCTCTGCACTGGAAAATATGACAGAGAACCCCTTTGTGCCGCTTTTAGCAAGTGCCTTTAAATTGTCTGTGCCATCTCCAACAAAAAAGTCATAATCGCCGTATTTCTTTCTTAAATTTTTTAGAAAATCCTGTGCCTTTGATGAAAGCCTTGACTCACTTGTTCCTGTCTTGCCAACCGTACCGTCAGACGATATGGTTCCGTCCTTCAGCCCCTTTTTTACACTGTCCATCCAATTTGAAAGAAATGCAAGTCCACTGCTTGTTCTTGCACCATTTGCTTCCTTTACAAATTTACTATATTTTGCATATGCCTCCGGGTCATACTTTTTCATCAGCTTTTCCAAATCTGAGGTTCTGAAGGATTTTCCTGTTGTATCCCTCAAATCCTCCAAGGTTTCCGCTTTTGAAACACCCTTGTTCTCAATTTTCTTTAACTCACGTTTGCCTTTTTCCAAAATATTTTGGTAGTTGACTGATACAATGTCCATGTTCATTTCTTTCTTCCTCCTTGATTTTTTAAATTGAAATCCTTTTCAATTATCATCACCATTCATGTTTTTCACATTTTGCGGTAATAACCCCTTACGATATACCATTAATCAATTAATATATCGGTATCAGAAAACATAAAGTTTATAACAATCTCCTGTCCCAAGCCTCCCAAAATATTCTCTGAATTAATATCAAATCTATCGCTTCAATAAATGATTTAATTTTTTATCAAATGTCTTTATTTCATATCCATTGACCTTATTATATGCATACAAGATACAATCAACAAAATCTATATTTCCCTCTGCATAAACCTGCAATCCTGTTTTTAAAACTTCCATATCATTAGACTGAACTTCAGATAAAAAGCTAAAAGACTGGATCTTAAAATCATATTTGCATCAAGCAGTTTCATATTTTTCTTTTATTGCCCTTTCCCATGCAGTTTTTTCATTTTTGATTAATTCTTTATTTGCATGCTCTGATAGTAGTCCCTTGGCTGAAGTTCTACTCTGTTTTGGTAAATCTTCCATAAATTCATCTAATACTGTTACTATTACTTTTTGATTTTTCTCCGCATTAATTTTTTCCAGTGTTTGAATTATATTTCCGTCATAATAACCCTGTAACGCTACCATACCAACACCCTCTTAATCATATATAATCTTTAATCGAACTTATCATTTAAAAATTTATTACATTAGTATTATTATACCTTGAATACTTAAATCAAACTAAACTATTTCTATACACAATACACTCTTACTTAATCATCAAAAGGACACCAATCTGCAGTACCATAGCAATGTGGGCAATAATCACATGCCTCTCCGCCCACATGATGTCTTCTACCTTCATTTTCAAAACCCAAATTTGTTTTAGGGCTTTCATCTTCAATTCTTCTACGACAGCTTGGACAATATTTAAAATTTTTATCAAATGCTATATGACAATAATTACATACTTTATATTTTCCCATTCATAATACCTCCTAACATTGAAAAACATTATCAACACATATAGTATAATGAAAAAATTAAATTTTGTACACAGAAAAGTATATCTTAAATACATTTTACATGTTCCAATAACCTATGCCCCTTTTACCGAAACAAACCTTTCTTCTCATAAGGTTCGCTGCTCACTGACACAACCTCGTAACCTGTTTTTTCAATTGCGGCTCTTATTTTCTCCTCTGTTATATCTTCCTCAGCAATGATTACCGTTTTTTTCTTAACATGTGAGCTGTTTACCTTTTTTACCTTCAACGCATTCCTGATTGCCTCGTTAATATGTGCCTCACACATGCTGCATGCCATGCCCTCTATATTCACCGTAATTTTAAACATCAAAAATTCCTCCTCTGTCATTTTAATCCCATTTAACTTATTCTTCGGATTTGATGTAATTGCAGTTAGTGCAATCTAACCCGGTTAAGTATACTCCTAACATTAAACTTTTGTCAAGAATAAAGGACCTTCGGCAGTATCATTTTTTCTTTGCTCTTATATACCATTTGTTTTTGGCTTTGGCATAAACCTCCACTCCCTCAACACTTTCAACAAATTTGGAGAGTTGCGAATATCCTGACTCTTTATAGCTAAATTTCGGAAACTTAGTATGTATTTCATTCCCCAGCATATCTAAAGCAAAATCCTTTTTTGCCTTTTCTTTTATAAAATTACGAACGTTCTTTTCAATATTATCATTGTTGCTTTTTACAATATACATACTTCTTCCTTCTGTTTCAATTTCAACGTTTGTTTCATTTTCAATAAATTTTTTAAACCGTGAATATCCATAATTTCTTTCATCAAAATCAGAAAATACATGTCTCAGTAGACTTTTTGTTGAACTTAAATTAACTCGCACCCCATTATTTTCTGCCTCAGTCGCCAAAAAGTCAATAGCACTTTTAATTTCTTCTATCGGTGTAATCGCATCTTTTTCAGGTTCTAAATTAGCATTTTCTTCTTTATCAGACACTTTAGCATCTTTTATCTCAGGCTCTTCCATATCCGCCATTTTGTCATCTTTAGCATCAAGTTCTTCTTCAATAATTTTATCAAGAAATTTATATTCATTACATGCTTTTACAAATGCTTTCGACGCCATACTCTGCCCCATACCAACTACATATATTGCATCTTCTTTTATCCTGTTTACAAGCCGGGTAAAGTCACTGTCTGATGAAACAATGCAAAACATATCTACATTTTGACGATATAAAATATCCATTGCATCTATTACAAGCATTATGTCCGCTGCATTTTTCCCCGATGTAT
The DNA here is from genome assembly GCA_023666705.1 of Bacteroides sp. Lineage (GTDB taxonomy): Bacteria > Bacillota > Clostridia > Lachnospirales > Lachnospiraceae > Coprococcus_C. The sequence goes on from JAMPBO010000001.1 coordinate 211,287, forward strand.
AATTTTGTTGATAAATGGGAACAATTGCATATTCTTTTGATTTTTCATCCCATTTTGCAAGAGCATTATTACGAAAATCTCCATACATTCTTTGATAAGTAATATTTCCATATTTCTTTATTTCTGAAAAAATAACATCTATGTATTTTGCATTTGTATTTTCTGCATCAATTAAAAGAGCTATCTTCTTTTCTCCATTTATAAACGTATTTTCTTCCATTTTAAAATCTCCTTTATTTTAAATTATTTTTTAGGAACAAAGTGCCTCCAACACTCTTTATATTACCACAATTTTAATGGCATTTCCTAACAAAGTAAAAGAGGCATCAAAAGCATACCCAAAAGAATATCAGTAATAATCTTTGGGGTAAATACTTTAATGCCTCAAAGCCCAGCGGGCAGCGTTAACCTATTTGAGCCAAATAGGTGGCGCATTATTTAATTTGGAAGTCCCTGCCACTGCGATTAAACAGCAGCAGAGGCTTCTAATTTTATTAAAACTAATTACATTCTAAAACGTACATATATCTGACTTCAGCGTTTTTGCTCAGATATACTACATCTCAGCGATTGCAGCCTGTGCAGCAGCAAGTCTTGCGATTGGTACTCTGAATGGTGAACATGATACATAATCAAGACCAATCTTGTGGCAGAATTCAACGGATGAAGGATCTCCACCGTGCTCGCCGCAAATACCAACATGAAGCTTTGAATTAACCGGCTTACCAAGCTTAATCGCCATCTCCATAAGCTTGCCTACACCTGTCTGGTCAAGCTTAGCAAATGGGTCATTCTCAAAGATCTTCGTGTCATAGTAAGCATCAAGGAACTTACCTGCATCGTCTCTTGAGAAGCCGAATGTCATCTGAGTAAGGTCATTTGTACCGAAGCAGAAGAAGTCAGCCTCTTTTGCGATTTCATCAGCAGTAAGGGCAGCTCTAGGAATTTCTATCATAGTACCTACCTCATACTCAAATGAAACGCCTGCATTTGCGATTTCTGCGTCAGCAGTCTCAACAACAACCTTCTTAACATACTTAAGCTCTTTAATCTCACATACAAGCGGAATCATGATTTCAGGCTTAACATTCCAATCAGGATGAGCCTTCTTAACCTCGATAGCTGCACGGATAACTGCCTTCGTCTGCATCTTGGCAATCTCAGGATAAGTGACTGCAAGACGGCATCCTCTGTGACCCATCATAGGGTTAAACTCATGGAGTGATGCGATGAGAGCCTTAATTGCCTCAACGGACTTGCCCTGAGCATCAGCAAGCTTCTTAATGTCAGCCTCCTCAGTAGGAACAAACTCATGAAGTGGTGGGTCAAGGAATCTGATTGTAACAGGATTTCCTTCCAGTGCCTCATAAAGTGCCTTGAAGTCTCCCTGCTGATATGGAAGAATCTTCTCAAGTGCTGCTTCTCTCTCCTCAACTGTATCTGAACAAATCATTTCACGGAATGCTGCAATTCTGTCCTCCTCGAAGAACATATGCTCTGTACGGCAAAGACCGATACCCTCGGCACCAAGCTCTCTTGCCTTTTTCGCATCAGCAGGCGTATCTGCATTTGTACGAACCTTAAGCTTTCTGAACTTGTCAGCCCAAGCCATAACACGTCCAAACTCACCTGCTATCTGAGCGTCTACAGTAGGGATAAGACCTGCGTAAATGTTACCTGTTGTACCGTCAATTGAAATCTCTGAGCCCTCTGTAAATGTCTGTCCTGCAAGTGTAAACTTCTTGTTTTCCTCATCCATGTTGATGTCGCCGCAACCGGATACACAGCAGGTACCCATACCACGGGCAACAACGGCAGCATGGCTTGTCATACCACCACGAACTGTAAGAATACCCTGAGCAGCCTTCATACCTGTGATATCCTCAGGTGAAGTCTCAAGTCTTACAAGAACAACCTTCTCTCCTCTGTCAGCCCATGCAACTGCATCATCAGCAGTAAATACAACCTTACCACATGCTGCACCAGGAGAAGCTCCAAGTCCCTTTCCAAGTGGTGTAGCTGCCTTAAGAGCTGCTGCATCAAACTGTGGGTGAAGAAGCGTATCAAGGTTACGTGGGTCAATCATTGCAACAGCCTCAGCCTCTGTCTTGTGTCCCTCGTCAACAAGGTCACAGGCAATCTTTAATGCTGCAGGAGCTGTTCTCTTACCATTACGGCACTGAAGCATGTAAAGCTTCTTATTCTCAACAGTAAACTCCATATCCTGCATATCATGGTAGTGATTTTCAAGTATATCACAAACCTTGATGAACTCTGCATATGCCTCTGGGAATTCCTGCTCCATCTGGGCAATTGGCATAGGTGTACGGACACCAGCAACAACGTCCTCGCCCTGTGCATTGATAAGGAACTCTCCCATAAGCTTGTTCTCACCTGTTGCAGGGTCACGTGTAAATGCAACACCTGTACCGGACTGGTCATTTAAGTTACCGAATACCATAGGCATTACGTTTACTGCAGTACCCCATGAATATGGAATATCGTTATCTCTCCTATATACGTTTGCTCTTGGGTTGTCCCATGACTTAAATACTGCCTCAATAGCGAGCTTTAACTGCTCTACCGGATCTGAAGGGAAATCCTGTCCTAACTGCTTCTTGTACTCAGCCTTAAACTGTCCTGCAAGCTCCTTAAGGTCATCTGCCGTAAGCTCAACGTCAAACTTAACACCCTTCTTCTCCTTCATTTCGTCGATAAGCTGCTCAAAATACTTCTTACCAACCTCCATAACGACATCAGAGAACATCTGGATAAATCTTCTGTAGGAATCATATACGAAACGGGCAAATGCCGGATCCGGGTTACCCTTAATCATAGCAGCTACAACATCATCATTTAAACCAAGGTTCAGGATTGTATCCATCATACCAGGCATAGATGCTCTGGCACCTGAACGAACAGAAACGAGAAGTGGATTTTCAAGGTCACCAAACTTCTTACCGTTTACCTCCTCCATCCAGGCTACACCTTCCATAGCCTGTGCCATAATTTCGTCATTAATCTTACGACCGTCCTCGTAATACTGAGTACATGCCTCTGTTGTAATTGTAAATCCCTGTGGTACCGGAAGACCGATCTCAGTCATCTCAGCAAGGTTTGCACCCTTACCACCAAGAAGATTACGCATGGACATGTTACCTTCCTTGAAAGTGTATACCCACTTATTTGCCATTTAGTTATACCTCCTAAGTATTTTTTGTATTATTTGTAGTTTAGAGTCTGGCAGACTCCACCACGCTGTCAGAAATTATATCATAAATTTAACAATTGTTAAATAGATTTTTTCTAAAATTTGTAAATTTTGCACATGTTTTCCTCCCATAAAACATTCCTAATTTATCATACCCGTTTTTGCTCTTTTTTTTCATATTTTTATACGCTAAATTCCTAAAAAACTGGACATAATTTAAAATAAGGTGTAGAATATTAACATATTTTGTCATGGAGGGTTATTATGCGTATACAGGATTTTTTTGACGTAAGCAGACTTGACGGCATACTGAAGGACTGGTCAGATGCCACCGGACTTGCTACCATTGCCGTAGACAAGGATGGAAATTATATATCAGGAGAGATAGGCTTTACCGATTTTTGTATGAAATATACCCGCGGCTCCGAGGAGGGCTGCCGCCGTTGTGTCCACTGCGATAACACAGGCACAGGCACTTACTTCTGCCATGCAGGACTTATGGATTTTTCCGTTGATATCATGGTTGGGGATGAATATTTGGGAAAAATAATCGGAGGACAGGTTCTTCCAAATGAGCCTGACGAAGAAAAGTTCCGTGACCTTGCCGTTGAACTTAAAATAAATCCTGACGATTACATACGTGCCCTCTCAAAGGTTCCCGTAAAGACGGAAAAAAGCATACGTGCAGCCGCACAGCTTTTGGGCAACCTTATTAATATGATTGTAAATCTTGAATACCAGAAATCAAGAACAAACAATCTTGTCGAAAATATGGACTCCGACATCTCCTCTGCTGTCGCACTTATAAATGAAATAGGCAAAAAGTCCGCCGACTTGGACAAGATTGAAAACAAACAGAGAATTCTGTCCCTCAATGCTTCCATAGAAGCAGCAAGGGCAGGTGAATATGGAAAGGGCTTTAACGTAGTTGCAAATGAGGTTGGAAAGCTTTCCTCAAATTCTGAGGAAATAAACAAATCAATTAAAGTTTCCATAAAAAAATTAGATGATGTAATCAAGCATCTTGACAGTTGCAGATAAAAAAGAGACTGCCGCACTTGTGCGGCAGCCTTTTTTATTTCAACAAAAAGTCGGCAAGGATAACATTGCTTACATCAATTCCCATATCCGTAAGCAGTATTCTGTCCCCTACAGTTGCCATGTATCCCTGGTCTACATATTTGTTAATCACAGGTGCATACACCTCATATACATCCTTGTTAAACCTCTCCTGAAAGTCCTCCCTGCTGATACCGCACATCATGCGGAGCCCCAAAAACATAAACTCCTCCATACGGGAATCAATATACATCGGAGTAACATTTTCCCTAAGCTTTCTTGTCGTGTCATTGTAGAGCATTTCCAGATTATCCGTCTCCACAAATTTATCTGACGTCTCCTCCATAAGCTGAATATATTTGAAAATATCACGCATGTTGTTGAAACGTTTTCCCTGAAAATAGGACGACGCTCCAAGCCCAAGTCCAATATACTCTCCTCCCGTCCAATAAACCATATTATGCTTACACTCATAGCCTGACTTGGCATAATTGGATATCTCGTACCTGTCATATCCATTTGACTCAAGCAGCTTTTTCGTTATCTCATACATTCTTCTCTCAATCATGTCGGGTGGAAGTGATTCCAGTATGGACTGGTCATTTGCAAACGGTGTCCCCGCCTCAATGGTCAGCGAGTAGGCGGATATATGCTCAGGCTTATAATCAATGACCCTTGTAAGCGTATCCACATAAGAATGTATGGATTGCCCCGGCAACCCCGACATAACATCCACATTAATATTATTAAAGCCTGCTCTCCTTGCTGCCTTAAAGCTGGCTACAAACTGGTCATAATTGTGAAGTCTTCCAAGACGCTTTAACATATTATCATCCGCAGACTGGAGACCAATGCTGATTCTGTTTACACCTGCCGTTTTATATCCGTTCAGCTTCTGGTGTCTTAATGTTCCCGGATTCGCCTCAATTGTAACCTCAGCATCACGCTCCAGCGTAAAAGTCTTCTTAATGAATGCCATGATGTTTACAATGAGTGACTCATCCAAAAGAGACGGTGTTCCTCCTCCAATAAAAATCGACCTTACAATATATTCATCTGCAACCGGCTTGTACAGCTTTATTTCCTGACACAGGCTGTCCACATACCGAAGCATGGTTCCATAGCTTTCTCCGTCAAAGGACAGAAAATCACAATATTTACATTTCACTGCACAAAACGGAATATGCACATATAAACTTACATATTTCTTCATAGGGCATCATTACTCCTCATCCAATTTCAGTACACTCATAAACGCCTTTTGCGGTATTTCCACATTACCAATCTGACGCATCCGTTTCTTTCCTTCCTTCTGCTTTTCTAAAAGCTTCCGCTTACGGGTTATATCACCGCCATAGCACTTGGCAAGCACATCCTTCCTGACTGCCTTTACCGTCTCCCTTGCGATAACCTTGCTTCCAATTGCCGCCTGTATCGGTATCTCAAACAAATGTCTCGGTATCTCCGTCTTCAGCTTCTCACACATCTTTCTGCCTCTCTCATAAGCAGTATCCTTGTGGATAATAAAGGAAAGTGCATCAACCTCCTCCTTATTAATCAGAATATCAAGCTTAACCAAATCCGATTTCACGTAACCCTTAAGCTCATAATCGAAGGAAGCATACCCTCTTGAACGGGATTTGAGTGCATCAAAAAAATCATATATTATTTCATTTAAGGGCAGGTCATATTTCAAAAGTGCCCTTGTCGTTTCCATATACTCCATGCTCTTATATACACCACGTCTCTCCTGACAAAGCTGCATGATGGCTCCCACATATTCCGTCGTAACCATAATCTCCGCAGCAACGAACGGCTCCTCCATATAGTCAATGGTTGACGGATCAGGTAAATTTGACGGGTTCGTAAGTTCAATCACCTCACCGTCCGTTTTATGCACCTTATACACAACACCCGGAGCCGTAGTAACAAGGTCCAGATTGTACTCTCTCTCCAGACGCTCCTGAATAATTTCAAGGTGAAGCAGACCTAAAAACCCGCACCGGAACCCAAAGCCCAAAGCAATGGATGTCTCAGGCTCATAGCTTAATGAGGCATCGTTTAACTGAAGCTTTTCCAGTGCATCCCTCAAATCTGGATACTTTGCACCATCCGCAGGATAAAGCCCGCAAAAGACCATGGGATTTACCTTCTTATATCCGGGAAGTGCCTCCCCACACGGATGTTCCGCATCCGTCACGGTATCACCAACTGTTGTATCCTTTACATTTTTTAAGCTTGCTGTTATATAGCCAACCATACCTGCACTGAGTTCGTCACAAGGTATAAACTGTCCTGCCCCGAAAATACCAACCTGAACAACCTCCGCCTCTGCCTGTGTAGCCATCATCCGTATTTTGGTTCCCTTTGCAACGACACCGTCAAAAATTCGGCAGAATATAATCACTCCCTTATAAGCATCGTACAGACTGTCAAATATAAGAGCCTTAAGAGGGCTGTCCACATTTCCTGACGGAGCAGGTATTTTTGTGACAATCTGTTCCAAAACCTGCTCAATGTTGATACCGTTTTTTGCCGAAATCAAGGGTGCATCCTGTGCCTCTATTCCAATCACATCCTCAATTTCATTGATTACACGTTCCGGTTCTGCAGAAGGCAGGTCAATTTTGTTAATCACGGGCATGACATCAAGATTGTGGTCAACTGCAAGATAGACATTTGCGAGAGTCTGTGCCTCAATTCCCTGTGCTGCATCCACTACAAGAATTGCACCCTCACAGGCGGCAAGACTTCTGGATACCTCATAGTTAAAATCCACATGACCCGGTGTATCAATCAAATTAAAAATATACTCCTCGCCATCCTCCGCCTTGTATACAATACGGACGGACTGTGCCTTAATTGTAATACCGCGTTCCCGTTCCAAATCCATGTTGTCCAGAATCTGGTCCTGCATTTCCCGGTCCGTAAGCAATCCCGTCTTTTGGATAATTCGGTCCGCCAGCGTTGATTTACCATGATCTATATGAGCAATAATGCAAAAATTTCTTATCTTCCTTTGATCTAAATGAGACATTCACTTATCCTCGCTACCTTTAATAATATACAAACTCCGTTAAAGTATATCATATATAACGAGGCGATTACAACTATTAAAATCCCTGTTAATTTCTTTTATTATTACCACTTAAGACATCGTTTAATATTGCTGCCAACGGTATCATTGCATTTTTTTCCTCCTCCACGGTATTTGTCTGTGCACCAACCTCAATTAAGGTTGCACGTGGGAGAATATCAAGATTGTACCGGTATCCGCTTATGTATATTCTTCTCATTAAATCCCCATACATTCTTTTGCCCGACAAATGAAGCTGGAGACTAAAGCCCAGATTATCTATTTTGTTAGGATTATACATGGATTCAACGTCACCATTTACATTCAGCCTGCTCACACCGTTAAAAAACATAATCTGTGCCGTCGGCTTTCCGTTAATAACCCTGACTAAATGCAAATCCTCCCTGACACCATCCCTGTGCAGGTCAATCACAACCTCAATGGATGGATACTGCTCCAACAGCTCCCTTGCCGCCTGCCCCGAAAGATCATACGCATAGCTTCTGTCAAGCTCACCGTCAACCATATCATATACCGTCCGGTCGTGGTATGTTTTTATTCCGTAGTCCTCCTCCAGTATCCGTGTCAGTTCATCCCCCATACCAATGACTGTATCCTCCGTCACTCCGGGACGGCTGTCAATAAAGCTTTCACTGCCATGTGTATGATAAATAAGTACCTTATACTCCTTGGAGGAAATGTCAATGCTCATATCCTTGGAAAGCAGATTTTCCGCATTAATTTCGTCAGGATTTACACTGGTGGATTTATCCACAGTGTAGCAGTTATCAAGCAAAAACTCATAATCCATAAGCTGGTCCATACTGTATACAATCCCCTGATTATTCGGTATTGCAACAGCCTCAGTTGCATTTTCCTCCGCAATATCTATTTTATCAATGCTATCCTGATGATTCTCCTCCGTATTTTTTTTGTCGGAATTTTCCTTCTTGTCCTTGTCACTGTCTGTTGCCGAGGCGGTCTTATCTCCCTGTCCCATGCTTATTGTTGCCAGACTGTCACTTTCCTGCGGGTCATAGTCTATCGCAAGTATTGGCAAAAATTCAGTCACAAACCACCTTTCCGTGCCCTTAACATTATTTGCATTAACCATTAGTTCATCCTTACAGTCCATAAGCACTATTTTCGATATATCATACCGGCAAAGGAGCATATAGGTTGCCAGTCCCAGCAGCATGAAAATAATAATGATACCTGAATGTGATTTACCCATACTAAAATATATGCGTTTTCGTTTTTTATAATTCAAGGAATTTATTGATTGCCTCCGAAATAGTGTAGCTGATACGCTTCACTGCTTCATCAATATTTTTGGGTGTTACAAACATTGCAGCAAGCTCCGGTGATGACAGCTTACTTACCAGCTCATATTTTTCCCGGTCTGAAAAGTTCATGGCATAGTGATGCTTCTCATCGTTTGACAGCTCATTTACCATCGCTTCCATCGCCTCGCTTATAATTGAAGTAACCGATATCACTGTGGGCACTCCCACTGCAATAACTTTTACGCCGAGCGTTTCCTCATTTAAGCTTAACCTTCGGTTGCCAACTCCCGAACCGGGACTGATACCCGTATCGCATATTTGGATTGTCGTGTTTAATCTTGACGGTTCTCTTGCGGCAAGTGCATCAATGGCAATAATAACATCAGGCTGAATTTCCCTGCATAGGCTTTTTAATATGACAGAGGTTTCTATGCCCGTCTGTGCCATTACGCCGGGGCATATGGCAGACAGCTTCCTTGCATTTTTTACGATTCCTTCGCTTACAAGATGTCTCGTTATGAAAATGTTATTTACCACATAAGGACCAAGTGCATCCGGTGTTACGTCCCGGTTCCCAATCCCCACAACAAGCAGGTTCTCCGCATCCCCCACCATTGCTTTTAAGCTGTCATGGAGTGCCAGGACAAATGGCTCATGTATCCCCTCGTCACATTCCATCAACGCTTTGTTTTCCAGAGTGACATAGGTTCCCTTCGGCTTGCCGAGCACCTTTGCTCCCGTACTGTTTTTAACCTCTATTTTTGTTATGTTGATTCCATATTCCGAGTAATTTTTAACGCTTACACCGTCTATTTTGCACTCGTCATCCAAATCCTCCTTGAGCTCCAGTGCAAGGTCTGTTCTGATCCGTCTATCCATAAAAATACTCCTTATCTAATTTGTTGGATAAGGAGTATGTTATGCACTTATTCTCTTTTAATTCATAATACATATACTAAAGCTTCAGGCTGATATATGTTTTAATCAAATCATCAATTGCCTCTGCATTTTTTTCGGCAACAGCCTCGTCAAGTGCGTTGACAAATCCCATGTCATCGCCGTCAAGCCTGGTTTTCTTAAGCTTATCTACACATTCCTGCACAAGCTCAAACATTCCTACCTTTGCATTTTCCTGCATATCATTTAACAGCTCCATGTCAAGTCCGTAATCTGCTTCATCTCCAACCTGTTCTCCTGCTTCATTCGTCATGGTTGCCTCGACATAAGCAATATACTGTTGAAGTGCCTCGGTCAACATGGCAAGATTATCCGCAAAAGCCTCCAGATTTTTTTTGACATAATCCTTATCACCCACACTGATTGCTGCCTCAAGCTTTGCAGCATCCTTGGAAAGCCGGATGGCTCCTATATTGATGCTTGTTGTTTTGATTGTATGAATTTTTGCCTTAAATCCACGCATGTCATTGCCAAGCTTTTCATACAAATCCTCCGCCGCATTTTGATTTTGACTATGGTATGCGGTAATCAGCTTGTTAAATACATCAATGTTCCCACCAATTTTATTGATTGCATCCGTCACGTCAATATATGGCTCAAGCTCCATAAGTCCGTCCCTGTATTTTGAAGCCTCAATGTAATCGCTTATGTTGTCCGGCTTCTCCTTTATCTTATCCTCTGGAAGGCAGTCCTTTAAAATAGCCGCAACTCTCCTGATATCCAGAGGCTTAATAAGGGTATCAGTAAAACCTGCCTCAAGAAGGGTCTGCTTATTATCTGCAATGGCATTTGCGTCCATGGAAATAATCGGCATAAAGCTGTAAGCCTCACCATCAAGCTCCCTTATTTCTTTCATTGCATCCACGCCGCTCATAATCGGCATTGACAAATCCATAAATACAACGTCGTAATTATGATTCAAAACCATATCAATGGCTTCCAGTCCCGATGTGGTAATGTCAACCTTCATATCAAACTGCCCCAGGACATTGACTGCAACATCACAGCTTACCTCGTCGTCATCCACAAGAAGTGCCGTCACGTCAGGAAGCCACAGCTTTGATGCCACATCCTTTGTAACCGTTTCCTCAACCTTGGCTGCATTTAAAGCCGTACTTTTTGCATCTGCAACCGTCTGATTGACAGACAGTGTAAATGATGAGCCGGCACCGTATGTGCTCTCCACCTCAAGCTCTGCATGAAGCACATCTGCATAGCCCTTTGCAATGGCAAGACCCAAACCATATCCATAACGTCCATTATTTTTCATATTATCAGCAATCTGGGAAACCTCAAACACAGTTTCAAGCAGCTCCGGCTGTATACCGATTCCCGTATCCGATACGGTATACACAAAATTAACCATATTTTTGTTTGCCCTGTCAGCATATTCATAGCAGTCAACGGAAATTGTAATGGAGCCCTCCTTTGTATATCTTACTGCATTGTCCAAAAGTCTTAGGAGAATGTCCTTTATCTTTTCTCCGTCACCTACAACCAAATCCACGATATTGTCACCAAGCTCAACAAAAAATTTTACATTTTTATCGCCAATCGACCGCATCATAAGCTCTGACAGTTCATACATCATGGTCGTAACGGAATACTTATCATTGACCACATCTGCCTTGCCCGCCTCAAGCCTTGCAAGGAGTATAATATCGTCAACCTTTTCCAGAATATTATTTCCTGTCTCATAAATACTGGCAATATTTTCCCTGTACTGTTCATTTGTATCAGGAAGGGAAAGCAGCTCATCTGCCTTTGCCATAATGGCATTAATCGGTGTTTTTATCTCATTGCTCATGTTGGCAAGGTAGTCGTTTTTGGCACTGCTTGATTTCACTGCCTCCTCGTGCTGTTTCGAAAGCATTTCCATCTCCCTGTTATTGGACAGCAGTATCTTCCTTACACGCAAAGCCGCATATATAATCAAAACAATACCCATGAAAATGACAAACAACAAAAATCCCCTTGCCACCGGACTTTCGAGCAGCTTTTTCTCCTTCTCAATTTTAAAGGACAACTCTTCGTCACAGGACTTTCCATCACCGTTATATGCCTTTAATTTAAACAGGTAATCTCCGCCATCCAAATTGGTATAAACAGCTTCCATGCTGCCACTTCCATCAATGACAATCGGTGTTTCGTCAAAGCCCTCAAGAAAATATTCCACGGAAATATTTTCTCTGTTTGTAAAGGAAAATACCGCAAAATGTATCGTGATTCTGGAAACATCCTTATTCACATTCAGACCGTCCGCAAGGTCGTCTAACTCATACACGACACCGTCAACATCGATAGCCGTAACCTTAACCCTCGGTGCTACCGTATTATACGGAATATTCTTTGTATCAAGTGTGCATATTCCTGTATTACAGCATATATAAAGCACACCCTCCTTATCCATTGCACAATTGCAGATGTTGTTTATATCCTTTGTCAGTCCGTCGTTTTTATCCAGTGCACGGCTGACTATTCCCTGACTGCTTAAAAGATCCTCCTCCGTTGTCCAAAGCACACCCTTTGAGCCTATAATCCATACGGATGTATCCTTGACAATCAGCTCATATATATTGTTTGAATAATCTATATTACTGACGGTGCGAAATGCATTATTATAAAAGCACAAACCGTTGTCTGTTCCAATCCACAGCCCCTCCTTACCCTCTGCCATGGATGTGACAACATTGGAATTAAGTCCACTTTCCGTATCATAATTTTCAATTGCTCCGCTTTTTAAATAAATTTGATATAATCCGCCCCCATCTGTTCCACAGAGCAAATTCCCCTCGCTGTTTTGGTACATACAGAGTACATTTTCATATTCCATGCCACTTTGAGCATTGTAGACGCTATATATTTCTTCGCTTTTTTCGACAATTGCGACACCCTCCTCGGTTGCAACCGCAATCCTGCCATCCGCAAGCTCCAGGGTAATGTTTACGCCATAGCTCGGAAGCCCCTCCGCCCTTGTTATGCTTGTTATGGTTCCATCCTTTGCAACCTTGACGACGCCATATCTTCTGTGGGTGCTAATCCACATGTTTCCGTTGCTGTCCTCCATGATGTGCCTGATGCTGACACCCTCCAGCATCTTCGTAAGGTCGTTGTAAACAGCCTCATTTTTTCTGTTATAAATGATAAGCCCGTCGTCAGTTCCGATAAACTTATTCTGACCTCTTAAATATACGCAGTTTACCATGGACTCCGACATTCCCACATTAATGTTAAAATCAATGAACTTGCTCTTATTTAAGGCAAGAACACCCATACGTGTTGATGCAATCCAAAAGTTGCCCTCATAATCCTGTATCATATCAGACAAATAATTATCCACCTGACAGTCACTTAATTGGTGGAAGGTTCCCTTTTTGTCGAAATAACCGATTCCGATGTCGGAGCATGCCCAAATTCTTCCCTCGTTATCAGGCATCAGCTCGTTAATACCCTCAATCGTTGCATGTAAGGCTGATATATTTCTTGTGTGGTTAAATAAAAGGACATCGCTGCCTGATGTTCCCACATACATTCTTCCATTAATCAGACTTAAGCATCTAAGCTCATCACGGACAAGCTCGGATGTATCTATCACATGCTCCACACCGTCATTACCCATGACATATATTTTTTCCGAGCCATAAATGCCCCATATCTTGTCATTAAATGCCTCTATTTCATCAAACTTATAATTTGCCACGGTTCTGTCCATGTACGGCTCCATAACCATATCATTCTCATCTTCCCCGCCTGCTGTGCAAAGATACAGACCGTTCGCCGTGGCAGCATATATAGTTCCATTGTCTGTCTCACAAATATCAAGTATCGTTTTTATTCCGTCGTAATACTCCTCCTGAAGGTGGTATGTCTCTCCCTGTTCTATGTAAAATAATCCGTAGTTGTCCGTTCCAATCCACATTCTGCCCGTTGTATCCTGAAGCATACAGTTTATGGAGTACACGTCCGTTCTGTCCGTATCCCAAAGATTAACCGCCGTGAAGCCTGCACCACTTGAACGGTACAGCCCTCCATCCGTGCCAACCCAGATATAGCCTGATGTGGATTGGTACAGACAGTTCACCTCATTGCTTCCAATTCCATTTTTTGTGTTGTACACGACCTGCACATATCCCGCAATAAAGGAATCCTTTGCAACAACACGCCTATCTGTCACTACAAAAAGGCACACCAGAAGGAGTGCCATTATGAACATCGATATTATATTTTTGAATTTGCCAAAATTCATCGGTGCGTTTTCCTTATGCCTCTCTCAAAAATACCTTATATCCTTTGAGTGTCTCATAGACGTCGGCCTTTGATGTCACCTCCCAAGGTGCATGCATATTCAGCACTGCAACACCACAGTCGATAACCTCCATTCCGTAAAGTGAAAGTATATATGCTATCGTTCCGCCGCCGCCTACATCTACCTTGCCAAGCTCTGCCGTCTGATAGCAGATTGCATTGTCATCCATCATTTTTCTGATTTTGGCAATGTACTCTGCATTTGCATCATTTGAGCCTGATTTACCTCTGGAACCCGTAAACTTGCTAAATACCATTCCGCGTCCAAAATAAGAAGCATTGTTCTTTTCAAACGCATCCGCAAACAATGGGTCATATGCCGCATTTACATCCGAGGACAGCATACACGAAGAAGAAAGACACCTTCTTAAGGAAATGTCGCTATATGCTCCCATGGAATTCATAATTTCCGCAACCGTATTTTCAAAGAATTTTGACTGCATACCAGTTGCACCCACGCTGCCGATTTCTTCCTTATCTGTGAGCAGACAGCAGGTAGTCTTATCCACATTGTCAACGGCAAGCATTGCAAGAAGCGATGTATAAGCACATACCCTGTCATCCTGTCCGTAAGACATAATCATGCTCTTATCCAAGCCTGCTTCCCTTGACCTGCCTGCAGGAACAACCTCAAGCTCTGCCGACATAAAATCCTCTTCTTCTATGTCATACTTTTCCTTAAGCAGCACAAGTATGTTTTCTTTTACAGCGTCTTTATCCTTGTCCTTTAACGGAATACTTCCAACAAGGATATCAAGCTTTTCTCCCTCAATCACCTTGTTTGCCTTTTTCTCAAGCTGCTCTCCCGCCAAATGAATGAGTAAATCCGTCACGCAAAATACAGGATCCCGCTTGTCCTCTCCAATGGATATGTCCAATGTGCTTCCATCCTTTTTCACTACAACTCCGTGAATTGCAAGGGGAAGCGTAACCCACTGGTACTTTTTGATTCCACCATAATAATGGGTATCAAAATAAGCAAAATCTTCGTTTTCGTAAAGAGGATTTTGTTTGATATCCATACGTGGCGAGTCAATATGTGCACCCAGGATATTCAGACCATTTTCCAGCTTTTTCTTACCGATGTTGAACATTGCCACCGTCTTATTCATACATATGGCATACACCTTGTCCCCTGCCTTAAGCTTCTTCTTGTCCTTAATTACATCCTTAAGGTCTACATAGCCGTGCTCCTTTGCAAGTGCCTCTATTATTTTGACACATTCCCGTTCCGTTTTTCCGTTATCCAAAAAATCCATATATCCATTGCAGATCTTTTCCAATTCAGTCAATTGCTTTTTATTGTATGTTGTCCATGCATTTACTCTTTTCATTATATGCTCCTTTTCTTTCTGTCGGTGTCAAGTATCTGTCAATTCGACAAGGATACCATTAAACGCCGTAATCAACTATAGTATATCCAATTTATGTAAAATAATCACATCAGATCCTTTACTACCTTGTCTAAGATTTCATATGCAAGCTTACATTCTTCCACCGTGACGTTAAGTGGTGGTACAAGACGGATAACGTTTGGTCTTACTGCCGTAATGAGCAGACCTTCATCCGAGCAGTTATATTTTACATCCGTGGCAATATCCTTTTCAAATTCCACACCAAGCATCAGTCCCTTACCGCGAACCTCCTTTACGCATGGAAGCTTGCTTAACATATCCGCAAATACCTGCCCCATGGCTTTGGAATTTTCAACCAGCTTCTTGTCAATAATTTCATGAATTTGTGCATAGGATGCGGCACAGCATACAGGATTTCCTGCATAGGTGCTTCCGTGTGCCCCCGGTCCGAAGGTAAGTGCCAGCTTACTGCTTGTGCACATTGCACCGATTGGCATACCGCCTCCCATTGCCTTCGCCATACTGACACAGTCAGGCTTTACCCCATACTCCATAAATGCCATGAGTGAGCCTGTCCGTCCCCAGCCGGTCTGGACTTCATCAAACAAAAGCAGCATATCCCGTTCGTCACAAAGCTTTCTGAGCCCCTGAATAAATTCCTTTGTGGCAGGGATAACTCCACCCTCACCCTGCACAGGCTCTACGAGAATTGCAATCGTATCCTTCGTGCATGCCGCTTCAAACGATTCCAGATTGTTATACTCTGCATATTGAAAGCCCGCAAGTAAAGGGTCATAATTGTTTTGTATCGGTGAACCCGGCTGTCCGGTTGCCGCAAGCGTTGCAAGCGTTCTTCCGTGAAAGCTGTTGTATGCCGTGACAATATTGTACCGGTCAGCACCATAATTATCTTTTCCATACTTTCTTGCAAGCTTAATCATTACCTCATTTGCTTCAGCACCCGAATTTTGGAAATAAATCTTTTCCATGCCTATGGATTTGCAGATCAGCTCCGCAAGCTTTGCCTGCGGTATTGTATAACAATAATTCGATGCGTGAATCAAAGTTTCACATTGTGATTTCATGGCATCCACAACCTTTTTGTTGCAATGTCCTGCACTGTTTACTGCAATTCCTGCCATAAAATCCAAATATTTTTTCCCCGTTTCGTCCATGATGTAAGATGCCTCACCACGCTCGGCAACAAAATCAAACCGTTTAAAGGTTTCATAAAAATAAGTGTTATAGAGGGTTTCCAGCTCCTCCTTTGTCATGTCAAAATCTTCAAGCTTCATAATTGTATTCACCTCTGAAATAAAATCTATATGGGGCTGTCAAATTAATGACACCCCCACATTAAGAATTATTAACTCTATCCGTATATCTGTGATGCAACAAGTCCATCCAATATATTTACAAGCTGTCCTATCTCCGGCTTACTGATTTGGGCATCTGCACCTAAGGACTCACCCTTACGCTTCATATCGTCATTGATAAGGGATGAGAATACGATAATCGGAATATGCTTTAGTCCCTCCGTGTCCCTAATCAATCTTATGAGCCTGTGCCCATCCATCTGTGGCATTTCTATGTCGGTAATCACACATTTTGCTCCGTACTCAACACCATTGTTCTTTTTCAGCTCAGAAAGGAAATCCCATGCCTCCTGACCGTTGTTCTTCACGGTGAGCTTCGTGTAGCCTGCAGTATGGAGGGAATCCTCAATCAGCTTACATAGCATATGGGAATCCTCAACGACAAGAACCGGAATGTTGTTTCTTTCTCTTGTCTCAAGACCTGTAATCTCTGAAACCTTAAGGCTTGTCTCCGGACATATCTCCTCAACAATACGCTCAAAATCAAGTATAATAATAAGGTTGTCCCTGTTTTTTATAATACCCGTTGCAACTCCAACACCCGGACCGCTTACCGTCTGGTCAGGTTTCACAACCTCAGACCATGAAATCCTCTGTATACCGAGTACGGCTTGAACATCAAAGGCAATATTGAGGTTATTAAAATTGGTAACAATCAGAAAATTATTTTTATCCTGTCCGCCTGAAAAACCAATTGCCTGTATCAGGTCAATGACAGTTATAATGCTGCCACGCGGCATAAATATTCCCTCGATGCAGGGATGTGAGTTTGGCACTGGTGTTATGTCCTGAAACGGAAGAATTTCTCTTACCTTTTCCACATTAATTCCGTAGTGGTTTCCGTTTATGACGAACTCCAGTATTTCCAGCTCATTCGTTCCACTTTCCAATAAAATATTAGTATCCATATCCGCCCTCCTCGTTATTGCAGCTGCATAACCTTTTCACTGCCATTATAAGATATCTTAAGCTTTAAATCACTTATATTGTCAACAACATCATCCGATATCTGATACAAAAGAACCGCTTCCTCCCTCACGCTTCCGTCTATGCCCTTCTGGTAGGTATACAAATCATCCATAAGAAGCGTAAGCATCTGTCTTGCACTCTTTGCATCGTTTACAATAATATTATATTTAACATCCTTGGAGTAAAGGTCTATATCCTGATGTTCATTTGTTTTATTTTCGATACTGAACTTCAATACCAGCAGCTTGTAATCCTTTGGAGCTTCAATTTCTATGTATACTCCGTCCTGATCGTATGACGGGTAGGTATCCAGCAACATATAATACTCGTAGCCAATTGCAATATTGTCCTCGCCTAAAAAGGTTGCAATATCAAAAGAGGAGCTTTCGTCAGCAACAACACCGCTTACATTTTGTTCTTCGCCAACCTGTATGATGACACCATCTCCTGCTGTAGCATCAACGGTTTCCGTTGTCGTGGCTTTCTCCGTCGTAACGTCATTTTCTGCATCAGAGCCAGTGGCTGTTTCATCCTCTCTCGCCGTCACATCTAAGGATGCCGCCGTAGTCTCCGACTCATCATATTTAAAATTCGTATTCCTATCATATTTTAGTAACAAATGTCCTGCATACTCTGCAATCATTTTACTTTCTTCATCCGTCAAATCTGTCGTCTTTTCGCATCCAACGGTAAAAAGTGCTAAAATAAATATGCAGCATAGAACTAAATATTTTTTCACTTTCATCCACCACGCTTTCAAACATAAATCACATATAATTTTACCACTTTTTTTCTTTATCAGCAAGGCATATTCGCATCTAAATCAAAATAAAATACAACTCCGTCAGAAACATTCCTTACGCCATACTTTTTTCCATGGGCTTTCATTGTCGCCGCCACGATGGAAAGCCCTATGCCGCTGCCTCCGTATTCCCTTGTCCTCGCCTTATCAACCTTATAAAATTTCTCAAACAGCTTGTCTATATCTCCCTCCGGTATCGATTCTCCCCGGTTATATACGCACACTCTCACGTCATTTTCCATTTTCTCAAAAAATACCTTAATTTCTCCGTCACAGCTCACATGATTCAGTGCATTTACAAAATAATTCGTAAATACCTCCTCAATCATATATTCATCCGCCCATACATACACAGGTGCTTCCTCGTCAAATACAACCTTTATATCCTCATTTTCCAACAGGATTTTAGATGCAGAAATAATATCAGTTATAAATGCAACCAGCTCAAACCGTTCAATATTTAAAGGGGTGGTTCCAAATTCCAGCTCATTTAAATTTAACAGCTTCATGACAAGGGTATTCATTTTCTTTGCTTCATCAATAATAACGTCCGTGTAAAATTCCCTGCTCTCTGCGTCATCCGTCAGGTTATCCTTCAATCCCTCCGCATACCCTTGAATCAGGGCAATCGGTGTCTTAAGCTCATGGGAAACATGGGACAGGAAATCCTTTCTCATATCATCAATCTGATCCTTTTGCTCGATATCCTGCTGGAGCTTTGCATTGGCAGACTTTAATTCAGATATTGTCGCCTCAAGCTTACCTGCCATTTCATTCATGCATGTACCAAGCTCCCCAATCTCATCCTTCGTAACCACTGGTGCCTTGACATCAAAATCCAAATGCGTCATCCGCTTTGCTACAGTGCACAATTTTTTGATTGGATATACAAAAATATTGCTGAATATCAACACGAACAAAGAACCAAAAATGAGAAGTCCTATGGCAATTTTCGTAAATACATTTTTGACGACGACAACCACGGAATCAATCCTTGACACGGGACTTCTGACAATGATATCAAAGCCATTATCCAAATTTCCAATCAAATCGTAATAATCAGCATTGATTACGTTATCGTGATTTTTAATGATAACAAAATTCGTATAGATACTTTTTGACACAGCATCCGAGCCATTGGTTGTCTGAATAAGGCTATAGAGACTGTCCATCATTTTTCCCTCATCATTGATGGACGTATATATGTTGGCATTTTCCCTGTCCAGTATCAGAACTATGGAATCTGATGGATTGAATATGCTTCCGTACAAATCATAATTCAGCGTACCGTCATCCGCAACATTTTCATTAAAAAACACATTGCATGACTCATAGGTTGCCTTTAGATTTTTCTTGACATTATAAATAAAGATATCTTCTATAAAATAGTTACTGAGAATCCATGACGCTCCTACAATAACCCCCGCAAAGATAACAACCATAAATGTAATTTTTGTTCTCAAAGAGCTTCTCATGCCTAAACCTCAAACTTATATCCCATTCCCCAAATGGTTTTAATGTAATCCCCCTTGCTTCCAAGCTTACTCCGAAGCTTTTTAACGTGTGTATCGATTGTTCTTGCATCACCAAAATAATCATAGTTCCACACATTGTTCAGTATCTTTTCTCGTGAAAGTGCCACGCCCTGATTGACAAGGAAATAGTTGAGCAGCTCAAATTCCTTGTAGCTAAGCTCTATTTCTTCATTGTCCACCATAACCTTGTGGGCTGAAATATCCATGCTGATTCCGCCACAGCTTATGGTGTTTTCCTCTTGTCCTGACAGACTTCTTCTAAGCACCGCCTGTACGCGTGCCACAAGAATTTTAGGGCTGAACGGCTTTGTAATATATTCATCTATTCCAAGCTCAAAGCCATGTATTTCATCCCTCTCACTGCTTTTTGCGGTAAGCATTATAATTGGAACTTTCGATATCTTCCGTATCTCCTCAGCAACACCATATCCATCAAGCTTCGGCATCATCACATCCAGTATTATCAGCGATATATCCTTGGTTGACATAAATATATCTACAGCCTGCTCTCCATCCTGAGCCTCCAAAACTGAAAAGCTTTCCTTTACAAGAAAGTCCTTTACAAGCTTTCTCATGCGGCTCTCATCATCCACAACGAGAATTTTAGTTCCCTCCATATGCTATACCTCCCATACCAAAATAAAAATAGCATAAGCATATTGTATAATTATATTATGGTGAAATTGTGAAAATCCTTTATTTTTCCATATTTTTTTCTGCCTCTTTTATCTGTTCCTCCCGCAGGTCAAGCTCCTCCTCACGTTTGTCGAGCTGCTCCTGCCACATGGAATATTTGTTTATGACCTTTTCCTCCGCATTAAAATAGCCCACATTATCATTTGTCATTACAATAAATATCATTCCTACGATAATAACCGCCATGGCAACAACTGCAATGGTCAGCCTGCTTTTTATAATGCTTTGATGGTCAAATTGATCCTTTAATTTTCTGTACTCTCTCTCCTGCTGCTCCGGTGCCCGCATCCTGACCGACGGGACTACGGGAATATACGGCATACTTGCATTTTCCCTGCCATCTAAAATAGTCTGACGAATGTCATGGAGAAAGGAAAGTCCCACAGGCGTCTGGAAATATTTTTTTGTGACAAGCTTACTATACAGCTTTACCATTTCCTCCTCACTGTCCATGCTTATATTTTCCATTATATTATGTACTGTTTCGTATTCTTTTTTTGCCCGTTCAAATTCCTTTTTACTCCTGAAAATATATCCGTCAACTACAAGCTTTGAATCGTCAATCACATATATCCCTCCCTGTTAAAGTGAACAAAAAGGCTGCATCACAAGGTTTACATAATATCCCCATGTCTGCAGCCTGTCATATCCTTACTCTGCTTCCGTGGAAGCCTCCGGTTCCTGACTTGTACCATTTATGCTTATACCGTTTTCTACTGCTAAAAGCTGAAGCTGTGCCTTATATTCTCCAAAATATGACTCCGACTGTGTTATCATTTCCGATGCCTCCGTAAGATATTCCGGATTTTCTTCCTTTATTGCAAGCACAACCTTATTCATTGCATCAAGCTGGAACTGGGCACCAAGGCTGTAAAGCTCCTTTAAGTTTGCAACCTCATCCGTGCTTGTTTCTATGGCATCCAACTCCTTCATATATTCTTCCATGCTTGGGATTGCAACACGCTCCATGTCGGATAAAAATATATCAAGATTAACCTTCTTGTCGGAAAAATAGGAATTGTACACATCTACGGCAGAGCTTCGTTTTTCATCAATTGCAGAAAGCTCCTCATTGACAAATTCTATCACGTCAGCCTTTACATCCACAGCCTCGTCTTTTCCTTTTTTGCCACATCCCGCAAAGCTAAATGCCATAACTGCCGTAAGGACAAAAATATATAATTTCTTTTTCATAAGTACTCTCCTCAATATAAATTTAAAAATACGGACATATTATACATCATTCGACACTGCAATACAAGAAATCATTTTATTTATTGCCATGCTCACTGATATATTTTTCGTACAAATCCGGTCTTCGCTCCTTTGTCCTTAAAAGTGCCTGCTCATGCCTCCATTTTTCTATGTTCTTATGATGTCCCGACAAAAGCACCTCCGGCACCTTGACCCCCATAAATTCCTCGGGTCTTGTGTACTGTGGATACTCAAGCAGTCCGTCATAAAAGGATTCGTACACTGCACTCTCGTCACTACCCAAAACTCCCGGAACAAGCCTCGATACTGCATCTGCTATCATCATGGCAGGCAACTCACCACCTGTTAAAACAAAATCACCAATTGACACGTAATCTGTTACTATCATTTCCAAAACACGCTCGTCTATTCCCTCATAATGACCGCAAAGCAAAACGATGTCCTGTTCCCTTGAAAGCTCCTCTG
Source organism: Bacteroides sp. (assembly GCA_023666705.1). Classification (GTDB taxonomy): domain Bacteria; phylum Bacillota; class Clostridia; order Lachnospirales; family Lachnospiraceae; genus Coprococcus_C. The sequence goes on from JAMPBO010000001.1 coordinate 233,594, forward strand.
CCATTTTCTGGTCAAAACGGTTTCCCTGCGGTGTCATGTAAAGCACTCTTGGCTTCATGATTTTATCTTCTATGGATTTGTATGCCTGATAGACAGGCTCCGCCTGAATCAGCATGCCTGCTCCTCCGCCATAAGTATAGTCATCCACATGCCCGTATTTATTTCCCGCAAAATCTCTTATATTTACGGCATTTATGTGAATCAGTCCCTTTTCTATGGCACGTCCCGTTATACTTTCCCTAAGCCCTGACAAAACCATATCAGGAAACAGTGTCAATATATGAAAATTCATTTAATCCAGCAATCCTTTCATCAGCCTTACGACAATCTTTTTTTCATCCGAATTAATATCCAGCACACAGTCATTGATAACAGGTAAAAGAAGCTCCCTTCCATCCTCCATGGAAACGGCAAATACATCATTTGCACCTGTCTGTATCACATCCTTGACTGTTCCAAGCCGCTTTCCCTCTTCGTTATATACCTCGGCATCGATTACATCTGATATATAATACTCGTTCTCCTCAAGTGGAACAGCATCCTCCCTTGTAACATATATATCACAGTCCTTAAACACTTCAACATCATTTATGCTGTCAAATTCCTTAAACGCTAAAATCACCATGTTTTTAAAGAATTTGCAGGACTTTTTTTCAACCGCAATATCACCTTTTTTCGTCCGGATAAAGCATTTTTTCAGATTTTTAAATCTGTTTACGTCATCCGTTGTGGGGTAAACCTTAACCTCCCCCTTCAAGCCATGCGTTCTTGTTATAACTCCTATTCTGAATATATCCTCCATATCTACTCCCAATAGCCATAAGCAAAATCCTATTTGAGAAATAAAACCATTTGCTCATCTTATGACTTTCAAACAATATAAAGGACTGCCAGCCTGTGACAGTCCTTATATAAATTTACTTAATATCTACAATTACCTTCTTGTCACCCTTTGATGCTGCTGCTTTGACAACAGTACGTATGGATTTAGCTATTCTTCCCTGTTTTCCTATAACCTTACCCATATCATCTGGTGCAACCTTTAATTCAATTGTAATAGTATCTTCCTCGATGGTTTCATTTACAACAACCTCATCAGGGCTATCAACAAGAGATTTTGCTATAAATTCTACTAACTCCTTCATAAAACGCACCTCCCTTGTATTACTTTCCGATACCTGCCTGCTTTAAAAGCTTAGCCACTGTTTCTGTTGGCTGTGCACCATTTGCAAGCCATTTCTTTGCTGCATCTGCATCAATTTTTACAGCTGCAGGGTCCTGATTTGGGTCATAAGTACCTATCTCATCGATAAACCTGCCGTCTCTAGGTGACCTGGAGTCAGCTACGATTACTCTATAAAAAGGATGCTTCTTGTATCCCATTCTTCTAAGTCTGATTTTTACTGCCATGTTTTCACCTCCTTGAATGTAGTATAATCTATAATAGTATAATCTATTATCAAAATCCAAACGGCAGCCGAAAGCCGCCCTTTTTCTTGCCGCCCATAAGTCCCGACATCTGCTTCATCATTTTTTTTGACTGCTCAAGCTGTTTCATCAGCTTGTTTACCTCACTTACAGGTACACCCGCCCCATCTGCAATCCTCTTTTTTCTGCTTGGATTTATTATGTCAGGATTACTTCTTTCCTGAGGCGTCATGGAAAGAATGATTGCCCTTGGCATATTCATTGCCTTTTCATCAATCTCAATGTCCTTGAACTGCTTGTTTGAACCAAAGCCCGGAAGCATATTGAGTAAGTCGCCAATGCCTCCCATTTTCTCCATCTGCTCCATATTATCCAAAAGGTCATTAAAGTCGAAGCTTGCCTTTTTAAACTTCTGCTCCATCTCCTTTGCCTTTTCTTCGTCAATTGCATTTTGTGCCTTTTCTATCAGGCTTTCCACATCGCCCATTCCAAGAATACGGCTCGCCATACGGTCAGGATAAAACTGTTCCAAATCCTCAAGCTTTTCTCCCATACCTGCAAACAATATCGGCTTTCCCGTAACTGCCTTAATCGACAGTGCGGCACCACCTCTCGTATCGCCATCCAGCTTGGTAAGTATAACACCATCAATGCCTATTTTGTCGTTAAAGCTGGTTGCAACGTTGACCGCATCCTGTCCTGTCATTGCATCAACAGTCAGGATTGTATGTGTGACCGAAACATTTTCCTTTATCTCAATCAATTCATTCATCATGTCTTCATCAACATGAAGTCGTCCTGCTGTGTCTAAAAAGACAAGGTTTTGCCCATTTTTTTGTGCATGCTCTACAGCTGCCCTTGCTATGTTGACAGGCTTATGACCGTCCCCCATTGTAAATACGGGAACGCCAACCTTTTCTCCGTTTATTTCCAGCTGCTTAATTGCAGCAGGTCTGTATATGTCGCAGGCAACCAGTAACGGTTTCTTGCCCTTGTTCTTATATTTTCCTGCAAGCTTCGCCACGGTTGTCGTTTTACCTGCACCTTGAAGACCGCACATCATAATAACAGTAACTTCATTGGAAGGAAGAAACTTAAGCTCTGTGGTCTCAGAACCCATCAGCTTATCCATTTCCTCTTTTACTATTTTTATCACCATTTGTCCGGGATTCAGTCCTTTCAGAACCTCCTCACCGACTGCCCGCCCGCTTACGGAATTAATAAACTGCTTTACAACCTTAAAGTTAACATCTGCCTCAAGAAGTGCTCTCTTGACTTCCTTCATGGCTTCCTTAACATCAGCTTCCGTAAGCATACCCTTGCTTCTAAGCTTTTTAAATACATTTTGCAGTTTGTCCGTCAAACTATCAAAAGCCATGCAATACCTCCTAAAATATGGTCACGCTTTCCCTGGTTACATTTCGTTAAAACTCATCCAGCAATCCATCTGTAAGTTCACCCAGACAATCAATCATTTCGTCTAAATCAGGATTTGTATTTTGCTCCTTAATGATAAGTACCCTGTTTTTTATGTTCTCCGCCTTCTCCCTTGCCGCCGCAAACCGCTCAACAAGCTTAAGCTTCGCCTCATAATCCTCCAGTATCTTATCACAGCGTTTAATCATATCATAAACGCCCTGTCTGGATATTCCGTTTAACCGTGCGATCTCGGAATAGGATAGGTCATTCATTGCCACATCCTCATATATATTTTTTTGATGCTCTGTCAACAGCTCACCATAAAAATCGTAAAGTAACGACTGCCTGACAATCCTTTCCATATTCCACACCACCTGTAAAGTTATTTTGCTTTACAAATCTTTTGTATCATAAATCATCCGCACAATAATGTCAAGTATTTTTTCTTTACATTCGGTTTTAACTTCAACCGGACAATGTTGCTTTCATATTTTTAACCAAGTATTTTTAAATGTATGAAAAAATAAATTACAATGCTATGATTTCCTATCGTCCAAGGCATAGCTTGCATCAATTCTTTGGAACAGCTCATCATCTGACACGGATTCATCCAAGATAATCGTGAACCAGTGCTTCTTGTTCATATGCCACCCCGGAAAGTAACGCTTTCCGTCAACAAGCCTCTCCAGCTTCTCCGGCTCCGCCCTAAGGTCAACCACCTCCACAACCTCCTGGGAATCAATGCCAAGCTTACACCTGGGAATGGAAAGCAGCACGCCATACCATTTTTTATTGTCCTTTCTCCTCCATATGGCATTTTCAGGTGATGTCGGCCACAAAAATTCAAGTTCATCTCCATACCGTTCCCTGACATAGTCTATCAGTGCCTTGGATTGCTTTGCCTTAAATACCTCAGGACTGTAACATTTATCCGCAATATCAAGCAAAACCTCCTCAACTTTAAGCCGCACCTCACCGACAAAAGCTCCAAGTGCATTTGTCTTGTATAGCGTATATTCCTCTCCACTCTCCACATCCGTCAGGAATGTATCCACCATACCCATTTTATTAATGGTGATATGCAGCAAAAAGCTGTCATCCATAATGTTTGTTTCGTATGTATAATTCCCATCCGCCTCTTTAAAACCATATGCAGGAAGCTTTGTCACATTCAGTTTTTTTCTCTTAAATACCTCTTCAAACATTGGTTTTTATCTCCTCGTGCTGTCTTATTCATTTACAACAACACTTTTTATTCCCCCGACAGCATTTAATGCCTTAAGAATCCCCGTAACAGCAGTATCAATGTCTTCCGGCTCGACATTTCCTGTATCAAGATAAATTTCCACTTTTTCATTCTTTTTCGTTATATCAATATAACCTAAATAGTTTTCCTCATCATTGTATGGTTCAAAAAATTCGTCAATTACAGTATTAATTTCTTTCAATTTATCATCCGGACAGTCATCTTCAAAATAAATACTGTAAAGAAAGCACTCACCATCAAATCCCGCCACCTGTACCTCAAAATACAAGTCTAACTTATCAAACCCCATCATTTCATCAAAATCATCCATACCTTTACACCTCCATCAGTATTATGAATTGGCAAATCTTTTTCAGCAATAGCATTCATTTTTGTTTTTTCAGACCTTTGTATTGCTAAATAACGGTATTATTATACCATAAACACATCTGTCATTCTACTAAAACACCGCCCTATTTTTATTTTTCATTCACACATACATTTTTTCTCCTTGGATATACTATCTTTGACAATGACTGCAAAAACACCTATGTACTTATATACGCAATATCGGAGGACAACAACACGGGCATATGAAAAGTAAGTCAATTTTAGGACAACTTCATGCTGCGGAGAAAAAAACGGTTTTCTGCCTAATTTCCCAGATGGTATTCTTCTTTTTTCTTGCCTCAATTGGCGGCTTTCTCTGGGAGGTCCTGATTTTTTTATTTAAGGATGGAAGCTTCTGCAACCGTGGCTTTCTTTATGGTCCATGGCTGCCAATTTATGGGACAGGTGCTGTCCTTTTCTATCTTTTGCTTGGCAACCCTCTACAGCGTATCTCACATTCCACAGCAGACAAAAAGCAGCATCCTGTTACTATATTTTTCTCTACCATGCTGATTGGAACTCTTTTGGAATTGGGAATTGGATATTTTTTAGATGTAGTCTGGGGACTCCGATACTGGGACTACAGTGGATATTTTTTTAATTTTCGTGGTTATATTTGTCTGGCATCTGCTCTGGGCTTTGGATTTGCAGGCACAGTCTGGATTTGTTTTCTGTCTGGTTTTATAACAAGGCTCTGGCTTAAAATCCCCCGGTCTGTGCGAAATATCATCAATATAATTTTGCTCCTGATTTTCGCAGCAGACTGTGCGGCTGCCCTTACTGTCCCAAACGCCGGGACGGGAATTACCTTTTCCCTTTCTTTTGTGACAAAAAATACATGATTTTTTATGTAATGAAGCTTCTTTAGAGCTTTAAAAAGTGCTCACACACTGAATGAAAGCCCTAAAAAAGCTTCAACATATGTAATTAAATAAATAAACAAGCGTAGTCTCAGATAACCAGTACAGCAACCTTTGACTTTTTCGCATCCCTTATGATGCTGTTAAAGAATTCCGTGATTTCCTTATTGCTCATGTTTTTGGCAAAATCCGATTCATTAATAGAATCGATTACAATCAAGTCAGAATCCTCTGAATTGACAAATTTCTTGGCAGCAATTAAAGCATCACCCGAATCACACTCTACGACAGTAAGGTAATTATGAATGATGTCATGTGCCTTAGCCTGTGTTTTCGTGTATGCATTTCCACCGTCAAGATACATAATGTTCGCTCCGATTATTTCCCGCTGTAACGATGCAATAACCGTAAATGCAAGTTGTCTGCTATTCATGCTTATCCCTCCTTCGTTTTGAATATTTAATTCATCCTTTATAATATTCCTTGTTTTTCAAATCGTCAATATGATGTAAAAAAGTTCTTGTTGTGATTTTTCTCACATTACACGCATATAATATAACAACGTTATTTCAGGATGATATATATGGATTCAAATAATATTGACACAGGTATGTTAAGGATAAATGTTACAGGGGAAAACGGCATTTTGCCAATCGGAAATGCAACCATTGAAATTGCAAACACGGGAACACCGAACACTGTCCTTGAAACCTTAGAAACTGACGAAAGCGGCAATTCTGAAACAATAGACCTTGCCGCACCGCCTATTGAATATAGTATGGAGCCAACAGACAACCAGCCCTACTCCGAATACAATATCAGGATAAATGCTCCCGGATATTATGAGCAGCTCATAACAGGAGTTCAAATATTTTCCACCCAGACAGGTGTTCAGAATATCAATCTGGTTCCCGATGTCACCCAGCAATACATATACAATCCAACCGTCATCGGTGGGCATACATTATGGGAATATTATCCACCAAAAATTGCTGAAGCGGAAATCAAACCGATAAATGAATCTGGTGAGATTGTTTTAAGAAGCGTTGTTGTTCCTGAAACAATTGTTGTCCACAACGGAACGCCAAGTGATTCAACTGCCACAGACTATTATGTGCCATACCTTGACTATATCAAAAATGTGGCAAGCTGTGAGATATACTCAACATGGCCGGAGGCAACGATACAGGCAAATGTTCTCGCTATCATGTCATTTACGCTGAATCGGGTTTACACAGAATGGTACCGAAACAAAGGCTATAATTTTACAATCACTTCATCCACCGCTTTTGACCACAAATGGATGTACGGAAAAACCACATACGAAAGTATAGAACGAGTCGTTGACAGTCTTTACAACAACTTTATTTCAAGACCAAACATTAAACAGCCGATCCTTACCCAATATTGTGACGGTAAACGTGTTTCCTGCCCAAACTGGATGACACAATGGGGTTCAAAATCTCTTGGGGACGATGGTTTTTCGGCAATTGAAATCCTGAGATATTATTATGGTGATGATGTATATATCAACTCCGCAGAAATTATATCGGGAATCCCTGCATCTTATCCAGGCTACGACCTGACTATCGGCTCAAGCGGCGGAGCCGTATTGCAAATTCAGGAACAGTTAAACCGAATTGCCCAGGTTTATAGTGCAATACCAACGATAGCCGTTGACGGAATATACGGTCAGGGCACCGCAAATGCCGTAAAGGAATTTCAACGCGTATTCAATCTGCCCCAATCAGGTATCGTTGACTATCCTACATGGTACAAAATATCACAGATATATGTTGGTGTAACAAAAATTGGCGGATAAAAAATCGAATTTCCTATACCTTATCTCGTATTAGGTATAGGAAATTCAACTTTTTGTACAATTTATTTTCGTCATCCTGTAAAAAATGATGGATGTATCAACATATACTTCTCTTTTTTACATCCTTCAATCTGCTATATCACACATACCTGCTTAATTTTCTCTTACCCATTTGCTTCTATCATTGCCTGTTCTATCCACGCCGCATTCTCCCATTGGATTGGAATATTAAATTTAATTATCTCTTTATCATTAAATTCCTTTTTATATATTGCGTCATGTATCTTGTTCTGAAACTCCCAATATTCCTCGTAATTATTCCATGAACTCCAGCTAGCTTTATTATTCTTTGTAAATTCAAACTCAACACCTAAAAAATATGGATTTTCTTCACATGTACACGCAGCTTTAATAATATAATTATCAATTGGAATATGTAAATATTTATCTTTACCCTCTTCAATTAATCCAAGTAACCACATATTCTTAAGTGCCATATTTAACCACTTTTGAGCCTGACCATATGTTAATGTTAATCCTTGCGTGATAACATCCATATCTTTAAAAATCGTTCTTATTTTATCACATGCTTTCTTATGCCATGTTTCATCATTTGCAAATGTATCTGTAATTTTTGCAATATATTTATTCACTTCGGTTTTTGCATCGTTTTTCCGCTTTTTATACTCCTCTTTTTCTTTACTATTTAGCTTGTCTAATTTACTTGATGAGTATTGATAATTAATAGTTCTAGCCAAGTCACGATAAGCTCGTTCACCACATTTTATCTTTATTTCCTCAACTTCTAAATCTCTTGATATGTCTATTCCTAAATATGAATACACCATAAATTTAATACAATCATCATATATTTTATACGACATACACTTTCTCCTTTCGTTATATACATTTACATTGTTTTTAATATCATCATTCATATTTCTCTTGATATTTTAATCACCCAACTATTTTTGTAGTTATTCTACCATGTAAGGAAATATTTTTCAACAAAACCACTTGCAATCACAACACGCATATGGTAGTATCCAGTTAAAGCATTAACATAGTAATTCATTCACGGGTAAAACCAGTTCAGACATTCAAAGAAAAGGGCACATCTACTGCTTGATTCGAGTCTAATAAACAAGCTACTTCGATGCTTAATATCACATAACACTGGCAGCGAAGGAGCTGTTTTGAAAATATGTCTGTTCTAGGTATGCAAAGATATATTGCATGATACTGTCATGCAGGATATATCTTATTTGGTAATACGAACAGAATAAATTTTCCACTCTTTTCCTGCCGAGACAGGTTGTGTCAAGTTTTCATAGAAAACTTGACATGTAGCGTCAGCCCATTTGCTGAAAGCAAATTTGGAATGGGCTGATGTTCAAACAAAAGGGGGAAAAGAAAATGAAAACACACGAAAACCATGCTGAAACATTAACTGTCAACATACACCACAAGGATACCGTATTCAGACGGGTATTCTCGAACAAAAAAGAGCTGCTGACACTCTACAATGCAGTAAACAAAACAAGCTATGACAATCCTGATGAGCTGGAAATCACTACTCTGGAAAATGCCGTATACATGACAGTAAAAAATGACCTGTCCTGTGTCATAGACATGAGGCTTAACCTATATGAACACCAGTCAACCGTAAACCCGAATATGCCGCTTCGGAATCTGGAGTACGTGACACACATTTTCAGCCACTACTATGCGGACAATGACATCTATTCCGCAAGGCTGGTACCACTTCCCAATCCGAAGT
>JAMPBO010000020.1 GCA_023666705.1 Bacteroides sp.
ATGCAATTGATTATGAAACTCTGGTTCTGGTTCCGGTACAATGAGGGATGTGTTGTAAAAATGACTATCAAGTATTACACTGAATATAGCATACAGTCCTTGGAGAGGGACTATAAACACTACTACTATATAAGACGAGGAATGAACAGTAATTATGAAACTCGATATCAATATTGATGAGTACCTTCCATTGAGGGAGGTAGTCTTTAGAACTCTTAGAAATGCAATCGTACAAGGGGAATTTCAACCGGGTGAGCGTCTTATGGAGGTGACCATTGCCAATAAGCTTGGTGTCAGCCGCACTCCTGTGCGGGAGGCAATCCGGATGCTTGAGCTGGAGGGGCTTGTTGTTATGATACCCCGCAAGGGTGCTGAGGTTGCAAATATTACGGTCAAGGACTTAAAGGATGCACTTGAAGTAAGAATGGCAATAGAGGCGTTATCCGTCCGGCTTGCCTGTGAGCGGATTGATGATAAGGGCAAGGAGGAGTTAAAGCAGGTTTGCATAGCCTTCAGGGAGGCAATAAACTCAAAGCTTGTTCCTGCCATTGTGGAAGCAGATGAAGCCTTTCACAATACCATATATCAGCTTACAAAAAATCCACGTCTGATAACCATTGCCCTTAATCTGCGTGAGCAGGTATACCGTTACAGGGTGGAATATGTAAAAGACTTTTCTTATCACGACAATCTTGTGACAGAGCATGACCAGATTACAAATGCGATTTTACTTGGTGATGCAGAAACAGCAGAACGTGTTATGAAAGAACATATATACAATCAGGAGCAGATTGTAATTAAAAATGTAACAAATAAATAAAAGAGCGGTTAAAGATATCAAAAATCCTAAGGCAAGTGTATTTTTTGCATATAATTATAATGATTTAGGAATTATATTTTGGGTATATGGACATATAATATACGAGTATATCAGATGCTCTAATTGAGTAAAATAAAGCTATCATTACAAAAGAATGGGGTGATAGTTTGAAGACTCGGATAAGACAATTAAGGGAAGAACATGGTATGGGTCAGGCTGTGTTGGCTGATTTTGTGGCATCATCACAGCAAACAATTAGTAGAGTGGAAAATGAAAAATGTGTTCCTCCACTGGACTTAATCGTAAATATATCAAATCATTTTAAAGTAACGGTAGATTATTTACTATGTTTATCAGATACAAAAAGGAACTTGGAGGTTCAGCTCCAGGTTAATAAGGAAATAGATGAATTTTACGAATTGGTTTCTATGTACAAGCGGCTTAATGACGAAAACCGGAAAACTATGACGATTTTAATGGACAGACTTTGGGAAGTACAGAAGGAGAGGAACTAAATTGTTAAGCATAGCCATATGTGATGACGAGATTATGTTTGCTACGCAAATTGAATCACTGTTATTGGAAATATCAAAGAAGTTATTGATTGAGGTATCAATTGAAGTATATTCAGACGGAGCCGAGCTTTGGAGTGATTTTCTGAGTGGAAAGAAGTATGATTTAATATACCTGGATATTGAAATGGATTCATTGAACGGCATTGAGGTAGCAAGAAAGATACGTGAAAGCAATATAAATTCGCTTATAATATATATTTCATATTATGAAAAGTATTGTTTGGATTTATTTGAGGTGGAACCGTTCCGGTTTATTAAAAAGCCCGTTGATGAAAATAAATTCTTTGAATATTTTAAAAAGGCATATGAAAGAATCGCAAGTGACAATATATTTTTCGAGTATAATTTCAATAAGGTTACCAAGAAAATTCCAACAAAAAATATAATGTACTTTGAAAGCTCAAGGCGGGTAATCAGCATTTACTCAAAAGAGGGAAATGATAAATTTTACGGAAAATTAAATAACATAGAAAAGCAATTGGATGAAGGGAAAGCCCATTTCCTGAGAATCCACCAATCCTATCTGGTCAATTACAGGTATATTAAGAATATATCCTTTTCAAAGGTTGTTTTATTAGATGGCACGGAGCTGCAAATCAGTGCAGACCGTCGAAAGAACATCCGGAAAAAATGTATGTTGATTTTAGGTGAAGAATTTTTTGATGATTAATGGGGTTGAAATTTTTTCGGATTTAGGGTTAAGGAATCCCATTTAAGGACGATATATATATTGAAAGTACAAACCTATAAAAGATTAAAAGCTCTTTCAGCTAAGGTGTGATGGTATCACAGAGTTGGAGGGGCTTAATCTAGCATCCAGATATATTGGATGTTAGATTAAGAAATCATAGTTCAAAATATAAAACCAAGGAGGGTATTGGTATGGAATTAAATGGAGTTAATTCAAGTGTATACACAGCATCTTATTCTGCTACAAGCAGCACAGCTAAGACAGAGTCAGTTGCCGTTTCTACGGAGGATTCCGCTGTAGTATATGAGAAGTCAGAGGCTTCAAAGAAAACCGCTTCTGCTACTTACACGGCAGCAGCAAAAAGCACAGGTAAGGCTGACACAGCAACGATTGAGAAATTAAAAGCAGATGCAGAGGCCCGTTTTTCACAGCTTCAGTCATTGGTTGATAAGCTTCTCACAAAACAGAGTGAGACACATAAGTATGCAACGCTTGGCGATTTAATGACAGCGGTTAAGGATGGCAAGATTACGGTAGATGCCGCTACTGTTGAGCAGGCTAAGAAGGATGTTGCAGAAGACGGATACTGGGGTGTTGAGCAGACAGCATCAAGAATTGTAGATTTCGCAAAGGCTTTAACCGGAGGAGACGCAGAGAAGATAGAAGAGATGAGAAAGGCTGTCGAAAAGGGATATAAGGCTGCTACGAAGACTTGGGGAAGCTCACTTCCTGATATATCAGAGCAGACACGTGACAGGGTAAATGAGCTTTTTGATCAGTGGGCTGATGAAGGAAAGTAGTCAGAGCTACATAAAGAGATTAAGTAGGATGTCGCACTAAGTATTTGTGCGGCATCCTGTTTTATTTTACCCACTATACATCTGTTTTATCAAGTTTCTTAAGGTATATTCATTTCCGTGGGAGTCCGTGACGGAAATTGCCTTGCTTATATTTGGCATGGTGCTAAGCTCTTCAAGCAGCTCCGTGTAAGCCTGGCAATCACCGTCAAATAAAAGGGTTTCCATGTGTCCCATATCGGGAATTGTCCCATTTTCACTAAAAAAAAGTTCAATTGCTTCATCAACACTGGCGGCTTTGCAGGAGTAGGAGTTTGTTTTGAGGGAGCCGCCTGAATCACCTGAATATTCGGAAAGATCTGCAGTTTCAAAGGCGAAGCCGTATATTGGTCCGGATGCATCGGTATCAGTCGAAATTCCGAGTCTGATGACATAGGACCGCCCTTCTAAGGATGGTGTTTTGCGGTCTATGGCTTGGCTTTGTGATATACCGCCCACAAGCTCGTCTGCAATTTTTTTACCCTCGCAGCCTGTAAAAATGACAGAGGTAATTGCTATGATAAGAAAAAACTTAACCATATTTTTCACGGGAATGCTTGTTTTCTGGTAAGAGGTGGATGGTTTTGTTGCATGTTGTTTTGCCGCCTGTCTGTATTTTTGCACAATCCATAAGATGGAAGGAACAAGAAGGCTTATGGCGATGTCTGCCCATAGGATATATGCAACGGCAAATTCCCGAAACCATGAGAAGTTATAAAGCAGCATGGTTATGAGCACTAAAAGGGTTATGGCACAAGTGACCCACTTGTAGCTTTTCGCACGCTCCAGCCGTAGCATGGAGCCGGCAAATTCTTTTGCATAAAACATAAATCCGCTAGCTGTTGCAAAGACGCCGATAATCCAAAATGCGAAAATCGGATAATCCAATCGTTCTACTGTTCCATTGGCAAATGAAGATGCCTGCATGACATTTAATGCGGAGCCCTGACCATTTCTTACCCAGCCTTCTCCCAGAATACCGACAACATAAATATAGGAAAGGATAATGGAAATGACAATCCATATAAAAATGTTAAGGCTGTTTTTCCACTGATGCTTCCGCTCTCTGTGAATTGTCATTATCATAAGCTCCACCGAGCTTAGAACAATTAAAACACCATAGCTGCCTGCCCATAAATCTCCGGAGGCTATTACGGAAATGTCCATTGGTGGAATGGAAAAAATATCCCACTGTATATTTGTTATGGAAAATACGACGACGAAAATCAGGGGAACAATCATCCACCAAAATAAAAATTCTAAAAGGCGTCCCCGTTTTTCAATATCACGTGCCGAGCCATAGCCGCATATCAGGACAAAGGAAATGATAATCGCCCAGAGATTAAAGCTTCGGAGCATGTACTGTCTGACAATCAGGGAAAAGAACAGGGCAACCAAGGATGCTTTGATAATATACCGCAAGGAATAAATGCCTTCCAATATTCGTCCAAACAGTCCCATTGAGGTGTGAAGTGTATCAATAAATCCCAAAGGAAAGCTTCGGGAAAAGCCATAAATAAGCAGAGCATATAAGCTAAATAGCACAAGACCAAAGAAAAGTGCAAAAATATGATAGGTGCCTGCAAGTCTTGTGGTGATGAAAGGAACAAGGATAATTCCAATAGGAATGTTTTCTAAAATTCCTATGCGGAGCACCTGTCTGGTAGATATTTTTCCGTTATCAAGATACATTTATAATCACTCTCCCTTTTGCTTTAATCTTCGTCTGCTTTTCTTTTGTGCCCATATAGGACGGTTGACCATTACCTTAATCGGTGACCGGACGATAAAGTCCTGACTGCCTGCCATTTGGTTTATGCCGCCGCCTACTGTCGGTGCCATATAAGGAACGCCGAAGCTGGTAAGTTCTGACAAATGAATGGCTATAATCAGCAGACCGAGGATAAATCCATAAAGACCAAAGCAGGCGGAGGTCAAAAGGATAAAAAATTTCAGCAGACGGAAAACGGAGGCAAATACCTCGTTTGGAATTGCAAAAGAGGCGATTGCCGTCAGTGCAACTACGATGACTACCATTGTGCTGACGATTCCCGCATCCACAGCCGATTGTCCCACGATAAGACCACCTACCACTCCGATGGTGTTGCCTAAAGGACCGGGGAGCCGTATGCCCGCTTCCCGAAGCAGCTCGAATAAAAACTCCATGATTAGGACCTCCAGCACAATGGGGAAGGTCACAAGCGACCTTGCGGAGGAAATGGCATACAGAAGCTTGGTCGGAATGATTTCACTCTGGTAGACGGTGATTGCCACATAAAATCCTGGAAGTGTAACGGAAATAAAGGTTGCTATATATCTGAGAATTCTGGCAAATGTACCGACAGCCCACCGGTTATAGTAGTCATCTGACGCCTGTAACAACATGTTAAAATTTGCAGGGGCGATGATAACCTCAGGTGAGTTATCAAACACGATTGCAACACGCCCTTCGGTAATTGCTGCGGCAACCTTGTCAGGACGTGTAGTTGATTGAAACACGGGAAATGGTGAAAAAGGAGTTTCTTCTAAAAGATGCTCCGCCATTCCGCTGTCATATACCGCATCAATGTCGTATTTCTCCAAACGGTTTTTAATTTCTTCCACAAGCTCAGGCTGGGCAATGTCTGATAAATACATGATTGCATAGTCGGTTCTGGAGCGTTGACCGATAAAGCTCTGCTCAACCTTAAGCTTGGAGTCGCGGATACGTCTCCGGATTAACGCTGTTGACTGGCGGAAGCCCTCATTGAAGCTGTCCCTTGGACCTCTCATGCCTGCCTCGCTGTCATTGGTGTCAATGCCTCTTAGTGGAAGCTTTTTTGTTGACATGATAAGTGCCTTTGCATATCCGTCCACAAAGATGGCAGTATCACCCTTAAGTACGGAACCAATCACAAGGTCGAAGGAGGTTTCCTCTTTTATATCAACGGTTTGTGCTTCGCGGTATAAGATGGAGTCCCAGATATCCGTTTCATTTTCGTACCGCCATTCATAGGAAACAGGTTTAATGATGGTTTCCTCCACCATGCCGTTATCCGTCAGACCGTCAATGTAAATAATGTGAATGCGGACATGCCCCTGCTCCCGCTCTATAATAAATGGCTTCTGGACTGCATCGCCGCACTTGTCAAAAAGTGTATTCAGCACGGATACATTTTCATCAAGACTTGCTTTGATATCGACGGTCAGCTTATTGTTGCTGTCAAATAACTGTTCTGCCGCCGTATTTTGATTATTATTTGCCATGTCAATCCCTCTTATATATTCAAAAATAGTAGAAATAGTATGTACCATTTTTTTCTTATCATACAAAAAATAAAAAATGCCATTTTAAAAGCCGTTGTTTTCATAATGAAGGGTAACGTTTAAAAACCCATAATATGGGAAATACTATGTGTGAAGATATCCGTTTTGCGTGATATGGATAATTCTGAATAATCAAGAAGATTTGGGAGGTAAAAGTTATGAAAAGTAATATGGGAAGAATCATGCGGGGAGCATGTATTGGTATATTTTTAGGTGTGGTAGGCGGCTTAGCCTTATCTTATGGCATGCATTTTAAAAATATTGTGGACGGAACCATGGCAGATAAATATACAGACGATGTAGTAAATGTATTTGCGAAGGAGGAACAGTCAGACACGAATGCGGATATTCTTTTGACTGCAAACGAAAACCCGCCGGAGTGCTCCAGTCTTGAGGACGTAATTTTAAGATTTCACGTAAAGGCAAATAGTAACAGTGATGAGGATATCGCATTAAAATATGCAGTAAGGGATGCAGTTCTTATGGAGATAGGCGGTGAGCTTGAGGGAAACAAAACACGGGAGGAAGTAATGGATTACTTGTCTGCGAATTTGTGGCACATACAGGATATCGCAGCCGGTACCGTGGCGGAAAAAGGCTTTGCATACCCGATAAATGTATATATTTCCAACGATTATTTTCCGATGAGGCAGTATGGGGACATGGTTTTTCCGGCAGGGGAATATCAGGCACTCCGCATTGATATCGGACAGGCACAGGGTGAAAATTTCTGGTGCGTGCTCTATCCGATGACCTGCTATACCTATGAGTCGGCGGCGGTCATAACAAATGAGGACGCAGAGGAAATAGCCAGATGTATTTCACCTGAGGAATATGAAAAGCTGTTTGTAAACAGGGAAGTGAAACGGGACAAGGTAAAAGTGAGATTTAAAATTCTCGATTGGATATTATAGCAGGAAAGGGACAGCTTCGACAGCACCTGTCCCTTTTCTATTGCTTTTGTGTGTATACAAATGATATAATAAAAAAGTTCTTTTAATACAACGGAAAACATTTATTATATAGAAATGATTATGATACGGAGGAAGACATGGAAAAGAAAAATATTGCAGTTATCTTTGGAGGAAAATCATCGGAGCATGAAATATCATGCATGTCCGTTATTACGATTGTAAAAGCTATAGATGAGGAAAAATATAACGTTTATCTTATCGGAATCACAAAGGATGGAACGTGGCTTTTGGTGGATGGCACAGAAGAGATTGAGGATGGAAGCTGGAGGCAGAGCAAAAAAAGTGCAATCCTATCACCTGATGCAAAAGGCGAAATGATTGTTGGAACGATTGCGGGAAATACCGTTACAAATGGGGAATGTATTAAAATTGATGTTGTGTTCCCTGTGCTTCACGGAATGTATGGTGAGGATGGAACGATACAGGGATTGTTTGAGATAGCGGGTATTCCGTACGTGGGTTGTGGTGTTCTCGCATCGGCAGCAGCAATGGATAAGTTTTACACGAAGCTCATTGTTGATACGCTGAATATCAGGCAGGCAAACTATGTTCCTGTGCTGAGAAACCAGTTGTCCGATATGGATGCGGTTGTAGGAAGGGTGGAGGCAGCACTTGATTATCCTGTCTTTGTAAAGCCTTCCAAGGCAGGCTCCTCCAAGGGAGTTTCCAAGGCTGAGGACAGGGCAGGGCTGATTGCGGCACTGAATATTGCGGCGGAGCATGACTACAAAATTCTTGTGGAGGAAACCATTTTCGGACGGGAGCTTGAGTGTGCTGTTTTGGGGCATGACAAAACGACAAAGGCATCGGGGGTTGGAGAGATTCTTGCGGCAGCAGATTTCTATGACTTTGATGCAAAGTATAATAGTGGTGAGTCAAAGACGGTAATTGGACCTGAGCTTCCTTCGGGAGTTGAGGAGAAAATAAGAGAATATGCAATCCGAATTTTTAATGCACTTGATGGATTTGGACTTTCAAGGGTAGATTTTTTTCTGGAAAAGGATACAAATGCGGTTGTATTTAACGAAATAAATACACTTCCGGGCTTTACATCCATAAGCATGTATCCGATGCTTTGGGCGGCTAAGGGATATGACATAAGGACCCTTGTTGACACACTGATTGAAATGTCAGGGGAAAGAGAGTAGGAGGAAGGTATGGACGCACCGATAGGAGTATTTGATTCGGGAGTAGGCGGTCTTACGGTTGTGAGGGAAATTATGCGCCAGCTTCCCAGTGAAGATATTATTTATTTTGGAGATACGGCAAGAGTTCCGTATGGCAGTAAATCCAAGCAGACCGTGCTTAAGTATTCCAAGCAGATTGTACGGTTTTTGATGACCAGAAAGGTTAAGGCAATCGTAGTTGCCTGTAATACGGCAAGTGCACTTGCACTTGAGGATATGAGAATGGATATGGAGGTGCCCGTAGTCGGTGTTGTAAGACCCGGTGCAAAGATGGCTGTCGAGAAATCCAAAACGAAAAGTGTGGGAATCATCGCTACAGAGGGAACCGTCAAATCAGGCATATATACAGAATACATAAGGCAAATTGACAGTGATATAACGGTTATTGGAAAGGCATGTCCGCTGTTTGTGCCTCTGGTTGAGGAGGGACTGATTGAGGACAGGATAACGGATGATATGGTTGATCGTTATTTGTCGGAGCTTAAGGCATATAACGTTGATGTGCTCGTTCTTGGCTGTACCCACTATCCGCTTCTTGCCAATCCCATACAAAGATATATGGGCGAAAATGTTACACTGATTAATCCTGCTTACGAAACGGCAAGGGAGCTAAAAAACATACTTCGGGAAAATGGATTGGTATGCACAAAAGGAAAGTCTCCCATTTACAGTTTTTATGTAAGTGACGGCGTGGACAAATTTAAGTCCTTTGCAAACAGCGTTTTGCCGATACATGTTGACGGAGTAAATATAGTGGATATAGAAAGTTATTAATTAAATATTTGAAATTGGTATATATTAAAGGAAACAAAGTAAAAGGGATTTCATATATGAAGGTTAATATAAAATTTATTACTACGGATGAAAATGGAGACAGTACCGAGGCAGATGTGTTTGCTGTAATGGAAAAACAGGGAAAGCAGGGTTATCGGCTTGTCTATGTTGAGGATTTGTCGGGCAATAAAAAAATGACCCGTTCCACCCTGCAGATTAATCCGCGGAGTATGAGGGTTACGAAACGTGGCGAGGTCATCTCGGATTTAATTTATGAGGAGGGGCTGGTGCATCATGCAGTGTATGGGCTTGCATTTGGCAACATACCGATTTCGGTTAAGACGGAAAAATACCTATTTGAGGAGCACAGTGACGGAAGCAAGGTGGTAGATACGACATATTCGTTGAGCATGAATGAAGATAATGAGCCACCGCTATTGATGAACCTGCACATTTCCATAACGGAATGTACAGAATGTTAGAGGAATCAAAATGGATAGGGAAGAAATGTTTGAAAAATTTCTTGGAGTAAATACTGCTGATGAGGAGGTTGTATTTGCAAACAGGGAATTTAGCAAAAGAAAGGAAACGGGATGCTATTATCCATATGAGGCATCTGAGTATGAGGGATTAATCAAAATATTTGATGCGGTTACCCTTACACCGCAGGATACTCTGGTTGATATCGGATGTGGTATGGGCAGGGTTTTATTTTACTGCAACCAGCGGTTCATGTGTAATGTGACAGGTGTGGAGTATGACAAGGAGATATACGACAGACTGCAGGATAATGCCGCATATTATCATGTGAGATTTAAAAATCAGGAGAGAAAATTTTGTCTGCTCCACATGAAGGCGGAGGATTATGTGATAGAAGCAGGCGACAACTTCTTTTACCTGTTCAATCCGTTTTCCCAGGATATTTTAGAGGGTTTTATGAATAAGCTTGTAGAGTCCGTGGAAAAATTTCCAAGAAAAGTGACAGTGATTTTATATTATTGCACATATGATATGATGGAGACAATGAGGGCGACACCGTTTAAGCTTTCGGGTATTATAAAGCTTCCTGCTTACAGGTTCGATCCGGATGAAAAGGTATATATATACGAACTTGAACCGTAAAACAAAGAGGAGCTTTTATGTATGCTTGACTGCATTCATGCGGTATATCAATACGGCAAAGACTGAAAATACTGCAAGACAGGAGACACCGCTTACTATGGTTGCTGTTTTGTTAGCAAAAAATACGTTTGGAACAAGAAGGATGCTGGCATTGATGGCTATGTGGAACAGGATGCAGGGAATGAGACTTCCAAACCGCCAGGCGAGGGCACCAAGAAAAATGCCCATGACAAAAGCATAAATTTCCTGAACAACATTTCCGTGGTACAGTGCAAATAAAAGTGCCTGTGTCAGCACCGTAAAGACCGCAACCCCTTTTGTAAAGACCTTTCCAAAGAAGGTCTTTATATATTTTTGCAAAAGACCGCGGAACAACAACTCTTCTCCAATCGGTGCGGCAACAAAAACAGCTAAGAGCAGTACCCACGATGAGCCTGCACCTGTCACGTTTGTTGTAAGCTTGTCATAGTTTTCAAATGTAGCCGGGAAATAAGGTCTTACGAGCGTAAGGATACTGTCAACAAAAATTTGTCCGCACCAGCCGGTTGCAACGAGCAGAGCCGTTGCAGGGACAGTCGGGCGGCGGACAATTGATTTACGTTCATCAGAAGAACTGATGCGGTAAAGCCATATACCGAAAACAAGTATGTATAACAGATATCTGGCAAGCGTCATGTAGGCGATATTCATCGGCTGCTTGTAAGCCTCCGTCATAATCGTTTCAATCGTGCGTACCCTGACGGTTTTTTCGTCAGAAAACAAATTTGAAATAAAAATGATTAACACATCAAATATATTGACGGCACATTGAATTACCACCATAATAATCAATGGTAAAAACATAAAAACAATATCTTTTATTTTTAAGTCTTTATTTGAGTCCATCTTTAATCTTCTTTGCTCTTTCCTTCTCTTTTTTGATTTCTTCCTTTGATTTCTCTTTTGGCTTATTCTGTTTTTTGTTAAGAAGCTCCTCGTTTAATTGTTTTTGGTATTCTGCCTGCTTGGCAACCATTTTAGCACGGAAGCTCTTCTTTTTCTTCTTTCCGTTTTCTTCCTCGGCAGGCTGGTTATTTTTCCTGCCGCGGACACTTTTTACGCTGATTATGTATATGCCGCTAATCATTGCCTTCACTTCACCCTTGACAGGCACATCCTCAAAGATTGCCTCATCACATATGAAGTTCATAATCTGCGGACCAACCTTAGCTTTAACGATTGGAAGCTTCGCCTTCTGATATCTTTTTGGTGTCTGCTCCATCACCATTTTTGGAAGATTGGCATCCTTAAGCGGTAATATTTTTTTATCAATAATAAGCATTGTGGCAGGCTGAGCCGCCTCCGCAATCTGCTCCTTCTGGGCCATTTGTTTTTTCTGCAGCTTATCGCCGACTTTGTATAGTACAAAAAGTATTATAAGGGCTACCGCCATTATAATAAGCATAGTTCCCCACCAAGGCATAAGTGTGTTCCCTCCTCTAATTCATTTCGTGTTTATCTTTCATTCCCTGAATAATATCAGGAAGTGTTGCAAGTAAAGCTTTTCGTTCCTTTGGAGGAAGCTCCATAGGATAAAGCGGTTTACCAAATTCAATCGTTACCTTACCTTTTCTGACCTGCTTTTTTGGTGCAGACTCTAAAAGTAAATCGGAACCGGAAATCGCGACAGGGACAATTGGGCATTTTGCTTTTTCTGCCATCTTGTAGCCGCCCTCCCGAAATGGAAGCAGTGTTTCCCCTTGATTACGGTGTCCCTCCGGAAATAAAATCATGGAATGTCCCATCTTCAAAAACTCGGCACCCTGATTTATGGTTGCAAGTCCCTGCTTTATGTTATCCCGTTCCAAAAACAGACATCCGATGTCATCCATGTACAGGGGAAGAAGCGGGATTTTACGCATTTCCATCTTAGCAATAAAGCCGACAGGCTTGCCGATTGCTTCATGGTAAATCAGGATATCAAAATAGCTTCTGTGATTGCCCACATAAAGAACAGGCACATCCGCAGGGATATTTTCTTTTCCGATTACTTCAGGCTTACATCCTGAAATTTTAAGCTCGGTCCTGAAAAAGCCCGAAACATATTTTCTGCTTTTCTCCCATGACTTGCCTGGATTTTTCTTCCATAGCTTCCGCAGGTACCAATGGTACGGAAGTGAGAAAAACAAAGCAACCATAAGAAATATAAATACTCCGATTGTTTTCATATATTTTACCTGCCAAACATTTTACATGTCTCATAGAGTCTTGCTTCCAGTGCAGGGGTCAGTGCATCCTGTGTGTATCTCCATGCCCAGTTTCCCTCGCCGACACCAGGTGTGTTGAAGCGTGCCCATGAGTCAAGGGAGAGCACATCCTGCATAGGAACGATAGCCATATTGGCAACCGAGCCAAAGCATGCCCGTATGAGAATCCAACAAATATCAAAGCCGTCTGTTGAAAAATATCTTCTAAGCTTGTCCTTGGATGCCTCATATGCGTGATTATACCAGCCTAAGGTTGTATCATTGTCGTGTGTACCGGTATAGCAGACACAGTTTCTCACATAGTTATGAGGGAGGAAATCATTTTCCTCAGGGTTTTCAAAGGCAAACTGAAGTATTTTCATGCCCGGAAATCCGAACTTGTCCCGAAGCTCAATGACAGAGTCATCTATTTCACCAAGATCCTCTGCAATAATAGGAAGCTGGTAACCAAGTGTAGCTTCAAGCTGTGTAAAGAAGTTTATGCCCGGTGCCTCAAGCCATTCCCCATTAATTGCAGTTTCCTCACCGTAAGGGACTGCCCAGAATTTGTCGAAACCCCTAAAGTGGTCTATCCGTAAGAAGTCCGTTAAGGTGAGCTGGAATTTAATGCGGTTTAACCACCATTCATAACCTGTCTTTGTATGGTTCTTCCAATTGTAGAGCGGATTGCCCCAAAGCTGTCCTGTTGCTGAGAAGTAATCAGGCGGAACACCTGCAACAACAGTAGGGTAACCGTCGCTGTCGAGCAAAAACAAGCTTTGGTCTGCCCATACATCCACGCTGTCCCATGCCATGAAAATAGGGATATCACCCACAATGGAAATGCCTTTATCATTTGCATATTTTTTAAGGTCCATCCATTCAATGTAAAACATAAACTGGATAAACTTATAGTATCCCATTTCCTTTGACAGCTTCTTAATCCATGCTGCCTTCTGACGTTTGGTAGGCTTCTTTAAATCATCCTCCCACATGTACCATGGCATACCATCATGGTAGTCCTTGCCTGCCATAAAAAGTGCATAATCCTCAAGCCAGTAGGAGTTGTCACAAAAGTCAGTGTATTTTTCCATAAGCTCGTTGTTTCCTGAAAAGTTATCGTGATAATTTTCATCTGAAAAACGGGTATAGGCTGTTTTGAGTAATTCCGTTTTAAATTCAATCAGGTCGCCATAGCTTACCTGCTCCGGATTCCATGACGGCATATTTGAAAAATCGTTATCTACAAGAAGCCCAAGCTGTTTTAAGTGGTCTAAGCTAATAATAAGCGGCTGTCCTGCAAATGCCGAAAACGGTTGGTACGGGGAGTCCCCGAAGCCCGTATGTCCAAGGGGCAGAACCTGCCATGTATTAAGTCCCGAACGCTCAAGAAAATCAATAAACCTGTAAGCACTGTCGCCAAGATCTCCTATTCCGTAGGGTCCCGGAAAGGAGGTCGGATGTAAAAGTATGCCGGTGTATTTTTTTGGTTTTTTTCCGGCACTGTTATTTGTTAACATGTATATTTCCTCCTAAGAACACTATAAACCTTCAAATGGTGCCTGTTAAATGCACCAAGTTTCATTATACAAAATATGGAACTAAAATACAATAATTAATCTCGGTACATTTTGTATAACTTTTCAAAGAGAGGGATGGACCGCTCAATCATATCAGTCGTAACACAGTAAGATATCCGAAAATGTCCCGGACAGTGAAAGCTGTCGCCGGGAACCGTAATCAGGTCAAGCTCCCTTGCTGCCCGCCAGCAGAATTCATTGGCATCATCTGTAAGGGAACGTGGAAACATGTAAAAGGTTCCACCCGGCTCTACAATATGATAGCCAATTCTTGTAAGCTCCTTATAAAGTATGTTTTTGTTCGTCTCGTATATGCTGAGGTCACTGGTTGTGTCAAGTATTTTCTCAACCGCAAGCTGAATGATGGACGGTGGACAGTTATGTCCCGTGAAACGGGAAATCTGACCGCACATAAGCACAATAAGTGCAGCATCCTTACAGACAGGGTTTACTGCAACATAGCCCATACGTTCACCTGGAAGTGACACGGATTTGCTGAAGGAATAGCAGCAGATACTGTTGTCATAAAAGGCTGATATGAAAGGAGAATCCGTTCCCTCAAACACGATTTCCCTGTATGGTTCATCTGAAATCAGATATATATCATGCCCATATTCCTGCTGCTTTGCATTTAATATTTCTGCAAGCCGTTTAATCGTTTCCGTAGAATAAACAATTCCCGAAGGATTGTTGGGGGAATTAATTAAAATTGCCTGAACATTTGGATTTAATGCTTTTTCAAATTCGTCAAAGTTAATCTGAAATGTATCAATATCCGCAGGAACGATGGTAAGCTTTGCTCCCGTGCCTGTGATATACGGTACATATTCAGGGAAGTATGGTGCGAAGGTGAGAACCTCGTCACCGTCAGTAACCACGCACCTGACTGCGTGTGCGATGGCACCTGCGGCACCTGTGGTCATAAAAATGTGGTCTGCCGTATAGTGCATTCCAAACCGTTTGTTTAAGGAATCGGCAATGGCTGCCCTTGTAGAGTCGATTCCCAAGGAAGGGCTGTAGCCGTGAAGTGCGACAGGGTCTTTTGTATTCAAAAGCTCAATCATGTAGTCCGTAAAAATTTGGGGCGTTGGGACGGATGGGTTTCCAATAGAAAAATTGAAAACATTTTCTGTACCTACTACCTTTGCCCGTTCACCTGCATAAGCAAAAAATTGCCGTATGACAGAGCCCTTGCCTGTCATGTCCTTGTACATTTCATTAATCATATATTTGCATTTCCTCCATGTTTTTTTCATATAAATCTGCAAAGCAAACTACAAGAAAAATGTGTAATATCACTTTGCAAATAATCGTTTTATTAAATGAATGGGATACATCATTATATCGCTAAATAGTGTCCGCTGTAAATAGTTTGGTAAGCACATTTGCAAGCTCTGCAAACTGTGCAAGGCTTAAGGTTTCACCCCTTACGGAGTTACTAAGCCCCATATGGGACAAGGCAGCAGCCACCTGCTCCTTTGTAAAGGAAAGCGAAGGGAAGTTGCTTATGCCATTTTGCAGCGTTTTCCTTCTCTGATTAAAGGAAGCCCGTATGAGCCGAAACATAAGCCGCTCGTCCGAAACCATAACAGGCGGGGTATCCCAACGGTTCAGCCGTATGACCGCTGACCCTACATTTGGTCTTGGCATAAAGCAGTTTGGCGGAACATTTGCGGCTATGTAAGGCTCGGCATAATACTGTACCGCAAGTGTAAGGGCACCATAATCCTTTGTTCCCGGCTTTGCCTTCATTCTGTCCGCCACCTCTTTTTGAACCATTACGGTAATGGAATGTGCGGGTATATGCTCTTCGAACAGCTTCATTATGATTGGGGTAGTTATATAATAGGGCAGGTTGGCGACTATCTTACAGGTTTTACCTTTCCCTATCAGCGTTTCAATGTCAACCTTTAAAATATCTTCATTTATAATGTCAACATTATCATATTCGGATAATGTCTCGCCAAGGACAGGCATCAGGTTTTTGTCTATTTCAACAGCATAGACATGTCCTGCAGCTTCCGCCAGATACTGTGTCATGGTTCCGATTCCGGGTCCGATTTCTAAAATGATATCGTCCCTTGAAATGTCTGCTGCACGGATTATTTTTTCGATAACATGTCCGTCTATCAAAAAATTTTGACCGAATCGTTTTTGAAAGGCAAAGTTATATTTTTTAATTATTTCAATGGTAACCTTAGGGTTGCTTAGTTTATCCACAGTTAACTCCTATCCATATGATAAAGGTGCATGGCATTATCCCATGTTGCACGGTACACATCCTCAACGGATATCTGTTTTATCTTTGCTATCGTTTCGGCTACATATGGAAGGTTAAGGGAGGAATTTCGTTTTCCCCGGTATGGTTCAGGTGCCAAATATGGGCTGTCCGTCTCCAGAACAATGTGTTCTAAGGGGAGATACTCCACAGTTTCCACAAGCTTTCTTGCATTTTTAAAGGTTATTACGCCTCCTATGCCGAAAAAGAATCCCATGTCAAGGAAGGTCTTTGCCAGCTCCTTTGTGTAGGAGTAGCAATGAATGACACCGCCCAGCTGCTCTGCATGGTTTTCCTTCATAATGTCCACGGTATCGGCAGCGGCATCCCTGCTGTGAACAACAATGGGAAGCTTTAATTTGCCTGCAAGCTCCATCTGTTTTACAAACCATTTTTTTTGCATCTCCTTATCGGTATCATCG
This sequence comes from Bacteroides sp., assembly GCA_023666705.1. Taxonomy (GTDB): domain Bacteria; phylum Bacillota; class Clostridia; order Lachnospirales; family Lachnospiraceae; genus Coprococcus_C. The sequence continues at coordinate 16,791 of JAMPBO010000020.1, forward strand.
TAGTGATAATCCAAGCCGATTTCTCCGATAGCAACCACCTTTTCGTTTGCCAGTGCCATTTGCCGTAGTGCATCTATGGCGGCCGCCTCGCCGCCGTCATAGTTCTCAAGGTCTGATACATCGGATGGGTGAACTCCGATAGCACCGTATATAAAGTCGTAGCATTCCATAAGCTGTAAGGTATGTTCACAGGAAGCAAGGCTTGCCCCAATGTTGACAAGCTTCTCAATTCCATTATTTTTCATTGACAGTAGAAGCTCATTTCGGTCTTCATCAAAAGCGTCATCGTCAAAATGAGCGTGTGTTTCAAATATTTTGTACATATAATACCTCCGAACTGACATATACATTCTAATTTCTAAGAGGGAATTTGTAAATATTTTTTCAAACATTTCTATAATCATTGTTGAAATTTATGTGAAAATTGTGTAGAATGAAAATACCATATGCTGAACGGAGGTAAGCTGGTATGTCTATAAATGATTACTTGGATATAGGGGAGTTGGACGAATTGCTCAAGAAGTGGTCCGATTCCACAAACATGATATGCGTGGTTCTTGATGACGAAGGGAACTTCCTGTCAAATTCATTAGGATTTTCCCGTGACAACATCGAGGCTTTCAGTGAAGATATAGAGGTTGATGATGTTGTTGTTGCTTCTGTTGTAGGAGGTCCTTTGGATGAGGAGGAGGACGAGGAGAAGGTGGAGGCTGCGGCTGAGCTTCTTGTCATGTCTATCCGTAATTTACTTGAGGCTTCGTATAACAAGATGTTTTACACGGACAAGCTCTCAAGCTTTAGTGCACAAACGGAAAATGCATCTGATCTTATTAAGGAGCTGACGGTAAAGTCACAGGGACTTAAGAAAATTGAAAATAAGCAGAATATTCTTGCACTGAATGCATCCATTGAGGCTGCAAGAGCAGGAGAGGCTGGTAAGGGATTTACGGTTGTTGCCCATGAATTTGGCAAGATGGCACATGAGTCAGGAACCATCAATGATGCAATCCAAAAAACCTTGCGTCAGTTGGATGATGCAATTCAGGATATCAGCAAAGAATGTGAGTAAATGTTTAATTTGTGAACATCATTTCACAAGGAGAACATATTTTTTACACATTTTATTGTTATATTGAAACTCGTAAGAGCTTTTCATATATTGAATCCTCTCTCCCCTTAAACAAGCAGTGATAGTTTCTTCCCCGATTCTATTAACTGCTTGTTTTTTTATTTTCTTTTGACGTATTTTGAAAAGTGTGGTAAACTGAAAAATGATTAGGCAATACTAACTGTTGCTAAGGTTGCCGAAACCGTGATTAGGCAGCTTTAAAATAAACCATTGGGTTAGTAAATTACTATGCTATATTTGCTGAAAGCATTTGATATTATTTTCTTTGACTGGTTCCTGCTCACAAAGTCCCATTTTTTCCAGCATTACTATCCTGAGACAGAGGGATGTGCAGGATATCATCAGTTTGGGTTTAACAGGAAAGAACAGCTTACGAAGATTATACTGTTTCCTTTTGTGGCTTTATTACTGGCATGGATTTGTCAAATTATGTAAAAAATGCTTGATTTTTTTTAATTAATTTTTTATACTTATGTTGTTTTATAACAATCTTGGGATGGGCTGATGTCCATAATTTAAAAAAGGGGAGAAAAATTATGAATTTAAAAAATCAAGATGTTACTATGCAAAATAGTATCAAATGGACGAAAAAAGTAGTCACTCTAGTAGCATTATGTGTTGTTTTGATGTGCAGCGATACGCTTATGGCAGCATCAAAGCATACGACGCGACCATTGGTAGTTGCGAAAGCAGGTCAATACAATCCGTTTGTGCATGATCAAGGTATTTTGTATATCGATTTTTGTACATATCACAAAAAAAAGCCACATTCTTCAAAGGTAACGGCAACTCTTTATGTAAAATCCAGTGCAAAAAAAAGCAAAGTGATTTCAAAGACCTATGACGCCACGGCAAAGGGTGCTGTAGAAAATGCACCTGCGTATACAGAGTACAATAAGGGAAAAAAGAAAAAACTTACTTTAAAAACCAAGGAAGCTGATAAATATAGAATTTCAGCGAGATGTATAACCAAGGACTGCTATTGTGCAACTTGTCAGATTAACTCATATTCACGTGGTGATGAGAAGTATGCAAAATACTGCAATTACACCAGCAAGTGGAAAACCGAAAAATAAATAATATACGAATAAATACCTACAGTAGTTATTGAAATTACTGTAGGTATTTGTGGTAGGAGAACTATGAAGGATCAAATAAAATTTGTGTTAGGATGGGCGAAGTATAATAAGTTTATTATCACAGTTTTTCTTTCGGTTTTGAGCCTGATTGTGTGTTCAAATATTTTATTAGTACAGTTTTTTTATGAAAGCTGTGTGAAGACTAAAGATGGAAAATTTTATTATACTTACTATTTCGATGAAAGTGTCAGCATAGATGTTGTGGATGAAATGCTTAAGGATATGAATGACAACAATGTAAATGTGCTTGAGTTTCTTGCTGCGTCAAATTCAAATGGAGTTTACGGGTGCAATGAGTATCAAATTTCATCATACTTGATTTTGGATGCACAGGAAAATGAAGAAAGAAATCAATATTTGTCATATGGAAAATTTGATGATGCACCCCAAAGCTATATTTCAGACATGGGAGTAGATGATTTGGTTTTGGATGGCTTACCGTTTGAATGTGCAGGCGAAGGGGCAATCCATGTGGGAAGTTATTTTTCTGATTACATGATTGGGGCAGGCGATTACAGAAATTATATTCACAGCGTTGATGCACTGGAAATTACCTTAACTGAGAAAAATGGGAAGGCATTGGAAAAGGTTATAAGAAACTATACGGCAAATTATGAAGTTGAGCAGTTTGAGGAACTGCTGGAAAGTGGATTTGAGTCAATAAAAGGTACGATAGTCATCTGCTTTTTGTTATTTTTGTTTTCGCTATACTCTGCACTTGTATTTGTAGAAATCATTATGCATATGCAAAGCTTGGATATTGCGGTTTTAAGAAGATGCGGTGCAACAAAGCCAGATATCAGAAGAATATATCTTGTACAGGTAATTGGAGCGGGAGCAATAAGCTTTGTAATTGGTGCAGTTCTTTGCAATTTGCTTTTAATGGTTACGGATTTTAATTTCCATAAAATAGAAGCGGTGACGTATCTTATCACGTTTTTAACGTTTATGCTCTGTTACATAATCGAGGCATTGATATATATAAGAGCGACATTGAATTACACAGGAAGCATGATAAGCAGGGAATGTTAAGGACGGATGTAAGCACATCGAATGATAAAATGGCAGGTGAAATTTTGAAAAAATTAAATTACATTTTAAAGGACCTTTTAACAGACAGACGAGAAAATTTCAGAATATTTATATTTTCAGTTGTTCTTTCCTTTGTAGGGTTGTTTTTCTTTTGTAATACGGGATATGTAAGGAAGCACATCAGCTTATTGGAGAAGCTTTCAAATTCAGTTTTTATTACGGTTGAAAATGCTGATTATACATATTCGGATGTAAAAAAAATAACACAGGAATATGGGACATTGCATTTTGTCGGACATACAGGCGTGTTGTGTGATGAAACTATATGTGATGCATATGTTTATGACGATTATTTGTCAGATAACATATCCTACAGCCTGAAAAAAGGTAAAATGATTGAAAATGACAGTCAGATCATGATTTCAAAGTCATTAGGAAAAATATATGATATAGGAGATATGATAAAGGTTTCAGGATATGATGCAACGGGAACCCCTATTGAAAAGGAAAAGACAGTGTGTGGTATTTTGGACATGGATGCAGTTTATTATCCGACGGGGAAAGGAAATTTTATATATGATATGCTCATTGTAGATTTAGATGATGAACTTTATTTGGCAGATGCAATTATAACTATAGATGGTGCATTTTTCAGTGAGGATGACAGTATGGGTGTTTTTACACTTGAACCGAATGACCAATACGAAGGTGATGTGTTGGATGATTTATTTGAGAGCATCGGTGATGTAAATGATGGCGATGATGTTATCAGGGCAAATGAGGAGCATCTTATATATGAGAAAAACCAGAAAAAGGTATTCGTGATAGCAGGTCTTATAATCGGATTATCTGTGTTTTTGGGAAGCATATACATTTCTGTTATAAGGAGGAGGCGGGAGCTTGGGGTAATGCTTCTTGCAGGGTCAGATTACATGGGAGCATTAATGCTTGTAAAAATGAATGGATTATTATCTGCGGTTGTGGGTGCGGTTGTAGGAGAGACAGCCTCAACAATTCTAATGCAAAAAGGAATTTTGGAAGGGTATGTAAGCTTTCATTACAGCCTGGCAGTGCTGTTAATAATTGTTTTATTGTATATAGGTGCTACCCTGATTATCGGAGCATGCTGGAAACGGGAACATATTATAGATTTAATTATGAGAGATATTTAAATATTTCGGAATTGGAGAGTTTTATGATAATTGAACTGAAGGAAGTAAAAAAAGAATACAGTGATGGAAAAAATAAAAAAATCATCCCGTTAAACAATGTAAATTTTTTTGTTAATAAGGGTGATCTGATTGCTATTACAGGACCATCGGGTGTGGGAAAATCCACATTACTGAATATCATTGGATGTATAGACGAAATTACATCAGGACAGTATTATTTAAATAATGTTAATACCGATGATTATACGGAGCGTGAAAAGTCACATATCAGAAATAAATATTTTGGATATGTATTGCAAAACAACGGTCTGATACCATATAGAAATGTGTATGATAATGTATCGGTTCCGCTTATGTTTGATAAAAATATAAGAAAGGCTGACTACAAGGAAAAAATAGAGAAAGCACTTGAGGATGTGAATATGGCAGACTGCATATACAGAAATGTAAATGAATTATCAGGCGGGGAAAAACAACGGATATCAATAGCGAGAGCAATTGTAAATGACCCTGAAATTATTTTGGCAGATGAACCTACAGGTGCACTGGATGTAGATAACAAGGATATGATTGTGGAGCAGTTATTTCAATTAAATGCAAAGGGCAAAACCGTTATCATTGTCACACATGATTTGGATATTGCAGATAAGGTTAAAATGCAGTATGTTTTTACGCAGGGAGGAAAGCTTTGTGCAGGCTGATGTTTAACAAAAGGAGGTATGGGTATGCAGTTATCAAATAAAGAAGACAGCGTTACCACGGAACAGTACAGGCAGATGAAACAGCTTGAGACAAGAATTGAAAGTCTTGGAATCAGTGTTGATATTGAAGAAAAAGAAATAAGCAGCTTAAGGCTTAAAGAGGAAAGATTAAACAATGATTTTAAGACAACATGTGTGTTTGTCGTTATTTCAATCGTAATTCTTATATGGATATTTAAAAATGCATATAGCTTTTTAACGAATATGCTGTCGTATACATATGTTGCAGTGATGGTATTTGGTGGAATTGTTTCGTTTATTGGATATACGGTGAGGCGTGTTATGAAACATTTTCCCATGTACATACATTGCAGACAGGAAGAAAAGGGAGGCTCTGCCGACATGACCAATTACGTCTATCAGATAAAACAGCATGAACGCAGGAAGGCGGAGTACACAAAGGAGCTGGAGCTGCTAAATCAGGAATATGATAGTATGATAGAGGAATAATCTAACATGTTGAAATGTAAATAATCAAAAGGGTAGTTGATTTCTCAGCTACCCTAGTGTATAATTTATTCAGAAAGGCAATCGGACATAATTCCGATTCACCCTCAGAAAAATTAAAAATGTAAAAGAATTAGCATCTAAACTTTCTCAGGGTCGGGATGCTATTTCTTTTTATTGAAATGACTGTCTATGTATGACAGAGCCGCAAAAATAACCAACAATAGAGTAAGAACTTCTAATGTGTTCATGGGCATCACCCTCCTTTAATACTAGAGGGTATTTTACAATCGAAAATCACATCCGTCTTTCTTTTCAATTACACAAATATATAATAACACGCAAAACTCTTATATTCAAGATTTTAATATTTTATAGTAGAGTGAAAATGGGGACAAATAGTGCTTTATATTTGGCATCTTTTGTGTTATATTTTCACCTCACATGGCATATATATTTATAAGTGTTATTGGACGCAGGTTCACCGGCTTATGACGGAGAGGTGTCAAAGCGTGTGAAGATTTTCGCCTTATGGCTCGGACAATAATTAAGGGGAAGTGAGGTTTTGCTATGCAACAAGGTAGATGGGTATCCTATATATTCAAATACCGAAATAACGCAAGATGTGAAAATGCAGGTTTTATAAAGGTGCAGCGTGTCGCATCTGAATACAGGGTTATTCCTCCAAAACGAAATAGGATGGACCGGAAAACGGATACGGCACGAATTCAGGTTGGAATGAAAATGTATAAAAGACAAGCCTGCAGATGCCTTGTGTATCTTATGTACAGACCGGATGGAGCAATATCCCCAAAGGTTCGTTTTTTGGAGGAAATGCATTTTAAGCCGGAGGAGCGGGATACCATTACAAAAAGGTTTGAGCTTGATTGGGATAGTCCGTTGGGGGATGGGGCACCCTTTGATACATACGATGGTCTTTTTTTTGTGTGCGATGATGGCGAGGTTTTGGCAGGAATGTGGGATGAATACCCATTTAAGCCTGAGGAGATAAAGATAGATGGAATTAATAATGCTGTGGGGAAAGAAAACCAAAATAGGAAAAGGCAGGCGGGGGAAGATGAGCCCCGTGTAAATAAAGCCGTTGAAGAGAATGACCAGAATAATTTTATACTTGACGCAAACATGAAGGATATTAGTGAACCTGATATAAGGCAGTCAGAAAGTGCTGAAAATATGCCAGATATCAGCAAAAATGACAGAATGCAGGCAGGGAATGCCGAGAATCATTTTATGCCTGGCGAAAATATGGAAGGTACCAGTGAATCTGACATGACGCAAGCCGGCAGTATAGAAAATAATCGTGTACCTGAAGAAAATATAACAAATGATAGTGAATCTGACATGATGCAGGTTGAAGCTCCTGCGGATATTGCAGGAACAAAAGAGGATGGGGAGGAGGAAACTTTGGGTAGTGGCGATGATAGAAAAAACAGCCACGAAAGTAATTGGGAGGCTCAGGAAAGTAAGAGTTGCATGGATGTATGCAGGGAGATGCTCGACACATTTCCGAGGCTACCTCTTTTTGCAGACAGCCAGTTTGTGGAATGTGTAAAAATTGTTCCCCACGATATAGGACGGCTTGCCATGAGCAACTGGAAGCTGGGCATAAACAGCTTTTTATCGCATGGATATTATCATTACAGATATATCATGATGGGTAAGGTGAAATTTGAGAGAAGGGAAACCTATGTTATAGGTGTTCCCGGAGTATATACAAATAAGGAAAAATACCTTGCCAATATGTTTGGCTTTAATATTTTCGTACCTGCGAAACGAACAAAGCTTATGACAGGAAATTTTGGCTACTGGATTTCGGAAATATTAACGGAATAACGGATTAAGTCAACATAGCGGCCAAGTATATTTGCACTTTTGGGCTCAAGACAAATCGGTTTAAAACCGATTTTCTCTGCCAGCCTGATAGAAGCCACATTGTCAGGATGGATACGGGCATCTATGCGGTCAATGCCATATTCATTGGAAAGTATGTCAAATGTAGACAGGCAGGCATGATACGCAATCCCTTGACGCTGGTGCATAATATCTACCTTGTATCCCAATTCCGCATATTTGTTTTTATCATGATTCATAATGTTATAATTGACAGAACCTAAAATCCGGGAGGAATTTTTATCAGAATAAATATAATATCTGATAAATTTACCTGAAAGATAAGCCATATATTCCCTGTGGAGCATATGTTTATGATAATCTACCGTATAAAAGCCGTTTGGGCGAGTAGGCTCAAACTGCTCAAAATTTAGTTTGTTGCGTTGGTATAATTCTAAAACATTCTTGGCACAGCTTTCATTTTCAACCTTTAAAATCAGGTTATCTGCGAATTTAACAGATGGGCCCATGGCAGCCTCCTTTGGTTTTGTAGGAAACGTCTTTAAAATATTATATTAATGGTGTATACTTCAAGATACGTAATTATTTCCTTTAATGGGAAATATTACATTCCTGTTATTATATAATAATGGTTTATTCTACGCATTGCAAGGATAAAGTATGTTCAAAGAGGGAGAGTAAAATAATGGAAGGCTCTGTTGATAACATAAAAGAACATGAAAAATATATGAGACAGGCTATCCGCCTGGCAAAAAAAGCATGGGGGAACGGAGATGTTCCGATTGGATGTGTCATTGTTTATGGGGGAAAGGTTATCGCAAGGGGCTATAACAGAAGAAATATCGATAAGACAACTCTGGCACACGCCGAAATTTTAGCAATAAAAAAAGCATCCAAGGTTTTGGGAGACTGGCGGCTGGAGGATTGTACCATGTATGTAACACTTGAGCCGTGTCAAATGTGTGCAGGTGCAATCGTACAGGCACGAATTCCAAGGGTCGTAATTGGATGCATGAACCCTAAGGCAGGTTGTGCTGGCTCCATTATAAATTTGCTGGATATCAGGCAGTTTAATCATCAGGTGGAGACGACGAAAGGCGTTTTGGAGGGAGAATGTGCTGATATGATGAAGCTGTTTTTTACAGAGCTTCGAAATCAAAAAAAGAATTCATAATTGTGTGGGATGTGTGAAAAAACTTGACTTAACATAATATTTTGGGTATACTTTAAAGGTGTCATTATAGGCATATTATATTGTTATAAAATTTCCGTGCAGCTGGGGAGTTAGCGGTGCCCTGTACCTGCAATCCGCTACAGCAGGAGTGATGGTTGGCCTCGGGTTGTTTCTTGTAGAGCTGCCCTTAGTAAGTGGCGTTGATGTTTGGGTCTTGTGCGACAGGAACCTATGAACCGTGTCAGGTCGGGAACGAAGCAGCACTAAGTAGGAGCTCTTGTGCGCCGCGAGGGTGCCTGGGCTGAGTTAACTGTTAAGGTAACGTCTATGAGAGCTTCACAAAGCTAACCGCACGGTTTTAATTTAATATAAAATTTTGTTGTTACATATTTTCAAAAATGTATGGATATTTTAGTAAAAAAATGTTATGATGTAATATAATGCTTACCTTAAGAAGAATTTGTTGACTAAAGGGGCTGTAATATGAACTACGCTGAGGTAATAGAATACGTAAAAAAAATGACTGCCGAAAACGGCAGACCACCAAATTATCCATTTAGGAGCCGTTACGAGCATACAATGAGAGTGTATCGGTGGGCGATAAAGCTTCAATCGAAATTAGGTGGCGATTTGGATGTCATAGCACTTGCTGCTTTATTGCACGATATAGGATGGGATGAAGTACGCCCTCATGCTGAGGTTGGAGCAGAGCTTGCAGTTGAATACCTTGACAGTATTGGTGTTGACCCTTCCATCATAAAAAGAGTCGGTGAGATTATTATGATGCATTCTGATAAGGATACGGAAAAGGAGCTTTCACTGGAATGTAAAATAGTCATGGATGCTGACTTTCTTGATGAAGTGGGAGCAGTGGGCATACTGTGGGATGCCATGGCAACGGCAAATGAGGATGATCCTACTTACAAAAAAGCATACTACAGGATAAAGAATTTTTACAGAATTAATAAACCAAAGATAAGAAGATGTAAGACGGATGCCGCAAGGGCTGAGTATACAAAACGTATGCAGATGATAGAAAATTATATATATCAGCTTGAAAAGGAACTGTTTTAATGAAAATAAAAAGCACCTTAAGAGGTAGCTCAAATGTAGATAAAATCCAAGGCGTAAGCCTTGGATTTTCTTTTATAGGAAGAGATGAAAAGCGAGAGATTTCTTTCATGTCATTTCGTTGACAAGAAATTACTATGATGTTAAACTGTGGTTAATAGATATGCTATAGTTATACATTTCAAAATAATTCAAAATGCAGCTATACGGTGGAAAATTAATATAGAGGGGAGGATATTAAAGGACGCACTGTCTTTGACACTGATGGTATGCTCATATATGATAAGTTTGTCCAACTAATATTCCACTAGAGATGCAAAATAATAAATGCAGGAAAACAATTCAAGAGGCTGTTTTGAGGATATTCAGAAAAAGACTGAATATGAAAAGAAAAAAGGAAGATGAAAAACAAGGAGGATAAAGCCTATGTTGGGGAGAAAAAATATTAAATGCCGCTTTACGTTATTGCTGAGCTTTGTGATGACGTTGTCATTATTTAGTAACAGTCCAATAAAAGCAAATGATACCGTTGATTTATATCCATACACAATATTTGCAGCTTCCAATGAGGAGGGAGCAATTTTTGTTACGGCAGACAATTTTTGTGTGAATGGGAATGTGGCATCAAACGGTACGATTGTATCAACAGGGAACGTAAATATAAATGGCACAAAAACAGAAAATGCCAGCGAAGACATGATTTACATATTTAATAAAATTGATACAACATATTTTTCAGATGATGATGTGGAGACACATGCTGAAAATTATTTTTTGGAGGATTTGAATATCAATATTAACCATCCGCTTGAAGTTGAAGGGGAGGCTGCACTTATTGGTAATATCAACATCAATACGGCATTTAAGGCGTCGGAAGATATATCATTGCAAGGAGAGGTAAAAAACACCAATGATTCAATTATCGCTTCTGAGAATGGTAATATCGTGATTGACAGCCAAAATGTAAATCTGAATGGTTTGGTATATGCACCGTTTGGGGAAGTTAATATAACCGCTCAAAATCTGACGCTTAACAGTGTAATAATTATTGCTGATAAGGTCACGATTAACTGTCCGAGTGTTAATGCAAATTATAACAATGATATGGCGGCTTTTATAGGAACAAATTCAGAACAAGTAGAAATTTCGGATGACGAAAAGTCGGATATGACAGATGAGAATGAAAATGGATTGCCTGATTTCTATGAAGATATTTCAAATTGGTATTGTTTTGAAGATACCGATAAGGATTTGATTCCGGACGTGATTGAAGCATGGCTAAACTCAAATCCTAATATGCAGGATACGGATGGTGATGGTCTAGATGACTTTTTCGAAATGACAATCAGCTTAACTGATTTAACGTTGGCGGATACGGACAATAATGGGATATCCGACGGAGATGAGGATTTAGATGCAGATTCCCTTACCAATATAGAGGAATATCAACTTGGCACACACCCGTTATTAGCGGATTCAGACGGTGATAAATTAAATGACTATGAAGAAATATATGTTTCCTTTACTAATCCGAATGAAAAGGATACCGATGAGGATGGTGCTAATGATAAATGGGAAATTGATAATGGATTTAATCCCAGCGTATACAATGCCTCATTTGCTATTTCTGCTCAGGCAGAAGGAAAAAATATAACAGCGTCTGTCTCAATAAAGGCAGCAGGCAGTCAGGTGGAAAGCTTATCTGTTGAGCCTGCTGATGATCTTTTGTTGCTTGATGATAGCGTTCCGGGATACATAGGAAGTCCTTTTCGCTTTGAAATAGATGGCACCTTTGAACAAGCTGCTATTTCGTTTACTTTTGACGCACAGTATTTAAATGATATGACATTTATACCGACAATTTATTATTACAATGAGGAAATGCAGCTTTTAGAAGAACTGCCGACTACGGTTGATGGAAATGTTGCAACTGCTGTAACAACACACTTTTCTACATATATATTACTGGATAAAGCAACCTATGAAGCTGCATGGGAAACAATGCAGGAATCTGATAATAACGCCAACGTAGAAAAAGTTAATATTGCGTTTGTGGTAGATGTATCAGGAAGCATGGTTAAAAGAAATCTGCCTGTTGCTAAAATGGTAATTGGCAATTTTATTGGCAGGATAAAGAAAAGCGGTGTTAATACAAATGTAGCGTTAGTGGAGTTTGAAAGTACGTCACATACCGTGTGTGATTTAACAGATGAGTATGACACATTTTTACTGAAATTAAGCGGTTTAAGTGGCGGAGGAGGGACAAATATATGTAATGGAATAAACGAAGGTTTGACGGTACTTGATGTTGATATGAATAAACAAAATGTACAGAATATTATTATCCTATTAACAGACGGATATGATAATTATGGAGTGAAAAAGGAGGGATATCTGCAAGCCGTTGCACGTGCAAAAAACCAACGGACAAAAATTTATACAGTAGGGGTTGGTTACGTTGATGAATCGTTGTTAATGTCTGTTGCAGATGCAACAGGCGGGGCATATTTCTTTGCAGACTATGAAGGAAAGCTTTATGAAATTTATGAGGATATTCATTCCGAGATTTTTGATTATACGACGGATTCCAACCATGATGGCATTAGTGATTACTTTACCAAATGTCTTTGTGATGGAACATTAAGAGTTGGAACACAATGTAATATATTTGATGGTATTTCATATGAGGCGTTTAATGCCAACGATGACTATGATGGGGACGGCATTATAAATGGGGATGAATTCGAGATAAGATATGCAGAAAAGAGGAATCGGATTTACGTTTACTTACATTCTAATCCTGTTGAAGCGGATAGTGACTTTGATGGAGTGGACGATTCTATAGATGATAACCCCTTTGATTCAGGAACAGGATTTTTAATCTATGAGTCTTCAAAAACAGATAAAAAATTAAAGGGTTTAAGCTTTGCAGACAGACCAGAAGATTACAAATATGCAGATAAAAGCATTGATGAAATAAGAGCCATGAAATTTATTAGTTGGATGGATTTTCTGGGACAGGAGAAAGATGTTTATGCAAATAATTTTAAATCACTTCTAAGCTTGTGCTCTACTGGAGATATGTCGGATGTTGCATATGATATGGCAAACCATTTTTTGGACGGAACCGGAACGGATTATTCCAATAGTGTGTTAAGCAAAACAATTTCAGAAAATGAAAAAACGGATGCATACGTCAATGCTGTAAGCAAGATTGTTGATGAACATATCAAAACGAATCAGGGGGATATATCGGGCCTTGCCTATATTGACGGAACGGAGTTTGAACGCAAGCAGGGAGTAATGGTTAAGAATATGAGGTACCAAAAAATTGCAGAACCACACTATACGGAACCTTTCAGTGGTTTGGGAATCTGTGTAGATAGTCTGTATGGAAATCGCTTTGAAATTACATCGTACAAATTTGATGGGAAAAATTATGAATATACGTTACGGTTTACATTTTACGATGTTTTTGGCTTGGATAGTGGTGATATCAAAGATTCAGGGGTATCAAAGCATTTTAAGTTTGGCATGATTGGGGGATTTCGTAGCTGGTATATTCTTCAACATTGTAACCTATACAATGGCGACTATAAGCCTTATATTTCTTACATGACATTTGAAAGGACATTTCAGGGGCAGATTGAATGAAGAAAATTTTAAAAAAAATAGTGTTAATTTATTTAGCTTATGTATGTATTATGGAAGTTTGGGGCTGTCAAGGTCCGGCACCAAAGCATATACGTGAGATGGTGCTGGATAATAAGCATGATTACGATACAATAGCCCAATTATATTACAGCTATTATCAGTGTGATGCGGGGGCAGGGATATTATCATATAGTGGGGGAGATTGTCGATTTATATTTTGTTATACGGATCCTTATGCCCGTGAAATTTGGCTTAACGATGAGCAATATTCAAGTGTGCAAAAGGTTGACGCTAGTTATCGTTTGGGTAAAAAGTATTGGGATAGAGTATATGTATATGATACGTTTGTGTCATTTTGTACTGAAAATGGGCGAGAATCCCTCGTATACTCTGCCAAGGGTAAAAGACCATCTTATATTAATACACCGGATGATGACGATGGAATTATCGCGGTCAATAAAATAACGGAGCACTGGTATTATATGAGCGGTTGGCCTTCGCCATAAAAGCATTTACGGAGGAATATTGATGAAAATACCTTTAGAAACGTTAAGTTTAAAAAAATGTTTAAAATTAGCAACATTAATCTTCTTAGCTTATGTATGTATTATGGAAGTTTAGGGCTGTCAAGGTCCGGCACCAAAGCATATACGTGAGATGGTGCTGGATAATAAGCATGATTACGATACAATAGCCCAATTATATTACAGCTATTATCAGTGTGATGCGGGGGCAGGGATATTATCATATAGTGGGGGAGATTGTCGATTTATATTTTGTTATACGGATCCTTATGCCCGTGAAATTTGGCTTAACGATGAGCAATATTCAAGTGTGCAAAAGGTTGACGCTAGTTATCGTTTGGGTAAAAAGTATTGGGATAGAGTATATGTATATGATACGTTTGTGTCATTTTGTACTGAAAATGGGCGAGAATCCCTCGTATACTCTGCCAAGGGTAAAAGACCATCTTATATTAATACACCAGATGATGACAATGGAATTATCGCGGTCAACAAAATAACGGAGCACTGGTATTATATGAGCGATTGGTAGTGAAGAGTAAATACTTCAATGTGAAGGAGGGTGTTTCCCAAAGTCATAGATGATGGGAACACCCTCCGTTTTGCATATTTAATCTTAAGCTTATCCTGCAAGTTCATCAATCATATTCATAATGAGCGTGATGGAGTCGTGTCTTGTACTGCACTCCATTGCACGAATATAAGTATCCCTGTTTTTGTAGACGTAATTAATTGCTTCAAGTAAGGAAGTATCATTTACATCCTCTTCCATGAGAAGCTTGGCATAGCCGCTCTTGTCAAAGGACTGGGCATTTAATATCTGGTCCCCCCTGCTTGCTGCAAGGGAAAGCGGAATAAGAATGCTCGGCTTTTTCAGCGACAAAAGTTCACATATGGCATTTGCTCCTGCACGTGAGACAACAACATCTGCTAAGGCAAGCAGGTTTGCAAGCTCCTGCTTGATGTATTCGAATTGCACATAATTTTTCCTGTCTGTATAGGAACTGTTAAGGTTGCCTTTTCCGCACAGGTGAATGACGTTAAAGGTTTCAAGTATACGGTCAAGACATGACCAAATTGCCTCGTTTACTTTTACGCTGCCTGAGCTTCCGCCTATAATGAGAAGTGTCGGACGTACCTCCATAAAGCCGCAAAAGGTCATGGCAGCAGCGGCATCCCCTTCAAACAGTTCCTTTCGTATCGGTGTTCCCGTTACAACTGCTTTGCCTGCAGGCAGATTGTCAACGGTTTCAGGAAAGTTACAGCAAATCTTATCTGCTTTTGGAATCGCTATTTTATTTGCTAGCCCGGGCGTCATGTCAGATTCATGTATAATACAGGGAACCTTTTTTGAGCTGGCGGCAAGCACGACAGGAACGGAAACAAAGCCTCCCTTAGAGAAGACTACATCAGGCTTTAGCTCTTTCATAAGAGATTTTGCCTGTGAAAAGCCCTTTATGACACGAAAAGGGTCGGATAGGTTTTTTAGGTCAAAATACCGCCTGAGCTTTCCTGTGGATATGCCATGGTATGGAATACCGATATCTTCAATCAGCTTTTTTTCGATACCTTCATAGGAGCCAATATAGTGTATGTCATATCCTTTATCCTTAAGAAAAGGAACAAGTGCCATATTTGGTGTGACATGCCCGGCGGTGCCGCCGCCCGTAAGTATTATTCTTTTCATAAATCCCTCCGCTATAAAGTCTGTTTGAGTGCCTTCGCAAGCTGGTCAGGACAGGACGTGTTTTTTGTACCACACTGAATGCCCTCAAGCCTTGCGATAACGTCTTCTACGTTCATCCCCTCAACTAACTTACTGATACCCTGAGTATTTCCGTTACAGCCTCCAAGAAATTTTACATCGGTTAATTTGCCGTCAACTATGTTAAAGTCTATGGCAGCAGAGCAGGTTCCTGTTGTTTTATATCTCATAGTATATCCCTCTTTCTTTAGAATAAATCGCATGCCGCATGTTATCATTGATTTAATTATATTGGACCTAAGGACTCCTCCCACCTTCGGTGGGTCCCTCCTCAGGTCATATTATATCACAACACATTAAGGTATTAAAGCAAGATTTCTGTCACGATATGTATTTATTTGTTGTTGGAAACTGCTTGATTTCTCAACTTCGCCTTTCTTATAATCACCACATCGAAATGTCAGTGGCAAAGAGAGCTGTGTAAACACTGTGGGTTTACCCGTATATTTGCAGTATATGCTGTTTTTGTGAGTGTAAGAATACACCTTGTATGTGACTGATGCGATAATGCTAAAAAATAATGAAAAATGAAAGAGGGAAAAGTATGTTTGAAAGAATCATGGAAGTGGATACATATGTTTACGTCCTGTGGGGGATAGGAGTGCTGGGGTTACTACTTAAAATGATGGCAAATACATACCTTAAATCTTTGATAAAGGCTTCTGAAAATATGGCATTGACGAAGAATAAAAAGCTTCAGATACTTGCAAGGAAATGTAAGAACAGGCAGAGCCTTGGAATAAGCGGAAAAAGCAGTGAAGCCTACGTTGATAAGAACATACGTAATATGAGATTTATGGGGCGAACGTTTGCATTTTGGCAACAATGGGGTGTATCGCTTGCGTTGTTTGACTGTATGCTGATGGCAGGTGCATTTCTATATTATGATGTTTCGTGGCGGGGGAGTCCTGAAATGGTAGAGTTTTTAGCGAATGGAATTATGGTATGTGCATTTTTATTTGCACTTGAGAATATATTTGTAATTAAGAATAAAGTGGAAATATTGAAAGCAAATATCAGGGATTATATTGACAACCTGACACCTGCGAGGGAGTATGCCATGCAGCGTGCAACGCTAAGACCGACGGTAAAAGGGGAGGCTGCGGTCACCGAGGCAAAGGTGTACGATGAAGATACAGGGCAGGCATCTTCCGAAATGGTAAACCAAATAAAGCAGGTTGTAAAACAGCGGCAGCGAATGGATGCATCTTCGGAGGAAGCTGCCGGGAAACAGGAGAACCCTGTGGAGGAACGAGCCTCTCCGCAGATTGAGAGTGATAAAGTCCTTGACAGCTTTCTAAAGGAATTTTTCTCTTGAAAAAGAAAATATTTGTTTTATGTGCAGCGGCTATTGTAGTAATTGTGTTTTTGGTTAGGGGAGGGTATCTGTCATGTCTTCTTCATGATTTGAAATTTATAACTTATAAAAATGAGACTGGTGGTGGTACAGAAGATGGCATTTATGAAAACAATGGGGAAAGTGAAAATACGGATAGTGATGCAAAGGTCGGTGAAATCAAGGAGGATACCCGATATCAATGTATTCCGATTGTGAGTCAGATTAAAGACAAGGAAGAATATTATAAGTGCTCCAACGAAAAGTATGCATGGTGGTTTAAAAGGAATGATGCCCATGAGCCAAGTGGCTGTGATGATGCCCTAAATCTCGCAGAGTATAGCGCCTACTATGTGGATTACAGGGTTTTAAAGGAAGGGGTAAATGCAACACCAGGCGATGCTTCCTTCTCGTTGGATGAAAAGATAATTTATTTAACATTTGATTGCGGATATGAAAACGGATATACGGAGCAGATATTAGATGTGCTTCGTGATGAAGATGTTCCTGCATGTTTTTTTGTTACAAAGACATACATACGTGACAATGCTGCACTGGCGAAAAGAATGAAAGAGGATGGTCATCAGGTTGGAAATCATACCATAACCCATCCGTCCATGCCTACAAAGTCATATGAGGAAATCATTGAAGAGGTCGAGGGAACTGCTGATTATATGAAAGAGGTGACAGGATATGATATGGATCCGTACCTGCGTCCGCCTATGGGGGAATACAGTGCCAGAACTCTTGCAATTACCCGTGACTTAGGTTACAAAACGATATTTTGGAGCATGGCATATTTGGATTATGATGTAAACAAGCAACCAGGAGCCGACTATGTTATCAAGCATTTTGAAAAATATCATCACAGTGGGGCAATTGTTTTAATGCATAATGTTTCGGAGTCAAATAAGGATGCACTGGAAACAGTTATAAAAAATTTAAAGAAAGAGGGTTATCGCTTTGCAAGCTTAAATGAATTACCGTAGGATTTGGAGGCTGCCGCATTAAGAGATTTTTCAATATAAAGCCTTTGAATACCGCTACTCCCGCCGTCTGCATCATATTGCTTATACCATAACATAAAGCACGCTTTCGCCCGATGAAAGACGTAACAGTTTTTATTATGGGGTAAGCGATATGATGCAGGCCGCTTTGAGTAATATTATGCCTGATGGTGTGGGTAATGTCCTGAAAATTTTAAGAAAAATAATCAATTATCAATCTATCAATCTGTAAATTTCACAATATCATTTGGCGTACAATCCAGTGTTTTACAAAGTTTTTCCAAGGTAACCAGCGTTATACTCTTATTTGCTTTAATACGGGAAATTGTCGTTGGGTCAATGCCATTTCGTATCAGCTTATATTGGCTGCATTTCTTCTCTGCCATTGTTTTCCATAAAGGTTCATAGTTAATAATAGTAATCACCTCCTAATCTCCCCTACCGTTTCAAGTATTTTATCCTTGTTATGTTTTTTTTCATATCATGTAAAATTACATTGTGTTAAAAAACATTATGGACAATTCCATATGATTGGTGTATACTGAAAACTACTTTAGGATATGTAATAGGCGAAGGAATATACATCGCATAATATGATGGTTCTTTTATAAAAAGGGGTAGCGGAGGTGGTTAGAATACTTCAAAGACAAAGCATGAAAATAAGTTGAAAGGATTACAGTACAATGAGAAATGTCTGACAATGTATTTAATGAATATTAGTGTTAGATGAATGGCATTCAAAGGGATGGAGGGAAAAGTATGAATGTTAAAAAGTTTTTTAATCAAAAAGATGTCAATAAGATTACACGGCGGTTAAAACGAGCGATTAGTCTTGTTCTTACGGCAGTTATGCTTGTTACATTAGCACCGCAGACAATGTTGTTTGATGTACAGAATGTAAAAGCAGCAGCGGCATATAATCCGCAAGCAGCGGCTAATTATGCGTTGCAGTATACAGATGAAAGTGGGGGAAGTGATACAAGCTCATATAATAAGGAGTATTCTTATTTTAGCGGAAATGATTGTGCGAATTTTGTGTCGCAATGTTTGGTGGCTGGAGGTTTGCAGACAGATTCGAATTGGTATAAATATTCTCAAAGTTGGAAAAGGGCAGATTACTTGTATGAATGGTTTAAATCGAAGGATGAATATAAAAATTTAATTGTTAAAAATCCGTCTGCATCACAGGTAAAAATAGGAGACCCAATATTTTATGTATGGGGAACAGAGGATTTGTCTAAGACGAATCCGAATGATATCGATCATGCAGGAATTTGCACGGGCTATGACAGCAACGGAAATCCACTTGTTTCTGCACATTCAAATAATAGAAAAAATTATTCTTCCTGGAAAATGGGAGCAGGTGCAGTTTATGTTGTAAGATTGGATCAATTAAATACTAATAAGGAACCTATAGGTTGCTTTGATGAGGTTGAATCTCAAGGAGCTCAAAAAATAAGAATTAAAGGTTGGGCTTATGACCCTGATGAACCTTCTAAGTCTATAGATGTTCATGTTTATATAGGCAGTGTTGCAGGGGAACCCAATGCGGAAGTAATTGCAATACCGACAAATATATGCAGAACTGATGTTAATAAGATTCATGGTATAAGTGGTAACCATGGATTTGATGTTACCATAACAGTTAATAAAAATGGAAATCAGCCTATAAATATATATGCAATAGACTCTGCATTAGGAAACAATCCACAAATTGGGACAAAAAATGTAACAATAGTTGCAGATACAGAAACTCCTAATGTGACGGATGCCAAAATTTTTAATGTGACGTCAGATGGGTATGATGTATCTTTTAAGGTAAGTGACAATGTTGGGGTTACTAGGGTTGAGTGTCCTACATGGACTGCAAAAGATGGACAGGATGACATAGTATGGTATAAAGCAACAGTTAAGGATGGGGTTGCAACATGTCATGTTAATAGAGCAGAACATAATAATGAATATGGAATATATATAAGCCATGCATATGCATGGGATGCTCAGGGAAACAAACAATATGCTTCATTAAGTGTAACACTTACAGATGAGACGGTGTCAAGTCATACACATACTTGGACAAAGAAAGTGGTATCTCAACCGACATGTGACAAAACAGGAAGCAATTTATACACATGTAAAGAATGTGGCAGTACATACAGTGAAAGCGTTGAGGCAATTGGACATAGGTATGCAAATTACATTTCCAATAACAATGCAACATGTATAAATGACGGTACAGCAACAGCAACATGTACAACATGCGGAAAATTAAATACGGTTATTCTGAAAAATTCTGCAACAGGTGTACATATATGGGATAAAGGAACGATAATAAAGAACCCGACTACAACAGAAAATGGAAGCAAATTATATGTTTGTTCAGTATGTGGTGAGACAAAAACAGAAGTATTGCCAGTAAAGATTAGTGTGGATATTCCTGAGGAGCCAACGCCGCAAAAGCCGACTGTCACAGTTCCAAAGGTTGGTGACACCTTTAAGGACACCAAATCAAGGGCACAGTATAAGATTACAGGTAAGCAGACCGTTTCATTCATAAAGACAACCGCAACATCAGGTAAGGTAACTATACCTGCAACGGTTACATATAAGGGCAAAACATTCAAGGTGACAGCTATATACAAAGGAGCATTCAAAAATAAGACAGGCATTACCGCAGTTACCTTTGGCAAAAACATTACATCGGTTGGAAGTGAAGCCTTTAGTGGCTGTAAAAAGCTTAAGACGGTAACCCTTAATGTAAACCTGACAAAGATGGATGAGAGAGCTTTTTATAAATGTACGGCACTCACTACTATTACGATACCTAAGAATGTAAAGCAAATCGGCAAGCAGGCATTCTATGGCTGCAAGAAGCTAAAGAGTATTACAATCAAGACAACGAAGCTGAAAAATGCAAGTGTCGGCTCAAATGCGTTCAAAGGCATCTACTCCAAGGCAACCATAAAAGTACCTAAGAGCAAAAAGGCGGCATATAAGAAGCTGATAAAAAGCAAGGGTGCAGGCAAGAACGTAAAATATAAGTAATGAAAAACAGGCAGGCGGAAAACCGCCTGCCTTATTATTTGTATTTGCAAATACTATTATTTAGAAAGTTCAGCTTTTAGCTCTGTTATCTGTTCGATGGTAAGCCCTGAGTATTCGGAAATTTCCGCAACAGACAATTTGCCAGCTTTCAGCATTTTTATGGCTAACTGTTTTGCACCCTGTTCTAAACCATCCTCAACGCCTTCTTCATATTTTTCCCGATAATGCATTTCTAACGTCATATATTCAATCCTCCACTTCTCCTTACTTCTAACGGACTTAACCGCTGTCTCCAGTTCTTTTGTAAATGCATCCGATGCCGCCTGCCCATCTATGTAATTTAACAGTCGTTTCATTTCAGGGGTTACATCGTCCATTGTCCCTTTGGTATTTAATATTATTTTCGTTGTCTCATCGCCAAGTCCGATGTCGTAATCCTGTAGGCATCTGTTTTCAAATGTGTAAATATGCCGTCCCTTGCCAAATAAGTCAAAGGTGCAGATAAAAATGACAAAGCTCCGTTTTAGGTCTTGGTAGTCCCCACCCTTTTCCAGTATGTTCAGGTCTATTATCCCCTGATAATACCTTGAACGTTTTGGCAGATTTTTATTTATGGATACCTGCATTTCTATATTATATACCGTACTTTTGTCATCTTCAACATAAACATCAAGCCTTACAGACTTTGCATCTGCCGCAAGGTCTATTGTTTCCTGCGTTCTTGGATATTTTATGTCTGATATACGGATACCAAGTATTGTTTCCAGAAACGGCTTGCAGTACTTGGGGTTCCGCATAATAACCCCAAACATGAAATCATCCTTAAGTTCCAGTTCCTCAAAGCGTTTGACGTTTTTCTTTTCGTTCTTGTTTTTGTTCATTCAATCTCCTCCCTTGTCCTTTGGACATGTACCATGGTTTTACAGAGTCCTTTCGAAACTTATCATCGTGTAAAACCAAATTTGTTGCCAGTAATAGTCAATCACATCAGGCAGAGAAGCGTATTGAACAAATATATTTTGTTGTTCTCAAACAGCACTCCGCTGCCTATTTTTGTGAAATAAAGCATCGAAGTTTATTTGATAACAGATTCGTCAAAGACCGGCTAAGCCGTAAAATTAAATCGAATACAATGCTTCAAGGACATTGTATTACATGTATATAGTAAATACAAGTGATTTTTTTGTGAATAATAAAATGAGTACACTGTATGACATTTTTTAAAAATACTATGAAAAATAAGGAAATATGTTATAATTAATTAAATATTGGTGTGAGACATCCCGTATCACAGGCTGAAACGTAAATATCGATATGATAATCAAGGATATGATGATATTCTGGAATCATTCCTTTACTGGCAGGAAATCAGATTTGTAGGACGATTATTTTAAATAAGGAAGTGCTATATGAAAACAACGAAAGTGTATGGTGCCCAAATTATTTGTATACTTGTTTTGCTCCTGATAACAAATACGCTGTTATCTGATAGGTTTACGGGCAATTTTCAGCATGCTGACGGATGCGAAGCATTTCGTGAGGGCTGGCAGGTATATGTGGGGGATGAAGTCCGAAGCTATGACAAGCTCCCGCAAATTCTTTCAACCAATGGGCACAATGAGATTAGGCTGAACCGGACCGTGCAGGGAGCGGATACAATCGGACTTTTCGCTTTTCAGCAGCAGATTTATGTATATTTGGACGGAGAAGAAGTCTTTCGGTTTGCACCCAACGAAAATGTGAACAGCAAAACGCCGGGAAATGGCTGGCAGTTTATTGAGCTTGCGTCTTATGACGCAGGTAAGGAGCTTTCCATCTGTATTGTCCAGTGCTATAAGAAAAACAAGGTAAATATTCCTGTGCTCTATCATGGAACCAAAATGTCAATTACACTGCATTATCTGCAAAGCAAGACTTTTTTGTTGGTAATCAGTCTGATCGGAGTTATGGTAGGGTTGTTTTTGTTGCTGGTATGGGGTATCGCAGGTCAGAGTCTTCAATTGAACAGAGGGCTTCCGTGGCTGGCGTTATTTGCTGTGTTTATTGGAACATGGTCTGTAATCGAGGCAAATGTATATTCGTTCTTCTTTGATAAATTACTGTTGTTCAGTTGGATTTCTTACATATGCCTGAAGATGTCGGTTGTGCCGTTTCTTATGTTCGTAAATTATACATTCCACAATGGAAATTCAAAGCTGTTACGTGGATTGATTGCGTTTTCCTGTGCGGAGTTCTGGGTTTCCAGCTTTTTACAGCTTACAGGGATTATGGACTACGCAGATACTGCGTTTGTGACGCATGGTATATTGTGTGTGTCAAGTATCTATATCATGGTAACGGCTGTTCCAAAGCTGTTTTCCAAAAAGAAAAATTGGGAGAATATGGAAGACCATAAGGTTACATATACTGTACATAGTGTCTTTATTGTGGTTGTTGCCGTGACCTCCATGATGGATATGTACAGATTTTATTTCAGCAACAACCCTGATATTGCCCTGTACAGCCGCATTGGATATTTTGGCTATGTCTTAGCAGTTACAATTGCATCACTTATGGATTTTATCAGTCTGATTGTAATGGGTAAGCAGGCGGCACTGATTAAGCAGGAAGCATCGATTGATGCAATGACAAAGCTGCATAACCGTGCTGAATTTGAAAAGGATATTGCTAAAGCCTCCAAAAATAGCAAAGACATGGGAATCGTAATGTGTGACCTGAATGATTTGAAAAAGTTTAATGATGTGTATGGACATGATATGGGCGACTTTTATATCATTATCGGTAGTGAGGTCATTCAGGATATTTTTGGTCAATGGGGGAAACTGTACCGCATTGGAGGAGACGAATTTTGTGGTATTGTGAAGGGTCTGACCGAGGATGCATTCATGAAAGCACAGGAAAATATGGAAGGTCGGATGAAGGCACTCCATGTTGTGGGCTATGATTTGCACATGGAGGTATCCTCAGGATATGCCGTGTTTGACCAGGGGCGGGATAAAAATTTAAGGGATACAATGAAACGGGCGGATGCACGAATGTATCAGAGGAAAAAGCAGTTGAAAGAGGGTGTGTCGTATTCGGAAGAGAATCTATTTAAACAATGACTGGCTTTTTATGGAACAGTTCAGTGAACAAATTTTTGATGCGGATTTTGCGGAAAATGAGATGACAGCAGTCCGCCTGCCGCATACCTGTAAGGAATTACCGCTGCATTACTTTGATGAACATATTTATCAGACCGTGAGCGGGTACAGACGGGTAATCACAGCACCTGAGGAATGGAAAGGGCAGAACGTTATCCTCACGATTGATGGGGCTGCTCACGAGAGTGAGGTCTTTTTGAATGGGGAGAGGATTGGCGGACATTCCTGCGGCTATACGGCATTTTCCATTGATTTGACAAAAAAGCTCCGATACGGAGAAGATAATGTGTTGGTTGTGAAGGTAGACAGCAGAGAGTCCCTCAACATACCGCCGTTTGGTTTTGTGATTGATTACATGACCTATGGCGGAATTTATAGGGACGTATATCTGGATATCAAAAACCAGATTTATTTGCAGGATGTGTTTGTTAGGTCGGAAATCAGAAATACGGATACGGGAAGTGCAGATGTGATTTCCGAAATCACCCTGAATGAGAGGGCGGAGGGATTTACCGTATGCCAGTATATAAGGGAAAAAGGGAACGGGGACTACCAGCTTTTGGGCGAGGAGCCAATAGACGGTTTAACGAGTACCCTTCGGTTTCAGATGGAACAGACAAACTTGTGGGACACGAAGCATCCGAGTCTCTATGAGATAAAAACAGAATTGCGGCAGGGAAAAGCTGTTTTGGATGCAGATATGGTGATATTTGGTTTCCGTAAGGCAGAGTTTCGTACAGACGGCTTTTACCTGAACAATAAAAAGCTGAAAATCCGTGGATTAAACCGCCATCAAAGCTACCCGTATGTGGGGTATGCGATGCCAAAATCCATGCAGATACTGGATGCAGATATATTAAAAAAGGAGTTGGGAGTAAATGCGGTGCGGACCTCACATTATCCGCAGTCCCATTATTTTTTGGACCGCTGCGATGAGCTTGGGCTTTTGGTTTTTACCGAAATACCAGGGTGGCAGCATATCGGTGATGAGGCGTGGAAAAAGCAGGCAGTAGAAAATGTGCGTGACATGGTACGGCAATACCGAAACCATACCTCCATTATTCTCTGGGGTGTCCGGATTAATGAATCGCAGGATGATGACGAGTTTTACAAGCGGACAAATGCAGCAGCCCATGAGCTGGATTCATCAAGGCCTACAGGCGGTGTGAGAGCAAACAAAAAGAGTAGTCTTTTGGAGGATGTCTACACCTACAATGATTTTGTGCATGATGGAAAAACAAAGGGCTGTGAACGAAAAGCAGATGTCACGTCAGACGTGAATAAGCCTTATCTAATCAGTGAGTATAACGGACATATGTATCCGACCAAATCCTTTGACTGGGAGGAACACCGAACAGAGCATGCAATACGCCATGCAAATGTGCTTGATGCAGCCGCAGGGGAGAATGATATTGCGGGAAGCTTTGGCTGGTGCATGTTTGACTATAATACACATAAGGATTTTGGAAGCGGAGACAGAATATGCTATCATGGCGTCATGGATATGTTCCGGAATCCGAAGCTTGCGGCAGATGTCTATGCATGTCAGCAGGAGGAAGTGCCGATACTTTCCCTAAGCTCTTCCATGGATATCGGAGAGCATCCGGGTTGTGTCCGTGGAGACGCTTATATTTTAACGAACGCCGACAGCGTCCGCATGTATAAGAATGATGTATTTATCAAAGAGTATACAAATCATGATTCCCCATATAAGCATTTAGGGCATGGACCGATTTTACTGGATGATTTTATTGGGGATGCAATTGAAAAAAATGAAGCATTTAAACCCGCTCAGGCAAAGGGGATTAAGGATGCACTAAATAAGGCGGCGAGATACGGGCTTTCCAATTTGCCGAAGTCAGTATATCTCACTGCAATTAAGATGATGGTTTTATATCATATGAAGCCGGAAGAGGCGGTGGTGCTTTACAATCGGTACATTGGAGACTGGGGAGGTGCTTCCACATCGTATCGTTTTGATGCAGTCAAGAATGGCAGGGTTGTAAAAAGCAT
This sequence comes from Bacteroides sp., assembly GCA_023666705.1. Taxonomy (GTDB): domain Bacteria; phylum Bacillota; class Clostridia; order Lachnospirales; family Lachnospiraceae; genus Coprococcus_C. Next base: position 43,075 of record JAMPBO010000020.1, read on the forward strand.
TCAAAAGCAGCCGATGACATCCCTGAAAATGGAGGTGAAAGCAGACCACTGTGAGCTTGTGGAGGAGGAGAGCTACGATGTAGCGGCAATCAGGGTCAGAATATTGGATGAAAATGACAATCAAGTTAATTTTTTTCAGGAGTCAATGATTCTTGAAGCAGAAGGACCAATCACAATAATCGGACCTGCAGTTGCCGGTCTTTACGGCGGTATGGGCGGAACCTATATCAGGACGACAGGAGTAGAAGGGGAGGCAAGGTTAAAGATACGGACCTTGCAGACAGAGCCGATTGAAATTGCATTTACCGTGAAAACGGAAAACGAAAAATAGAATGAAAGATAGGAGGAAAAAGAACATGACTGAAAAATCAAAGTGTATTTTTGGAAACCCGATAGCCGGGAAGGTTTACCGGAAGGCTATCAGAACAAAGAAAAGAAATATCAGGAAATTTGGGAATGATGCCAATGCCAATTATCCGGTATCGATTGAGAAGAATGCATATATCGGAGAAACCTTAGGGGTAATGAATGTTCTGCTTGGGGAAGACGGCAGTGCAAAAGATGCAGGAATATCGTTTGATACGAAAAAGGGAATTATTGTCGGAAATATCCGCATGGGCTTTGGACATTACCGGATTTCCATGGCGATTGCATCAGCGGCAAAGTCCATGGGCTATATTCCTTACTGGATGGATTTGAATTCTTACCACCAGACAACCTGTACCAAGGTCATTAGTGCACAAAATGACTTATATTCTTTAGGCTCAAGACTTTCAGGCAAAAGCAGATTGTTTAACAAGCTGGTGTGGGAACCGATGAATTATGAGGGCTTCCGCAAATTGAGCTATAATGCCTCCGACCAGAAAAATGCAGAGCTGATGGCACCTGTTTATGGAAATGTGCCGAAAGAAATTCCTGTTGTGGCAACGCATGTGTGGCCTGCACAGGCTGCGGTTCATGCAGGAATGAAATATGTTGTCAATGCAATTCCAGATAATTGGCCGATGGCACTCCATCTTTCGGAGGGAAGTTTGCATACGGTGCAGACAAATTATGCATATCAGGGGTACCGCATATTAAATGGAATGCAGGGAAATGACGTCCTGCAGCCGATGCCGGATACGGATTTGCTGTATGTAGGACATTATATCGACCACGAGCTGGTGAGTAATATCGAGGCAGACTGCGAACGGCGTATCAAACGGAAAGCAGAGAAAAAACCGACAAGATTTTTACTGACCATTGGCGGTGCAGGTGCACAGAAGGAAATATTTTCAGCGATTATCCGTGCACTCCTGCCGGCAATATATGCGAAAAAGGCTGTTCTCTATGTAAATGTGGGGGATTACCGAAATGTATGGGAGGATTTGCTTAAGGAAATTCCAAAGCTTGGCAGAGTATCCAAGGAGCATTTTAACCAGTGGGAACAGACGCAAAAGTTTGCTGAAAAGGCACTGACAAATGAACTGTATGGGGTACATGCATTCTGGCATGAAAATATATTTGAGGCGGTTTACTGTACCAATCTTTTGATGAGAAGCTGTGACGTGCTTGTCACAAAGCCGAGTGAGCTTGCCTTTTATCCTGTTCCGAAGCTGTTTATCAAGCGTGTGGGCGGGCATGAACAGTGGGGTGCAATTCATTCAGCAGAAATTGGGGATGGTACACTGGAATGCAGGGACATACCACATACCCTGCAGATGATAAAACTTTTTATGGAAGAAAATCATTTGCTGGAGGATATGTGTAGAAATATTATCAAAAATAAAGCAGCAGGGGTTTACAATGGTGCTTACAGGGTAGTTGAGCTGGCAATGGCGAAAAAAAATAAGTAAGGGGGAAGGCACATTATGAAATTAAGTTTGAAAGAAAAAATATCATACGGTCTGGGCGCAGTCGGAAAAGATATGGTTTATATGTTTTCTGCAAGCTATATTCTATATTATTATCAGGATATTTTAGGGATGAGTGCAATTGCAATGGGAATTATTTTGATGGCGGCACGTGTTTTTGATGCCTTTAATGACCCTATTATGGGAGTGCTGGTTGCAAAGACAAAGACGAAGTGGGGGAAATTCCGTCCGTGGCTTTTAATTGGAACGATATTAAATGCGGCTGTTCTGGTTCTGATGTTTTCGGCACCGCCTTCCCTTAATGGAAGCGGGCTTGTGGCTTATGCTGCCATTATCTATATTGTGTGGGGCGTTACCTATACCATGATGGATATTCCTTATTGGTCCATGATACCCGCATTTACAGAGGGTGGCAAAGAGCGGGAGGGACTTTCGACGCTGGCACGTTCCTGTGCAGGTGTCGGTTCCGCCATTATTACGATTATTACCGTAAAATGTGTTTCTTTGCTGGGTCAGGGGGATGAGCGTCTCGGATTCCGGCTGTTTGCGATTATTGTAGCTGCTATTTTTATCGTATGTATTTTATGTACCTGTATCAATATTAAGGAAAAATCCACGGTAGATGTGGAGTCACCATCTGTGGGTCAGATGTTTAAGGCGTTGATTGAAAATGATCAGGCGATGGCAGTAGTCATTACAATCGTGCTGATTAACTGCTCGGTTTATATTACTTCAAATCTTGTTATTTATTTTTTCAAATATGATTTTGGAGGGGCAGATTGGGAGAATGCATATACATTATTTAACACCTTTGGCGGTGCAGTGCAGATTCTTTCCATGATGCTTTTCTTCCCGTTGCTGCGTAAGATATTCAGTGCTATTAAGGTATTTTATATCAGCTTCGCAATGGCAATTTTAGGATATATTGTATTGCTTGTTCTTGCTTTTGTGAACATGTCGAAGGTAACATTATTATTTATTCCAGGATTTTTCATCTTTGCCGCAAACGGAATGCTTACGGTTCTGGTAACCGTCTTTCTTGCAAATACGGTTGACTATGGCGAGTTAAAAAATAACCGGAGGGACGAAAGTGTTATTTTCTCCATGCAGACATTTGTGGTCAAGCTTGCTTCGGGTGTGGCAGCACTGGTTGCCTCTATCTGCCTGAGTGTATGTAATCTCAGTGATGACACGGAAGCAGTTGCAACCGCAGCAGATGCATCGGTCATAGGCTTGCGTATGACCATGACGATAATTCCGATTATTGGTCTGTTGATTGCCATATTCTTATTCCGCAAAAAATTTATTCTGACGGAGGAAAAGGTTGAGGAAATTGCAGCACAGGTAAAGGCAAATCGTGCAAAAGAAGCCATGTAAGGGGTGAGTGGAGTGATTCAGAGATATCAGCAATGCTTTTTGCTTGAAACAAAAAATACGTCATATTGCTTTCAAGTAATACAGACAGGTCATCTGGAGCATCTTTATTATGGGAGAAGGATTACCATACCGGAAAAGGAATTTGCTGAAGCGTTGACGGAGAAGCATGCGTTTATGTCGGGAAATACCAACGCATACACGCAGGAACATACAGATTTTTCCCTGGAGGACATCCGGCTTGAGATGTCCTCCTACGGCAAGGGTGATATCAGGGAGCCGTTTGTGGAAATCATTCACGCTGACGGAAGCTATACTTCAGATTTTCTGTTTGAAAATGCCGAAATCACCAAAGGAAAAGAGGAATATCAGACGCTGCCAGGGTCTTACGATGACAAGGGAACGGTGGATCACCTGTGCATTACATTGAAAGATAAACAGTACAGTCTCACATTGGAGCTTCACTATTATGTTTATGAGGATTGCGATGTGATTACCAGAAGTGCAAGGCTGATGAATGAAAGCCATGAGGAGATAAAGCTGACAAGACTTATGAGTGCCCAACTGGATTTTGATACGCCGGAATATGTGTTTACCACATTTACGGGAGCATGGGCAAGGGAAATGAAACGCACGGATGTAAAAATGCTTTCAGGTAAGCATGTGAATGCATCTTATACGGGAACCTCCTCCAGTCGTGCCAATCCGTTTGTAATGCTGAGTAAGGAGGAAACCTCTGAGGATTCTGGCGACTGCTATGGCTTTCATTTGATTTACAGTGGAAATCATTATGAGGCGGTTGAGGTAAGCGGATATGGAAAGACAAGAATTGTGGCTGGAATAAATCCGCAGTCATTTTGTTATCTGCTGGGGGAAGGAGAATGCTTTGAGGCACCTGAGGTGGTTATGAGCTATTCCCATCAGGGATTTAATGGAATGAGCCAGCATATGCACGGATTTGTAAGAGAGCATATTGTGCGGGGCACATGGAAGCATAAGGTCAGACCGATTTTGTTAAATAGCTGGGAAGCAGCGTATTTTGATATCGATGAGCGGAAGCTGCTTTCTCTTGCAAAGGCAGGGAAAGAGGCGGGTATTGAGCTTTTTGTTATGGATGACGGCTGGTTTGGAACAAGGGATGATGATACACAGGCACTTGGTGATTGGGATGCCAACCGTAAAAAGCTTCCACATGGATTAAAGGGACTTGCCACGAAAATAAAAGAACTAGGACTTCTGTTTGGCATATGGGTAGAGCCTGAGATGGTAAATGTCAACAGCAGACTGTATGAGCAGCATCCTGATTGGGTACTTGCAATTCCCGGGAAGCCACACTCGGAGGGAAGAAACCAGAGAATTCTGGACCTGACCCGAAAAGAGGTGCAGGATTACGTGATAGAACAGATGAGCAGGATATTTTCCTCTGCTGATATTTCGTATGTTAAATGGGATATGAACCGTACAGTTACCGATTATTTTTCAGCAGCACTGCCGCCTGAACGGCAGGGAGAGGTGGCACACCGCTATGTTCTGGGGCTTTACCGCTGTATGAAGGAGCTGACAGAACGTTTTCCGCATATTTTATTTGAGGGCTGTGCGGCGGGCGGAAACCGTTTTGACCTTGGTATTTTGTGTTATTTTCCACAAATTTGGGCAAGTGATGACACTGATGCACTTTGCAGGGCTGAAATTCAAACAGGGTATAGCTACGGTTATCCCATGTCAGTAGTCAGTGCACATGTCTCCTCCTGTCCGAATCACCAAACCCTTCGGAATACACCATTGGAGACACGCTTTCATGTGGCAGCCTTTGGCATTTGCGGATATGAGTGTAACTTCTGTGATATGAAGAAGGAAGAGATAGAGGCAGTAAAGCAGCAAATCGAATTGTACAAAAAGTGGAGAGCGGTGTTACAGACAGGCTCATTTTATCGGGGAAGGACCTTTGCAGGTAATGCAAGCATGGCGGAAAGCTGTATTCGGCAATCAAAGGGGAACATAACTGAGTGGACCTGTGTCTCGGCGGACCAAAAAAAGGCAGTGGGTTTCATCATGCAGAAGCTGGTTGTTCCGAACACGCAATTTGAGTATTATAAGGCAAAAGGGTTGTCTTCTGAATTAAAATATCATTTTTACAATCGTGCACTGAAATACAACGTGAAGGAATTTGGTGATTTGGTAAATACGGTTTCACCAATTCATATAAAGCAGGATTCCCTGATTCATGATATGGTTGCAAAATTTGTGAAAATGGATGGGGAAACAGAGGATTTATATGCATATGGAGATACGCTGATGTATGGCGGTGTAAGGCTTAAGCAGGCATTTGGAGCGACAGGATATAGCAGTGAGGTAAGACATTTTCCTGATTTTGGCTCGCGTCTTTATTTCATGGAAGCAGAGTAATGCGTTTAGGAAAAACGAAACGTGGCAAAATAGGGGAGAAAACAGTGTGGCAATGCCTAATTTCGCCTTGTAAAAAATTGGTAACAAAGGTATAATAGCTTACATGAGCCGTGAACCATAAAGGTATATCCGATTAAGCAGATATATTGGAGCGGCAGAACGGAAAAAGAAGATAATGATAAGGAGAAAAAAGATGGCACAGACAATTAAATTTGATTTTAGTAACACAGAGTTTATGGCGTCAAAGGATGAAGTTGCAGCTATGTCCAAAAAGGTTGTGGCAGCGAAGAAAACACTTCTTGAAAAGACAGGGGAGGGAAATGATTTCCTTGGATGGATTGATTTACCTGTAAATTATGACAAGGACGAGTTTGCAAGAATCAAGAAGGCAGCAGCAAAAATTCAGAGTGATTCAGAGGTTCTTATTGTTATAGGAATCGGTGGTTCTTATCTTGGAGCAAGAGCTGCAATTGAGGCATTAAGACATGGATTTTATAATTGTGTGAGCAAGGAAATTAGAAAAACTCCTGAAATTTATTATTGTGGCAATAATATAAGCAGCACATATCTTTCACAGCTTATGGATGTGATAGGAGATAAGGATTTTTCTGTAAATGTCATTTCAAAGTCAGGTACAACAACAGAGCCTGCAATTGCATTCCGTATTTTCAAGAAGAAGCTTGAGGCTAAGTACGGCAAGGCTGAGGCAGCAAAGAGAATATATGCAACGACCGATGCCGCAAAGGGTGCCCTTAAGACACTTGCAACAGAGGAGGGCTATGAGACATTTGTAGTACCAGATGATGTAGGCGGACGTTTCTCCGTGCTTACTCCTGTAGGACTTCTCCCTATCGCCGCAAGTGGAGCAGATATCGATGCACTGATGGCAGGTGCGGCAAATGCAAGAGAATATTGTCTTGCAAATGATTTTGATGGAAATGATGCAATGCAGTATGCAGCAGTCAGAAATGTACTTCATGAGAAGGGTCTCGGAATGGAAATTCTTGCAAATTATGAGCCGTCACTCCATTATGTTTCTGAGTGGTGGAAGCAGCTTTACGGCGAGAGTGAAGGAAAGGATGGCAAGGGTATCTTCCCGACTGCCGTTGATTTCACGACAGACCTTCATTCACTTGGACAGTTTATCCAGGAGGGTACGAAGAACCATTTTGAGACAGTTATCAATGTATTAAATCCAAAGCTTGAGGTTATCATGGAGGAGGAGCCTGTTGACCTTGACGGACTGAATTACCTTACAGGAAGGTCTGTTGATTTTATAAATAAATGTGCCATGAACGGAACCATTCTTGCCCATGTTGACGGCGGTGTTCCAAACATTCTTGTCAATATGGAAAAAATTGACGAGGCGTCGTTAGGAGAGCTTTTCTATATGTTTGAGTTTGCGTGTGGAATGAGCGGATATGTACTTGGTGTAAATCCATTTAATCAGCCTGGTGTTGAGAGCTACAAGAAAAACATGTTTGCACTTTTAGGAAAGCCTGGAAACGAGGAGAAGCGTAAGGAGCTTCTCGCAAGACTGGAGAAATAATAAAAATGTGCCAAGGTCTGTATAAAATATTTATTTGTGGGACATACTTTACTATGTCACATCTGAAATATCAGATAGAACAAATATGTTGGGGAAACCCCTAATTAGGAGGACATTATGGCACAGAATAATCAGTCAAACAACACAAAGAATACTACAAGCAATGGTCAGAATAACCAGAGCAACCAGAACAACAAGCAAAACAACAGCCAGAAGAACAATAACAATCAGAGTAACAGTCAGAAGAACAACAGCGAGAGCAATGACTACAACAGTTACCAGTAATTGTTAATCCTTAAGCCATCGGTATATGCCGATGGCTTTTTTCTACCGTTTCGCCATGTCACATATGCACTTTTTCTGAATAGACTAAAGTAAGAAAAAGGAGGCGGAAAACGGTGAGATTTCACAATATTAATATCAGAAACATATTAAATGAAGCCCTGAACTATGGAGGAATAATAGTGGACGTAAGAAGTAGTGAAGAGTTTGCCAGGGGACATATTCCCATGGCTATTAATCTGCCTCTGGAAGATATACAACAAGGCAGTTATTCGCTGCCTAAGACAAAGGTACTGTTATTGTACTGTGAAAATTCAGGTAAAAGCTCAATGGGGGCAAAGCTTCTTGCCGAGAGAGGCTTTAACGTCATAAACACGATTGGTGGGCTGAAGGAATACAGAGGGCCATTGACCAAGCCGTCAAAGAGCGTGTCGCGATAACATTAGGAAGCCGGCACCTAATAATGTGGTCCTTAGAACCGAGCTGCTGTGTTGCATGGTCCTTTGGACCTTTTTTCGTTTTATGGGGGCTGTCGCAGTAAGGATTTAAGGCACGCATATAATTACACTGACAAGCCCTCTTTTATTTTGTATTTTTATAGTTACCGGCTATCTTTAGCATATTGATATTTTGCTTTTCTATTATGTGGGGCACGAACTGT
>JAMPBO010000021.1 GCA_023666705.1 Bacteroides sp.
TTTGCGACAGCTATTAGATAATAGCATAGTGATTTTTGAATGTCAACACCTTTTTTGTATTTTTTTAGGAGATATTTACATATGATTTTATTTCTTTTCTAATGATGTCAAAACAAGCCCTTGTTTTCTCATTCTCCGACTCAAAACTCATCAGCTTTTGCAAATATCCCTGCTCATATGCGATTGCCCTGCTGCCTGTAAATACAAGCTCATATACAAGTGAAATATGCCCCACAAGCTGGTCCACAACTGTTCTCCTGATACTCCTGAGTGTTGCATGGTGCTCCAAAAAGCTTTCCATAACCTTGTCAGATACATCTGCCTTGTTTAATTCCTCATGGGTTGTATTATAGATATCTTCCATAGGGGTTTCTGCACACACACGGAATATATCTATCTTATCGGCATCCCTCAGTATGTTGCAAAATGTTTGTGTACGCCTGTCTAAATCACTACTTATCCGATATACATTATGTTGTCTTATGGCAGTTTCAATCAAATCATCCTCAGAGTTATCCTCAACATAATCCCTGATTTCAAGCCTCGCCCCATCTGCCGCATCTTTATCTATGCAATTTCCAAATAGTATATCCGCCCCAAGCACGGCATGGTCCACCGAGTCGGCATCCATAAATGTGTTGTATCTTCTTAACTGCTCGAACCGTCCTATATCGTGAAGCATTCCGAGCAGCCATGCAAGCTCCTGCTCCTCATTACTCATATTTTCAGACTGTGCAATTTTTCTGCACAGACCTGCAACACGGTATGTATGGTCTATTTTAAGCTTTACTTTTATGTTGCTGCTGTCATAGGCATCCGTGTAATTCTTAAATTTATCCAAAACTTTATTTTTATCTATCTTCATCCTATGCCTTTCTGTTTTTTCATATATTAAAATAAGAATTAAACACTGACCTAAATTTTTCTTTAGCTATCTGGGAACGCATTAAACCATGCCCGTTCCCCAAATTCCCGTTTTTTAGGTATATCTGGTTCTGTTTCGGCAATACCAACAAGCAAAAAACACACCAACTCAAAATTGTCAGGAACATTTAAGATTTGTGCCATTTGATAGCCAATTTTATCTTCATCTGTAATGTGACCTTCATACCAACAGCTTTGATATCCGAGCTCAACTATTGCCAGCAACATATTTTCGATTGCAGCTGAATAATCCTGTACTGCAAAACATTTATTCCTATATGCATTTACTCTCTGAGTTAAAACACATATCATGGCAGGAGCCGTTTCTCCAGCTGGTGGATTTATAACTTCATGTAGTTTCTTCAATACATCTTTATCATCTACTGCTATTAGACTTGTTGTTTGCTTATTGCAGCCTGATGGACCGTTCAGACCCGCTTTCATTATTGTTATTAAATCTTCTCTGGGAACAGCATCAGATTTATATTTACCTCTGTAACTATGCCTTTTGTTAATTGTATCTATAATACTCAATTATAATACCTCCGCAAATTCCTGCTTTATCCACTACATGCCTTCAATCGCCTGTGCAAGATTTGAAACGCAGCAAATCTCTATGCCCAGCTTCTCCATTTCCTTATCGTAATTTGATTTTGGCATAATGCATTTCCGAAAGCCCAGCTTGTCGGCTTCCTTTACTCTCTGCATGATATTTGTAACACCACGTATCTCTCCTGCAAGCCCAATTTCTCCGATAATCATTACATCATCACCTACAGGCTTGTTGTTCATGCTTGAGGCAATTGCAAATGCAATGCCCAAATCGATTGCAGGGTCATTGATTTTCATACCGCCTGCTATACTGACATATGCATCAAATCCCCAAAGGTTCATGCCAACCCTTTTTTCCATGACAGCGGTGATAAGGTTTACCCTGTTATAGTCAACACCCACGGAGGTTCTTCTTGGCATGTTAAAATTTGTCTGGCACACAAGTGCCTGCAGCTCTACCAGTATACTTCTTGTTCCCTCTATGGAAGATACCACAACCGAGCCCGGAACCCCCTCAGGTCTTCCGTTCAGCATAAGCTGTGACGGATTTTGTACCTCGCAAAGTCCCTTGTCTGTCATTGTAAATACACCGATTTCATTTGTGGAACCAAATCTGTTTTTCACACCCCGCAGCACACGGAAGCCGTTATTTCTGTCCCCCTCAAAATAAAGAACAGAATCAACCATATGCTCCAAGGTTCTTGGTCCTGCAACCGTCCCCTCCTTGGTTACATGTCCGACAATAAAAATTGCTATATTGTTTTGTTTTGCAAGCTGCATCAGCCTTGCCGTAACCTCCCTTACCTGGGTTACGGTTCCCGGTGCCGAGCCTATCTCCGATGCAAGCACGGTCTGAATGGAATCAATAATGACAACACTTGCCTTACTTTTTTGTATTGCGGCTGAAATGTTATCCATATCATTGTCACAGAGCAGCTTCATATCCTTTGTAAAGCTGCCGATTCTCTCAGCCCGCATTTTGATTTGGGCCAATGACTCCTCCCCCGATACATACAAAACCTCCGTACCTGAACCCTGAACGAGATTGCGGCACATTTGCAGCAATATTGTAGACTTTCCTATGCCAGGGTCTCCACCCACCAAAACAAGGGAGCCTTCCACGATGCCCCCGCCTAATACTCTGTCTAATTCTGAAATTCCTGTTTTTATGCGGCTTTCATTGGCAGTCGTAACTTCTAAAATGCTTGTAGGTGCAACGGCATCCTTTTTTACGTTCGCATGCCTGCCTGCACCTACTGATATTGTTTCTTCTACAAATGTATTCCACGCCCTGCAGCCCGGACATTGTCCGACCCATTTTGCCGATTCATAGCCGCACTCCTTACAGAAAAAAACCTGTTTTTCCTTTGCCACTACATCTTCTCCACTAAAATGTCTACCTGCTTGCCCGGCTCAAGCTCAACGCTCATATTAAGCTTTCCGCCCAAGTTTGTCTTAAGCTTTCCTACATAAATCTTGTCAATATGAATTTTGTATTCCTTTTCCGCCTCAAGCTCGAGTGTAACCTGAGCATCCTCTTTTCCTTCCACAACAAGGCTGACGCTCTTGTCCGTTGCCTGAAAGCCGTGTACCGTGGTTCCCGGAACCGACTCATACACAAACATGCCGTTTTTCTCTAATTTCGTAATTTCCTGAAAGGTCTTTATTTTATAAATATCGCCGTTGTACTGAAAACCATCCTTCTTAGTCTTTGTGCTAAGCTCATAATTACCGAAACTGAGAGTACCTGCTGCTTCTTCACAAATCAAATCATCAATAACCGCCATATCTCATTCCTCCATAGTATCTAAATAGACCGCTGTTCCAATCACTACAAGCTCCAAAGGAGCCTGTCGGCAGGAAATGCCATTTCCTGATAGAACATCAATACATCTTATGCACATTATATAATATATATTGTTTTTTTTCTACATATTTCTACATATATTTTTTGCCAATTTTAACTTTTTTACCTCTAAATAAACGCCTTCATTTTGGCTTAATCCACGAGACACACTAGGCTTTCATGGAAGATTTAAGATGCTTTATTCTTAAACACAACCTTACCCTCAGACGCTGAAATACTGACCTTGTCACCCTTGGAAATATTTCCGCTTAATATTTCTTCTGCAAGCTTATCCTCAATTTCATTTTGGATTGCACGCTTTAACGGTCTCGCACCATATTTCTTGTCGTAGCCCTTGTCAAATATGAAGCTTTTCAATGTATCACCGTATGTTATGCTGATATCCATCTGCTTCTTTACCCTGTCCTTCAGCTCCTTCAGCATAAGTGCAGAAATATTCTTCACATCCTCCTTCGTGAGTGTGCGGAACACGATAATATCGTCAATCCGGTTAATGAATTCAGGCTTAAACATATGCTTCACCTCATCCATAACATTTTTCTTCATGTCCTCGTGATCCCTGTCCTCATTCCTTGCATTGGAAAAGCCTAAATGCTTCGGGTCAATAATCCGCTGTGCACCTGCGTTGCTTGTCATTATAATGATTGTATTCTTGAAATCTGTCTTGCGTCCGTGGGAATCCGTAATATGTCCGTCATCCAAAACCTGAAGCAAAATGTTAAATACATCAGGATGTGCCTTTTCTATCTCATCAAACAAGATAACGGAATATGGATTTTTTCTTACCTTTTCACTTAGCTGTCCGCCCTCATCAAAGCCTACATAGCCCGGTGGCGAGCCTATCATTTTGGATACGCTGTGCTTTTCCATATATTCTGACATATCCACACGGATTAATGCCTTTTCATCACCAAAAACAGCCTCAGCCAGTGCCTTTGACAGCTCCGTTTTACCTACGCCCGTAGGTCCGAGGAACAAAAATGAACCGATTGGTCTCTTAGGGTCCTTCAGTCCCACACGTCCCCTTCTGATTGCCTTTGCCGCCGCACTTACCGCCTCATCCTGTCCGATTACTCTCTTGTGCAGAGTTTTTTCGAGGGAAAGCAGCCTGTCCTGCTCAGACTGGGTCAGCCTTGTAACCGGCACCTTCGTCCAGACCGATACAACATCTGCAACTGCCTCTGCATCAACCGGAAGCATACTTGCCTCCGAATCCTTAAGCTTATTTTTCGCTTTTTCTATTTTTGCTCCAAGCTTTACAATCGCTGCCTTTTTGTCGGACGCCAATCCAAAATCTCCGTCTGTAATGGCATTTTCCATTTCAAACTCAAGCTGCTTGTATTCGCTTTCCATGTTGACAAGCTTTTTATTTCCTGAAAACAGTCCCAGCTTTTTTCTTGATGCTGCCTCATCTATCAGGTCAATTGCCTTGTCAGGCAAAAATCTGTCGTTAATGTATCTCGTTGAATACTCAACCGCTGCCGAAATTGCTTCATCGGATATTTCAACATTATGATGCTGCTCATACTTTTCCCTGAGTCCCTTAAGAATTTCAACCGTTTCATCATAGGTTGGCTCCTCGACATAAACAGGCTGGAACCGCCGTTCAAGGGCGGCATCCTTCTCGACGTACTTTCGGTACTCCGTTCTTGTCGTTGCACCTATCATCTGAATTTCCCCACGGGAAAGAGCGGGCTTCAAAATATTAGATGCATCGATGGCACCCTCTGCTCCGCCTGCACCGATAATTGTGTGAAGCTCATCAACAAATAAAATGATATTGCCTGAATTTCTCACCTCGGCAATCACCTTTTTGATTCTCTCCTCAAATTCGCCTCTGTACTTGGAGCCTGCAACCATGCCTGACAGGTCAAGGCTTAAAATTCTTTTTCCTGCAAGCAGCTCAGGAACATTTCCAGACACAATAAGCTGTGCGAGTCCTTCCACAACTGCCGTTTTTCCCACACCCGGCTCACCTACGAGACATGGGTTATTCTTCATTCTTCTGCAAAGAATCTGCATCACCCGCTCCATCTCGCTTCTTCTGCCCACAACAGGGTCAACCGTACCCTCAAGTGCTGCCTTTGTCAAATCCCTGCTGTACTGGTCAAGTGCAGGGGTAGGCGACTTTTTCTTTGATGATGCATTTTTAGACGCCGCATATTCCTTCTTTGCAGCGTTGCTGTCAACACCACAGGAAACAAGCAGTTCCGTGTATATCTTCTGTAAATTCACGGACATGGAGCCTAAAATCTTTACCGCCAAAATGTCCTCCTGCTTCAGCATGGCAATTAAAAGGTGTTCGGTTCCCACCTTTTCACTTCTTAGGCGTGCTGCCTCCTTGTGTGCCGCATCAATTACACGCTTTAGCTTTATTGAATAAGCATCCTTATTTTTTATTTTGTTTTTCTTTGTCTGAAGGTTCTTCTTTAAATAATCCTTGATGGGCTTTGCATTTACCCCGTTTTTGGTCAGAATTTTCCAAGCTGTTCCATTGTTGCTCTCTATCATCGCAAACAGTAAATGCTCTGTTCCCACATAGGTGTGCTTCATTGCCTTCGCTGTCTCCATGGCAATGTCAAGCACCTCCCGTGCTGCTTCCGTATATTCGAGTTTCATAGCTTACCTCCGTTTTCACCAAATTCCTTATACATATCCGTTATAATCTGGTGCATTTCTGCAAGGCTGATATCCTTGCATATCGCCTCGGCAACCATCATTCTCATTTCAAGATTCATGGTTTCAAGATGCCGTGGTTTTGTATCCACCGAAACGCAGACAACTGCACCCTTTCTCCTGTCAAGAGTCAGATAACCGTCATTTCTAAGCAGGGCATATGCCTTGTTGACCGTATGCATATTGACGCCCAGCTCATCCGCAAGCTGTCTTACAGATGGCAGGGAATCTCCATTTCTAATCTGCTCCTGTGCAATTCCCAGTATAATTTGGTTCCGAAGCTGCATATAGATAGCCTCATCACTATTAAAATCTATAGAAATTATTATTTTACTGTTCATCTATAGCCTTTCCGATATCGTGTCGCATGTACTTATTTTCAAAGTGAATCCATTCGGTTGCCTTGTATGCATTTGCTCTTGCATCCACCAGCGTATTCCCTTTGGCAGTCACACCAAGTACACGTCCTCCATTTGTTACTACTTTTCCATCAACCAGCTTTGTTCCTGCATGGAACACATAATAATCATCCTTATCCGCAAATGAATCAAGTCCTTCAATCGGAAAGCCCTTCTCGTAATGCTCAGGGTATCCGTCCGAAGCAAGAACAACACAAACGGCTGCCTTATCCTCAAACACAAGCTCTATCTCATTAAGTCTTCCCTCAATACAGGCTTCCATAACATCAATAATATCATTTTTCATACGTGGAAGGACAACCTGTGCCTCAGGATCTCCAAATCTGGCATTGTACTCAAGCACCTTTGGACCGTCCTTGGTAAGCATAAGTCCGCAGAACAAAATTCCGACAAAGTCCCTGCCCTCAGCCTTCATGGCATCCATTGTCGGCTGATAAATATGCTCCTTACAGAACTTATCCACGTCCTCCGTATAAAACGGACTTGGTGAAAATGTTCCCATTCCGCCTGTATTTAATCCCTTGTCTCCATCATGTGCCCGCTTGTGGTCCTGTGCGGATGCCATCGGCTTAATGTTCGTTCCATCACAATAGCAGAGAACAGATACCTCCCTGCCTGTCATAAATTCTTCGATTACAATCTTATCACCTGCCGGGCCAAACTGCTTATCAAGCATAAGTGTTTTGACTCCCGCTTTTGCTTCCTCAATGTCACTGCATATGAGAACACCCTTGCCAAGTGCAAGTCCATCTGCCTTAAGAACAATCGGCATCTTTGCATGTTCCAGATATGCAATTGCGTCATCAGCACTGTCAAATGTTTCATATGCCGCTGACGGTATGCCGTATTTTTTCATCAAATCCTTTGAAAATGCCTTTGAGCCCTCGATAATGGCAGCTTTCTTTTCCGGTCCGAACACCTTAATACCTGCATTCTTAAAGCAATCTGCAACACCTGCCACAAGCGGATCATCCGGTCCCACGATTGCCAAATCTATTTCTTTTTCCTTTGCAAACGCCACAAGAGCCTCACCATCCATAACAGAAATGTCAACGCACTCGGCAAGCTGGGCGATACCTGCATTTCCTGGTGCCGCGTAAAGCTTTGTTACCCTTTTGCTCTCACTGCATTTTACCGCTATGGCGTGTTCTCTTCCGCCTCCTCCTACAATCAGTACCTTCATGGTTTTGCTCCCTTCTTTATTTTGATTCTTTCTCATCTGCTATTTTGCTTATGGCGGCAGGAAGCAGCTTCCACTCTGCTTCTTCCATTACTCGGTGCTGAAGAATTTCAGGGGTATCCCCCTCCTTTACCTCAACTGCCTTCTGCAAAATAATCGGTCCCGTATCCGTTCCCTTGTCCACATAATGTACGGTTGCACCTGTCAGCTTAACGCCCCTCGCAAGTGCTGCCTCGTGAACCTTAAGTCCGTAATATCCCGTTCCACAAAAGGACGGAATCAACGACGGATGAATATTTATAATACGGTTTTCATACGCTTCTATCATTTTTTCAGGAATCACGACAAGAAAGCCTGCAAGCACAATCAAGTCAGGCTCATAGCTGTTTACCTTGTCAAGCAGTGCGTCATTAAATGCTGCACGGTCCGAAAAATCCTTGGGGCAGACCACGGCGGACGCTATCCCTGCTTTTTCCGCCCGTTCAAGGGCATACACACCGTAATTGTTGCTGATAACTCCAACAATGTCTGCATTTTTTATTTCACCTGCTGCGATACTGTCAATAATTGCCTGTAAATTTGTACCGCCGCCGGAAACCATGACAACAACTCTTAACATAGTTCTACTCCCTTTTCGCCTGCTTTTGTTTCACCGATAACGAACGCTGTTTCACCTGCCGCATTGATTGCAGCAATTGTACCTTCTGCATCTGTTCCGTCAACTGCAAGCACCATGCCAATTCCCATATTGTAAGTATTGTACATCATTTTTTCCTCTATATTGCCCTTTGCCTGCAACAGCTTAAATATGGCAGGAACCTCATAGGAGGATTTGTCTACAACCGCCCTTATTCCATCTGGAAGCATACGTGGAATATTTTCGTAGAAGCCGCCGCCTGTAATATGACTGCAGCCCTTTATTTTGATGCCTGCGTCCTTAATCTGCTTCAATGCCTTTACATAGATAATGGTAGGCTCAAGCAGTGCCTCGCCAAGTGTCGTTCCAAGCTCGTCGTAATATGTGTTGAGTGACTCACTTGTCATGTCAAATACCTTTCTGACAAGAGAAAATCCATTGCTGTGAACGCCGCTTGAAGCAATGCCAATTAATGTATCCCCTGCAACGATATCTTTCCCTGTGATAAGCTCCTTTTCGTCCACAACTCCAACTGCAAAACCTGCCAGGTCATACTCGTCCTCAGGCATAAGACCAGGATGCTCTGCGGTCTCCCCGCCAATCAGTGCCGCTCCCGCCCGTGCACAGCCTTCGGCAACCCCCTTGACGATGGATGCTATTTTTTCAGGGTAATTTTTTCCACATGCTATATAATCAAGGAAGAAAAGCGGTTCTCCTCCTGCACATGCTATGTCATTTACACACATAGCAACGCAGTCACTACCGATTGTGTCATGCTTATCCATAATAAATGCAAGCTTAATTTTAGTTCCCACACCATCTGTTCCTGAGACAAGCGTCGGCTTTTCCATGGACTTAATTTTGTCCAGTGAAAATGCACCTGAAAATCCACCAATGTTGGTTAAAACCTCCGGTCTCATCGTCTTTTTTATGTGTTCCTTCATAAGCTCGACTGACTGATATCCTGCCTCAATGTCAACACCTGCATTTTTGTAATCCATTGCTTGTTCCTCCTGAAATATGTAAATGTTTTTTCATTCAACCTATTATAGTTTAAATAGAACAGTTTGTAAAGGATACATACCAAAAAACTATGAAACAACCTGCACATTTTATTGATTAGAAATGGTAAATATGCTAAAATATTTATTAATTTATAAGCTTATGGTTATGGGTTATGTTTGAATATTTTTTTGGGGGTGTACATATGAGTAAAGGTAAAAAAAGATTAAACATTGGATTTTTCACATGTCATCTTGACAATGATTATGCATATGAGGTCTGCAAAGGTGTAGATTATGCCGCAAAGGAGCTGGATGTAAATCTTATCGTTTTTCCCGGCATGTACATGAACGCATCCTACAACGACCCGAAAAACGCACGATTTGATTATCAGTACAATTCCATATTCTATTATGCTTCCAAGCATACATTGGATGCCCTTATTGTTTCCATCGGCTCCATCGGAAGCTTCCTGTCTGAAAATGACATGCTCGCATTTCTTAAGAACTTTGACATTCCTATTTTAACCATTGAGATTGAAGTTCCGGGATACCCTTGCCTTTACACAGAGGGACGGACAGGCATGCGTGAGGCAGTGGAACACCTAATTAAGGTTCACGGCAAAACCAAAATCGGTATGGTGAGCGGACGCAAGGAAAATGCAGATGCACGGGACCGTCTTGACACCTACTGCAAGGTGCTTGAGGAAAATGGTATTCCCGTGGACCAAAACAGAATCGTGTATGGTAACTTCTCCGAATTTACGGAGGACATTGTAAATGACCTACTCGACCGGAACAGGGATTTGGAAGCAATTGTATTTGCCAACGACCAAATGGCAATAGGCGGATACAATGCCATCAAAGCACGGGGACTTGAAATCGGCAAGGACATTCTTATAACGGGTTATGATGACTCACCGGTTTCTACTGTGTTAAATCCACTGCTTACCACGGTTCATAACGGCATTATGGATATGGGCTATCATGCTGTCCATGAGGCGATTAATCTTGTACAGACGGGAAATACCAACATCAGCATATTAAATTCCAGTCTGATTGTCCGTTCCTCCTGCGGATGTGGGGACTTTGCACTACAAAACCTGTTAGAGCAGGGACTTACCTTGAGCAAATCTAATGACTATGAAAAGACAAGAAAAGTCATAACCGACTTTTTGTTTGGCAACTACAAGGCAGCCTTTTATTACAATAGGCTGTTAGAGACAATCGAGCCATTTTTAAATCATATTCTTATGCCAATTTTTGAGACAGGTGATTTTGAATTTGATATTGAAACGATTAAGCTTGAGCTTGAGGAGCTGCTGGAAACACAAATCATCAGCAGTTATTTCAGCACGGACAAATTCCAATATACACTCCGTGAATTAAAAAATCTCCTGCTCTCGCTCTCTGCCGATGATACAAAGCAAAACAAGATAGCCAAGTTGTTTAATGATATATTTGAGAAATTCTTATTCCACACGTCCAACAAGCTGTACAATACAATCAGGGAGCAAAAGGCGAACATCTGGTCCTCCATGTATATTACCCGTGACACACTCACATACAGCACGGACGAGGAATCCTGCTTCCGCCTTATTTTGGAAAAGTTCTGGGATGCTAATTTTACAAGCTCATTTATCTATATTTATGATGAGCCTGTCATGCTGCTTCCGAACGGTTCATGGAGAATACCAAACACGCTTTATCTTCAGGCATGCCACGACCACGAAAATATAACATATCTTTCAGGTGACAGCAGGCTGATTTCATCCAACAAAATATTCTGCAATGACTACACCAATCAGGAACGGCGGAAAACCATGGTGGTCACACCACTGTTTACAAACAGTATACAGTACGGTTTATTTGTCGGAGAAATAGACATAGAGCACTTTGGAAATGTTTACCCACAAAGTCTCCAGCTAAGCATTTCCCTCAACTTTATTTCACTTATGAAGCAACAGCTTTCCATCCAAAAGAAGCTTGCCGTATCTGCATCGGAGCTGAACAGCAAAAACGAGCTGTTAAACAAACTGTCCATAACGGATGCGTTGACGGGCATAAACAACCGCCGTGGCTTCCTTGACAGTGTACAATCACTTGTAAACTCCCAGTTTAATGAAGGCAAACTGGCGATGGTAGTATTTGCGGATATGGATAATTTGAAACAGGTTAATGATAACTTTGGACACAAGAACGGCGACTTTGCAATCAAGAGCATTGCAACAATACTGCAAAACAGCTTTGATGAGGAGGATATTATCGGACGAATTGGCGGTGACGAGTTCGTTGCATTTTCATTTTTGGACGACGCTGGAAGACCAACCCAAATCAGAAACAAAATTGCCTCCCTGTCCAAGGAGCTTAACGACACCTGTGACAAGCCGTACTACATTGACATCAGTGTCGGTATCACAACCTTTACATGTGCACCAACACTCAACATAGAGGAGGTACTCCACAATGCCGATGAGGCACTCTATGAAAACAAAAAGAATAAACGTAAGAGTGTAATAAAACCAACGATATAATTATAAAACAAGGGGCTGTCGCAGTAAGGATTTAAGGCACACGGTTATTTACCTTAATTTCTTACTGCAACAGCCCCTTATATCTAAATTATTAATAACTCAAGCACAAACCTTTCCCTCTTTATAGCATTCGTATATATATTCCCGCGACTGGTAATAAAAATCTGTATTGTAATTTGATATGGCATTGTCAATCCACGAGGAATACACCTCTATAATCCACTCAGCCATATTTTTTTCTGAATTTTCAGATATATCCTCAATCAACCGCTCATATACTTCTCCTATTGTCCAATAATCAGGAACCTCATACTTACATTTTACAATGTTATCAAAAGAAGCCTCAGGGATATTGCAGTTATTGATAAATTCATCCGCTACCTTTTCTATTGGTTCACAATGAAAAACATCAGCATATTTATAAATTCTTTTTATGGCATCATTTCCCAAAAGCCTTACTACTGCTGACCTTTTTTGCTTTTGCTTTCTTCCGATAAATTCAATCAGACTACACGTAAAAAATAAAGCACTATCATTCTTCATCCCTTACTTCACTCCCTTTCAAAAACTCCAACGTTGCTAAAGCATTTTCTGTATGAAAGCTAATCTGATGTGTTGGATTCTTAAACTTTACCAGACTCCAAAATGCCTCTCTGCTAATTTTCCCATCAACAAAATTCTGCACATAATTAAAAATGGTATCATCAGCCATAGGTCCTTCTACAATGTCATAATTGTGTGACTTCCCCATTCTGCAGGCAACAATAAAATCCAGCCACTCCTCCGTCATTTCTGAAAAAATCTTTACATTAAGTTTATTATTCGGTATATATTGATATTCATTCAAATAACCAATGCCATCAAATCTGGTTGCCCACCTTTTAGCCTGCTCTGAATACACGGTACAATAAAAACCAAAATAAAAATCCTTATTATATTTTTGTACTCTTATCTCAGGCGTCGCAACTATCTCTTTACTCCCATGGTATAAAATCTTTTTTTTAGACATATTAATCTTCTCCTAATTTTGCAAATGAGAACCTCACAACTTAAAGTTCTTTTCATGAAGATTTTATAATGATACCGCCTCATGTATCGCCATTGTCACATCCGCCTTATTCATGGTGTACAGGTGTATTCCGTCAACTCCGTTTTTCTTTAAATCTTCTATTTGACCAACAGCATAGTCTATGCCCGCCTTTTTCATATCATCAGGATCTCCGCCATACTTTGCTATTATGGAGCTTAGCTCGTTCGGAACCGATGAGCCTGAAAGCTGCACGCTTGTTCCAAGCTGCTTGGCAGTCGTCACAGGCATAATACCTGCAAGCACAGGCACCTGGATTCCCGCTGCCCTGATGTCCTCCAAAAATTTGTAGAATACATGATTGTCAAAAAACATCTGGGATATCAGGCAGTTCACTCCCTGCTCCACCTTGTATTTCAGATGTTCAATATCCTCCTTGCGGTCCGCTGACTCCGGATGAATTTCAGGATAGCATGCCGCTGCAATAAACATATCATTTTCCTGCTTTTTGATATCCTGTATCAAATCAGAGGCATATTGGTATGTTCTGTTTTCAAACTCCTCCTCTGACATGGTCTTTGGCTTATCACCCCGCAAAGCCAAAACATTGTTTATCCCTTTCTTTTTCAGTTCAAACAAAATAGCCTTCAGGGTTGCCTCATCCATTCCCACTGCCGTCATATGGGCGATAGCCTCAACCTCACATATATTTTGAATGTATGCAGCTATTGTAGCTGTCTTCTTGCTGTTACTTCCACCTGCCCCATATGTGACACTTATAAAATCGGGCTTCAAAAGCTTAAGCTCGTCCAAGGTTTTATAAATTTCGTATATATCATCATTTCGTTTTGGTGGGAATACCTCGCATGAAAATCCCATTTCATTTTTTTTAATGTTAAGCATACTGTCCTCCCTGTGCCTCCAAAAGCTTTTCGTATAGCTCAGGCTCCCGTTTTTTCATACTGACCAAATTAAAATCCTTGTCCAAAAAGCAATGGGATGTTTCCGCCAAATGCTTTACGTTTGTCATTGTCTCGTCATAAATTATGTATGAAACATAAAATCTTGCCGCCGTCACCTGCTCAAGCTTCGGTACTATAATCAAGGTTTCTCCAAATCTTGCGGGCTCCTTAAATGTACATTTTAAATCCAAAACAGGTATCATGTAGCCCATTTCCTCAAGCATATCGTATGGCATACCATACTGCTTCAGCATCTCAATTCTACATTCCTCAAGATACCTTGCATAATTTGAATGGTGAACCACACCCATTTTATCTGTCTCGTAATAATTCACCTGTCTTTTATACCTAAATTCCATATATCTTTCCTGCCTTTTTTTGTTCAGCAGCCTTCTTCATAAACGCAAGCTCTGCCTCAGATAATGGTATATCAGGCTCTTCCTGCTTCTTGGATGCCTCCTCTTTTTTGTCAGCCTCCTCTGCATCTGCTTTTTCCGCCTGTGTACCCTGTACATTTATATTTTCGGGTACATCCGGTCTGACATCCGCCTTATGGGATGTTGACCGCTTACCCGCTGCCTCTTGTGCTGGTGGCTGCTTACCCGCTACTCCTTGTACCGATGGTTGCTTGCCTGCTATTCCTTGTACTGGTGGACGTTTGGCTGCTGTTTTTTCAGTCGTTACCTTTTGGGCTGCTGCTTTTTCGGTATGCTCCCGTGCCGCCTTTATCTCTCCGGCAAGCCTTGCAGCCTCCTCCTTTTTCCTGTCATATGTCTCCATTTCCTTCAGCTTTTGCCGTTCACTGTAAAGCTCATTTGACAAAAGCTGGGCAAGCTCAAGTATCTGCTCATATCGTTCTTCTTTACTCAGCTCCTTTAAATTTACCATCAGCTCAGCCTTGTTGTCAGCTATTATTTTTGCCTTTTCCTCAAGATCCAGTATCATTCTGCCATACTGATTATTTACATAATCATATGCCTGGGCAAGCAAATCATTTACCTCCGTCAGCATTTCGTCAGTGTAAATGAGGGACGCCGCATAGATATCGGTAGCTGTACGAAGTGCCATTCGGTCTTCATTGTCAAGCTTATCCGCACGGAAGGTTCCTCCCAACGAGGAAACTCTTTTTGTAACCCTGATTCTGCTTGCGGTCTGTTCCGCCTCGTATATAATTTCCTCCGCCTCTTTTTTTGCTTCTGTTATAATTTTTCCCTTACGGTCATTTACCTCCCTGTAAGTACGAAGCTCACCATTGACAATGCTTTCAAGCTCCCTGAGCATCAGTGCAGTTTCGTCCTTATTGACCATGACCTTACCTGCCGAAAGCGGAACACTTTGTCCATTTTCCACACTGTCTATCAATTTATCTATTATCTGATTCACTCTACTTTTTTCCATATCCGTCACCTTACATCATATCACCATCAGCCTATATATGTTACCAGCTCTCCTACTTCCTTACGCGGTGTTGGGTCAGGAATGAATTTCGGAACTCCGATTGATATCAATGCACATACCGTCTGTCCCTTCGGAAGTGCGATTGCCTCTGCAACCTTCTTATCATCAAATATTCCCATAATGCATGTGCCATATCCCTTTTCATGTGCGGCAAGGCAAAATGTCTGTGCGGCAATCCCTGCATCAAACATCTCCCAGCCTGCTCCCTTTGATGTGGTAAAGCTGCCATCTTTCTCATATCCACACCTTCCATTTACCTGTGCAAGCACCACAAGGGTATTGCAGCTCGTCAGGGTTTTTCCGTTGCCTTCATGTCCGAGTATACACTCATCCTTTATCTTATCTATCATCGCCCTGTCCGAAACGACAACATACCTGAGCGTCTGCGAATTTTTCCATGTAGGTGCCATTTTTGCCATATCAATGATTGCATCAAAGGCTTCCTTTGAAATTTTTTCCTCCGTGTATCTTCTTACGCTTCTTCTTGTTTTCATACACTCAATTGCATCCATATTCATATCTCCTTTTCTTGTTAAAATATATTTATAAAACCTATAATGCTCATGATACCATAATTACAAAAACATATCCCTATCCTGTCCATCATATATTTATTTTATAGCTTGAAACAGACTTTCAAATATGATACTCTAAAGCCGATGCAAGCCGGATAAGTGATTGCGGCTGCCATACGGCAGGTGAGGAAAGTCCGGGCTTCATAGGGCAGGATGCCGGATAACGTCCGGTGGAGGTGACTCCCAGGCTAGTGCAACAGAAATATACCGCTATATTTCATATAGTAAGGGTGGAAAGGCGAGGTAAGAGCTCACCGCTGCGTTGGTAACAAGGCAGGCTCTGTAAACCCCATCCGAAGCAAGACCAAACATAAGACGATGCAGTTGCCCGCTGGGTCTTTAGGTAGGTCGCTTGAGCACTATGGTAACATAGTGCCTAGATAGATAATCACTCTCGACATAACCCGGCTTATAGTCCGACTTGCATCTATAAATCAAAGCATCCGCCGCCTACAAACTCTCTCAATATGGAATTTGTAGGAACATTCGTCACATCAAGTCCAAGGAAGTAATCCAAAAACTTGAGCAGTCTCTTTGCCTCATAGTATTCAGGGCAGTCTCTCGGCACGGAAAACAAAAGCGGCTCCGCAAATTGTTTTATCACGCTAAGCTCATATATCAGGGCAGAATTAAACATAACGTCCGCCTGCTCCTGAAATGGGAAAATGTATTTTTCTTCTCCACGTCTTACGGAGTTCCACATTCCTATCGTATCCCTTGCATTGTTTCCTCTTGTCCTTGCATCTCTTACAATCCGTCTGATAAGCCTTCCGTCCGTCGTCGGTATTCTGTTATGCTCATCAATATTTAACTGGGTCAGTGCACTGATATACACCTTAAATTTGCTGTCATCTGGAAGCTGTGCCGTCATAAGCGGATTTAAGGCATGGATACCCTCAGCCACAAGCACATCCCCGTCATTGAGCTTCAATCTCTTCCCCTTGTATTCCTTCTTTCCAATTGTAAAATTGAAGGATGGTATGTCAATTTCTTCCCCTGCAAGCAACCGTTTCATATCAGAGTTAAACAATGCCAAATCCATCGCTTCAATACACTCAAAATCATAATTTCCATTTTCATCCTTCGGTGTAAGCTCCCGCTCAAGGAAATAATTGTCCAGTGCAAGCGGATATGGCCGAAGTCCATGTGCCCGGAGCTGTACACTAAGTCTATGTGAAAATGTAGTCTTACCCGATGAGCTTGGACCCGCAATCAAAACGATTTTCTTTTCGCCTTCCTTTATCATATCAGCGATGGAAGCAATCTGCTTTTCCTGCAATGCCTCCTGAACAAGCATAAGCTCACGGATATCGCCGTTCGTAATCACATCATTTAAATCGCCCACATTATCAACGTCCAGCATCTTACTCCACTCGTCAGAGATTTTAAGAACATGAAACAGCTTTTCCTGCGGCTTATATTCAGGAATAACACCCGGTTCGTTCTTTGCCGGAGCCATAAGAACAACGCCCTCGTCATATGGCAGAAGGTCAAAATACTTCAGATATCCGGTTGATGCAACCATGTAGCCATAAAAATAATCCTCATAGCCCTCTAAGTTGTATATATTAACCTTGGATACACGCCTGAACGAAAACAGCTTTTCCTTATCTGCCATTCCCTGCTGCCGAAACCGCTTGATTGCTTCATCAGTTCCCACAGTTTCCTTGACAAATGATATATCCTGAGCCACTAACTCCTGCATACGGGACTTTACCTTTGCAATTATGTCCTCCGTTATCTTGAAGCTGCTGTCTATCGGCTTGCAGTATATGCCCTTTCCAACGGAATACATAACATTGATTCTGTTTTCCCTGCCAATCACATCTGCGAATGATTTAAGCATAAGAAATTTCAGGCTTCTCTTATATGTATCATTTCCAATAACACTTGCAGCAGTAATCAGCTCAAGCTCACACTCCTTATCAAGCACGGTTCCAAGCTCGCACAGCTTCTTATTCCGGAATGCAAGCACATACTTGTATTTTTCCTCAGGCATAAACTGCCAGATAAATTCCTTAACCGTAGAAAGTTTGTCTACCCTATATGTCTTACCATCCATTACAATATCAATCTGTTCCATAACGTACCTCCTCTATATTATATAAAATGGGGTTCCCACATCGACAATTTCGATTTCAACTCCATCGCAAAAATCAACCAGATAATGATACATAAACCTCAAAAACAACTTCTCAACTCCGTAATGGGAAGCATCTATAATGGAAAGTCCTGCCTCCATGGCATCTAACCCGTCGTGATGTCCGATGTCCCCTGTAATAAGGCAGTCCGCCTTTTTTTGTATTGCAACATCAATTACGCTTTTCCCGGAGCCGGGGCAAACTGCAATTTTTTCGATTATTTTATTGCCGTCGCCAAAGACCATGACATGCTCAACATCAAATACTTCCTTTACCTTTTTTGCACATTCCCCAAGGGTAGCTGCAGTCTTCAATATTCCAATCTGACCGATTCCCTCTCCGTTGCAGGTTTCCTCCAACACCTCCGTATTTTTGAGGGCAAGCATTTTTGCCGCCTCCTTTGCCATTCCTCCCTTTGTGTCAAAGTTGGTATGCATGGCATAACAGACAATGCCTGCCTCAATCAGGGAAAGGATTTTGTTTCCCAGCACTGTATCATCATTTACACGCCTGATTTTCGAAAATATCATCGGATGATGGGTAATAATCATATCCGCACCCTTATCGATAGCCAATTGGCACACATCAGCGGTAGCATCAACAGCAAGCATTATCTTCTTTATCTCTTTATTTTTTCTTCCTACAAGCAGACCCACATTATCCCACTCCATGGCATATTCCGTCGGAGACTGGGACTCAAGAATCCGTATTATATCACTACAAAGCATGTCTTACCTCCATGTGATTCAAAAAAATGCAAGTGCCTCCTCTATGGCTGCAAGCTCCTCATTTATCTCTTTTAATCTATGAATGGCAGTCCCGGTATATACTTCTCCAAGACTGTTTTTTAAAATCAAAAGCTTCTCCTTTTGGTCACGAAGATATGTCCGGAGCACGGGATTTTGCTCCGCAAGCAGCAACTTCCCATATCGTATATCAAGGGAAGAATATGCTTCCGCATATCCACTACTGCCAGCTTCCTTGTTAAAGTTATCCTTTTCGGTCTTTCGGTTTTTTTCGCCGAAACATTCCTCATGGTTTGGCACTGCTTTTATCACATTGTAAAACTTGCCATCCTCAATCAGCATCCGTTCGGCACATATACGATATCCGTTTTGTAAAATAAATTGTCTCACCTTATGTACTTCTGACTGTGGCTGTAAAATCAGATGTATCCCCTGTACAAGCTTATCCGCTCCCCTGCTTAAAATTTGGGTGATAAGTGCCCCTCCCATGCCTGCAAGAATGGCACATTCCACCTCGCCTGCATTAAGTGCATCCATTCCATCTGACAACCTTACGGATATAATATTCTCCATATTGTTCGCTTTGATATTGGCTTTTGCAATATCAAGGGGACCCTGCTTCACATCCATGGCAATCACCCTGCCAACCCCGTTTTCTGCAAGCCACATTGCCACACGGGCATGGTCACAGCCGATATCAGCGACGCTCTTTTCATTCACCAAGTCTACCAAAGCCTGCATCCGTTTTGAAAGCTTTATATATGACATATTATATTTTACCTGTTTTCCTCTAAGTAATCCCGCAGTTTTCTGCTTCTGCTTGGATGTCTTAATTTTCGCAGTGCCTTTGCCTCTATCTGCCTGATTCGCTCTCTGGTAACCTTAAATTCTTTACCGACTTCCTCAAGAGTTCTTGCCCTGCCATCATCAAGACCAAACCGAAGCCGTAATACCTTCTGCTCCCGCTCGGTAAGCGTTCCCAAAACCTCAACCAGCTGCTCCTTCAGCAAGGTAAATGCAGCCGCTTCAGCAGGTACAGGAACATTTTCATCCTGAATGAAATCTCCAAGGTGGCTGTCCTCCTCCTCACCGATTGGTGTTTCAAGGGAAACCGGTTCCTGTGATATTTTGAGAATTTCTCTTACCCTCTCCACAGGAATATCCATAACCTCCGCAATTTCCTCAGGCATAGGCTCTCTGCCCAGCTCCTGAAGAAGCTGTCTGGATACGCGAATCAGCTTATTGATTGTCTCAACCATATGGACAGGAATACGGATGGTTCTTGCCTGGTCTGCAATTGCCCTTGTGATTGCCTGACGAATCCACCATGTCGCATAGGTTGAAAATTTGTAGCCCTTACGGTAATCAAATTTTTCAACTGCCTTAATCAGTCCAAGGTTGCCCTCCTGAATCAAATCAAGAAACAGCATACCACGTCCGACATATCGCTTTGCGATACTGACAACAAGCCTTAAGTTTGCCTCTGCAAGCTTCTTCTTTGCTTCCTCGTCGCCTTCCTCCATTCTTTTTGCAAGCTCAATTTCCTCCTCTGCACTTAAAAGAGGAACCTTTCCAATCTCCTTTAAATACATTCGGACAGGGTCCTCTATGCTCACACCATCAGGAACGGACAAATCGATGTGCTCCACGTCCACATCCTCATCCTCGACAGAAAGCAGGACATCATCCGGCTCCTCATCATCCGCATCGTCAGTAATTGTCAGAACATCCACACTATTTTCCTCAAGGAATTCAAAAATAGCAATCATTCGGTCTGTTGTAAGCTCTATATCCTTACAATCGTTAAAATGATTGATGATTTCCGTGTCCTCTATAACACTTTTCTTTTTTCTGGCAATTTCAAGAAGCTCCTTGAGCTTAGCCTGAAACTTTTCCTCCAACTCCTGATCCTTTGTTACATTTTCGTCCATTATTTTTCCATCCTTCCATAGTGTTTATATTCTATCCACTTTTCAATGAAATATGCAATTTAGAAAGCTTTGCTTTCATTGTAATTAATTCCTGAAACCTTGCCATATCATTTCCACATGTGCTTAATTCACTGTCTATTCTGGCAATTTTTGTTTTTTTGACCACATCATTGATTGCCCGTTCCCGCTCCTCCAAGGTCGTATCAAAGGCAAGCTCGGTCTGGAGCATGGACGCAACCAGTCTCTGCTTTTCAATGTCATCAAAAATATTTACGATGGCGGCAGGATTGACCTGCCCGTTTTTATCGTACTGTTCAAACAATACATGTGCTACAGCCCTATAATCATCACCTGCAAAATCCTCCTCGGTGATAATTCCCGAAAGAACCTCAAACAGGCTCGTATCGTTGACCATCAGCGTAAGCAAAAGCTTCTGCGGCTTATGATCCTCCGCCTGCCTTGCTGCCTGCTCCCTGACAGGTGCCATATCTCTGCCTGTCGTTTCCTTCATTCCCAAGGCTCCGTACTTGGATACCATGCCCTTAAAACCGTCTGCATCCAGATTATATTTATCTGCAACCGCCTCAATGTAGCTGTGTCTTGCAACAACCTCCTCGATTGCAGAAATGCGTTTTGCCGCATCCTTGGTAAACTTTATCTTATCCTCCGGGTCCTTTAGGTTGTAACCCTTTGCAATCGTGTCAATCTCAAATACGATACCTGTGGTCGCATTTAACACACGCTCCTCATAGGCATCCCTGCCCATGTTTTTGATAAATTCATCCGGGTCCTTGTAAGGTTCCATGCTGATAACCCGCGTGGTAAGCCCTACCTCCCTCAAAATTCCGATTGCCTTTAAGGTGGCATTGGTGCCTGCCCCGTCGCTGTCATATGCCAGATATACCTCCTCAACGTACCGCTTTATTATATTTGCCTGCCCCATTGTAAATGCCGTTCCAAGCGATGCAACCGCATTGTCAAAGCCAGCCTGATGCATGGCTATCACATCCATGTAGCCTTCGCATATTATAATGCCGCGTCGTCTGGAGCGTCTCGCAATATTCATGGCAAACAAATTCCTGCTCTTGTCAAATACTTCCGTTTCCTTCGTATTGACGTATTTGGGCTTGCCATCACCAAGCACCCTTCCGCCAAAGGCAATTACCTTACCATTTATGTCAAGGATGGGAACCATGACCCTGTTCCAAAACTTGTCACTGGCTCCCCTATCCTCATATATGTCAACCAGCCCTGCATCTACCATCTGCTTGTCTGTGTATCCCTTTTCCTTCAGGTATTTGTAAAGGTCGTCATTGTAAATATCCGCATAACCCATACCAAAGGAGTTTATGGTATCATCCGATAATCCTCTTTCATGGAGATAATCCAACGCCTTTTTACCGTGCTCCGTCTTCGTCAGAAGATAATGAAAATATGCCGCAGCAGCTTTATTTAATTCCTTTAGCTGCAGCTTATAATTTTCCTTCGCACGCATTTCAGGCGTGCTCTCGTTTTCGGGAAGGGTCATGCCGCTCCTGTCTGCAAGCATTTTGATGGCTTCAGGAAAACTATAATTTTCATATTCCATGATAAAGGTAAATACATTTCCACCCACACCACAGCCAAAGCAATGGTACATCTGCTTTTCCCTGCTCACATGAAAGGATGGTGTTTTTTCATGGTGGAACGGACAACATGCAGAGTATGAATTTCCTTTTTTCTTGAGGCTCACATAACCGCCTATGACATCGACAATGTCATTCCGGCTCCGGACCTCCTCAACAATATCTTCCTGATAATACACATTTTCCTCCTACCATGGTCGTGGTATAAATAATCCTTTTGCAGTCTCAACGGCATAATTATCCGTCATGCCTGCTATGTAGTCACATATGACGACTTCCTGTTCCTCGCCGTCGTTAATATACTTCACATACTCCTCAGGCAGCCTGGATATATCCTTTGAATATTCTGCAAACAACATTTCTACAACATGCTCCGCCTTGCCTTCCTCGCTTTTCGCCACGGGATTTGTGTACAAATCCGCAAACATAAATGTCCTCAAGTCCTTTAATGCCTGTTCATACTCATTTGGCATAACAATTTTATCAAGTTCAAGGCTGCTTTGCACAATTGCATGTATCAGACTGTTTATCCTGTCTCTTGTACTGTGTCCCAAAATATCCGTGCACTCCCTTGGGAGAGACTGTTCGCTTAGTATTCCTGCCCTGATTCCGTCATCAATATCATGGTTTACATATGCTATCTTGTCTGAAATCCTGACAATATCTCCCTCAAGTGTGGCAGGCTTTCCCGATGTTTTATGGTTCAATATGCCATCCCTGACCTCCCATGTAAGGTTGAGACCCTTGCCGTTTTTTTCCAGCCGTTCCACAACCCTTACACTTTGCTCATTGTGGTGAAACGGTCTTTGGCAGCATCTTGACAATGCCCGTTCTCCTGCATGTCCAAATGGCGTATGCCCCAGGTCATGTCCTAAGGCAATTGCCTCCGTCAAATCTTCATTTAACCGCAAGGCCCTTGCGATTGTCCTTGCAATCTGGGCTACCTCAAGCGTATGCGTTAGTCTTGTCCTGTAATGGTCTCCCCCGGGAGCCAAAAAAACCTGTGTTTTGTGTTTCATTCTGCGAAAAGACTTCGAATGAATAATGCGGTCCCTGTCTCTCTGGTAATCGGTTCTGATATCGCACTTTTCTTCCTCCATATCCCTGCCCCTTGAGGTATCACTAAAGGCAGCACACGGACGAAACATTTCATGCTCCCGCTGTTCAAAATATTCTCTCAGTGCCAAACCATACTCCCCCCCTATTTTTCCTTATAAAAAGCCAGCTAATTTTATTATTCTACATATTTATAAAAAATCCTTTTTATTTTTTGTATCTTAATGCACTTTTTAACTTTGCAACAAAAAAAGACTGTCCCACTAAGAACTGTGGGACAGCCCCAATTGTAGATTTACTTTGCTTTTTCGATGCTTAGCAGGATGTCTTTTAAGGAAAGATCCGTCCAGACCGTTCCTTCCATATCCTTTTCCACATCTATTGCTATGGTAGAAAGCCACTTCGTTCTCAGGCTGCTGTATTCATCATTTAATACTTCCTGAACGGCTGCTGCGATATAGCTTGACTTTAAGCTTGTATCATCAGAGACAAGCATTGTGCATAGTGCGTAACCAAGTGTGTCCTCTATCGGTTCTGTACATTCATTCTCCTTTAAGGCTGACATGATATCATTTAAGTCATCCGTATATGCCCCCTGATAACCGCTCCTCTCCATAGAATAGCCGTCTACACCGTATTCCTTGGCAACCTCCTTGCAGTCTGTTCCTGCATTTATTTTTTCTGCTGCTTCCTTTGCCTGTTCCAGCACCTTTACCTTTTCTTCATCCGAAACATATACATAATTGCCATCGTCATCCGTCTTAGGCTCATCATTTTCATTAATTTCTACTGTTGGAAATACCATGTAATAGTACGTATGAAAAACTGTATCCTGATATGCTTTATCCATATCATCATTTATGGTTTGTCCCATGTCATTTTTGATATCATTCTCAAATTTTGCCATGACTGCCTGTTCCTGAAAGACGCGTTCTATAACCTCATCTGATACACCATATTGATCCAGCACTGACTGGGGTATTACATTTTTAAAATTAGAGATAGAAATCTTTACGACCTCCATATCCCTGTCGTTAAGCTCTACATCATTGTGAATTGCCACATCATATATTATTTTCGACTCCCTGATCTGTGATAAAATATAATCCTTGTAGC
This sequence comes from Bacteroides sp., assembly GCA_023666705.1. Lineage (GTDB taxonomy): Bacteria > Bacillota > Clostridia > Lachnospirales > Lachnospiraceae > Coprococcus_C. The sequence continues at coordinate 24,428 of JAMPBO010000021.1, forward strand.
TTTGCTCAATCTCATCATCCCAATTATCAGAAGTGGCACCTTGTGCTACCATCGTCTGGAAAATATACAGCATCATTTCGTCCATATAGATATCGTAATCACCAATTACCATAACCTTTATTTTTTCTGCATCCCCTGCACTATGGGAATTTGAATTTGCATCCTCCTTTTTGCCACAGCAGGTTAAGCCCAAAGACAGGATAATTATAACTCCAAGTGCTATTACTTTGTTTGTTAATTTATTTTTCTTCATTGTAACCTTTTTTCTTCCTTTCATCGGTCATCTTTATACAACGAATTATATTTTAGTGTAGTTGCCCGATGTAGTCAACCTTTTTCACATTTTTTTCATTCCTTATAAAATCAAAAAACGGTGCCATAAAGACACCGTTTTTATTAAAAGGAAATTACATAATATTGACACGCTTCTTATGAAGCCTGTGCATCCATATTACTCCTTTACACCACCAAGTGCAACACCTGCGATGATATACTTTGAAAGTGCAAAGTATACAACCAAAATAGGTAACACTGTCATGGTAAGACCAACGTATACCATACCATAATCAGTTCTGATAACGTCAGATCTAAGTCCCTGTACAAACATTGGAAGTGTATACTTCTTAACAGAAGAAATCATCATTGTAGGAGTATACAGGTTGTTCCATGAAGCGATGAATGCAAATATCGCCTGAGTAGCCATAGCCGGCTTCATAAGTGGAAGTGCTATTCTGTTAAATGTAGCAAATTCTCCCGAACCGTCTATTCTTGCTGCCTCTATAATTTCTACAGAGAGTGCTCCCTGCATGTACTGCTTCATAAAGTATACCGTTGTCGGTGCAGCCATTGCAGGCAAAATAAGTGGTATATAAGTACCATAAAGTCCTATATCCGTCATGAACTTCATGAAACCGATAATAGATACCTGTGCAGGAATCATCATGATTGCCATGATGAATGACCATGCAAAATTCTTTAACTTAAATTGATATACCGTAAGACCATATGCTGTAAGAGTTGCAAAATAAACCTGTAATAAAGTTGCAGGAGCAGCAATGAGTACACTATGCCACATTGCACCCCACAAGCTTGTACCTACACCTGCCGTTCTATTTAACATACCCTTAAAGTTGCTGATAAGCCTTCCACCCGGTATCAGGTGCAAACCTCTTGATACATCGTCTGAAGGCAATGTAGCATTTACAATCATGGTATAAAACGGAAATACACTAACTATACAAAGAAGTATGCAAATAACTGTTCTAATTATCTTTTTAGTCCTAATCTTAGCTGCATATCCTTCATCTAATCCAACTTCTGGTGCCTTAGCCATTATTCACACACCCCCTTATCTTATAACTGCATGCTTCTGCTTTGGCTCTCTTTCCTTAGTCAAAGTGAAGAACAGTAAACTGATTATTAAAGTTACAATAAAGAGGATAACCGATATAGCCGCTGCCTTACCATAATCCGGATGCTGCGAGAATGCAACCTCCTTAATCATCATGGTGACCGTGTGGGAAGCACGTCCCGGTTGTCCGATACCATTATTAACGTTAAACAGCGCCGGTATATCGTACATCTGCAGACCACCAATAGCTGATGTAACTAATGTGAACTGCAGGATAGGCTTAAGCAATGGTAATGTAATCTTGAAGAACTGCTGGCTTCCGCTTGCACCGTCAACCATGGCTGCCTCGTAAAGAGACGGGTTGATACCAAGGATACCTGCAATCAAGACTATCATTGTATTACCATACCACATCCAGAACTGCATAAATGCAATCAGTCCCATTGTTGCATGTTTGTTTTGTAAGAAGAAATCATTCTGCTTTATAATTCCAAGCTTTGTGCACATCTGGGTAACAGGACCTGATGTACCAAACAGGTTGTAGAAAAGAATTGCAATTGATGAAGCAGTAATGATATTAGGCATGAACATCATAACCTTGAATGCACCCTGTCCCTTAAGCTTAACTACCGTATCCGTAAACCATGCAGACAAAAGCAGAGCTAACAGAACCTGCGGAATGAAGTTCCAAATCCACATAATCATTGTATTCTTGATTGTATTCATAGGAATGGTGTTAATCCACTTATATCCACCATTCAGGAAATCCTGTTCCCTTAAAACTCCTAAGAAATTGTCAAAACCGACAAACTTAGGTTCACCTGCCATAACTGATTTGTGTTCCACAAAGCTCAGAAAGAAGGTGTAGAGAAGTGGGTAAAGCTGAAATACCAAGAATACTAAGAAGAATGGAGCGATGAATATGTATCCATACTTTCCATACTCAACAGTCTTTTTTTTCATATTTTCACGTCCCCAATTTTATTTTTTGTATTTAACCTCACGTACCACCGTCAGACATTTTATAAGAAGCACTTCTAAGAACTGATAAATATATGTAATTAAGATATGCTGCTCCTGAAATACATCTTATAAAATGTCCAACAGGATAGTCTTTTTTAAAATTATGCACCGGAAAAATCCGGTGCATAACATAATATTGCATGAACTATAATGGTTTATAACTACTCTACTGTGATATCAGTAATTGTAGCAGAAACCTGAGCCTTAAGGTCAGCTACAGCAGCCTCTACAGAAGCAATCTCGCCTGAGTTGTACTTACCAGAAACATCGCTCATGATGTTGTTGATCTGTGAGTCATATGAAGTAGCAATCTTAATCTCAACCTTCTTAGCTGTTGCATCATAAGCCTCAAGTGGGTTCTGTCCACCAAGCTTATCAAGAGCACCAACACCGTCATCCATAAGCTTCTTTACAGCAGCCTGGTTGTTAGGGTAATCAGTATCCTTAGCGAAGAGGTCATACATAGCTTCCTCATCACAGCAAAGTGTGTAAATAACAAGTGCTGCAAGATCCTTGTTTTCGCACTTATCAGTTACAGTAAGGTAAGAACCACCCCAGTGGTATCCAACAGGTCCTGAAACAACGCGGTACTTACCGAATGCATCAGTATCCTCGATAGTAAGTGACCATGGAATAAACCAAGTACATCCAAAGTAACCGAATGTAGTCTTGTTAGTCATGTTAGCTGTCCAGTCAGTTGACCACTGTGCAGCATTCATAGTATATCCTTCAGTGTAAAGAGTCTTTGAAAGCTCGAAGAACTCCTCTACTGCTGGGTCTACATTAAGCTTTCCGTCGATAACCCATGCAGACTTTCTCTGGTCAAGCATAGGATACTTAACTTCGTCAGCTCCTGATACCATAGCGTATCCTTTTTCCTTCATCTTAGCAGCTACATCAAGGAATCCATCCCAGTTTGAAATCATTGACTGTACTTCATCTGGATCTGAAGTTCCAAGAACTTCCTCAGCAATCTCAGTGTTGTATGCGAATACACCACCTGCTGCCTGCCAAGTCATAGCCATAAGATCGCCATTAGCATTTGTTGCGTAATCAACAGTAAACTGATATGCATTTGAGTACATATCAAGCGTAAGACCAAGGTCAGTTACAGGTATAGCCCAATCCTTCTCCATGAAAGAAAGTGCTACAGAGTCATCTGCTGCTACGATTCCAGGAGTGCCATCACCGCCCTCATCATAAGCTGCCTTAATCTTAGCTGGATACTCATCAGTAGTACCCTCGATGTTAAGGTTGTTGTAAACAACAAGGCTCTCAACCTCTGGATATCTGCTTCTGAAATGAGTATCAATTCTGTTTCCTAACTCATCATTCCATGAGTAAACATTAATCTTTGAACCATTAGCAAGTGCGCCCTCTACCCAAGCATCAACGCCTGATGCAGCCTCTTCACCGCCTTCTGTTTCCTCTGAGTCAGCTGGAGCTTCAGAATCTGGAGTCTCACTTGATGCAGGTGCCTCAGTAGTTGTACCATCGTCTTTCTTGTCTCCACAAGCTACAAGTGAAAGTCCCATAGCAAGTGCTAAAGAAAGAGCCATCGCTTTTTTGATTTTTTTCACAAAAAACCCTCCTTTTATAATATGTGTGTTTGTCCCATACGCTTCCACTTCCCCAGACATCCTGCCTGCCCGAAAAGCTCCATCAAGTAAAAGCTCTCTGTGCAGGGTTTCAATCTGCTTCTATGTACCCACGTCCGGACTACTTCTTTGAACCTATATTAATTCAGTCTATGACTGTTGGTTCCATAAGTATAGCCTTGACTGTTCTGTCAAAACTAAGGTAATTATAGGACATATTAAACAATTTTGCAAGCCTTTTTTTTTATTTTCATTGTGCAATTGTACACTTTTCACATTTTTATAGGTTCTGTAACTGTTTTGTAACTATTTCTTAATTATAAAATCATTTATTTTTTCAGCAATGGTTTTCGGACAATATGTGTACATCCGGGAATATCCACTCACTTCCTCAATAACCACATTTTGGTAATCCTTAAAATAATTTTTAAAGGTCTGATTATACGCACCGATGTAATCCGTCTCACTGTCCTTTGCCATTGCATCGTTGTATGATTTCTGTATATCCTCATCCGTGCTTAAGTATGGCTCCAGCATGGGATTTGAGTACAGAAGGTACATATCCGCCTCAGGAATACCCATTGCCGTAACCTTTGCCGCATTATCAATCATTTTAAGCTGTTCATCATATATATCCTCATTATAGTTTCCTTTTCCAATCAGTGCATTCCGTGTATTCATTTGTCTTTCATCATAAATTCCGTACTGATTTGCCGGGAACACACTCTTAACCAGTCTATGCCCGCCTATGGCACAAAATTTCATATAAAGATAATCAAAAAATCCACAATACTCGTCCGTAGTCGTGTTTGCAAACTGTTCCGGATATATCATATCAATACCGATAATCGAGGCAACCTCCTCCGGATAGGTCTTTTCCCAGTAAAACGCTTCCACTCCTGCAGTTCCTATGGCAACAAGCACATATGGTCCGTTTACCTGTGCAGCTTTCAGTGCCGTTCTTGTTTCCTCCACCTGATTTTCTATGCTTCTTTCTGTATTTGACATTTCGCTAAAGCCGTATCCGCTTCTGTCCACATACGCATATTTACAGTTTTTCAGTTCTTCCATAAGGGGCTGCAATGCTATACTGTCATCCACCACGCACACGCTGTGCAAAAATACCAGAACCTGTTTGGAATCTTCATCGCCGCCAACCATGACATGCTGCTTGTGGTCCCCCACATCCACCATGGTTCCCGGTGCATTCAGATGTGCCTTTTCCTTTTTCAGCTTACTCTTATGATTTATGTTTATCACTGCAAACAATACTATATTAATCAGTGCCGTTACCAGCATAAATACGATAAATATTTTAAAAAATGTATGCAGAAAACGTTTTGTCTTTGATTTCATGTTCAATACCATCCTTACCTTTTTACGTCGCAAAACACTTTTACTATAATAGTTGAGTTTTCATAAGTTGTAAATGCTTTTTTGAAAAAAGTCGTAAGTTCACAGTTTTTTCATGTTAACATTGGAAATGTATGGTATACTAACGTATGATTTAAAACATGTGCAAAATTTAAATTTCATAGTCGCCCATTGTACGATACGGACAACTGCTACATTTAGAAAGATAATATTTTGTGCATTTTTACACATTGTAATATATAAATGAAATAACAAGACAGGAGAATAAGAATGGCTGACAAGAACGAAACTGTTACACCTGATGCAGACAAAACGAATACTGCTGATATCGATACCATACAAGAAACAGAAAAACCGATACCTGCCCAACCCAAAACCGTGGCAGGACAAATTACGGCTTCGGCGTCCACAGAAGCGGATTCCGAAAAAACCACGGAGGATAATCTTGAGCTTAGAAGCATGAGCCGCAGGGACAGGCTGGCTGCTAAGCGGGAACGCTACCGCAAAAATGTGGAAGGCATGTCAAAAAAGGAACGGCGGAGCTATTTCCTTTACTATTATAAGTTTGCCATTATGGGTGCCATTCTTTTTCTGGCACTTGCCATATATATTCCTGTTACTATTTATAAAAACACACGTCCCGTTGCACTGTCATATGCAGTTTTAAACACAGGGGCAAATCAAATTGATAAATCCTTTGAAGATGACTATTGCCGTCTGTTCGGTTTAGAAAAGGGATATCAGGTTTTGTCAAACACCTCCGTTTCCTTAAGCCTTGCAGACTATGCCGAAAACGGGGGAAGCTCTTACAGCTCGGACTACATGCAGTTTCCCACCCTTTGCTATGACAATTATTACGATATCATAATATCAGACAAGGCAGGCATCGAATACTGCGGCAGCTCCGGCATGGCAAGACCTGTAGAAAGCAGCTTGTCTGCGGAATTTTTGGCTACACTCCAAAATGATTATCACTGCAGCCTGCTAAGCGTCAAGGATGAGGACGACAATATGGTTGCTTTTGCCGTGGATATCAGTGATACCGACTTTGCCAAAAACCTAAACACGGGATACAGTGATGTATTTTTGAGTGTTGCAGGAACCTCCGATCAAAACAAATCAAATGCCGAAAAAATGCTGCGGTTTATCTACTCAATAAACTAACAAAGGGCTGCTACAGCCCTTTGTTCTATCTCGGTAATTCAGTGAATCCTACCTTTTTCATAACCTTACGCAAGGTTTTGTTTGCATAGTAGGATGCCTGTTCGGCATTTTCCTTTATTATTTTGTCGATATATTCCTTGTTCTTCGAGAGTGCCTCGAACCGTTCCTGAAGGGGAACAAGCTCAGCAGCAACTGCCTCGCCAACCATTTCTTTCAGCTGTCCGTAACCCATTCCTTCTGATTCCTTCAGTGCCTCATCAACGCTCTTGGAGGTTACGGCACAGTAAATGTCTAACAGATTTTTGATACCTGGTTTATCATCGCTATATGCAATAAAGCCGTCTGAGTCCGTGACCGCCTTCTTAAACTTTCTCATAATCGTATCCTTGTCATCCAAAAGTGAGATTGTCGCATTTGGATTTTCATCCGACTTTGACATTTTCTTTGATGGATCCTGCAGACTCATGATTCTGGCTCCGCTTTTTCCGATATACGCCTCAGGTATTGTAAACACGTCACCATATATTCCATTAAAACGTGTGGCAATATCCCTTGTAATTTCAAGATGCTGCATCTGGTCCTTGCCCACAGGGACATAATCCGCCTGATAAAGAAGGATATCTGCTGCCATAAGCACAGGATAAGTGAACAGACCCGTATTTATGTTATCCGCATGTTTTGCAGCCTTATCCTTGAACTGGGTCATCCGGTTCATTTCCCCCATATACGTGTAGCAATTCAGTATCCATGCAAGCTGCGGATGTGCAGGGACATGGGACTGGAAGAAGATGCAGTTTTTTTCAGGGTCAAGCCCTGCAGCAATATAAAGAAGAAGCAGTGTCCTTGCACTTTTTCTTAAATTTGCCGGCTCCTGTCTGACCGTTATGGAATGTAAGTCCATAATGCCATAAAAGCATTTTATGTCTTCTTCCTCATTTAAGCTGACCCAATTTTTTAAGGCCCCCAAATAATTTCCAAGTGTTATGATTCCTGTTGACTGCATACCTGACAGCATCGTTTTCTTTCCGTCTATCATAGTTACCTCCGTTTTATATCTTATCAGCCATGAGCAAAACTCTGTTTTCGCAAACACTCGTTGTACAATATAGACAAATCACCGCAAGGCACGCTTTCGCTGCTTGTCGCTCATAACGGTGCTAAGTTCGAAAAAACCTCACTAAGCACCGATGGCTCCAAAGCACCTTGCTTATGATATTATCTATATTGCACAACTTAGTTTTAGAAATAATGCGTTTTGCTCATTTCTATATCTTATGTCAACTAATTTTCGTCATCGTTTACCATGTTCATAATCTGACGTTTTCTTGCCAGCTCATCACTTGCAAGATATTCGTCGTAGGTGGTCTGCTTATCTATCAGACCTGTGCTTGTGAGTTCCATAATTCTGTTTGCCGTTGTCTGTACAAACTGGTGATCCTGAGACGCAAACAGCACCACACCCGAAAACTTCATAAGTCCGTTGTTCAAGGCGGTGATTGACTCCATATCAAGATGGTTTGTCGGTTCGTCCAAAATCAATACGTTGGAGCCCATAATCATCAGCTTGGAAAGGAGACATCTTACCTTTTCTCCTCCCGAAAGCACCTTTACCTTCTTTACGCCGTCCTCACCTGCAAAAAGCATACGTCCGAGGAAGCCTCTCACATATGTGGCATCCTTGTCATCCGAATACTGTGCAAGCCAGTCAGCTATCACCAAATCATTATCAAATTCCTTTGTATTATCCTTTGGAAAATATCCCTGCGACGTCGTAACGCCCCATTTGTAAGAGCCGCTGTCCGGTTCCTCCTCACCTGCTAAAATTTTAAACAGGGTCGTTGTCGCTATCGTATTCGGACCTACAAACGCAACCTTATCATCATGTCCAATTGTAAAGGAAATGTTATCTAACACCTTAACACCGTCAACCGTCTTTGTTATATTTGATACTGTAAGCACTTCATTTCCGATTTCTCTCTTTGGTCTGAAATCAATATATGGATATTTTCTGCTGGATGGCTTTATCTCGTCCAGTTCAATCTTCTCCAAGGCTCTCTTACGGGAAGTTGCCTGCTTTGATTTGGAAGCATTTGCGGAGAATCTCTGGATAAATTCCTGCAGCTCCTTTATTTTCTCCTCTTTCTTTTTGTTTGCTTCCTTCATTTGCTTAATCATCAGCTGGCTTGACTCATACCAGAAATCATAATTTCCTGCGTACAGCTGTATTTTCGCATAATCAATATCTGCAATATGCGTACATACTTTATTTAAAAAATATCTGTCATGCGACACTACGATAACAGTATTGTCAAAATTGATTAGAAATTCCTCCAGCCATGCAATGGCATCAAGGTCCAGATGGTTTGTCGGCTCATCCAAAAGCAGCACATCAGGATTTCCAAAAAGTGCCTGTGCAAGAAGAACCTTAACCTTTTGGTTTCCGTCAAGCTCACTCATAGTTTTGTAATGAGTATCCGTATCTATGCCAAGTCCGTTTAAAAGTGTTGCCGCATCTGCCTCCGCATTCCAGCCATCCATATCCGCAAATTCCGCCTCAAGCTCAGAGGCACGCACACCATCCTCATCTGAAAAATCTTCCTTTGCATATATGGCATCCTTTTCCTTCATGATTTCATAAAGACGCTCATTTCCCATAATTACGGTATCCATTACTACGTATTCATCATATTTGTAATGGTCCTGCTGAAGCACGGAAAGCCGTTCCCCCGCATTCATAATTACCTCGCCGTTTGTAGGCTCCAAAGCCCCTGACAGTATTTTCAAAAATGTGGACTTACCTGCACCGTTTGCCCCAATTAATCCGTAACAATTTCCCTCGGTAAATTTAATATTCACATCCTCAAACAAAGCTTTTTTTCCAAGCCGTAAGGTTACATTATTTGCACTAATCATAATTTTTTCCTTTCCTTATCTCAGAACAAAGCGTCTTTGACGCTGTAGTTCGAATCCTAGCAGGATTTTTAATCCTGCCTTATAAGAAAGTTCAAAGAACTTTCTTATAAAATAAAACAAACTATTGTTGAGTATAACAACACACTTTTTTTGTGTCAAGGCTTCGCAAATAAAAAAGCACCGCTTTTTTAGCGGTGCTCCAATCAGACAATTAAATATTCTTAACAATTGGATCATAAAGGTCAAGCCTGCAATGCTCATCGTCTGCAAAATGTCTGCAATTGAGACAGCTCTTTGTCCCTTCTGCTACGTTGCAAAAGCAATCTCTTCTTTCTTTTTTGTCATAAGCATGACATCGTTCTGCGACCTCTTCGTATACCTCTATAGAACTACGCATACAAATCCCCCTTCCATTCACATCAGCTCATTCCAAGTTTCCAAACATATGAGTATTCCTGAATGTGAGATTAGTATGCACTTTTTATATTATTTTATTCATGCCGCTGCACCGACTGCAGCAGCTTCATTTCCCGCTGCCACAATGGAAAGCAGTGATGCCATAACGCTGATACATGCCAGCACGGAATACCGGCAGTCAATATCCACGTTACCTGACAGCTTCATATACTGTCCATGCTTTTCCCTGATATATCCTTCTATCTCCGCCACATCTGACAGCACACATTTCTTTTCCCTGCATTCTGCAACATTTAATTCATCCACATACCTGTACATGCGGTGCTTTAATTTTTCTTCATATATACAGTGCTCCTTTAAGCTCCCTGTATAATGCGTATTGTGGGGAAATGTAAAATAATCGGCAATATAATGAAGCACTACGCCCATTCTCCACGTTGAAAGAGAGTTCATATCCTTTTTGGGATTAAATTTTGTTATAAATTTGTTCATTCGCTTCGTAAGTATTTCAAACGTATCATCAATACAATGTCTCCTGGTGATAAAAGACGGAATACAGTCCGGCCATATACTTCCGACATAGAATGCAAATCTATGGTTGATGCGGTCACTGATATCAAGTCCGTTTATAACTCCCTTTGCAAGTGAAATATGCGATTTTTTTCTCATCCTTTTGGTTTTCCCCTTTCAGCACCAATCAGGTACAAATACTATTTTAGGGTTTAACCGCAAAATAGTCAATCTTTATTTTTTTCATTTATTTACCAATTTTTTCCATTATTAATGTTGTCATAAATGCAAGCTATATCCTACGTTGCAACCTTATTTCCCGTGTACAGCTGATAGTATCTGCCCTGCTTGTTTATGAGGTCATCATGCGGTCCCCGCTCAATCACCCTGCCCTTTTCAAGGACAATAATACAGTCACTGTTTTTGACCGTGGAAAGTCTGTGTGCAATTACAAATGTTGTCCTTCCCTTCATAAGCATATCCATACCCTCCTGAACAATTTTTTCCGTTCGGGTATCGATGGAGCTCGTTGCCTCGTCAAGGATAAGCACAGGAGGATCCGCTATGGCAGCCCTCGCTATGGCAAGCAGCTGTCTCTGTCCCTGACTTAAATTGGCACCATCACCTGTGAGCATGGTATTGTAACCATCAGGAAGCCTTCTGATAAAACCGTCTGCATTGGCAAGCTTTGCCGCCTTGATTACCTCCTCGTCGGTTGCATCCAGTCTTCCGTACCTTATATTTTCCATAACCGTTTCCGTAAACAAATGGGTATCCTGAAGTACCATTCCAAGGGAACGCCTCAAGTCATCCTTTTTAATTTTATTTACATTAATACCATCATACCTTATTTTGCCGTCCTGAATATCATAAAACCGGTTAATCAGATTTGTTATTGTCGTTTTTCCTGCACCTGTAGAGCCGACAAATGCTATCTTCTGTCCCGGTGTCGCAAACAGGTCAACATTATAGAGCACCTGCTTTTCCTCATTGTAGCCAAAGTCCACATCGTCAAATACAACGTCACCCGTAAGCTTTACATAGGTTACGGAGCCGTCCGCCTGATGGGTATGCTTCCATGCCCAAAGTCCTGTTCTTGTTTCACTTTCTGTTAATACCCCATCTTTTTCTACGGCATTCACCAAAGTGACATAGCCCTCATCGGTTTCAGGCTTTTCATCAAGCGTGTTAAAAATTCTTTCCGCACCTGCAAGTGCCATAATGACGGAATTGAGCTGCTGGCTGACCTGATTGATTGGCATACTGAAATTCTTGTTAAAGGTCAAAAAGCTTGCAAGTCCACCCAGTGTAAATCCACCAATGTTGTTTAAGGCAAGTGCACCGCCTGCAATTGCACATATGACATAGCTGATGTTTCCAAGCTGTGCATTAATCGGTCCAAGGAGATTGGCGTATTTGTTTGCGTTATTCGCACTGTCAAAGAGCTGTTCGTTCAGTGCATTAAAGCCTTCCTTGCTCTCCTCCTCATGGCAAAATACCTTGATAACCTTCTGCCCCTCAATCATTTCCTCGATATAACCATTTAAAGCACCGATATCCCGCTGCTGTGCGGCAAAGTAACGTCCGCTGTTTCCTGCAACCTTTCCAGTCACCTTAAGCATGACAAAAACCATGGCAAGGGTAAGCAGTGTCAACGGCACATTTAAAATAATCATACTCACTAAAACCGAAACTACCGTTATGACACTGGATATCGTCTGCGGTATGCTCTGGCTAATCATCTGCCTCAACGTATCAACATCATTTGTGTAAAGAGACATAATATCTCCGTGTGCATGCGTATCAAAATACTTAACCGGCAGGCTTTCCATATGGTTAAACAGGTCTATTCTAATGCTTTTTAAGGTTCCCTGTGCAACATACATAAGCAGTCTCGCCTGTATAAATGCTGCAAGGATACCTGCCAGATAAAAGCCCGCTACTCTTGTAATTGCATGTAACAGCTCTGAATAATCAGGATTTCCTGCCCCAATCAGCGGTCTGATATAATCGTCAATCAATGTCCTCATAAACAAGGTTCCCTGGACATTGGCAAGAGCGGATACAATAATGCAAATGACAACCAAAACACAATGTGCCTTATATTTTTTTCCCACATATCCCATAATTCTCGCAAAAAGCTTTCCGGGATTTTCTACCTTTTTGCCGCCGTCCATGCCGCGTCTCATAGGTCCTCTTGGTCCGTGCTGTGCCATTACGCATCACCTCCCTCGTCAAAGTCGCCGCTTCCGCCTGTCTGTGACTCGTAAACATCCTTGTATATTTCATTTGTGGCAATCAGCTCATCGTGCGTTCCCACGCCATGAATCCGTCCGTCATCCATGACGATAATGCGATCCGCATGGCTGACACTGTTGATTCTCTGGGCAATGATTATTTTTGTCGTGTTTGGAATTTCCTCGGCAAATGCCTTTCTGATTTTTGCGTCCGTTGCCGTATCCACTGCACTTGTACTGTCATCGAGTATGAGGATTTTCGGCTTCTTTAAAAGTGCCCTTGCAATACAGAGTCTCTGCCTCTGACCACCTGAAACGTTGGTACCTCCCTGCTCAATACGTGTATTGTAGCCGTCAGGAAATGCATTGATAAATTCGTCGGCACAGGCAAGCTTACATGCCCTTTCACACTCCTCATCCGTGGCATTCTTATCGCCCCATCTTAAATTTTCATAAATTGTACCGCTGAACAGTACATTTTTTTGAAGGACAACAGACACTTCATTCCGAAGTGACTCAATGTCATATTTTCTGACGTCAATTCCTCCTACAAGCAGTTCTCCCTTTGTCACGTCATAGAGCCTGCTGATCAGATTGACCAGACTGGATTTCGAGCTTCCCGTTCCGCCTATAATACCAATCGTTTCGCCCGCCTTAATATGGACATTGATATCCGCCAGAACATACCGTTCCTCGCCATTATCCTTTCCCTTTGCATATTTAAAATACACGTCGTTGAAATCTATGCTTCCGTCCGCTATCTCCATAACAGGATTTTCAGGATTTACAATGTCAGCCTTCTCCTCAATGACCTCCGCAATACGTTTTGCACTTGCCACACTCATGGACATCATTACAAATATCATGGAGAGCATCATAAGGCTCATCAGTATGTTCATGCAGTACGTGAGCAGGCTCATCAGCTGACCTGTTTTCAAGGTATTTGACACTATCATATGGGCACCAATCCAGCTGATTCCGATAATACATGTATACACGGTAAACATCATGACAGGTGAGTTAAAGGATAATACTTTCTCCGCCTTCAAAAACATGCTGTAAACCATTTCACTTGCATTTGCAAATTTTTTCTTTTCAAAGTCCTCCCTGACAAATGCTTTTACAACCCGGATTGCAGAAACATTTTCCTGTACACTGGCATTTAAATCATCGTACTTTTTAAATACCTGTGTGAAATATTTCATGGCAAACCGAATAATAATCATAAGGACAACACTGAGTGCCAAAACCGCCACAAGGTAAATGCTTGCAAGCCTTGGGCTTATCATAAACGCCATAACCATTGCAAATATCATGCTTGCAGGTGCACGCATACACATTCTAAGCAGCATCTGATATGCCATCTGCAGGTTGTTCACGTCAGTTGTAAGCCTTGTCACAAGACCTGCTGTTGAAAATTTATCAATATTTGAAAATGAAAAGGTCTGTATATTGTCATACATTGCCCCTCTCAAATTCTTGGCAAAGCCTGTTGATGCCTTGGAGCCGTACACACCTCCGAGTACACCCGATACAAGTCCTCCTGCTGCGAGAAGAACCATAAGACCTCCCATAAGTACAATGTGATTCATGTCACCCTTGTCTACTCCATCATCCACCAGTGATTGAAGCAAAAACGGTATCAGAGTCTCAAAAATAACCTCAAATATCATACAAACCGGGGTAAGTATGGAAGCAGTCTTGTATTCCTTAATCTGAGCTGCCAACGTCTTTAACATTTTGTCGCTTTCCTTCTTTCCTGTAATCCTACATTTTATTTTTTCCACATTTTAACTCTACCTTATATCTATTACATCAATATAAATTTCCAGTCAAGCAAAAATGTGTGAAAAAAAGGTGAACAACAGCCGTTATTTTTCAGATGTTCTCGGAATAAAAACCCTGGAAACAGCCTGACTTCCTTCTTCCTTCGTGCTGTTCATTGCCCGCTTGCAGAAATATGCCTGTGCCTCTAGCTTATCCCGTCCCCTCAAATCCTGCTTTTCATAGGAGCCGTCCGGCTTTAATATATATGCCTTTAATGTATCCGCAAGCTGTATATTTAATATTTCAATTACATCCCGCTTTAAGTCCTCATCCTCCACCGGGAATGTAATCTCTACTCTCTTGTCAAGGTTTCTCGGCATCCAGTCGGCACTGCCCATATAAACATCCTCAAATCCGCCGTTGTAGAAATAGAATATTCTTGAGTGCTCAAGAAAATTACCGACAATGGACCTTACCGTTATATTTTCACTGAGCTGGTGTATACCTGTTTTAAGACAACATATACCCCTGACAATCAGGTCAATTTTTACACCTGCATTTGAAGCCTCGTACAGTGCACTTATGATAACAGGGTCGCAAAGCGAATTCATTTTAGCGATAATACGTGCCTCCTTGCCCATTCTGGCATTTTCTGCTTCACGCCTTATCAGGCTGACAAACTTATTTTTCATCCAGATAGGGGCAACCAGAAGCTTATTCCATGCAAGTGGTTCTGAGTAGCCTGACAGCATGTTAAACACAGCCGTTGCGTCCTCTCCGATTGCATCGGATGCCGTAAGCATGCCCATATCCGTGTAAAGCTTTGCCGTTATGTCATTGTAGTTTCCCGTTCCGAGATGGACATACCGTTTGATGCCCTCCTCCTCACGTCTCACGACAAGTGCTATCTTCGAGTGGGTCTTTAATCCCACCAGTCCGTATATAACATGACAGCCTGCCTTCTCAAGCATCTTTGCCCAGTTAATGTTGTTTTCCTCGTCAAAGCGTGCCTTAAGCTCCACGAGAACCGTTACCTGCTTTCCATTCTCCGCTGCCTGTGCAAGTGCTGCCACAATCGGCGAATTTCCGCTTACACGGTAAAGGGTCTGCTTGATGGCAAGCACGTTCGGGTCAACTGCTGCCTGCTTAATAAACTGTATGACAGGCGTAAATTCATCATACGGATGATGCAGTAAAATATCCTTGCGTTTTATCTGGTCAAATATATTTTCATCATGATTGATTGCCTTTACCGGCTGCGGAATATATTTCTTATTGCACAGATGCTCAAATCCGTCCAAATCGCTGACCTTCATAAGGAATGTAAGGTCCAGCGGTCCATTTATGGCGTAAACAGCCTCGCTTGAAACCTGTAGCTGTTTTTTCAGCTCCTTTAGCAGCCGTCTATCCATATCCGTCTCAACCTCAAGCTTAATTACCTCGCCCCATGCCCGTTTTTTTATCTGCTTTTCAATTTCCTTGAGCAAATCAGCGGCATCATCCTCATCTATGGCAAGATCCGCATTTCTCATAATACGGTATGGATGGGCACATACAATCTCATAATTAAGAAACAGCTTTCCGAGATTTTTTTCGATAATCTCTTCAAGCAGAATAATTTCACGTGTCTCTCCCTCAGCGGGCAGCTCCACGATTCTCGGCAGAACCGATGGCACCTGAACAGTTGCAATGTCTATGACATCCTTTTTCTTGTCACGTATCAATGCTCCGATATTCAGGGTTTTATTACTTATCAACGGAAACGGTCTTGACGAGTCCACCGCCATAGGCGTAAGTACGGGATAGACATCCTTGTGGAAATATTTATCCACATACCGTTCCTGCTTTTCCGTCAAATCCTCGTAATGCTTTACAAGCTTTAACCCCTTATCCTCCATTGCAGGAAGCAGCGAACGGTTCAAGGTCATGTACTGTGACGACATCATATTTTTTGTTTCAGGTATAATTTTTTCAAGCTGCTCCTCCGGTGTCAGTCCCGCAATATCTTTCTTTTTAACTCCCGCATGCACAAGGTCAATCAGCGACGCCACCCTTATCATAAAGAACTCGTCTAAATTTGATGCGGTAATGCCAAGAAATTTAAGCCTCTCAAAAAGCGGAAGGGTTTTGTCCTTTGCCTCTCCGAGGATTCTATAGTTAAATTGAAGCCAGCTCAGCTCCCTGTTTGAATAATTTTCGTACTTTTCCAGTTGTTTCTTATCCATAACTACACACTCCTTTTTAATCTGAGTACCGGTCTGATTCCATATACTTTTTCGAAGAAATCTCCCTTTGCCAGAAACAATCCCGACTCAAGGGAAATATCCTCATATGTCTTTGCTGATATGATTACCTGTTCATCCTTAACCGTTACAGACACATCCTCAAGCTTCTGCTTATGGCTCTTGTCCATAACATTTGCAATCCTCATAATTGCCGCAAGCTTGGCAATTGTCATATAATCGCAGTCACCCAGCTCATTTTCCATTTTATCTCTCGATGGAAGATACAGGATGTTGTATTTTACGATATTGGCAACCTCCATACGCTCCTTATGCGAAAGTCCGATTATCTCCGTATTTGCAACGATATGGTATGAATTGCTTGCACCGTCATGCATGTTAATGTAATTTCCACATTCATGTAAAATCGCTGCTATCTGGAGCTGAAGCCGTTCCCGTTTCCCCATTCCATACACTTTTTTTATGCCGTCAAATATTTTTAAGGCATAATCGGAAACCCGCTCCGCATGGGTTCTGCTGCACCTGTATCTCCTTGCAAGATAATATGCTGATGCAATGATGTCCTCATCAAAATTGTGGTCAAACACGATTTTTGCACCTTCATCCATGTAGGATGCTGTGATTCCTTCACAAAAGTCCACATTTGGCACATACATTTCCTCTGCCTTACAGTTATTTAAGAAGGACTGGTAAATGATTATGTTAGGAAGCATAAGCGTAGCACGCTCATAAGGGATTCCGTATTTTTCCGAAAGCTCCTGCGGCGTCATGCTTACGATTCTTTTGTACATTGCATAAAACTGTGCACGGTTTACCTTCTCGCTGATATCAAGCTCAGGGGCTATTTTTTTCAGTGCATTGACAACCTCTCCAACAGCAATTAAATTTTTGATTTCCTTATCGTTTAAGTAAATATTTCGGAAAGCCACGATATCACTTTCAACGTACTCCTCCAAAAGCCGGTCCAGTCGTCCGCTCCTCGTTCCGATAATGGAAAGATAATCCCTGATCCGGACCGCTCCGATTGGAATATTTTCCGTTACAACAAGACTGTTTTTGTCAAACAGTGAAATTTGCACACTGCCTGCTCCGATATCAACAAAGGCAGTATTTTTGCTCACAACCTGATGAAAATTATCATACTTTGCAACAAGTCCCTTAAAGTTTGTGTACCGCTGCTCCGAATTGCTCAGTACCTTAACATCAAAGCCCGTTCTTCGTTTGATTGTATCCAGTACAATATCCCGGTTTTCCGCCTCGCGGACAGCACTTGTTGCGTATGCCCTGTAATCAGATACCTGATATTCCTTCATTTTGATTTTAAAGCTTGAAAGAATGTCACATATCTGACGTATGGACTCGGTTGAGAGAAATCCGTTGCTGTAGGTATCCTTGGCAAGCTCGACAATATTATTCACTGCATCAAGCTGCTTGAAGCTTTTCCTCCCACTGATTTCATAGATTTTCATTGCAATTTCACTTGACCCCACATATATGGCTGCAAATGTTTTGTACGACATGTCTACACCCCCTATTTATTTTGAACATTATTTGCCTGTCGTCTCCTCATTTTGATGCAATATATCTAAAAGCTCTATTATTGTCCTGTTATAACCGGGATGATATGCAAACGGCGCTATCTCGCAAAGCGGCTCCAACACAAATTGCCGTTTTGCCATCTCGGCATGGGGAATTTTTAAATTTTCCTCCATAATAATTTCCCTGTCATATAAAAGGATATCGATATCCAGTGTCCTCGGTCCCCAATGAATCAGTCTTTTTCGCCCTGCACCCTGCTCAATATCACCGATAATCGCCAGAAGCTCCTGCGGGGAATACAGGGTTTCTATCTCCAGACAGCCATTCAAAAAATCGTCCTGCTCCACATCCCCATACGGTTTTGTATTGATATACGTCGACACCTTATTTACCTTTATGTACTCATCCTTATTCAACTGATCAACTGCATAATCAAGGTAGCTCTCCCTGTCGCCCAGATTGGAGCCAAGCCCCAGATATACCGTATGTCTCCCTCTTGTAATATCCACGCATACGGTATCAAAGGTCATTTCAATCGGTGCCTCAGGCTTACTTAAAATGACATGCACCATACTCACCTTTTCATATTCAAGCAAAATGGTATCTGCAACCGTTTCGGCAGCCGCCTCAATCAGGTCGTATTTTTCTTCTGTCATAACCCTGGAAATCGTATTACATACCATTGCATAATTTACAGTCTCGGACAGGTCATCCTCCGTTCCCGCACCATGCAAGTCCAAAAACAGCTCCACCGTGACAATGAAGGTCTGCCCCTCCCTTTTTTCCTGCGGCAAAACGCCGTGATATGCAAATAGTTCCAAGTCCTTTATGACAATCTTATCCATATATCTCCTTCCTGATTGCATCCGCCATTTTCAGTGCCCTGTAATTTTCCAAAACATCATGTACCCGAAAAAAGGTACAGCCACTCATAAGCCCTATGACAGAGGTAGCAACCGTTCCCTCCACTCTCTCATCCACAGGCAAACCAAGTACGTTACCGATAACCGATTTTCTCGACGTTCCAAGCAAAACAGGGTATCCCATGTCAACTACCGTCTTAAGGTGGTTCAATATGCTAAGATTTTGCTTCGTATCCTTTGCAAAGCCCACCCCAGGGTCAAGCATCACCTTGTCGGCACGAATCCCTGCCGCCAAAGCCATATCCACGCTCTCCTGTAAACCGGACACAACCTCACGTAAAAAATCCCTATACGCTGCTTCATGTCTGTTATGCATCAGGCAGCAGGCAACCCCAAAACGTGCAATCGTCTCCGCCATGGCATCATCCCATTTCAATCCCCATATGTCATTTATCATATCCGCACCTGCAAGAATTCCTGCCTGTGCAACCTTCGGCTTGTAGGTGTCAAGGGAAACGGGAATATTAAAATTTTCTTTGATTGCTTCTATAATAAAGCAGGTTCTCTCTATTTCCTCCTGCTCCGATATTTTAACGTACCCCGGTCTTGTTGACTCACCGCCCACATCGATGATATCAGCACCTTCATCAATCATTTGCTTTGTCCGTTTCAGTGCCTTGTCAACATTTGTGTAATTTCCCCCATCCGAAAATGAATCAGGGGTAACATTTAAAATCCCCATGATATACGGACGTCTGCCTATTTCAAAATTTGTGTTGCCAATCTGCATTTCTGCTTCCCTGCTCCTTTTTTTGCATCACACAAGGTGAAATTTATTTTCCCCAAAATGTATACCACATGCCGAACCTTCACTGTAATTCCATCTCAAAAATTAATATATGATAGACTTGTTTTTCATTTCATCATCCCAATAGCAGCTGTCATATGCCCCACAGTCAAAGCATTTTCTTGAAAGCTTATCTGCCTTATATAACAGTTCTGCAATTCCATCACCTGTTTGTTCATTTTTGTGACAGGCAATCGCCCTGCAAATCCTGTTTCGGTCAGACTCCGAAAAGCCTGCCTCATCCAGTATATCCCCTGCAATGTCAACGCCTGCCTGATGGTGGGGACTTCCATCCTTATATTCTTCCGCCCGCCCTATATCGTGCAAAAGTGCCATGGCATAAATAAGCTCCTTGTCTATCCCCATATTATGCTCCAGGCTTATAATATAAGCGATTCTCGCAACATCAAGACTGTGTTCCATTCCGTGCAGACAATAATTCCTGTCCGTCTCCATCGTTTCTATATAGTTTACATAATATTGATATCTTTCATTATTTAGTATCTTCTTTATCTTGTCCATTTCTTTATCTCTTTATTTAATAGGAAGTTTTGTTCCCACCGACATATACCCCTTCTTACGAATGCTGTCCTTTAGATATCACGCATGTAATCCCCGATAAAGGAAAGAGAGCCGCACACAACAATCACGTCATCCTGACAGGCAATTTCAAGTGCATACTGCATCGCCGTTTCCGTATTTTTTGCTGTCACGGTATTGACTCCCCTTTTTGCAATCAGCTCTGCAAGCACTGTATTTTCAAGCCCTCTGTCATTATTTGGGGTAACCACTATGGCATATTGCATCGTGCCGGACAATATATCCACCAGCTTCCCATACTCTTTATCCCTTAATACTCCTATTATATATATAATCTTCTTATTTGTAAAATATTTATGCAGGGATTTTTTTAATGCATACCATGCCTGCTCGTTATGGGCACCGTCAACTACCACATAAGGGGCTTCCCGCACCAAGGTAAATCTTCCCAGCCACCTTGTTTTCCTTATGGCATTTTTTATTGTATCAATGGTAACATTTTCAATATGGGTTGCCGCTTCAATGGCTGTCGCAGCATTTACAACCTGATATTCTCCCAACGCAGAAATAAAATATTCCTCATCCTTATAGGTAAATGTGGTTCCCTTGATATCCATATCCAGAATCTTGATATTCTTATCCTCAACCGGGAAAAATGCCGTGCTTTTCTCTTTGCAGGTTTTTGCAAGCACATCAAATACTCTTTTCTCCTGCGGTGCGGATACACACAGACTTTTCTCTTTTATGATGCCCGCCTTCTGAACGGCAATTTCTTCTACCGTGTCTCCCAAAAACTGCATATGGTCCCTTGAAATCTGCGTCATAACTGACAGATACGGCCTCTTCAAAACATTGGTTCCATCCAGCAAGCCTCCCATCCCACACTCAATCAGTGCAAAATCCACCCTTTGCTCATAAAACAGTAAAAATGCAACCGCCGTTTCTATCTCAAATGCAGTAGGCGAAAGAAATCCGTCTCTTTGCATGTCTTCCGCCTTACATGCTACTGTTGTCAGCACATTGGAAAAGGTATCACCATCAATGTATGTACCATTTAACTGAAACCGTTCCAGATATGTAAATATGGTCGGAGACACATACCTGCCCACACGATATCCTGCTGTTATCAAAATATCCTGCATAAAAGCAAAAACAGAGCCCTTACCATTGGTCCCGGCAATATGCAGGCATTTCACCTGTTCCTGCGGATTGCCTAACCTACGTAAAAGCTCCTTTATACTATCTAAGCCCGGTCGCTGACCGAGCTTATTTTTATTTTCAATATATCTTACAGCCTCCGTAAAATCCATGCTGTCATTTCCTCGCAATTATTCTTCATAATCAGGTGTATAGCTTACATGCTGTACCGGTGTGGTGTAATCATCAATCGGACAAATCTCATATCCCTCTGCCCTAAGGGTATCAATCAAATCTCCCAACGCTTCTATGGTTGTCTCACTCGTCTCAAGATCATGCATCAGCACCATGGAATCGCCCTCGTTTGCCCTTACATAATTCATAACCGTCTCGTTCAACTCGTCCGGATCCATGTTGGCTGTCATGGCGTCCCCGCTTAATGCGTTCCAGTCATAGTATCTGATATCTTCCTTGTACAAATATTCCATAAGCTCCTGTATGTCAACGTCTGAAACCGTATTGGAGCTTCCGCCAGGAAATCTGTAATATCTGCAGTTGACTCCTGTCTGCTCATACAGGAAAGTATGTAACTCACTGACATCCTTGATAAATGCTTCCTTTGATGCATATATCTCACTGTACACATGGGTGTAAGAATGCATGCCAAGTGTATGTCCATCTGCAACGATCCTTCTATACTCATCCCAAAGTGACTCGTCCGGATTATGTACCACAAAGAAAGTTGCTTTCACATTCTTATCTTTTAATACATCCAAAAGCTCTCCGGTATGACTGCTTGGTCCATCATCAAAGGTAAGATAAACCTTTTTGCCGTTCATAACAGGTTCCGTTGCTTCCACAGAAGCCTGTGTCTCCTCCGACACATCTGCCTGTTCTTCCGAAGAATATGAATTTGCAAGTATCTGGCTGTCCTCAACTCTTGTTTTGTCAATATTGTCCGAGGCGTAATCATCAAGTTCGGATCCCAGTGCCATTTGGATTTCGCCCCACTCGGTTGTAAGGGATTTCTCAACACTGACCTTCGTATCACCCAGCGTATTAATCAAGTCATCCATTCTTCTCTCAAGACTGTTTAACCTCATCATAAGATATAGCGATACCATCATCGGAAGCACGAACATAAACAATGCTGCAAGCACAATCAGCCGCTTTATGCTATCGACATTTCTTCTGTTAAAGGACTCGTCGGACTCATTATTTTTTTTCGTTTCTAAATTTTTTTCATTTTTCATAATAACCCCTTTACAAATCCATATATTGTGTTATAATATCATTTAGATACAATATATTTGGGCAACCTTTTCAGATTTTTCCCAAAAAAGGTTGCAATTTTTATTGTAAACCAAATTCCATATTATGTCAAGCAAAATTCTAAAAAAACCGCTATTTTTCTACCCTTTTTTCCAGATGTTATGTTAATCCAAATTATGATTTAACACTTTTATAGTATAATTGTCTCCATTTTTTTCCCTCCTCCTGAATGTCTTTTGTAAGCTTCACTAACTCATCATATTGTGCCCGATACCTTTTTTCCATATCCTCCGCCCGCTTTTTCAGATTTTCCTCAAACTCCTCACGGAGCCCGGCACTTACACGGTCAAATTCCTCCTGCTTTATCTTGCATTTTCCCTTTAACTCATCTATATATTCCGCCTTACACATAATCTGCTCTTCTGCAGTAAGCTCTCCTGAAGCACCTGCCTTTAACACAAATGTCTTTAATGCAGGCTCATTTCTGTATTTGCACCGCAAAATATAATGCTCCCCATTGTAATACAGGATATAGTCCTCGATAATCTGCTCGCCTGAGACAAGCAGCCTGCTTTTTCGTTCCGACTCCGGGAACGAATAGATTAGTTCCTGCCTGTTACTTGCGGGATTATCAGTCTGATAAATCAAAAGTGCCCTGTCATTCATTTTTTCAAGCTTAATGTTTCTTATATTTTTTACATTTCCTATATCCGAAAGGAGTATGATTCTGTTTTCTCCTCCTACCACATCCCAGATTAAATCATTTGCGGTATTGAGATAAGCAAGGCAAATATCATCCCCCGACATGCAGGTACAAAGCTCCGACCCATAATCCCGCCGCAGCACACTCCATTGAATATTTCGCTGGTTTGAAAACAAAATGATATTGATATTATTACCCTCATCGCAGACTACTACCCGCCTGCCATTTTGTAACCGAAAGATTTTTTCCATAATCCGCTCCATTATTTCTTTAAATACAATATATGGAAGTTATAGAACAAAAATTACAAATGCGAATATATTATTGTAAGCATAATTTGAAAGGAATAAAACTATGTCTAAATCCTGTGGCTGTAACAAAAGAGTAATCAGTAACACAATCCGTAATTCAAACGGCTGCGATTCCTGTCACGATGTATGTGTTGAACCTCAATGCGGTACACCTGAATATTTAACGGTTCTGGCTCCTGTCGTATATGATGAAATAGGAATAAATGTGTGTCGTTCCATTACTTTGCCTGCAGATTTGCTGACCGGTTTTCCAACGGCGGCATACGCAAGTGCAGAGGTTATAGATATCACAGTTCCTACTGACCCTGTTGCAATCAGCCCAATCAACTCCAGACCGAACTGCTACGAGGTTACCCTCACAAATCTGACAGTTTCTTTTGCAGTAAGACTTTATGACTGCTGCAAGAGGCTTCTGACAACTGCAACGGTTGGCGGTGTTGTTTATCTTCCTACCAGCACGGAAGATGCGGGCTACAATGCAGACACCAATCCGTCATCCGTTACACTTGAGCTTTTTGCTCCTTATGGTGTCTCCTATACGGACGGTGCAATCGCCTCTCCGGAACTGAACTATATTGGATTTGCGTCAACTAACAACACGATAAACCAAGGGCTTAACTTGATGTCGATACCGAAAGTGTTAGATTTTGATATAGCAGACGGTACAATCACAGTTGGGCTTACGCTGATTGTTAAGACAATTTATTTTACGCAGTATCAGCTTCCGCATAACGGCAGACCGGTAATATCCAAGGGTACTTTAGCACCTGAGGACGAGTCCTTGTGTATGACATTTGTAAGCGGCAGTCTGCTCGACCGGAATATCAAACCACTGGAACCATGCAACCCGCTTGATAATAAGGAAGCTTGTAATTCCTGCACAGACCCGACAGATTGTGCCTGTATTACTCCTGACAACTAATTAAAGCCCTTACTATGATATGCTGCAGGGAATTCATTTAAAAATGAATTCTCTTGTGGCATATTTTTATTTTTTAAATTACTTTTTGATTACATAAATATTTTATCCAATAAAGGTAATACTATTGATACATTATTTTCTATATAGAAGGAGTGAATATTTATGAAAAGAATAAAATCTACATTAGCACTTGCTGCTACTCTTTTGACATTGACATTTGCACTTACTGCATGTGGCTCTAATGACGAGGCAAACAATGGGAGTTCTGGTTCAAGTGCAACCAATCAGACCAACACAACCCAAAACAGTAACAATGACAACAACAATTCAGGCTCTACCAGCAATGGTGCTGCAAACGACATTAAGGATGCAGCTGATGATGTAACAAATGGTGCCAAGGATGCAGTTGACGGCGTAATTGATGGTGCCGAGGATATGTTAGAGGGCGAGGACAGCAACACGAACAGCAATAATAACAAAAAGAACACAACTTCATCCAGTAAAAGATAAGCTGTCCTGCTTTAATATTACGGACCCAGAAAAAATATTGCACTTAGTTTTTGTGTTAGCCGTTGCTATTCCGGTAGCAACGGCTATTTTCATTCATCCTACATATGGAATGACGATTCTATTTTATTCATCATGGCATCGTATTGCACATACATTCTCTGTACACTATTTTCCAGCAGATAATAGTGCATGATATAAGGAACAAGCAAAATAAGGATTGCGGCAGAAAGTGCCAGTATCGCAAGGCTGCCCGTAAAATGTACATATAGGATACAAATAATTTCCGCAATTGCAAACAATGCCATGACAATCAGGTGAACCTGACGCTCGTGGGCAAAAAAAGCAATCTGCACCAGATGCTTCTTTGCTTCCTGTTCCCAATTTCCGTTATCCTGTTCGATTAAATTATCTATGTAATTTAAGTATGCCAGTATTCTTTTTTTCATGTTTGCTCTCCTTTTTTTCTTTAATAATCTAGGCAATTGCAAAACTCTGTCTTTTGAAAACGTTCGTTGTACAATATAGACAAATCACCACAAGGCACACTTTCGTTATGTGTCGCACGTAACGGTACTAAGCTCGAAGAGACCTCGCTAAGTACCGACGGCTCCACAATGCCTTGCTTGCGATATTGTCTATATTGTACAACTACTTATCGATAATATGACATTTCGCAATCACCTATTTAATAATCAACACATCCCTCATTGTACCGGAACCAGAACCAGAGTTTCATAATCAATTGCAT
>JAMPBO010000022.1 GCA_023666705.1 Bacteroides sp.
TGGCAACATGGCTGTGTACGAGTTCAAGGGAGTGCCCCACAAGCCATAATAGAAAGGCAAATATCTTAATATGCTTAGATAGCACAGGTTGTAAAAATACAAAACAACAGAGGGCTCGTCGCGGGTAAGCAACTGTGTGCCTTAATCCTTACTGCGACAGCCCTCTATTTGATTTACTTAATTCTTTTTATGGATCGTTTGTCGGGTCATCATCATATTTTTTTTCAAGGTCTGAGGTTTCACTTCCGAAGGTTTCAAGCGGTGTGCTCAAGGTACGCTCCAAATCCTCCTGTTCCTTGTTCTTTTGTGCGGTTCTCTTTTTCCACCACTTAAATGCTATCAGCAATATAATGATAGCAGCGACGGCAATGATAAGAACCTTTAAAACACCCGAAGATTTATTGGTTGCCTTCGCTATGGTTTTTGACTTTACAAGAAGTACATATGGCTGGATACCCGTCTTGTCGTAAAAATACTTGGCACCATCCTGTAGATTTCCCTTTGTGTCAACCCAGTTGATGTCGTCACGGTAGCAATGGCTGTCAAAGCCCTTATCAGCATTCAGTGGTGCAACACCGTCAGCAGCTATTTTGTCTGCGGTATCCACAAACATACCCTTTAACTGAATTCCCAAGTCATCATTGTAATGTCTGTCGTATGTATCCCATAACGTATCATTATAATAGTCAAGGATGGAATTTGTCCTAGCACCATATTTTATCTGTCCGTTATCCTGATCATCCAACACGATTAGCAGGCAATCCTCACGACCATTAAAAATCTTTTGGTACTGCTGTTCTGCATATTCGGACAGGTTACTGTCTGTTACGGTTCCGCCTCCGCCGGAAACCAGTGACATGCAGCCAAGAATTACAAATATTATAATCATAACAACAAAGATGCCACAGCCGCTTGAACCTGAACTGCCGTAATAACGACGCCTTGGTGGTGGGGGTGGCGGCATACCCGGTCCGTAATCCCTGTATCTTGGCCCGTAGTTATAATGTCTTGGTGGATGATTATATGAAGGTCTTCGTTCCCAACTTGGCGGACGGTTGTGTCCACCGCCACCGCCGCTGTGGAAGCTTGAACCTCCACGTGATGACCCCCCATAACTATGATGGCTGCTTCCGTGGTGACTGCCACCGCTGTGACCACTACTGTGATGGCCTCCGCCACCACCGCCTGATCTTCCCATATTTAAAATCCTCCTTAAAAAATTGATGTTGTTCACAAGATTTTCTTATGAAACAAAACGATGCTACTTTATGTTATACAACATAAATCTACTTTTATTTTACAATGAAAATGCAAATCAGTAAATATAAAATTTCCTACTATACTAATATTACCAATATCAATATTTATTTTTAGGAATGTAATGATATGGCACATTCATCCAAGTGTTGATATTGACAGATGAAATGTGATACTATGTGCATGAGAAATCTTATAGATGCTCATGAAAGACAGGAAAAACTTCTTGACTCTGAAATGTAGTTGTACCAAATAGGCAAAAGTTGTATTTCAGACAGAATATATAAAAAAATGGAGGATACATGAATGCGGGTAGGAATGGGATATGATG
This sequence comes from Bacteroides sp., assembly GCA_023666705.1. Lineage (GTDB taxonomy): Bacteria > Bacillota > Clostridia > Lachnospirales > Lachnospiraceae > Coprococcus_C. The sequence goes on from JAMPBO010000022.1 coordinate 1,589, forward strand.
TCCATAAGCTGGTTGACGGCAGAACGCTTATTTTGGGCGGAGTAACGATACCATATGAAAAAGGACTTTTGGGGCACTCGGATGCCGATGTTCTTGTACATGCAATTATGGATGCATTGCTTGGGGCAGCGGCACTGGGAGACATCGGCAGACATTTCCCGGATACGGACAGTAAATTTAAGGATGCCGACAGTATCTGGCTGTTAAAAAATGTCAGGACACTGATTGATAAAGAAAACATGCTGATTGGGAATATTGACGCTACGGTAATTGCACAAAAGCCGAAGCTTGCACCATACATTCCGCAAATGAGAGAAGCTGTGGCAGCCGCCCTTGGGATAGATATCGGGCAGATAAACATAAAGGCAACAACGGAGGAAGAACTTGGATTTACAGGGGAGGGGAAGGGCATAAGTGCCCAGGCAATATGTCTTCTTGAAACAGTGGATAATTTTGATTACAGGATAAGCAGTGATATGGCAAAGCAGTCAGGTTGTGAGGGCTGCATGGGCTGTCCGGCAGCAAAATAATTTGTCTGCAAAAAGAAAGGATAAGGGCACATGGATATTGAACCCATAGAATTTTCAATATATAACGGAGATATAGGAAAAATAAAAAGTCTTTGGGATGAAACCTTTGAGGACGCCCCACCATTTACGGACTATTATTTTGACACAATCTGTAAATTAAATGATATTGTGGTTGCGTCCTCCAATCAGAATGTGGTGGGGATGATACATCTTAATTATTACGATGTCATTTATTATGGAAAAGAGGTAAAAGCGGTATATGTTGTCGGTGTTGCAGTAATTCCAAAGTACAGAAAAAAAGGAATTATGAAAAGCATGATGCAATATGCCCTTTCCCATGCGGAAAGAAGGGGTGCGAAATTTGGCTTTTTGATGCCGAAGGACAGAAGGTATTATATCGGGCTTGGTTTTTCCCCTGTTTATGAAACAAAAAGGATACGGCTCAAGCTTTCAGGGGAATCAAGTGTCAGGCATGTTAATTCGTATCAGATATGTCTTTTGGGAAATTGCAGCAGGGATTTTCTTGGGACACTTGCCGCTTTAATCAATCGGGCACTCGGAGAACAGTACAGGATATACTGCAAAAGAAATGCGGCGTATTTAGAGCAGATGTATTTGGAGCATAAATGCCAAAACGGAGATGTCTGTGTGCTTTATGAAAAATCAGGCGGGGATATGATAATCAAGGGAGTGTGTTCTTATGATGTTTACGGAAGCACCATTTACATAGACCGTTATGAGCTTTTTGACGATAGCTTTGATATTTTTCTGGAAATGATTGTTTCCATAAGCAAAGAGTATAGCTGTGGACACTGTAACATTATGATACCGAATGCCTCTTATCAGCGGTTGTTTGCGGATGGAAGTCATGAAATGGGAGCATTGCTTGAAAAAAACGGGCTTGTGGAGGAGGTAATAGACGGCTATGGTATTATGGTCAGGGTTTTTGATGATGAGGAAATAAATATGGACAGTTTTTCAGGAAACTGTTTTTTTGACGAAATAGTTTGAGCTACGGGCAAAAATGTAAAATAATGATGATAATTTTCCAAAGCACTTTTCATTTTATATAAAATATGTTAAAATGACAAAGATTTTGCGTATGCAGTTATTTTAATTTTTGAATGGGGGATAAATCTCGTGTATAAGATTTTAAAAAAAGAAGTTCTTAACCAGGCTGTTATCTTGATGGATGTGGAGGCACCGTATGTGTCAGCACGCTGCGAGGCAGGACAGTTTGTTATAGTAAGAGTAGATGATGAGGGTGAGAGAATCCCTCTCACAATTGCTGATTTTGACAGGGAGAAAAACAGTGTTACCATTATTTTTCAGGTGGTGGGATATTCCACGAAGCTGATGGCAGGTTTAGAAGCAGGTGGCAGCTTCTGTGACTTTGTAGGTCCTTTGGGACAACCTGCACCTTTTGAAATTGATAAATGGAACAGGGTAATCGGTATAGCAGGCGGCGTGGGAGCAGCACCGCTTTATCCGCAGCTGAAAAAGCTTTCTGAGGAGGGTGTTGAGGTAAGCGTGATTATCGGAGGACGTTCTGCTGAATTTGTTATTTTGGCTGAAAAGTTCGAGCAGTTCTGCAAGAATGTTTACATTATGACGGACGATGGAAGCCTTGGAGGAAAAGGCTTTGTTACCAACAAGCTTCAGGAGCTGATTGAATCAGGAGAAAAGTATGACCATGCAATCGCAATCGGACCGCTTATTATGATGAAAAATGTTGTTGCAGTTACGAAAAAGTATGATTTGCATACAGCAGTTTCCTTAAACCCAATTATGATTGATGGAACGGGAATGTGCGGAGGCTGCCGTGTTACTGTTGGAGGCGAAACAAAATTTGCCTGCGTAGATGGTCCGGATTTTGACGGATTCCTTGTGGATTTTGATGAGTGTATGCATAGACAGTCATTCTTCAAGGAAGAGGAACATGCGTGCATGATGCGGTTATCATAATGAAAGGAAGAGGAGATTAAAACTATGCCGAATATGAGTTTGACAAAGGTTCCCATGCCACAACAGGAGCCGGATGTAAGAAATAAAAATTTTGAGGAGGTTGCCACGGGATATACTGCTGAAATGGCTATCGAGGAGGCAACAAGATGTATCAATTGTAAGAATAAGCCTTGTATGACAGGCTGCCCTGTAAATGTACCGATTCCGGGTTTTATTGAGCAGGTGGCAGCAGGCAATTTTGAGGAGGCTTACGAGATTATAACGAGTGAAAATGCACTTCCTGCAATTTGTGGACGTGTGTGCCCACAGGAAAACCAATGCGAGGGTAAGTGCGTAAGAGGAATTAAGGGAGAGGCTGTCTCTATCGGAAGACTGGAGCGGTTTGTTGCTGATTATCATATGCAAAACGGCAAAAAGGCACAGTATGACATCAAGAAAAATGGCAGGAGAGTTGCAGTCGTAGGCTCTGGTCCTGCAGGTATTACCTGTGCAGGGGAGCTTGCAAAGAAGGGTTATGAGGTGACGATATTTGAGGCACTCCATAAAGCGGGCGGTGTATTAAGCTACGGTATTCCTGAATTCAGACTTCCAAAGTCACTGGTTGCAAAGGAGCTTGAAAACATTACGGATTTAGGTGTTAAGATAGAGACGAATGTTGTTGTGGGACGCTCTGTTACTGTTGATGATTTATTTGCAAAAGGATATGACGCCGTATTTTTGGGAACGGGAGCCGGACTTCCAAACTTCCTTCGTATACCAGGAGAAAACCTTTTGGGTGTTTATTCTGCAAATGAATTCCTTACAAGAGTCAATCTTATGAAGGGTTACAAAAAGGGAGAGTCTCCGACGCCTGTTAAGGTGGGCAGGAGAGTTGCAGTTGTAGGTGCAGGAAACGTTGCCATGGACGCTGCAAGAACTGCCAAGCGGCTTGGAGCCGAGGAGGTATACATAGTATACAGGAGAGGCGAAGAGGAAGTACCTGCAAGAAAAGAGGAAGTGGAACACGCAAAGGAGGAGGGCGTTATCTTTAAGCTCTTAAATAACCCTGTCAAAATCCACGGGGAAGACGGATGGGTTAAGGGAATTGAGGTTGTTGCCCAAAAGCTTGGCGAGCCTGACGCATCAGGAAGAAGAAGACCGGAGCCGATTGAAGGCTCTAACAATATCATAGATGTGGAGACGGTTGTAATTGCAATCGGACAGTCACCAAATCCGCTAATCAGACAGACGACGGAGGGCTTAGAGACCCAGAAGTGGGGCGGAATTATTGTAAATGAGGAAACAAACGAAAGCACAAGAAAGAATGTATATGCAGGCGGCGACGTCGTTACGGGTGCTGCAACTGTCATACTTGCCATGGGAGCAGGAAAGAAGGCTGCACAGGCGATAGACGCATCATTTGGGGAGTAAGCGTTGCGTCATGGATGAATCAATGCTTTTGAAACAAGGAGAAGCCTGTATGGATGTGTATGTTGAACAAATTTTAAAAAGAAAGCCGCAGAAGACCCAGATTGCGGCAATGGCAGGCTCTGTTGCCCTTATACTGCTTGGAATTGCATTTATGTTGTGTGTCAGCATGAGCATAGGCATTTTAGTCCTTGCGGTTGGAATATTTTTAGTATATGTGGTAAAGCAGAGGATGAATGCGGAATATGAGTATACTTTCACAAATGGGGATTTTGATGCTGCAGTTATATATAACATGGCATCCAGAAAGGATTATTACTCCTTTGATGAGAGCAATGTTTTGAGAATCCTTCCGTATACCTCGGAAAAATTTCAAAATGAACTTTCGGTCAATGCTGAACTTACCGTGAAAAATATAACCTCGGAAGATAAGGGCAAGCAGGATTCATGGTATGTATTTATGGTGAATGACAGCAGAACCAAGGGAACGACGGCAGTTATTCTTGAACTGTCCGAAAAGAGCTTGGATAGCGTTAAGCTTTCCTATAAAAACAAATTAGAACTGTAACTTAAAATGTGCCGGCTTTTGAATAAAGCCGGCATTTTTAGTTAAAATAAGCGTATCATATTTTTTGTTTTAGATTCGGACTACAGCGTCAAAGACGCTTTGTTCTTGTGCATGGGAGAGGGTGAGCCATATGGAAGGCAATACGGAGACAAATCTGTTCGTTAAAAATTTCAGCCGCCATTTTATTTTGTGGATAACAGGCGGAATTGCGTATTTTTATATTGAGATTCTATTTCGGGGATATTCCCATTATTCCATGATTATTTGCGGTGGCTTTTGCTTTCTTCTTGTGGGTGAAATCGGATTGGATATTTTATACAGCGGGCAGCCGTTTTATATTTTGAAAATAATGGGGCTTGCTGCATTGATTATAACAACGCTGGAGTTTTTAACGGGAATTATCGTCAATAAAATATTTCAACTTGGTGTGTGGGATTATTCAGGAGTGAGAGGGAACATCATGGGTCAGGTCTGTCTGCCCTATACTTTTTTGTGGGGTGTGCTGGGGCTGGTTTGTGTTTATATCACGGATATGATTGACCGTTTTATATTGCAGATATAGAACAAAGCGTCTGTCCGTATCTTACAGGATTTTTAATCCTGCCCATAGGAAATTCAGAGTCATTTCATAAAAAATAAAAAAGGTATGTCACTTACGTGACATACCTGAAATATTTTAAGGTTCCAAAGGAGTCATTTTAAGACCTTTGTACATCTTGGTATACAAGCTCTTTTCATCCTGATAGAGCATTAAACCGCGAGCACCGTCCCGAACAACATATGCATACTTGTTTTTCTGAACATTCATGTAAAGCACTTCGTCTACATTAAGCTCTTTTGCTTTCGCCTTTGCAGTGTATACATTAAGGGGTTCAAGTTTAAACTTTTTAACGGCCTGGTCTACTGTCATTATAATTACCTCCTCTTACATTACACAATAAATAAATCTACTTGATAAAGGATAAGTAAATCGTTATAATTATTATAAATGTTTATCTAAGAATAGTATATTGTATATTATTGCCAAAGTCAATTGTCAAAAGTAACTAAAATGCAGTTTCAAACATGTTGTTTTTGGTGTTTAATATTGTACAAATTGCAATAGAAAGGGAAATTGAATCATATGAGTGACCCAAAAAAGCAACAATTGCTGTTGCATGTATGCTGTGCACCGTGCAGCTCCCATGTACTTGAATGTCTTTCTCCGGAGTTTGATATAACGGCATTTTTTTATAATCCTAACATTACGGAGGAGGAGGAATATAATAAAAGAATAAATGAATTGAAACGGTTTGTAGCGGAGGCGGACTTTGCAAAAAACGTGACAATCCGTGAGGGTGATTATGAGCCTGAATGTTTTTGGGAGTTATCAGAAGGACTTGAGGAAGAACCGGAGCGGGGAGCAAGATGCTACAAATGCTATGCACTCCGCATGAGGAAGGCGGCAGAGTACGCTCTGGAAAATGGATATGATATATTTACAACAACACTTTCCATCAGTCCCCACAAAAATGCAGCGTGGATCAATGAGATAGGGAAAGCTCTTTCGGAGGAGCTTAATGTCGCTTATATGTACAGTGATTTTAAGAAGAAAAACGGTTATTTAAGATCCATTCAATTATCCAAGGAATATGGGCTTTACAGGCAGGACTATTGTGGCTGCGTATTCAGCAAAAAACAAAGCAAAGAAGCGAAAAAAAACTTGTAGATATGTGATGTCTGTAGTAAAATATACCATATATACAGAGAGATGTAAGGTTCTGAAGGGAGGCAGTTGTTATGTACATAGGTGACATCAGTTACAATTATACAATTCCTGTAAGCAATGTTGACAGGGTAACGCCGATTAACACAGACAACACGGTTGATAGTGCGTCTAAGGTTAAACCGTCCACCGAGTGCAAAACATGTGCAAATAGAAAATATGTTGATGGTTCAAATGAAGCAGATGTTTCATTTAAGACACCGGGCGTGATAAAGCCTGAGGAGGCTTATGCCAAGGTCAGTGCCCACGAGCGTCAGCATGTGTCAAATGCCATAGCAAAGGGAAACGAGCCTGGAGCTAAGCTTATCAGTGCATCCGTTGCACTTAAGATGGCAGTTTGCCCGGAATGTGGCAGGACATATGTGGCAGGCGGTACCACGACTACCACGATTCGCTATTCAACCAAAAACCCTTACGACAAAAACGCAGCAGAGGCATTTGGAAATATGCTGATTGGAAATAACATTGATGAAAAGGTATAGTTATTGTACGTAGTTATTCTTTTTCAGGAGCCGTACCATGTGAAGAACGGCATTTTGCTCGTCTGATGGAAGCATGTTAAAGTCGGAGACAAGGCGAAGCTCCTTGGTGGACAAGGCATATTTTCCGTGCTTCATAAAATTGAAGTAGGCAAGATTGTGGTTTGCTTCATCAGGTGCAAAAACATACAGAAGCTCCATAGGATTCATATTATATAAGGCGGATATTTTAATTAGGTTTTCTATAGTAGGCATACGGGTTCCTGACTCGTAGTGGCTGTAGGTTGAGTTGGATATGTAAAGCTTTTCAGCTACTTCACATTGCCTGTATCCAAACTCCTCTCTTTTTTCTTTTAAAATTTCTGCAAATGAATTTTTTTGCATAAATAACCTCTCTTTCTGTAGTTGCGTTAATCGTTGGAAACAGCCATGAATATGGCAAAGTAATAGGAATCATTTACCGAATTTGAAGACATTATATCACATTTTTTGAATTTGTATATAGTTTACCGGAAATATTTTTTCGAGGAGGGACATAAATGAGTAAGGCGGATAACATGTTCATTGACATGTGTAATGATATTATTAATCACGGATATAGTACAGAGGGTGAGAAGGTACGCCCGAAGTGGGAGGATGGGAGCTACGCGTATACGCTAAAACGGTTTGGGGTAGTCAATCGTTATGACCTGTCAAAGGAATTTCCGGCAATAACGCTCCGAAGGACATATATTAAGTCTGCCATTGATGAGCTTTTGTGGATTTGGCAGAAAAAGTCCAATAACATCAAGGATTTAAAGAGCCACATCTGGGATGCATGGGCAGATGAAGACGGCTCCATCGGCAAGGCTTACGGGTATCAGCTTGGTGTAAAGCATAAGTACAAGGAAGGGATGATGGACCAGGTTGACAGGGTGATATACGACTTGAAAAATAATCCGTACAGCAGAAGAATCATAACCAATATTTATGTGCATCAGGATTTAAATGAAATGAATCTGTATCCGTGTGCATACAGCATGACATTTAATGTTACGGGAAATAAATTAAATGCGATTTTGAACCAGAGGTCCCAGGACGTGCTCACTGCCAACAACTGGAATGTTGTCCAATATGCGGTGCTTGTGCATATGCTGGCACAGGTTACGGGCTATGAGCCGGGAGAGCTTGTGCATGTGATTGCGGATGCACATATATATGACAGGCATATACCGATTGTGAAAGAGCTGATCGCAAGACCTACATATCCTGCACCAAAATTCTCCATGAATCCTGACATAAAGGATTTTTATGCGTTTACCACGGATGATTTTATTATAGAGGATTATGTTACAGGACCGCAGGTTCAAAACATACCTGTGGCAATATAAAAAATTTGTATTACATTATTATAGAAATATGACATGCAATGTCAGCCTGTTTGTGGGACACAAATTGGAACAGGCTGATTTTTATAAGCATGACAGGAGGAAAAAATGGATTTAATTGTTGCCGTTGATAATAATTGGGCGATTGGAAATAAAGGGAATTTACTTGTATCAATTCCTGAGGACCACAAGTTTTTCAGACAGACTACAATGGGAAATGTGGTTGTGCTTGGCAGAAAGACCCTTGCAGGCTTTCCAAACGGTCTGCCGCTTGCAGGACGTGACAATATTATTTTATCAACAAATACAGATTACAAGGTAAAGGGAGCTGTGACCGCCAATTCAAAGGAGCAGCTTTTTGAGGTATTAAAGGATTATAAGGACAGGGAAATTTTTGTCATAGGTGGAGGTACTGTTTACGAAATGCTTCTGCCGTATTGCAGATATGCACATGTCACAAAAATAGATTACTCCTATGAGGCGGATACCTATTTTCCAAATCTGGACAAGCTGGAAAATTGGAAAGTGGTGGCAGACAGTGAGGAGCATACGTATTTCAGCCTTGAATTTTATTATTACAAATACGAAAATATGGAACCGCTTGCACTCCCAATTTAACATGAATCGTGTGTTTTTTGGTTATAATGTCATAAATGCACAAAAACATTATCATAAAATTAAATAAAATATACAAAAACTCTTTTAAACGTGTTCAAAATATGATATAATTTTTTCATTTAATAGGGATGTCCATAACCTATTTGCGTGAATATATTTTAAGTTGGAGGGATTTTAAAATGGGTGAATTGATGATTACTTCAGGCTCTGGATTCGAGGGCTACGAAATTGACCAGTATTTAGGCTTTGTTTCAGGACAAACTGTACTTGGTTCAAACTTCTTTAAGGGAATTGCAGCGGGCGTTACGGAAATGTCGGATGCAGAAAGTGAAAAGCTTACCAGTAAGCTGGAACAGGCAAACGAGGTTGCAATGAATAAGCTTATCAAGCTTGCAGAGAGCAGAAAAGCAGATGCAATTATCGGTACGGAGCTTAACTATACCCAGTTCGCAAATTATTCCGTCGGAACAATTGCGTCAGGTACTGCCGTTACTCTGAGAAAGCTGGAGGACACAGAGCATAAGATTAGCAAGGAATTATATGTAAGCAATTACTATAACAGACTGGTTCCAAGACCGGTTAAGGTAATTCTTTCAGGAGACAGCAAGGAAGTTAAAATCTGTACACAGTTCTTCAATTATAACATGGATGACATTAAGGCAATCCGTGCTGATATTGAGCTTACAAATCTCTATGAGGAGAAGCTTCTTCTTAAGAATTTGGATTTTGTTTTTGAGAAGGGAAATGTTACGCTTATTACTGCAAATGAAATTGAGTGTAAGCTTCCTGCAAAGGATATTCTTCTTATCAAGGATTCCAAGGTTACCATTTCCAAGTATGTTACAAGCAGAGGCGTATTTGCATGTAATGATGTGCCAATTAATGTATCAATGCCGTTACATAGACTTTCTGCCCTTAAGGAGAAGAGAGGTATTGATGCAGTTGAGAAATACAGGACAGATGGAATGACATGGACATGTAACTGTGGTTATGTCAATGAGGCTGGCTCCGAGGAGTGTGTAGTCTGTGCACGTAAGCAGGAGGATATGAAGAGTACATCTACATTTAATCCTGATGAAATGATTGCAAAGATGCAGACGAAGGAATTCGTTATGGAAATCAAGGATGTACTTATGGAGTACATTAAGGATATCGATACACAGTACAGAATGGAGCTTCTTGAAATTATGGAGTCCGGTCTCCAGTATGAGAAGACAAGAGGCAACATGAAAGACACCGTGATTGAAAAGGTTGAGAAGGTTTTTGAGGGACATTAATTGTTGTAAATGACGGTACTGTGTGATAAACTTAAAATAATGACTTAATGTTTGAGGTGAGAAGTATGAGCACAGGGCTTTCAATGGCTAGTGTTAACAAGATTAAAGAGTTGGCAAATCAAAGAGAATACAGTCTGGCATTGGAAATTGTTGACAGTCAGGATTTGTCGAAGTCTCTTAATCCGCAATTTCTCAGATTGTGTGGTGACATATTTTCTCACGCAAAAAGATATAAGGATGCAAGAAAAGTTTTATTGATGGCACATAGGCTGGCTCCGGAATCCAAGCGTATTATCGCATCTATGGTTGAGCTTTATTTAAACATAGGGTATCAGGAACTGGCACAGAAATATTACGACATTTATATGTTTGATGCCGATGAAAATACGATAGAGACTAAGCAGGTTAAGTATGCATACGATAATGCATACAAGAAAGAACCTGCTTGGCTCTTATCTTATTTGGAGGCGTCGTTTCATCATAATATGGATTATGAATGGAGCTACAAGACATATCTGCTTTTAAAGGCAGTCAACCGCGATGATGATGCAAAGGCTTTGGCAGATGTATATCTGCCGACATATAAGAATACGGAATTTGCTGATATTATTGAAAATATTGAAAATAATGGCGGCAGTACAGAAAAGCTGATTTATGTATATGCCAAACAATGGATAGAGGACGATTCAGAGGAAGAACAGGAATTAAGGAATGAGGAAGAAAAGCTGTTAGAAGCTGACGAGCTTAGAATTCATCCGAAGGAAGCTGAGATAACCATTATGTTTGAAGAAATGGGGGACGGCACGGAGGAATTATCAAAGCGTAAGCTCAAAAAACTCATGAAGGAACAGGAAAAACAGGCGAAGGAAGCAGAGGAACAGGCGAAGCAGGCAGAAGAAAACGGCGGGCAGGAGGCTTCGGATGAGCCTGTACAGGAACAGGAAAAGGGCTTATTAAAAAAGCTGTTCAAAAAGAATAAGAAAGCAGAACCAAGTACTGAAACAGAGAAAAATACAGAAGCTGAAAAGCTGGGGGCAGAAAATGCTGAGACGGCTGAGGCTGAAGTTGAACATAAAGAAAATATAGAGGCTGATGTTGAAAATATTGAACCTGATGCTAAAGAAAATGTAGAGACAGAGGTTAAGGAAACTGTAGAAGCCGAACAGACTGAAACTGAAAATATTGAACCTGATGCTGAAGAAAATGTAAAAGATGAGACGGTTGATGTTGAAGGCACTGAGGCTGAAAGGGATATTGAGGTCGAGGCGGAAAAAGCCGAAAGTGAAAGTATTGAGGCTGAAACTGTTGAGACCGCAAAAGATACAGAGGTTAAAATAGCAGAAGAGGAAGAAATAGGGCAGTCAGAGGAAAATGTAGAAGAAGCACCCCGAAGCAACTTTAAATTTGTGATTGAGGATGCAGAAATTATAAGTGATACAGACGATATTTCAGATGTTGATGATGAAGTAATAGAGGAACAGGATTCTGAAGCAGAAGAGCAATGGGGCAGCAATGAGTCCGATGATGAGGATGCTGATATGCGTGAATTACATTTAAAGGGTCGTGAATCAAAGACTGGATTAGTTGTTTCGGTGGATGAGGAGTCTGATGATTTTGCAGCAGAATCAGAAACAATTGATGATTTGCATGGAGACTTTGATTATTCGAATCCTTTTGAAAGCATAAGTGCCATAAAGAAAGAAAAAGAAGAACATCGTTTTATGCCTAGGCGTAAAACCGAATTTGTATTTGAGGAAGCACAGCTTAGTGATAGTGATGCTGATGCTGGTGATATAGACGAATTTGTTACCGAAGATGTAGATGATGAGTTTGGACGTATGGAAGCTGTTGAGGAAGAAACAAGCTTGGATACGGAAGAAACCGGGCAAGAAGAGTATAGCTATGAGGCAGAAAAGACAGACAACAGCGTTGAAGCAGATAGCAGTCTTGTGGCGGAAGCAGAAGAAGCTGAAACGGACGGTTTTGAATTTGATTATGATGTAGAACCAAAAACGGGCGTTGAAGCCGAACAAGAAGTATATAGTCATGAGGCAGAGCCGGATAGCAGCCTTGAAATGGAGGAGGAACCAAAGCAAGAAACATATAGCTACGAAACAGAAAATGCGGGCAATGACTTCGAAGCAGGAGCAGAAGATGTAGAACAAAAAGAGTATGATTATGAAGTTGAAGCTGATACGAAAGAGGACGATTTTGAATTTGACTTTGATGTAGAGCCAAAATCGAACGCCGAAGCCGAGCAGGAAACGTATAGTTATGAAGTAGAAACTGTAGACAACAGCTTTGAAGCAGGAACAGAGACAAACCGAGAAACGTATAGCTCTAAGATAGAAACTGCAGACAATAGCTTTGAAGTGGAAGAAGCAAAGTCCGATGATTTTGATTTTGATATAGAGCCAAAGTCAAGTGCCGAAACCGAGCAAAAAGCGTATCGCTATGAGACAGAGACGGAACAGACAGGTAGTAGCTTTGAAGTGGAAGATGTAGAACCAGAAGCATATAATTATGAAGTTGAAACGAAAGAGGACGATTTCGAATTTGATTTTGGGGCAGACATAAACTCAAGTGTTGAAGCAGGGCAAAAAGAGTATAGCTATAAAACAGCAACAGAACAGATAGATACAAAAACAAGCATTGAAGCTGCACAAGAGAAGTTTAGCTATGAGGCAGAAGCCGAACAGGCGGATTATGGTTATAAGATTAGTACAGAAAAGGATACGAAGCCTGAGGAAAGTTCAGATTATTCATATGTAAATGCAGATTACAAGCCAAAGAATAAACTGGATTTCCCTGTATTTAAATCCTCGCTCTTTCCTGAACATAATAAAGAGATTAAAGATGTTGAAAATAACTTCCACGAGCTTATGGAGGAAGCACAGGACAAGATGCAGGAAAACCTTCTTAAGGAAGAACAGATGCAAAAAGAGGCGGAAGCATTACTTGCCTCTCTCGGTATCGACCTGGGAAGTGTAGAGGTTAAGAAAACAGATAACAGTTTTGCAAAGAGCAAGACTTCGGATGTGAAAGAAGATAAGGCTTCACGGGATGCGTTAAAAGCATCGTTGAAGATAGATTCTGTTAAGAGGGATACTTTAAGAAAGCTGAAAGAGTATAGATAAATTCTTGACGGGAAGGTGTTACTGAAAGGAGGCAATATAGGTGGCTATTGATCAAAGAGAAGCATTGATTGCTGCTGTAAGAGCAAAAGTTGAACAGGAAAAAGCTGCAAAGGCCGAAAAAGCCAAGAAGGAACAGGCTGCGTCACAGCTTACTGGGAATTCTTCTGCTAAGACAACCGCACAGGATGGTTCAAAACCTAAGTATAAGACCTTGTCTGCTGACGATCTTGCAAAGATAGAAGAAAAGAAAAGACGTAAGCATGCGGCTGAAATGGGTATTGAATTAGAAGAAGAAACGACAGTGGAAGAAACTGGTGTTGATGCTGCAAAGACAGAAGGCGTTACAGAGAAAAAGGAGGCACCTACAGAACAGAAAGAAGCTCCAAAGGATGAAAAACAAGATTCTTTGGGTATGAGTGTCGGCATACAGCCTGACAAGTCTGGAAAATCATTGAGCAATCCTACAGGTGAAGGCGGATTGGGAAGCAAACCGACAAAAGGAGGCGGACTTGGTTCGCTCGGCGGTGTAAGCGGCGGTGGTTTGGGACTTGATATCGGAGCCGAAAATAAGACGGAAGCAACAGGTGATGCTCCAAAGCTTAAAATGGCGGGAGCAAAGCCTAAGACAGAGGAAAAGCCGAAAGAAGAAGCTAAAGCTGCCATACCTGAAAGTAAACCGAAAGAAAGTGTGTCAACTGCACAGGCAGATAAGGAAAAGTCATATATTAATGCAGAAAAAGCAAAGCTGCAACCGACCAAGCTTACAGGCGGTGACGGCAGCGTTACGGTTATCAGTGACGACAGCTCAGAGAAGGATGTATTAAGCTTTGGAAGCGACGGAGATACTACCGTTGTTTCTGATAGCGTTCAGTGGCAGGAGTCAGAAGACTCTGCTGCAAAGTCTAAGGATAACGATGATATCATAAGTATTGTTCCAAATAGAAGGACAGCGTCAGGTGACGTCAAGAGTATGTATGATATTGACGCCGAGGATGACGATCCACTTGGAGCTGAAATATCAAGACTTGCAAACTTTGGTGATACATCAGCTAAGGGCAAGGAGGCTGCTCCAGAAGCGAAGGCTGAGGATGAGGCGAAAGGAAAGGCTGCTGAGGAAGCACAAAGGAAAGAAGAAGAACTCAGAAAGAAGGCAGAGGCAGAAGAAGCAAGGAAGAAAAAGCTTAAGGATGCCGAGAAACGTGCAGAGGATCAGGCACGCAGGATAGCGGAAGCTGAGGCAAAACAAAGAGCTGAGGCGAAAGCAAGAGAAGAAGCAAAACAAAGAGCCGAGGAAGCTGCCAAAAAGAGAGCTGAGGAAGCTGCTCAAAGAAAGGCAGAGGAGGAAGCAAAACGCAAGGCATTAGAGGAAGAAAGAAAGAAGGCTGCTGAGGAAGCACGTAGAAAAGCTACGGAGGAAGCAAGAGCTAAGGCAAAGGACAAAGCACTGAAGGCTGCCGAGGAAGCACGTAAGAAGGCAGAGGAGGCTGCTAAGATTCTTGAGGAGGCTAAGGCTGCCGAGGAAGAAGTGGCAAGAAAGGCTGCTGAAAATAAAAAGAAAATAGAAGAAGAGGCAAGAGCGAAGGCTGAGGAAGAGGCGAAACGTGCTGCCGAGGAGGAAGCAAAGCGTAAGGCTGAGGAAGAAGCGAAACGTGCTGCCGAGGAGGAAGCAAAGCGTAAGGCTGAGGAAGAAGCAAAGCAGGCTGCCGAGGAGGAAGCAAAGCGTAAGGCTGAGGAAGAAGCAAGAAAGGCTGAGATTGAGGCTAAGCGTCAAAAGGCTGAGGAAGAGGCTAAAAAGCAGGCGGAAGAAGCAAGACGTAAGGCTGAGGAAGCTGCCCGGATTTTAGAGGAAGCCCGTAAGGTTGAAGAAGAAGCGAAACGTGCTGCCGAGGAGGCAAAGAAGCAGGCGGAAGAAGAAGCCCGCAAGGCTGAGGAAGAAGCGAAACGTGCTGCCGAGGAGGCAAAGCGTAAGGCTGAGGAAAAGCGTAAGGCTGAGGAGGAAGCAAAACGTAAAGCGGAGGAGGAGGAAAAGCGTAAGGCTGAGGAAGAAGCAAAACGCAAGGCTGAAGCGGAAGCAAAACGCAGAGCTGACGAGGAAGCCCGTAAGAAGCTTGAGGAAGAAACAAGAAAAGCTGAGGAAGAAGTAAAGCGTAAGGCTGAGGAAGCAAGAAAAATTCTGGAGGCTGCAAAAAAGGCAGAGGAGGAAGCACTCAAGGCTGCTGAGGCGGCAGATACAATCAGCATTGATTTGACTGCACCTGCCGAGGATGGAAAATTGCCTTTGGCTGCAAATTACTTAGAGAAATATGCTAAGGTCCAAAAGGTTTCCGAGAGCATTGTGAGTACATTTAACAGCATCGCTAAGGACAGCAGGGATACAAGGAATGTAGTTATAAGAGGTGAGCATGGATTTGGACTTACGTGTGTAGGTGAGGATTATGCAAGAAGCTTTTATGACATGGCTATATGTAAAGCAAAAACCATTGCAAAGATTAAAGCTGCTGCTCTGAATAAGGTTAAGCTTTCCGATGCAATGACGAAGCTTAAGGGCGGTTGCCTTGTAGTTGAAAATGCAGGACTGATTGCTCCTGACCGATTCAATGAGCTTATCGGTTTGGCGGCACCTGACCAAAATGACATTGTAATCATACTTACAGGTGAGAATGGTTCCATCGACAGACTTATGGATGCTGCAAAGCCTGACAAAATCAAATTTAAGTACAATATCAATTTTGTGGGTATTGAGTCCTCTGATATGCTGGCAATTGCGAAGGGATATATTTCACAGAGAGGCTTTAAGGCTGATGACAGCGTAGACGGAACAATCAGAAACCAGCTTATGGCAATGGAGAGTGGAAATATTGACAGAATGCTTAAGGCTGTTGATGATGCACTGATTAAGTGTGAGGACAGAGAAAAAGCAAAGGGAATTTCCAAGAAATATTTACTAAGTGAAGATTTCAAATAAATATTGAAAAAAACAGAGCCGATGCTTATAATCATTATAGCATCGGTTTTGTTTTTAAAAAATCGGGAAAACATTTACGAATAGAGGAATAAAAATTGATAAACATTGATATTGGGATTGATCTTGGGTCATCAAATACGGTCGTATATATAAAGGATAAAGGAATTGTTGTAAATCAGCCTTCGGTTATTGCATATGAGGTAAGAAGCAAGAAGATTGTTGCAGTCGGTAATAAAGCAAAAAAAATGCTGGGGAAAACACCAGAAGAAATTGAAGTGGTACGCCCAATCAGAGGGGGTGTAATCTCCGATTACACACTTACGGAGAGAATGGTAAAGCTGTTTGTAAAAAATGCAATGGAAAAGCGGAAGATATGGGGAAGACCTAATATCTGTGTCTGCGTCCCAAGCGGTATCACCCCTGTTCAGGTGCGGGCAGTTGAGGATGCCGTATATAGGACAGGTGCAAAAAATGTATATATTCTGGAAGAACCGTTTGCCGCTGCAATCGGTGCAGGGATTGAAGTGAATTCACCGAAAGGGTACATGGTAGTGGACATTGGCGGTGGAACGACGGACATTGCAATCATATCAAAGGGCGGTATCCAGATTGAAAAATCAATTAAAGCAGCAGGTGAAGATTTTGACGAGGCAATTATAAGATATATGAGAAAAAGGCATAACATTCAGCTTGGAAATGTGTCGGCGGAGGCATTAAAGCTTGAAATCGGTTCGGTATATCCAAGACAAAAGGATGCCGTGGGGTATGCCAAGGGAAAGGAGCTTGTCAGAGGGCTTCCAATTAAATTACAGGTTAAGTCCTCGGAAATTATTGATGCAGTTTCGGAAATTGCAAATCAGATTGTGGATGGTGTAAAAATAACACTGGAGCAGTGTCTGCCTGAGCTTGTTGCAGATATTTCCGAGCAGGGAATTTTACTTTCCGGAGGCGGAAGCAAGATATACGGAATGGACAAGCTGATATACGATAAAATCGGAGTGAAGGCGATGCATATTGAAAGCCCTGAGCTGCTGGTGGCAAAGGGGGCAGGAACAGCCAGACGGTATGTAAAGCTGCGGGAAAATTAATGGCGGTTTGGCAAATGGGACGATATCAAAAGAAAGAGGAAGCCTATGGAAAAATTAAACTATAAATATAATGCCGGATTTCTGCCGTTAAATAAAACAGAGATGGAATTAAAGGGATGGGAACAGCCTGACTTTGTGTATGTCATAGGGGATGCGTATGTTGACCATCCCTCTTTTGGGCATGCAATCATAAGCCGTATCTTAGAGCTTTATGGTTACAAGGTTGCCATTATCTCCCAGCCTGACTGGAAAAATCCTGCAAGCATTGATATCTATGGCAGACCAAGGCTTGCATATCTTGTGGCTGCGGGAAACATGGATTCCATGGTAAATCATTATTCTGTTTCAAAGAAAAGAAGAACACAGGATGCCTATACACCGGGAGGTGTTATGGGAAAAAGACCAGATTACGCAACGGTCGTATACTGTAATCTAATCAGAAGAAAATACAAGGATGTACCCATTGTGATTGGAGGAATAGAAGCAAGCTTAAGGAGACTTGCCCATTATGATTACTGGTCAAACCACATGAAACATTCCATACTGGTCGATTCTCAGGCTGATATACTTATTTTTGGAATGGGAGAGAAAGCCATAATCGAGGTTGCAGAAGCTCTCGATAGTGGGATTGATGCAAGGGATATTACGTTTATAGACGGGACAGCATATCGGACAAAGACGATTGACCACCTGCGTGATTACATTACACTGCCTGATTATGATATGCTGCTGGCTGACAAGCTGAATTATGCAAAAAGCTTTCAGCTGCAATACGATAACACGGATCATTATACGGCGAAGACTTTAGTGGAAAAATACAATGACCATATGTATGTTGTACAAAACAGACCAGCGGCACCCCTTACCGAAAACGAGATGGACAGGGTATATTCCTTAAATTATATGAGGACGTATCATCCCTCCTATGAAGCACTTGGCGGCGTGCCTGCCATATCGGAGGTGAAATTCAGTATTGTAAGCAATCGGGGTTGCTTTGGCGGATGCAGCTTTTGTGCCCTTACCTTTCATCAGGGAAGAATCATACAGACAAGAAGTGATAAATCCATATTGCAGGAGGCTGAGAAAATGGTGTGGGAGCCTGATTTTAAGGGCTACATACACGATGTGGGAGGACCGACGGCAAATTTCAGGTTAAAGGCATGCAAAAAGCAGGAAAAATATGGTGTATGTAAAAACAGACAGTGCCTTTTTCCAAAGCCATGTGAAAATCTGATTGCAGACCACAGTTCATATCTTGCACTTTTAAGAAAGCTACGTGAGCTGCCAAACGTAAAAAAGGTATTTATACGGTCGGGAATACGGTTTGACTATCTTATGGCAGATAAAAATGATGAATTTTTTTACGAGCTTTGTAAATATCATGTGAGTGGTCAGCTTAAGGTGGCACCGGAACACGTTTCCGACAATGTCTTAAGAAAGATGGGAAAGCCGGGAAATGACGTATTTCAGGCATTTTGTGACAAGTACAAAAAAATAAACGAGGAGCTTGGAATGAAACAGTATATGGTTCCGTATCTGATGTCTTCCCATCCGGGCTCCACGATGAAGGATGCAGTTAAGCTTGCAGAATATCTAAGGGATTTGGGATACATGCCGGAGCAGGTTCAGGATTTTTACCCCACACCGTCAACCATTTCCACCTGCATGTACTATACAGGGGTTGACCCAAGAACAATGGAAAAGGTTTATGTTCCTGTTTCACCCCACGAAAAGGCAATGCAAAGGGCACTGATTCAGTACCGGAACCCGCAAAATTATGATTTGGTCCATGAGGCATTGGTGATTGCCAAGCGGACAGACCTTATCGGATATGACAAAAAGTGTCTGATAAGACCAAGGAAAAATGATGAGGCTTTCAAGACACATAGGAAAGAAAACGGCGAATGGCATCGTGCTGACAATGTAAAATATGGAGGAGGTTTTACGGAGAATAAGGAAAATATGAAAAACGGCGACGGAAAAAGGAAGAAAAAAACAATAAGAAACATTCATAAAAAGAAGAAAAAGTAGGAGGTTAATCTGTTGCGAAATAGACCTAAATATGATATTATAGGCATATCAGTGTCGAGGGGTATGTCCTTAGACAGAACAAGGCGTATTTGACGTGGAGTTCAAATAAAAAAAAGATGGAGGAATTTTAAACAATGGCAAAGAAAGTAGTTTTAGCAGGCGCATGTCGTACAGCAATCGGTACTATGGGGGGTTCACTCAGTACAACTCCGGCATCAGAGCTTGGTGCAATCGTTATTAAAGAGGCATTAAACAGAGCAGGTGTAGCACCGGAAGCGGTTGATCAGGTGTATATGGGCTGTGTTATTCAGGCAGGTTTAGGTCAGAACGTTGCACGTCAGGCATCTATTAAAGCCGGACTTCCTATTGAGGTTCCTGCGGTAACCATAAACGTAGTCTGTGGTTCGGGTCTTAACTGTGTAAACATGGCTGCACAAATGATAGTGGCAGGTGAGGCTGATATCGTTGTTGCAGGCGGTATGGAAAACATGTCAATGGCACCATACGCTGTTATGCAGGGCCGTTATGGATACAGAATGAACGACGGCAAGTTAGTTGATACCATGGTACATGATGCTCTTTGGGATGCATTCAATGATTACCATATGATTAAGACGGCTGACAATATTGCCCAGCAGTGGAAGCTTACACGTGAAGAGCTTGATGAGTTTGCAGTGAACAGCCAGAATAAGGCAGTTGCAGCACAGGAGGCAGGTGCATTTGATAAGGAAATCGTTCCTGTAATGGTTAAGAAGAAGAAAGAAACGATTGAGTTCAAGAAGGATGAGGGACCACGTCCTGGTACTACAATGGAGGGACTTGCAAGACTTCGTACAATTAATCCTGACGGATATGTTACAGCAGGAAATGCATCAGGCATCAATGACGGTGCAGCAGCAATCGTCGTAATGAGCGAGGAGAAGGCGAAAGAGCTTGGTGTTAAGCCTATGGCTACATGGGTAGCAGGAGCACTTGGCGGTGTTGATCCTTCTATCATGGGTATCGGACCTGTTGCTTCCACAAAGAAGGTTTTGGCGAAGACAGGAATGAAGATTGAGGACTTCGATATCATTGAGGCAAATGAGGCATTTGCTGCACAGTCTGTTGCAGTAGGCAAGGACCTTGGAATTGATGTTGCAAAGCAGCTCAACCCGAACGGAGGAGCAATTGCACTTGGACATCCTGTAGGAGCATCAGGCTGCCGTATTCTTGTTACACTTCTCCATGAGATGGAAGCAAAGGATGCAAAGACAGGTCTTGCAACACTCTGTATCGGCGGTGGTATGGGATGTTCTACGATCGTTAAAAGAGATTAAGGAGCGGTAACGTTCCATAGAGTAAAAAGGAGAAACAGATGGAATTTATAACTTATGAGCAGGAAGGTTTTGTAGGCGTAGTTACGATTAACCGTCCAAAGGCACTGAATGCATTAAACAGTCAGGTGCTTGATGAGATTAACGCTGCATTTGATGCCATTGATTTAGAAACAACAAGAGCGGTTGTACTTACGGGAGCAGGAGAAAAGTCATTTGTTGCAGGTGCTGACATAGGAGAGATGTCAACACTCACGAAGGCTGAGGGTGAGGCATTCGGCAAAAAGGGAAATGACGTATTCAGAAAGATTGAGACGTTCCCTATCCCTGTTATAGCAGCTATAAACGGATTTGCACTTGGCGGCGGATGCGAGATTGCCATGAGCTGTGATATAAGAATTTGTTCTGACAATGCAGTATTTGGACAGCCTGAGGTTGGACTTGGAATTACACCTGGATTTGGTGGAACACAGAGACTTGCAAGACTTGTGGGTGCAGGTATGGCGAAGCAGATGATTTATACTGCAAGAAACATTAAGTCGGACGAAGCACTCCGAATCGGTCTTGTGAATGCAGTATATACACAGGAGGAATTACTCCCTGCAGCAAAGAAGATGGCAGCAGGTATTGCGGCAAATGCACCAATTGCAGTGAGAAGCTGTAAGAAGGCGATTAATGACGGATTGCAGGTTGACATGGACAAGGCTATCGTTATTGAGGAGAAGCTCTTTGGTGATTGCTTTGAGACAGAGGATCAAAAAGCAGGTATGGGCAACTTCCTTGAGAAAGACAAGGAAAAGAAATTAAAGGTTGTTCCATTCCAAAACAAATAAAAATAAATATTAGGAGGACGTAAAAATGAAAGTTGGCGTTATTGGTGCCGGAACTATGGGTCAGGGTATTGCTAAGGCATTTGCCCAGGTTGACGGATATGAGGTTGCACTTTGCGACATCAAGAAGGAATGGGCAGAAGGCGGCAAGGACAAAATTGCCAAGGGCTATGCAAGACTTGTAGAAAAAGGAAAGATGACACAGGAGACAGTTGACGGTATCCTTGCAAGTATTACCGCAGGTCTTAAGGAGGACATCTGTGCAGACTGCGATTTAATCGTTGAGGCTGCATTTGAGGATATGGATGTTAAGAAGACTACATTTTCAGAGCTTGACAAGATATGCAAGCCTGAGTGTATATTTGCTTCAAATACTTCATCCCTTTCTATTACGGAGATTGGAAACGGACTTACCCGTCCTATGATTGGTATGCATTTCTTCAATCCTGCTGACAGAATGAAGCTGGTTGAGGTTATAGCAGGCGTAAACACTCCACAGGAGACGGTTGATAAGATTATCAAGATTTCTGAGGAAATCGGAAAGACTCCTGTACAGGTTCAGGAGGCAGCAGGCTTTGTAGTAAACCGTATCTTAATCCCTATGATTAATGAAGCAGCATTCATTAAGATGGAGGGCGTTTCAGATATAGCAGGTATTGATGCTGCCATGAAGCTTGGTGCAAATCATCCTATGGGACCACTTGAGTTAGGTGATTTTGTAGGTCTTGATATCTGCCTTGCAATTATGGACGTTCTTTACAAGGAAACAGGAGACAGCAAGTATCGTGCATGTCCTCTGCTCCGTAAGATGGTTCGCGGCGGAAATCTTGGTGTTAAGAGCGGCAAGGGCTTCTATGTATACAATGCTGACCGCACAAAAACACCGGTTGATGCCCAGTAATTGTCTTATATAATTATAATTAATGGAGGAAAATTTAGAATGGATTTCACTTTAGACAAGAAGTATGAAATGGCGCAAAATCTGTTCAGGGAATTTGCGCAAAATGAAGTTAAGCCTCTTGCTCAGGAAATTGATGAGCAACACAGATTTCCAAGAGAGACGGTAGAGAAGATGGCGAAATATGGTTTCTTAGGTATTCCTGTTGCAAAAGAGGATGGTGGACAAGGCTGCGACCCACTCACATATGTAATGTGTGTTGAAGAGCTTTCAAAGGTTTGTGGTACGACAGGTGTTATTGTGTCAGCACATACATCACTTTGCGTAGACCCAATCCAGACCTACGGCACACCAGAGCAGAAAGCAAAGTACCTTCCTGACCTTGCTTCAGGAAAGAAGCTTGGAGCATTCGGACTTACTGAGCCTGGTGCCGGTACAGACGCACAGGGTCAGCAGACAAAGGCAGTTCTTGACGGCGACGAGTGGGTACTGAACGGTTCAAAGTGCTTCATTACAAACGGTAAAGAGGCAGATGTTTATATCATCATAGCAGTTACGGGAATTGTTGAGAAGCGTGGCAAGAAAATGAAGGAAATTTCAGCATTTATCGTTGAAAAGGGTACTCCGGGATTTTCATTTGGTACAAAGGAAAACAAGATGGGTATCTGTGGTTCCTCAACATATGAGCTTATTTTCACGGATTGCCGTATTCCAAAGGACAATTTACTTGGACAAAAGGGTAAGGGCTTTGGAATTGCAATGCATACGCTTGATGGCGGACGTATCGGAATTGCTGCCCAGGCACTTGGTATTGCTGAGGGAGCACTTGAGACAACAATTAATTACGTAAAAGAAAGAAAGCAGTTTGGACGCTCAATCGCACAGTTCCAGAATACACAGTTCCAGTTGGCTGATATGGCTACAAAGGTTGAAGCTGCAAAGATGCTTGTTTATAAGGCGGCAATGAAGAAGGCTGAGTATCAGAAGGATCACAAGACTTCTTATTCAGTGGAGGCTGCTATGGCTAAGTTATATGCAGCAGAGGTTGCCATGGAAGTGACAACCAAGGCTGTTCAGTTACATGGTGGATACGGTTACATCAAGGAGTACGATGTTGAGCGTATGATGCGTGATGCTAAGATTACAGAGATTTACGAGGGTACATCAGAAGTACAGCGTATGGTTATCTCTGCTAACATCTTAAATTAAGGAGGTACTTAAGGTGAAGATTATTGTTTGTATAAAACAGGTACCTGATACTAAGGGTGGCGTAAAGTTTAACCCGGATGGTACATTAGATAGAGGAGCAATGCTCACAATTATGAATCCGGATGATAAGGCTGGTCTTGAGGCTGCACTCAGATTAAAGGATGAGTATGGTGCAGAGGTAACAGTTCTTACCATGGGACTTCCAAAGGCAGAGGATGTACTTCGTGAGGCAATTGCAATGGGTGCTGACAAGGGTATTCTTGTAACAGACAGAGTGCTTGGTGGTGCTGACACATGGGCAACATCAACTACAATTGCAGGTGCAATCAGAAATCTTGAGTATGACCTTATTATTACAGGACGTCAGGCTATCGATGGAGATACTGCACAGGTTGGACCACAGATAGCAGAGCATCTTGGAATTCCTGTTATTTCATATGCACAGGAAATTAAGATGGATGGAGACAGTGTAATTGTTAAGCGTCAGTACGACGACGGTTACCATATGCTCAAGGCTAAAACGCCATGTCTTATTACAGCACTTTCAGAGTTAAATGATCCGCGTTACATGACTCCGGGCGGAATTTTCGATGCAGTAAATGCAGAGATTACTGTTTGGGGTAGAGCAAATCTTGTTGACGTTGACGATTCAAACCTTGGTCTTAAGGGTTCACCTACAAAGATTGCCAAGGCTTCTGACAAGGTAAGAAAGGGTAGTGGAGAAAAGGTTACTCTTGATGCTGAGGAGTCAGTAAAGTATATTGTCGGCAAGTTAAAGGATAAGCATGTAATATAATATAAAAAGGAAAAGTGGTGAATAAAATGGGTTTAGAAGAATATAAAGGCGTATATGTCTACGCACAACAGGTAGACAATAAGTTAAGTAATATATCGTTCGAGTTAATCGGAGAAGGAAAGAGACTTGCAAAGGACTTAAATACAGATGTAACAGCAGTGTTGCTCGGTTCAGGTATTAAGGATCTTGCAGATGAGCTTGCAGCTTATGGTGCTGACAAGGTTATCGTGGTTGATGACCCTGAGCTTAAGAATTACAGAACTGAGCCATATGCACATGCACTTGCTTCCGTTATCAATGAGTACAAGCCTGATATCATGCTTGTAGGTGCTACTGCAATTGGCCGTGACCTTGGTCCTACTGTATCAGCAAGAGTTGCAACCGGTCTTACGGCAGACTGTACATCCCTTGAAATTGGTGATTTTCCAATGACTCCAATTCCAAATCAGGAGCAGAAGCACAATCAGCTTCTTATGACACGTCCTGCATTTGGTGGTAACACAATTGCAACTATCGCATGTCCTGATAACCGTCCACAGATGGCAACGGTACGTCCGGGCGTTATGCAGAAGCTTGCAAAGACAGAGGGTGCAAAGGCAGAGATTATTGAGTTTAATCCTGGATTTACTCCAAACAACAAGTATGTTGAAATTCTTGAGGTTGCAAAGGCAGTTTCCGATATCAAGGATATTATGGATGCTAAAATTCTCGTATCCGGTGGTCGTGGAGTTGGTTCTCCTGAGAATTTCAAGCTTCTTGAGGATCTTGCAGATGCAATTGGCGGACAAGTTTCATGCTCACGTGCAGTTGTGGATTCAGGCTGGAAGCCAAAGGAGCTTCAGGTAGGACAGACAGGAAAAACTGTTCGTCCACAGGTTTATTTTGCAATCGGTATTTCAGGTGCAATCCAGCATGTTGCAGGTATGGAGGAGTCTGATATCATAGTTGCAATCAACAAGGATGAGGATGCTCCTATCTTTGATGTAGCTGACTATGGCGTAGTAGGTGACTTAAACAAGATTGTTCCTGCACTTACAGAGGCAATTAAGGCTGAGATAGCAGCAAAGTAATAAAAAAGACATGTAAAAAGGGGCTGTCGCAGAAGGATATTCCTTCCCTGCGACAACCCCTTTTGATTATGTGAAATAGAAATGAGTAAAACATTACTTTTGCGAACTTCCGTTGTACAATATAGACAAATCACCGCAAGGCACGCTTTCGCTATGTGTCGCACGTAACGGTACTAAGCTCGAAGAAACCTCGCTAAGTACCGACGGCTCCCCAATGCCTTGTTTGTGATTTGTCTATATTGTACAACGAACTTTTACGAAAACAGTGTTTTGCTCATCGCTATATGCAGAATTTATGGGAGGGTAGGATGAAGAAGCTTTCAGGCAACCGTCTTACAGCTATGTGCGGCGTGTTTATTGCACTTGCACTTGTTTTATCATATTTAGAAAATCTGCTTCCTGTTTTTTCAGCAGTTCCGGGAGTTAAGCTTGGAATTGCCAATATCGTGACTATGGTTGCACTGTATAAGCTGGGAATAAGACCTGCCATCACAATAAGCGGAGGAAGAATTATTTTGGCGGCTGTCTTATTTGGAAATATGTCAACCATGATTTATAGTCTGGCAGGTGCTACATTTAGTATACTTATCATGGTCATATTAAAAAAACTTAAGCTGTTTTCTCTTGTGGGTGTGAGTGTTGCAGGTGCGGTGGCACACAATATGGGACAGCTTATTGTTGCCGCCATCATGCTTGAAAATTTAAATATAATGTATTATTTACCCGTGCTTTTGGTAGCGGGTACGGTTTCTGGTATCGCTATCGGATTTATAACCGTCTATATCATAAAAAATATACGCATATAACTGTAAAATTAAAACAAATTTACTAAAAAAATATAAAAACAATGGATTTTTTTGTGGATTTTATTACAAATATTATTGTAAATGAAGCCCTAATGTATTAAAATATAAGAAGCATTTTTAGGAAAAAGGGGTATGGCTTATGAAGTATACATTTAAGGGTGGTATTCATCCATACGAGGGCAAGGAGCTCACGATGGATAAAGAAGTTATCGAATGTCTTCCCAAAAAGGAAGTTGTGTATCCTCTTAGTCAGCATATAGGGGCACCGGCTACTCCGATTGTAAAAAAGGGGGACAGGGTTTTAGCAGGTCAGTTAATAGCAGAAGCAGGAGGTTTTGTATCTGCAAATATTCATGCTTCGGTTTCCGGTACGGTTAAGGTGATTGAACCGCGTCTGACATCCTCTGGTTCTAAAGTTAATTCCATAGTAATTGACAATGACAATCAATATGAATCTGTTTCCTTTGTTCCTTGTGACAAGCCGCTTGATGAGCTTACGCGGGATGAGGTAATAAATGCAATAAAGGCGGCAGGTGTTGTAGGCATGGGAGGTGCAGGCTTTCCAACTCATGTGAAGCTGTCACCAAAAAACGCAGATGAGATTGATACGATAATTATAAATGGGTCTGAGTGTGAGCCGTATCTGACATCAGATTACCGGCGGCTGATGGACGAGCCTGAAAAGGTGATAGAGGGACTCAAGATAGCACTTACGCTGTTTCCGGGAGCAAAGGGCATTATTGCCGTGGAGGACAATAAGCCTAAGGCAATTGAATTGCTGAAAGAAAAGCTTGCAGGGGACAGCAATATAACCGTCAATAAAATGAAAACCAAGTATCCTGAGGGAGCAGAGCGGCAGCTTATATATGCCAATACAGGAAGATACATAAACTCCAAAATGCTTCCGGCAGATGCAGGCTGCATTGTTCATAATGTGGATACTGCCTATGCAATATATGAGGCGGTGAGAGAGGGAAAGCCGCTTACGAGGCGACTTGTGACGGTTTCGGGAGACGCCGTCGAAAATCCATGCAATTTTAATGTACCGACGGGAACAAGCTACGAGGAGCTCATTGAGCTGGCAGGTGGCTTTAAGGGTACGCCGAAGAAGATAATTGCAGGTGGACCGATGATGGGAAAGGCAATTTACAGCTTAGACCAGCCTGTGACAAAATCATCATCCGCAATCCTTTGTTTGAGTAAGGACGAGGCGGCAGAGTATGAGGCATCCTCCTGCATCCGGTGCGGAAGATGCGTATCGGTATGTCCGGGACGGGTTATGCCAAATCAACTGGCAAGACTTGCGACGGCAAATGATATTGATGGATTTTTGAAAAATAACGGTATGGAATGTTGTGAGTGCGGCTGCTGTTCTTATGTATGTCCTGCAAGACGTCCGCTTACACAGGTGATAGCAGGAACAAGAAAGCTTGTGCTTGCAAATAAGAAGAAGTAGGAGGAGTGAACGAATGGAAGAATTGAATTTAAGGATTTCGGCATCTCCTCATGTGAGAAGTAAAGATACGACATCCGATTTGATGTTTGATGTAATTATTGCACTTATGCCTGCAACCGTGTTTGGCATATACCAATTTGGAATGCATGCCGCCATACTGGTAGCGGTATGTATGATAACTGCACTGCTTTCGGAGCTGATTTTCCAAAAGCTGGTTAAAAAGACAGTTACAATCAAGGATTGCTCGGCACTACTGACAGGATTATTACTTGCCCTGAATCTGCCTCCTGAGCTTCCGATTTGGATGGCTGTGCTTGGCTCTGTTTTTGCAATCATAATCGTAAAGCAGTTGTTCGGCGGAATTGGACAAAACTTTATGAATCCGGCACTTGCGGCAAGATGCTTTTTGCTTTTATCCTTTTCAAAGCAAATGACACAGTTTGTATATGATGCGGTCACATCGGCAACACCACTTGCACATTTAAAATCAGGATTGCCGATTGATATGGATTGGATCTGGAAAATGTTCTTTGGAAACACGGCGGGAACCATAGGTGAAACGTCAGTCATTGCACTTTTGATTGGTGCGGCGTATCTGCTGATTAAGAGAGTCATAAGTCCAAAGATACCACTGGTTTATATCGGAACCTTTGCCATATGTATTGCGGTATATGCGGCTATTGTCAAGGATTACAACGTGCTTGAATTTACGCTTGCACACCTTTGCGGCGGCGGATTGATGCTCGGTGCATGGTTTATGGCAACGGATTATGTTACATCACCGATAACTCCGTGGGGCAAAGTGATATTTGGTGTAATGCTTGGTCTTTTGACATTTGTGTTAAGAATATTCGGAAGCGGAACAGAGGGCGTTTCTTATGCAATCATTATATCTAACCTGTTTGTTCCTCTGATTGAACGTGTTACTGTGCCAAAGGCATTTGGGGCAGGTGCAGATGAAAAGAAAGAGGCAGAAAAAGGAGAAACAAAGAAGGAAAAAACAAATAAGACAGAAGAAGATAAACAGTCCGTCAACCCAAAAAGTATGGACAAACCTGACAGCAACAGTAAAAATACTGAAAACAACAAGGGAAAGTCTCATTTTGACGGCAAGGGAATTGCCAAAGCCGTAATTGCAATCTTTGTCATTACACTTGTGATGGGAGCTGCACTTGGCGTTGTACATAATGTTACAAAGAAGCCGATTGAGGATGTTGCGGCAAAGGCAAAGCAGGAGTCCTATCAGGTAGTGTTCCCTGAGGCAAATGAGATACTGACACCTGAGGATGGCACGCTTGATTACAAACAGATGAATGACCTGATTGAGCAGTTTGGCTACCCGAATGATACAATTGATGAGATAGGTTTTGCCGTGGACGACAAGAAAGAGGTTATCGGATATGTCATTGTTGTCACAAACAAGAACGGCTATGGCGGGGACATACAGATGGTGGTTGGTATATCCAAGGACAAATGGGAGATAACAGGACTGGAGTTCCTTTCCATAAGCGAAACAGTAGGACTTGGAATGAAGGCAAAGGAACAGGAATTTAAAGACCAGTTTGCAGGACAGCCGGTGGATAAATTTGATTATACGAAAACAGGAAGTACATCGCCAAATGTTATCGACGCAATATCGGGAGCTACAATTACTACCTCGGCTGTTGTTGACGGAGTAAATGCAGCGGTTACCATATCAATATTAGTTTTGGGAGGTGACAGCAATGAATAAAATATCAGAACGGCTATACAACGGTGTTGTGAAGGAAAATCCCACATTTGTACAAATGCTTGGTATGTGTCCTACGCTTGCGGTTACAACCTCAGCGATTAACGGGGCGGGAATGGGACTTGCGACAACAATCATACTAACCTTAAGCAATGCAATGATTGCACTTCTCCGGAAGGTAATACCTGACAAGGTCCGTATACCTGCATTTATAGTGGTAATTGCCTCCTTTGTTACAATTGTACAGTTTTTGATGCAGGCATATGTCCCGGATTTATATAACAGTCTTGGAATCTTTATTCCGCTTATCGTTGTAAACTGTATTATTTTGGGAAGGGCAGAGGCGTATGCATCCAAAAATCCTGTTATCCCATCTATATTTGATGGTATCGGCATGGGACTTGGATTTACGCTGGGACTTACTACCATAGGAATTATAAGGGAAATACTTGGTGCAGGAACCATTTTTAATCTCAGAATCATACCTGAGGATTATACAATTCCGATTTTTGTATTTGCACCGGGAGCATTTATTGTTTTGGCATTTTTGATTGCGATATTGAACAAGAGAAACATAAACAAGGCAAAGAAGGAAGGAACGGCTCCGTCCCTTTGCAAAATAGCTGATTGTGCAAGCTGTCAAAATACCCTGTGTGGCGGCAGTGCAGTAAAGAAAGAAAAGGAGGAGTAAGCCATGAATATTATTTTACTTGCTATTTCAGCAGCCTTTGTAAATAATGTCGTGCTCAGCCAGTTCATGGGAATCTGTCCTTTTCTTGGTGTATCGAAAAAGATAGGAACGGCTGCAGGCATGGGTGGTGCGGTAATCTTTGTTATGACAATCGCATCAACCGTTACAAGTCTGATATATTACTATGTGCTTGTACCGCTTGATTTAAGCTATCTAAACACAATTGTTTTTATACTTGTTATTGCGGCACTTGTCCAATTTGTTGAAATGTTCCTGAAAAAGGCAGTTCCATCCTTATATCAGGCACTTGGAGTTTATCTTCCGCTGATAACAACAAACTGTGCAGTGCTTGGTATCGCAATCAGCAATGTCCAAAGCGGATATAATATCGGTGAGTCAATTATCAACGGTATGTTTTCTGCAGTGGGTTTTGCTGTAGCAATTATTATTCTTGCAGGTATAAGGGAAAAGACGGATAAAAACGATATTCCTGAAAGCTTTAAGGGTGCACCTATCACCCTTCTTTCGGCTGGGCTTATGGCAATTGCTTTTATGGGACTTTCAGGATTGATTAAATAGGAGGGGAATATGGATATAATAGCAGTAGTAATTGCAGCCGCTGTTGTCGGCGTAGTTGGTATATTGGCAGGTATTCTCCTTGGAGTTGCCAGCGAAAAATTTAAGGTTGATGTGGATGAAAAGGAAATTCAGATACGGGAGCTTCTTCCGGGAAACAATTGTGGAGGCTGCGGTTATCCGGGCTGCGATGGTTTAGCAGCGGCAATCGCAAAGGGAGAAGCGGCACCGGGTGGATGTCCGGTAGGAGGAGAGCAGGTCGCAGCAGCAATCGCTGCCATTGTTGGTGGGGATGTCAGTAATGTACGGCTTGCCGCAAATGTAAAATGTGCAGGAAACTGTGAAAAGGCAAAGGACGCCTATGAATATGTGGGACCGAAGGATTGTAAGTTCGCTTCAAATGCACCGGGAGGCGGTCCAAAATCATGTGCCTACGGATGCCTGGGTTATGGTTCCTGTAAAAAGGTATGTCAGTTTGGAGCCATTGAGATTGTAAATGGAATCGCCGTTATTGATAAGGACAAATGTAAAGCGTGCAATATGTGTGTCGCAGAATGTCCAAGACATCTGATTGAAATGATTCCATATGAGGCAGGAGCAGTTGTGGAGTGTAATTCCAAGGAGTTTGGTAAGGATGTGAAGGCAAGCTGTCAGGCAGGTTGTATCGGCTGTGGTATATGCCAGAAAAACTGTCCGGAGGGTGCAATTACTGTTGAAAACCATTTAGCTGTAATTGATTATGACAAATGTACAGGCTGTGGAACATGTAAGGAAAAGTGTCCTGTAAAGGTTATTAGCTAAAAATTTGGAGGAAAATATGGATAGGGATTATGTAATTGTAGCAGATTCAACGAATGATTTGCCTGTGGAGTTTGTAAAGGAAAACGCTGTCAGAATTATTCCACTTTTATATGAGATAGACGGTGAGACTTATGGAAAGGACAGAGAACTTTCGCCTGCTGAGTTTTATGGAAAAATGCGTGAGGGTGGACTTACCAAAACGGCAGCAGCAAACATAGACGAAATTACAAATATGTTTGAGGGAATCGCAAAAGAGGGGAAGGATGTACTTTTTATGTGTCTTTCATCAGGCATAAGCAGTACGGTTGGCAATGCTGTCATAGCGAAAGAGGATGTGGAGGAACGGTATCCGGAATGTAAGATTCGGGTGATTGATTCCTTATGTGCTTCGGGTGGACAGGGAATGCTGCTCTATCTTGCAGTGCAAAATAAAAAAGCAGGTCTGTCCCTGAACGAAAATGCAGACAAGCTTGAGGTTGATAAAATGCATGTTATCCACAAGTTTACGGTGGAGGATCTGGTGTACCTGTATAGAGGCGGACGTGTCTCAAAGGCAGCGGCGACGCTTGGCACCATGATAAATCTAAAGCCACTTTTGCATGTAGATAACGAGGGAAAGCTTGTCATGGAAGCAAAGGCGAGAGGAAGAAGAAAGTCCCTGATGCAAATGATAAAAAATTTTGAAAGTGCGATGGGACAGTACAAGGATAAGCAGGATTTGTTTATTGTCTGTCATGCAGACAGTGAGGAGGATGCAAATTTCTGTGTGGATATGATAAAGGAGCTTTATCACCCAAAAGATATCATTGTCAGCGGAGTGACCCCCACAATTGGTGCACATTCCGGTCCGGGAACAATTGCAATATTCTTCATGGGTGACATAAGATAGACAAAGTGAATATACTGATTGTAAAAGGGTTGGAGTAGCCTATATGCGTTTTCTTGAGCTGAAAGAAAGGGAAGTTATCAATTGCAAGGATTGCAGGAGACTTGGATTTGTTGCTGATGTGGAATTTGACCCTGTTACAGGCAAGCTTTTAGCGATTATCGTTCCGGGACCGGGAAAGCTGTTTTCATGCTTTGGTTCGGGAACGGAGTATTATATCAGGTTTTGTAATATCGTTAGGATAGGACCTGACATCGTACTTGTGGATATAGATGCTTGCGATATAAGAAAAATAAACTTCAAAGGAGAGGAATGTACATGAGATGTCCGTTTTGCGGAGACGACAACACGAGAGTTATCGATTCAAGACCTGCTGATGACAATCAGGCTATCAGGAGAAGAAGACAATGTGATGAATGTGGAAAGAGGTTTACCACTTATGAAAAGGTTGAGACCATACCGCTTATCGTAATTAAAAAGGACAAAAACAGGGAGAGCTATGACCGTGCCAAAATTGAGTCCGGTGTTGTCCGTTCCTGCCATAAACGTCCGGTGTCTGTAGGAGAGATTGAGGCATGTGTGGATGAGATAGAAAACAAGGTGTTTAATCTTGAGGTTAAAGAAATTGAGAGCAAGAAAATCGGCGAGATTGTTATGGATGAATTAAAGGATTTGGATCAGGTCGCATATGTAAGATTTGCCTCTGTATACAGAGAATTCAAGGATGTAAATACATTTATGAGCGAATTAAAGAAGCTTCTTGATACAAACAAATTATAATGCATGAAATGTTTTCCGGTAATTGCGGAATACTGCCTTTTTAAATATTATACAACTTATTTTTGATAATATGGTATTTTGCAATTGCTTATCAAATGTTTCTATAAAGAGGATAATATGTCAGATAGTTATATAACCCTGATAAAGGGTGGAGAAGACGAAATAACCGAAAAAAAATCGCGGTTTATAGGGCAGATACAGCCTGTCTCCAGTGAGGAGGAGGCACAGGCATTTATCGGGAGCATAAGAAGAAAACATTATGATGCCAGACATAACTGCTTTGCTTTTTCCGTGGGAAGCACAATGCCAACCTTGAGATTTTCTGATGACGGAGAGCCACAGGGGACGGCGGGAAAACCCATACTCGAGGTGATAAACGGTTCAGGCATCCACAATATCTGTATCGTTGTGACAAGATACTTTGGGGGAACGCTTTTGGGCACGGGAGGGCTGGTACGTGCTTATACCGATGCTGCAAAGGCGGCACTTTCACACTGCACGACGAAGCTCATTCAGAGACTTTATCCTGTGGAAATAAGACTTGGCTATACGGATATGGGTAAGGTTTCTTACATACTTAACACGAAGAATATTGAGATTCTTGATACGGTTTTTGCGGATGATGTTGTCTTTCGGATACAAATTCCCGTAGATAGAAAAGAGGAAATCCTAAATGAGATTACGGAGGCGACAGGAGCAAGGGCATCCCTGACTGTCGGCGACGAAATCTTTGGATGACGATATTTCAGCCGTCACGCTATGGCAGGCGTATTTCGGTTATGTCCGCACGTAAGGACCTTGTTTCGTGCACAGACATACGATATCAGGTAAAGTTGCCTGAATAATGTCTTAAAATTAGCTGCACGGATACAAATATACAGCACAAAAACCCACTTTCGTTCGGTTAAAGACGTAGCGGTACTAAGAATTGGCAATACCGTGTAAGACCATACAATAACAACAAAAACCGTTTGAAGACGTCGGTACTTAAATTGCCGGTCTCAGATATCCTCAGTTGGGTTGCCTGAAACCGGCAATTTTTAGTACCGCTACGTCTTTAACCGAACGAAAGCGGGTTTTTGTGTTATTGTATGGTCTTATACGGTAAGCCAATTCAAGTACCGACGTCTTCAAACGGTTTTTGTTGCCTGTATATTTATACCCATGCAGCTAATTTATGTGTTCATATCTACAGACGATTTTGCCTGATGTCGTATGCCTGTGCAGGGATTATTCATTTTGCGTGCGGACATAACCAAAATACGCCTGCCATGGCGTGGCGGCTGAAAATCGGTTACAGCAGGGTTGCGGCGAACACAAGTACAATGGAGCCAAGCATTATGATAGGAAGCACCTTCGAAAGCGTGGTGCTTTTTCTGATGATGGGCTGAAGCACGATTGATGCAAGGGCTGCCACAAAAGAGCATATGATGATATTTGTTATGAATATGGAGCGTCCATATGTCAGGAGACAGCAGGCTACGGATACAAGGCATATGGGCAGTATGGCTGCTGCTACGTTGGCAGTAAGAACAAGCAGCCTTGTGGTATTTGGAAGAGCAATAAATATGCTTCGCTCGCTGTCTGTCATATAGGTTAAAAGTCCCAGCAGACCTGCAAAAATAATCAGGCATAGGGCAGCCTCATGGACGGGCAGCTTTATGTGATAGTTTAAAATAGTGGAGCTGTATGTTCCTGTAGATACATCCTCGATACGGAATATTTCATCCGAGGATAGGTACGTTGTTATGGCGGTAACAAGACCGTCATTTAACGCAGGGGTTCCTATAGCATGTAGCAGGATATCCGTTGCACATATGCTGTATATATAGGAAAAAAAGGTTTCGGTTACCGTGCTTGCAAGGGTAGTTCCGGGAACGGTGTACACGGAAAGCTTTTGTTCAATGTTTCCTGTTATATAACCATCCATAAAGCCTGTCGGGACAACAATGCCACACTCGGCATTTCCTGATTTGACATCCGTAATAAGCTGTTCCACATTATCAGACATGTAAAAATGATATACGGACGTGGAATGTAAGGTTTTGTCCGCAAGCATGTCTGCATAGCTGCTGTTATCTTCAATGTATACTGCAACATTGATATCTGAGGATTTGCCTGCCATAGGCAAAAGCTGATAAACAGCTGTGAGCAGAACTAAAACGGCAAGTATAAAAATATATAGCTTTCGCAGAAGCATTCTTTTTAAGGATACATGAAAAACATTTTTAAAGCTCATAGCCACCTCCAAAAAGACTGTGTGATATCCACGAAATTAAATATTTCCCGGGCATGAAATCAGATATTTGATTTACTGCCTTAGGGAGAAAGGCATCGGGGAGTATACCGCCGCCAACGTATGCAATAATAAGAACCGTGACAAAAAGCAGCATGTTGCCCGTGAACGGATTTTTTGTTATGGTGCCCGCAAGTGCAAGCATGAGTGCCATAATGACTGCAGCAGGAACCATATAAAAAAGTGTGGTAAGGCATATGTGCTTCATGTAAATGCCAATTGCAAAATGACATGGAACGTAAGCAATCAGCATGGACAGTGTCATGCATAAAAAATTTTGGACGAAAATATGGGCACCGTGAATGCCTGAGGCAAAAAGCTTGTTTGACATTCCGTTATTGTAGCCCTGCATAAATGGCATAAGTGCAAAGCCCATAAAGAACAGGCTTATCATGACGGCGGATGCCATGTAATGCTGTTTCAGTGAATACGAGCCTTCTGTTGTGGCGGTACGCTCCTGTATAAATTGTGATTTATTCAGTGCACGGTCCAGAAAGGTAAGATTGACGGAGGTTTGAATTTCTGTAACCTGTTCCTGGGAAAAGCCCATAGCCCGTGACACGTCAAGTGCACTGTAAACTGCCGCCTGGGCGATACCCAGATAGGAGGCAAGTGACAAAAAAAGTTCATTGGTAATGTATGCATCAATTGAGGCATTGTCCTTTACCACAATGTCAACGTGGGGATTTGTGCTGTCGAGAACGCCTGCTATGAAATTTTCAGGAACAATGATGAAGTACATGGCTTCGTTTGATTGCAGCATATGATAGCCGTCGTTTATTTCAGGTACGCGTACAAGGGTAGCAAGCTCATTTATGCTGTCTATTTCCTGAAGCATATCCAAAGCAAGGCTTGTATAACGGTCATTGTCCTCGGCAGGAATGTAATATGCCACACAGAGCTTTTCCCTGCTTTTTTCCTCGTATATCCCTGAGGATAGAATTGCCCCTGCAAAGGTACAAATCACCAGAACGATGGAAACGGAAATAAGGACCGACGGAATATATTTAGTTAATCGTTTGAGGTTTGCCCTCATAAGTGATGAAAATAAATTCATGAATTCAGCTCCTCAAAAGGTCTGTATAGCTTACTCCATTTGCAATGGCAGACTTGGCGGATGCCAGTGTGCCATCCTTTAACAAATAAACAGTATTGCAAAAATCAAAAATTTCCTTGTCATGGGACGCAACTATGATAATGTGCTTTTGGTCAGTAAAACGCTTCATGATACGGAGCACATCCTCCTTGGCAGGCAGGTCGAGGGCAGCAAGAGGCTCATCAAGCAGAAGAATATCAGGCTCATTAATTAATGCAATGGCAATGCTGACCCGTTTTTTCATGCCGCCTGACATTTTTCTTACAGGCTTATTTGCAAAATCCAAAATTCCCATGTTGGCAAGTGCAGGCTTAGCAAGGGCTTCCATTATTTGTTGCCTGGACAGCTTTGTCCACATTTTTATATTGTCGATTGCATTCAGCTCATCAAACAGTGGGTTTTCCTGTGGAACGTAGGCGGTTCCAGCATGGGATGAATTTTCGCCTGATAAATCGGAGTAGGTTTTTGCTATGCATGACAAAAGCGTAGATTTTCCTGAACCGTTTACGCCTAAAATTCCGACTGCGTCTCCGGGGAAGGCTTTCAGTGATACGTTATGAAGCACAGTCTTATCACCATATGATTTTGACAGATTATTTATTTCAAACATGTGATATGTTCCTCCATAAATAGTAAGATACCATTTTTGTGGATAAAGTACAAGAAAAAAACACATATATATTGTAGACTTTGCGGCGACATTTTGCTATAATTATCAAGATACATGAAATGATGAAGGACTGAATAAAGGAGACGTGTACAATGAATGGAATGAGGCTGGCTAAGAAAAATTCACTTGCAGTAAAGGTAATGGCGGTATTTGCCGCAGCAAGAATTGTTGTTCTTGCAATCAATCACAAAAATCAGGAAAAGCTGGCATTGCTCATTGTATTATTTTCCTTGTTTTTAGTTGGAAATATTGTGCTTAACATCATAGATGACAGAAGTGAGCTGATTAAGTTTACATCGATAACCCTCTGTGCAATTCTCGTAACAATCAGTTATTTTATTTCCGGTGATATTTCAGACGGACTTCCTATATTGGCTGCAATCGGTATGTGTATCATATATATGGATGAGTTCCATATCAAGGTTACCTGCGGAATATCTGTTGCAGGTATATTGATAGAAATGATTATCAGTATTGCATCAAAGGGCTTTATGACCTCGCTTCCGTGGGTGGAGCTTCTGTTTTTTGCTGTGATACTTATGTTTGGCGTACATATGGCTTGTGACATTATTTTGCGTGAGCAACAGACGGATAAGCAGGAGATAGAGTACCATGTTGCGTATCAGGAGGAAATTACCGAGAACATGGTAAAGGTTGTGGATAACGGAAATATGCATATCAGACTGCTTCAGGGCAAGCTTGATCATTTCCAGCAGGCAACAACGGACGTTACAAAGTCCGTAGATGCCATTTCATCCGGTGTATCCGATATGGTAAATGACATAGAGAACAGCTCATCCATGACACAGCAGATACAGACGGTTATTGATAATCTTCTTGACGTTAAGGACAGCACCATAGCATCAACAAATGAGGCAATCAAGTCAGTTCAGTCCGGTCTTAAGGTAATTGGTGACCTTAAGGGAAAATCAGACGATATAAATATTGCAAACGAAACTGTGACAAGAGTGTCCGCAGAGCTTTGCGAAAAAATTGCATCTGCGGAGGAAATTACGCAGATTATTTATCAGATATCAAGCCAGACCAATCTTCTTGCACTGAATGCATCCATAGAGGCGGCAAGAGCAGGAGAGGCAGGCAGAGGCTTTGCAGTGGTTGCGGATGAAATCCGTAAGCTGGCGGATGATACGAGAAGCTCAATCGACAACATAACAAAGCTTCTTAAGGGAGTGACGGAGCTTGCACAGCATACGGCAGATTTGATTGACCAAAGTGTGCGTGCGGTAAAAGAACAGGCAGATTATATAGCTGCTGCAGACGGTTCCTTCCAGAAAATATCCGGTGTTGTTGACCAGCTCAATTCCGACATGAAGCAGCTTGACAGCCTGAGTAACAATTTGGATGCGTCAAACAATTCCATTATAGATGGACTTGCAAGCCAGCAAAGCTCAAGCCAGACCATAGCAGCAAATGCACAGCAGTCCGCAGAGCTTTGCCAGACGAATCTTTATGACTTAAATCTCGTGATAGCGGAGCTTGACCAGATTGCTAAAATTATTGGAAGCTTAAAGAATGGCGACAGTGAGGAAATTAAGGAAATGGCTGACGAGTCTGCTGTTACGGAGGAAGAGATGGCAGAAGTGATGGCGATGGACGAGGAAGAAGCAATATCTGAGGAGGACGGCTCTGCGGAGTTTACATCTGAGGAAGCATCGTCAGAAGAATATATGTCTGAAGAATATGAATATGAGGAAGACGCAGAAGCTGATATACCTGATGAGGATATGATGCAGGAGTTGTACGAAGAAGAGGACGAGGAGTGATTTAAAAATCCTCCTCAATTACCTGAAAATCAAGATAATCAAAGTCTATCTGCTCTACAAAGTTATCCTGGTTAAATCTTGTCCGGGCAGTCCTTATAAAATCCTGTTGATTTTTCTTAAGCCATATTGGCTTAGGTAAATCAAAGGTCATACACAGTTCGTCAAGTGCCTGATAGATTTTTTTTGTGCGTGTAAGCGTAAAATCATCAATACACACGGTATGGTCTCTTATGACCTTATTTTCTTTTATTATTTTTCCCCATAAACGAAACATGGCAATTATCCTTTAATATTAATATAAATTTTAGGCTGTATGTCATCAAACCGCTTTCCCATGTGAATATATCGATTTCTTTGATGGACAAATTTTCTTGTTTTATTTAGAAAGTTTTCCGGACTTTCTTGTAGGGCAGGATTAAAATTCTGCTAAGATACTGTTTTATTATATATTAGTTCTATGTAAAATGCAATTGACATTGTGATATACCATTGATACAATAAGCCATGTTTTAATTCGGAAATTTCAAATCATTGACAGGTGATGTTTAATATGAGGAGTGATGTTTGTGAATCAATTTTTCATGAAAAACAGGTATCAGATTATTTTAATCACGGTGCTCCTGCTGTTTATCTGTACAGGCTGTGTATCTGGCAATCAGAAAAACACAGAAACGGAAGTAGAAATCCCACAAGTGGAGCTTGAACCGTCACAGTGGCAGGTTACCCAGTATGGAGATGCGGATACATTAAATGAAATGTTTTATACAATTGAAAATGATAAGGGTGAGCTTGTAATCATTGATGGCGGTTACACATACCATGCAGACAGGGTAAGAATGGTTATAAAGGAGCATGGCAATCATGTCACGGCATGGATTATATCCCATCCCCATCCTGACCATGCGGGAGCATTTAATGTCATTATGGAGGAAAAGGATGATATTGTGGTAGATGATATTTATACGATAGATATGAATTATGAGCTTTACGAAAAGACGGCACAGGATTATGATGATTTTAGTACGGCAAAGACATTTCGGGAAGTAATAAGCGGACTTGACAATGTTCATCTTGTCCACGAAAATGATACATTTCATCTTATCGGTCTTGATTTTCTGGTTTTGTATGCATGGAATGATGAGGTTGAACAGCTAGAGGACCATCAGTGTAACAATGGGAGTATGATGTTTAAGGTGTCAGGAACAAGCATGTCTATGCTGTTTTGTGCGGATGTCCAAAAGGAGGTCCAGAAATACATTATAAAGAGGCATAAGGATGAACTTGATGTAGATTATGTCCAGCTTGGTCATCATGGCAATTGGGGGCTTACAAAAAAGTTTTATAAATACACAAAGCCAAAGCAGGTGTTATTTGACT
This sequence comes from Bacteroides sp., assembly GCA_023666705.1. Taxonomy (GTDB): domain Bacteria; phylum Bacillota; class Clostridia; order Lachnospirales; family Lachnospiraceae; genus Coprococcus_C. The sequence continues at coordinate 41,850 of JAMPBO010000022.1, forward strand.
CCAATGACCAGATTTTTGTAATGGAGGGTACAAGTTTTAATGCCGATAAGCTGAGGGAATATTTTGACAGTGAAGGCGTGGAGTGGGTAAACTTTTCCACTGCACCTAATACGGTTATTTTGGAATGATGAATGAGGTAAGGAAATGTATAAATTAATTGCAACTGACAATGGTGCAAAGCGGGGACAGCTTCAAACAATGCATGGCATAATTGAAACGCCCGTGTTTATGAATGTGGGTACGGCTGCTGCTATAAAGGGAGCCGTGTCAACAGAGGATTTGGAACGCATTGGAACGGAGGTGGAGCTGTCAAACACCTATCATCTGCATGTAAGACCGGGTGATAAGCTGGTTAAAAAATTAGGCGGTTTACATAAGTTTATGTCATGGGATAAGCCAATCCTCACGGACTCAGGTGGATTTCAGGTGTTTTCTCTTGCGGGTTTAAGAAAGATTAAAGAAGAGGGCGTATATTTTAATTCCCATATTGACGGAAGAAAAATATTTATGGGTCCTGAGGAAAGTATGCAGATACAGTCAAATCTTGCATCCACAATCGCAATGGCATTTGACGAGTGTCCACCGTCCACAGCAGATAAAACATACATCCAGCCGTCCGTTGACAGGACGACAAGGTGGCTTGTCCGTTGTAAGGAGGAGCTGGCACGGCTGAATTTGCTTGAGGACACACTGAACAAAAATCAGATGTTGTTTGGCATTAATCAGGGAGGCATTTTTGAGGATATACGGATTGAACATGCAAAACAGATTGCAGACCTTGATTTGGACGGCTATGCCCTGGGAGGACTTGCCGTGGGAGAGAGTCACGAGGACATGTACAGAGTGATTGAAGCTACCGTTCCATATCTGCCGCAGGACAAGCCTACATATCTGATGGGAGTGGGAACGCCTGCAAATATACTTGAGGCAGTGGAACGTGGCGTGGATTTTTTCGACTGCGTGTATCCGTCCAGAAATGGGCGTCACGGACATGTTTATACAAACCATGGAAAGCTTAATCTTTTTAATGCAAAATATGAGGACGATAACACACCGATTGAGGAGGGCTGTAATTGTCCGGCATGCAAAAGATATTCAAGGGCATATGTAAGACATTTGCTCAAGGCAAAAGAAATGCTTGGAATGAGATTTTGTGTATTGCATAATTTATATTTTTATAATAATATGATGAGAGAAATCAGAGGGGCAATTGAGGAGCATCGCTTTGCCGAGTATAAGCGGTGCAGGCTTGAAGATTTTAAAGATAACTAGGAGGAAAAATTTATGTTGTTAGAAGCAGCAGCCACTGATACAGGGGCAGGAGGAAGCATTGTAAGCTTCGTATTAATTATTGTAGTTTGGGTTTTGGTATTTTACTTTATGCTTATAAAACCTCAGAAGAAACAGAAGAAGGCGATGGAGGACCTTCATAACGCCATGGAACCGGGTGATAATATCATGACAACTGGCGGTTTTTATGGAACAATTCTTGATATTGTGGATGACACTACTGTTATTGTTGAGTTTGGTAATAACAAGAATTGTCGGATTCCGATGCACAAGAATGCAATCGCTGAAGTGGAAAAGGCAGGCTCAGCAGAGATTAAGGATGAGGAAAACTAAAAAAATAGTGGACTATTTTGTCCTTTTATGAGAAAATATACCATATACTTTTACATTTGAAAGGAGTCGCAAAATGATTTATTCACAAGAAGTTGAAAACATGTGTCCGGTTGCACAGGGTGTACATCATGGCTGTGCCCCAATTCCGGAAGAAGCAAAGTGGGTTCAGGCAAAGGAAGTTAAGGATATCTCCGGTCTTACACACGGTATTGGCTGGTGTGCTCCGCAGCAGGGAGCTTGCAAGCTTACTTTAAATGTTAAGGAAGGTATCATACAGGAAGCATTGGTTGAAACAATCGGTTGCTCCGGTATGACACATTCAGCTGCCATGTCAGCAGAAATTCTTCCAGGACTTACGGTTATGGAAGCATTGAATACTGACTTGGTATGTGATGCAATTAATACGGCAATGAGAGAGTTGTTCCTTCAGATTGTATATGGACGTACTCAGAGTGCTTTCTCAGAGGACGGTCTTCCTGTTGGAGCAGGTCTTGAAGATCTTGGAAAGGGTCTTCGTTCGCAGGTTGGTACTATGTATGGTACCCTCAAGAAAGGACCACGTTACCTTGAAATGGCAGAGGGCTATGTAACAGGAATAGCACTTGATGCTGAGGATCTTATTATTGGTTATCAGTTTGTCAATCTTGGAAAGATGACTGACTTCATCAAGAAGGGTGATGACCCGAATACGGCATATGAGAAGTCTGTAGGACAGTATGGTCGTGTTGCTGATGCAGTTAAGATTATTGACCCTAGAACTGACAAAGAGATTACTAAATAATAGAAGGAGGTAACGAAAATGGCTTTATTTGAATCATATGAGAGAAGAATTGATAAAATCAACGGCGTTTTAAATAGCTACGGTATCGCTTCTATTGAAGAGGCAGAGAAAATTACCAAGGATGCCGGCTTAGATGTGTACAACCAAATTAAGGGTATCCAGCCAATCTGCTTTGAAAATGCATGTTGGGCATATACGGTAGGTGCAGCAATTGCTATCAAGAAGGGCTGTAAGAGAGCAGCAGATGCAGCAGCAGCTATCGGAGAGGGACTTCAGGCGTTCTGTATTCCAGGTTCTGTTGCTGATACACGTAAGGTTGGTCTTGGACATGGTAACCTTGGAAAAATGCTTCTTGAGGAAGAAACCAAGTGCTTTGCTTTCCTTGCAGGTCATGAATCATTTGCAGCAGCAGAGGGTGCTATTGGTATCGCTGAGAAGGCAAACAAGGTTCGTAAGGAGCCGCTCAGGGTTATTCTTAACGGTCTTGGAAAGGATGCTGCACAGATTATTGCAAGAATAAATGGTTTTACATTTGTTGAGACTGAGTATGACCCATACACAAATGAGGTTAAGGAAGTATTCAGAAAATCTTATTCAGAGGGACTTCGTGCAAAGGTAAACTGCTACGGTGCAAATTCAGTACCAGAGGGTGTTGCAATTATGCACAAGGAGGGCGTTGACGTTTCTATTACAGGTAACTCTACGAACCCTACACGTTTCCAGCATCCGGTTGCAGGTACATATAAAAAAGAGTGTATTGAGCAGGGTAAGAAATATTTTTCAGTTGCATCAGGTGGCGGTACGGGACGTACGCTTCACCCTGATAACATGGCAGCAGGTCCTGCTTCATACGGTATGACAGATACCCTTGGACGTATGCATTCCGATGCACAGTTCGCAGGTTCTTCATCCGTTCCGGCACACGTAGAAATGATGGGTCTTATCGGAGCAGGTAACAACCCTATGGTTGGTATGACTGTTGCAGTTGCAGTTTCGATCGAGGAAGCAGCAAAGGAAGGTAAGTTCTAGTAAAATAAAACCTTATAAAAGCTTGATTTTACGGGCTGTTCAGACTATGTATTTGGTTTGAACAGCCCTATTTTTAATGGGTTTTTCTTGACATATTTTGAAGTGTGTGGTAAACTGAAAGTTAGTTAGTGATAACTAACTAGATTTAAAAGAGAGTCTATGCTGATGGTTTTTATTGAAAGCCTGATTGGGTTTGCGGATATGGGAAAGGAGTTAAAGTGATATGGTTTTTGTTTTACAGTTATTCATTTATCTGGTATGTTTCACAGTCTGCATAAAGCTGCTGGTTCTGAATGATCCGGTGCGGGGAATTTTCTTTTATCCGAAGCAGATACAGCGGCGGGCTTTTGAGATGGGTCTGGCTACGGAGGAAGAAGCAAAAAGAAGAAAAAGGATATTCTTTACCGCACTTGTTTTGGAAATTGTAATTTTGCCAGTGTTATTTATCGGATGCTGGAGTGATATCTCCGATTTTAGGACTGCATTTATCCGTGCGGTTATTCTTCTCGAGGCGATGAACTGGTATGACGGCATCGTGGTGGATGAGATATGGGTGAGGTTTGACAGGTTCTGGGTAATAAAGGGCATGGAAGATATGTCCCATGTAAAGAACCTGAAATTTGTTTTAACAGAAAGGCTCATAATGACGGTTGTTTATATTCCTGTAGCGGCACTAATTGCAAAACTTGCGGTCATAATCTGAAAAAGCAGACTTGGAATGGGTCTATGAACCTGCTGGCAGAAAGAGGCGGTGTGATAAAATGAAACAAAAAAATCGGTAGATATATATATTTTTCATTGTTTAAGGAGGTCATTCGATGAAACAGAAAAAAAAGAACGGTGTGGCTGTCCTGCTGGAATATGCGGGGAGCCGCAGGAGTCTGACTTTTTTAGGGCTGGCTCTGTCGGCAGTGTCCATGCTCCTTAGCATGGCTCCCTACATTTGCATTTGGCTGGTGGTCCGTGATCTGACCCGGGTAGCTCCGGAATGGACACAGGCACAAAATGTTTCCAGATATGGATGGATTGCTTTTTCGTTCGCAGTAGGCGGTATTATCCTGTATTTTGCGGGTCTGATGTGTACCCATTTGGCTGCTTTCCGCACAGCTTCCAACATACGAAAACAAGGAGTTTCCCATGTGATGAAGGCTCCGCTGGGATTTTTTGATTCCAACGCTTCCGGTCTGATTCGCGGACGGCTGGATGCGGCGGCAGCCGACACCGAAACGCTGCTGGCACATAATCTGGCTGACATCGTAGGCACTATCGTATTGTTTTTATCGATGCTTATCATGATGTTTCTTTTTGATTGGCGGATGGGGGCAGCGTGCCTGTTGGCGGCGGTCATTTCAATCATCGCCATGTTCTCCATGATGGGAGGCAAAAATGTTAAGATTATGGCAGAATACCAAGCGGCCCAGGACCGCATGACGAAAGCGGGAACTGAATATGTGAGGGGGATTCCCGTAGTTAAAATATTCCAGCAGACGGTCTATTCGTTTAAGGCATTTCAGGAGGCAATCGAAGATTACAGCAGCAAAGCCGAGCATTATCAGGTGGATGTATGCCGCGTTGCACAGTCTGTCAATTTAACCTTTACCGAAGGTGCTTTCCTGTTTTTGGTTCCTGTGGCGCTGTTCCTTGCCCCAGGTGCATTGGCAGACGGCAATTTTGCTGGATTTGTTACTGATTTCGTTTTTTATGCCGTATTTTCAGCTATTATTTCTACTGCACTTGCAAAAATAATGTTTGCTTCCTCTGGTATAATGCTGGCCAGTACTGCTTTAGGACGTATCAATCAGGTGATGGAGGCACCTGTTCTGGAAGCACCCAGTCATCCGCAGGTACCTCGTAGTAATAAAGTAGAATTTAAGGATGTGAGCTTTATCTATAAGGGGGCGGAAAGCCCGGCACTCTCCCATGTGTCCTTCACAGTACAGCCGGGGCAGACTGTAGCCCTGGTGGGACCGTCCGGCGGCGGAAAGACAACGGCAGCCAGCTTAATCCCGCGTTTTTGGGATGCAACATCGGGTACGGTGGAAGTCGGCGAAGTAAATGTTACCCAAATCACTCCGCATATCCTTATGGATCAGGTAGCTTTCGTATTCCAAAATAACCGTTTGTTCAAAGCATCTATTTTGGAAAATGTCCGGGCTGCCCGTCCGGAAGCGACAGAAGAACAGGTAATGGCTGCTCTGATGGCTGCCCAGTGCAAGGATATTCTTGATAAACTGCCGAATGGTCTTGATACACAGATTGGTGCCGAAGGAATCTATCTTTCAGGCGGTGAGCAGCAGCGTATTGCACTGGCCAGAGCGATTTTGAAGGACGCTCCTATTGTGGTGCTGGACGAGGCTACTGCATTTGCTGATCCTGAGAATGAAGCACTGATTCAGAAAGCATTTGCCACCCTGACAAAAAGCCGCACTGTTATTATGATCGCCCACCGTCTTTCCACCGTTGTGGATGCAGATAAGATCATCGTTTTGGAAGAAGGGCACATTGTCGAGCAGGGTACCCATGCGGAGTTGACTGCTTTAGGAGGTTTGTATGCCCGGATGTGGACTGACTATAACAAGGCGGTTCAGTGGAAAATCACCAGTGAAAAGGAGGCGGAGTAAATGTTTGGAGAGAAGTTTCAGCGAAAATATGCCCTGACCAATCAGGGTGTCAGGAACACAAAGAAAGGCACATTTTGGACGGTTATTGTTAATTTGGTTGTTATGGGTGGTGCCGGCATCCTGTATTTGGTAATGTCCGGTTTTATGGATACCCTGACAGAAGGAAGTCCGCTGGCTGGTCCGGCACCTGTCATCTTGCTGCTGGTCCTCTTTGCCCTCCTGTCTTTCGTGACCCATCTTCAGCAATACAAAGCTACCTATGGGCTTGTATATAATGAGATTAAAACCACACGTCTCAGTTTGGCGGAACGGCTCCGTAAACTGCCGCTGGGGTATTTTGGCAAGCGGGATTTGGCAGATTTAACCGAGACCATCATGGGGGACGTTAATCGGATGGAACATGTCTGGTCTCATGTGCTGGGGTATCTGTACGGTGCTTACATCTCCACGGCAGTCATCGCTGTGTGCCTGTTTGTTTATGACTGGCGGCTGGCGATTGCCTGCCTGTGGGGTGTACCGGCAGCCTTTGGGCTGCTGTTTGGCAGCCGTAAGCTTGCTACCCGCAATGCAGAACGGACGAAAAAAGCTGCCATCCGGGTTTCAGATGGTATTCAGGAAGCATTAGAAAATGTTAGGGAGATTCGTGCCACAAACCAGGAGGAACGGTATCTGAACGGACTGAACCAGAAAATTGACGAACATGAACGGGTTACGGTTCAGGGTGAACTGGGAACAGGTCTTTTTGTCAATGCCGCCAGCGTTATCATGCGGCTGGGTGTAGCAACGACCATTCTTACAGGTGCGGATCTGATACTGTCCGGCAGCATCGATTTCATGCTTTTGTTCCTGTTTCTGCTTGTCATTACCCGTGTCTATGCGCCATTCGACCAAAGCCTGGCGATCATTGCGGAAATGTTTGTCTCCCAAGTGTCGGCTGACCGTATGAATGAAATTTATGACACGCCTGTAGCGGAGGGCACGGAAAAATTTGAGCCAAAGGGGCATGATATTATCTTTGAACATGTGGGCTTTTCTTATGATGAAAAAGAAGTCCTGCATGATGTGAGTTTTATCGCGAAAGAGGGCGAAGTCACGGCGTTAGTAGGTCCTTCCGGTTCCGGTAAAAGCACCTGTGCCCGACTTGCTGCAAGGCTGTGGGACATTTCCAAAGGCGTGATTCGTGTAGGCAATGTAGATATATCTACTGTAGAGCCGGAGGTACTGCTGCGGGATTATTCTATGGTGTTTCAGGATGTGGTGCTGTTCG
>JAMPBO010000023.1 GCA_023666705.1 Bacteroides sp.
GGCTAAGCCGTAAAATTAAATCGAATACAATGCTTCAAGGACATTGTATTACATGCGTATAAGAAATACAAGTGATTTTTCTATGAATTTTGTCAAATGTCAAAATTTACTACTGACATTTATCTTTTTCCGTAAATTAAATTAATTTGAAAATCAATATTTATATAAAGCAATTTTAAATAATACATCCAATCAGGTGATTATGAAATATTTAATTTGGAATAAAAACCCCGTCAATGTACAAAATAATATAAAGAAAATATGGATAATCATGAGCAGAATGTACTGCTTCTAATGGGTATTCTTAAAAGTAGAATTTTGATCATGGTTAAAATGTAAAAAGGACGGAGGTTACTTGTTATGTGTAATGGAAATGAAAAAAATAAGGATGCAGAGCAAAATACACCTGAAAAGTATGAAAATGGTCTTGTTAAGGAGCTTGGACATTATATTTTAGAATCCAAAAACCAGGGGAAGGGGATTGTTTTGTTAAATATAGCAGGGGAGATTGAGGGACATGAGAAGCTTGGGAGTAATTCAAAGGTGAGTAAATATGAGCTCATCCTGCCACTGCTGGCACTGGTTGAGAATGATGAGAGTATAGAAGGACTTCTTGTTTTGCTGAATACCGTAGGGGGAGATGTGGAGGCAGGACTTGCCATAGCGGAAATGATAGCATCTATAAACAAACCAAAGGTTTGCCTTGTGCTTGGAGGAGGGCACTCCATAGGTGTTCCGCTTGCTGTTTCGGGTGATGTTACGTATATTGTACCAACTGCAACCATGGTTGTTCATCCCATCCGCATCAATGGCACGGTACTCGGCGTGCGGCAAAATTATGAGTACATTGAAAGGATGCAGGACAGAATCATAAAGTTTACGGCAAGCCACAGTAAGGTGGAGGAGGAGGAACTTAGAGACATTATGTTTAACACGAAGGAGCTTATCAAGGATATTGGCTCTGTCCTTATTGGAGAGCAGGCGGTGAACAGGGGAATTATAGACCATGTGGGCGGAATCAGTGATGCCATGAATTGTTTATATGACTTGATAAATAAATCGAAAAATAGTACAATGTAAAGGCGTGGGCATATGTCCCGGGGATGTCTGCATTGTATAAGGGAATCCTTGGGACAACAGCATTTTTGCAGGGAATGACAAAAATGTCTGCGAAGATATGAATGATAAGGAGACAGACGATGGCTGGTCAAAAAACAGGCTCTAAATCCAATTCGAAAACCAATTCCGGTAGTAAAGGAAAGAATGGGAAAATAGACAGTACATATACAAGAGAACGAAAGGCATCGGCAGTTAAGGCATTAAATGAGGAGAGCAGTTCAAGGAGAAATGAAATATTTCTCTTTGTTTATCTGGCTGCTGCAGTATTTTTAGTGCTCAGTAACTTTGGACTTTGTGGAGTGGCAGGTAAATTTGTATCAAGGATATTCTTTGGCTTGCTGGGAACCATATCTTATATTATTCCAATATACATTTTTTTTACTGCTGCTTTTCTACTCTCAAATGGGGCACAGAAAAAAATTGTAAAAAGAGTGCTTTGTGTGGCAATATTTCTTGTGGCACTTGCCTTTGTGTGTCAGCTATTAAGCGGAGCGGAAGACGTGACAATCAAGAGTTTGTATGTTGACGGGGCAGAACATAAAAGAGGCGGCGGAGTTATTTTGGGCGGTCTTTTTTCACTGCTTTATAAGTTGATTGGAATGTCAGGTTCGGTAATTCTGATAGCACTGTTGACGATTATAGGAGTTATTATCGTAATGGATGTATCGATTGTCGGTATGATAAAGGACAGTCTCGATAAGGAATATGATGACGATGACGAGGAGGACGATACGGAGGCTGATTTACAAAAACGTAACAAGAACAAAAATATGATGAATAACATCATGGTACTTGAGTCTCCTGAAAGCAAGAAACAGAAGGCAAAAAAGAAAAAGGTCAAGGTAAATACTGAGGAGGTACATGAATTAAAACCGCTTCCACCGAAGGATTTCTTTGAGCTTGATGATCTCACATATGAAGAAAAGCAGGTAGAAGCTGCAAAGGAAACAAAACCATTTGAGGATAAAAAACAGGCAAATAAGGAAAAGACGACGCCTGCTGCGGACATATTTGCCAAAGCTGAGGCATTTCCTGCTGATAAGACGGAGGGGCTTACCGCATCGCAGGAGGAGGCAGCAGAGCCTGTAAAGAGAAGAAGGAAAAAGACAAAGGAATCCCATGATGAGATGGTTGAGGCAAGGGACAGCATAGCGAATGAAATAAATGCAGGCACGGAGGATGCCGCCAAAAAGCAGGCATCACCTGTCGGAACTTCCCCTGAGAGCTACAGATTTCCGCCGATTGATTTGCTTAAGCCGGGCAAGGGAAAAAATGTTTCGGGAAATGATGCCTCGGTAAGGGAGACAGCGATAAAGCTTAAGAGTACACTGGAAAATTTTGGCGTCAATGTGACTGTTACGGATTATAGCTGCGGACCATCCGTTACAAGGTACGAAATTCAGCCTGAACAGGGGGTTAAGGTAAGCAAGATTGTTAATCTGGCGGACGATATCAAGCTTAACCTTGCGGCGGCTGATATCAGAATCGAGGCACCAATACCGGGAAAAGCGGCTGTGGGAATCGAGGTTCCGAACAAAGAAAGTCAGGCGGTTAATTTCAGGGATCTCTTGGAGTCAGAGAGCTTTAAAAAGTTCCCTTCCAAGATTGCATTTGCTGTTGGAAAGGATATAAGCGGACAGGTTGTTGTGGCAGATATTGCAAAAATGCCGCACCTTCTTGTTGCAGGTGCAACAGGCTCAGGAAAGTCTGTCTGTATCAACACACTTATTATGAGCATACTGTATAAGGCAAGACCTGATGAAGTTAAGCTGATTATGGTGGATCCAAAGCAGGTTGAGCTAAGCATATATAATGGAATTCCGCATATGCTTATTCCTGTTGTCACGGACCCTAAGCAGGCGGCAGGAGCCTTAAACTGGGCGGTTATGGAAATGACAAACCGCTATCAGCTGTTTGCACAATATAATGTACGTAATCTTCAGGGCTACAATGACAAGGTAAAAGCAGTTACGGGAAATGAAGAAGGGGACGAGGAGCTGAAAAAGCTTCCGCAAATTGTAATTATTGTTGATGAGCTTGCGGACCTTATGATGGTTGCACACGGAGAGGTCGAGGATGCAATCGTCCGTTTGTCACAGCTTGCAAGGGCAGCAGGAATTCATCTTGTAATTGCAACCCAGAGACCATCTGTTGATGTTATAACCGGACTGATAAAGGCAAATGTTCCGTCACGTATTGCCATGACGGTATCGTCAGGTGTCGACTCAAGAACAATACTTGACATGGTCGGGGCGGAAAAACTTTTAGGAAAGGGTGACATGCTGTTTTATCCGACGGGATATCCAAAACCTGTGAGGGTACAGGGAGCATTTTTGTCTGATGATGAGATAGCGGATGTGGTAGACTTTTTGAAAGAGCAGTCGGGTGCCGTTGAGTATGACAGCAAAATAACCGATGAAATATCCAAGGCAAAGGCAGGGGGAGCTTCGGCAGGAGGAAGCAGCTCAGAGTATGACGATTATTTTGTGGATGCAGGAAAATTTATTATTGGCAAGGATAAGGCGTCAATCGGTATGCTGCAGAGAGTTTACAAGATAGGCTTTAACAGGGCTGCAAGAATTATGGATCAACTTTCGGAGGCTGGTGTGGTTGGACCTGAGGAAGGTACAAAACCAAGAAAGGTTTTAATGTCCATAGAAGAATTTGAAAATTATGTTGAAGAATTCCTCTGATTATACTATAGTGTTTAGATGTATTTTTCTCAAAGAAAAGAAAGGAAGAAATATTAATGACAGACATTGAAATTGCACAAAAGGCAGAGCTCAAAACTATAAAGGATGTGGCAGCGGCTTTGGATATAACCGAGGATGACATAGAGCTTTATGGAAAGTATAAGGCAAAGCTGTCAGACGAGTATATCAGCTCGGTACAAAAAAATAAGGATGGAAAATTGATTCTTGTGACAGCAATCAATCCGACACCTGCAGGAGAGGGGAAAACGACTGTTACGGTTGGTCTTGGACAGGCGATGGGAAAGCTTGGCAAAAGAGCCGTTATCGCCTTGCGGGAGCCGTCCCTTGGTCCTTGCTTTGGCATTAAGGGTGGAGCAGCAGGAGGAGGATATTCACAGGTTGTCCCAATGGAAGATTTAAATCTTCATTTCACGGGAGATTTCCATGCCATAACCTCGGCAAACAATCTTTTGGCGGCACTTATGGATAATCACATCCATCAGGGAAATGCACTTCGGATTGATACGAAAAGAATTGTATTTAAGCGATGCCTTGATATGAATGACAGGGTGCTTAGAAATATCGTCGTCGGAATGGGAAAGAAGGCAGACGGTGTTATGAGGGAGGATGGCTTCGTTATTACAGTTGCCTCTGAAATTATGGCGATACTTTGTCTTGCTTCTGATATCGGGGATTTACAAAGCAGACTTTCCAAAATTATCGTGGCATACAACGTGGATAATGAGCCTGTGACAGCGGGGGATTTAAATGCGGTAGGTTCCATGACTGCACTGCTCAAGGATGCCATTAAGCCAAATATGATTCAGACATTAGAGCATACACCTGCACTTGTCCATGGCGGACCGTTTGCAAATATAGCACACGGCTGTAATTCAGTGCGGGCTACGAGAACTGCCCTTAAAATTGCTGATTATGTCATAACAGAGGCAGGCTTTGGTGCTGACCTTGGTGCAGAAAAGTTTTTTGATATTAAATGCAGAATGGCAGGACTTGTGCCGGATGCGGTTGTCCTGGTTGCAACGGTAAGAGCACTGAAATATAATGGCGGAGTGCCGAAGGATAAGCTTGGAACTGAAAATGTGGAAGCACTAAAAAAGGGTATTGTAAATCTGGAGAAGCACATTGAAAATCTCAAGCTTTACGGTGTACCGATTGTTGTTACGCTGAACAGGTTTATTTCAGATACAGAGGCAGAGCTTGCATACGTGAAAAAATTCTGTGAGGAACGGGATTGTGACTTCGCACTTGCAAATGTGTGGGAGAAGGGCGGAGAAGGCGGAATAGAACTGGCAAACGCCGTTTTAAACACAATTGAAAATAAGGAAAGCAATTTCAGGCTGCTGTATGAGGGCAGCCTTTCAATCAAGGACAAAATAAAAACGGTAGCGACCAAAATATATGGAGCTGATGATGTTACATACAGTGCGGAGGCTTTACGTGCAATTGACAAAATTGAAGCAATGGGCTTTTCAAATATGCCTGTATGTATGGCGAAAAACCAGTATTCGCTTTCGGATGATGCAGGAAAGCTCGGAAGACCAACTGGGTTTACGGTGAATATCAGAGAGGTTTATGTAAGTGCGGGTGCAGGCTTTGTTGTTGCAATTACAGGACAGATTATGACAATGCCGGGACTTCCAAAGGTGCCGGCGGCAGAACGGATTTTTGTAGACGAAACTGGAACGATTAACGGATTATTTTAAAGGAGACAGGTATGGCAAGCATAATTGATGGAAAAGTGATATCAAAACAGATTAAGGATGAACTTAAGGAACAGGTTGCTTTGTTAAATGAGGAGGGTAAGGAAGTATGCCTTGCAGTGATTCAGGTAGGAGCTGACCCTGCATCCACGGTCTATGTCGGAAACAAGAAAAAAGCATGTGAGTACATTGGTATAAAATCACTTGCCTATGAGCTGCCGGAAGATATTACGGAGGCGGAGCTGATAGCATTGATTGAAAAGCTGAATGAGGATGACAAAGTGCATGGAATACTGGTGCAGCTTCCCGTGCCAAAGCATATAAATGAGGAAACGATTATCAATGCCATATCACCATCAAAGGATGTTGACGGCTTCCATCCTTCCAGTGTAGGTGCTTTAAGCATAGGAAAAAAAGGCTTTGTGTCATGTACGCCAGCAGGAATTATACAGCTGTTAAAGCGTTCGGGGATAGAGATATCGGGAAAGGAATGTGTGGTTGTGGGAAGAAGCAACATAGTAGGAAAGCCAATGGCTATGCTGTTGCTGCGTGAAAATGGAACCGTGACCGTATGTCATTCCAAAACAAAGAATTTAAAAGAAGTGTGCAAACGTGCAGACATACTTGTTGTTGCAATCGGAAGACCAAGAATGATAGATGCCTCCTATGTAAAGGAAGGTGCAACCGTGATAGACGTGGGGATTCACAGAAATGAAAATGGAAAGCTTTGCGGAGATGTGGATTATGAGTCGGTTGAGCCAGTTGCAGGTGCAATTACTCCTGTGCCGGGTGGCGTTGGTCCTATGACAATTGCAATGCTTATGAATAACTGTGTAGAAGCAGTCCGGTAGGTATGGCAGGGGGCTTAGTATGAATATTTTAATGATATCCCTTGGCTGTGATAAAAATCTTTGTGACAGTGAAGCGATGCTGGGGCTTCTTTCGGCTGCCGGTCACAACATTACAAATGATGAGCATGAGGCTGACGCTGTTGTCATAAATACATGCAGCTTTATCCATGACGCGATGGAGGAGAGCATAAGTACAATACTTGAAATGGCCCAGTTAAAGCGTGAGGGGTTAAAGTATCTTATTGTTACAGGGTGCCTTGCAGAGCGGTACAAGGACAGTATCTTAACGGAGATACCTGAGATAGATGCCTGTATCGGAATTGGAAGCATAGATAAGCTGATGGATGTTATAAAGGAACTTGAACTTAAAACATCCGGGGAGGATAAGATAACTGTATATGATGACATAAACCGTCTGCCTTTGATAGACGAGAAAAGAATCATTACTTCAGGAACCTTTATGGCGTATCTAAAAATTGCGGAGGGCTGCAATAAACACTGTACTTACTGCGTCATACCAAGCATCAGGGGAAGCTACAGAAGTGTGCCTGAGGAAAGTCTTTTGTCCGAGGCAGAATATCTGGCATCCATGGGAATTAAGGAGCTTGTGCTTGTGGCACAGGAGTGTACATGCTACGGGGAGGATTTGTATGGAAAGAAAACCCTTCCGGAGCTGTTACATAAGCTTGCAGATATCGACGGGATACAGTGGATCAGGCTTCTTTACTGCTACCCTGAGGAAATTAATGATGCACTGATAGAAAGCTTTGTTACAATTCCCAAGCTTGTACATTATATTGATATGCCTTTGCAACACTGTGAAGACAAAATACTGAAAAGTATGGGACGGAAAACAAATAAGGCGTCCATTAAAAATGTAATAAACAGGCTTCGGGATATGGTTCCTGATATTGCAATCAGAACAACCTTTATTACAGGGTTTCCCGGTGAACAGGAGGAGGATCACGAGGCACTGCTTGCTTTTATAAATGAGATGGAGTTTGACCGGCTTGGCGTATTTACTTATTCCAGACAGGAAGGTACGCCTGCCGATAAATTTCCAAATCAGGTAGACAGTGGAATTGCAGAGCACAGAAAAAATGAAATCATGGAGCTGCAGCAGGAAATTTCACTGGATAAAAATTTAAAGCTGATAGGACAGATTATGAAGGTCATTGTTTACGGCTACTCGGATGATGCGGGCGTATATGTGGGCAGAACCTACAAGGATGCACCGGACATTGACGGGCTTGTGTTTTTTGACTGTGACCGTGAGCTGATATCGGGAGATATCGTTGATGTAGAAATAACCGAAGCAGCACCATATGATTTGATAGGAGAGATAAAATATGAATTTACCGAATAAATTGACAATATTGAGGGTCGTACTGATACCGTTTTTTTTGGTGGCACTTATGGTTGACGGCATTCCATACGGAAAATGGATTGCCCTTTTCTTGTTTGCAGTCGCAAGTTTAACGGATATGCTGGATGGAAAAATTGCAAGAAAGTACAATCTGATTACAAATTTTGGAAAATTCATGGATCCGCTGGCGGACAAGCTTTTAGTCTGCTCTGCCATGATAGCCTTAATTGATTTGGGTAAAATACCCGCATGGGTTGTTATCGTGATTATAGCAAGGGAATTTATCATAAGCGGCTTCCGCCTGATTGCATCCGATAACGGCATCGTCATAGCGGCAGGCTGGTGGGGCAAGGTAAAAACCGTTGTGCAGATGGTTATGATTATCATATTAATTTGTGATTTCGGTGGTGATATTGCGAAAATAGTAGAAACGATATTGATATATGCTGCACTTGTGCTTACGGTTGTATCACTAATTGATTATCTTGCGAAAAATAAATCCGTGCTTTCCGACACAAAATAAAGACGATAAAATAAAGTGTCTATGACATGGCGGGTTCAACTGGAACATACGAACCCAAAATGGTTATGCCAGGTTTACAGAAAAGCTTGAACGGCAGATGCTTCAGAGGAGAGAGTTTTGTATGTTAAATAAATTTGAAAATTACCGTAATTCCACCATGCATGTGTTTGGGCAAAGTGGTTTTTTGTTGGAGGATAACTCGGAGCGTCTTATAAAGACACTTCAGGAAAAGGGATACACAATTACAACGGCGGAGTCCTGTACGGGAGGAATGATTTCTTCAACGCTGGTCAATGTTCCGGGTGCGTCGGATGTGCTTTCTTCCGCATATGTAACCTATGCAAACGCAGCAAAAGAAAAAATACTTGGTGTAAAACATGAAACCCTGAATCAATATGGTGCAGTGTCTGCCGAAACGGCAAGAGAGATGGCGGAGGGAGCAGCACGTGCGGCATCGTCAGAATGTGCAATTGCGGTTACGGGAATTGCAGGTCCTGACGGAGGGACAAAGGAAAAGCCTGTCGGAACAGTTTATGCAGGCTTTTTTGTGTGTGGAACGGTTATCGTTGAACGATATTTATTTTCGGGAAGCCGGTACGAGGTGCGTTACCAGACGACACTGAAAACCATAGACAGGATATGGGAGCTGATTAATAATCGCAAATTAGCATAAATAACTTGATTTAATATTCGAAAAAGTATACAATTACAATCGGAAGAAATTGGTTTTGATTTCGGTCAATGCCTAAAATAAATCAAATGGAGGACTAAAAATGAGTAACAAACTTAGTTTGTCAGCAAGCGATAGAATAGCCAAATTGCTTGATGACTCAAGCTTTGTTGAGGTCGGTGCTTACGTTACTGCAAGAAGCACGGATTTTAACATGCAGGAAAATGATACTCCAAAAGATGGTGTTATAACCGGGTATGGTGTTATCAACGAAACTCTTGTGTATGTTTACAGTCAGGATGCAACTGTGCTTGGCGGTGCAGTCGGTGAAATGCATGCAAAGAAAATTGCAAACATATACGATATGGCTATGAAGGTGGGGGCACCTGTAATCGGTTTGATTGACTGTGCAGGTCTCAGACTTCAGGAGGCTACGGATGCCATGAATGCTTTCGGGGAGCTTTACCTTAAGCAGTCGCTTGCATCAGGAGTAATTCCGCAGATAACGGCAGTATTTGGAACATGTGGAGGCGGTGCGGCACTGATTCCTGCACTTACTGATTTCACATTTATGACCTCTGCTGATTCAAAAATCTTTGTAAACAGTCCAAATGCGTTAGACGGAAATTACGAGTCTAAGCTGGATACGGCTTCGGCTGAGTATATAAGCTGCAATACATCGCTCGTTGACGGTGTGTTTGACAGTGAGGAGGAGCTTCTTGCACAAATCAGGGGGCTGGTAGATATGCTGAATGACACTTCGGAGTGCACGGACGATTTGAACAGAATTATCCCAAATCTTGACGGACTCTGCGACAATGCAAGAGAAGTGCTTAAAAATATTGCGGACAACAATGTATTTTTTGAGGCATACAAGGGATTTGCAAAGGATATGGTGCTTGGCTTTATAAAGCTGGACGGACAGGCTGTGGGCTGTGTGGCAAATCAAAAGGAGGCAGGCGGAGATTATCTTTCAACCTCAGGCGCTTATGTGGCAGCAGATTTCGTAAAATTCTGTGATGCATTTTCAATACCTGTACTCACGTTAGTAAATGTAAAGGGCTTTGTAGGTACCGTGGCAAATGAGCGTATGATTGCAGATGCGGCAGCAAAGCTTACGTATGCATTTGCAAATTCAACGGTGCCAAAGGTAACGCTCGTTATGGGCGATGCATTTGGAACGGCTTACACGGTGATGAATTCCAAGGCAATCGGTGCAGATATGGTATATGCATGGCCGGGAGCAAAGATAGGAACCATGGACCCTGAGATGGCAGTTAAGATTATGTATGCGAAAGAAATTGAAGCTGCTGAGGATAAGGTTGCATGTGTTGCTGAATATAAGGAGACTTATACAAAGCTTCAGTCGAGTGCAATGGCTGCAGCAAAGAGGGGCTATGTGGATGATATTATAGAGCCTGATGCAACAAGAAAGCGTCTTGTGGCTGCCTTTGATATGTTATATGCAAAGACAGAGGAAAGACCTTATAAAAAGCATGGAGCATTTTAAAGAAGAGGTGACAACTAAATGAAAATTAAAAAAATAGTAATCGTAATTTCCATGTTAGCTGTTATGTTCTCTTTATCAGGCTGTGATGACGAAAAAAAGGCTCCATTTGAATATGATGATTCATCGATTGTTCTTGACGCAATTACTCTTTTTGACAATTATGCAGATGTGTCAGAGGAATATGCAAAGTATTATATTGAAAATGGAACTGACCTTGAAAAGTCGGCTGTGAACGGTATCAGACAGGCAATCGAGACTGACAAGGTAGGCACTTTTCAGGATTACTCAATTATACTCTCAAACCAGCAGTCTACAGGGATGTTCAGTCCTGAGTCCGTTGATTACGAGATAGAGGAAACGGAAGAAGCAGTGCTTGTAACTGTTTTAAACAGAGCCGAGAAAAGGGATGTAAAGATAACAGTAAAATATGTAGTGAATCCGGATTATTTTATCCAGTTAGATAAGGCGGCACAGTATTATTCTCCGGATAACCTTATGTCATTGACAGAGGCATATGGTATATCGGTTGATGACATGATGCAGCAGTACGGATGTGACAGCATTGAACAACTTGGACAAGTATTGGCGGTTGAGGAAATGAACTATCAAAATATCAAGTCTTACACCGCTGAGGAGATGGTTGTATCAGCAGTTTACTCGAAAAAGGAGCTTATGGCATCCGCAGGAAGAAATACACTGATTGGTATGGGAACGGTTTTTGTAGTTCTTATATTTATCTCGTTTATAATATCAAGGTTTAAGTTTTTACCTGCCCTGCTTGCACCAAAGCCGAAGCTTGCAGAAATCAAGGAGGAGTCGGCTAAAAAGGCTCCTGCACCAGTGGCATCGGCTGCACAGGATGAAAATCCAGCAAATGACGAAGCACTTGTTGCCGTTATTATGGCAGCAATTTATGCGGCATCAGCAGAAAGCGGAAATGCAGTAAGCAGGGATAAGCTTGTGGTAAGATCAATAAAACGTGTGAGAAAGTAACACAACCGTTTTTCAATATAAAATATCTAGGAGGAATAATAAATGAAGAATTATAGAATTACCGTAAACAATACAGCATATGACGTAGCAGTTGAGGAGCTTGGTGCATCAGCAGCTCCCGTAGCAGCAACCCCTGTGGCAGCACCTGCACCTGTAGCGGCACCTGCACCTACAGCAGCACCTGCGGCATCAACAGGAGCAGGAAAGGTTAAGGTGGTAGCACCTATGCCTGGAAAGATTTTAAATGTGAAGTCGAGCGTTGGTGCTTCTGTCAAGAAGGGTGATGTAATCCTGATACTTGAGGCAATGAAGATGGAAAATGAGGTTGTTGCACCTGAGGATGGTACAATAGCAAGTATTGATGTTGCAGAGGGTGCTTCCGTAGAGGCAGGGGATGTTCTTGCAACATTAAACTAGGAGATAAAAACTTTGTACCCAAAAAAACAGGAGGTAACAGCTAAATGAGTAGCTTTGGAGATATTTTAAAAAATCTGGCTATGCAGACAGGCTTCGCAAGTCTTACATGGAAGCATTATATTATGATTTTAATAGCGTGTTTCTTTATGTATCTTGCAATAGTCAAGGGCTTTGAGCCATTGCTATTAGTTCCTATTTCCTTTGGTATGTTTCTGGTTAATATGTTTCCGGGAATTATAGAGGAAGGCGGACTTTTGCATTATTTTTATTTATTGGATGAGTGGAGTATTTTACCGTCGCTTATTTTCTTGGGCGTTGGTGCCATGACTGACTTTGGACCGCTGATTGCGAATCCAAGCAGCTTTGTACTTGGTGCAGCGGCACAGTTTGGTATATATTCTGCATATTTTCTTGCATTCCTTATGGGCTTTAATGGAAGGGAAGCAGCAGCAATTTCGATTATAGGTGGAGCAGATGGTCCTACGTCAATCTTCCTTGCAGGAAGGCTTGGCATGGGAGGTACACTCATGGGACCAATCGCTGTGGCAGCATATTCTTATATGGCACTTGTGCCAGTTATACAGCCGCCGATTATGAAGCTTCTCACAACGGAGAAGGAACGGAAAATAAAGATGGGACAGCTTCGTCCTGTAACCAAGCTTGAGAAAATTTTGTTCCCTATCATCGTTACACTTGTAGTGGTTCTGATTCTCCCTACTACGGCACCGCTTGTAGGTATGCTGATGCTCGGAAATTTATTCAGGGAGTGCGGGGTTGTGAAGCAGCTTACGGAAACGGCTTCCAATGCACTTATGTATATTGTAGTTATTTTGCTTGGAACATCTGTCGGTGCAACAACAAGTGCAGAGGCATTTCTTCAACTGAGCACACTTAAGATTGTTGCACTGGGACTGATTGCATTTATGTTTGGTACAGCGGCAGGTGTCATATTTGGCAAGATAATGTGTAAGGTTACCAAGGGTAAGGTGAATCCGCTTATCGGGTCTGCAGGCGTTTCTGCAGTTCCTATGGCAGCAAGAGTTTCACAGAAGGTTGGTGCAGAGGCAGATCCTTCAAACTTCCTTCTTATGAATGCTATGGGACCAAATGTTGCAGGCGTTATCGGTACGGCGGTTGCGGCAGGTACGTTCCTTGCAATATTTGGTGTTTAAAATATCCTAAGGGGGACCGGCGAAGCCGGTGGATGCCTTAGGATACGGCTCCGTGCGAAGCATGGAGTACAAAAAAATAGGAGGACATATAAATGGCAGTAGAGAAAAAACCGGTAAAGATTACCGAAACTATATTACGTGATGCCCATCAGTCACTCATTGCGACGAGAATGACTACGGAGCAGATGCTTCCCATTATAGACAAGATGGATAAAGTCGGATACCATTCTGTTGAGTGCTGGGGCGGAGCAACCTTTGATGCATCCCTTCGTTTTTTGAAGGAGGATCCGTGGGAGCGGTTAAGAAAGCTCAAGGACGGCTTCAAAAATACAAAGCTTCAGATGCTTTTCAGAGGACAAAATATACTTGGATATCGTCATTATGCGGATGATGTGGTTGAGTATTTTGTACAGAAGTCAATTGCAAATGGTATTGATATTATCCGTATATTTGACTGTTTAAATGATATCAGAAATCTCCAGACAGCAGTTAAGGCAGCCAATAAGGAAAAGGGACATGCACAGGTTGCACTTTCTTATACTTTAGGTGAGGCATATACCCTTGACTACTGGAAGGATATGGCAAAGAAAATTGAGGATATGGGTGCAGATTCCATCTGTATCAAGGATATGGCAGGACTTTTGGTTCCAGCAGCAGCAGCAGAGCTTGTTACGGCATTAAAGGAAAGCACAAAGCTTCCGATTCAGCTTCATACACATTATACATCCGGTGTTGCATCCATGACATACATGAAGGCAGTTGAGGCAGGCTGTGACATTATTGATACGGCCATGTCACCGCTTTCCATGGGTACAAGCCAGCCTGCAACGGAGGTTATGGCAAAATCCTTTGAGGGTACGGAGTTTGATCCGAAATTTGACCAGAATCTTCTTGCAGAGATAGCAGATTACTTTAAGCCGATGCGTGAGGAGTGGCTTGCAAGCGGATTACTCAATCCAAAGGTTATGGGAGTAAACATTAAGACACTTTTGTATCAGGTGCCTGGTGGTATGCTTTCAAATCTTGTATCTCAGCTTAAGGAAATGAATGCTGAGGATAAGTTTGACGAGGTTCTTGAGGAGGTTCCAAGAGTCCGTAAGGATTATGGTGAACCACCGCTTGTTACACCGTCAAGTCAGATTGTAGGAACACAGGCTGTGTTAAACGTAGTAACGGGTGAAAGATACAAAATGTGTACAAAAGAGTCAAAAGCTTTGGTTGCCGGTGAGTACGGTCAAACGGTACTTCCGATATCAGAGGAGGTACGCAAAAAGGTTATCGGAGATAAGGAACCGATTACCTGCAGACCGGCAGACCTTCTCGAAAATGAGCTTGATAAGCTGGAAAAAGAGATGGCTCAGTATAAGCAGCAGGATGAGGATGTGCTTACGTATGCATTATTCCCTCAGGTTGCAATTGATTTCTTCAAATATAGGGAAGCACAGCAGACAAAGATTGATGCGTCTGTTGCAAATACGGAAGACAAAACATATCCGGTATAATGAAACAGAATTATGGGGCTGTCCACACAGCTTAGTGTGACAGTCCCATGTTTTTACTTTATAGGAAATTCCTTTGAATTTCCTATAGGCACGCTCCTTACGGAGCCTGCTAAGATTCGAACTACAGCGTCATAGACGCTTTGTTCTAGTATAATAAGGAATTATGAAAGAATATAATCAATATGATGTAATAATAATAGGATGTGGTGCAGCGGGCATGATGGCAGGGATAACACTGGCGGATATGGGACATAAGGTTGTTATCCTTGAAAAAAATGATAAGCCGGGCAAAAAGCTTTTCATTACGGGAAAAGGAAGATGTAATTTGACGAATAACTGCGATGAGGAGCAGTTTTTTGCAAATGTAGTTACCAATCCGAAATTTATGTACAGTGCCATAAACAATTTTAACAGCAGGGATACAATAGATTTTTTTCAGACTCTTGGACTAAAGGTGAAAACGGAGAGAGGAGGCAGGGTATTTCCTGTGTCAGACCATTCTTCAGATGTAATCAGCGTGCTTATTACGAAGCTGAAAAGGCTTCATGTTGATATCAGGTACAACACTGAAGTTTGTGGTATTTTGGTGGAAGAAGGGGAGACTGGCAGGTGTGTGAAGGGCATTACAGTAAAGGAAGGTGGAATAAACCATGATGTTTTCTGTGAAAATGTCGTAGTGGCAACAGGAGGCTTGGGATATCCTCTGACAGGCTCTACGGGTGATGGAATGAAATGGGCAAGGGAGCTTGGACTAACTGTATCAGAGCCGAAGCCTGCACTGGTGCCTCTTGAGGTGTCAGGAGTGAACTGCAGGGAGCTGATGGGACTTTCCCTTAAAAATGTTGAAGTGTCATTTCGGACGAACGTAAAGGGCAAAACGAAAACAGTTTATAAGGCGTTTGGCGAGATGCTGTTTACGCATTTTGGAGTGAGTGGACCCGTGATTTTGTCTGCATCCTCTTATCTGCACAAATATGACGGAGAACAAATGGAGCTTTTTATTGATTTAAAGCCTGCACTTACGGAAAAACAGCTGGATGACAGACTAATCAGGGATTTTACAAAAAACATCAATAAGCAGTTCCGGAATGCTCTGGATGCCCTGTTGCCGGGAAAGCTGATTTCCGTGATAGTGGAACGGTCAGGAATTTATCCATACAAAAAAGTGAATGAGGTGACAAGGCAGGAAAGAGAACAGCTTGTCGCGTGTATCAAGGGCTTTCGGCTTAACGTGACGGGATACAGGGGTTTTGATGAGGCAATCATAACACAGGGAGGATTAAGCGTGAAGGAGCTGAATCCAAAGAACATGGAGGTCAAGGCAATCAAAGGACTCAGATATATTGGAGAGGTTGTAGACTGTGATGCACTTACAGGTGGATACAATTTACAGCTTGCGTGGAGTATGGCAAGACTTTTAAAATAAAGAGGAGGAAATCATGAATATAGCGATAGACGGACCGGCAGGTGCCGGAAAAAGTACCATTGCAAAGGCGGTGGCAAAGGAACTTGGATATATATATGTGGATACGGGAGCAATGTATCGTGCAATTGCATTATATATACTTGAAAATAATATTGACGTGGACAATGAGCAAAGCATTTCACAGGCATGCGGTGAGATTGATGTACAGATTCAGTATGAGGACGGCATGCAGCAGGTATATTTAAATGGCAGAAATGTCCAGTCAGAAATAAGAAAAGAAGCAGTAGGAAATATGGCAAGCACCGCAGCGGCAAAGAAACCGGTTCGGGATAAGCTGCTACTTCTCCAAAGAAATATTGCAGGAAAGCAGGATGTTGTTATGGATGGCAGGGATATCGGTACATTTGTGCTTCCAAATGCCGAATATAAATTTTATCTCACGGCATCTGTAAAAACAAGGGCAATGAGACGATATAAAGAATTGACAGAGAAAGGTGAAACACCTGACATAGCCAAAATAGAAGCAGATATTGAAAAAAGAGATTATCAGGATATGAACAGGGAAATTGCACCGCTGAAACAGGCGGAGGACGCAATATATATTGATAGCTCGGATATGACAATCGGGCAGGTTGTAAGCCTTATGTGTGATAAGGTAAAATAAACGAAAAGAGAAGCTGATTTATGAGAGAGGTTTTCCTTGCCGGGACGGCAGGCTTTTGTTTTGGAGTAAAGAGAGCTGTGGATACAGTTTATAACGAAATTTCAGGTGTGGGAAATGAAAAGGTGTACACCTATGGTCCAATCATACACAACGAGGAGGTTGTGGCTGACTTAAAAGCAAAGGGGGTTACCATTTTAGGGGAGGACATCTTTGATAGCAGGGAAGCTGCCTGCTTATCAGGAAAGGTTATCATCCGTTCCCACGGGGTTGGGCGTGCCATATATAACAAGCTTAATAAGCTGGGACTTACGGTTATCGATGCCACTTGTCCTTTTGTAAAAAAAATTCATAAGATTGTGGATGAGGAAAGTGCAAAGGGAAGCCGTATCATTATCGTTGGCGACAGGCTCCATCCTGAGGTTACCGGCATCATAGGCTGGTGCAATACGGAGCCAATTGTTATAAATTCTGTTGAGGATGCGTCAAAAATTGACAAAATTATGGAAAAAAATGTGGTTTTGGTTGCACAAACTACATTTAATAGCATTAAATTTAAAGAATTAGTTGAATTTTTCCGAAAAAAAGATTATAATGTTTGTGTTTATAATACCATTTGTAATGCTACGCATGACAGACAGGAGGAAGCACGGAAGCTTGCAGGACGTGTTGACACCATGATTGTCATTGGAGGCATGAAAAGCTCAAATACACAAAAGCTATATGACATGAGCAAAAAAGAATGCAAAAATACTTACTATATTCAGACACTCGTTGACTTGGATTTAACTGTTATAGAATCCGCTAAGAGGGTAGGTATTACGGCTGGGGCATCTACCCCAAAAAACATTATTAAGGAGGTTTATGACAGGATGTCAGAATTAAGCTTTGAGGAACTGCTCAAGCAGTCAGAGGAAAACCAAACAAAAATAAAACCTGGTAGTGTGGTGGAAGGAAAGATAATAGACGTTAAGCCTGACGAAATCGTTGTTGATATTCAGTACAAGGCAGATGGAATTATCACCAGAAATGAGTATTCAAACACTCCTAACCTGGACTTGACAACGGTTGTCAAGGTAGGAGATCCTATCAAAGTTAAGGTAATAAAGACAAATGACGGTGAGGGACAGGTCCTTCTTTCCTACAAGAAAGTTGCGGCTGAAAAATCATATGCAATGCTGGAAGAGGCATTTGAAAACGAAACCGTGCTTAAGGCTAAGGTTACACAGGTCGTGGAAGGCGGTATAAGCGTTACGGTTGAGGAGTGCAAGGTATTTATACCTGCAAGTCTCGTTTCTGATGTATATGAGAAAAACTTAAACAAGTTTATGGATCAGGAAATTGAGTTTGTAATAACTGAATTCAATCCAAGGAAGAGAAGAATTATAGGAAACAGAAAGAAGCTTATTGTGGCGGCTAAGGCTGAAGCTGCAAGAAAGCTGTTTGACTCCATTCATATTGGGGATGTCGTAGAAGGTACTGTTAAGAATGTTACCTCCTTTGGTGCATTTATTGATTTGGGCGGAGCAGACGGACTTCTCCATATTTCAGAGATGTCATGGGGAAGGATTGAAGACCCTAAGAGCATTCTTAAGGTTGGAGATAAGGTTAAAACATTTATTAAGGATATAAACGGTGAGAAGATTGCACTTAGCTTAAAGTTTGAGGATGCCAATCCTTGGGTAAAGGCAGGAGAAAAGTACACAGTCGGAAGTGAAGTTACCGGAAAGGTAGCAAGAATGACAGCATTTGGTGCATTTGTTGAGCTTGAGCCTGGTGTGGATGCACTGTTGCATGTTTCACAGATTTCAAATGAGCATGTTGAAAAGCCGGAGGATGTATTTAAGATTGGACAGGAAATTACTGCTAAGGTTGTGGACTTCAAGCAGGAGGACAAAAAAATCAGTCTCAGCATAAAGGCAATGCTTAAGCCTGAGGAAGATGCTCAGGACGAAGAGGAATCAGTGGAGGAATAATTTAATATGGCATATGGGTACGAGCAATTCAAAAAGGATGTATACAGACTGACAAACATCAATTTGGATATGTACAAGGAACGCCAGATGAAACGAAGGATTGAGTCCCTTATTGACAGAAAGGGATTTAAGGGCTTCGATGATTTTTACAAAGGTATGGAACAGGACAAAGCACTGCTTCGTACCTTTGTTAGTTATCTTACAATAAATGTATCGCAGTTTTACCGCAATCCGGGACAGTGGGAGACATTTGAAAAAGAAATGATACCATATCTGAGAAAGTGCTATGGTGATAAGATAACCATCTGGAGTGCGGCATGCTCTACGGGAGACGAGCCGTATACATTGGCAATGATTATGTCAAAGTATTTACCAACGAGTAAAATCAAAATCATCGCCACGGATATTGATGAGGATGTAATTGCTTTTGCAAAGGAAGGCATTTATACCGAAAAGAGTCTGGTTGATTTGCCTGAGGAATATAAGAAGCGGCATTTCAAAAAGGTAGATAATTATCACAGCCAGATATCAGATGAGATAAAAGCCTGCGTAACCTTCAAAAAGCATAATCTTTTGGAGGATGCATATTTAAAGGATGTAAGCATGATTGTGTGCAGAAATGTTGTGATTTATTTTACGGAGGACGCAAAGGATGAGGTGTACCGCAAATTTTACAAATCACTATCTAAGGATGGATTGTTGTTTATAGGCAATACAGAACAGATTTTGCGGGCAAAGGAAATGGGATTTCAGGCTATTAAAACATTCTTTTACAAAAAAATGTAAGTCATGGCTTGATTTATTTTCTCCAATATGATATAGTGTCCTAGTTGTGAAAAAAGGGATGGTCCTCTGTATCTTTGTATGATATAAGAACGTCTAAATTATTTAGGAGGTCACACAAATGAACACAAACGAGATTATCAAGAACATTGAGGCTGCCCAGATGAAAGAAGTTACACAGTTTAATGTTGGTGATACGATTAAGGTATACGCTAAGATTAAAGAGGGCGAGAGAGAAAGAGTACAGGCTTTTGAGGGAACAGTTCTTAAGAAGCAGGGCGGAAGCTGCAGGGAGACATTCACGGTAAGAAAGAATTCGAACGGTGTCGGTGTTGAAAAAACATGGCCGCTTCATTCCCCAACTATCGAGAAGATAGAGGTTATCAGAAGAGGTAAGGTAAGACGTGCAAAGCTTAACTACTTACGTGACAGAGTTGGTAAGAAGGCTAAGGTAAAAGAGCTTGTAAAATAATGAACGAAGGTTCTTTATGTATGATCAGGATGACTGGAGATAAAAGCTCCAGTCATTTTTAAAATAACAGGAAATTTTCGTTGGTTTCTTTATGAAAGGCTTTCGTTTATGGGAAGTACTAAGCAATGGAACTGATAGTAAAAATAGGTGACATAATATGAAACGTACAACAAATATGCTTGAAATAAAAATAAAGGATAAGTCAGCTAAAAAGTCTGTCAAAAAAACAAAGGGTAGGATTTTCAAAGGTATTTTTAACTGGATTATTCTTGTTTTTGTTGCCGTAGTAATGGGATATGCCTTTGTTGTGTTTGGTTTTCAGACCATTCATGTTGTAGGACCGTCAATGAATGATACATTAAAGGACGGGCAGGTTGTTGTCGTAAACAAGCTGTGCTATAAGTTTGGCAGTGTGGAGCGGTATGACATCGTTGCCTTTTCGCTGGTGGAAAACGATGATTACTACGACATAAAACGGGTAATCGGGATGCCGGGAGAGACGGTATCAATTGCGGATGGTGTTTTGTATATTGACGGACAGCCGCTTGGAACCAGTGTTATTACAGGCAGTATATTGACGGAGGGGATTGCAAAGAAGGGTGTAACCCTCGGTGACAATGAATACTTTTTACTGGGCGATAACGTGAATAACAGCGAGGATTCACGATATACCAATATAGGAAACGTAAGCAGTGCGGAAATACTGGGCAAAGTTATATATACATGGAGCCCAAAGGAAAGCAGAGGAACGGTTAAATGAACATTCAGTGGTACCCGGGTCATATGACAAAGGCAAAAAGGATGATGCAGGAGGATATCAAGCTGATTGATATTGTGGTGGAGCTTTTGGATGCAAGGGCACCGATGAGCAGTAAAAATCCGGATATTGATACACTTGCATTAAATAAATATCGTCTGGTTATATTAAATAAATATGACCTGGCAGACAGCAGGGCTACAGCCACATGGGAAAAATATTTCAAGGATAAGGGATATTTTGTCACCTGCCTTGACTCAAGAAAAAATACGGGTATGAAATCAGTGACTGATACGATTATGGAAGCCTGCCGTGAGAAGACAGAGCGTGACCGGAAAAGGGGAATTATCAACCGGCCGATTCGTGCCATGGTTGTAGGGATTCCGAATGTCGGCAAATCAACATTTATTAATTCATATGCAAAAAAGGCATGTACCAAGGTTGGAAATAAGCCGGGTGTCACAAAGGGAAAGCAGTGGATTCGGATAAACAAAAATGTTGAACTGCTGGATACACCAGGGATTTTATGGCCGAAGTTTGAGGACGAGCGGGTGGGCTTAAATCTTGCTTATATCGGTTCCATCAATGACAATATTATATCCATGAGTGACCTTGCACTGGGGCTGATTGCGTTTTTGAAAAAAAATTATTGTAATGTATTGCAGGATAGGTATAATATAGATATTGAGAAACAGGATTTTGAGATTCTTCGGGATATCGCTGTAAACAGACAATGTATCCAAAAAGGAAATGAACCGGATATTGAAAAGGCTTCCATTTTACTGTTTGATGATTTTAGAAGTGGAAAGCTTGGAAGAATAAGCTTGGAATAGGAGTTGACCTATCATGGGTTTTAAAAAGAAGAAAAACGACAAGGAAATAGAACAAAAGACGGAAAACACTTCCGCTTCAGAAGAAAAAACAGAGGAAGCTGCCACGGCAGAGGTATCTGATTCTGGGGAAGAAAAGTCATTGGAGGACAAGGAAAAAACGACTTCTGATGTAAAAGAAGAACATGCTCCTGAGGATTCCTCCGAAGCTTTGGATGACGAATCGGAAGAAAACAAGGAACAAAAAAAGAAAAAACGGAAGAAAAAAGAAAAGAAGCCGGAGAAAAAGCCGGAGGACGTCAATATTGTTAAGGAGCTGCTAAGCCTTATCGTGTACATAGGCATAGTTGTTTTGCTGTGTTATTTTATAATCAATTTTGTAGGCTGCCGTTCGAGAGTGGACGGAGATTCCATGAATGCTACCCTTCAGGATGGAGACAATCTTTGGGTGGATAAGCTCTCTTACACCTTTGGCAAGCCTGACCGTTTCGATATCATTATATTTAATTATGATGAAAATACAACTTATGTTAAGAGAATTATAGGTCTGCCGGGCGAGACGGTGCGGATTGACCAGAAAGGGCAGATTTTCATCAACGAGCAGCTGCTCGTGGAAAATTATGGTCTGGAGGCGATTCATGCCAATAATCTTGGAAGGGCGAACCAGCCTGTTTTATTGGGCGAGGATGAATATTTTGTATTAGGCGACAACAGAAATAACAGCTCAGACAGCCGATGGCCTGATGTTGGAAATGTACACAAGGAGGATATCGTTGGAAAGGTTGTGCTAAGAATCTATCCGTTTAAGAGCTTTGGCTTTGTAAAATAACATGTAAGAAAGGTGGGCTGCCGCACTAAGAATATTTATGCCATAAACAGTTTCTTAGTGTGACAGCCCTATTTTAAAAGGTATGAACATAGGAGAAATTAAGAGTATATTCAAAACGATACAGGAGGATGACCGTGACGGACTGGAAAAATTTGCAGCGGAGTTTGGTGCGGATACCCGAAGCGGTGTCATAGCAGTTGTAAATGCCGCAAAAAAGAAAATCGAGGCGTACGATAACGAGCTTTTGAGAACAGACAAGCTGTATGCATTTGAAAAAAAATATGCCGCCATGGGCATGAAATACATATGTGGGATTGATGAGGTGGGCAGGGGTCCCTTGGCAGGACCTGTTGTTACCTGTGCCGTTATACTGCCACAGGACGAAAAAATTCTTTATTTAAATGATTCAAAGCAATTATCAGCACGTAAGAGAGAGGAGCTTTATGACGTGATAACCAGTCGTGCCGTCTCTTACGGAATTGGCATTTCAAGCGAGACAAGAATAGATGAGATAAATATTTTACAGGCAACCTATGAGGCAATGCGGATGTCAATTGGGAATTTAAAGGTAAAGCCTGATATTCTTTTAAATGATGCAGTTAAAATACCTAATGTCAACATTACCCAGGTGCCGATAATAAAAGGGGATACATTATCTGCGTCCATAGCAGCCGCAAGCATTGTGGCAAAGGTGACAAGGGACCGGATGATGGCGGAGTATGACAAGCTCTATCCCGGCTATGACTTTGGAAGTAATATGGGATATGGCTCCCCAAAGCATATAGCGGCAATAAAGTCGATGGGATTATGTGAGATACATAGAAGGAGCTTTACGGGAAACTTTGTGGATCTGTAGTGCCAAGCCTGTATTGGATACGATTGGAGTGTATGTATGAATATATCTGACAGGGGAATGAACCCCAATGTAGGACGGGAACTGAATCAGGTTTTTACCAAGGAGCAGATAAGTGCCATAAAAAATGCGGACGGTCAGTCGGCAAATGCACAGATTGCAAGGGTTGCAGTGGGAGAAATGTTTCGGGGACAAATTCTTGATATAACGAACAATCAGGTGAGTATTGCCCTTGATGGAAAAGGCATTTTAAGTGCGAGAATGCTCGATTCGGTGAATCTTAACATAGGCGATACCCTTTCCTTTCTTGTGCAGGAAAATGACGGGGTCAATGTTATGATAAAGCCTCAGGCAGAGCCGGCAGACGCAGTTAAGGACAATGCTATTTTTAAAATTCTGGAGGGCAACAATCTGATGCCTACCGAAAAAAACTATCAGATTGCCGAGTCGCTGATGAATCGTGGAATGTCCGTTGACAAAGGACATATGCAGCAGATTATGCAGCAGTCCTACAAGTTTCCTGATGCATCCATTGATACGTTAACCGCTTTGAATAAGCTTGGGATTGAGGTAAATGATGCAAATATACAACAGTATACGGATTATATGAATAACTCCCATCAGCTATCAGGAAATTTAAATTCATTAGCCACAGAGCTGGCTGACTTTTTCACTGCCGAAATACAGGGTATGGCAGAAGCAGGGGAGACACAAAGCACGGATGCCATGCTTGCTAAGAATAATATGGTGCTTGAAATAATATCGGATAGCGTTGATATGCCCTCGGAGGCAGTAAAGGATGTAGTCATTCATGCAAATAAGGAAGTTGGAACGGGAATAAGTAACAGCGAAAACATGGCAGCCCTAAAAAACAATGGATTGCAGGACACGGCAGGAAACAAGGGAGTCCCTGATGCAGTGGGCAATACCATGGAAGCTGCCATAAGTGAGTTTTCCGACAAAACGGGCATGGAAAGCGGAACCGTAAAAGTGATTTTTGACAAGCTTTCCTCCATGGGCTTTCACAATGAGGATTTGTCAATGCTTGCCAAAGAATCAGACACGCCGGTTAAGCTGTTAAATAACATAAATAAAATATTGGAAAACAATAAAGAGCAGATACCCGTGGAGACCGTTAAGAGCTTTTTTACGTCCCCTGAATATAACAGCATGTTAGGGGAGGCAACAGGTAAAAAATTCTCCATTAATCCAAGGGATATGCAGGAGCCAAAAGAGCTTGATGACCTGTACAACAAAATATATGAGAAGACCAATAAGCTGATGAATACCCTCTCGAAGGCAGGAACAGGCGGAGCGGGGGGAGAGACCTTAAATAACACCGCAAAAAGTGTTCAGGAAAGAATTGATTTTATGCAAAATCTTAACAATATGTATGCATATGCACAAATACCTGTAAAAACTGCGGGAAACGAAATGAATTCAGAGCTTTTTGTATATATGAACAAGAGAGCCATGAAGGATGCAAAGGATGAGGTAAGTGCCTTACTTCATCTTGACATGGAGCATTTGGGAGCGACGGATGTTCATGTAAGTCTGCATGGAAGCACGGTGCACACAAGATTTTATGTTGAGGATGAGGAAAGTGCACGTATTATAGATGAGCATATGACAATGCTGGAAAAAGCAATTAACGACAGCGGCTACAGTCTGACCAATGAGGTGATAGCAAGGGAACCGTCACTTGCAAAGCCGGCAACCAACATGGTTGTGGATGAAATGCTTGGAAATGATTTGGAACAAAGCGTAAAGCGATATTCATTTGATATAAGAATGTAGGTGATAATATGGCGTCATTACAAAATAAAAATGAGGGCGAAAAAAGAAAAAAGGCAGTTGCACTGCTGTATGACCCGTCCAATCAGGCACCGCAGGTTGTGGCATCAGGTAAGGGGGCATTGGCAGATAAAATCATTGACAAAGCAAAGGAAAGCGATGTTCCGTTGTATAAGGATACCAACCTTGCAGACACCTTGCTAAAGCTGGATATCGGAGACTGTATACCGCCTGAGCTTTATGGCGTTGTTGCGGAGATACTCGTGTATGTGGACCGGATGGACAAAATACGGGCAAAGATTAAAAAATAAGGGAAATAGGCAAAAGCATACCGATGAAAAACGTGCAGGAAACAGGGAGGAATTACTATAAATAAAAGAAGCATAGGAGCACAGTATGAAGAACTTGCAGCAGCCTATCTTGAACACCAGGGCTATAAAATACTTGCAAGAAATTACAGAAATAAATTTGGAGAGCTTGACATCATAGCGAAAAAGGACGGTGTCCTTGTATATGTGGAGGTAAAGTACCGTGGCAATCAAAGCTGTGGAGACCCTCTGGAGGCGGTTGACAGGCGAAAGCAGATGCAGATCTGTAGGGTGGCGGCATGCCATTATGCCAAATATGGGGCAACGGCGTATCAGCCATGCAGGTTTGATGTCATAGGCGTGTACCGTGATGAGACGATACGGCATATAGAAAATGCATTTGAATTTTATTATTAAAGGAATGAAATATATGGAGAGAAAAAAATTTGATTTGAGGCTGATGGACGGAGAAATTTTGAGGAGACAGGAGGGTAAGCTAACGTTTATACCTCCATTTTTCTATGAGGGAGAACGATCCACCTATATCGATTACAGTCTGGTTAAGGGTATTGGCGATGATGCCCTTGTGCCTGTAATAAAATACAAGCTGTTTTCGGAATACAGTGATATGAGGCATGGCTTTTCCACAAGAATGGGCGGGACAAGCCATGACCATCTGGCAACCATGAATTTAAGCTTTTCCAGAGGCGACGACAGGGAAAATGTCATTGCAAACCATAAGCGTTTTGCTGCGGCTGTGGGCTACGACTGGGAAAAGACGGTTCTATCCGACCAGGTTCACAAGACCCAAATATATAAGGTAACAGCCAGGGACGCAGGCAAGGGCGTTACGGTGGAGAGTGACATAAAGGAAACGGATGCCCTTATGACAAATGAACGGGGAATACCGCTTATGACATTTTATGCAGACTGTGTGCCCATATTTTTCTATGACCCGGTAAAAAAGGTAGTGGCACTTGCACATTCCGGCTGGAAAGGCACCGTTGCAAAAATAAGTGAAACGGTGATACAAGCAATGGGAGAGGAATACGGAAGCAGTACTTCAGACATATTATGTGCAATTGGACCTTCCATCTGTCAGGCATGTTATGAGGTAAGCGATGATGTGATACAGGAGTTTATGAAAACCTTCGGCGGTGCCTCAAAAAATTTTTTCTATGGAAAGGAAAATGGAAAATACCAACTGAATCTTCATGCCGCATGTAAGCATACACTACGCCTGGCAGGAGTACCTGAGGATAATATCGCCATGCCTGACCTTTGTACATGCTGTAATCCCAACGTACTTTTTTCGCACAGGGCATCCCACGGTATGCGTGGAAACTTAAGTGCTGTCATTATGCTGGCAGAATAAAGCGGTAAATGTCAAGCTGATAAAATCCTTTACAAGTTCGTGGGTTTATTGTACAATCAATCGGAGTGACGAAAAAGCCGTTTTTGAAATGGAGAAATAAAATGGGTAAACCTATAGTTGCCATCGTGGGACGACCAAACGTTGGAAAATCAACGCTGTTTAACACCCTGGCAGGAGATAAAATATCAATTGTCCAGGATACACCCGGTGTTACAAGAGACAGGATATATGTGGATGTATCATGGCTGAAGTACAATTTTACAATCGTTGACACAGGCGGTATTGAGCCTGACAGCAACGACATTATTTTAAAGAGTATGCGGGAACAGGCAGAGATAGCGATATCGACTGCTGATGTTATTATGTTTCTCACTGATGTGAGACAGGGACTTATGGATGCGGACGGCAAGGTGGCAGACATGCTTAGGCGTTCAGGTAAGCCTGTGGTTCTTGTGGTAAACAAGGTTGACAACTTTGAGAAATTCATGCCGGATGTCTATGAGTTTTACAATCTGGGTATCGGAGAACCGTTGCCAATTTCGGCAGCATCCCAGCTTGGACTTGGCGATATGCTCGACGAGCTTGTAAAGTATTTTGATGATAGCGACACATCGGAGGAAGAAGACGAGAGACCAAGAGTCGCAATTATCGGAAAGCCAAACGTAGGCAAGTCCTCCATAATTAACAAGCTGCTGGGAACGGACAGGGTTATCGTGTCTGACATTGCAGGAACAACAAGAGATGCAATTGATACAACCATAAAGCGGAATGGCACGGAGTATGTGTTTATTGACACGGCGGGGCTTAGAAGAAAGAGCAAAATCAAGGAAGAAATAGAGCGTTACAGCATTATACGAACCGTATCGGCAGTGGAACGGTGTAATGTTGCGGTGCTTGTAATCGATGCAAAAGAGGGTATAACGGAGCAGGATACGAAGATTGCAGGTATTGCCCACGAGCGTGGTAAGGGCATGGTAATTGTTGTCAATAAATGGGACGCAGTGGAAAAGGACGACAAGACGATTTACAAGGTTACCAATGAAATCAGACAGAAGCTTTCTTACATGCCGTATGCAGAGCTTTTGTTTGTATCTGCAAAGACAGGACAGCGGTTAAATAAGCTGTTTGAAGTCATTGACATGGTAATTGAAAACCATTCCTTAAGAATAGCGACGGGCGTATTAAATGAGATTATGGCAGAGGCAGTTGCCTTAAATCAGCCTCCGTCGGATAAGGGTAAGCGGCTGCGGTTATACTATATAACACAGGTGTCTGTAAAGCCGCCAACCTTCGTTATATTTGTAAATGATAAAGAACTGATGCACTTTTCCTATACAAGATATATCGAGAACAAAATAAGAGAGGCATTCGGGTTTAAAGGGACGCCACTTAAATTTATTATACGTGAGAGGAAAGAAAAATAATGATACTTGCCAGAATTATTTGTCTTATGGGCGGTTATGTTTTCGGTCTTTTACAGACCTCATATATATACGGAAGATTAAACGGAATTGATATCAGAGAGTACGGAAGCGGGAATGCGGGTACGACAAATGCGTTGCGTGTACTGGGAAAAAAGGCAGGGCTTATTGTGTTTCTCGGCGACTCCTTGAAAGCAGTGGCGGCAGCAGTTATTGCAAGGCTTGTAATAAATAATATTTATCCGAATGAGGTATACATGTTTATTGCATATGCAGGAATCGGTGTCGTTTTGGGACACAATTTTCCATTTTACTTAAAGTTCAGGGGCGGAAAGGGAATTGCTGCAACGGCAGGTGTGGCGCTTGGATTTTTGGATCCTGTCATCATTTTATCATGCCTTGTTATATTTACGGTTGCAGTGGCAGCGACAAGGTATGTTTCACTTGGTTCCATATTGATGGTGCTCACGTTTGGAACAGAGTATGCCATATTTGCAGGCCACGGAAAATATTCCTTTTTGCTTACGGAGGAGCTGTCAAAGCGATGTATGATTGAAAGCATTATTGTTGTGGAGGTTATGGTCATTATGGCAATATACAGGCATAAAACAAATATAAAGAGACTTTTGACACACGAGGAAAACAAGCTGGGTAAAAAGCAGGAGAATAATAGTTAAGGAAAGGTATGGAAGGATGAATGTAGGTGTATTAGGAGCAGGAAGCTGGGGAATTGCGTTGACGGTTCTCTTAAGTGAAAATGGTCATAATGTAAGGGTATGGTCCATCGATGA
Organism: Bacteroides sp.; assembly: GCA_023666705.1. Lineage (GTDB taxonomy): Bacteria > Bacillota > Clostridia > Lachnospirales > Lachnospiraceae > Coprococcus_C. The sequence continues at coordinate 28,814 of JAMPBO010000023.1, forward strand.
AGCGGAAGTAACGATGTTAAATGAGCACAGGGAGCATTTGACCAAGCTTCCGGGAGTAAAGATAAACGATGATGTCGTATGCTCGACGGATATAAAAACAGTTGTGGAAAATACGGAGCTTATCGTTATGGTAGTGCCATCCGTATTTGTAAGAAGCACCATAAAGGCGGCGGCTCCTTACATAGGCAGTCAGATTATTGTAAATGCGTCAAAGGGTATTGAGGAAGATACGCTTATGATATTGACGGATGTAATCATGGATGAGATACCGGGAATAAAGGTTGGTGTTTTGTCAGGTCCAAGTCATGCGGAGGAGGTAGGAAAGCTTATGCCTACAACCGTTGTGGCAGGTGCCGTTGACAAGGAGACGGCAATGCTGATTCAAGACGCATTTATGTCAGATAATTTCAGGGTATATACAAGCCCTGACGTAGTCGGAATAGAGCTTGGCGGGGCACTTAAAAATGTAATTGCCCTTGCGGCAGGTGTGGCAGACGGGCTTGGCTGCGGAGATAATGCCCTTGCAGCAATTATCACGAGAGGTATCTCTGAGATAACGAGACTGGGCTTGGCTATGGGATGCTGTGCCGAGACATTTGGTGGTCTCTCAGGAATTGGTGACTTAATCGTTACATGTGCGTCCAAGCACAGCAGAAACCGTAGGGCAGGTGTTCTGATTGGCCAGGGTAAGTCTTATCAGGAAGCAATGGATGAGGTAAATATGGTTGTCGAGGGTGTATATTCGGCAAAGGCTGCTCTGAAGCTTAGCAGAAAATATGATATAGAAATGCCTATTGTTGAGATGGTCAACCGGGTATTGTTTGATGGTTTGAGTGCACAGGATGCAATGGTTCAACTGCTTAAACGAAACAGAACAAGCGAGTCAGACAAGTTTGAGTCGGATAAGTTTGACTGGTAATAGTTTTTGAAAGGGATGTTTATTCATGGGTAGCAAAAGGATCACTCGTGAGGAATTAAAACGTTTAAAAAGGAAAAGACAACGACATTTAAATACTGTTGTAACCCTTGTAGTATCTGCAAGCATGATTGTAGTATTAGCAGTCAGTGTTATCGTTTTTAATGACAGACCAAGCGATGCTGAGTACGGTGGGCAGATGCATGTGGGTGTAAAGAATGATTTAGGAACAGGTGACCTGCCTGTAATGGCAACACCGATTGATGCGTCAAGTGAGGAAGAACAGACAACAGAACAAACAACCGAAGCAAAAACGACAGAGGAAGAAAGCACGGAATATGACGTGGAATTTGAGGTTCCTGAAACGTCGCTCCCGCCTGTGGAGGAGGTTGTGGGAAATGACTGGTATCCGGGTAACTATGAAAAGGTTGAAAAGGTGGCACCATTATCCTATTTTGACGATACGGTACTGATAGGTGATTCAAGGACGGAGGGTATTGTTCTTTACTCAGGACTGTCCAACCTAAATGCATTTTGTTACAAGGGGCTGAATGTAAGCAAGCTTGACTCCGAGGCATGCATCACACTTCCTGAATATGGTGGAAAATATACCTGCTATCAGGCAATTGAGTATACGTCGTTTGATAATTACTATTGCATGTTTGGTATCAACGAGCTTGGCTGGTATGATATGGATATTTTTGTTGAGGACTTCAGTGCTCTTGTTGATTACATTAAATCCGTGAATCCAAATGCCAATATTTACGTGGAAAGCGTCATGCCTGTGTCCAAGTCGAAAGAAAACCAAGATGCGGTTTTCACAAAGGAAAATGTTGACGAGATTAATTCCCTTTTGCTTGATATGTGCAAAAAGAGAAAGGATTGTGTGTTCCTGGATGTTGGGGCAGCAGTAAGGGATGAAGACGGATATTTGCCGGAGGAGGGGTCACCTGACGGTATTCATTGCAACGCAGATTACTGCAAGCGGGTGCTTCAATATATCAGGTGTAACCGTTACGAAAAAAAATAAAAACAATATTTGAAAGGTAATACCTCTGATTTTTATTACATATATATTTAATAGTGTAATAGAAATTGGAGGTTTTTTATGGATATTTATAAGGACATAGAAGCGAGAACCAACGGTGACATATACATGGGAGTGGTAGGACCTGTGAGAACCGGAAAATCCACATTTATCAAAAGATTTATGGAGCTTATGGTTCTTCCTGCCATCGGTGATGATAACAGCAGGCAGAGGGCAAAGGATGAGCTGCCACAGTCGGCAGGCGGCAAGACAATTATGACAACGGAGCCAAAGTTTATTCCAAAGGAAGCCGTTGAGGTGACAATCGGAGAGGGGATAAAGCTGAAGTGCAGGCTGATTGACTGCGTAGGCTATATGATTGACGGTGCGGAGGGACATGAGGAGGACGGTGTGGAACGTCTCGTCAAGACACCGTGGTATGATTATGACGTACCATTTACAAAGGCAGCAGAGCTTGGAACAAGAAAGGTTATCTTTGACCATTCCACGGTTGGGATTGTTGTGAGCTGTGACGGCTCCATTACAGATATTCCAAGAGAATCGTACATAGAAGCAGAAAAACGTACCGTGACAGAGCTTAAGGAAATCGGCAAGCCGTTTATTATGGTGCTAAATTCCCTGCGTCCTGCATCGCCTGACACAAAAGAGCTTGCAGACATGCTTGCAAGGGAGTATGGTGTTGACGTTGTGCCTGTCAATTGTGACCAGCTCAAAATGAAGGACATTAACACAATCTTTGAATGTCTTTTGATGGATTTTCCTGTGACGGCAGTGAACTTCAACATACCAAAGTGGGTTGAGGCAATCGACCACGATAATCCCGTCAAGGCATATATGATAAAGGCGTCGGGAGAATATTTCAAGGGGATTCACCATATGCGGGATGTGTACAATCTCATGTGTGATGATGACGAATATATAGAGAAGATTGATTTAAGCAACTTAAATATGGCGGATGGAACGGTGAATATCAATGTTATGCTCTACAATAAGTATTATTATGACATGCTTTCAGGTATGCTTGGCACGGAAATCAGAAGTGAGTATGACTTTATCAGGGAAATCACACAGATGGCAAAGACAAAACGGCAGTGTGAAAGAGTCAGTGAGGCATATTTGCAGTCCTGTACAACGGGCTATGGCTCAGTAAGCCCTGACGAGGCAGATATTAAGCTTGATGCACCGGAGCTGATTCGTTCAGGCAATAAATACGGTGTAAAGATTAAGGCGGAGGCTCCGTCCATACATCTGATTAAGGCGAATATTACGACTGAAATTGCACCGATTGTAGGTTCGGAGGAGCAGGCGAAGGAGCTAATCAGCTACATTAACAGTGACAGTGATGACCAGAATAACATATGGTCGGTGAACATTTTTGGCAAATCTGTCCAGCAACTTGTGGAGGATGGATTAAAGTCCAAAATCAGTAAGATAAATCAGGAGAGCCAGCAGAAGCTTCAGGATACCATGGAGAAGATTGTCAATGACTCCAATGGAGGAATGGTTTGCATTATAATTTAAATTATTATATAATAAACCGGACTTGGTTTTAGGATGAAGAATGTGATACGGAGTTTTTTAGGTACATGAGCATTGAGGTAAAATTAAATGTATTTGAGGGTCCCTTGGATTTACTGTTACATTTAATAGAGAAAAATAAATTTAATATATTTGATATTCCCATCGTTGATATAACGGAGCAGTATCTTGACTATGTAAATCAGATGGATGATTCTGACCTTGACCTTATGAGTGAGTTTTTGGTTATGGCGGGAACGTTAATCAGCATCAAGGCAAAAATGCTCCTTCCGAAGGAGGAAGAGTCTGTTGAGGAGGAGGACCCAAGAAGCGAGCTTGTGAGAAGGCTTCTTGAGTACAAAATGTATAAGTATGCGTCCTACGAGCTGAAGGATATGGAATTGGATGCAGAAAAGTCATATTACAAACAGGCTACACTTCCGAAGGAGGTATTGGAGTACAGGGAAGAAATAGATCCGGCTGAGGTTGTGGGAGATTTGACACTGGCTAAGCTTAGCGAAATATTTAATCAGGTGATGAAGCGTACCGTGGACAGGGTTGACCCCATACGAAGCAAGTTTGGAACAATTGAAAAGGACGAGGTGCGTGTTGAGGACAAAATGGAAGAAATACGCACGGGCATAAAGGGCTTAAGAGGGATTAATTTCAGGACGCTTTTGGAGACACAGGCGTCTAAAATGAACGTAATCGTAACATTTCTGGCGGTGCTTGAGCTGATGAAGATAGGAAGCATCGTGATTCGGCAGGAGGATTTGTTTGGAGAAATTATGATAGACTCTCTTGAGATGTAATATTGGAGGAAATATGGAAGATACAAGGAATGAAATTGCAGCAGCCGTTGAGGCGATACTGTTTTCCATGGGGGAAGCAGTGCCGGTAAAGGAGCTTTTAAATGTGCTTGAAGTAGAGGAGCATGTACTTAAGGAAGCAATCGACAGCCTGACAGAGGAATATGAAGCAGAAAACAGGGGAATTAAGCTTGTCAAGCTGGAGGATTCCTATCAGTTGTGTACAAAGCATAAATATTACGATTATCTTACCAGGCTGGTAAATATGCCGAAGAAGCATGTGCTTACGGATTCCCTGCTGGAAACATTGTCCATAATTGCGTATAAGCAGCCGATTACAAGACAGGAGGTAGAAGCCATACGTGGCGTTTCCTGCGTTCATGCAATCAACAAGCTTGTGGAATATAAGCTTGTGGCAGAGATAGGAAGACTGGATGCTGTGGGAAGACCGATTCTGTTCGGTACCACGGAGGACTTTTTGAGAAGCTTTGGAGTTACGTCCATGGACGACCTGCCTGTCATTACACCTGACAAGATAGAGGATTTCAGGCAGCAGGCAATGGAGGAAGTAAACATCAGGGTAGAAACGTAGCGGCACTAAAAGCTGTGGGCATATACCACCATGCAATCAAAACAAAAACCGTTTGAAGACGTCGGTACTTAAGTTGTCCGCACGATAGGGCTAAGCAGTAACCAAAAACACGCTTTCGCTCGATGAGAACGTAGCGGCACTAAAAATTGCCGGTTTAAGACACCTACAAGCATAGATATCTTAGTCCGGCAATTTAAGTGCCGACGTTCTCATAACGGTTTTTTTATTACTGCATAGCTCTATCGTGCGGACAACTTTTAGTACCGCTACGTCTTTAACCGAGCGAAAGCGGGTTTTTGTGTGATTGCATGGGTGGTATATGCCCACAGCTTAAGTGCCGCTACGTTGTCGTTAAGTGAAAGTATATTTTATTGTCACTGCATCAGATTTGTTATATCCATAACGCAAGTACTGATGTCTTAGGTTCAACTTTAATTGGTATTCTAAATTTTCAGCACATGAAATATATTAACTATATATTATATTCAAGGGTTTCAGATATGAGGTATTTCAGTACAATTATTGTAATTTTTTCCATGTTGCTGCAACATCCGTTTTGTGTGGGCTTCAATGAGCAAAAGGAAATAAAGGAAAATCAGCTCTATTCCATTTCGGCAGTCCTCATGGATGGGGATACAGGCAGAATATTGTATGAGAAAAACGGGGAAGAAGTAAGGTCAATGGCAAGCACCACAAAAATAATGACACTGATTCTTACCTTGGAGTATGGAAATACGGAGGATATTGTGACGGTCAGCTCCTATGCCGCCAAGATGCCCGATGTTCAGCTTGGAATCAAGAAGGGTGAGCAGTACAGGCTTGAGGATTTGCTCTATTCCCTTATGCTGGAAAGCCATAATGACAGTGCTGTTGCAATAGCAGAGCATGTCGGCGGTGATGTGGAGGGCTTTGCCAACATGATGAATAAAAAGGCGGCAGAGCTTGGTCTTAAGAACACTTATTTTATAACGCCAAACGGCTTGGACGCCAAGGACGATAAGGGAAGTCATTCGACAACGGCGGCTGACCTGGCACGTATCATGAAGTACTGTACCATGGAATCCCCAAAAAAGGATGAATTTATCCGTATTTGCCAGACAAGACAGTACATGATTCACGAATATGACGGTGCAAGAAGCTTTAGCCTGACAAACAGAAATTCCCTTTTTACAATGATAGACGGAGTGATTGCAGGAAAGACGGGCTTTACGACACAGGCAGGATATTGCTATGTGGCAGCTCTGGAACGGGACCAGAAAACATACATCATTGCACTTTTGGGCTGTGGGTGGCCGAACAATAAAAGCTACAAATGGTCTGATGCAAAAAAACTGTTTCAATATGGAATAGAAAATTATGATTATGAAATGGTATTAGACAACAGCTATGCATCGCCCAATATCAGGGTGAAGGATGGAATAGAACAGGATTACATTTCCACGTATGTAAGCGACAGTGTTTCCATGATACTATGTGATGCGGATGATGTAAGGCTGGAGGCGGAGATACCGGAGGTAATCACTGCTCCCGTGTCAAGGGATGAGGTGGTAGGAAGAATTAACGTGTATGTAAATGATAAGCTTTTTACGTCCTGCAATTTGTATTCTTCTGAGTCCATAAAAAAGACCAGTTATTTATACTATCTGAAAACCGTGATAGACTGTTATATTTTTTAAATTGCAAAAAAAATATCGTTGTAAAAAAACGATTTAAATAATCTACGAAGTAGTGTAAAATAAACCCTATAATTTGCACAAGTTACAATCAATTACAGGCGTTACCATAAAATACAGGCATAGGGAGGTATACATATGAAGGGAAAGAAAATGATTTGTACCATATTAAGCATGTTGATACTGATTGTCCCTTTCGCACCTTTTGTAAGCGGGAATGTAAAGGCAGCAGATGTATTGCAGTTTGGAGATTGGAAGTACGAAGAGCTTAACACTGGCATGGTCGCCGTGACGGGGTATGAAGGAAGCCAGACAGCAATTGCCATACCGGCGGAGATAAATGGGAAAACAGTGACAGGGATAGGAGATTATGCATTTAGCCATTGTGAAAGCCTGACAAGTATTGACATACCAACCAGTGTGACGAGTATTGGAAAATATGCATTTTATAATTGCAGCAGTTTAACAGATATAGAACTTCCGATAAGTATAACAAGCATAGGAAATTGGGCATTTGGTAATTGTATAGGATTAACAGACATTCGTATTCCAAAGGGGATAACAAGCATATCGGAGTACACATTTTATGGATGTACCAGTGTAACAGACATTAGTATACCAACCAGCGTGACACATATAGGGGATAGTGCATTCGGTCATTGTGAAAGCGTGACAAGCATTAACATACCAACCAGCGTGACATATATAGGGCACGGTGCATTTACATATTGTGAAAGCCTGTTGGCTATCAATATCCCAACTAGTGTGACAAGTATAAGCCAAAATACATTTTGGGGCTGCAAGAGTTTGAAAGGCATTAATATCCCGACCAGTGTGACATATATAGGGGAAAGTGCATTTACTGATTGCAGTAGTTTGACAAGCATTAGTATCCCAACCAGTGTGACACGAATAGGGAGATGTGCATTTAACCATTGTGAAAGTTTGACAAGTATTGATATCCCAGCCAGTGTGACACATATAGGGGATTTAACATTTGCCGGTTGTAAGAGCTTGACAAGTATAGAACTCCCGGAAGGTGTGACAAGTATAGAAGCTGGTCTGTTTGAGAATTGTGAAAGCCTGACAAGCATAGACATACCAACCGGCGTGACAAGTATAGGGACTGATGCATTTAGAGGATGTAGCATATTAGCAAGTCTAAGAATCCCTGAAAGCGTGACAAGTATAGGGACTGGTGCATTTAGAGAATGCAGCATATTAACTAGTATAAAAATCCCCAAAGGGGTAACAAGTATAAAACCTAATACATTTTATGGCTGTTATAACCTGACGAGCATAGAAATCCCTGATGGGGTAACAAGCATAGGAGGAAATGCATTTTATGCCTGTTCTGACCTGACAAGTATAGAACTCCCGGAAGGAGTGACAAGTATAGGGGAAAGTGCATTTTCTGGTTGTTTTGATTTAACAAGTATAAAACTCCCGGAAGGAGTGACAAGTATAGGGGAAAGTGCATTTTCTGGTTGTTTTGATTTAACAAGTATAAAACTCCCGGAAAGTGTGACAAGTATAGGGGAAAGTGCATTTTCTGGTTGTTTTAATTTAACAAGTATAACAATTCCGGAAGGTGTAACAAGTATAGAGTCTGGTACATTTGATGGCTGTGCAAATTTGACCAGTGTGACAATCCCGAAAAGTGTGGTAAGTATAGGAGACAAGGCATTTTCTAATTGCAGAAAGCTGACAAGCATAAAAATCCCGGAAGGTGTGACAAGTATAGAGTCTGACACATTTTCTGGTTGCACAAACTTAATCAGTGTGACAATCCCGAAAAGTGTGGTAAGTATAGGAGACAAGGCATTTTCTGATTGCGGAAAACTGATGAGTATAACAATCCCAAAAAGTGTGACCAATATTGCAGATAGTGCATTTGATAATTGTAGTGATGTACTTTCAATCCATTGTGAAATGGGTTCCGCCGCAGAGCAGTACGCAAAAACGAAGGGAGCAAAGGTTGTCGCAACGGGAACACCCAAGGTGGGAGTGGTATTCAAGGATGACAAATCCACGGGACAGTACAAGATTACAGGGGCACAGACAGTCACTTACATAAAGACAACTGCAACTGCAGGCAAGGTAACCATACCTGCAACGGTTACATATGAAGGAAGAAGCTTCAAGGTAACGGCAATCTACAAAAAGGCATTCAGGAATAAGAC
>JAMPBO010000024.1 GCA_023666705.1 Bacteroides sp.
AAATAAAAACCTGCCGAAGCGGTCAAGGTATTATCAGGGAATGATAGACCTGAATATACTGGAAAAAGGCGAGAACTACCAAGACTTAAAACGGAGCTTTGTCATTTTCATCTGCACATTTGATTTATTCGGCAAGGGACGGCATATTTACACATTTGAAAACAGGTGCTTACAGGATTACGACATCGGTCTTGGCGATGAGGCAACAAAAATCATATTAAATACCAAGGGTACGATGGACGATGTAACACCTGAAATGAAACGGCTGCTTAATTACATAGACGGACAGGCGGCATCGGATGCTTTTACAGAAGAACTGGAAACCGCAGTTAAGTCCGTAAGAAGCAATGAGAAGTGGAGGGTTGATTATATGACGCTTGAAATGCATTATCGGGAAAAATATGAAGAAGGCATGGAGGATGGTTTAGAGCAGGGTATTAATATCGGACGTAGCGAAGGCATCGACATTGGGCGTAGCGAAGGACGCAAACAGGGCATTTTCGAAACAATTATAACCACCATTGCCCTCCTTAGGGAAAACGGGTTATCAGATAACAAAATTGCAGAAGCACTGATCAATAAATACAACCTATCTCCTGAAGAAGCTGAAAAATATATCAAAGTTAATTAATATAAACCTGATTATTTAATGCGACTAATTTTACACACAAAAAAATTATTCAAAAAATAAAGGATAGGAAACTATGGAATTAAAGCTTAAGAATGACCAAAAAACTGAAAGCATGGATAACCAGAACGATGCCCAATTTGCCTCAAATAATACTTACGGTGAAATGCCAGATTCAATTAACCCCAATCCTGTTATAATTAAATTTGACGCGGTTCCCGCACCTGTCGAATCCCGTAAGAATTCACATGTAGGGCTAATAATCAGATTACTGGTATTCATTATTTTGGCTGCCGCTTTCATCATTGTTTATAAAAATGTAATCAAACCAAATTTCACTACGGTGGATATTACAGATTATGTAAAATCCGATGAAACAGCAATCACAAAACAGCTTAAGCTAAACGGAAGCTTTGAGCCCGACAGTGCATGGTACAGCCGTCTCCCGATTTACAGCAGTGTAAGCGGCGGTATTTCAGTGAAATCCAATGGCGGCATAGGCATTATTTACAAAAATGGCAAGCAATTCGGTATCGCCATCGATGGTAAAGGCTATCAGGCATTTGGAATAAAAATAGGAGACCCTGAATATAAGGTTTCTGATAATATTACTTTTACATATGACAACGAATTCAACATTTTGAATGACCTTATAGATACAAGTTCAATGGGTACCTACTACCAAAATATAAAAACAAATGAACTGCTTGTTGTAACTATCAATGGAAACTCGAATCGTGTTGTGGCAGTCACTTATTTTTACGATGGACGCTTTATAACTGACACTTTGGCAAATTCAAACTAATTAATTTTCTATACAAAAGGAACGGGCTGTGACAGCAAGGATTAAGGCACACATATGCCAGAATGTGCCTCATATCTTTACTGTTACAGCCCCATTTTATGGGAATTTTTATTTTCTTTATTTATAATTACATAACCAGACAGATGTCATTTACATCTGCAAGTCTCTCACATGGAATGTAATTGTCAGGCATGGTCTCACCGTTTACCGTAAGGGTTTTGTATCCGCTCTCCGCCCCATCAGGGTTCGAAACCTTAATATTCAGTTTCTTGCCTCTGAACACTTTTGATATTTCAAATTCTTTCCATGCGGACGGAACTGACGGTGCGATTCTCAAGCCTTCAAAATCAGGTCTCATTCCAAGAATACCTTCCACACAGCCAACCATGACGGTTGACGCAGTTCCCGTAAGCCAGTGAACGTGTGCCCTTCCCTCAAAAGGACTGTCCGTGCTTTCCGTAAACTGTCCATGACAATACGGCTCCAATTTTCTTATCTCAGCCCTGTCATTCATGGATGCAGGCGAGCTTTCCTCAAAATATTCAAACGCCCTGTTTCCATGTCCCATAAGTGATTCCGCAAGTATAATCCAGCCTTGTGGCTGCGAGAAAATACCACCGTTTTCCTTTGTGGACGGATTAAACAAAAGCATCAATGCTCCCTCAAAGGCATGGTCAACATATGATGGTGCCATAAGCCTTACACCATATGGGGTATTTAACTCCCTGTGCACGGATTCAAGTGCCTTTTCCGCCTGTTCCTTTGATGCAAGACCACTTATTACAGACCATGACTGCGGGTTAAGCCACATATTTGCCTCAGGGTCATGCTTAGAACCTATAATCATTCCATCTTCCTTGTAACCACGTATATACCGGTCATCCTCCCAGCATTTTGACTGAATGGTATCGCCAAGCTCTTTCTTCACCTTATCAAGATATTCCATATACGCACGGTCATTTTTTCTCTTGGCAAAACCGTAAAGCACCGTCATTGCATAATAAAGCTGCATTGCAACAAATGTAGACTCACCCTTTTTACCAAGTCTTAAACAGTCATTCCAGTCTGCATGAAGTCCTGCAGGCATGTTGTTATTTCCAAGCCGGTTCATGGAAAAATCTATGGCTCTCTTTAAATGCTCATAAACCGTTCCCTCTCCTCCATTTGCAAACACGATAACCTCGTCAATAAAATCTACATTTCCCGATTCGGCAATATACTTGTATATTGTAGGGAACAACCACAGTGCATCATCCGCCCTGTATGCAGGATGACCGGTAGCTCTTACATAGGACTCATCATCAGGCGTATCCTCATGTCCTGCATTGTGGTCAAATTTAACAAGCGGAAGTCCGCCCCCATTGTCAACCTGTGCCGACAGCATAAACCTTATTTTTTCAAGTGCCATTTCAGGTGCCAAATGAATAATGCCCTGTATATCCTGAACTGTATCCCTGTAACCGTATCCGTTTCTTAAGCCGCAATAAGAAAAGGATGCTGCCCTTGACCATATAAATGTCATAAAGCACTGGTACGCATTCCATGTATTTATCATAACATTGAACGACTCGCTAGGGGTCCTAACCTGCAGATTATTAAGCTTTCCATGCCAGTAAGCTTTAAGTTCCTCAAGCTCGCTCCTTGTGGCAGCCGCAACATCCTTGTAACCTGCTATAATTGCTTCTGCATCGGCATCATTTTTCATGCCAAGCAAAAATGCAACTTCCTTTGACTCACCTGGTGCAAGCACTATCTTTGTTTCGAGTGCACCGCAGGCATTGGAGTTATAGTTTAATTTGTTTCCACAATCCCCTTCCATTACCGCCTGGGGATTTGCATAATTGTGATATCTTCCAAGGAACTCCTCCTTATCTCCGCAGTAGCTTGCAACCTCACTGCCTGCAAGACCGAAAAATCTCATAAATGTCATATCTTCGTCCATCTCGGAGCCCTTATTGATATTCTCGTTTATTACCTGTTTAATTCTGTTACCCTTAAAATATGTTCTTGTAATAAATTGTGTATACTGGAGGTTGACCTGATCCTGCTCATAATTATTGTCATTTGTAAACTCACAATAGCCTGTAACAGACAAATTCCTCTGACTATCTGAGTTGTTTGTAAGCTTTAAGCTCCACACCTCATATGTCTTGTCAAGCGGAACATAATAAAGCACCTCCGTATCAATTCCTGTGTAGGAAGCTTTTATATTTGTGTAGCCTGTACCGTGGTGACATTTGCTTTTATATGTATCCAGAGGCTTACCAACCGGCTGCCATGATGCTGACCAATAATCCTTTGAGGCATTATCCCTGATATAAATATATCTTCCTGGCTGGTCAAATCCGTTGAACACATATCTTAAGATTCTTCCGTTTGCCCCGGATTTTACGAAGCTGTAACCGCCTCCATTGTTAGAAATAATAGCACCATATTCAGGTGAGCCCAGATAATTTGCCCAAGGAGCAGGTGTATCCGGTCTGTCTATTACATACTCTTTATTTGCATCATCAAAGTAGCCATATCTCATTGCTTGTCCTCCACACTTTTCATTCAAGAAATATTTGATATTAAGTAAAAGGGGCTGTCATATTAAGAAAGCCCCCATTTGAACATCAGTCCATTACTTAACAATCTACAACATTAAAATGTTTGATTTTGTTACTCGGCATCCTTAAGGCTAAGGCTTATCTTTCCCATTCTGTCAATATCAAGAACCTTTACCTTTACCTCGTCACCTATATTTACTACATCCTCTACCTTTTCAACCCTATGGTCTGCAAGCTTTGAAATGTGAATCAGTCCATCCTTGTTTGGTGAAAGCTCAACAAAAGCTCCAAAGTTCATGATTCTGACAACCTTACCCTCGTATGTCTTTCCAACCTCTATCGGGTCAACAATGGAACGGATAATCTTTAATGCCTTGTCCATTCCCTCCTGCTCAACGCCACAGATTGAAACACGACCTTCATCGTCAATGTCTATCTTTACACCTGTCTCTTCTATAATTGAGTTGATGGTCTTTCCTCTTTGTCCGATAATCTCACCAATCTTTTCAGGATCTACAACTGTCTGGATAATCTTTGGTGCAAACTCACCTACCGTAGGTCTTGGCTCACTGATGGCAGGCTTCATACAGGTATCCATGATAAACAGCCTTGCCTCGCGGCATCTCTCAATAGCACCTTCTACAATAGGTCTTGTAAGTCCATGAATTTTGATATCCATCTGTATTGCAGTGATACCCTCCGTTGTACCTGTTACCTTGAAATCCATGTCTCCAAAGAAATCCTCAAGTCCCTGTATATCCGTTAAAAGAACATAATCATCATCCGTATCTCCCGTAACAAGTCCGCACGAAATTCCTGCAACCATCTTCTTGATTGGAACACCTGCTGCCATAAGTGCCATACAGGAGGAGCAGGTTGATGCCATGGATGTTGAACCGTTTGACTCAAATGTCTCTGATACAGAACGGATGGCATATGGGAATTCTTCCTCACTTGGAAGCACAGGAACAAGTGCACGTTCTGCCAATGCTCCATGTCCTATCTCACGACGTCCCGGACCTCTGGACGGCTTTGTCTCACCCACAGAATATGATGGGAAATTATAATGATGCATATATCTCTTTGACACAACATTTTCATCAAGTCCGTCAATCTTCTGTGCCTCTGACAAAGGGGCAAGCGTTACAATGTTACATATTTGTGTCTGACCTCTTGTAAACATAGCTGAACCGTGAACTCTTGGAATCGTATCAACCTCAGCAGCAAGCGGTCTGATCTGTGTAATCTGTCTTCCATCAGGACGCTTTCTGTCCTTTAAAATCATTTTTCTTACAGTCTTTTTCTGGTACTGGTATACAGCCTCGTCCAATACTGCAAGCCATTCTTCATTGTCAGCAAATGCTTCCTCAAGCTTTGCCTTTATCTGTCTGATATTTTCTTCACGGACCTGCTTTTCATCCGTAAATACTGCCTCCTCCATCTGCTCTGGAGTTACAATACCCTTAATGGCATCAAAAAGCTCTGCCGGAACTGCACAGCTTGTATATTCATGCTTCGGTCTTCCACACTCAGCTACTATCTTGTCTATGAAAGCAATCACCTTCTGGTTTAATTCATGGGCAGCATAGATAGCCTCTATCATTTTATCCTCAGGAATTTCATTTGCTCCTGCTTCAATCATAATAACCTTATCTCTCGTGGACGCAACCGTAAGCTTAAGGTCTGATATCAAATTTTGTGTTGCGTTTGGATTGAACACCAAAACACCGTCAATCATTCCAACCTGCGTTGTTGCACACGGTCCGTCAAATGGAATATCCGAAATGGCAGTTGCTATGGCAGAGCCAAGCATAGCCGTAAGCTCAGGTGAACATTCCGGGTCAACGGAAAGAACAAGATTATTCAGTGTAACATCATTTCTGTAATCCTTTGGGAAAAGAGGTCGCATAGGGCGGTCAATTACTCTTGACGTAAGAATAGCATTTTCACTTGCCTTACCCTCTCTTTTGTTAAAGCCTCCCGGTATCTTTCCTACAGAATAAAGCTTCTCCTCATATTCCACAGACAATGGAAAGAAATCGATACCCTCTCTAGGCTTCTCAGAAGCCGTAGCAGTTGACAAAACCACTGTGTCTCCATAGTGCATAAGTGCTGCACCGTTTGCCTGCTTTGCAACTCTGCCCACATCAACACGCAAAGTTCTTCCTGCAAGCTCCATCTCAAACTTCTTGTACATAAATTTTACTCCTTGTAATTATTTTGTATTAAGATTCCGAAACGACTGAAAATGTTGTTTTCCAACAAAAAAATAACATTTTCAGTTGTCTCGGTGTTTCTTCAATACAATCTTTTTGATTATAGCATTTATGCTGTCACAATTCAAGATACAAAGTTCCCGATTTCTTCCACATCCTTTCCTGCCGTGTTAATTACAACGTCGGCAGCATCATTATATGCCCCCTCCCGTTCTTTCAGCATTTCCTCAATTTTTTTCTTTGGATTTTTTACCTGAAGCAGCGGGCGTCCGTCATCGTCTTTTATTCTCTCATATATCGTTTCCGCATCTGCACTTAAGTAGTAAACAGTTCCAAGTGCTCTTAGCAGCTCTGCATTTTCCGTCCTTACAGGCAATCCGCCTCCTGTAGATATTACCGTGTGTCTTATCCCGTCAAGCTCCCTTAAACTATCCGTTTCCAGCTTGCGGAAATACTCCTCCCCTTTTTGGGCAAATATCTCATTGATGGACATTCCTTCCTTTTTTACGATATACTCATCTGTATCCAAAAAGTCATATCCGTACCGATTTGCTATATATTTTCCTACAGTCGTCTTGCCTGACCCCATATAGCCAACAAGAATAATATTATTTTCTGCTCCGTAAACTGCAGCAGAAAGAGAACGGTAAATTCTGTCTGCAATACTTTCCGGAACACTTACGTTGTTCCAAAGCTCATATGCCATAATTCCCTGATATAAAAGCATTTTAAGACCGTTTACATTTCTGGTTCCCTTTTTATCCAAAAGCTTTAAAAATGGTGTTTTTGCAGGATTGTAAATTAAATCAATACCAAATTCCGCCATGTCGTAAAAGCTCTCATCCGTAACCACAGGTAATCCGTCCCCCTCGTGAAGACCAACCGATGTACACTGTATAAATATATAGTTGTCCTTTGGTATTTCTTTATAGTCCTCTGCCGAAAGCGGCGTTATTATGCCATTTGCATGAAAGCATGTTTCCATTTCCCCTGCTATTTTTTCAGCATTCGAAACTGTTCTGTTCACGATATATACCTTTTTTGCACCATATTTCAGACACATATATGCAACTGCCCTTGCGGCTCCGCCAGCCCCAAGCATAATTATTTTCTTATTTTCGAGATTTATCCCCTCACTGCTGATTGCCTTGGCAAGTCCCGGCATATCGGTATTGTAACCCTTATAGCCGTTCCCACATCTCACAAGGGTATTGACTGCTCCAATCGCCTGTGTCGATTCATCAACACACGTTAAATAATTCATAACCTCCTGCTTATGTGGCACGGTAATATTGAGCCCCAAAATTCCCCTCTCATATGCATCATTTACCGCAGCCTGCAAATTACTCTCTATGTGAAACGGCAAATATTTTTCATCCAAACCAAGCAGCCTGCTTAAATTATCATGTATTACAGGGGACAGGGTATGAGCAATTGGGTTTCCAAAAATCCCTATGTACTTGTCTGCCCTGACATTTTTGTATTTATCTGTGACATAATCCATTACATTATATTTTCCCATATCATTGTTCCTTTCATGTAAATCAATAGACGATTGTATAACGAACACCCGCAAAAGCAAGGTTTCATAATCGTACGAATCACCTATAAAACATAGGTAATTGCGAAATGTCATATTATCGAAAAGTAGTTGTACAATATAGACAATATCACAAGCAAGGTGCTTTGGAACCGCCGGTGCTTAGCGAGGTTTTTTCGAGCTTAGCACCGTTGCGAGTGACAAGCAGCGAAAGCGTGCCTTGTGGTGATATTGTCTATATTGTACAACGAATGTTTAAAAAGACGGCTTTTCGCAATTACCTATCCTAAAAACAAAGAAAAGGAGCCACGACATAAAACCAGACGGCTTATGCAGACAGCTCCTTAAATTCCTTTGACAATTACTTTCTAAGACCAAGTCTCTCAATGAGAGTTCTATAACGCTGAATATCCTTGCTCTTAAGGTACGCAAGAAGATTCCTTCTCTGACCTACCATCTTAAGGAGACCTCTTCTTGAGTGGTGATCCTTTGGATGTGCCTTAAAATGCTCATTTAAATCATTAATTCTTGCAGTAAGAAGTGCTACCTGTACCTCAGGTGAACCAGTATCTCCCTCTCCTCTGCCGTACTTCTCAATGATTTCCTTCTTCATCTCAGTTGTTATCATGTTTGCTCCTCCAAAAAAATATTATATGTCCATTCACCGAGTCACGGTTGGAGTCATCCTGTAACTAAGTGATGGCAGTGACTATAATAACACAGTGTTTTTTCGATGTAAACCCTTTTATTAGTAATTTTCAGCGTAAACCTCAAAGAATGCCTGCGGGTAATTACAGGTAGGACAGACCTCTGGTGCATTTGTTCCCACAACAATATGCCCGCAATTTCTGCACACCCAGATTTTAACCTCGCTCTTTTCGAATACCTGCTTAAGCTCGACATTTTCAATCAACTTACGGTATCGTTCCTCATGGTGTCTCTCAACTGCTGCCACAAGTCGAAATCTTGCTGCAAGCTCCGTAAAGCCTTCCGCATCCGCAGTTTTTGCAAATTCATCATACATATCGGTCCACTCGTAATTTTCTCCCTCGGCTGCCGACTGAAGATTTTCAAGCGTATTTCCCAAGCCGTCAAGCTCCTGAAACCACAGCTTTGCATGCTCCTTCTCGTTATCAGCCGTCTCAAGGAATATACCGGCGATTTGCTCGTACCCCTCTTTTTTTGCTATATCGGCAAAATATGTGTACTTACTTCTTGCCTGCGTCTCCCCTGCAAATGCCGTTCTCAGATTTTTTTCTGTCTCTGTACCCGCATATTTGTTTTTGCTCATAATAAAACTCCTATCCTAATGATATATGAATTTTATTATTTCCCATATTTTCACTTTTCAGTCTCAATTGAATTTATTTTTTCCTGTATACGCTCTTTCACAAGCTTAGCAATTTCAGGCTTTTTCATTCCCTTGTATTCTTCAACGGTAATCGGCTTTAAAAAATGTACCTGCGTCTCAACCTTTTCAAATGTGTTACTGTTCATCGATTTGTATGAGTCATAAATGCAAACGGGAACGATAGGGGTTTGGGACCGGATGGAACAGTTAAAGCAGCCTGTATGAAACTCCTGCAGGGTATTCTTATTATCCGTATAACCACCCTCAGGAAAAACAAGAAATTTTCTTCCCCGTTTCACTCCGTCCGTAACCTTTTTTATTGCATTTACTTCATCCCGCGGATCCTCCAAATCTATGGTAACTCCGTCAAGCAGCCCTACCACCTGCTTACTTAGCAGTCGTTCTGCCTGTTTTTTGCCAAACAGAACGCCACACGGTTCATCAATGGCAAGCAGTATTCCAAGTGCATCATATTTCCCCTGATGATTGGAATAAAAAACGCATCCTGTGTCCTCTGGAATATTCTCCTTTCCCGACACAATCGTTGTTGTTCTGCCACGTCTTCTTAAATAATCCATAATTTCTTTTGCACATAAGCAACATTCTTCCTCTGTATAATCCGCCCTGTTGGCTATCATTTTATTTGCTCTCGGAACAACCTTTATCACAAAGAAAAAGCTGCTTAAAACAATATATTTAAATCGCAGATTAAGCATTTGTCACCCCTTCTTATACTCTAAGTTTATCCTATGCCATAAATTCACGCAGCCTATCAATATTTTCTTCCATGTAATCATACGCTATCTGATAACAGTCATTCAGCTTCTCCTCGTCATTTTCAAAATGACCGACCATGGCAGTCCTCGGACTTAATATCATAACCTTCCCCTGTTTTTCCAAATCCAAGAGCAGGCTCATTTGTCTGTCATACGACTCTCTGCGTGCTATCATCGTCTTGCAAAGCTCAGGATACTTTCTCTGATACATAAGATTAATTATTTTCCGCATTTTACCATAATCTGTAGCCGAGCTTCCTATTGGCTTCGTCAAAACAACAACCAGCTTGTCACATCCCATCTCGAAAGCATGCTCAACGGGAATTCCATTCGCCAGACTTCCGTCCAGATATGGCACATCATCAATCATAATAGGGCGGCATGCAAACGGAACCGCACAGGACGCCTTACAACAAAGAAGGAGCCGCTCCCTTGAGCCGTTACACGACAAGAATTCTGCCTTCCCCGAAATACAGTTTGTCACAACACATTCAAGGACGGAATCTGACAAAAAAAACGTGTCAAAATCCAGCGGAAACACATCAAGTGCATACTCATCAACCAAAACATCCAGATTGAGCAGCTTTTTGTTTTCCATAAGCTGTGCCATGCCATAATACGGCTTAGTATCCTCATGCATAATAACCTTTTTGGAACGTCCCTGTTGCTTCGCCACAAAATTCACGGCATTACCTGACCCTGCTGAAACACCTACGATATAAGGGAATGTAATATCATGATTTAAAATAGAATCCAATACACCTGCGGTAAAAATGCCCCGCAGTGCCCCTCCTTCTAATACCAATCCAACCTTACCCATAAACTCAACTCTTTCTCTTTTGATTAAAACCTCAAAAATCAGCGGTTAAAAATTAATTATATAGGCAGTTTAATTTTAAGTCAACAAATTCTTATTCATTTATGGTTTGAAAAATGCTATAATGAAACCCAATATTAATGCAAATGGAAGGAATTATATAACATGGCAGGTTCAACATATGGTAATAGTTTCAAAATAAGTACATGGGGAGAATCACACGGCAAGGCACTTGGCGTAACCATCGACGGATGTCCCGCGGGACTTTGTCTGTCCGAGCAGGACATACAGCCATTTCTCGACAGAAGAAAACCGGGACAAAGTGATTTTTCCACCAAACGAAGCGAGTCTGACACAGTGCAAATACTTTCAGGCGTCTTTGAGGGAAAAACGACAGGAACACCAATATCTCTTGTCGTTTTTAATGAGGACCAAAAATCACGTGATTACAGTGCATTTGCAACGACATACAGACCGGGACATGCCGATTTTGGCTTTGATATGAAGTATGGTATCCGGGACTACCGCGGAGGCGGACGTTCATCGGGACGTGAAACCTTGGGACGTGTCGCTGCCGGGGCAATCGCCTCTAAGCTTCTGTCTTCCCTGGGTGTATCCCTTTGCACATACACACGCTCCATCGGTGATTTAATCATTGACTACAACAAATTTGACAGGGAAGAAATATACAAAAATCCCCACTACATGCCAGACAGCGAATGTGCCGAGCGTGCATCTGTCCTTTTAAAAGAAGTTATGGCAGACAAGGACTCCATCGGTTCTTCCGTAGAATGTATCATAAGCGGAGTTCCTGCAGGTGTAGGTGAGCCTGTATTCGACAAGCTTGACGCACGTCTTGCACAGGCTGTCATGTCCATCGGTGCCGTTAAGGCAGTGGAACTTGGTGACGGAGTTTTGGTTCAAAGTACACGTGGTTCCGCAAACAATGATTCATTCCGCATGGTTGATGGAAAACCAACAAAACTGACCAATCATTCGGGCGGTACACTTGGCGGAATCAGTGACGGCTCCGACATAATCGTGCGTGCCTCCTTTAAGCCTACCCCATCCATATTCAAAACCCAGCAGACTATCAATTCGGACATGGAAAATGCTGACATCGAAATCAAGGGCAGACACGACCCGATTATTGGTCCCCGTGCCGTTGTTGTGGTTGAGTCAATGTGTGCCCTCACCATACTTGACCTGATGATGGCAAATGCTGCCTCAACAGTAACAAATTTGAAAAAAATATATAATTAATTTTAAAAAATAAAAAGGGACTGTTCACCGACAATCCCTTTTTATTATTTTATGCATGCATCCTTGCTCTCGGATGTGCCTTATCATATTCTTCTTTTATCTTACTTCTTCTGCTTCTTAAATATATCTGTGTCGTTGATATATCCGAATGTCCCAGCATCTCCTGAACCGCCTTTAAGTCGGCTCCGTTTGTAACGAGATGTGATGCAAATGAATGTCTTATCATATGCGGTGTGATATCCTTATTGATACCTGCTTTTTTTGCATATGATTTAATCAGCTTCCAAAATCCCTGCCTCGTCATTTGTGAGCCCTTCAGATTTGTAAACAAATATTCACTGCCCTCACACATTCCGTCTCTTGCAGTGCTGATGTAATTTTCAAGTGCAGCCTTTGCGGCATTTTCAATTGGGATAACCCTCTCCTTATTTGCATCCCTGCAAAGTATATAATTCATGGAAAGGTTGACATCCTCCAATTTAAGTGATATCAGCTCAGATACCCTCATACCTGTCGCATACAAAAGCTCTAACATCGCCTTGTCCCGAATCTCCTTCGGTGTAGACTTGGATGGCTGTTCCAAAAGCAGACTGACCTCCTCAATGTTTAAAGTTTCAGGTGACTTTTTTTCTATTTTAGGAGGCTTTAACTGTTCTGAGGGATCCGACGAAATAATCCTCTGCTTTAAAAGATACACAAAAAAGGACTTAATACTTGCTATGTTTCTCGAAATAGTTGCTGATGACATTTCCTGTTTTTCCAAAGAAAATATGTACCCGGATAAATCTGTCTGACTGACATTGCCGGGCTCATGTATTCCCTGTGTCATCAGGTAGCTGTCAAGCTTAAGCAAATCTCTTTTGTATGAAGCCATAGTATTAACACTGGAATGTTTTACCGTATTCAAATATTGTATATAGTTCTCTATGTGTTCTTTCATGAACAAACCCCTCTTTATCTCTTAACAGGTAGTTCCATTATAATGATTAATTAACATAAAATCAAACATAATTTTTTCCGAAAAACCTAGATTTTAAGCCATTTTCAGCCTGTAGTACAATATAGGGGATTTTATAATTTTACAACACCATATATTGATAGTATTGGAGTAAAAAAAATCTCGAAAAAAATCCTTCCGAAATCACTCCCATAACAAATAAAATGATAAAAAGAGCAATTACCTTTGCTTTTTCGTTCATAATTTCATCCATGGCACCTCCATTTAAGGATGCATTTTTCGACTGCCTGTAACCCGAATAATAATCATAAAGAAGCTTCACCATAAAAATATAAATAATGTAATGCGGCAGCATATAAATGATAAATGTAATAATCCCCTGAAATCCAATGTAATAGCTTTGCACGGTTGACATAACTCCATACATCCCACATAACACAATTAAAAAAATATTATAGACCAAATCTGGCTTTATTGCCTTCATCAGCAGCCATATAATAATAAATTGTTTTCCCCGTTTCACAAACACATAAAAAATTAAAGACACAATATTTAAGTTGAGGGACTGTTCGATATCATATATGGAAAGCTTGAGATACTCAAAATCCAAACCTCTTCTAATGAAGATGTTAATAAGAAAAACGGATAAAACCAACGAGGTTAAAAGTATTACACTTCTCTCCTCCTGACGTATTTTACTTATCATATATATCGCCTCCAAACTTGACACAACATAAAAAATAGAGAGTGTCATCACTCTCTACTTTTTATGTTTCCATTCAATTAATTATTCCAGTATTCCGCATCTGTTTATAGGCAAATAATGCAGCTATCGTCTTGCTGTCCACAATTTCCCCTTTATATATCAATTCTATTGCCTCATCAACAGAAAGCTTTATTATTTCAATATATTCGTCAGGGTCAAGCTTAACATTTCCTCTGCTTAAGCTTGTACCGATATATACGTCTGTCCTTTCATCAAAGGTTCCAATGGATGAAACCATGTTAGACACATGAAACATGTTTTGTGGTATAAAGCCTGTCTCCTCCTCTGCCTCACGCAAGGCACAATCAATCCCCCGTTCACCGATAAACGAGTATCCGCCTGCAGGTATTTCCAAATCCACGGCATCAATGGAATTTCTGTACTGCTTAACCAGATACGTATTTTCCTCCTCGTCAACAAGAAGAACGCCTGCACCTCCGCCTCTTTTATGCTTAATATAATCATAGCATACGGTATTTCCACCAGGAGTCATGAGATAATCCCGATAAAGCTCAACAACCTTAGCCTCGTATACCCGCTCCATTTTTTCTCTTTTAAATTCTACCATTGTTTCCTCCATATTTATTTTCCCACTTTACAAAACATTTACTAATTTCATCTGCACTGTTTGCAGGTCTCCCTGTAAATGCTCCCGCAATATACCATACTAACGCTGCAAATTGAATATACTATAATATATATCCTTATTTATTTCAAGGCTTTGCCACTTCAATATTAACTGTTGATTTCCCCATCAGTATAAAAGAGAACAAAAAGAAGCTGCCATATCAAATGTTCTTTGATATAGCAGCCTTCTGTAATTACTTTGCAAAATCAGTAACTCGTGATTCTCTGATGAGATTAACCTTAATCTGACCCGGATATTCAAGTTCATCCTCGATTTTCTTTGAAATATCCCTCGCCAAAAGTACCATGTCGGCATCACTCACCTGCTCTGGAACTACCATGACACGAATTTCCCTACCTGCCTGAATAGCAAAAGTCTTATCAACGCCCTTAAATCCATTTGCAATATCCTCAAGGGATTTAAGACGTGTAGCATACGTTTCCAACGTTTCCCGTCTTGCACCCGGTCTGGCAGCCGATATCGTATCTGCAGCCTGAACGATGCAAGCAATTAAACTTTGTGGCTCAACATCACCGTGGTGTGATTCAACAGCATTAATAACTGTAGCTGATTCCTTATACTTTCTACATAAGTCAACACCTATAGTAACATGAGAACCTTCCATTTCATGATCAATAGATTTACCAATATCGTGCAACAAGCCTGCACGCTTAGCAAGGCGTACATCAAGTCCAAGCTCACCGGCAAGCAAACCGGAAAGCTGAGCAACTTCGATAGAATGCTTTAACGCATTCTGACCATAGCTTGTCCTAAACTTCATCTTACCCAACAAACGAACCAATTCTGGGTGAATTCCGTGCACTCCCACCTCAAGAGTTGTCGCTTCACCCTCTTCCCGCATCATGGTTTCGACTTCCTTCTGTGCCTTCTCAACCATCTCCTCAATTCTTGCAGGATGAATTCTTCCATCAATTATAAGCTTTTCCAAGGCAATTCTTGCAACTTCTCTCCTGACAGGATCAAAGCTTGAAAGAATAACAGCCTCAGGTGTATCGTCTATAATTAAGTCAACTCCCGTCATAGTTTCAAGAGTTCTGATGTTTCTTCCCTCTCTACCTATGATTCTTCCTTTCATTTCGTCATTCGGCAATTGTACTAAAGATATCGTTGTCTCTGATACATGATCTGCAGCACATTTTTGAATTGCTGTAACAACGTAATCCCTTGCCTTTTTGTCTGCTTCTTCTTTTGCTCTTGTTTCTAATTCTTTGATCATGACTGCGGTTTCGTGTTTTACTTCGTCTTCAACAGTCTTTAATAAGTATTCCTTTGCTTGTTCAGAGGTTAATCCGGAAATCCTTTCCAGTTCCTGAGTTCTTTTTGCTTCCAAATCTGAAATCTCACTTCGGAGAGCAACAAGCTCTGTCTCCCGTTTACTAAGAGCATTTTCTCTCTTTTCAACAGCCTCGGTCTTACGGTCAAGGTTCTCTTCTCTTGAAAGAACTCTTTTTTCCATACGCTGAATCTCATTCCGACGGTCCTTGACTTCCTTATCCATGTCATTTTTCGTCTTAAGAGCTTCTTCCTTAGCTTCCAGAAGTGTCTCACGTTTCTTAGCTTCTGCACTCTTCAGTGCTTCATCTATAATCTCTCTAGCCTTGTCCTCGGCCCTGCCAACCTTTGCTTCCGCAATGTTCTTACGATAAGCAACAGCAGCAAACCAAGTTGCGACGACAGCTACTACTAATATTATAGCAAAGACTATAATTGCTTCGACTGACGGCATACTCAGGAGCACCTCCTTATTTAATTATTGCTGTACTACTGTACAACAGTTAAATATTATACTTTTTTTATATAGGTGTCAAGGAATTTATATATT
Organism: Bacteroides sp.; assembly: GCA_023666705.1. Taxonomy (GTDB): domain Bacteria; phylum Bacillota; class Clostridia; order Lachnospirales; family Lachnospiraceae; genus Coprococcus_C. The sequence continues at coordinate 16,141 of JAMPBO010000024.1, forward strand.
TTATTATGCAATATTACTTATTTTACATATTTTTCCTGCAATTCAAACTCCTTCTTCTCCTTTAAAAAATATGAAATTGCACGATTAATATCTTCACTTTTGTAGCCTTTTCTCATAAAATATGAATAGGCTTTCCTCCTTGTAGCATCGTCTGATATATCACGGTATCTTTTTCTAAGAACAGCTTCTATTGCACCAAATTCATCGATACCCAAACGCTCAGCCTGCTGATAAAAGGTTTCCTTGTCTATCCCTTTTCGTGCAAGCTCCATCGCTATCAGCTTGGAGCCCTTTCTTTTCATATTGTCCCTAATATAAGAAAGGACATAGTTCTCATCATCGATGTAACCATACAACTCTAATTTGTTGATGGCTTCCTCAATGTCAGCAGTACAATAGCCCTTATCTGTCAGCTTATCCTCCAATTCCTTCCTTGTCCGATTCTTAAATGTGAGATAATACGCAGCCGTATCAAAAGCACTGTATGTCTTATTCTGCTTTTTCATATATGCTATTCTTTTTCAGCTTCCACTGAAGCAGTCTCTCCTGTTGTAGTTTCTTCCGTCACAGGCTCCCCATCACCAAATCCGCACTTGTCCCTTACCAGCTTATCCAGTTCAGCCATAAATTCAGGGTGCTCTGCAATATATATCTTCGTATTTTCCCTGCCCTGACCTATCTTGTCACCATTGTAGGAATACCATGCACCTGCCTTGACGACAACGCCGCACTGCACTGCTAAATCAAGGATATCTCCCTCTCTTGATATACCCTTGCCGAACATAATATCAAATTCTGCTTCCTTAAAAGGAGGGGCAACCTTGTTCTTTACAACCTTAACCCTTGTCCTGTTGCCGACTACCTCTCCGCCAACCTTAAGTGTCTCGATACGTCTTACGTCAAGCCGGACAGATGAATAAAACTTAAGTGCACGTCCTCCTGTCGTAGTCTCAGGATTTCCAAACAAAACACCAACCTTTTCACGAAGCTGGTTGATGAATATAACAACGCAGTTTGACTTGCTTATAATACCCGTCAGCTTTCTCAATGCCTGTGACATCAGCCTTGCCTGCAGACCTACATGGGCATCACCCATCTCACCGTCTATCTCTGCACGTGGCACAAGTGCCGCAACTGAATCCACGATAATAACATCCACTGCACCTGAGCGAACCATGGTTTCCGTAATCTCAAGTGCCTGTTCACCATTGTCAGGCTGGGATATGTAAAGGTTGTCAATATCAACGCCTATATGTGATGCATAGACTGGATCCAATGCATGCTCTGCATCTATAAACCCTGCGATGCCACCCATCTTTTGAACCTCTGCAACGACATGCAGTGCCACTGTTGTCTTACCACTTGACTCAGGACCATATATCTCCACGACACGTCCTCTCGGCATGCCGCCCAGCCCAAGTGCCAAATCAAGACTCAGGGAGCCTGTGGGTACAACCTCTATATTCATGTTTGCAGATTTGTCACCAAGCTTCATAACCGAGCCCTTACCAAACTGCTTTTCTATCTGTGCCAATGCCGCATCTAATGCTTTCAGCTTTTCTTCGTTCGCCATATAATACCTCCTGATACGAAACATACGTTTGTTTTTTATAATATAATATATCAAACATAATTTGTCAATAGTTTTATCGAATTTATGTTCGATTTATAGAGATTAAGTATGCTTGTTTATTTTACTCCGACATACTCCCTGATGTAAAGCTACAAATTGTACAATTCAATATACAATTTGTAAAAGTTACCGTACCATTAAAAATCGGTTGCAATTCAGGCAGGCATATGCTAGCATATTTGAAGTTTATTTTGTTCGAAAAAACGGACGAATACTCAATATTTCAGAGGAGACAAGCCATGAAAACCGTCGCTATCATTGCAGAATACAATCCTTTTCACAATGGACATGCCTATCAGCTTGAGATGGCAAAAAAGCTTACTGGTGCCGATTATGCAATCTCGGTTATGGGCGGTAATTTTCTCCAACGCGGTCAATCTGCCATGTGGGACAAATATACAAGAGCCCATATTGCCTGTGAAAATGGCATAGATGCAGTTTTTGAGCTTTCCCTTCCTTATGCAACAGGAAGTGCGGGCGATTTTGCATATGGTGCCGTTTGCCTGCTGAACCAAATATGCAACGTTGATTTCCTTTGCTTTGGAGCAGAGACAGACGATATTGGCTTACTTTCCGATGTGGCTTCCGTTATATGCTCAGAGCCTGATGCATACAAAAAAATACTGAAGGACAGGCTTGCAAAGGGTGATTCATACCCGCTTGCAAGACAAAAGGCATTATGCACATACAAAAATGATGTATGCCTTGATGCCATTTTAACTGCTCCAAACAACATTTTAGCGATGGAATATATATGTGCACTGATAAAAACAGGCTCCCATATTAAGCCTGTTGCCGTAAAGCGTAATACCAATTATCATGCACTTGATGCAACGGGACAGCTTGCTTCCGCATCGGCAATCAGACATATCCTTTGCTCTGGTGATTTTGATTTTTCCAAAATAGAAAATTTTGTTTCCAATTGTACACTTGACAGGATGAAACAGCACTATCATAAGGATTCGCCTCAGGATATAGCTGACATCACACCATGGCTCCAGCAAAGACTTATTTCATCGGATTATTCTGCGGACATATGCGATATGTCTGCCGAGCTTTTCAATAGACTAAAAAAGCTTTCTCCATATCTGTCCTACACGGAGATTATTGATATGCTGAAAACCAAAAATACAACCGCTTCCCGAATCAGCAGGGTTCTTACCCATCTGCTTTTTAACTATACATCCTCTGACCGAACTGCTTTTTTTGAAAATGGTGTGGTATTTTATGCAAATCTTCTTGCACTAAACGGCTCCACCTCCAAAATCGTAAAGTATATTTCCGGGGAAAGCCAAATTCCCATCATTACAAAAAAAGCAGATTTCAGGAGTACAATAAAACAACTTTCCCCTGAAAAACAAGCGGTGGCAAGTCGTATGTGGCAGTTAGACACTATGGCAACTGATTTTTACAATGCAATGATATTTAACAGATATGGTGAAAAAAAACAAAATGATTATCTGACAGGTCCTGCCGTAACCATGAAACATACTCTGCCCGAAGATAACCATGGGAAAATTTCCAGTCTGCAATAATAGACTGATATACGCAGCCGTAATCACTGCATATTTTTCAAATTCCCTAAATACAATATACAAATAATGTGTATTTTATCTGTGTATGGTTTTTTGCGTGATTACCCTTATTATCTTTGTTATGGACAGCCAAACGGTTATAGCGGGAGCTACCCACGGTCTTATGCTGTGGTATCAAAACGTGGTACCTATTCTGTTGCCGTTTATGCTCATTTCCGCTTTGATTGTCAATTCCATTTCACAAAAGCAGGCAGCAAATTCAAATTCTGCAATTTTATCTACACTGTTTCTCGGCATCCTTTGCGGCTATCCCATAGGTGCCAAGGTTACTTCCGACTACATGAATCATGGGATTTATTCAAAGCAGACAGGAAATATCCTTCTTCCACTGTGCAATAATTCTTCCCCGATGTTTATATCAGGCTACATAACAAACTATATATTGGGCGGCAAAATCAGTTTTTTAACAATCATGGCACTAATTTATATTCCTTATGTGCTTGTAAGTCTTGTTTTTGTTCTTTTGGGACGCCTAAAAAAAAGCAGTAGCAACAGTACCACTTCCTTAAAAAAAATAAAACGAACGCAAATTTCTTCCGGGGATATTATTGAAAATTCGATAACCGCCATAACCTGTGTCGGTGTTTATATTATGCTCTGCTCAATCATAATTGAATTTATTAACCATGTATCTCCCCTTCCTGAAAATTACAATCTTTTCCTTGCAGGCATGATGGAAATAACCCGCGGCACCGAGATTTTTTATCTGAATTCTCCACTTGACCTGAAAATAAAAACAGCCCTTATCATTGGATTTACTTCATTTGGTGGAATATCTGCACTACTCCAGACAAATAAAGTAATCTCCAACTCAGAGCTGTCTGTCATTCGCTATATTGTAATTAAAATACTATGTGCGGCAATGAGCTTCCTGTTTGCTATGCTACTCATCTAAAAAGTCATCGTCCATAAATTCATCATCCGATGCTTCCTCACCGTAAACATCGATGTCGTCCTCATAGTCTTCCTCTGCTCCAACTGCCTGTTGCTGTGCATCCTGCTCCTGCGTCTCCTCCGCAAATGCACTGTCAAGGTCTTCATCCGCATTTCTTGAAGCTTGTGCCGCATTTGCAGCCATAAGGTTGATGTTGGTCTCCATCTCACTAAGGTTTGTCTCGATAACATACGTATCATTTTCAAGGGACTCAATAAGCGTTCTGTAATTTTCTTTTTCCATGTCGTGGATTTTCTTGAAAATATCTTTCATTTCAGTAAGCTTGTCCTTTGTATAATACATGGCACCAAGTCTTACCTCATCCGCTTCCTCAGCCGCCTGATTCACTATCTGCTGTGCCTGATTTCTTGCCATCTCAAGAATTTCATTTGCCCTTATATTTGCAAGCTCTGTAATCTGATGCTGGTCTACAAGACGGTTTGCCTCATTTACCGATTCCGTAATAATGGCATCTGAACGGGTTCTTGCATCTGCAAGTATCGCTTCCTTGTTACGCATTATTTTTTTACATCTCTCAATTTCAATTGGAAGCTTAAGCTTAAGCTCATGAATCATGGACTCAAGCTCATCCTTGTGAACGACAATCTTGTTTTGTGATAGAGGCTGATATTTACAGTTATCTATAAATATCTCTATCTGATCTATCATTTCTTCAACACCTTTTTTACCCATCTTACGGCTCCTCCTATAGTCCCTTCATCTTATCTATAAGTTTAGAAATAACACATTCAGGTACAAAGTCACTGACATCAACATCATACCTTGCATACTCCTTTACAACACTCGAACTCAAATACGAATATTTAACACTGGTTGAAAGGAAAACCGTGTCTACTTCAGGTGCTACCACCCGGTTACTCTGTGCCATCTGCATTTCTAAGTCAAAATCCGTTAAGGCTCTGAGTCCCCTTATAATGACGTTGGTATTTTTTTGTTTTACAAAATCCACCAGCAAACCATCAAATGACTCTACGGATACATTATCAATTCCTGATACTGCATCCTGCAACATTTTAACACGTTCTTCCAAAGAAAACAATGGTGTTTTTGAAGTATTATTCAAAACTCCTATAATTACATGGTCAAAAATAGCCGCTGACCTCTTTATTATATCAAAATGTCCAAGTGTAACCGGATCAAAGCTTCCGGGGTAAATTGCCATACTCATAATTAATCCTTTTTCCTTATAAACATATGTTTATTGGTTTTGTATTTTTTTTCTTTTATTATATCATACCCTAAGCTGTCAAGATAGCCAAAATCCTCACCTACTGCTGCCTCCACAACAATCAGGGTATCCGTCTCAAATTTTTTGTTGCTCAAGCTCTCTAACACAGCCCGTTCCAAACCATTTGAATATGGCGGATCCATAAAAATAACATCGTAGCTTATGCCTGGAAGTCCGTTTACAAACCCTACTGCATCATATTTCTGGACCTTTGCACGGTCCGCAAGCTTTGTAAATGTCAGATTTTCCTTTATGCATGCAACCGCCTTTGCATTTTGCTCCACAAATGTACAATCGGCAGCACCCCTGCTTAAGGCTTCTATTCCGATGCCCCCACTGCCGGCAAACAAATCAAGAAAGCTTGCATCCACAATATATCCCGTAAGCATATTGAACAAGGTTTCCTTTATTCTGTCCGTGGTGGGTCTTGTATCATTTCCCTCTATGGTTTTTAAGTGGAGACTTCTTGCAGTTCCCGCTACAACTCTCATGTTGGTAATTCCTTCCTGTTTTTGAATGTTTAATTATTTCCGAGAATCTGGTTTCGGAGCCATACTCCCGTCTCGGACAAATCACCCTCTGTCCATCCGCTTGTCTTTGAGCAGGAGGACTTAATCAGTGAGGAGGTTTCATCCTTATTGGACACATTCCATGCTGCATAGGACAGGTTATTTTTCTCTACCAAATCAAACCAAAGCTCCGCCTGATTATAATCGATGGCACCGTTACCTGATGCATCACAAATGCTGAACTCACTGACAAATACAGGAAGTCCTGCCGAAAGTGCCGTTGTTACCTTGCTCCTGATTCCATCTGTATGGGTAGCTGCATAAAAATGTATGGCATACATAATATTGTCATAGCCCGTTACTGGATTATTAGCAGCAATATCCACATCCTGTGACCAGTTTGGCGTTCCTACGATTATGATTGCATCAGGAGCATTTGCCCTTATAACCGGAATAACCTCTTCCGCATAAGACTTCACATCCTCCCATGAGGTTCCGCCGTTTGGTTCATTACAAATCTCATATATTACATTGTCGTAACCCTTATACTTTGATGACATTTCCTCAAAAAACTTCTTTGCCTCATCCTTGTATACCTGCGGATTTAAATCATGCAGTACATGCCAGTCCACAATGACATACATGCCAAGCTCCGTACATGCCTGTACGCCTTTGTCCACAAGTCCCTTCAGATAATCCTTATCTCCATCTGTACAATAACCGCTGTTTTCATCCGTATACATAGCAAGGCGTACAAGGTTGGCTCCCCAGTCATCACGGAAGGTCTGGAATGCATCCTTGTTTACATAATCCGGGAACCATGCAATTCCATGTGTGCTGACTCCCTTAAGCTGATATTTATTTCCATCCTTATCAACAAGATCCGTTCCCTTAACACTTAGCTTTCCGTGATTGTCAAACGGGGTTCCGCTTTCTGCTTTGGCAGGCTTGGTTTCCTGCTCTTCCTTTGGCACTTCAACAGTTGCTTCTGTTCCCTCTGCAACAGGCTCATTGCCTGCGTAAAGCTGACCACCTATGTATAACTGACCATTTTTGAGCATTTCATCAATATCAGCCTTTGTAGGTGCACAAACAATAATTCCGATATCCGAAACTTTTGAGGCAGCCGCAATGGAACCGTTATATTCAACTGGTTTAATCTTTATTATATTTCCCTCAAGGGTACAATTGCCATTCCATGAGCTGTCAAGGGTTGTTCCCTCTGCAGCCTTTATCTGTATTTCCCAGTCCTTCTTTTCACTACCGCTGTCGTTAATAATTTGTGCATCAATCTGTGCACACATTTTGCCGTTATTTTCCCAGCTATTGCTTGTGGAAAGAACAACATAGCAATCCGTTTTTCCTGTATCTGCACTTTCTTCCTGCGAAGCTTCTTCGGTTGTTGCCGCCTCACCGGTAGATGCATCCGTAACGGTTTCCTCACTGGAAGCTGTCGTTTCTGTCGTATCACCTTCCTTGTCCTTATCTCCCGAAAAAAGTATTATACCAAGTGCCACAATCGCAACAGTCAAAACCGCTATCACCGCTATTAAAATTTTATTTGTTTTTTTACTGCCCGTATCACTCATTTTTTTCTCCTATCTCCTGATATATTTTGCTGTAAGCATAAATACAGCTTATAAAGTCCGACCTCATTGTACTGTCTTCCGCGTGCCCTGTCTGATTCAATGTAATACTTCTTTTTCCCCGTGTCAATCATTATTCGGTATGCAAGGGGCGTCGTTCCACTTTGACCAATATAGATTGGCTGGATATCAACATTTTTTATGGCGTTTTTCTCCCATGTAAAATGTCTCTTTTTGTCCTCATACCGAATTGTATCCTCCAGTATGTCAAGCTGTCCCTCGCCAATGTACCGTTTAAGCGGGTCTCCGACTACCACAGTAACCATTATGATTCCGGCAAGCAGTGCAAACACACCTATGATATTTTGGACAAGCACTATTTTAATGTAAGCACCTGCAAGTGTATTTGCAGTCCCAAAAAGGATAATCGCTCCAATAAAGCTGAAAAAAATGCCCCGTCTCCACGCTGTTATATATCCTACCTCTGCTTTCATGTATCCTCCTTCAAAGTACGGTACTTTCCAAATTGCCTGTTCGTTCTTCCCCGTCAAGCAGCGTCGCACCATAGCTGTTCCATGCATCCTGTGCAAGCTTCAGCATATCTGCATGGTTATAAATATCAGCCAGTGTAAATAATGCCTCACCACTCTGTCTGATTCCAAAGAAATCTCCCGGTCCTCTCAGCTTTAAGTCTTCATTCGCTATGAAAAATCCATCATTTGAATTTTCCAGCACCTTAAGGCGTTCCTGCGACTCCTGTGACTCCTTACCGTCAATAAATATACAGTAGGACTGTTTTTTGCCCCTGCCGACACGCCCCCTGAGCTGATGCAGCTGTGCAAGTCCAAAACGCTCTGCATTTTCTACCATCATAACTGTGGCATTTGGGTTATTGATTCCAACCTCAATCACGGTAGTGGAGACAAGCACATCAATCTCCCCATCCAGAAATTTTTCCATAATTTCATTTTTTTCTGCCGCTTTCATTTGTCCGTGCAGCATACAGACATTGACCTGCTGCCCCAAAGCCTGTTTTAAGGTATCCGTGTAATCCGTCACATTTGTAACATCAAGTGTTTCACTGTCATTTACCATCGGACATATCACGTACACCTGTCCCTTTTGCTGAACCTGGGATGCAATAAAGCCGTAAGCCGTCGCCCTGTATCCCGTTCCCACAACACAGTTTTTGATTGGCTTCCTTCCCTTGGGCATCTGTGATATCACTGAAATGTCAAGGTCTGCATACATGATGATGGCAAGGGTTCTCGGAATCGGTGTTGCACTCATAACAAGAACATGCGGAAATGTTCCTTTATTTGCCAGTTTTTTTCTCTGCTCCACACCAAACCTGTGCTGCTCATCCGTAACCACAAGCCCCAGATTTGCGAAGTCAACCTTATCCTCTATCAGTGCATGGGTTCCGATAAGAATATCCGTCATACCATGCCTTATGCTCTCATATATCCGTCGTTTTTCTTTTAGTGGTGTTGAACCCACCAGACATTCCACATGAATTTTGTATGGTTCAAATGTGGCAAGAAGCTCCTCATAATGCTGCTTTGCAAGCACCTCTGTAGGCACCATAAGTGCCCCCTGATAGCCTTCCTTTACACAGGCGAACAAAGCTGTCTCGGCAACAATTGTCTTTCCCGAACCAACGTCACCCTGAACAAGTCTGTTCATAACATTTTCACTGCCCATATCCTTTAAAATATCATCTATGGCATCTGCCTGTCCCTTTGTAAGCCGATACGGCAATGCCTCCACAAAATCAGCTACTGCCTTACCCTGAACAATTTTATGTATGTTCTGCTGCTTGATGTTTTCCACCCTGAGCCTGCCCATATCTGCCAAAAAGCGGTAAAACTCATCAAAAGCAAGCCGTTTTATGGCAAGCTTAAGCACACTTTCATTCATGGGATAATGCACTGTGTCATATGCCCTGCAAAGCTCCATCAAATCATATGTTTCCCGTATTTCTTCAGGTATGTAATCCCTGATTGATGAAATTATGGGTCGTACTGCAGCTACCGTCTTCATAACTGTTTTGTTGGATAAGCCCTGGGTAAGGGGATATACGGGCTGCATCACCTGTCTCATTCCCTCATACACATTTGGTCTGTAATATTCAGGCATGTCCATGACACGACTGTTGTTTTTTATTTTTATAGTTCCTACAAATACATATGTATCTCCCTTATGAAGCACATTTTTCAAATAGGGTGAATTAAACCATGTTATTTTCAGGGTTCCTGTGGAGTCCTTGACTGATATGTTCGTAAGCTTAAGACTTCTTACGGTTCTTACATCAACATACGACGATATGACCGCCATGACAGCCACTCTCTCGTTTGGCTTAGCCTCCTTAATGCCAATGACCTCATCGTAGGTAAGATAATTTCTGGGAAATGTATGTACAAGGTCATCTACGGTATCTACCCCAATCCGCTTAAAAGCAGCAGCCGTTTTATCTCCCACACCCTTTATCGTTTTAATATCATCACCAAAATTCATTGTTTCTCCTACCCACACTAAATTTTAAGGGCTGCCAAAACGACAACCCTTAAAAATAAATTACTCAACTGATACAATGTAATAGTATACAGGCTGGTCTCCCGCATGGAATTCCATCTCGTAATCCGGGAATTGTTCTTCCAAAAGCTTCTGCATATGTCCTGCATCATCAGATGTTACGTCACTTCCATAATATACACTTAACAGCTCTGACTCTTCATTTGACATTTCCTTTATCAAATCAACCATAACAGTATTGATATCTGTTCCTACCGCTTTGATGCCTTCATCATCAATTCCCATATAATCACCAGTCTTGATTTCCTTGCCATCTATTGATGTATCCCTGACTGCGTAAGTCACCTGACCCGATGCAATTGCCGACATGGCATCCTTCATGCCTGCTTCATTTCCATCAGCATCCTCCTCAGGATTAAAGCCTATCATGGCATTAATTCCCTGTGGTATTGTCTTGGATGGAATTACGATTACCTTCTTTTCTTCCTCAATATCAGCCGCCTGATTTGCCGCCAATATAATATTTTTGTTGTTTGGCAGAACAAATACGGTATCTGCATTTACCTTTGAAATGGCATCAAGCACATCCTCCGTACTTGGATTCATCGTCTGACCACCCTCTATCACATGGTCAACACCCAAATCCTTAAATATTGTATTCAGTCCCTTTCCCACTGATACGGCAACGAAACCAAACTGCTTTTTCGGCTCCCCGCTTTGCTTTGCCTGATTTTCTTTTTCCTTTTGGGCGGCAAGTGCCCTATCCTGCTCCATAATAACCTTTTCACGGTGCTCCTCACGCATATTGTCAACCTTCATACTCGTGAGCTGACCATACTCAAGTCCTCTCTCAAATGCAAGTCCCGGATGGTTTGTGTGCACATGAACCTTGACTATCTCATCATCCGACACAACCACAAGGGAATCTCCGATTGAGGTAAGGTATTCCTTGAAGGCTCTCTCCGTATCCATGTTAAATTCTTTTTCAAGAAGAATGATAAATTCCGTGCAATATCCGAATTTTATGTGTGACACATCTATGTCCTCTGCGTTTGTACCCGCAGCAGCAACCGGTTTTACCGTGCCTGCTGAAACAACATCTGTATCTACATTTTCCTTGCCAATAATTGCGTTATATGCACCCTTTAGAAATTCCATAAGCCCCTGTCCGCCGGAATCAACAACACCTGCCTCCTTAAGCACGGGAAGCATATCAGGGGTTTTTGCCAGCACCTCATCACCGTAAGCGATAACAGCCTCCGAAAATTCTTCAATTCCAACCTTTTTCTCTGCTATCTCACATGCTTTTTCAGCCATGCCCTTAGCAACCGTAAGTATGGTTCCTTCCTTCGGTTTCATAACTGCCTTATATGCAGTTTCCACTCCACGGACAAATCCGTCCGCAAGCACAGGCACAGTTATCTTATTTTTGTCCTTTATCTCTCTGCAAAAGCCACGCAGAAGCTGGGACAATATAACACCGGAATTTCCTCTTGCACCTCTTAATGAACCGCTTGACATAACCTTTGCCAAGCTTTCAATCGTTGGATTTTCAAGTGCTGCAACGTCCTTTGCCGCAGCCATTATCGTCAATGACATATTTGAGCCCGTGTCTCCATCCGGAACAGGAAATACATTCAGCTCATTGATATAATCTTTATTTCTTTCCAAATTATATGCACCGGCAATAAATGCTTTCTTAAGCATCTGTGCATCCAAAACCTTAATCGCCACTTTCTTTCGTCCTCCTACTAATCTATAACCCTGACGCCTTCAACAAATATGTTTATTCCCTTAACCGCAAGCCCTGTCATTTCCTCCACGGAATACTTCACTGTGTTGGTAAGGTTTTCACATACTGTCGAAATACTTACACCATATGCTACTATAATATGGAAATCAATTGTCAAATTATTCTCCTCATCCACGATAGCATTCACGCCCTTGCTGACGCTGTCTCCCTTCAGAAGCTTTGCTATTCCATCCTTCATGCTTATGGTTGCCATGCCGACAATTCCAAAACAGCCAAGTGCCGCATGTCCTGCATATTGGGCAATCACTTCATTTTCTACAATAATGTCACCATTTTCATTTGACAAATAGCCCTTCATAGAACCCAACCCCCTTATATAAATAAAAAATTTTCATTTCACTTTCACATTCTAAAAATCACACTACCATAAACTACCTATTCATATCATCAATTATACCCATTTATAGAAAGTTTATCAAGCTTGTTTTATGACTCCCTAAAAACAATTTACCAATTTTTAAATTTTCTGCTTGCATAATATATATTTTTTTGTTAGAATATGCGTGTTGCAAACTTGCGGGAGTAAGAAAACCCGTGTTTAATAGAGGTCAAGGAGGTGCTAACAGTGGCAAAGTGCAGTATTTGTGAAAAAGGTGCTCATTTCGGAAACAATGTGAGCCATTCTCATAGAAGATCAAACAGAATGTGGAAGTCAAACATCAAGTCAGTTAAAGCTATCGTTGACGGTTCACCAAAAAAGATTTATGTTTGTACATCATGCTTGAAGTCAGGAAAAGTTGTAAGAGCTTAATACTGGGAAAGTAAAACCAAGGAGCTGTCGCAAAGACGGCTCCTTGGTTTTTATTTTATTCCTCCATAACCGGTGTAATTCCGTGATTGGAAAAAAGTGCCTTTAGCTCATCCCAGCTTTGTGTTCCTGCATAATTGTCATCCATCACGTACTTTGTATGTGCAGCGTCATTTTCGTTGATAATCTGTTCAATATCAGTAAGCGTTACTTCCTTATCGTCAATGAAATACTGTCCCTGCTTTACCTCGATTGTGATTGTCTTTTCATCCTCCGTTGCATCGGCTTCGGTATTTTTTTCTGTTCCCTTATCGCCTGAATTAAAAAAGCCAAAGCCTCCCCCTTTGCCAAAGAATAACAATGCAGCGATAATAAGCACCAAAAGCAAGAAAAACAGCCAAGGAAATTTTCGTTTCTTTTTCTTCTTTTCCTTTTTTGTTTGTTCGTTTTCATTCATTTCGTTATAATTGTCCTTTTTACCCATAGTTTTTTCCTTTCTGTTTTTATTATGTCAGGCGATTGCCCTTCTATTTCTTCATTTCCTCAATGTAACAGGTAACACTTTTGTCTGCCTCAATCATATCAATGGCATCGCATATAATTTCCAAATCTGCATTGGAAAAATTCTCATCCCGATAGTCATATTCTATTAACACCCATATCAGCTTTGTATCGGTGTATGTAAGATATTTTTCAAGCTCCGCTTTCATGCTTCCTATCTGCTTTGCATTAAATGTATCCCGTTCCTTCCTTGATAAATCAAAATCGTGAATGATTTTTGCAGTCGTCTGTCTTGCGGTTTCATTCTTATGTTTTATCACAATATCAATGGACACCATATGCTTATTTGTTTCCGTATCCATGCCCGTTTCACATTTCATAATGACCTTTGTCGTGCTGTCAAGCATCGCTTTATAGGCTTCAGGAGAAACAGGGTCGCTATCGTTAATCTGATACTCACTAAGCTCCATCTTTAAGGTTTCGTTATCAGCAGACAGTACATCAAGCTTACCCTGCATGTCCGCAAGCTTTATTTCGGCATCTGCAAGGCTTTCCTGTGATTTTTTTGCATTTTCATTTGCCTCCAGGGATGCATTGCTCATATTACATATGACTACGAAAAGCAAAATCATTATGACATCCAAAAGGGAGGTAAAATCCAATATTAAATTTTTCTTTTTTCTCATATGAATATTCTCCGTATTTAAACGTCAGTCCGTCACATAGCAGTTTCCTATAAACTGGAAGTTGTATGCTCTAATTGTACCAATTTTAAAAATTTCTTATCATTTCATTAAATTTCAAATTATAAAAATAAATCGTTCCGAATCATGATATAACCTTCATGTGTGGTTGTAAATAACAACGGTAGCTCATTTTTGTCAAAAAAGGCAATATCATTGATTCCAAAATCAGTTTCTTCTGAAAAATCCCTACAGTCGGAAATCACAAACTTACAAAATGTTTCAAATCGTTGTAAATAACGAAAAAGCTCCTTTGAAACTTTGATTTTATATACTTTTCTGCATTGGGCGGATTTAGTTCCCCACCATTTTCTTTTGGTCTGAACGGATACTATAAATTCCTTAAATTTATCAACCATTTCCATATTATCTTCATCTACTAAAACATACTCAATATATTCACTTTTTTCTTCTAACAGCTTGATTATTTTTAAATAATCAATATGACTGTTTAGTTTCCCGGTATAGTCATCTAACATCATATATTTTTTCAAGTTGTTATCCATCTTTGCAAAGCCTCTTTCAATTTTTTAACATCTATCGGCTTAGAAATATGGTCATTCATACCTGCTTCCTTTGCCTTTCTG
>JAMPBO010000025.1 GCA_023666705.1 Bacteroides sp.
CCGTACCAATGACAGCGGTAAAAATGGGCAGGCGTGGATATGGCATTGAATTAAACACGGACTACTTCCGTGATGGGGTTGGATATCTTAAGGAAGTTGAATGTGAAATGGAAATGCCGACATTGTTTGATTTTATATAGGAATAAAATATGAAAGGAGCACGGAACTCTGGCCAGAGTAAAGCATATGCGGTTCCTTTCGAGCAAATGGGAAACAATCAAGATTCAATCAAGAGATTTATAGCAATGCAAAGATTACCTTATGAGGTGAAAATAAGAAGGGCAGAGATAAGGGCAAAAGAATTTTATGATGAAATCGTAAATAAGCGTGATATGAATGTTCATGTTAGTGTGGGTGGGCTTGACAGCATAACACTCAAATATTTTTTGGATTCAATCGGACTAAATGTGCCAGCTATTGGTGTAACTGTCATTGAACATAAGAGCATTCGTGAGATACATAAACAAATGGGTGTCATACCAATTTATCCAGATATGCCGAAGCATAAAGTGCTACAGGACCTTGGATTTCCTGTAATAAGCAAGGCAAAAGCGAGAAAAATTGAATTGTTGCAGACAGAAGATAGTGAAAAACAGACATTTATTCACGCCATAATGACTGGTGATATGGGGGAGCAGGGGAAGTGGCAACACTCCGATAAAATTAAACTTCCGGATAAGTGGCTTAAGCTTTTTGCTGGCAACTATAATGAACATCGGCCAGACCTTACATGCACCTGTGCACCATTTAGGGTGTCATCTGATTGTTGTAAACATATGAAAGAGGACCCTTGCGACAGATGGGCAAAAGAGCATAACAGCGTGCCTTATTTGGGCTTGATGGCGTCAGAAGGTGGTCAGAGAGAACAGGCACTTATGAAAAATGGATGCAATTACTTTGGGAAACATGTAATCAGAAGTGCACCTTTTGCACCTTTTATGCGTCAGGATATATTACAGTTAGCCCTTGACCTTCATGTGCCGGTTCCAGCAGCTTATGGAGAAATAAAACGGAAGCAGGATGGAACGTTATTTACTACGAAGGCACAAAGAACCGGATGTGATATATGCGGATTTGGTATTCATCTCGAAAAGAGACCCCATAGATTTGACCGTTTGAGGGAGGATAATCCTAAAGCTTGGCATTTTTGGATGTATGAGTGCTGCACAGATCCAGCCACAGGTGAAAAATATGGCTGGGGTAGGGTGTTGGATTACATTGGTGTTGAATGGGAAGACACATATATAGACTGGGGTGCAAGGCAATATAACTTATTTGATGAGGTGATGTCGGAATGATAAATGGAGAATTAATAATTGACAACTTCGCGGGAGGCGGAGGTGCCAGCACGGGAATAGAAATGGCAACAGGCATCAGCGTTGACATAGCAATCAACCATGACCCTGAAGCGATAAGGCTGCACAAGACAAACCATCCAAACACAAAACACTACTGTGAAAGTGTGTGGGATGTTGACCCCATAAAGGTATGTAAGGGACACCCTGTAGCCCTTGCATGGTTTTCACCGGACTGCAAGCACTTCAGCAAAGCAAAGGGCGGGAAGCCGAAAGACAAAAGCATCCGTGGGCTTGCATGGGTGGCTCTCAGGTGGGCGGCACTGGTGCGACCAAGGGTGATTATGCTTGAAAATGTGGAAGAATTCAAGACATGGGGACCGCTTAACAGACGCCATCACCCAATTAAAGAAAAAAAGGGGCAGACATTCCATAAATTCTGTGGACAGCTCAAGGACCTCGGATATACGGTTGAATTTAAAGAGCTTGTTGCTGCCGACTATGGGGCACCGACATCAAGAAAAAGGCTGTTCATGGTTGCACGGTGTGACGGAAAACCAATCATATTTCCGGAACCGACACATGCTCCGATGGACAGTAAGGCAGTGCAGGAAGGACATTTACAGCCCTATCAGGGAGCTTACACGAAAATAGATTTTACAAAGCCGTGTCCGTCCATTTTTGACACGGCAGAGGAAATCAAAGAAAAATATGGCATTAAGGCGGTACGTCCCCTGGCACCCAAGACAATGGAACGGATCGCAAGTGGATTAAAAAAGTTTGTCATTGATAACGAGAACCCTTTTATTGTGCAGGTAAACCACAGTGGCAGTGACTGGAATTATTGTAAGGGCATGAATGCTCCATTGCCTGTCATTACATCAAAAAATGGTTTTGGAATCGTGGAACCATACATTGTGCAAATCGGACAAACAGGGTTTTCGGCAGACAGGAGTAAGGATGTCCGTGCCCCGCTAACGACGATTGTAGGCAAAAATGAGCATTGCCTGGTTGAAACGAGGCTGGCACCTTTCATTATGTGTAACAACACCGGTAACAATGGGGCAGGTGTAAATGCAGCGTTGCCGACCATCACAACAGGAAACCGCAACTTTGTCGTAGCCCCAACGCTGATACAATACCATACCTCCGGGCAGCCAAGGGGACAGGTGGTGGACAAGCCAATCATGACAATAGACGGTTCGAACCGGTATGGGCTTGTCATGTCATTCCTGAGCAAGTTTTATAAAACAGGGGTTGGGCAGGATATAAGGGAACCGCTGCATACTATAACGACTTCCGCAGGACATTTCGGAGAGGTCAGGGCATTTCTAATAAAATATTACGGAGAGGGAACAGGGCAGGATATAAGGGCTCCTCTTGATACGGTCACAACAAAGGACAGATTTGGGCTTGTTACCGTAAATGGTGTTGATTATCAGATAGTGGATATCGGCTTAAGGATGCTTGAACCGAGGGAACTGTATGGCTGTCAGAGCTTTCCTGATGATTACATAATAGACAGGGACTACACTGGGAAGCAGTATTCACGGACGGAGCAGGTAAAAAAGTGTGGAAACTCAGTGCCGCCCAAGATGGCAGAGGTTCTTGTAAGGGTAAACCTGCCTGAGCTGTGCCAAAGAAAGCGTATGCCGAATATGCAGATACAGGCGGAAGAAACAGGGCAGCTTAGATTTGCGTAAGGAGGATGGAGGAGAAAGATATTGATATTACTAATCAAACGTAAGTGGTTTGACATTTCGATTATGAAAAGGAGGATGAAGACGTTGAGTAAAAGCATAATGCAGAATAAAGAAGACGGCAGGTGCTATGTATGTGAGCAACTTGGAGAGCGGACAAAAGGACCATTGGAGGAGCATCACTGCTTTGGAGCGGCAAACAGAAAGCTTTCTGAACATTATGGCTTAAAAGTATATTTATGCATCAGACATCACAGGGAGGGAAAAGATGCAGTACATAGGAACAAATATACAAGGATGCACGTACAGGAAGATGCACAGAGGGCATTTGAGGAACATTATCCAGATAAAGACTTTATAAGTATATTCGGGAAAAACTATTTATAGCAGGATGAAAAAGGAGATTTAAATGGAAGATTTAATAAGCCGCAAGGCACTTATAAGCCATATTGAAAGCCAAAGAAGGGAATGGGGTGAGGATTATGATGTTGAACAAATATTAGGTGACATTGAAGATTTTGAAACTGTAAGTATCAAGGTGAAAATAGATATGGATATGCCCTACTACTTAAATAGCCATGTACATAGGACACAAAGATAAAAATATATCACACAAAAGTAACTCAAAGACGGGTATTTATGCGGAGTGCGATGGTCCACTCCGCAGAGAGGAGGACAAGAAAATGGAAAAAATAACAATAGATGAGGTAATACAGGACTGCAATAATATATGTCTTAATTATGAGCTTGCATCAGAATTAAGCAAGGAACCCATCGAAAACCAAAAAGATTACATAAAGCATTATAAAATAATAGAGTGGTTGCAGGAGCTTAAGGAATATAAGGACACAGGACTCACACCTGCAAATTTTAATGAGATAGTGGAGTGGTTACAGGAGCTTAAGGCATACAAGGACACAGGGCTTACTCCTGAGAAGATAAGAGAAATGGATAAGTTGTATGCTGGAAAATGTGCTGAGGTAAATGAGCTTCAGAAAAGTCAAGTTAAATATTTAGGCGAAAACATTGCTATTGATTGCAGAGTTGGACAGTGTAAGTGCGGCAATATCGTTAGAAGTTACCAAAAATTTTGTGACGAATGTGGTACCAAGTTAGATTGGAGCCAATGCAGAGCATAGAGAAGGCAGCTTAGAAGAATGTAGATGCGGCATAAAGACTTTAAAGCAACAGCTTGTAGCACCTTGACAATTAAATATAAACCAGTATAAATATAATATATTTTTAAAATTAATTAAAATAAATGTTGACATACGGTACACCGTATGATATTATAATATCAGGAGGTGAGATAAGGGATGGCTAAACAAAAGAAAAGGCACAAACTAGAAAAAACAGCACTCATAATAAGCATCATACAAGCTATAATAACAACAATCTGCTTAATATATGAGACATTTTTTAAGTAAGTGCCTAGGGCGGTGGGAAACTCCCACCCACCGCCTTTATCTTTATACTAAACCATCTTTGGAAATATGTCTATAAGAAAAATTTTAATTTTAATGAATTTTCTGACAGTCTCTGTACTTGCGTATTATGCCGTGACAAAGGGCTTGGATATTGCTATAGGAATAGCTTTAATAATAAGTGTGCTCTCAACAGCACTCAATCTTTATTGTGAGGTGACATATGACAGAGGAAAAGAAAATTAGACCCCAGGACAAGTGGAACCAAAAGGCGGGTTTGATATCAAAATCATACAAGCTCAAGGATACGCTTGTAAAAGAATTTGCGGAGACATGCGATAAAGTCGGAGTGAGCCAAGCGGGACAGCTTAGTAAAATGATGCAGGAATTCATTGAAGAGAACAGGTAAATAAAGAGAATTAAGGTACTGGTCAAATATTTGGCTGGTACCTTTTTTGTGTTAAAGGAGAAATGAGAATGCCAAGACAAAGAAATCAATTAAAATCTTACAATATAAGTAAACATAGGTATATGGAGCTGTATCATTACTGCATGCAATATAACGAATGGAAAGAGGAACTTCGGGATATAGAAGATGGGTTACGTTCCCCATCCAAGGGACAGACAACATCATGCAGCAGTAAATCAGATAAGACAGCAACCATTGCAATTAAAAGGGCTGAGCTTTCTGCAAAGTGTAAGCTGATTGAGCAGACAGCAGAGGAAACAGACAAAAACCTTAAAGATTACATACTGGCAGCAGTTACGAGAGGAGATACATATAATTATCTATCAACAGTTAAAGGAATGCCTTGTGGACGCAGGCTGTATTATGAGCTACGCAGGAGATTTTATTATTTGCTTTCGAAGAAAATTTAATAAAAAAAGTGTGAAGAAACTCATTAAGTGAGTTCCTTTTTTGTGATAGTTTTAAATATGTCGAAAATTGTTGAAAACTATTGGATGTAGGATTATAATATTATATATCATTGTTTTGTTTAACAATAAAGAAAAGGGGAGAGATCTTTATATGATGAAGTTTTTCTTGGGATTTAAATTTAGTCGTATGATGTCAAAAATAGTTGCCAGCAATTCAATGATAATAACGACTATTTTAGGTGTTGCAAGCTTGATTGTGTCTGTTATTATGGGAGTATTAAATTTAAATAAAGACAAAGATGATAATAAACAAGATATAAATAAAAAAATTTTAATAATAACTTGCACTATTAGCCTTTTGGCAATGATTTCTACAGGTGTGCTGTTATATTTGCATATGGAAGAGATTTATAATAGCGTAAAGTTAGAAGAAAGACCTAACGATTATTATTATGGTGAAGAAAAAGACGAAAAAGCACATGGTAAGGGTAGGGTCTTTGATGAGCATGGCAATATGATATATGAGGGTGAGTTTAGACAAGGTCATTATCATGGAAACGGGAAAGAGTATGCATATTATTTAGATGTTGAAACCGGTAAACAAAAAATTTTTTTAGAGTATGATGGGGAATTTTTGAATGGATTAAGACATGGAAAGGGAAAGTTATATAATGAAAATGGTGATTTAATATACGATGGTGGTTTTGAATGTTATAAAAATGGAAGTATACGCATAAAAGGGGATTATGTGAATGGTGAATTTAACGGACATGTGACAATATATTATAAAAATGGCATTATAAAATATGACGGTGAATTCGAAAATGGGAAATATCATGGTAAAGGGCAGCTAAATTATTCATCAGGGCAATTAAAGTATGACGGTGAATTCGAAAATGGGAAATATCATGGTAAAGGGCAGCTAAATTATCCATCAGGACAACTGAAGTATGAAGGTGAATTCGAAAACGGAAAATATCATGGTAGAGGAATACTATATTATTCATCAGGACAACCGAAGTATGAAGGTGAATTTGAGAATGAAAAATATCATGGTAGAGGAATACTATATTATTCATCAGGACAACCGAAGTATGAAGGTGAATTTGAGAATGGAAAATATCATGGTAGAGGAAAGCTATATTATTCATCGGGACAACCAAAGTATGAAGGTGAATTTGAAAACCAAAAGTATCACGGTAGAGGAAAGTTATATTATCCATCGGGACAACTAAAATATGACGGTGAATTTGAAAACGGAAACCGTCATGGTAGCGGAACATTATATTATGAATCGGGAAAACTGAAGCACAAAGGCAACTGGCTGAATGGAAAAAGGGTCACAAATAAATAATTAATAGGGGAATCATTGTTATATTGTTTGTTGTGAAGAAAGCGTATGAGAAATAAGTCTTAGAATTATATATAGTCACCTGCAATTGTAAACCAAAACATATTATCAGAGCCAAGTAAACAGAAATTAGTTTCTGTCTACTTGGCTTTTTCATTGATCGTGAAAAATTATAAAAAAATTTAAAAGTGGGGTACTCGGGGGACAACTTTTCATGTTATTATGATATCATCAAGTTAAAAACGAACAAGAAACAACCGCTATTTTCATGGCGGTTGTTTTGCGTAGAAAGGATGGCAAGGCATGAAAAATACGATATGTACCTTACTTGGTGTAATTGGTTCTGCAATTGCCAGTTGCTGCGGTGGATGGGATGCAGGACTTGCCACGCTGCTAATATTCATGGGTCTTGATTATGTGTCAGGGCTGGTTGTTGCGGGTGTATTCAAGACAAGTCCCAAAACAGCCACGGGCACACTGGAAAGCCGAATCGGCTGGAAAGGCATATGCAGGAAATGCATGACACTTGTATTTGTGCTTGTGGCACACAGGCTTGATTTGGTGATAGGCACAAATTACATAAGGGATGCGGTTGTTATAGCATTTATCGTAAATGAAACAATATCACTTGTGGAAAATGCTGGACTGATGGGATTACCGGTTCCGCAGGTGATTAAAAATGCTATCGAAGTATTAAAGACAAAAGGAGAGGATAAGAATGGCGAAGCGTAAGGTATTCATTAATGCAGGACACGGTGGAAGTGATCCTGGGGCAGTCGGATTTATTGTTGAAAAGGATGCAAACCTCATTATGGCAAAGAGCTGTAAGGAGTATCTTGAGAAAAACAACGTAGAAGTATTTATGCACGACAAGGACCTGGCTGACAGGTCGCAGAGTTCCACGGAGGTAATTAATGCATGTGAGTCTTTTAAGCCTGACATAGCGATTGACTGTCATGCCAATTCAGGCAAAGGGAAAGGCTTTGAGATATACAAGGGTATATCAGGGATGGGTGACGAGCTTGCGGAATGTATCGAAGCTGAGGTAAAGAAGATAGGGCAGAACAGCAGAGGTATTAAGACACGAAAAGGCAGCAGTGGCAGAGACTACTATTACTTTATCAGAGAGACTTCATGTCCGGCAGTCATATGTGAAGCAGCTTTTGTTGACAACAAAGCAGATGCAGACATGCTAAACGAAGCAGGGTGTAAGCAGTTTGGTGAAGCATATGCAAAGGGAATATTAAACTATTTTGCAATTAAGGATAGTTGCACCGGTGCAACTGAAAGTAAGCAGGATGAGAAAAAGGAACAGGCTAAGCTGACAGATGCAGCACAACATGAATTTGGGGCAGCAGTACAGAAATACCCGTATCTTGTCAAGGTGACAACGGATGCATTACATATACGGAAGGAGCCTTCACTGGCGGCTGCTATCATGGGCATGATAAAAGACAGAGGCGTTTACACTATCATGGAGCAAAAGGCAGCAGATGGTTATACATGGGGCAGACTGAAAAGCGGTGCAGGCTGGATTGCCCTTGAGTATACAAAGAAGCTGTAAGGGTGATGGAATGATGACATACAAGGGCAGCAGATGGCAAAAGAAAAGAGCGTATATCCTGAAGCGTGACGGATATAAGTGCAGGGAATGTGCGAGGTATGGAAGGATGCGGGATGGGGTACATGTACATCATGTTTATCCTGTGGAATACTATCCATCAGAAGCATATAACAATTGTAATTTAATTACACTATGTGCTGCCTGTCATAACAAGATGCATAACAGGGATACACACGAGCTGACAGCATGCGGGAAAGAGCTGCAAAAGCGTATCAAACAGCGTTACGGCAGCAGGCTCCCCCCCTCTTTAAGTTTTTGAGGGCTGACAGGATAGAACGGTGGGTGGAGATGTTTCCAAATACGCAGGATTTTTTGGCAAAGGGGGAAAATCGAATGCAAAAGGCAGCATGGAAAAAAAGAATAAAAGCAGCAACTGAGGCGGTTGGTACATATAAAGAGGCTTTTGCACCGGTGATAGAAACCCTTGCAATTATACTCGCAGAACGGGATAAAACTTATGCAAAATACGTCGAAAAAGGGGCGGAATCTGTTGTTGAGTACACAAATAAAAACGGCAGCACCAACCTTGTAAAAAATCCCCTGCTTGTGACACTGAACGACCTGAACGCACAGGCATTAAGCTACTGGAGGGATTTGGGACTGACCCCGGCAGGACTCAAAAAGATTGATGAAGCTGCAGTGAAAAGCAAAAAAACATCGGCTCTTGGAGAGGTGTTGAAGTCTCTTGGCGGTTAAGGAATATAAGAATGTAGCTGTTAAGTATGCCAAAGACGTGGTTGCCGGGAAAATAATAGCAGGAAACAATATCCGTGAATGTAAAAGGTTTTTGGATGACCTCGAACGTGATGACCTTGAACTGCACACAAAAGAACCTGATTTTGTTATCAATATAATTGAAAATGTCATGGTCCATGTGCAGGGCGAGGACATGGAAGGACGTTCCCTGCGAAATAAGCCTCTGTTGTTACAACCGTGGCAGGTATTTATCGTTTACAACCTGATAGGATTTTTTATAAAAGGCACTGAAATACGGAGGTATAAGGAAGCCTTTATTTTTATTCCAAGAAAGCAGGGAAAAACATTGTTTATAGCCGCCCTTGCATTTGCTTTAGGACTGCTTGAAAGAAAATCAGGCAGTAAAATATACATAGTGGCGGCAGCGTTAAAGCAGGCGATACAAAGCTTTGAGGATATATTGCATACATTGAGATACAGGGGAATGATAAAGGAATTTAAGGTGCTTAACAATAATGCCCAGCACTCAATTGAGTATACATTTTATGATGAAAATGGGGCTCCTGATGGACTGTTATACATTGAGGCACTTGCAAGCAATCCTGACAGTCAGGACTCTTTTAACTGTAATATAGCAATAGCCGATGAGGTGCATGCGTTTAAGCGTCCGTCACAATATAACCGCTTTAAGGAGGCAATGGCGGCATATTCAAACAAGCTGATGATAGGCATAACCACGGCAGGCGATGAAATGAACTCATTTTGTTACAGACGTTTGGAATATGCAAACAAGATATTGGATGCTTTAGTTAAGGATGATTCATTATTTTGTTTCGTTTCAAGGGCAGACCAGGACGAAAAGGGCAACGTGGATTATACAAGTGCAATACAGCATGAAAAGGCTAATCCGGGCTATGGGGTGACGATAAGACCTGAAGCAATTATGAACGATGCCATTCAGGCACAGAACGACCCGCAGCAGAGGAAAGAGTTTTTAAGCAGACAGCTTAATATTTATACGACGGCATTAAAAGCCTACTTTGACATAAATGAGTTTAAGAACTCTGATAGCAAGTATAACTGGACGCTTGAGGAGCTTGCGAAGTTTAACATCAGCTGGTATGGCGGTGCGGACCTGTCGAAGCTTCACGACCTTACGGCAACGGCACTGTTTGGGCAGTACAAGGATGTTTATATTGTTATCACGCATGCTTTTTTCCCTGTGGTGGAAGCTGCACGAAAGGCAGACGAGGATAATATTCCGCTGTTTGGCTGGCAGGATGACGGATGGCTTACGATGTGCAATACTCCGACGGTAAATGTAAGCGACATAGTCAAATGGTTCTGTGACATGCGGGCTAAGGGCTTTAAAATCAAGCAGGTGGGTCACGACAAAAAATTTGCAAGGGAATATTTTGTGCAAATGAAGAAAGCCGGCTTTGCAATCAAGGACCAGCCCCAGTATTTTTACATAAAATCTGAGGGCTTCCGCTTTATTGAAAAAGCGACAAAGGACGGCAAGCTCTATTATCTGCACTCAACCGCCTATGAATATTGTGTACAAAACGTACATGCAATTGAAAAGACGGATGACATGATACAGTACGAAAAAATAGACCCGAAAAGCAGAATAGACTTGTTCGATGCAAGCGATTTCGCATGTGTAAGATTTTTGAATGCACTTGAAAAAACAAGCAAATACGACGGATGGTGGGGAGGTGAGAAAGAATAATGGATATTAAAAAGATGTTCAGGCAGGCAAAAAGAAAACGGTCGGCGGTATTGCTAAGTAGCAGTAATGCCTATGACATGTTTTGCAGCAGTGGTTATACGTCTCTTGACAGAAACCCTGAAATTATGACCGCATGCATGAAGATAGCACAATTAATCAGCTCCATTACCGTACATTTGATGAAAAATACAGGAAAAGGTGATGAGCGGGTTGTAAATGAGCTGTCAAGGAAAATAGACATTAACCCATGCCGCTATATGACACGTAAAACCTTTATGGAAACGGTCGTAATGAATCTGCTTCTATATGGCGAGGGAAACTCAATTGTAAAAATCTATACGGAGGCAGGGTATTTAACGGATATGGAGCCAATATCAGCCGGAAGGGTCTCAATAACAGGTGATTACAGCTCATACAGAATACTGATAGATGGCATGGAATACGAGCCGGATGAGGTGCTTCATTTTGTTTATAATCCAAGCCGCATATATCCGTATAAGGGACAGGGTGTAACAGCACAGCTTAGGGATATTGCCGACAATCTGAAACAGGCACAGGTTACAACAAAGGGCTTTCTGGAAAGCAAGTGGAAGCCGTCCTTGATAATTAAGGTTGAAGGCTTGGTTGAAGAGTTTTCCAGTCCGAAGGGGCGGGAAAATTTGTTGGATGAATACTTCAAAATGGGTGAAGCAGGTGCACCCTGGATAATACCTGCTGACCAGTTTGAGGTTGAGCAGGTTAAACCGCTTACACTGTCTGATTTAGCGATAGCTGATACGGTTGAGCTTGACAAACGGACGGTAGCATCCATACTTGGGGTACCGCCTTTTATTCTCGGCGTCGGTGAGTATAACAAAGAGGAGTGGAACGCATTTATTAACACAACGGTGAAATCAATCGTTATTGGCATCCAGCAGGAAATGACAAGGAAGCTTATATACAGCCATGATATGTATATACGGTTTAATGTACTGTCTTTGCTTGATTGGGATATACAGACAATAGCAGATGTATTTTGTCAGCTGTCAGACCGTGGATATGTAACAGGGAACGAGGTGAGGGATAAAATGAACATGTCACCACGGGAAGGACTTGACGAGCTTAGAATACTCGAAAATTATATACCATATGACATGAGCGGCATGCAGAAAAAGCTGGAGGTGAAAAAGTGAACAGGACAAGGAGACAGACAAGAACTGTCACATCAGAATTTAACATACGGGAAGATGGCGAAGCACTCCTTATCGAAGGGTACTTCGCTGTTTTTAACAGCACTTATAATATTGCTGAGGGCTTAAGCGAGAGCATTGAACCGGGAGCATTTACGGACACGTTGTCAGGGGATATACGGGCACTTATCAACCATGATACGAGCTTTGTTCTTGGCAGGACAAAAGTAAATACCCTGACGCTTAAGCAGGATGCAAGAGGGCTTTGGGGTCAGATTGCCATTAATCCTGATGACAGTGACGCAATGAATCTGTACGCAAGGGTTAAGCGTGGCGATGTTGACCAGTGCTCTTTCGGTTTTGATATACTGGAGGAGAATGCAGAATTTAGTGATGACGGGTCATCCGTACACTGGAAAATCAAAAAAGTAAGGCTGTATGAAGTATCAGTATGTACATTCCCCGCATACGAGGAAACAAGCGTACAGGCGAGGCAGCAGGACGCAGCACTGGAAAAAGCCAAGAGAATGGAAGTGTGGAAACAAAACATGAGGAAAAAATTAAGAAATGAGGAGGAAAACGCATGTTAAAAACAATTATGCTCAGAAAGAAGCTTGACGAGACTTCAAAAAAGCTTGAGCAAGCACGTAACAGGGAAAAGAATCTGACTACAAGAGAGAAGGAGCTTGAAGCAGCGATTGAGGAGGCTTCAACGGACGAGGAACAGGAGGCGGTCAATCAGGCAGTAGAGGAATATGAGCAGGAAAAGGCGGCAAATGCTGATGAAATGAAAAATCTTGAAAGAGAGATAACCGAAACAGAGGCGGAGCTTGCAGAACTGGAGGCAAAGCAGAGACAGTCAGAAACAGATAAAAAGCCGATGGAGGAGGCAAAAAGAGAAGGAGGAATAAAAAAGATGACAACAAGAAAGAAGTTTTTTGGAATGACGGCACAGGAGAGGGATGCATTTATCCAAAGAGAGGATGTACATACATTTCTTGAGCGGGTGCGAACGCTCGGAAAGGAAAACAGGGCGATAACAGGGGCAGAGCTTACGATACCTACGGTGGTTCTTGAGCTGCTCAGGGAGAACATTGAGGAATACTCAAAGCTTTATAAACATGTAAATGTGCAGTCCGTTCCGGGAAAGGCAAGACAGAACATCATGGGAACCGTTCCGGAAGCGGTGTGGACGGAAATGTGTGCAACGCTGAATGAACTTTCACTGTCCTTCAATGACGTGGAAGTGGACGGCTACAAGGTAGGCGGTTATTTTGTCATATGCAACAGCATATTAAAGGATTCTGACATTAATTTGGCAGAGGTTATTATAACCGCACTCGGACAGGCAATCGGTAGGGCACTGGATAAAGCAATCGTCTATGGCAAGGGTACAAAAATGCCGCTTGGTATTGTTACGAGGCTCATGCAGACAAGCAAGCCTGAAGGCTACCCTGACACGGCGAGGGAATGGAAGGATTTGTCAAAGTCAAACGCGGTAAAGATTGCAGCATCCTCAACAGGAGTAAAACTGTATCAGAGCATTATAACCGCATCAGGAGCCGCAAAGAGTAAATACTCAAAAGGAAACAAGTTTTGGGCGATGAATGAAACAACAAAGACAAAGCTTATTGCTGAAGCACTGTCATTTAATGCAGCAGGAGCAATTGCGACGGGCTTGGACAATACAATGCCTATTGTCGGCGGTAATATAGAGACACTTGATTTTATGCAGGATGATGTAATTGTAGGCGGATATGGAGATTTGTACCTGCTTGCCGAGCGTGAGGGCGTAACAATGGCACAGTCCGAACATGTAAGATTTATTGAGGATCAGATGGTATATAAGGCTACGGCAAGATATGACGGTAAGCCGGCGATTGCTGAAGGCTTTGTTGCAATAGGTATTAATGGAGCAACTGTAACGGCAGAAATGACATTTGCGGATGATACTGCAAATAAGGCAGCAGACAGTGAAACAGCTACAGAGTAAAGGAGATACAATATGACAGATATGGACAGACTTACAATGTTAAAAATAGATTTGGGTATATCCACATCTACTTATGACGAACGTCTGACACAGTATCTCAAGGCTGCAAAAATTGATATAGAGCGGGAGGGTATTACCTTCCCTCCAGATATATCAATTTCGGATGAACAGCTTATTGTAATGTATGCGGCATGGAGCTGGAGGAAACGGGCGACTGGCGAGGGTATGCCACGCATGCTGAGGTATGCCCTTAATAACCGCCTTTTCGAACAGAAAGCAGGTGACGGTGATGGATGATGCAATAACGCTTGTAAAGACAAGTAAAGCCTCGGACGATATAGGCAATATTGTAAATGATGTTGCAAAAAAAGACGTGCTCTGCCGTGTAAAATCGGTTGACCGGACAGAGTTTTACAGGGCAGGACAGCTTGGAATGAAAGCAGCGTATAAATTTACATTGTTTAAAGGCGATTATGATGACGAGGAGCTTGTAATATACAAGGGTAAGCCATACATAATATACCGTACGTACGAGGTGCCTGATACAGACGACATGGAACTGTATGCAAAGGTAAAGGAAGGTGTGTCAAATGTCAAACTCGATTAAGATAAAACCTGATCGGCTGGCAAAGGAAGTGCAGTCAATTTTTTCAAGCTTTGAACATGGCGTTGAAACGGCTGTTGACAAAGCAGCAGACAAGGTTGCAAAGGGAGCCGTAAAAAAGCTTAAGGCGACATCGCCGAAAGGACACAGAGGTAAGTATAAAAAAGGCTGGAAAATGAAAAAGACGGGAAAAGAAGGAACCTATGTGTACAATGAGGAGTACCAACTGACACATCTGCTTGAAAATGGGCATGAAATAGTAATTAACGGCGAGGTCAGGGGACATGCTGATGCCATTCCGCATATAGCACCTGTGGAGGAATATGTACAGGAAGAATTTGTGGACGAATTTGAGAGGCAGGTAAAAGGCATATGAAGCTGAAGGATATTAAAGACATGCTGAGTGTTCCCGGAGTAACCGTATGGTACAATCATGCACCGGCGGGTACAAAAGTACCATTTGTTACATACACATGCCATTCTGACAACAATTTTTTTGCGGACAATAAGGTGTATAAAAAGAAAAAGTCACTGCGGGCAGTATTGTATAGTGACGGAAAAAATGAAGAACTGGAAGAACTACTGGAAAAGGCTATGGATGCTGCAGAGCTTCCATGGAGTATGACAGACAGCTTTGATGCTGGCGAACAGGTATTTATGACAATATACGAAAGTGAGGTTATATAATGAAAAAGAATAAAATAAAATTCGGTTTAAAGAACGCACATTATGCAATTGTAACGGAAACAACAGACGAAACAACGGGAGAGGTAACAAGCACATATGGAACACCAAAAGCCTGGCAGGGTGCCGTATCAATATCCCTTGATCCGTCAGGTGATTCAAATAACTTTTATGCGGATGATAGGGTGTATGCGGTTCTCAGCTCAAATACGGGTTACGAAGGCGACTTTGAATCCGCAATAGTGCCTGATGATGTGCTTACGTCTGTGTTAGGTCAGAAAAACATTGATGGAGTGCTGCTTGAAAGCTCAAACGCACGACAAAATTACATTGCCCTTATGTTTGAAATTGATGGGGATGTAAAAGCAAGGCGGTTTGTTTTGTACAGGTGCATGCTGACACGTCCGTCAATTTCATCGAAGACAAGGGAAGATTCAACGGAACCGGAAACGGACACGGTAACAATAACAGTTACACCACGTCCCGACACCAATTTTGTTGATGGGGAAGAACATCATTGGACGAAGGGAATCGCATCACCGACAGAGGATGCAGAGATATACAATAACTGGTACAAAGCCGTGTGGGTGCCGTCTGAACCGACACCTGAGGGCTAAAGATTATACAAATAACAAAATAACGTATAAAAGGGATGGTTTACGCTGTCCCTTTTATATTGCTTAAGTTGCATCGGTGCAACAGAAAGGAGTATTACATGAAAAAAATAATTGCAATAGGAGAGACACAAGTAGCATTAGTAAGCAATGCAGCAACAGGACTAAGATACAAGCAGATATTTAAAAGCGATGTATTAAAGGATTTGGGAAGGCTTGATGGAAAAGAGGACATTGAGCAGTTGGACGCAATAAATTATATTTCCCAGCTCGCTTATGTGATGAACATGCAGGGAAAAGGAACGATTAAGGAAGCAAGCGAAGAAAATTACATTGAGTGGCTGGAAAACTTCGAGGAGGAGGACTTCCAAAATGAAAATACAATTATGGAAATTCTCGGTGTATGGAATAAAAACTTAAAGACAACAAGTGAACCAAAAAACGGACAAAGCCCACAATAAGAGAGATGAATGTAAACATTTTTATGTTGAGGGCTTTTGAGTTGGGTCTATCAATAAATGAATTGGAAGAACTGCATTATGGGGACGTAATAGACATGTTGATTGAAAGTCACAACGATACATACGATTATCCGCTTGCACCGACACAAACCGACATAGATACTTTTGCATCAATGTAAAGGAGCTGGTTAAAATGGCAGATAAAAAAATCAAAGGTATAACAATTGAAATTGACGCAAAGACAACAGGGCTTACGAAAGCACTGAAAGCGGCAAACAGCGAGATTAAAAATGCCCAAAATCATTTGAAGGCTGTTGAGAAGGCACTTAAGATTGACCCGAAAAATATAGAAATGCTGAAAGCAAAACAGCATGCCTTGAATGAAGCTATAGCCGAGACGAAGAAAAAGCTTGAAATGGAAAAAGAAGCAGCCGAAAGTGCAAAGGAAGCGTTAAAAAACGGCGATATAACACAATCGGAATATGATGCATTGCAGGCTGAAATCGTCACAACAACAGACAAGCTGAAAGACCTCGAAAAACAAGCAAGGCAGTCAGCGTCTGTCATGGGCAGTGTTATGCAGAGTGTAGGCGAGGATATCAAAAAGGTTGGAGACAACATACAGGCAGCAGGCGAGAAAGTACAGGCAGTTGGAGAAAGTGCAACAAAAAATTTAACTGTACCAATAGTAGCGGCGGGTACGACAGCAGTATATGCTTTTAAAGAAGTTGATAAAGGCTTAGATATAATTGTCAAGAAAACAGGTGCTACCGGGGAAGCTCTTGAAAACATGAAAGATATTGCTAAAAATATAGCACAAGATATACCTACTGATTTTGAGGAGGCAGGGGCAGCAGTAGGTGAAGTTAATACAAGATTTAATCTTACTGGTAAAGCATTGGAAGATTTATCGACGGAATTTATAAAATTTTCAAAACTTAATGATACAGATGTTTCTAATTCAATTGATTCAGTGCAAAAAGTAATGTCGGCATATAACGTTGATGTCAAGGATGCTACAAAATTATTAGATACATTAAATGCAACTGGGCAAAAAACAGGAATTAGCATGGATACACTTACATCTTTGATGGTCACAAATTCGGCATCTTTGCAACAAATGGGATTTAATGCATCTTCAGCAGCGGAATTTTTAGGAAGCGTTGAAATGTCAGGAGCTGATACATCTCAAGTTATGAGTGGTCTTACAAAAGCATTAAAAAATGCGACAGATCAGGGAATACCATTGAATGAAGCATTGGCATCAATACAAAAAAGCATGGTAAACGCAGAAAATGAGACTGCTGGATTGCAGTATGCATATGAATTATTTGGTACTAAGGCAGGGGCAGCAGTATATGAAGCTTGTAAAAATGGTTCATTAAGTTTTGATGAACTCAGTGCCAGTATGGAATCTAATGCTGGTAATATAGACAAGACATATGACACTATGCTTGATGGCACTGATAAAATGAAAACAGCATGTAACAGTGCTAAAATTGCAGTAGGGGAAGTTGGCGAAACAATATCCGAGAGTTTAGCCCCAATGATTGAACGTGTTGCAGTTAAAATAAGGCAGTTAGGTCAAGGGTGGAAAAATTTGTCGGCAGGACAACAACAGACGATTTTGAAAGTTGTTGCATTAATTGCTGTTTTAGGTCCGGCAATTTCAATTATAGCAAAAGTGATAGGTGTAATTGCTGGATTAACAACAGGGATTGGTACGCTTGTAACGAATATCGGAACCGCCGTAACATTTATAAAAGGCTCGATGATACCGACGATTGCCTCGGTTGTACCGAATATACTTCCGGTTATAGCGGTAATTGCTGGAATTGTGGCGGCAATAGCGGCTGTAATAGCAATTATAAAAAATTGGGAAACCATTACAGCAGCGTTCAAAGAGTTTTTTACAGCAGTCTTTCAGAGCATAGCGGACTTCTTTAAAGGCATAGGTGAAAGCATAGCAACAACAGCGACACATGCATGGGAAGGTATTCAATATGCTTTTGCAAGTGTGGGGACATGGTTTACAGAGAAATTCCAGCAGGCTTGGAATGGCATTACGGGTATATTTAACAAGCTGGGAGGCTTCTTTCAAGGTGTATGGAACGATATCACGGCTATATTTAAGACAATAGGAACTACAATAGCGGATGCAATAACGGGTTCGGTTAAATCGGCGGTCAATACGGTATTGTCAGGTGCAGTTAATATTATTAATGGATTTATTGGTGCAATTAACTTTGCCATCAGTGCCATTAATGCCATACCGGGAGTAAAAATAAAAAAATTGAGTCAGCTTAATGTTCCACAGCTTGAGCTTGGAGGTATTCTGAAAAAAGGACAGGTAGGATTGTTGGAAGGTAATGGAGCTGAGGCGGTGGTACCACTTGACAAAAACAAGGCATGGGTGGAAGCAGTTGCCAAAGATTTTAGGGATGATCTTGATATACAAAGAGATACCACATCGGCATCACAGCAAACACTGCAACCATTTGCAGGGGACATAATAATACCTGTATCAATAGGAGGTTCAAAGTTTACTGAGGCGGTTGTAAAAGCAAACCAAATCAATAATTTCAGGTCAGGGGGAAGATAAATAAATGCTTGGAAAATTTATAAAAATAAATAATATGCAGCTTCCAAACCCGGTTGAGTATTCTGAAAGCTTTGCAAAAGTGTCTAATACATTTCAGTCAGAGGCAGGTGATGATCTTGTTGTTGACGTGCGTGTTGGGAAATACACAGGTAATTTTACATTTCAGGTATCATCATTTTGGAAGGACAAGCTTAAAGCGTATGCAGATATGCCGACGGTACAATTATCAATAAATGGGAATGTACGCACCGTAAGGATGGAAACATTCGACTGCAGCCTTGAAAATCATTCTGTTTATTCAGAAAATACAAAAGGCTACTGGACGGTGACCTTTGCTGCTGTAGAACTGTAGTCATGGGAGGGAATATATGTACAATGTATCAAAGGAATATTTAAAACAGATAAAAGACAAAGAACAAACATTCAGGCTGCGGGGCAAAATAGGCAATATCAGCTTTACGGAACATGACATATTGACAGGCTCATTTGAAATTACAAATCAGTGCAGTGAACAAAATGAGGTTAAACTGGGTTCTGTGTATATAGGTGAGCTTAAATGTACAATCAGGCGGGATATAGGAATTAGCAACTGGAAAAATGTTTCCATCACCCCATATGAAGGCTTAAAGCTTGGAACAGGATATGAAGATGTTCCGCTTGGTGTCTATACCGTATCCTCTGCTGAGGATACGGAGAATGGCACTGATATAGTCGCATATGACAATATGGTAAAGTTTAACAAAAAATGCGGGGTATCGACAACACAAGGAACGCCATATGAGCTTCTTAAGCTTGCGTGTGACACATGTAAGGTTGAACTTGGAATGACAAAAAAGCAGATGGAGACATTTACAAATGGCAAAGAGACATTTGCCCTGTATACTGAAAACGATATTGAGACATGGCAGGACTTTGTATTTTGGGTTGCACAGACAATCGCATCAATTGCCACAATTGACCGTGATGGGAAGCTTGTTGTGAGACAGTATACACAGACTGTCTCTGATGAGCTTTCAAACCATGAGAGATTTGCTGACTCCAAGTTCAGTAAATTTGCAACAAAATATTCAGGTGTTTCAGTAGTCAGCATTGCAAAGAATACGACGAATTATTACGGAGTGGAGGAACAGGACGAATACCTTACATACAATCTTGGCTCCAATCCTTTCCTGCAATATGGTACGGCTAAGAAAAAAGAATTACTTGTACGTAATATACTGACGGCACTGCAAAAAATAGAATATGTACCTTTTGAAACACAAGTGCTGTGTGGTGCATTGTATGATTTAGGAGACATAATTAAATGCAGTGGAGGTATTGCAGGAAATAAAACAGGCTGTGTCATGTACTACGTTTATAATTACAACAATGGATACCAGATAGCTGGTTATGGCTCGGATCCTGCTCTTGCGACTGCAAGAAGCAAAGCAGACAAGAACATTGAGGGTTTGAGAAGTTCGGCGAACTCAAAGGAAACAATATTTTTCACATTTGAGAATGCAAGAAATATTCTTATTGGCAACAATGCCGAACAGCCGGTTATAGACATCCGTTTTTCTTCAGCATCTGCATTACATGTCATGTTTCAGGCTGAAATACTGCTTGATGTGGCATCTGCATCAATATGTACGGTCAAATATAGCATGAATGGCATTGAAAATAATTATTATCCTGTTGAGACATTCAGTGCGGGGAAGCATATATTGAGTTTAATGTATATGATACCGACGGAGGAAAATTCACTAAACAGATGGACAGTAACACTTAATATGGCAGGCAGCAGTGCAACCATAAATGCAGGAAATGCAAGAGCTGTAATATCAGGTCAGGGACTTGTGGCAACTGATGAATGGGACGGTTACATTACAGTGGAAGACAAACTTGTTGCTGTTAATATGGGCAACAGTATTACTGTAAGTAAAATGAATGACAGTGTGACAATAAGGAAGCTTGATGTTGACAAGAGTAGTGCCCAAACAGAATTAAAAACAGTCAGTTTCAACAATGCAATAAGACCTTCTGAGTTACTTGACAGCATACTGATATCATGGATGGTAAAAACATGGACGTTCAATACAAAAAGTACGGCGACGTATGCAAAACGGTATGTTGATGCATCGGCTGATGTATATAAGCTTAAAAATGAATTTGTCAACAATGCAGAAAACAGACAAATTGACCGAGGGCTTATGAATGTCGTAAGCATCGACAGCGGCGAGTTCGAGAGTATTTCAGATATTGAAATTATAAGCGAGGGCATGGAGACAGTAAAATATCTTATTTCATCGGAAGGTAAATGGTATACAGTTGCTGACAATTCCCTGACAGAGATTGTCCTTGCTGGCGGAGACATACTTACGGCAGACGATTTTGAACAGGGAGCTGATGTATTGTATGGCAATGAGCTTCTGCAGCTTGTTTCTATTGATGTGTATAAATGGACACCTGAAGGCGTCATAAGCAACACATCAGCAAGGATAACAGCTGTTCCGCATCCACAGCCGATACAGACAGATTGCGACATGTCAAGTATCAGTATACTTGGAATTAAAAATGCACAGGCACTTGCGATGGGTAACATTGGAGTCAGGTATTCATATGATAGCGGCATGTCATTTACAGACGAGGTGACACTTGAAGCATTTATCGAAAGTGATATTGAAGAAATATATGAGCAATTAAGAGCAGTCAAGATATTAACACTTGCATTTGTGATACATGATGATGCAGAACTGGCAGAATTTAAATTTACATTTAATAATGAGGAGGGGTAATATTGACAGATAATATAAAAACAATTAATATAATAAATCATCCACTGCAAGTACCAAAATTTCATGGACACATGAAGCTGGAGCTTTCCGGGTCAAGGGAAAAGCTTGTGGTTGAGCATGATAACAATATGACGGAAGCACTTGAAAAGCTGTTTGACAACAAGGGGATATGGTGTAATCCATACACATTAATTGACGATATGTGCCCAACGGTTGAAAAAGCACTAGGTGGGATATTACTTACAGATAAGGCAATTCCTGATGGTAATTTGTATGTTCCGGCAGGCACGGAGGTAACAGGATGTGCATCATATAATGTAGCAAACGCAGATGAAGCCTTGACAATGGGCAGTTACAATCAGCAGGAGAGTGCACTTGATATTGCAAGTAAAAAAATGACATATGTTTATGACTGGACCACCAATCAGGCAAACGGAACAATAGCAGCGGCTTGTCTCACGCATGCCAATGCAGGATATGCCAGCTATGGGGATGCAAATATAAGTGACATAAATATGTATAGTGGCAACCCTAACATATTATATTCCGGAATACAAATAAGTACACCTGTGAAATCGGTTTACAGTAATGATGAATATATGTATACAGCTGTTCTCAATAATGGCATGATAATAATAAAAAAATTGAGAAATTGTTTTAAGTCTGTAGAACCGATATCAGTAATGTTTGGACAGCCAAACTACATGGACTATAAAACAATGCAGACATGGGAATTTCAGTGTGATGGGTTAAATAATATAGATATAATGTGTAGCGATGGAAATAGTGTATATTTTGGAAAAGCTGAAAATATACCCCCTGGGGGTGCATTGCAAATACATAAATTTAACTTTACAGATACGGATGTTACCCACGATGTTTTGAATATAAGCAATACATCTACACATATACTTAACGCTCAGTATGGTATGGTTGTTGCTAATGGGTATTTGTACGTTAAGACAAACACGGACATATACTTAATTGAAATCAATATGGATAACAATTCGGATACAAATGAGTATTCAATAGACACAAGTATATATCTTAATGGGACATGGAACATAAACGGGAAGCTGTTTATGACAACAGCGTCAACAGCAGCTGGAGCTTGTGTATTGGATACAGTGACAAAAACAATGAAATTTACAAAATGCAGTATGGGACGTGGGAATAATTTGTTCACAGGCGATATATGGAACAAGATAAGCGTAGTTGGTAATAGCTCAATGCTTTTCAAAATACTTAATTACCTTGCAACTATTAATAATCTTGACAAACCGGTTACAAAGACTGCTGATAAAACAATGAAGATTACATATACAATACAGGGATAAGTTCCTTTTAAATAAGTAGAAACAAATTATATTTGCAGGTGGCAAATAGGTGGCAAATTATTTCAAAAATATACTTATGTGTAAACAAAGCAACAACCTGAAAGCCTTATAAATCAAAGGATTTTAATAAGGATAAAATAACAGGTAATATGAAATTAGTCCGGTTGCCGGCAGTAATATTTTTCTAAGCAATCCCAGAGAAATCAAGGGGTTGCTTGTTTTTTTGCTTTATGGTTTTTTGGAACCCTAGCTATGTGGTGGGGTAAGTCCTAAACCGAAAAAGGCTTCCCTGTTGTCATTTTCGTTGTCAATAAAACCTCTTGATTTCAAAAAAATCACTTGCAATCACAACACGCATATGGTAGTATCCAGTTAAAGCATTAATATAGTAATTCATTCACGGGTAAAACCAGTTCAGACATTCAAAGAAAAGGGCACTACAAATGAACGCTGTAGAAACCATACTGAAACATTAACCGCCAACATACACCACAAGGATACCGTATTCAGGCAGATATTCTCGGACAAAAAGAGTTACTGACACTCTACAATGCGGTAAACAAAACAAGCTATGACAATCCTGAGGAACTGGAAATCACTACCCTGGAAAATGCCGTATACATGACAGTAAAAAATGACCTGTCCTGTGTCACAGACATGAGGCTCAATCTATATGAGCACCAGTCAACCGTAAACCCGAATATGCCGCTCCGGAATCTGGAGTA
>JAMPBO010000026.1 GCA_023666705.1 Bacteroides sp.
AACGGGAAGAAAAGATGGCGGGGATACCTCTTTGTGTGAAGTTCTGAAGGTGTATAGATAATGAAAATGAGAGTCAAATGTGTTTTGGCTCTTTTTGTCGTTTTTTGGTAAAATATAATATTGAAAAATGACAAAATAATGTTAAAATATATGTCTTGAAGACAGATTCTTCATTGCTAAAAAACAATAGGGAATGGCGAAATGTCATATAACCAAAAGTAGTTGTACAATGTATGTTAAAAATGCAATATTTTGTAATTTCCTACTAAAAATTGAAAGGATGAATATCATGAATACTGTCATAGAGAACAAGCAGTTTGACGAGGAACGGGCATTATATTATTCACAGGATTGTATTATTAAAGGGTGTATATTTGCGGGACCTGCAGACGGAGAATCCGTGTTAAAGGAATCAAGGAACATAACTGTGTCCGACTGTAGCTTTTCCCTGCGGTATCCACTGTGGCATGTTAAGGGATTTAAGCTGGTTGGCAGCGTTATGGATGAAGATACAAGAGCTGCCATATGGTATTCTGATAACGGAGAAATTATCGATTGCACCCTAAATGGAATAAAGGTTATCAGGGAATGTAACCAGATAAGTTTAAATAATTGCAAGGTTGTATCACCTGAATTTGGCTGGAAATGTGATGAGATTACACTGGAAAATACAGAAATTGAGTCGGAATATATTTTTATGGACAGCAAAAATGTAAAGCTTACAAATGTAAATCTGAAAGGAAAGTATTCCTTTCAATACATGGAAAATCTTGAAATAGAAAATTCCAACCTTGACACAAAGGATGCTTTTTGGCACAGCAAAAACGTTATCGTGAAAAATTCTGTTGTAAAGGGAGAATATCTGGGATGGTTTTCAGAGGGACTTACATTGATTGACTGCAAAATAGCAGGCACACAGCCGCTTTGCTACTGTGAGGATTTAAAGCTTATAAACTGTACAATGGAGGATACGGACCTTTCTTTTGAATATTCCGAGGTAGAGGCGGATATAAAGGGACATGTCATGTCCATTAAAAATCCAAAGTCAGGAACCATAACTGTTGATAGTGTCGGTGATGTGATATGGGAAAATCCTGTTATGCCCTGCAACGGGCAGATTGTTGTAAGAGAGTAATGCTGCCTGTCCGTGTCAAAAAATAGGAGTTTAACAGGAAACAGCATGGTAATAAAACAGATGGGAAACGGTTATATTACACGGCTGCATCTGTCAGGAATTGGATAAAACGGTCTTCAGGGACAGGCTTTGAGTAAAGATATCCCTGAAGATAATCAACACCCATTTCTATCAAAAGGTCTCTCATATTCTCAGTTTCCACACCTTCAACAACAATCATTTTATTTAATGCCTTGAGCATTTTTACCGTATGACGGAGAATGATAAGTGCTTCCGGATTTTCCATGGCAGGCCATAATATACTTTTGTCAATTTTTACGATGCTCATAGGAAGGGTGATAAGATAATTAGCGGTTGCAAAGCCGGTTCCATAATCATCCATAGAGAAGCTGGCACCCTTATTTATAAGATCCCGCATGTTTTTGCGGAGTGCATATTCGTTTAATGAGTTGGCTGTCTCCGTTATCTCAAAGTTGAGCGAGCTTGCAGATATGCCGTATTCCTGCATGATTTCCGTAAGCTGTGTGGAAAGACTGTCCTGCATACACTGTATGGCGGAAAGGTTGATTTCCACATATTCAAGTCCAAGCTTTTTGGTATCATTTTCTTTAAGAAATCTGCATACATTCCGGAACACAAGCTCACCAATCTTGATAATCATTCCATTTTCCTCAGCCATTGGAATGAATTCGTCAGGACTGATAAAGCCAAGCTCGTCATCAAACAGGCGTATCAATGCCTCGGCAGATGTAAAGGTTCCTGTTTTTATATTATAAATCGGCTGGTAATAAACCTGAAAGCTTTCATTCCGTATCGCTTTTTTCATTATGTCTATAATCTGCAGCTCACGTCTTTTTTCCTTAAGTGAGTCGTCAGTTGCAGTTATAACGGTAATGTCACGGTTTTGCTTCATTTCATGGAAGGAATACTCCAAAACATCGTTGATATCCTCGGTTGTAAAGTCAAAAATCGGATAGTCGAGGACGCAGAAGCAAGGAGTCAGCGGGATTTCCATATCATTCACTTTATAAGGCTCACTGAAATAAACATTGATAACGTCTATTACCTCGTCGGCGGAAAGGGTTGTCTTAGTGTCGATTATAATTGCATAGCGGCAGCCTGTGAGATGATATACCCTCGGTTTGCCAAACAAGCTTTGAAGATAGGCGGCAATATTATTGATAACCTCGTCACCGGTCTGTATGCCTAACAGTCTGTTTATGGACTGAAAATCATCAAGGGTAAATGCAATAATACAAAAGGTGGACTTCCGTTTAAGATATATGCCTGCCGTCTCATAAAAAGCGGAGCTGTTAAAGCAGTTTGCGGTTTTATCTATGTAGTCGTCGGGATTTTGCAATGAGAAATATACCAGCACAAAGAACAGGGATATAACAAAATTCTGGAGAAGTAGCTCACGGAAAAATTCCTGCAGGATAACTACGCCAATCGTTGCAACATCCAGTCCCATTATGGAAAACGCCTGCATTTTATCAAGCTTGTATTTGAATTTTATAAACAGGAACAATACACCTAAAAGCATACAGACGGAGACAATATAAAGAACGATGAATAAAGGACCGTGATTATAGGTGTTGTTCTTAAAATTGATAATCCAGCCTGTGAGTGGGGTCGTTGCAATCAGGGAAATGACAATTACGCTTCCGGCATAAAAAAGTATTTTTCCCCGCTGAATGGTTTTTTCGTCGTTTGTCACATGAAGCACATAGAAGAAAAACAAAAGGGCAGCACCATTATATGCAAAAAGATATACCATATTTGTGAAAAAGTTTATCCACAATGGCAAGTCACAAATATGTGCAAGGGTATAAACGGAAATTAAACTAAAGCTTGTTGCAACAATGCCACAGGAAAGCATGGCAAAGTAAAATTTATTTGTTGCACAGGGAAAATTATTTCTGATACAGTATATTACCAGCAGCATAAGCTCAAGTCCTAAGGCTGCAATTTCAAATTCAATAATGTAATTCATAGTTTCACCAATCATGTATATTTTGTTAACAAATTATTAATTATTATATAATAAGAAGTTAGTTTTCGCAATAGTCTGAGGAGATAATTACATGTCATGGTTTGAACTGAAAACATCTGCCACCTCGCTGATTGTGATGTAAGCCATCGGGTCTATTTCGTGGATGACCTTTTTCATTGTTGCAATTTGAAATCGGTTGACTACAAAGTAGATTAACGTGCAGTCGGTTCCGGAAAATCCTCCCTTTGCAGGCATCGTCGTCATGCCGCATTCAAATACCTCTGACAGTGCCTTGCATATTTTATCAGGGGATTTGGTTACAATCATAGCTGACTTGGAACGGTCAATACGTTCTATGATAAAATCAAGGGTTTTTAGTGCGGCGTAGTATGTAACAATTGAGTATAAAGGAAGAATCCAACTGTTTTTGACAAATCCGCATATGATGTATAACAGCAGGTTGAATATCATTACAAAGGTGCCGACAGAAATACCAAGCCGTTTTGCAAATATAACTGCCATTACCTCTATGCCGTCCATAGCTCCGCCAAACCTTAGTGCAAGACCACTGCCCACACCGGAAATGACACCGCCAAAAATAGAGCATAACAATAAATCTGTTCCCGCAAGAGGTGAGGCAAATCGTACATCAATCGGCAGGATGTCCGTGATAAGCCATGCACTTATGGAATAAACAACAACCGTGTATATGGCATATATGGTAAACAGGCTGCCCTGTCGTTTATATCCGTACAAAAATAGTGGGATAATATAAACCTATGAATCAAACCATAAAAGTAACACTAAGTATAGCACAATATTTTTTTCATTTCCACAATTTATAAGACAAATCAGGCTGATCAGGCTGTTCAGTTTAAAAAACAATTGACAAATTTCCTAAAAAGCATCATAATATTATAAGTTAATGGCAAAGGGGTCAGAAATCATAATGTTTTCTGACCCCTTTTTTAGGCTTTAAAGATAAGTAATTATCTGTGATAGTGGTTTTAGGAGGAAAAAAGATGGCAATAAAATACGTTTTCGTTACAGGAGGCGTAGTGTCCGGTTTGGGAAAGGGAATAACGGCAGCTTCGCTTGGACGCCTTTTAAAGGCAAGGGGCTACAAGGTTACGATGCAGAAATTTGACCCTTACATAAATGTTGACCCGGGAACCATGAATCCGATACAGCACGGCGAGGTATTTGTTACGGATGATGGAACAGAGACAGACTTAGATCTCGGACATTATGAGAGATTCATTGACGAGAATCTTGATAAAAATTCAAATGTGACGACCGGTAAAATTTACTGGTCGGTACTGCAAAAGGAAAGACATGGAGATTATGGCGGTGGAACGGTTCAGGTCATTCCACATGTGACAAATGAGATAAAAAGCAGATTTTATAATAAAGAAAATGAGGATAACAGAATTGTCATCATTGAAGTAGGAGGAACGGTAGGAGACATAGAAAGCCAGCCGTTTTTGGAGGCAATCAGACAGTTTCAGCATGATGTGGGACACAAAAATGCAATCCTGATTCATGTAACACTCATACCGTATCTCAAGGCATCGGGAGAGCTAAAGACCAAGCCTACCCAGCAGAGCGTCAAGGAGCTTCAGGGAATGGGACTTTGGCCTGATATTATCGTGTGTAGAAGCGAATATGAAATATCAGAGGAAATGAAAGGAAAAATCGCATTATTTTGTAATGTGCCCGTAAGCAATGTACTGCAAAATCTGGATGTTGAGTATTTGTATGAGGCACCCCTTGCCATGGAGAAGGAAAAGCTTGCCCATGTCGTATGCTCTGCACTGGATATTCCGTGCAGGGAGCCTGATTTGGAGGATTGGATGAGCATGATAGAAAGCCTCCGCAATCCGAAGCATGAGGTTGATATTGCCATCGTGGGAAAATATATACAGCTTCACGACGCATATTTAAGTGTGGTCGAGGCATTAAAGCATGGCGGGATTGCCGCACATGCTTCCGTAAATATAAAATGGATTGACTCGGAGGATATTACGGAGGAAAATGTAATGTCCGTTCTGCACGGTCTTGATGGTATTTTAATACCGGGTGGCTTTGGAACAAGAGGAACGGAAGGGAAAATTCTTGCAGTAAAATATGCAAGGGAAAACAAGGTGCCATTTTTG
This sequence comes from Bacteroides sp., assembly GCA_023666705.1. GTDB lineage: Bacteria > Bacillota > Clostridia > Lachnospirales > Lachnospiraceae > Coprococcus_C. The sequence goes on from JAMPBO010000026.1 coordinate 5,285, forward strand.
GGAATTTGCCTTGGCATGCAAATGGCAATTGTGGAGTATGCCAGAAATGTTGCAGGCTATGAAGGGGCAAACAGCATAGAGCTTAACCATGAAACAAAATACCCTGTCATATCGCTTATGCCTGAACAAAACGGTGTCACGGACAGAGGCGGAACCTTGAGACTTGGAGCGTACCCGTGTGTACTGAAAAAAGGAAGTCTTGCCGCCACGCTTTATGGCAGTGAACGCATAAGCGAGAGACACAGACACAGATATGAGGTCAACAATGATTTCAGGGAGGTTTTAGAGGAAAAGGGAATGGTATTTTCGGGACAGTCGCCGGATGGAAGAATCGTGGAGATGCTGGAGCTTGAAAATCATCCATATTTTATTGCCACACAGGGACATCCTGAGTTTAAGTCAAGACCAAACAGGGCACATCCGTTATTCAAAGGTCTGATAGAGAGTGCGGTAAAAGCTCGTGAAGGAGGAAATAATTTATGAATCATAATCAGGGATTATACAGACAACAATTTGAACATGATAACTGCGGTATCGGTGCAGTCATAAACAGCAAGGGAAAAAAGACACACCAGACAGTGGAAAATGCACTTAAGATAGTGGAAAATCTGGAGCATCGTGCAGGTAAGGATGCAGAGGGAAAAACAGGAGACGGTGTAGGAATTCTTTTGCAGATATCACACAATTTTTTTAAGAAAGAGTGCAAGAAGCTTAAAATAGAAATCGGCGATGAGAGAGAGTATGGCATAGCCCAGATTTTCTTCCCGCAAAATGAGTTGAAACGCAATCAGGCAAAGAAAATGTTTGAGATAATCATAAACAAGGAGGGGCTTGAGCTTTTAGGCTACCGTGAGGTTTCGGTAAATCCTGATGTGCTTGGAAATAAGGCAAGACAGTGTATGCCTCATATTGTGCAGGCATTTATCAAGAAACCGGAGCACGTTGCAAAGGGACTTGAATTTGACAGAAAGCTTTATATCGCAAGGCGGGAATTTGAACAGTCAAACGATAATACATATGTTGTTTCCATGTCAAGCAGGACAATTGTTTATAAGGGTATGTTTCTTGTGGGACAGCTAAGAACCTTCTTCTCCGATTTGCAGGATGAATCTTATGTTTCTGCCATTGCAATGGTACATTCCAGATTTAGCACTAACACAAATCCGAGCTGGGAGAGAGCACATCCGAATCGTTTTATCGTGCACAACGGTGAGATTAATACCATAAGGGGAAATGCGGATAAGATGCTTGCCCGTGAGGAGGCAATGGAGTCTGAGCACTTGAAGGAGCAGCTCCACAAGGTGCTTCCTGTGGTTGATACGAGAGGCTCTGACTCTGCCATGTTAGATAACACGCTGGAATTCCTTGTCATGAGCGGTATGGAGCTTCCGCTTGCAGTTATGATAACAATACCTGAGCCTTGGGCAAACAATCAGACCCTTGATCAGGACGAGAGAGATTTTTACCAATATTATGCAACAATGATGGAGCCATGGGATGGTCCTGCATCCATTGTTTTTTCTGACGGTGATTTGGTCGGAGCCGTTCTTGACCGAAATGGGCTTCGTCCGTCAAGATATTATGTACTGAAAAACGGCGATGTGGTTCTTGCTTCTGAGGTAGGTGTACTGGAAATTCCTGAGGAGGATATTGTCTTAAAGGAGCGTCTCCATCCGGGAAAAATGCTTCTGATTGACACGGTAAACGGCAAGATTTTACAGGATGAGGAGCTGAAGGAGCGGTATACGACAAAGCAACCTTATGGTGAGTGGCTTGACAGCAACCTTGTACATCTTAAGGATCTTAAAATACCGAACATCCGTATTGAAGCATATGATGACAAAATGCAGAAAAAGCTGCAAAAGGCATTTGGATATACATACGAGGAATACAAAAATTCAATTTATAATATGGCATTAAACGGAGGAGAAGCCATAGCAGCAATGGGTGTGGATACTCCGCTTGCTGCACTGTCAAAGAAAAATCATTTACTCTTTGATTATTTCAAACAGCTTTTTGCACAGGTTACCAATCCGCCGATTGATGCAATCAGGGAGGAAATCGTTACAAGTACAACCGTCTATGTAGGAAAACAAGGAAATCTGCTTGAGGAAAAGGCGGAAAACTGTCAGGTGCTTAAAATTGAAAATCCAATTCTTACCAATACGGATATGCTCAAGATTAAAAACATGGATAAGGATGGATTTAAGGTTGCCGTCATTCCGATTATTTACTACAAGAGTACAAGACTTGTAAGAGCAATAGACAGACTGTTTGTTCAGGTTGACAAGGCATACAAGGATGGTGCCAATATTGTTGTGCTTTCCGACAGGGGCGTTGATGAAAACCATGTTCCGATTCCGTCACTCCTTGCCGTGTCTGCAGTGCACCAGCATTTGGTAAACACAAAGAAGCAGACATCCCTTGCACTGATTCTTGAGTCAGGAGAGCCGAGAGAGGTACATCATTTTGCAACCCTTTTAGGCTATGGTGCAGTTGCGGTAAATCCGTATCTGGCACAGGATACGATAAAGGAGCTGATAGACGAAAATATACTTGACAAGGATTACTATGCGGCAGTGGGAGATTACAATGATGCAGTGCTTCACGGCATTGTTAAGATAGCATCGAAAATGGGCATTTCCACGATTCAGTCCTATCAGGGTGCAAAAATATTTGAGGCTATCGGTATTTCACCTGATGTTGTTGATACATATTTTAACGGAACCGTAAGCAGGGTTGGTGGAATTACAATTGAGGATATAGAAAAACAGGTGGACAGCAGACACTCAAGAGCGTTTGACCCGCTTGGACTTGAGACAGACCTTACATTAGACAGTCTTGGAAAGCATAAGAGGAGAAGCGGAGGTGAGGAGCACAGGTACAATCCGCAGACGATACATATGCTTCAACAGGCTACATGGACGGGAAATTATGATTTATATAAACAGTATACAAAGCTGATTGACGGAGAGGAAAGCGGATATTTAAGAAGTATGATGGACTTTGTATATCCGAAGGAGGGAATTTCTCTCGATGAGGTTGAGAGCGAGGATGAAATCGTAAGGAGATTTAAGACAGGTGCCATGTCCTATGGCTCCATATCGGAGGAGGCACATGAGACCCTTGCAATTGCAATGAATAACCTACATGGAAAGTCAAATACAGGCGAGGGTGGCGAGAGTGACGAGAGACTTGATTCCGCAGGAAGCAAGGTTGACAGATGCTCTGCAATCAAGCAGGTTGCATCGGGAAGATTTGGTGTTACAAGCAGATATCTTGTAAGTGCAAAGGAAATACAGATAAAAATGGCTCAAGGTGCGAAACCGGGAGAGGGCGGACATCTGCCTGCGAAGAAGGTGTATCCTTGGATTGCAAAGACAAGACATTCGACACCGGGTGTGAGTCTGATATCTCCGCCACCGCACCATGACATTTATTCCATTGAGGATTTGGCGGAGCTGATATATGACCTTAAAAATGCCAACACGGAGGCAGACATATCCGTTAAGCTTGTATCAGAGGCAGGTGTGGGAACCGTAGCAGCGGGAGTTGCAAAGGCAGGTGCACAGGTTATTTTGATATCAGGCTATGACGGCGGTACAGGTGCTGCACCGGAAAGCTCCATTTATAACGCAGGACTTCCGTGGGAGATGGGACTTGCAGAAACCCATCAGACCCTGATAAAGAATGGTCTTAGAAACAGGGTAAGGATAGAGACGGACGGAAAGCTTATGAGTGGGCGTGACGTCGCAATTGCAGCTCTTTTGGGTGCTGAGGAATTTGGATTTGCAACGGCACCGCTTGTAACCATGGGCTGTATTATGATGCGGGTTTGTAATCTTGACACCTGCCCTGTGGGTGTGGCAACACAAAACCCTGAGCTTAGAAAGCGGTTTAAGGGCAAGCCTGAATACGTTGAAAATTTTATGCGGTTTATTGCGAGAGAGCTTCGTGAGTATATGGCAAAGCTTGGCGTAAGAACCATTGATGAGATGGTAGGACGCTCAGATTTGCTTAAGGTGAGAGAAGGCTCATCACTTTCCATGGCACCGAAAATGGATTTGTCAGAAATTCTTGCGAACCCGTTTAGTGATGGAACGGAGCCTGTTATTTTCAACAAGGAGCTTGTGTATGATTTTGAACTGGAAAAGACACTGGATGAAAAGGTTCTGATGAAGAAGCTTGGTATGGCAGTAAAGGAGGGAAGCAGGGCATCCCTTGACATAAAGGTTGGAAATACAGACAGAGCCTTTGGCACAATATTTGGAGCATCCATAACAAGAAATCACAAAGATGGACTTCCGGAGGATACAATTACTGTCAATTGTACAGGTGCAGGCGGTCAGAGTTTTGGTGCATTTATACCTGCGGGACTTACACTTTCACTTTGTGGTGATACAAACGATTATTTTGGAAAGGGACTTTCAGGCGGAAAGCTGATTGTGTTCCCACCAAAGAACAGAGGCTATAAAGCGGAGGACAACATCATTGCAGGAAATGTGGCACTGTACGGAGCGACAAGTGGAAAGGCGTTCATAAACGGTGTTGCAGGTGAGCGGTTTGCCGTGCGTAATTCGGGTGCATATGCCGTTGTCGAGGGTGTCGGTGAGCATGGCTGTGAGTATATGACAGGCGGCAGGGTTGTAGTTCTCGGCAAGACAGGAAAGAACTTTGCTGCAGGTATGAGCGGTGGTATTGCCTACGTGCTTGACGAGGATAATCACCTTTACCGAAATTTAAATAAAGATATGATTTCTATTGAAAAGCTTGAGAATAAATACGATATTCAGGAGTTAAAGGGACTGATTGAGGAGCATGTTGCCGCAACAGGCTCTGAGCGTGGAAAAGCAATCCTTGACGCATGGGATGATTATGTAGGAAAATTTAAGAAGATTATTCCGAATGACTATAAGAAAATGATTGCACTTTCCTCAAAGCTTGAGGAAAAAGGCATGAGTACGGAACAGGCACAGATGGAAGCATTTTATGAGAGCTTTGCAACAAACAGGAAGGGGGAATAAAAAATGGAAACTACTGTATCAAAATTTGAGGAGCCTTTAAAGAGAATAAAGCATTTTAACGAATTCCATACCCCTGTATCATTGGAGCGGCAGCAGGAGCAGGGCGAAAAATGTATGGCGTGCGGAGTCCCGTTTTGCCAGAATGGTCAAATGATAGGCGGCATGGTTTCAGGATGTCCGTTAAACAATCTTGTTCCGGAAACCAATAATCTTGTCTGCGGGGGGAATTGGAAACAGGCATACGAGCGTCTTGCGAAAACAAATAATTTTCCTGAGTTTACAAGCCGTGTGTGCCCGGCACTCTGTGAGGCCGCATGTACATGTAATTTAAATGAGGCACCAGTAGAGACAAAAGAAAACGAACGTGCTATTATAGAAAATGCATATGCGATGGAATGGGTAAAGCCAAATCCGCCTAAGGTGAGAACAGGAAAGACCGTTGCCGTTGTGGGAAGCGGTCCTTCAGGAATGGCGGCAGCAGTTCAGCTTAACAAGAGAGGCCATATGGTTACCGTGTTTGAACGTTCTGACAGGGTAGGAGGGCTTTTGCGGTACGGAATCCCAAACATGAAACTGGACAAAAAGGTAATAGACAGAAGAATGGCAATCATGGAGGCGGATGGAATTACATTTAAAACAGGTATTAATGTAGGAGTTGACGTTACGGCGGATGCGTTAAAGGAGCAGTTTGACGCTGTTGTCCTTACCTGCGGTGCATCAAATCCAAGGGATATTAATGCCAAGGGCAGGGATGCCGGAGGAATTTATTTTGCAGTTGAGTACCTTTCATCCGTGACAAAGAGCCTGCTTGACTCCAATTTTGCGGATGGCAAAGCCATTTCGGCAAAGGATAAGAATGTCATTGTCATTGGCGGTGGAGACACGGGTAACGATTGTGTGGGAACTGCCATAAGACAGGGAGCAAAATCGGTGACGCAGCTTGAAATGATGCCGAGGCCGTCGGAGGAAAGAACGGTAGAAAACCCATGGCCTGAATGGCCGAGAGTGCTGAAAACTGATTACGGTCAGCAGGAGGCAATTGCCGTATTTGGCAATGATCCAAGACTATATCAGACAACAGTGTCTGAGTTTATAAAGGACAAAAAAGGAAATCTGGAAAAAGTCAGACTTGTAAGCCTTGAGCCTAAAAAGGACGAGAAGACAGGAAGAATGAATATGGTGCCTGTAGAGGGAAGTGAAAAAGAAATACCAGCGGAGCTTGTGCTGATTGCGGCAGGTTTCCTTGGAAGTGAAAAATACGTTACGGATGCATTTAAGGTAACTGTTGACGGCAGGACAAATGTAGAGACGACCGACCATGCTACAAGTGTCCCAAAGGTATTTGCGGCAGGCGACATGAGACGTGGACAGTCCCTTGTGGTTTGGGCAATCCGGGAGGGCAGGGAGGCTGCTAAGGCGGTAGATCAGTATTTGATGGGATATACGAATTTGTAGAAGCAAATCGTTTAGTAACAATAAAGAAAGGAATTACACCTATGAAAGCGTTTTTAATTCTTGAAGACGGTCAAGTTTTTACGGGTAAAAGCATTGGCTCAAGAAAAGAGATAATCAGTGAGCTGGTGTTTAATACATCCATGACGGGATATCTGGAGGTTCTTACAGATCCTTCCTATGCAGGTCAGACGGTTTTGATGACATATCCGCTGATTGGAAATTATGGCATATGCCACGAGGATGAGGAGTCCATAAGACCGTGGCTTGACGGATACATTGTAAGGGAGCTTTCAAAAACTGCCAGCAATTTCAGGAGTGAGGATACCCTGTCCAATTATTTAAAACGCTTTGATATTACGGGAATATGCGGTATCGATACAAGGCAGCTCACTAAAATTTTACGTGAGCATGGAACTATGAACTGCATGATAACGACGGATGAAAATTATAATCTGGTTGACATAATACCAAGACTAAAGGAATACGTCACAGGTCATGTTGTGGAGAAAGTAACATGCAGTGAGAAGTATGTGTTGTATGCCGAAAAAGAAGAGGCAGCACAGATACAAGCTGGCGATAGCAGGGCAACAGAAAAAAAACGGGGTAGTGTCAAAAATGTTGCCCTCCTTGACCTTGGTGCAAAGAAAAATATAGCAAAATCCCTTGCAAAAAGAGGTTGTAACGTAACGGTATATCCTGCAACAACAAAGGCAGAGGAAATACTATGTGCTGCCCCTGACGGAATCATGCTTTCAAATGGACCGGGTGATCCATCGGTATGTAAGGATATCATAGGTGAAATAAGAAAGCTGTATGCGTCCAAAGTTCCTATCTTTGCCATATGTCTCGGACATCAGCTTATGGCACTTGCAACGGGAGCTGCGACAAAAAAGCTGAAGTACGGGCACAGAGGCGGCAACCATCCTGTCAAGGATTTGGAGACGGGGAGAGTGTACATTTCCTCACAAAACCACGGGTACGTTGTGGATGCAGATTCTGTTGACGGAAGCGTCGCAGTTCCTGCATTTGTAAATGTAAATGACGGAACAAACGAAGGACTAAAATATATAGGCAAAAATATATTTACGGTACAGTTTCATCCTGAGGCATGTCCGGGACCGCAGGACTCGGAATATTTATTTGATAAATTTATTGAAATGATGGGAGGATGCCAGGATGCCTAAGAATACGAATATAAAAAAGGTTTTGATGCTTGGCTCCGGTCCGATTATCATCGGTCAGGCTGCGGAGTTTGACTATGCGGGAACACAGGCATGTCGTTCCCTGAAGGAAGAGGGAATTGAGGTTGTACTCTTAAATTCCAATCCTGCCACCATAATGACAGATAAAAATATCGCAGACAGGGTTTATATAGAACCGCTTACGGTTGAAGTTGTGGAACAGATTATCTTAAAGGAGAGGCCTGACAGTGTTCTTCCTACCCTTGGCGGACAGGCAGGACTGAATCTTGCCATGGAGCTTGAGGAGAGCGGATTTTTAAAGCAACACGGGGTAAGGTTAATCGGAACAACAGCACTCACAATCAAAAAGGCGGAGGACAGACAGGCATTCAAGGACACCATGGAGAAAATAGGTGAGCCAATTGCTGCGTCTCTTGTCGTAAAAACGGTGGAGGATGGTATTGAATTTACAAATACAATCGGTTATCCTGTTGTCCTGCGGCCTGCATATACCTTAGGCGGCAGCGGAGGCGGAATTGCCTATAATCAGGAGCAGCTTATCGAGATACTGGAAAATGGTCTGAGGCTTTCCAGAGTGGGTGAGGTGCTTGTTGAAAGGTGCATCGCAGGCTGGAAGGAAATCGAGTACGAGGTTATGCGTGACGGTGCAGGAAACTGTATTACGGTCTGTAACATGGAAAATATTGATCCCGTGGGAGTTCACACGGGAGACAGTATCGTTGTTGCCCCATCACAGACACTTGGTGACAAGGAATACCAGATGCTCCGAAGCTCGGCCTTAAATATTATCACTGAGCTTGGGATAACAGGCGGCTGTAACGTACAGTATGCCCTTAATCCTGACAGCTTTGAATATTGTGTTATCGAGGTAAATCCCAGAGTGTCACGTTCGTCGGCACTTGCCAGCAAGGCAACGGGTTACCCGATTGCAAAGGTTGCGGCAAAGATTGCCCTGGGGTATCATCTGGATGAGATAACAAATGCAATCACAAAGAAAACATATGCATGCTTTGAGCCGATGCTTGATTACTGTGTTGTCAAAATACCACGGCTTCCATTTGATAAATTCATCAGTGCAAAAAGAACGCTCACCACGCAGATGAAAGCCACAGGCGAGGTTATGAGTATATGCAACAACTTTGAGGGAGCACTTATGAAAGCCATACGGTCACTGGAGCAGCATGTGGACGGGCTGATGTCATATGACTTTTCTGAACTTTCCAGGGATGAAATGAAAAAGCAGCTTACCATAGTGGATGACATGCGGATTTGGAGGATTGCCCAGGCGTTCCGGATGGGAATTACATCTGAGGAAATCAATGATATTACAAAGATAGACCGATGGTTTATAGACAAAATTGCAAATATCACGGAAATGGAATTCAAGCTTCAGACAAGAGAGCTTGACGAGGCACTTTTAAGGGAAGCGAAACGGATGGAATTTCCGGATTACATGATTGGAAAATTTAACGGCAAGACTGAGGAATATGTCAAGGAGCTTCGCGAGCAGTTTGGCATAAAGGCAGTATATAAAATGGTGGACACCTGTGCTGCAGAGTTCGAGGCGGCGACGCCGTATTATTACTCGGTGTACGGCGGAGAAAATGAGGCAGTGACGGAAGGCGGCAGGAAAAAGGTTCTTGTGTTAGGCTCAGGACCAATACGAATCGGACAGGGTATCGAATTTGACTTTTGTAGCGTTCATTGTACATGGGCATTTGCGGAGGAAGGCTATGAGACAATTATTGTAAATAATAATCCTGAGACAGTAAGCACGGATTTTGATATAGCGGATAAGCTTTATTTTGAACCGCTAACACCTGAGGATGTTGAAAATATTGTAAACAATGAAAAGCCGGATGGTGCCGTTGTACAGTTTGGCGGACAGACGGCGATCAAGCTTACGGAGGCACTGATGAAGATGGGAGTGCCTATCCTCGGTACGTCAGCGGAAAATGTTGATGCGGCGGAGGACAGGGAACTGTTTGATGAAATACTGGAACAGTGTGAGATAAAAAGACCAAAGGGCAAAACAGTATTCACTGCCGGGGAGGCAAAGCAGGCAGCGAACGAGCTTGGTTATCCCGTTTTGGTAAGACCGTCCTATGTGCTTGGCGGTCAGGGTATGCAGATTGCGATTAATGATGAGGATATTGAACAGTACATCGGTATCATCAATAAAATAGCACAGGAGCATCCAATTCTTGTTGATAAATATCTTGTGGGCAAGGAGATAGAGGTTGACGCCGTATGCGATGGTGAAGATATCCTTATACCTGGTATCATGGAGCATATTGAGCGTGCGGGAATCCATTCTGGCGACAGCATATCCGTGTATCCTGCAAAAACAATCAGCAAGGCAGCTAAGGAAAAAATAGAGGAATACACAAAAAGACTTGCAACTGCACTTCATGTTATCGGAATGATAAACATACAATTTATTGTGTGTGACGATGAGGTGTATGTGATAGAGGTAAATCCGCGTTCCAGCCGTACCGTACCGTATATAAGCAAGGTTACAGGCGTGCCGATTGTCACACTTGCGGCAAAGGCAATCATGGGGCACAGGCTTAAGGATATGGGATATACGCCGGGACTGCTTCCTGAGTCGCCATATTACGCAATTAAGATGCCTGTATTTTCATTTGAGAAAATCAGAGGTGCAGACATAAGCCTTGGACCTGAAATGAAGTCAACAGGAGAATGTCTCGGAATTGCAACGAATTTTAACGAGGCACTCTACAAGGCATTTCTCGGTGCAGGCGTAAATCTTCCGAAGTATAAGAATATGATTATGGCTGTCCGGGAGGAAGAAAAGGAGGCGGCTGTCCGAATCGGAAGAAGATTTGAGGCACTGGGATATCGGATTTATGCTACCCTTGGAACTTATAGGGCACTGACTGCCGCAGGCATTAAGGCGATAAGGACAAATAAGATAGAGCAGGATTCACCGAATCTTATGGATCTGATATTGGGGCATAAAATAGACCTTGTAATAGATATTCCTTCACAGGGCGTAGAGCACGCGAAGGACGGCTTCATAATCAGACGGAGTGCAATTGAGACAGGTGTCAATGTAATCACTGCGGTAGATACTGCCGAGGCATTAGTTACAAGTCTTGAAAATACAGCAGGTGATAAGCTTACTTTGGTTGACATATCAAAGATTTAATCAGGAAAGGTAAGACGAAAATGGAGAAAAAGAAGGTAGTAATTGCCCTTGGACATAGAGCAATGGGCACGACCCTCCCTGAACAGAAGGTTGCCACAAAAAATACGGCAAAAAAAATAGTAAGCCTTGTCAAGGAGGGTGCAGAGCTTGTAATAACACATGGAAATGCACCACAGATTGGTATGATTCATACGGCGATGAATGAATTTGCAAAGGGGCATCCGGAGTATACATGTGCCCCAATGTCGGTATGCTCGGCGATGAGTCAGGGGTACATAGGGTTTGACCTGCAAAATGCCATAAGGGCAGAGTTGATTAAGCAGGGAATTTATAAGCCTGTATGTACGGTAATTACGCAGGTTGTTGTGGATCCATATGACGATGCGTTTGCTGAGCCTATAAAGAAAATTGGCAGGCTTCTCACGGAGGAGGAGGCTCTTTTTGAGGAGGAAAAAGGTAACTATGTGGTGAAAGAAAAAGATGGCTACCGAAGAATCGTGGCTGCACCGAAGCCGCAAAAGATAGTTGAGATAGATTCAATCCAGGCACTGTTAGATGCAGGAAATATTGTGATTGCCTGCGGTGGCGGTGGAATACCCGTGCTTGAGCAAAAGGCAGAGCTAAAAGGGGCAGGTGCGGTAATAGAAAAGGATTATACGTGCGGAATTATGGCGGAAGAGCTTGATGCAGACGAGCTTTTAATCCTTACAAGCGTTCATAATGTCGCCGTAAATTATGAGACGGAGGAGGAAATTATCCTTGAAAATATTTCTCTTGCCGATGCAAAAAAATATATTGAAGGTGGAGCGTTTGAGGAAAACACTATGTTGCCGAAGATGGTTGCCTCTGCATCCTTTGTTGAAAAAAGGCAGGGCAGGAGAGCAGTTATAACCTCCATTGATAAAGCATATGAAGGTTATATGGGACAGGAAGGAACAATAATAAGCTGATTTTGGAAAATAAGGAGGATACCTATGGGAGATTACAGTAAGGCAGATATACTTCAGTTAGTGGATGAGGAGGATGTGCAATTTATCAGGCTCCAGTTTACCGATATGTATGGGAATCTGAAAAATGTTGCCATACCTGCAACGAGAATTTTGACTGCCATGGAAAATAAATGTAAGGTGGATCTTGCATCCATTGCAGGCTTTCGTCAGACGGAGGAAATTCCGCTTTATTTAAGACCTGATTTAGATACCTTTTCCATACTTCCGTGGAGACCGCAGCAGGGAAAGGTTGCAAGGTTTATATGTGACATTTTGAACGAGGATGGAACAGAGTACGAGTCAAATGCAAGATATATACTAAAAAAGGTAGTGGAGACGGCAAGGCAGCAGGGCTACACGCTGCTGATTAATCCGGAATGTGAATTTTTTCTGTTCCACGCAGACGAAAACGGACTGCCTACAACCGTAACCCATGAAAAAGCAGGGTATCTTGACACCTCGCCTGTGGATTTGGGTGAAAATACAAGGCGTGATATTATTATGGCAATGGAGGATATGGGATATATCATAGCATCCTCCCACCATGAGATAGCACCGGCACAGCATGAGATTGATTTTACCTATGAAAACCCACTTGCCACAGCAGACAAGATTATGACATTCAAAACTGCTGTCGGAACAATTGCAAAGAAATATGGTCTTCATGCAACCTTTATGCCGAAGCCAAGAATGGATGAAAACGGCTCAGGCATGCACATTAAAATGAGGCTGATGAAGGATGGAAAAAATGTTTTTTCTGATGAAAATGGGAACTTAAGCAATGACGGAATGGCATTTATGGCAGGAATTTTAAATCATATACAGGGGATGACGGCTATATTTAATCCCCTTGTCAATTCCTACAAGAGACTGGTCCCAGGCTTTGAGGCTCCTTCAGAGGTTACATGGTCAAGAAAGCAACGGAACACATTGATTCATGTAGGCAGTATGCTTGAGGGCGGTGTGGAGCTTGAGCTTAGAAGTCCTGACTCTGCATCCAATCCATATCTTGTATTTGCTCTTTGTCTGGCAGCGGGAATGGATGGAATCAATCAAAAGCTTGAGGCACCAGGTGAGCTTGTGGAAGACATAAGAAACTTAGACGAATATGAGAAGCAGGATAGGGGAATTGAGCTTCTTCCTGAAAATTTAGGGGAAGCAATTATGGCAATGAACAATGAAAGTCTTGTTACGGATGTAATCGGAGAAGACCTTGTAAAGAGCTATATCAGGGCAAAGCGAACAGAGTGGAAAGGATATTTGAAGCAGGTTTCCGATTGGGAAATATCAAAATATTTGTATCGTATTTAATGCGGTGGAGGCAAATTTATGAGTGCAATTTTAATCGTTCTGCCTAAGCTTGAGGAAGCAAAAAAGATACAGAAAATATTAAATAATCATGGCTATCCGGAGGTGTTTTCCTATAATACGGCGGCACAGGCATTGCAGGCGGCACAAGATATGGAAATGGGGGTAGTCATAAGTGCATATAAGCTGAGTGATATGTTTTATCTCGATTTAAAGGACAACCTGCCCAAGGGCTTTGAACTGATTTTAATCGGCTCGGTCAGTGCCGTGACAAATGCAGGCTCAGGTGTGCTTTCTCTTGTTACACCAATTCGGGTTGGTGACCTTGTGAGCACGGTAGACATGGTTTTAGGGCAGCTTGAGAGACAGCAGAAGAAAAAGAAAAAACCTGTTAAGAAACGAACCGAGCAGGAAGATAATTATATCAGAAATGCAAAATACCTTCTCATGGACAGAAACCATTTGTCCGAGGAGGAGGCATTTCGATATATTCAAAAGTGCAGTATGGACAACAGCACCAACATGGTGGAAACTGCACAAATGATATTGACACTTATGTATCAGGGAGATGTTTAGCCACAGAATGTTTCATCCGTGGAGAGCAGCTCCCATTTTTCATATAATGTAAGAAGCGTTTCTTCCAGTTCCTCCCGTTTTGCGGATAACTCGCCGAGGCGGAAGGAGTTTGTCGCATTTTCAGGTGCATTTATTTCATCGTCTATGTCACGGACTTTTGCTTCCGTTTCTTCAATTGCAGCTTCCGTTTTCTTTAAATCATTGGCAATTTTTCTAAGGCGTGCCTGCTCCTCTTTATTTTTTAAGTATTCTTCTTTTGAGGAGCCTGCGGTTTTTACATCTTCAACTGTATCAGTGACAGTAGTAAACGCATCCTTCATTGTTACAGTACCTGATTTTGTTTCCACGCCATACACGATGTCCCTGTGTGTTTCGTAGTAATCATAATTTCCAATAAAGGAGTAAAGCCGTTTGTCCTTAAGCTCTACAATTCCTGTCGCCACGGCATTGATAAAATACCGGTCATGGCTTACCAAAAGGACAGTTCCCGTATAGCTTTTTAAGGTCTCCTCCAGTATTTCCTTTGACTGAATGTCCAAATGGTTTGTCGGCTCATCAAGTATCAGGAAGTTGGCAGGTGAGAGCATAAGCTTTGCAAGGGACACCCGACCACGTTCCCCGCCGCTTAAATCACCGATTTTCTTAAATACATCCTCGCCTGTAAACAAAAAGGCGGCAAGCACATTTCTTATTTTCGTATTGTTAAGGTCAGGGTAAGCATCGGATATTTCCTCAAATATTGTCTTGTTCAGTGAAAGCACCTGATGCTCCTGGTCATAGTAGCCGATTCGGACTCGTGCACCTAAGGTAATGCTACCGCTGTCCTTGGGACAATCGCGGTTTATCATTTTCAGTATGGTAGTTTTTCCTGTTCCATTTCCGCCTATGAGGGCGATTTTTTCGCCGCGTTTAATTTCAAGGTCAAGGGATGAAAAAAGCCTGTGGTCACCAAACGCTTTTGAAAGTCCCTGTATGGTCAAAACATCATTTCCGCTCTCGACGGAAGGTGTCAGGCTAAGACGCATTTCTGCAACCGTCGTTACGGGCTTTTCCAGCACTTCAATTTTATCAAGCATTTTTTCACGGCTCTCCGCCCGTTTAATGGATTTTTCCCTGTTAAACTGTTTTAGCTTTGCAATGACCTCCTCCTGATGCTTGATTTCCTGTTGTTGGTTTAAATATGCTTTCATCAGGGAGGCTCTTATCTTGGCACGTTCTCCTGAATAGTAGGAGTAGTTGCCATTGTATACTGTGGCTTTATGGTTGTCTATTTCAACGATTTTGTCCGCAATTTTGTCAATGAAATACCGGTCATGGCTGACGATAATTACACTTCCCTGATAGGAGAAAAGAAAGCCCTCAAGCCATGAAATGGAAGTCATGTCCAAGTGGTTTGTCGGTTCATCCAGTATAATGATGTCAGGCTGAATGAGAAGCAGACGTCCAAGTGCAATCCGCATTTTCTGACCACCTGACAGTGTGCTTATGTGCCTTTGGTAATCAGCAGGGGAAAACCCAAGTCCCTTTAGGACACCTGTTATTTCGCTTTCATAGGCGTAGCCGTTTAGCCGGTCAAACTCCGATTGAAGCCTGTTGTAGGTGCCCATAATCTGTTCCAGTTTTTCACCCTCACAGTCCTTCATATCAAGCTCAAGCTGCCGCAGCTTTTTTTCAATATCGATAATAAATTTTTTTGTCTCAATCATTTCGTCAAAAACGGTATTATCAAATGAAATATCCTGATGCTGGGAAAGATATCCCACTGACGTATCCTTGGCAAGAATTACACGTCCTGCGTCGGCAGGTTCCTCACCCATAATAACCTTTAATAGCGTTGTTTTGCCACAGCCATTGATACCGACAATCGCTATTTTTTCTTTTGCTTCTATGTGAAAAGATACATCCTTCAATATTTCATTTGTACCATATGATTTTGAAATATTCTGACACGCCAAAAGCATGGCAGCTTCCTCCTTTGGGGTTAAAATTATTTTTGTTGTCTCATCGCCAAGACCGATGTTGTAATCCTGTAAGCATCTCTATATTATAAACGGTATTTTTGTCATCTTCAACATAAACATCTAAACGTTTTAACCCGCTATTGAAATAAATGGCAAATTACGGTAAAATAAGTCTTGGATTTGCAGAATGAAGGGAAACTGCAAGGATAAAAAATATAAAACTAGGAGGATTTACAATGAAAGCAAAGAAAATAATTTGTATGATTGTAAGCATGTTATTGCTGACAACCTCTGTGGCACCTTTTGCGTGTTCGGGGGGGGGCAGTAAAAGCTGCTGAAAAATTGGAGTATCAAAACTTCGTGTATCAGATACTGGAAGATGATACGGTGGAGATTACAGGGTATAGCGGGAGTGAAGAGGAGCTTGTGATACCGGGTGAGATTGATGGGAAGAAAGTAACGTCAATAGGGAGATATACATTTTATAGATGTAGAAGCCTGACAGCAGTGGAAATTCCAGAAAGTGTAATAACGATAGGGGATTTTGCATTTGCTAAAACTAACCTGACATACGTGGAAATTCCATCAAGTGTAACATCAATAGGACTTAGTGCATTTAGGACTTGTTATAGCCTGACATACGTGAAAATTCCATCAAGTGTAACGTCAATCGGGAGAGCTGCATTTTATGATTGTAGTAACCTGACATACGTGGAAATTCCATCAGGCGTAACAGCAATAGGGGATTATGCATTTGGTATGTGTATCAGGCTGACATCAGTAAAAATCCCGACAAGTGTAACGAGTATAGGAATTGATGCATTTCTGAGTTGCAGATCTAATCTTACCATATATAGTGAGGCAAATTCTTACGCACAGCAGTACGCAACCGAAGAAAACATCAAGTTTGTGGCTGGCAGTATACCGGAACCTAAGGTTGGCGAAAAATTCATCGACGGTAAATCAAAGGCACAATACAAGGTTACGGGTAAGCAGACGGTTTCTTACATAAAGACAACTGCAGCATCAGGTAAAGTGACGATCCCTGCAACGGTTGCATACAAAAACAAAACCTATAAGGTAACAGCAATCTATAAGGCAGCATTTAAGAATAAGACAGGCATTACTGCAGTTACATTTGGAAAGAACATTACATCAGTTGGAAGTGAAGCCTTCAGCGGATGCAAGAAGCTTAAGATGGTAACTTTAAACAAAAATCTTACCAAGCTCGGGGACAAGGCGTTTTATAATTGTATGACACTTGCAGAAATAAAGCTTGAAAGTAAGGTGACAACGATAGGAAAGTCAGCATTTGCAGGGTGTACGAAGCTGAAAAAGGTAACCCTTGGAACAGGACTTACCACAATTGGAGACAGTGCATTTAACAAATGTACGGCACTTACTGCTGTCACAATTCCAAGTAAGGTAAAGAAGATAGGCAAGCAGGCGTTCTACGGCTGTAAGAAGTTAAAGAGCATAACAATAAAGACAACGAAACTGAAAAGTTCAAATGTCGGGGCAAACGCATTTAAGGGCATCTACTCCAAGGCAACCGTTAAAGTTCCGAAAAACAAAAAGGCTGCATACAAGAAGCTGATAAAGAGCAAGGGTGCAGGTAAGAACGTGAAGTATAAATAGTTGGCAAAACAAAAACAGGCAGGCGGAAAACCGCCTGCCTTATTATTAGAAAGTTCTATTTAGAAAATTCAGCTTTTAGTTCTGTTACCTGCTCAAAGGTAAGACCTGAGTATTCAGAAATTTTTTCAACAGATAAATCCTCACCTTTTAACATTTTAATTGCCAACTGCACTTTTTCCTGCTTGGCACCTTGTGCAATGCCTTGCTCCAAGCCCTCTTCAAAGCCCTGTTCTAACAATTCTTTATAACGCATCTCCAAAGTCATATAATCAACCCTCCACTTCTCATTCCTTCTAGCGGACTTAACCGCAGTTTCCAGTTCCTTCGTAAATTTATCCGATGCTGTCTGACCGTCTATGTAATTAAGTAACCGTTTCATTTCAGGCGTCACATCATCCATGGTTCCTTTTGTGTTTAATATAATTTTTGTTGTCTCATCGCCAAGTGCAATACCATAATCCTGTATACACCTATTTTCAAATGTGTAAATATGCCGTCCCTTACCAAATAAATCAAAGGTGCAGACAAAGATTACAAAGCTTCGTTTTAAGTCTTGGTAGTCCTCGCCCTTTTCCAATACATTCAGGTCTATCATTCCCTGATAATACCTTGACCGCTTCGGCAGGTTTTTATTT
>JAMPBO010000027.1 GCA_023666705.1 Bacteroides sp.
TCGAATCAAGCAGTAGATGTGCCCTTTTCTTTGAATGTCTGAACTGGTTTTACCCATGAATGACATACTTTAATAATGCTTTAACTGGATACTACCATATGCGTGTTGTGATTGCAAGTATTTTTTGAAATTATGAGGATTAGGTTTTTAACCCGCATAGTTATTCTTGAATTATTTCCACGTGAATGTTACAATGCTTATGTTTTATGTAAAGCTGTGCTATATTGTATAGTAGCTTTCTGCGAAGGCAGAGTTTTTGTATATGATTATAAGAGTGATATTAGGAAGGTTATTTTATTTTGAAGAAGTTGTTTGGATTGCCGCTAAGAAAAAAGATTTTCCTTGCAGGTACACTGATTTGGATGATGATTATTTTTTTATTTTCTGCCAGAGTAGCGGAAAAGTCATCGAAGGACAGCAGTGCGGTCATTGACGTTATTGGAAATATTGTCATTCAGGATTATGAGGAATATACAGTGGAGGAAAAGAACCAGTTTGTTTCAAAGCTGGAGCTGCCTGTAAGAAAGCTTGCACATGCGACGGAATATCTCATTCTTGGAATACTAATTATGGGCTGTTTTGTTGACGATAAGCATACTATAGTTATGTATGGCGGAATAAGCTTAGCTGTTTCGGCATGTTATGCAATGACGGATGAATTTCATCAGTTGTTTGTTGATGGCAGAAGCGGCAAAATCGTAGATGTACTAATAGACAGTACAGGAGCTATGGTTGGAATTTTGCTTGCAATTTTAGTGGTGAAAAAAATAGAAAAAATTAAGGAGAAAAAAAATGCAGCTTAGTATAATCGAATTATTAAAGGTATTGTTTTTGGGAATTGTTGAGGGAATTACTGAATGGCTTCCAATCAGCAGTACGGGACATATGCTTCTTGTGGACGAATTTATAAGTCTGGGCGGAAGTGAAAAGTTTAAGGAAATGTTTTTCGTGGTAATACAGCTTGGTGCGATTCTTGCCGTAGTTGTGTTGTTTTGGAATAAGATGTGGCCGTTTAATTTTAAAAAGGGTGATGGAGAAAGCGGCATCATCAGGAAGGACATTTTTTCAATGTGGTTTAAGGTTGTGGTTGCGTGTATTCCAGGTGCCATTGTGACCCTGCTTTTTGATGATTATATTGAGGCTCATTTACATACATCAACAGTGATTGCAATTGCACTTATTTTTTATGGTATCGCTTTTATTTTGATAGAAAATTGGAACAAAAACAGGACTGCCCAAATTGAAGCTTTGTCGGATATAACATATAAAACGGCATTTCTGATTGGATTGTTTCAGGTTTTGTCAATTATACCAGGCACATCAAGGTCGGGAGCAACCATTATCGGGGCTTTGTTAATCGGAGTGTCGCGGGTTGCAGCGGCGGAGTTTACCTTTTTCCTTGCCGTGCCTGTAATGTTTGGGCTAAGCTTTATTAAGCTGCTTAAGTTTGGATTTGCGTTTTCCGGTGCAGAGCTTGTTATTCTTCTTGTAGGTGTAGTTGTTGCCTTTTTGGTATCAATTTTTGTTATTAAGTTTCTCATGTCATACATAAAGAAACATGACTTTAAGGTATTTGGCTGGTACAGAATCGCCCTTGGAATTATTGTGCTGTTTTATTTTGCAATTGCGTAATTATTAGCAATAGTTTTGTGAAAGCCTGCGTATGGCAAGTTCATTTGGTGAATGTAAATTGAAGTTTGGCCTGTTAAGAGAGGAGAGGTGCATATTGGAGGAGTTCGTTGGACAGGTGTTGGATATTGAAGCGGTCATACAGAAAATGTCGCTGGAGGAAAAGGCAAGACTGGTAGGTGGAGCAACTTTTTTTGGCATGGCTGGCATTGAGCGGCTTGGTATTAGGAGAATTCAGCTTCTGGATGGCGGAACAGGGATAAATTTTGAACAGCTTTTCGGAGATATGCTCGATGTTGAAGATTTGGAGCGTAAAAATGGTAAGGTTGGAAGTGAAAGTCTGGTCCGTGTGATTGAGTATTTTTTTGAACCGGACAAGCTTCACGAGGAAGATTTATTTCTTTATTCCAAGATAAAAAGGCTGCTTCTAAAGCGGGTAAATCCAAAGGAAGAGGATGATAAGAAAAATCAGGCGGAGCTTGCGTATTCCCCAGGATGTTATCCGCCCGGAATTTTGCTTGGGGCAACATGGAATCCGCAGGTTGTGGAGCTTGTAGGTGAGGCACTTGGAATTGATGCTTCTTTTTTTGGGGTGGATATCCTGCTGGGAAGTCCAAATGTCAATATTCACAGGGACCCTTTAAATGGAAGATTATTTGAGGGGTATTCCGAGGATCCGTGCCTCGTTTCCATGCTCGCACCAGAGATGGTAAAAGGAGTGCAGAGTTATGGTGTTGCAGCAAATGTAAAGCATTTTGCGGCAAATAACCAGGAAACATACAGGTTGGGAATTGATGAGCATATAGCAAGACGTGCACTTGAGGAAATCTATTTTCCCGGCTTCCGGGCATGTGTTGCGGGCAATGTCTGGACGGTGATGAGTGCCTACAACAAAATAAATGGAGTGGCATGTACTGAAAATGAATGGCTTTTGAGAAAAAAACTAAGGGATGAGTGGGGATTTTCAGGTATGGTTTTGTCTGACTGGGGTGCCGTATATCATCCTGTCCGTGCCATTCGGGCAGGAAATAATCTTGCCATGCCGGGACCTGTAGACAATAAGCCTGTTATAAATGGTGTTAAAAATGGGGAGCTTGCAGAGGAAGACCTTGATGATGCAGTGAGACGGATTCTTGGTGTTATAAATCAGATTACGGAGCACAAGGCAAGTTATGATGATATTGCAAAACGGCTTAAGGGTCAGTTGAAGCAGGAACCGCTTTCCATACCGCAAAACGGTGTTTTCAATCTTGCAAGGGATTTTACGGATGATGTGGCATACATGGCAGCGGCTGAGGGGATTGTGCTCCTTGAAAATGATGGGACGCTGCCTCTTGAAATGAATGCCAGGGTGGCTGTTATGGGAAGTCCGTTCGTGGATAATTGCGGGCAGAAAAAATCCGGCGATTTGCTTGTTGAATGTGGCAACGGAAGTGCGGGAATCAATACGGACAGGGTCGGAAGCCTAAGCAAAAGCCTCTCGGCATATTGTGGAAATATTTTAGATTGTGATGATGAAACGGTTGATACTATATTATATATCGTCAGGATTGGCGGGATGGAGGGTAATGACAGGAAAAACCTTCTGATTGATGACACCGATTTATGTGCCATCAATAAATTAATTGAGGAAAATAAGCTTCGCCGGAATAAGAAACGGCTGATACTTGTTTTGAATACATCAGGACCGGTTGAGCTTACGGGAATTGATAAAAATGGACTTTCGGCTATCCTTGCGGTATTTCTTCCCGGTATGGGCGGATGTGATGCACTGGCTGACATTTTGTTTGGGGAGCTGTCTCCGTCAGGAAAGCTTCCGGTTACATTTCCAAAGAAATATGAGGATACGCCTACTTGCCTGAATTTCCCGGGAGACGGATATTATACGGAATATGGAGAAGGAATATTTGTAGGCTACCGGTATTATGATAAAAAGAAGATTGTTCCATTGTATCGGTTCGGTTACGGATTAAGCTATACAACATTTTTATGTAAACTAAAAAAGGTGACGGTTGAGGATAGGCAGCTTCATGTATATGTCACGGCAAAAAATACAGGTAGCATGACAGGCAGTGAGGTGATTCAGATATATGTTGGGGATCCTTATTCCACGTTAGTGAAGCCTGTAAAGGAGCTGAAGGCATTTAAAAAGGTGCAGCTTTCGCCTGACGAGGAAAAAGAGCTTTGCCTTTCTATACAGCTTGATGCCATGGCAAGCTTTGATGTGTGTCTGGATTGTTGGACGTTAGAGGAGGGGTACTACGATATTTATGCGGCAACATCCTCAGGAAATGAGGATATATTCGGGTATGAGCGTATTTATCTGGATGTTGCGTCTCCTTACCGCTACGGCATGAAGTCAACGATAAAGACCGTCTGTGAAAATGCTGAATTAAAAACCATACTGTATGAAATATGGAATGAACTTGCACTTGATGAGGGTATCTTAAATTCAAATTACCAGTACACGGCAAGCAAGACCATAGAGGAAATCATTTCAGGTATGGATGAGGATGTTGTAAGTAAAATTTCCGCTCAGTTTACGGAGAGGGCAAAAGCGGTGAAGAAGCCGTGACAGTGCTGCGGAACCGTTGGGATATTGTATCAATTATGAAATTTCACATCATGTATAATGGAATGTAAAAAAGAGGAGGAAGCTATGTCTGCTTGGGAAAAAAATATACGAAAGGTTGTACCGTACATTCCGGGAGAACAGCCGAAGGAAGAAGATGTAATAAAATTAAACACAAACGAAAATCCGTATGGACCGTCCCCGCGTGTCAGAAGTAAACAGCTTGATTTTGATAAGCTTAAGCTTTACCCTGACCCATGTGCTTCGCAGCTTGTGGAAGCAATTGCAAAATACCACGGCTTAAAGGCGGAAAATGTGTTTGTGGGTGTCGGCTCCGACGATGTACTTGCAATGTCGTTTCTGACATTTTTTAATTCGGAACAGGAAATACTGTTTCCGGATGTCACCTACTCGTTTTATGATGTGTGGGCGGATATGTTAAAAATACCATACAGGGCAGTTGCCGTTGATGAAAGCTTTCGGATATCGGCGGAGGATTACAAATGTCCAAATGGCGGAATTATATTTCCAAATCCAAACGCACCAACGGGAATATTTGAGCCTGTCAGTTTTGTGGAGGATATTGTAAGTGCGAATAAAGATGTTATCGTCATCGTTGATGAGGCATATGTGGATTTTGGCGGGGTGAGTGCTGTTTCGCTCATAGATAAGTATGATAACCTTTTGATTGTCAGGACATTTTCAAAATCACGCTCCATGGCAGGAATCAGAATTGGTTATGCAATGGGAAATAAAAAACTGATTCAATATCTGAATGATGTTAAGTATTCGTTTAATTCATACACAATGAACATGCCATCCATTGAGCTTGGTGTAATGAGTATGGAGGACGAGGAATATTTCAGGGAAAGCATTGCCAGGGTCGTTGCCACAAGAGAGCGTTTTATAAAGGAAATCGGAAAGCTTGGCTTTACATGCCTGCCATCTATGGCTAATTTTGTATTTGCCACACATGAAAAACTGAAGGCACAGTACATATTTGAGGAGGCAAAGAAGAAGAAAATATATGTCAGACATTTTAATAAGCCGCGTATAGATAATTATCTCCGCATTACGATAGGTACAGATGAACAAATGGATATTTTTATTGACTTTTTGAAAACTTTAGTCTGAAAAAGCACGTTTTTACAGGAAAAACCGGTATACAAATTGTATATCGGTTTTTCTTTTTTTACGATTGAAAAGTACATACCCAAACACTTATAATTTTAATTGTATTCAGCACCATGAGCAATTCTGTTTCATGGTATTCCGATTTTATTTTGTTTTGGGAGGATGTGTTAGATTGAGTAAAAAAAATATGGAATTTAATGATTTTCTAAATGAAGTACGGGATAAGCTTCCCGATTATCTCATGCAGTATGATATAGAGAGTATTAACATTTCGCCTGTTTCCAAAAACAATGGAAAGAAATGTACGGGAATGGCGATTGTGTTAAGGGGAGAGCAGGTGGCACCCAACATATACATGGAATATTATTACATGCTTTATTGTCAGGAGCATGATATGGACCATGTACTGAAGCTGATTGCCGACGAATATAAGGAGGCGAGCAGTGGGCTGGATCAATTGGGATTTACACTTATGAATGACGATGTGTGTATGGTGAAAGACAATATATTTCTCAAGCTTATCAACATGGAAAAGAACAAAAGCAATCTGTCGGAGTGTCCGTATCTGCCGTTTATGGATTTGGCAATCAGTTTTCGTGTCATGGTCCAGAAAGACAAACGGGGTATGGCATCGGCAGCATTAAAGCACAGTGATTTGGAACGGTGGAACCTTGAGGTTGATGCACTTTATGGTATTGCATACGAAAACACACGTAAGCTGTTCCCACCTGTTATAAAAAAGCTTGAGACGGTCATCGGTGAAAAACTCGATGATACAAGGAAGCTTTCCCAAAACAGCAATCTTTATGTGTTTACCAATGCGGATGGCATAAATGGGGCGTCCTGTATTGTATTTGAGGATATTTTAAAGGAATTTGGAGAAAAGCACGGAAGCTTTTTTATTCTTCCGTCAAGTATCCATGAGACATTGCTTTTGCCTGTATGCAGCACAAAGATGCGGGGAGAGCTTGAGGAGATGGTAAGGGATATCAACAAATACGTTGTTTCTGATATGGATTACTTATCGGATTCCGTATATTATTATGATGTTGATAAGGGCAAAATTGAGCTGTAATATAAAAGGATAATATACAATATGCGTAAGTTAAACTTGACGAATATAATTTACTGTGATATTTTAGTATAAGTGTAAAAACACGAGTTTTAAAAGATGGAGGACATGATATGACTAAAGGTACAGTAAAATGGTTTAACAGCCAAAAGGGTTTTGGTTTCATAACGGATGAGACGGGAAATGATGTTTTTGTACATTTCACAGGTCTTAACATGGATGGATTTAAAACTCTTGAAGAGAATCAATCTGTAGAGTTTGAGGTGACAGCAGGAGAAAAGGGACCTCAGGCGGTTAATGTTTCTGTTTTATAAAGGTACAAATGTAGAAGTTCATATTTATGTAATTTATCAGTGGCTGTCAATTTTTTTGACAGCCACTTTATTTTTAATTTGATTAATGTGTATAAAAGAGTGTGTCATTCTTGACAAAATAAGGTAAATGACATAGAATTATGCTAATAATTTAATGCGTTCAATAAGAGAGGTGTGATGTACGTGGCTGAAAGTTTTGTATCTAGAAAAGACCGAATTATTGCCTCGGCGATTGAAATAATAAGCGAGTCGGGATTATCTGCCCTCACGACACATAATCTTGCCATTAAGGAAAATATGTCAGATGGTCTTCTGTACAAATACTTTGCAGGTATTGATGAAGTGTTGGTTGAGGTTGTTGACTATTATTTCAGGTTTGACGACAGCTTAAGGCAGACGATTGATTCAAAGGATGAGAAGTATACTCAAAAGTTATACGATTATTTGGAAGCATATGTGACCTACTATGATAATTATTATGCACTGTCAACGCTTATGCTCCAGTATGAGGAACTGCTGCACAATATATATACAAGGGAAAAGGTTTCCAAATATGCGACAGACAGAATCCGGTTTTTGGAAAAGCTTTTTAGGGAGGCGGCTTTAGCAGGTGAAATTATTGATACACTTACGCCGGAGGAGCTTGCCAATCATGTGACAGGCTTGCTTATGGCACATATTTTAAACAGGCGTATTATATATAATAACAGGTCTTTTAAAAATGAAATTATGAATAGCTTTAATAAGTGGCTGTCACTTATTAAGGTTTCAGATTAGGAGGGGATATAGATGAAAGTATTAGTAGCTGAGGACGATTTGGCAAGTGGAAAGTTCATGGAAAAGCTTCTCTCTAAGTATGGAGAGGTTATTGTTGCCAGAGATGGCATAGCAGCCGTGGACGAGTTTGTGAAGGCAGTCAACAATGGTGAAAAATTTGACCTTGTCTGCATGGATATTATGATGCCGAAGATAGACGGGTATAAGGCGTTGGCATCCATCCGTGACGCAGAGAGAAAGCTTGGACTTGCCAGGGATTCCAGGTGCAAGGTTATTATGATTAGTGCCCTTGACGAGGGCTTTGATGCAGGATATGCAAGTGATGATTATGAGGAGTATATATGCAAGCCTATCGATATCATCAAATTTGATAGTCTTGTCAAGAAGCTTGGATTGGCGTAGGATACAAAGATGGATTTATTTCAGTATATGAGAGAAGACAATATGAAGGGGGAGTCCCCGCTTGCCAAACGATTAAGACCCGAAAAGCTTGAGGATATTGTCGGGCAGGAGCATATTTTAGGTGAGGACAAGCTCTTGTACCGCTTGATTAAGGCGGATAAATTAAGGTCCATTATCTTATACGGACCGCCCGGTACGGGCAAAACAACACTTGCTATGGTGATAGCAAATTCTACAAGTGCAAATTTCAAGGAACTGAATGCAACTACCTCCGGAAAAAAGGATATTGAAACGGTTGTGAACTTGGCAAAGGATAGTCTTGGCATGTATGCAAAAAAGACGATATTGTTTGTCGACGAGATACACCGTTTTAACAAGGCACAGCAGGATTATCTGCTTCCTTATGTTGAGGATGGCACGGTTATTCTGATTGGTGCAACGACGGAAAATCCTTTTTTTGAGGTGAATAGTGCACTCATATCACGTTCTACAGTATTTCAACTTACAACACTGTCAAAAGAGAATATTGAGGTGCTCATAAAACGTGCGGTTTATGATAATGAAAAAGGCATGGGTGCATATAATGCGGAAATTACGGATGAGGCGGTAAGCTATCTGGCACAGATTTCCGAGGGTGATGCAAGACGTGCGTTGAATGCGGTTGAGCTTGGTGTACTGTCCACCGAACGGGATGAGGAAACAGGGAAAATTGTGATAGATGTAAATGTTGCAGCTGAATGTATCCAGAGACGTTGTATGCGTTATGAGAAAGATGGCGATAATCACTATGATACAATATCGGCATTTATTAAGAGCATGAGAGGCTCTGACCCTGATGCGGCAACCTATTATCTTGCAAAAATGCTTTATGCAGGTGAGAGCGTTACATTTATTGCAAGACGCATTATGATATGTGCCAGTGAGGATGTGGGAAATGCAGACCCGCAGGCTATTGTTGTGGCAACGGCATGTGCACAGGCGGTGGAACGAATCGGTATGCCGGAGGCACAGATTATCCTTACCCATGCAGCAACGTATGTTGCATGTGCACCTAAGAGCAATGCAGTTGTAAATGCAATTACAAGTGCCATGGATGCGGTGAGAAATGTAAACGACTGTCAGGTGCCGCCGCACTTAAGGGATGCCCACTATTCCGGTGCAAAGGAGCTTAATCATGTGGGATACAAATATGCACATGATTATCCAAACCATTACGTGAAGCAGCAATATCTGCCTGACCCGCTGGTTGGGCAGAGCTTTTATGAGCCGGGGGATATCGGTTACGAAAAGCAAATCAAGGAATGGCTGGAATTTATAAAGGATTCTTAAGGAGTTCTTAAAAATTTAGATACAAAATGTACACATTTATGTTATAAAATTGGAAAGACGTGTATATAAGCCGCTGACGAAAGCGGGGAACGGAGGGAAAAAGTGAAAAAAAGAAAGGTTATTATACCAATAGTAATTGTACTTATTATTGTGGCAGCGATTGTTGCGGTTGCACTTCATTTAAAGAAAAAGGCTTCCACAGATGACACAAAGGTCTATGTGGAGTCTGTGGCACAGATTACCCAGACAGGATATTTTGGCGAAAACCGTTACATGGGCATTGTGGAGTCACAGGAAACAAAGGCAGTTCAAAAGGATTCAGAAAAAACGGTAAAGACTGTATTTGTTGAGGTGGAGGATACCGTAAAGGAGGGTGATAAGCTCTTTGAGTATGATACGGATGAGATGGATCTTAAGCTAAAGCAGCTTGAGCTTGAGCTTACAAGCATCAACAACAGTATTTCCACTGCAAACCAGCAGATTGCCACGTTAAATCAGGAGAAGGAGCAGGTTCCTGCCGAGGAGCGGATTGAATATACGAGCCAAATCCAAAATCTTCAGGCTCAGATTAACCAGTATAATTATGATGCCAGTTCAAAGCAACTGGAAATTGACAGACAAAAGGCATCCATGGAAAATTCCATTGTATATTCCCCGATGGATGGAGTAATTAAGTCCATTGACGATGATTCACAGGGTGGCGGTGATGACGAGGATTATTACGGAAGCAGCAGCTCACAGGAAAAGGGCTTTATTTCCATTATGGCAAAGGGAGATTACAGGATTAAGGCTACGGGAAGTGAGTTGAACGTAAGAAGCTTCAGTGAGGGCGACAGCGTAATTGTCCGTTCCAGAATTGATGATACGGTGTGGAAAGGCTCGATTTCAAGCGTTGATACGGAGCATCCGGAGAGTGACAATAACGATTATTATTACGATGGAGGAGGAACGTCGGCGACCAAGTATCCGTTTTATATTGCTCTTGAAACCGTTGATGGTCTTATGCTTGGACAACACGTTTATGTGGAGCTTGACTACGGACAGGGTGAAGTAAAGGAAGGTCTGTGGCTGGATGAATTTTATCTTGTTTTAAATGACGGTGACCCGTATGTCTGGGCAGCAGACAGCAATAATAAAATAGAAAAACGTAAAATTACGCTTGGTGAGTATGACGAGGCAATGATGCAGTATGAGATATTGTCGGGCATTACCACTGACGACAGAATTGCATTCCCTGCTGATTATATAAAGGAGGGAATGTCAGTAACGGAAAATTACGAGGAAGTAATGGACCAGCAGAATGGTGACGGTGATATGGATTATGATGGTGATGTGGATTATGATGGTGATGTGGACTATGACGGCGACATGGATTACGACGGCGACATGGACTATGACGGTGGTGTAATGTTTGATGAAGATGGCAACGTAATAGATGATGGCAGCGATATAGATTTTGATATTGAGGACGGCGGTGGAGAAAACGACTTAAACGGCGGTATGATGGAGATTTCACCGGGTGAACTTGAAGTTGAACCGGAAGGCTATGAGGGGGAAGAAGAATGATACTAGAGCTTAAGAATATATATAAAACGTATATTCAAGGCAGTATGGAGGTTCCTGTTCTCAAGGATATCAATTTGTCTGTGGAGGAAGGTGAGTATGTTGCCATTATGGGACCGTCAGGTTCAGGAAAAACAACCTTGATGAACATTATCGGTTGTTTGGACAAGGCAACATCAGGTACGTATCTTCTTGCAGGTGAAGACATCGGCGATTATAAGGATAAGGAGCTTTCCTATGTCAGAAATAAGAGTATTGGGTTTGTTTTTCAGACCTTCAATCTTTTACCGAGGCAGTCTGCACTTGATAATGTAGGGCTTCCGCTTCAGTACGCAAAGGTTCCGAAGAAACAGAGAAGGCAGCTTTGTCTTGATGCACTGGAAAAGGTTGGACTTGCAGACAGGGTTAATTTTAAGCCGACACAGCTTTCAGGCGGACAGAAGCAGAGGGTGGCAATTGCAAGGGCACTTGTGAATGAGCCTATGATTTTGCTTGCGGATGAGCCTACGGGAGCACTTGATTCAAAGTCAGGCGAGCAGGTTATGGAGCTGTTTGACCAGCTTCATAAGGATGGGGCTACCATTATTATGATTACGCACTCGGATGAGATTGCAGGCTATGCGGATCGTGTGATTAGGATTATAGATGGAGAACTGCTTGACGGTTCATCAAAAAAAGAAGCGTCTTATGAGGATGATGGAAATGGCTATATTCCAGCCGGGGAGGTGGTAGAATGAGCAATAAGAAAAAAATCATAATATCACTTACCGTTACGGTTGTCGTTATTGGTCTGATTGTGGGAATTCTGGTTGTCGTAAAAAAGAAAAACAAAAGTAAAAAAACAGTTGATGTCTACTCTGTTTCCGAGATCGGAAACAGCGGCGATTATTTCTATGATAATCAGACAGTAAGCGGTAACGTAGTGATTGACAAGGAACAGAAAATATATTTGTATCCGGAACAGAAGGTGGATGAGGTCTTAGTTAAGGAGGGCGACACTGTTAAGGCAGGTGATGTGCTGCTTCGGTATGATATGACCTCCAAGCAGATCGAGCTTGATATTATGGCATCCGAGGTGGAGATTGCAAGAGTTGCGGTTATATCTGCACAAAATGACTTGGCAAAGCTGAAAGCAACAACGCCTGTTGAGCTGACGACACAAAGCCCGACAACAGAAAAGACGACAACAGAGAAAGCGACGACAGAGAAGGCTACAACAGAAAAGGCTACAACAGAGAAGGCTACAACAGAAAAGGCGACGACGGAAAAGGCTACAACAGAGAAGGCTACAACAGAAAAGCCGACGACAGAGGAGAAGCCGACAACCGAAAAGGTGACAACAGAGAAGCAAGTAACTGAGGATGCGGGAAACAGTACGGAAGCTCCGGACGAGAAGGATAAGACTGACAAAACAAATAAGAAGGATAAAACCGACAAGAAAAAAACAACCACGGAGGAGCCGACGACCGAACAGCCGACGACTGAGGCACCAACAACGGAGGAAGAACCGGAGATTGACGATGAAGGGGATGATTTTTTCCAGCCGACATATACGAAGGAAGAGCTTGCAAAGGCGATAGCGGAGAAGGAAGCAGAAATAAAAAGTCTGCAGATTGATTATCAGCTCCAGCAGGTAGAATATGAAATTGCCAAGTTCCGGACGGAAAACGGAGAGGTTCTTTGTAACTTTGACGGTGTTGTAAAGTCGGTTGGAGACCCTGACGAGTGTATTGTAAACAACGAGCCGTATATCGTGATTGGCGGTGACGGTGGATATACGGTAAGGTCTTATATTTCTGAACTTAAGCTGCCTGATTTTTGCATTGGCGATTCGGTTACGATGATGAATTATGAAAATGGTATGGATTATACGGGAAAAATTACGGAGATATCCGACATGCCGGCGGAGGATTACAGGAGCTATGGTTATCCGCCGCAGACGTATTATCCGATTACCATTTCGGTGGATGATACGGAGGGGCTTTCCCAGGATTCATGGCTTGAGGTATCCATGAATGCAAGCAACAGCTATTCGTCAGATACACTTTACATTGAAATGCCGTTTGTAATGAGCGAGAACGGTAATTATTATGTTATGAAGGATGTGGACGGAAAGCTGGAAAAATGCTATGTCAAAACAGGTAAAATTATGTGGGGAAGCCAGATTGAAATAAAGAGTGGCGTTACCATGGATGATAAGCTTGCCTTCCCATATCTGAAAAATGCCGTGGAAGGCACAAAAACAGTTGAGAAATCCAGATATGATATGTATTAGAAAGGAGGAGAGTCATGTTAGAAAATATAAGATTATCTTTTCAGGGTATATGGGCTCATAAAATGCGTTCCTTTCTCACTATGCTGGGTATTATCATAGGAATTGCCGCAATTATTGCAATCGTTTCCACCATAAAGGGTACGAGCGAGCAGATTAAGGACAATCTGGTCGGTTCGGGAAATAATGTTGTAAAGGTTGAGCTTTATCAGAGTGAGTGGAATTATTATTCGGGTGATTCCTCAACACCTGAGGGTGTGCCAATTGTGAATGATACCATCAAGGATGAAATCCTCCAAATTGATGAGGTGAGTGACGTTGCTTCTTACAGAAGCGGTATTATGTACGAGGGTATCAATTATAAGAGTGCAAGCTTGGAAGGTGCCAGCGTCTTAGGTGTTGATGACAATTACCTTTCCCTGATGGGATATAAGCTGAACAAAGGAAGATTTTTTGTCAAGTCTGAAAAAGAAAAATTTAAAAAAGAGGTCATTTTGGATCAAAAGGCATGTGACAGCCTGTTCAGTGGAGAATATCCAATCGGAAAGACGATGGAATTAAAGGGCGATGCCTATGTTGTTGTAGGTATTGTTGAGTTGTCTGATGATTCTTTGCCAAAGGTGGATACTTTGGAGGACTGGTATACTTATTATGGAAATGAATCCGGAGGGAAAATATTTGTTCCTGAGAATGTATGGCCAATGATTTATTCCTTCGATGAGCCATTCAATGTCGTGGTAAAGGCTTCCAACACGGAGGCAATGACACAGGCAGGAAAGAAGACGGCAGATATATTAAACGGTTATATCACCATCCCTGAGGGACAGGAACAGTCAAACTATTCGTACAAGAGTGAGGATTTGCTTGAGAAGGCAAAGGCTTTGCAGGATATTAGTGCATCGACGAGCCAGCAGCTTATCTGGATTGCCAGTATATCACTTCTTGTTGGTGGTATCGGTGTCATGAACATTATGCTTGTATCTGTAACGGA
Organism: Bacteroides sp.; assembly: GCA_023666705.1. GTDB lineage: Bacteria > Bacillota > Clostridia > Lachnospirales > Lachnospiraceae > Coprococcus_C. The sequence goes on from JAMPBO010000027.1 coordinate 14,056, forward strand.
ACGAACGAGAGAGATTGGACTTAAGAAGGCACTTGGAGCAAGAAAAAATGTGATTCTTGCCCAATTCCTGACGGAGGCAGCCGTGCTCACGAGCCTGGGCGGAATCATAGGTGTAGGCGTGGGAATCGGACTTGCTTATCTGATATCGGGAATTGCGGAGGTTCCGGTAGCAATCAGTGGTGCTGCCATTGTAGTATCTGTTGCATTTTCAATGGTAATCGGTGTTGTGTTTGGGTTAATCCCTTCCTTCAAGGCAGCAAACTTAAATCCGATTGATGCACTGAGGTACGAGTAAAAGCGGAATAAAGTGTAGTGCAATTTACAGCTACAAAAATGATACGGTATTGTGAGGAATGTAAAATGGCAGCAGATGCGGTAAATGAAAAAAAACAGGATACGGATGCAGTAAGCTATGAGACGGGTGGAGAGCAGGAAGGGCAGGCGTATCTTTCCATGCTCTCAAAAAAGAAATTTGCCAGAGTAATTGCATGGATTTGTCTTGTAATTATCGCTGCTTTGGTGATTGCAACACTGATTACGGGAATTACGGGAAGTAAATATTTTGCGGGATGCCTGTTTCTGTGCATTATCGTACCGGTTTTGATGTATGTTTTTTTGTGGGTTGGGAAAGTGCTGTATTCAAAATAAAAGGATTGAAAAACATCATAGGTTCTGATATACTTTACAGAGTGTTTTGGTGACATACCCACGATGAATTGATAGGAGATTTTAAAATGAGTTTATTAAAGGATTGGCGTGACCATGCATATGGTCTTGATGACAGAACACCTGAGGGAAAAGATTTTTGGGTTGATTATTTTCAACATGAAAAGTCAGTTTACGAGAAAATATTAGATGACCCAAAGAGTGTATATAAGGGAACCGTTAAAGAGCTTGCAGGATTATTTAATTTATCACTTGAGCATATGGTAGGCTTTCTGGACGGTATTGAGGACAGTCTGATTACCCCGAACAATGTGGATGACATTGAGGAGGATACGGAGGTTTCACTGGCGTATGATGTGGAAAAGCTTTACATGAATATGGTCGGCTGCAATGCAGAATGGCTGTATACTCTGCCACAGTGGGATAAAATCCTCACGGAGGAGAGAAGAAAAGAGCTTTATAAGATAGAAAAGACATCAAAGACCGTGATTAAGCCGCCAAAGGTAGGACGGAATGATCCATGTCCATGCGGAAGCGGCAAGAAATACAAGAAATGTTGTGGAGCAAATTAATATGAAATTTGGCAAGGAGCAGTCAGATGCCATAATGCATGTTGACGGACCCATGCTTGTTGTAGCAGGACCGGGAAGCGGAAAAACAACGGTGATTGCCAGAAGAATTAAGTACCTTATAGAATCTGCAGGGGTTTCCCCTGCAGATATTCTGGTTATAACCTTTACAAAAGCGGCAGCAGGCGAAATGGAAAACAGATTTAAAAGTATGACAGAGGGCAGTGGATATTATGTCAGGTTTGGCACATTTCACTCTATTTTTTTCTGGATCGTAAAAACTGCCTATCATCTTAGCAATTCCAGTGTAATATCAGAAAGTGAAAAAAGAAATGTCGTTGAGGGAATTATGAAAAAAATGTCCCTGCAGTATGAAAATAAGGATGACATTGTGAGCAGTATTATTTCGCAGGTAAGCCTTGTGAAATGCGATATGCTGGATATTGACAGCTATTACAGCAAGGATATGCCTGAAACTGTATTCAGGGAACTATACAGACGGCTCAATGAAGAATTAAAGCGAAACGGAAAAATAGATTTTGACGATATGATGGTTATGTGTTATGAGCTGCTTACATCAAGGGCAGATATCCTTACCCATTGCCAGAACATTTTTAAATATATTATGGTGGATGAATTTCAGGACAGCAACCGCATTCAATATGAAATATTCAGGCTGCTTGTGGGAAGCAGGAAGAATGCATTTGTGGTAGGGGATGATGACCAGTCGGTTTACGGTTTCCGGGGTGCAAGACCTGAAATCATGCAGCAGTTTACAAGGGATTATCCCAATGCAAAAATAGTGAAGCTGACTTCAAATTACAGGTGCGACCAAAAAATAACAGAGGCATCTGTTCTTGTCATTGAGGAAAATAAAAAAAGATTTTCGAAGAAGCTGAAATCAACAGACAGTGGGAATGGAATTGTAAAAATCATTCATACCAGGGATGAGAAAGACGAGTACAATCTCATTATGGATAATATTGACCGGCATGTTAAGGCGGGAATTCCATTGGAACAACAGGCTGTCATATACAGGACAAATATGCAGCCGAGAGTGCTTGCCATGAGGCTGAACCGATTGGGAATACCGTATGTCATGAATGACAGCCTGCCGAATATTTTCGAACATTTTGCACCAAAGGGAATTCTTGATTATATGAAGGTTGCCATGGGAGACAGGAGCAGGACTACTTTTTTAAGGATAATAAACAAACCGGGAAGATACATAAACCGCGAGGCACTTGCCACGGAGACGGTTGATTTTAACGATATCAGATGGAACTTAAGGAGTAAGCCTTACGCAGTTGAAAAGCTTGATAAGCTGGAGGCGGACATTAAGCTGCTAAAAAAAATGAAGCCTTATGCAGCATGTAACTTCATACGCAAGGGCATAGGCTTTGACGACTATGTAAAATGGTACAGTGAGCAAAAGCAGCTTGATCAGGATGAGTTTGAGGAAATCATGGATGCGTTTGCCAATATGATTGTGGATATAGAAAGCTATGGTGAGCTGTTTTCCTTTATCAGGGAATATGGTGACATGATAAACAGGCAGCACTATAAAAAGCAGGCAGACAAGGGAATCCGGCTTCTTACCATGCACGGATCAAAGGGACTTGAGTTTGAGAGCGTCTACATTATGGATGTTGTGGAGGGTGTTATTCCATACAAAAAGTCAAAAACAAAATCCGAGCTTGAGGAGGAGCGGCGTATGCTGTATGTGGCAATGACGAGGGCAAAGCATGAGCTTTATATGTATGTACCACGTATGAGAGGCTCCAGGCAGCAGTCTGCAAGCAGGTTTACAAAGAAGCTTGGGGCATATGAAATGTAAATGTATTTACTTTCTTCTTGCAACAATGGGAATTTATGGGTAGAATACTTTGTAAGTGCAGGAGATTACGATATAAAGAGGAACGACGAGTATGCTGTTTTCAAGTATTACGTTTTTATTTGGATTTTTACCGCTTGTTTTGTTGGTATATTATATCAGTCCAAGAAAAATAAGAAATTTTATTTTGATGATTTTTTCCATGCTCTTTTATGCGTGGGGTGAGCCTAAGTACATTATCGTAATGATTCTGTCCATTTTGGTCGGATATGTTATGGGAATACTTACGGATTATTATAAGAAAAAGGATAAGATATCCCTCGCAAGGCTTGCCATGATTTTGTCGGTTGTAATTAATCTTGGAATATTATTTTATTTTAAGTATGTAGGGTTTTTTGCGGAAAATATAAACAGTTTGTTTGGAATTGATTTGAATATTATAAAACCGTCACTTCCCCTTGGCATTTCCTTTTATACCTTCCAGATACTTTCTTATTCCGTGGATGTTTACAAGGGAAAGGCAAAGCTGCAAAAAAACATAATTAATCTGGCTGCCTATATCACGCTGTTCCCACAGCTTATCGCAGGTCCGATTGTAAGATATGAGACGGTTGCCGGGCAGCTTGATAACCGAAAAGAAACAGTGGATTTGTTTGGTGAAGGTGTCGGTAGGTTTGTTGTGGGTCTTGGAAAAAAGGTGTTAATTGCAAATTGCTGTGGAGAAATCTTTAGCAATCTCTCAAAGCTTTCCGCAGATGAAAATACAGTATGCCTTGCATGGATTTGTGCAATCGCATATTCCCTGCAGATATACTTTGATTTTTCAGGGTATTCCGATATGGCAATCGGTCTTGGAAAAATGCTGGGCTTCCAGTTTTTGGAGAACTTTAATTATCCGTATATCTCAAAGAGTATCACGGAGTTTTGGAGAAGATGGCATATATCGCTTAGCACGTGGTTTAAGGACTATGTTTATATTCCGCTTGGCGGAAACCGAAAAGGAAAGGGCAGGACAATACTCAATTTGTTTCTTGTCTGGTTTTTGACGGGCTTCTGGCATGGGGCAGAGTGGAATTTTATTATTTGGGGCTTGTATTATTTTGTACTGTTGATGGTGGAAAAGCTATTTTTACTGGACAAGCTGGAACAGGCACCTGCAGTTGTATCAAGAATATATTCCCTGTTTTTTATTAACTTGGGATGGGTGATTTTTGCATATGACAAATTTCCTGCACTCAAGCGTGCCGTTCTTAATATGTTCGGTGGCTCAGGACTTAAGCTTTGCAACAATCTTACAGTATATTATATGATTTCCTATGGTTTGTTTTTTGTGATAGCATTCATTGCAGCAACACCACTGCCAAAGAAGGCGGCAGAATGGTTTATGAAAAACAAAAAAGAAGGCGTGCAGACCGTTTTTGGCAGTCTGTTTATTTTGCTGGTATTGATTTTGTCCACGGCATGTCTTGCAAGCGAGGCATTTAATCCGTTTCTGTATTTCAGATTTTAGATGGGTAAAACGCATGATGACTATAAATTTTTAACGGACCGGAGGTGTTACGGTGAAAAATAAAATAATAACTGTAGTATTTCTTGCATACATTTTCATATTTGCCATAGGTGGAATTATCGTGAAAGACAGGTCATTTTCAGATTTGGAAAACAGGGAGCTGGAGCAGTTTCCCAAAGTCTCGGCAGGCAATATTTTTTCCGGAGAGTTTTCAGACAAGTTTGAGACCTATATGAGTGACCAGATTGTGTTTAAGGATTTTCTGATGAAGCTTAAGGTGTCATCAAACCGTGTACTGGGACAGACCCTTGTGTCCGATGTGTATTTTGGTGAGGATGACATGCTGATTAAAAATTATGTCAACCCATATAACCAGCTTTCTACAAACCTGAATTACATCAATGCGTTTGCGGATGCAAATCCTGATTTTGAGATTACATGGCTGATAGCACCAAATTCCTGTTACATTTATGAGGACAGGCTGCCTGCTTATGCAAGCTGCTATGACCAGCAGGAGGTTTTGGCATATATTGTCGGCAATACATCGGATAAAATTAAAATTGCTGACTGTTCTCCTGCACTTATGCAGGCAAAAAATGAGTATATTTATTATAATACGGATCATCATTGGACGGCAAAGGGAGCGTATATCGGCTATAGTGTTTTGTGTGATGCACTTAATATTGCTGCAACACCGAAACGTGAATATGATATCACTGTTGCAAGCGATGAATTTTACGGAACCCTATACTCGGGTGCACCTACCTTTACACAAAAGCCTGACAGCATTTTATTGTATCAAAAGCCTGATGGGGCATATAGAGTTGAGTATGCTGACAGATCAGATGACAAGAATTGGGAGGATAGCTTATACAGCTACGACAATCTGAATAAAAAGGATAAATATACGGTATATCTGGACGGAAACCATTCCTATGTAAAAATCACAAGTAACAGTGATAATGAGGAAAAGCTTCTTGTTGTCAAGGATTCCTATGCACATTGCCTGTTACCGCTCCTTGCAGACAATTTTAGCGAGATACATGTGGTGGATTTGCGGTATTATCACAAAAATGTAAGTGATTTGGCAAGGGAACATGATATTACAAAAATCGTTTTTATTAATAACATAGAATTTTTGAGTACAGATAATAATTTCTTATGGTTATGGTAGTTTGGGATGTTTAAAAAAAGGAGATGGATAAAATGAGAAGATTTAAAATCATGGTTTTGTATCTTATCTGCCTTGTGCTTGTTTGTTCGTATGCCCTGCCTTGCGGTGCGGTGGATGCAGAAGGAGTTCAGGATGCTTTTTATTCTGAGGATGAGCTTTGGTTTGATGGAACGGAAACTGACTTGGACGAGTTGAACCATCTGTTGCTCTCAAAGCTCGTGTACGATTATCTGGATGGCTATGAGGGCAGGACAGTCAGGGAATATGTGCAGGATAATCCTGATTTATATGCAGGTGAAATTTGGACAGATTCAGGCATTACGTATGAAAGCCTGTACGGAAAATTTATCGGAGATTATGAAATATTAAAAATATACAATAACAATGATGTGACAGGCTTTTATGCGGTGGCATTTTTGGGTGAAGCTGAGGCTGTGCTTGTGTTCCGGGGCAGCGAAATGTTTACGGATGAGTTTGCCCTTGATGAGAGTAACGACTGGATTGGAACGGATTTTAAGTTTGCATTGTTAAATGAGCTGTCAGGACAGTTTCCTGATGCAAAGGCGGCTTATGATGATTTAAGAAAGAGCTTGGAGGGAAAGAATGTCAGTATTACATTTGCAGGACATTCTCTCGGCGGGGCACTTGTCTGCTATGCATCTGTCGTGACGGGAGAGCAGGGCTATTCCTTTGACGGTGCATGTGGGCATGTCATTGATTTGGTGTATTTTTATAATTATATGGACATTGACGGGTTTACGGGGATTGAGGACAGTACATTTTGTAATTATACGGATGATACGGGATATGTGGCAGCAGATATTATCCAGCACACAAATGCAGAATATATGTATCAGCTTGACCGAAAGACAAATCTTAATCAGCTTGTTGAGAACACCCTGATTCCGAAACTGTCAACAGCAGGCTCACATATAGCATGGTCAACGGTGGGACATGATGAAAATAAAATATACCTGCTTGATAAATGTGTCAAAGGGGAGGAGACATACACATATGCCCCAACCGGAAGCAAGACGCTGGACATCACAAAAAATATTGTTGAGGCAGGGATGGAGAATATCGGAAAGTTCAGTATACACGAGGGCTTGGAAAGCATAGACACAGATATGTTTACTGCTATTTCCATGGGTGCCGTTAAGGATGGCAGGGTAATGCTTGCCTCCAGGCGTGGCAGTGTGCTTCGTGCATATGACGGTATCGGTGTGAATTCTTCCTTTGCGGTCTCGACGGTTTTGTATGGCGGTATGGGCAACGATAAATTATACGGATATGTTGCAGACGACATACTGATAGCAGGCGGCGGAATCAATGTTTTAGATGGCGGCTTGGGAAATGACACATATATCATTGATTCATATGCAGGTTCCCAAACGATAATTTGCGATGCGGGCGGAGAAGAGTCAAATCTTGTATTCCGGAATATGGGTGTCACAGATAGTACGAAGCTTTTGTATTTTGGAAACAGCTTCAAATTTCCAGACGGACAGACGGTTAGGCTTGACATGAACCAGACAAGGGAAGCCGTGAAGCTGTACAGCTTTAACGATGGAGAATTTTGTTATCTGGGTACCCTTTCGGATTTTACCAATCACGAAAATGACAGTAAAGAATATAGCAGGATTCTTATGCTGGACGGAAAAGCTGCAGTTACGCTTATGGATAATCTTGGCGTTGCAGGCACAAAAATCAAAGCTGACGGACAAAGCCGTGTATATCAGGGTGAGGAATACAGGGCATATGTATGCGGCAAAAAAGGCTCGGAAAGTGTGCTTATTCTGATGACGGATGCGGTTGTACCTGTAGTCACAAGTGACGGACCGATTGACATGGCAATCGGTAAAGTAGAAGCGGATGGGCAAATACTCTGTGGCAAACAGTACAATCAACAATTTGATGCATACAGCATTGATTATGAGGATGCAGAATTGTATCAGGGATATCAGGGGGATGTGAGTATAGAAGACTCTGTGGATGCAGGCTACAATAATCTGCTCGATTTGCTGAATAAAATTAAAAATGAGCTGCTTAATTAAAAAAGGCTGCCGCAGTAGGGATTTAAGGCACACAGTTGCTTACCCGCGATAAGCCCTCTGTTGTTTTGTATTTTTATAATTACCGGCTATCTTTAGCATATTGATATTTTGCCTTTTCTATTATGTGGGGCACGGACTGTTGTCTGAGTACACAGCCTTATGTTGCCAGCCGATATGTGTATTTTGAATTGCAACTTTTAAGACCGCAAGAATACCTCACATTT